>JAJNPS010000032.1 GCA_021155205.1 Rhodobacterales bacterium
CTCGGTGCCATCGACCACGCCGGTCTGCAGCGCCTGATAGGCCTCGGAAAACGCCATCACCTGCGGCAGCGCGCCGATGCTGCGCATCTGCTCTTCGAGCACCTTGGACGACTGGATGCGCAACTTCTTCGCCTTCAGGTCAGCCGGCGTCCTGATCGGCGTATTGGCCGAGAAGGACTTGAAACCGTTGTCCCAGAACGCCAGACCGATGATGCCCTTGGAATCGAGCTTCTTCAGGATGCCGGCGCCGATCGGGCCCTTGGTCACCTTGTGCAGGTCGGTGTAGCCGTCGAAGATGAAGGGCAGGTCGAACACTTCGAACTCCTTGACACCCAGCGGGCCGAACTTGGCCAGCGACGGCGCCAGCATCTGCACGGCACCCAGCTGCAGCGCCTCCATTTCTTCCTTGTCCTTGTACAGCTGGCTGTTCGGATAGACCTCGACCTTCACCTTGCCGCCGGTCAGTTCCTCGGCGCGCTTCTTGAAGAATTCCGCCGCCTTGCCCTTGGGGGTTTCGGTCGCCACGACGTGGCTGAACTTGATCACGATGGGCTGTTGCGCAGCTGCAAACGGGGTGAGGCCGAGCGCGATCAGGCCGAACAACATCGAATGAAGTTTCATGAGGTCTCCTCCTTTATGGATGCACCGGACGCGAACGGCCCGTGTGATGCACAAATTCTGGGCGCGTCACTTCACAAAGGCCATTGTGGATATCCGCAACCGCGATCGCGCGCGCCGAGCGAACAGGCGCTTGCACGGGGGAAACCGGTCTGCCTGCCCGGAGAGCGATGCAATGGCGCGTTGGCCAGCGGGATGGTGTCACGACGACGACGCAACGAGAATCAGCCAACGGTTGCCCTGGCGTCGAACGTGCAGGGACGAAGCGCATTCAGCGGCGGCGTACTCGGCCGGAAATCGGCCTCACTTGCCGTAGCGGTTGATCATCCCGGGAATCTGATCGAGTCCGATCACGTGCTCGGCTGCGCCAAGCTTGATCGCCTCCTTGGGCATGCCGAACACCAC
>JAJNPS010000012.1 GCA_021155205.1 Rhodobacterales bacterium
GATCGTTGCGATGGCGGCGAGCCAGATCGGCCGGCAGACGCAGCCGCTTGATGCACTGACACGGGGGGTCAAGCGTCTTGCCCGCGGCGAAATGGACACCCGGGTCGACGTGCCGGGCGACGATGAATTCGCCCTGCTCGGGACAACCTTCAATGCGATGTCCGATCGCCTGAAACGCAAGTTCAACATGCTGCGACTGCTTGCCGAACTCGATCGCGCGGTACTCGGTTCGGGCGAGCCGGCACGGGTGACCGAAGCCATTCTTTCGGGCGTGCTTGAAGCCATTCCCTGCGACGCTGCAGGCATTGCACTCATCGATGCGAACGGAACGGCCACCTATGCACGTGCGCATTCCGGCGACGGACATCCTTCTCCGCGCCTTGATGTGTCGGCCGATGTCCTGACGCAGATCTGCAGCCTCTGTGTCGACGAATGGAACGATGTTCGGATCGACGTCGAGTCGCTGCTGAGCGGCCAGCCGCAGCAGCCGGGCCGGGGTGCGCTGATTTTCCCCGTGTGCAGCCATGGGCGGCTCGACGGTCTGCTCGTGCTCGCGCTGGCGACCGATGGCCGGCAGGACAAGGAGGAAATCATCACCGCGGGACGCAATCTTGCCGATCGGATGTCGGTTGCAGGATCCAGCTTCGCGTGGGAGGAAAAGCTCTACCGTCAGTCACATTACGACGCCTTGACCGGCCTTCCGAATCGCACGCTGCTGCGCGATCGTGTGACGCAGGCGCTCACGCGGGCGGAACGGGAGAAGACGTCGGTTGCCGCCCTGTACATCGATTTCGACGACTTCAATTCCATCAATGAGGCGCTCGGCCAGACTGCCGGCGACAAGTTTCTCATCGAAGCGTCGCACCGCCTTGAATCCCTCATGCGACCGGAAGATACGGTCGCCCGCCTTGCCGGGGACGAATTCGTGATGCTTGTGACGGGGCTGGATGACGTAGGACGCATGCTCGTGCTGCATGGCATCGCTGAGCGCATACACCCCTTGCTGGCATCGCCGGTGCGCCTTGAGGACAGGGATGTCATTTCGCAGGCAAGCATAGGCATCTCGCTCTACCCGGACAATTCGGACGACTTCGAATCGTTGATGAGTACCGCCGAAGT
>JAJNPS010000023.1 GCA_021155205.1 Rhodobacterales bacterium
GTCGGCACCGCGCCGTACCTCAAGCCACAAGTCTCCGCGCGGCAATCCGGTGATAGGAGCGGTCAAGCTCTATCCCAAGGTAGTCGCAATTTGCATCGCAAGCTGCAACGAGAGTGGAACCCGAGCCGCAGAACGGGTCCAGCACCAGCCCGCCTTCGGGACAGAATGCCTCAATCAGGGGCTTCAGAATTGAAATCGGCTTCTGCGTCGGATGCAGCCGGTTCCCCGTGTAGGTCCAATCCATAACATCAGCAGGCGGATTGTTCGGCAGGGCTGGTTGGCCCTTGGCCAGCACATAAGCCGACTCATGCGTGTAGCTGACGAAGCGTGCCTTCGACGCGTAACGCTTGCGGAACACGATATGCCCGACAATCCGAAAGCCCGCAGCGCGCCAGGCGCTCATGAAGCGGTCGGTTTGGGTCCAGCCATAGAAGCTGACGCAAAGGCTGTCGTTTTTCAGGACGCGGTACATCGCGCGCGCTGCCGGTTCCAGCCAGTCACCTCTGTCGTCATTGGCGATGCTGCGCCCGGTCCGGTCCTTGTACCGTACGATATAGGGCGGATCGGTCAGGATGAAATCCACCGAGCGAGCTGGCATGGCCTGCATGAGTTCAATGCAATCTCCCTGCCAGATGGCGTTGCGGATGGTGTCGGCTGTCGATGTCATGGCGTCCTCCTGCCTTGTTGCGGTTTCGGGATGCGGCAGGACAGGCCGGAGAAGCGTTGCGCGCACCGACAGGAACACGGCCAACACGGGAGCGTGAGCGGAAGGAGCGGGCGGGCCGTTGCGCGCAAGGCGCGGCCTGTTGCCAGAGCATTCACCGGGAAAACGCAAGGCAGGAGTCACCTGCATTCGGCCTCGGCCGATTCCAGACTCCCCACGGAAAGCGTGAAGACTGACCAGCCACTGGCCAATCCGCGCGGCGAAACATCCTGCACCACTTCGTGCATGGAACAGGACAAAGGCAGCACCGGGCAAAGTAGGGAAGGCGCAAGCTGGCGTGTTCTCGATGATTTTCCTGAAGTCATTCCGGTTACGACGGATGAGCTCGATGTCGTTGAAGCTTTCTTGTTGGCGGAGCTACGCGCGATTATATCGGGAGAGACTACGGCGGTGGCTCGATTATCGCAGTCGCAGGACTCGGAACCGCCGCAAACCCATGCTGAAATCAAAGCTTCAGCCAAGGGCCGGAAGTACAGAGGCCGGGGGAACAGGCGATGAAGGCCAAGTCTCACGCAAATGCCGATCAGCCCGCCGTCGCGCGGGCCGCGCTCTACATGCGCGTTTCGACGGGACGCCAGGCCGACAGCGACCTTTCCATTCCTGATCAGCGACGCCAGGGCGTAGCCTATTGCGAGCAGCGCGGCTGGGAAGTCGTCGCCGAGTTTGTCGATGCGGGCCTGACCGGCACCGATGACAAGCGGCCGGAGTTCCAGCGTCTGCTGGAGCTTGCGACCGGCGGTGGCAAACCGTTCGATGTCGTTGTCGTGCATTCCTTCAGTCGCTTTGCGCGCGACCTCTTCCTGCACGAGTTCCAGATACGCCGCCTGCAAAAGGCGGGCGTGCGGCTTGTCAGCATGACGCAGGAGCTGGCCGATGATCCCACCGGTGCAATGATCCGGCAGATATTCGCGCTGTTCGACGAGTACCAGTCAAAGGAAAACGCGAAGCACGTCCTCCGTGCAATGCAGGAGAATGCCCGTCAGGGCTTCTGGAATGGTGCGCAGGCACCCTATGGTTATACGATCGTCGCAGCCGAACAACGCGGGGCGAAGACCAAGAAGAAGCTGGCGATCGATCCTGTCGAGGCCGAGGTTGTGCGGCTGATGTTCAAGCTGGTGAGGGAAGGGGATGGCGTATCCGGCCCCATGGGCATCAAGGCTACTACCTCCTGGCTCAATGCCAGAGGCCACCGGACCCGGAGCGGTGCAAGGTGGGGCATCGGTCCCCTGCACAAGCTCATCACCAACACGGTCTATAAGGGCGAGTGCCGCTTCAATCAGACGGATTCGAAAACACGCGCGGCAAAGCCGGAAGCCGACCAGATCGTGACTACCGTTGACCCGATCATCGATCCGGCGGTCTTTGACGCCATCCAGGCGGCGCTCAAGTCTCGTAACCCAAAAGCGACCCCGCCGCGTGTCGTAACGGGACCAATCCTTTTGACCGGAATTGCCACCTGCGCCAGTTGCGGAGGGGGCATGACGCTGCGCACGGGCAAGTCTGGCCGCTATCGCTACTACGCCTGCGCTACCTGCGCCCAGAAGGGCAAGGAGGCCTGCAAGGGACGCTCCATTCCGATGGACAAGCTCGATGATCTCGTGATCGGGAGGCTGGCGGACCAGCTCCTGACGCCGGAGCGGGTTGGAGAGCTCCTGCATGGTCTGATGGATCGCCAGACGGCGCGGGATCAGGACTATGCCAATAGACTGACTGCGCTACGCGCGAAGCTATCTGAAGCGGAAGCCCGGCTGGGGCGGCTGTATCAGGCGATCGAGAACGGCATTGCCGATCCCAATGACCCGACCCTCAAAGACCGGCTCGCTGCGGTGAAGGCGGAGAGGGACATCGCACAGGTCGCCTTTGATCGCGCCGTTGCGGAGATGCGGCCTGATGCCCGGATCACGGAAGAAAAGATTGCAGCCTTCGTCGAGGTCATGCGGACAAACGTGCTCACCGGCGACATTCCGTTCCGCCGGGCATGGCTGCGCGCCATGATCGACAATGTCGAGGTGGACGACACAGAAATCCGCATTCACGGAAGGCGGACGGTTCTGGAGCGGCTGGTAATGGGAGGAGGGGCATCCCCGGCTGGAGTGCCCAGTTTTGTTCGCAAATGGCGCACCCAGCACGATTCGAACGTGCGACCTTTGCCTTCGGAGGGCAACGCTCTATCCAGCTGAGCTATGGGTGCCTGCGCGACTGCTTAGCCGATGCGCAACGGGGATTCAACGCCTAACGGCCCTGCCCCTAGCCGAAGAGATCGCGGCACAGTTCCAGCCCCGAGACCAGCGCGTCAACCTCGTCGGTCGTGTTGTACATCCCGAACGACGCGCGACAGGTCGCGCCGACACCCAGATGCGTCATCAGCGGCATCGCGCAATGGGTCCCGGCGCGCACCGCGATGCCGCGCTTGTCCAGCACGGTGGAAATGTCATGCGCATGGGCCGCACCGTCCAGCGTGAACGAAAAGATCGCACCCTTCGATGCGGAATTGCCCTGAATGTTCAACCAGTTCAGACCCGACAGCCGCGTTTGTGCATAGTCCCGCAGCAACCGCTCATGCGCGGCGATACGGTCCATCCCGATACCCGTCAGATAGTCCAGCGCAACGCCGAGACCGATCTGCTGGACGATCCCCGGCGTGCCGGCCTCGAACTTCATCGGCGGGTCGTTCCAGGTCACGCCGTCGCGCGCAACTTCGCGGATCATGTCGCCACCACCGAGGAAGGGGCGCATTTCGTCCATCCTCTCACGCTTTATGAAGATCGCTCCGGAACCGCTTGGTCCATATAACTTATGTCCGGTAATGGTATAGAAATCGCAACCCAGGGCCTCGACATCCACCGGCATGTGAACGGCAGCCTGGCTGCCATCGACCAGCACCGGAACGCCCCGGTCATGGGCGTCCCGGCAGATGGCGGCAACGTCCACGACCGTGCCCAGCACGTTGGACATGTGGGTGACGGCCACCAGCCGCGTTCTCGGGCCGATGGCGTCGATCACCGCCTGCGGGTCAAGATCGCCCCTGGCATCGACATCGACCCATTTCAGCACCACGCCCTGCCGTTCGCGCAGGAAGTGCCAGGGCACGATATTGGCGTGGTGCTCCATGATCGACAGGACGACCTCGTCGCCCGGCCGGAACCGGGGGGCCGCCCAGGCATAGGACACCAGGTTGATCGCCTCGGTGGTGCCGGTGGTAAAGACGATCTCGCTTTCGCTGGATGCGTTCAGGAACCGTGCGATGATCCCGCGCGCGGCCTCGTACTTGTCGGTGGCAAGGTTGGACAGGTAATGCAACCCCCTGTGCACATTTGCATATTCCATGGAATAGGCGTGCGTGACCGCATCAATGACGGCGCGCGGCTTTTGCGCAGATGCGCCATTGTCGAGATAAACCAGCGCCTTGCCGTTCACCTGCCGCGACAGGATCGGGAAATCGGCACGGATGGCGTTGACGTCATACACCGCTCACCCCCCCATCCCTGCCGACATGAACGGCATCAGCAACAGCGACGCCAATATGGCCGCCGCCACCAGGGTTGCGATGATGCCGACCAGCACCAGGCCGGGCGACGAAAATCCGTGCAGTTCCGCGATGAAGCCGGTCAAAAGCCAGAAAACCAGCACCAGCCCCGCCAGCCCCAGCAGGTTCGTGGCGACGGGAAACAGCAAAAGCGCCGCGATCTGCACCAGTTGAAAGCCCAGCAGGACCGCCTGCCACCAGACCATCAGGATCAGCGCATCGGCAAAGCTGCCCCGCCCGCCCCGCCAGCGCCCGACCCCGTAGGCCAGCGCGGCCATGAGAACCAGGATACCCCCCTGCGCCAGCGCGCTTTCGAACGGCGCCGGAAAACCGAAAAGCATCTGCTGATCGGCCACCGGCAACAGGGTCAGCGACACATGCAGCAGCAGCGCCGACAGGATCGCCGTCAGGGCAAGCGCCATCCAGCGTGCCGCCATCGGCAGTTGCGCCGCCAGAACCTGCCTTGCCGCCAGACGCGGGTCGGCAATGGTCTGCTTCGCCAGCATCCAAAGGGTTTGCACCAGATTGTCCACTCAGCTTTCCGCCTCGATCAGCATCTGCATCCACAGTGTCACGAACACCAGCGCCACCACAATTCCCAGCGCGGTCGTGGCCGCCACCGGACCCATGAGGCCGGACGCCAGCCCGTGCAGCAGCATGGCAGGCGTCGTCGCCAAGAGCGCCCAGAACAGAGCCAGACGCGCGCCGAACCCCGTCCCCCTGCCCCCGAAAAGTTTCGCGATCAGGCGGCTGATCCCGGCAATGGCGTAAAAGAGCAGCGGCACCATGAAGATCAGCGCGAACAGCGACACGCCCAGCCGCGCGTCCAGCGGAATGTCGGGCGACAGCTGTGCCTCGCGGGCCAGACGCGGCGCCTGCGCCACAAAGATCAGCGCACAGGCCCCCATCAGGATCGCCAGCGCACGCCCCTCGTCGGGTCCGCGGTCAAGCATCTGCCGGATCACGGCGCGGGGATGCCGCCAGGTTCGCAGAATGTCGGTGGTGATGGCCATTCAAAGGGCGTGCCGGGCAAGCCAGCCCTCCAGCCGCGCGCGGATGTCGTCGGCGATCGCGGCGTCGTCGATTTCGGCGATGGCCTCGGCGAGGAACGCCAGCACCAGCAGGGACTGCGCCTGACGGCGCGGCACGCCGCGCGACTGCAGGTAGAAAAGCGCCGTTTCGTCGATCGCCCCCGAGGTTGATCCGTGGCTGCATTTCACGTCATCGGCATAGATTTCCAGTTCCGGCTTGGCCAGGAACTGACTGTCCTCGTCCAGGAGCAGGCTTTGGCTGATCTGGTAGCCGTCGGTCTTCTGCGCGATCTGACGCACCAGAATTTTGCCCTGGAATACGCCGACGGCACCATTCTTCAGGACTTTCTTGAACACCTGGCGGCTTTCGCAGCGCGGCGCGCCATGCGTGACGAAAACGGTATCGTCATGGTGGAACTGACCGTCCCCGACCGCCGCGCCCGCGACATGCGCGATGCCCCCCTCGCCCGCCAGATCCACCACGACCTCGTTGCGGGTCAGCGCCCCATTGGCCGTCAGGGTAAAGGACTTGAACAGCGCGCCCGCCCCGAGCCGCGCGAAAAGATGCGTCACGGCGCGGCGTTCGTGGTCGCGCCCTTGCAGGCGGACATGGTGGAACGCGGCCCCCCCAGCCACGTCCACCTCCATTACCTTGTTGAACCGGGCGGCGGCCGGGCCGCTTTCCAGCAGGGTCAGCGCCGCCCCCTCCTCCAGCTTGATGCAGTGATGCAGGATGGTGTCTGAAGCTGTTGATCTGTGATGATAAATTATAGCAACTGGGCGCGCCGCCATGGCCGTCACACGGATCAGCACGCCGTCAGTGGCATAGGCGGTATTGAGGGCTGCAAAGGGGCGCGCTACCGGCGACTGACCCCGCGCCTCCAGCACGCCATACAGCTCGCGCGCCCAGTGGATGTCGGTCCCGGCGCCGGTGGCAAGCCGTTCGATCTCGATTCCGCTGCCGGTCAAGGGATCGGAGGCAGCCGGATCAAAGACGCCATCGACAAAGACCACCTTCAGGCAATCGATCGCCGCAAAGGCCGGGGCTTCGTCGCGGGGATCAAACACCGCGGCGGCAGGTGCGGCGGGCGCGTTCAGTGTCGCGGGATCGGTATAGCGCCAGTATTCGGCGCGGCGTGTCGGCAGACCCATCGCCTGCAGGCGCGCAAATGCATCGGCCCGCGCCGCACCCAGCCAGCCGCCGGGCACCAGCGCCAGTCCCGCAGTCCTGGCGGTCAGCGCATCGTCGCGCGCCTGTGCCAAAGCCATCACTCCGCCTCCACGATCAGGCCGGCATAGCCATTCGCCTCGACCTCCAGCGCCAGCTCGGGGCCACCCGACCTGATGATGCGCCCGGCAGCCATGATGTGGACGACATCGGGCTGGATATGATCGAGCAGTCGCTGGTAATGCGTGATCACCAGGAACGACCGGCCTGCGTCCCGCAGCGCATTGACGCCCTCGGCGACCAGCTTCATGGCATCGACATCCAGACCGCTGTCGGTTTCATCCAGGATGCACATCTTCGGTTCCAGCATGGCCATCTGCAGGATTTCATTGCGCTTTTTCTCGCCGCCGGAGAATCCGACATTCACCGGGCGCTTCAGCATTTCGGCGTCGATCTTCAGGCTCTTGGCCTTGTCGCGCACGGATTTCAGGAAATCGCCCGCGCTCAGCTCCGGCTCTCCACGCGCCTTGCGCTGTGCGTTTACCGCCGTGCGCAGAAAGGTCATGTTGCCGACGCCGGGGATTTCGACCGGGTACTGGAATGCCAGAAACAGGCCCGCCGCGGCGCGCTCCTCGGGTTGCATGTCCAGCAGGTTCGCACCCATCAGTTCGGCCGACCCATCCGTGACCTGATACCCCTCGCGGCCCGCCAGAACATAAGACAGCGTCGATTTGCCCGAACCGTTCGGCCCCATGATGGCATGGACCTGACCCGCGCCGATGGTCAGATCGACGCCGCGCAGGATGGCCTTGTCCTCGGCTTCAAGACGGACGTTCAAATTACTGATTTTCAACATTATTCTTTCCTTGTGGCCGGGGCGGAGGAATGGGTTGGATTGGCCTGCAGCGCACCGCCGGGGCAACAAATGCAAAAGGCGCCCGATGGCAGGTCGCCACGGGCCGCGTCGGACCGGATTGCGTCGTCAAGACTCTCGCGGAGGGTCAGAAGGTGAAAGACTGGCCTTGCCAGACGACCGATTGCGGTTTCGTCGTGGACTGCACCAGATCGACCCAGTTTTGCGAAAAGACCTGCGCGAAGGTGTCGGGAAAGACATGCACGGCGTTGTGATAAAGAAACATCGTGCCGACCGCCGTGACGGCCATGACGGTTTTGAACAGGCGCGCGCGGAACGGCAGGGCGCGCCCGATGACAAAGACGACCGCCAGCGCGGCGCCGGCCTGAATTCCCATTTCGGTGACGGGGTTGGGAACGCCGGCGCCCTGCCCCATCATCTGGAACCTGATCCATGTCGCAATCCCAAAGGACAGCACACCCAGACCCGTCGCCAGCATCAGAAACACCGGCATCAGGGCGTTGGCGGCCGCAGCGGCCGGTCCTGCGGTCTTGCCGCCCCTGCGATAGGTGATCTGATAGACCTCGTCGAGGCCGACATAGATCGTCGATTTCGAAGAACCCGCCCCCGCCGCGATCCGCGCCACCCGCGCATTGAAGTCCGGATTTGACATCGACATTGCCAGCACCTTTACCACCACGAATTTCGGGTGACATAGCCGTCCAACCATGGCGACAATAAGAAGCAAAAGGAACCATTTCGTGCCGCCCTGCCACTTTGTCAGCCCACCGAGCCTTCGAGGCTGATCGCGACCAGGCTTTGCGCCTCCATCGCGAACTCCATCGGCAGGGCCTGCAGCACGTCCTTGCAGAACCCGTTGACGACCAGCGCCACGGCCTCTTCCTCGTCCATGCCGCGTGACCGGCAATAGAAGAGCTGATCCTCGTCGACCTTGGACGTCGTCGCCTCGTGTTCCACGCGCGACGAGTTGTTGCGCACCTCGATATAGGGCACCGTATGCGCCCCGCACTTGTCGCCGATCAAGAGGCTGTCGCATTGCGTATAGTTGCGGCTGCCGGTTGCCTTGGGGTGCATCGACACCAGGCCGCGATAGGTGTTCTGCGCGCGGCCCGCCGAGATCCCCTTGGACACGATGCGGGATTTCGTGTTGCGCCCCAGATGGATCATCTTGGTCCCGGTGTCGGCCTGCTGGTGGTTGTTGGCGATGGCGATGGAATAGAACTCGCCCTGGCTTTCATGCCCGCGCAGGATGCAGCTGGGATATTTCCAGGTGATGGCCGACCCGGTTTCCACCTGCGTCCACATCACGCGTGCCCGGTCGCCGCGGCAATCGGCGCGCTTGGTGACGAAATTGTAGATGCCGCCCACGCCATTCTCGTCGCCCGGATACCAGTTCTGCACGGTGGAATACTTGATCTCGGCATCTTCAAGGATCACCAGTTCCACCACGGCGGCATGCAACTGATGGGTGTCGCGCTTGGGCGCGGTGCAGCCTTCGAGATAGCTGACATAAGACCCCTTGTCAGCGATGATCAGGGTGCGCTCGAACTGGCCGGTGTTTTCGGCATTGATGCGGAAATATGTCGACAGTTCCATCGGGCAGCGCACGCCCGGCGGGATGTAGACGAACGACCCGTCGGAAAAGACCGCCGAGTTGAGCGTGGCGAAAAAGTTGTCGGACTGCGGCACGACTGAACCAATGTATTTCTGCACAAGCTCGGGATGTTCCCGCACCGCTTCGGAGATGGAGCAGAAGATCACCCCGGCCTTGGCCAGTTCCGCCTTGAACGTGGTGCCCAGCGATACAGAGTCGAACACGGCGTCGACCGCCACGCGCCGCTCTCCCTCGGGGGCCTCGACCCCCGCAAGCAGAGCCTGTTCTTTCAGCGGAATGCCCAGTTTGGCATAGGTGGCCAGCAGTTTCGGATCAACCTCGGCCAGCGACTTTGGCTTGACCGCCATGCTTTTGGGTTTCGCATAGTAATACTGGTCCTGATAGTCGATGTCCGGGTAGTGCAGCATCGCCCAGCGGGGCTCGATCATCTTGACCCAGCGCCGATACGCGCCCAGCCGCCAGTCCAGCATCCAGGCAGGTTCGCCGTTCTTGTCGCTGATCAGGCGGACGATCTCTTCGGACAGGCCCTTGGGCGCATAGTCCATTTCGATGTCGGTTTCCCATCCGTGCTTGTACTTGCCGGACATGGCCTGCACGGTCTCGACCGTGTCCCGGTCCACGCCCTCGCGCAAGTCGGCATCAAGAACAGCGCCTGTCATCGTCCTATTCCCCTGTCATCTCAGGCCGCACGGACCCGAACCCTGGCGTAAGCGGCGGTCCAGGCATCGGCGAACCGCAGCACGTCGTCGCGGTTCACGCCCGGCCCGATCGAGATGCGAACGGCCTGCGCCGCCTGATCCGCATCAAATCCCATCGCGCCAAGAACCCGGCTGGCGCGCACCTTGCCGCTGGAACAGGCCGACCCGGCCGAGATGGCAAAGCCTGCAAGGTCCATCGCCATCACTTGCGTCTCGCCTTTCCACCCCGGCGCCAGAAGGCAGATCGTGTTCGGCAAGCGGTTGACGCCATTCCCGACGAAAATAGTTCCCTTTGTTGCAGAGGACAATGCCTGTTCTAGAATATCTCTAATTTCTGCCACCTCGTCCCAGACGCCGCTGGCCAGATCCCGCTGGGCCGCCTCGGCGGCAGCACCAAAGCCGGCAATCCCGATCAGGTTCTCGGTGCCCGCCCGGCGACCCGTTTCCTGTCCCCCGCCGCGCAACTGGGGAATGCGGTCCTGGCCCCGTTGCAGGACCAGCGCGCCGATACCCTTGGGTCCGCCCAGCTTGTGCGCCGACACCATCGCCGCCAGCGCCCCCAGCCAGCTGAACGCCAGCGGGACCTTGCCAAAGGCCTGCGTCAGATCGGTCACGGCGATCCCCTGTGGCAGAACCTGCATCACGCCGGTTTCCGAATTCGCCAGTTGAAGCGCTGTCCGCCCGGGATCACTGACTTGCACGAGCCCTTCGCTGTCGACCGGCAAAACCGCCTTGCACCAACCCAGCACGGCGTCATGCTCGACCGCGGCGCATTGCAGGTCCAGATCGGCGCAGGCCAGGGCTGCAGCCTCGGTCGCGCCCGAGGTAAAGATGATATCTGCCCCTTCGGCCCCCAGTGCGGTTGCCACCTGCGCCCGGGCACGCTCCATCAGCGCCTTGGCCGCGCGCCCCTCGGCATGGACCGACGATGGGTTGCCCACGACATCCATCGCCGCCGCCATCGCCGCGCGTGCCTCGGAACGCAAAGGAGACGTCGCATTCCAGTCGAGGTAAAGGCGCGCTGTCATTCGTCGTCCACGACGCGGAACAGGTTCGGCACCGCCGGGCACGGCGTCAATTCGTTGCGCACGACATCCGACAGCCGCGTCTGGTGCAGGAACACATAGACATTCGCCGACAGCCCCTCCCACAGCCGGTTGGTCAGGCTTTGTGCGCGGCTGCCCGACACGCCCCCAGATGCCCCCGCCCCGGTATGCATCGCGTCCACGGTTTCCTCGACCGCCTGCAGCACCTCGCTGATGCGGATGTCGGCGGGGCTGCGCGCCAGCTTGTAGCCGCCACCGGGGCCGCGCACGGCCTCCACCAGACCGGCCCGGCGCAACTTGACGAACAACTGTTCCAGGTAGGGCAGCGAAATGTCCTGCCGCCGCGACACCTCGGCCAGAGACACAAGGTCTTCACCCCTTGCCAGCGCCAGATCCGCCAGCGCCACCATCGCATAGCGACCCTTGGTGGAAAGCTTCATGCCCGTTCCCCCTGCAGATGGACCGCACCTGCGCTATGCCATTGACTGCGCCCACAGGGATCATTACCTGCAAAGCGTCGACAAGGCGGCCTCCGCCTTTGGAATAATTCTAAGTTAGCCAAGCGAAATCGTCAACAATCGCTTGGGTCAACGATAGGCGAGGAACATGCCCGAGGTAATCTTCGCAGGCCCCGAGGGCCGGATTGAGGGCCGCTATCACCCCCAAAAGGAACTCGACGCGCCCATTGCGATCATCCTGCACCCGCACCCTTCCTATGGCGGCACGATGAACAACAAGGTTGTCTACAACCTGCATTACGCGTTCTACAACCTTGGCTTCACCGTATTGCGGTTCAACTTTCGCGGCGTCGGCCGCAGCCAGGGCGAGTATGATCAGGGGATTGGCGAATTGTCGGATGCGGCCTCTGCGCTGGACTACCTGCAGGCGCTGAACCCCAATTCGCGCCACTGCTGGGTGGCGGGATTTTCCTTTGGCGCGTGGATCGGGATGCAACTTTTGATGCGCCGTCCGGAAATCACCGGCTTCATCTCGGTCTCGCCGCCTGCGAACCTCTATGACTTTTCCTTTCTCGCGCCCTGCCCCTCGTCCGGGTTGATCATCAACGGCACCGCCGACAAGGTCGCCCCGCCCAAGGACACGATCAATCTGGTCAACAAGCTGCACGAGCAGAAGGGCATCACCATCACCCACACGCAGGTCGAAGGGGCCGACCACTTCTTCAAGGACGAAGAGGCGCATATGCAGCCGATGATCCAGACCGTCAGCGACTATGTGCGCCGCCGGATGACCGAAGGCACGCGCTGAAATGGGCGTGGTCGAGGATCTGGGCGACAGCCTGGCGCGCGACGTTCTGGCCGCGATGGAAGAGATCGGCGATGACCGGCTGTTCGACAAGGTCGGCAAGGTGCTGGCTGATGCCTCGCCCACCATGCAGGAGGCATTCATGACCGCGATCCGCGTCCGCGTCGCCGAACGGCGCGGCCGGGCGTTCCTGGAGCGGGCGCTGGAGGCCAAGCGGACCGGCAAGGCGATGCCAAAGGCGCCTGCCGGTGGCGACAGCGGCGGACATTAGGGCCTTTGGCCCCGGCGACCGGCCGGTTGCGGCAAAGATGAAGGTCAGGGATGCTTGCATGGTAAAGACACTTCTGATCACGGGTGCATCGGGCGGACTGGGGCTTGGCATCGCGGTCAAGGCAGCGATGGCCGGATATGCCGTGACGGCGACGATGCGTGACCTTGCAAAGCGTGATGCACTGGATACGGCCTTGGCCAATGCCGGCGTGACCGCGCGGATCTTGCCGCTGGACGTACAGGATCAGGCAAGCATTGATGCTGTGGTTGCGACAATGCTGACAGATGGTGGCAGTATCGACGTGCTGATCAACAATGCCGGCGTCGGCTTTGTGCGTACGCTGGAACAGGCGAGCGACCCCGATATCGACTGGATCATTGATGTAAACCTGCGTGGCGTGATCCGCTGCACCAAGGCAGTTCTGCCTGCGATGCGCGCCGCACAGTCCGGGCGCGTGGTGACGATTTCCTCGATCGGCGGGTTGGTGGGCCAGCCCTTCAACGAGATCTACTGCGCCGCCAAGTTCGGGGTGGAGGGGTTCATTGAATCCATGGCCAGCTATACCGGCCCCGCCTTTGGCATCCATTTCACGCTGGTCGAACCGGGCGGCATCGCCTCGGACTTTGCCGCAAGCGCGATGAAGCATTTTGCGGGAACCGGCGGGATGGTCGCAGACGACTACGCCCCGCTGCTGCAGGCCTATATGGCGGGGGTCCAGGCCCGGTCCGGCGAAGGCGGCACCTATCAGACGGCGGACGAGGTGGCGGCGGTCGTGATTGCGTGCCTTCAGCATGAGGCGCCGCCCGTCCGGCTGCGGACATCCAGATGGGCCGAGGATTTCACAGCCCTGAAGACCGCGGCCGACCCGGACGGGACCCGACTGCGCGACATGCTGATTGCCCGCAATTTCGGCGCCCTGCCCTTGCCAAGGGACTGAGACCATGTCGGATCGGCTGGAACAGCAGTTTGCATTCCTGAACGAAGCCGACCGGCTGAAATCCGTCCTGCGGGCGACGACGCTGGTCGACGGCTCGCGACCCGAAAACTCGGGTGAACATTCCTGGCATCTGGCGCTTTATGCGCTGGTGCTGGCGGATCAGGCTGGGCCGGGGGTGGATATCAACCGGGTGATCCGGATGCTGCTGGTCCACGATCTGGTGGAGATTGACGTGGGCGACGTGCCGATCCATTCGGCGAACGGTTTGGCCCACGGGAGCGTTGAGACGGTCGCGGCTGAAGCGAAGGCCGCTGATCGTATATTCGGATTGCTACCGAGAGACTTAGGCCACAACCTTCGCGCACTTTGGGAGGAGTTCGAGGCGGCCGAAACCCCCGATGCGATTTTCGCCAAGTCGCTCGACCGCGTGCAGCCGGTGATGGCGAACCTAATGTCGGGTGGCGGGACCTGGACGACCTACAATGTGACGGCGGAACAACTGGAATCCCGCGTGGGCGTCAAAATCGCCAAAGGCGCGCCCCGCTTATGGAACTGGATCAAAGGCCAGACCGCTGCCTTCTTCGCCCGGTGACGGGGGGCCGCAAGCCCCCCCGACCTCTCGTCGTCTCAGTTGCTCGTCTTGGCCATCTTGAGCGACTCGTCCAGCATCGCCTGGGCCGCCGCGATGTCGCCGAAATCCTGCACGACCATCTTGTTGCTTCCGTCGGGCTTGATCTTGTAGACCTGAAAGAATGCTTTCAGCCGTTGCGCATCGGCGGCGGGCAGGTCGGCGATGCTCTGGATGCCATCATAGGTCGGATCGACGTCCGAGGCGGGGACCGCGACGATCTTGTCGTCCTGCGCACCATCGTCGATCATCTTCAAAGTGCCGATCACGCGCGTCTTGATCAGCGCGCCCGGCACGATCGGCTCGCGCGACAGGACGAGGATGTCCAGGGGATCGCCATCGACGTTCTTCGACTGCGTGATCGACCCGTAATTCGCCGGATAGACCACCGGCATTGCCATGTAGCGGTCGACGACGATGAGGCCGGTCTTGGCGTCGGTTTCATATTTGGTGATGCTGCCCGCCGGAATCTCGATGAAGGCCCAGACCGCGCTGCCGTCCTCGGGCTGCGGATAGTCCAAGGGGTTCATCGTCTGCGCCTGGGCCATCCCGCCCGCCAGAACCACAATCGCGGCCGCAGCCATCATCGTCTTCTTCATCTGGACAATCCCCATGTTTTCCAAACGGGGCTGACAGAACCCCTTGCGGGTTGCTACTGCGCCGATATGACAAAGCGATGACGGCTTTGCACCCGGCGCCCGTGAAAATGCGGCTTTCGCGCCCCCCCGCCCTCCGCTAAGACAGGCCCACGTTTTCAGATGGAGCGCCCCATGACCAAGATCAAAGTCGCCAACCCCGTGGTCGAGCTTGACGGCGACGAGATGACCCGGATCATCTGGGATTTCATCAAGCAGAAACTGATCCTGCCCTATCTGGACGTGGACCTGAAATACTACGATCTCGGGATCGAGGAGCGGGACCGCACGAACGATCAGGTGACGGTGGACAGCGCCGAGGCGATCAAGAAATACGGCGTCGGGGTAAAATGCGCCACGATCACGCCGGACGAGGCCCGGGTCGAGGAGTTCGGCCTGAAACAGATGTGGAAGTCGCCCAACGGCACCATCCGCAACATTCTGGGCGGCGTGATCTTTCGCCAGCCGATCATCTGCCGCAACGTGCCGCGCCTTGTGCCCGGCTGGACCCGGCCCATCGTGATCGGCCGACACGCCTTCGGCGACCAGTACCGCGCAACGGACTTCCGCTTTCCGGGCGCGGGCAAGCTGACGATGAAATTCGTCGGCGACGACGGCACGGTGATCGAAAGGGACGTCTATTCGGCACCGTCCTCGGGCGTCTACATGGGCATGTACAACCTTGACGACAGCATCGTGGACTTTGCCCGCGCCAGCCTGAACTATGGCCTGAACCTCGGCTGGCCGGTGTACCTCTCGACCAAGAACACCATCCTCAAAGCCTATGACGGGCGGTTCAAGGATCTGTTCCAAAAGGTCTATGAAGAAGAGTTCGAGGCCGCCTACCAAAAGGCCGGCATCACCTACGAACACCGCCTGATCGACGACATGGTCGCCTCCAGCATGAAATGGTCGGGCGGCTATGTCTGGGCCTGCAAGAATTATGACGGTGACGTGCAATCGGACCTGGTGGCGCAAGGCTTCGGCTCGCTTGGCATGATGACCTCGGTGCTGATGACCCCCGATGGCAGGATCGTGG
Source organism: Rhodobacterales bacterium (assembly GCA_021155205.1). Taxonomy (GTDB): domain Bacteria; phylum Pseudomonadota; class Alphaproteobacteria; order Rhodobacterales; family Rhodobacteraceae; genus JAJNPS01. The sequence goes on from JAJNPS010000023.1 coordinate 15,456, forward strand.
AGGCGGAGGCCGCGCATGGCACCGTGACCCGCCATTACCGCGAGCATCAGAAGGGCAAGGCGACCAGCACGAACTCGGTCGCGTCGATCTATGCCTGGACCGGCGGGCTGAAGCACCGCGCCAAACTGGACGGCAACGACGCGCTGATGCGCTTTGCCACCACGCTGGAAAAGGTGACGGTGGATACGGTCGAAGATGGCTGGATGACCAAGGATCTGGCGCTTCTGGTCGGACCGGACCAGAAATGGCTGACCACGATGGGCTATCTTGAAAAGGTTGACGAGTATCTGAACAAGGCGCTGGCAGGCTGAACCGCCAAAGGCACTCCTGCGTTGACCCTGCAGCTTTACACCACCTGCATCGCGCAGGCCTGGGCCCCCGGTTTTGGCGATCGCGACACCTATGGCTATGTGATGACGGTGGTGTATCTGGTGGCGGCGTTGCTGGCGGTGACGGTGGCGGTCAGGGGGCCGTTCCGCAGCGCCTCCCTGCGCGCCGAGCGCTGGATCTGGGGCATTGGCGCGACTGTGCTGGTGGCGCTGGCGATCAACAAGCAGCTTGACCTGCAATCCATGTTCGTGGCCGCAGCGCGCTGCGTCGCGATGGGGGATGGCTGGTACGAGACGCGCCGCACCTACCAGACCGAGGTGATCCTCGGGCTGGTGATCGCAGCAGCGGTGATCGTCCCGACGCTGATCTTTCTTTTGCGCCGGGCGATCAGGGGCAACCTTACCTTTGTTCTGGCGATGTCGGGGCTGGTTGTCTTTGTGCTGCTCCGGGCGATCAGCTTTCACAATCTCGACGTGGTTTTCGGGACCAATGTGCTGTCGGTCCGGCTGCACCGCCTGATCGAGGTCGCCGCCCTGACCGCCATCATCATTGTCACTGCGACCCGACTTGCGCGGCCAGGTTCGGACGCGGACAGAGACACCGGACGCTGAAGGTTCCGCTGGCCTTTCCCGGGTATCTGCGCTATCGCCCCGGCAAACGCCTGCAAATGAAAGAGACCCCCTCCGATGGAGCTTCGCAACATCGCCATCATCGCGCATGTCGACCATGGCAAGACCACACTTGTTGACGAACTGCTGAAGCAGTCGGGCGCCTTTCGCGACAATCAGGCGGTGGCCGAACGGGCGATGGACAGCAACGACATCGAACGCGAACGCGGCATCACGATCCTTGCGAAATGCACGTCGCTGGAATGGAAGGGTACGCGGATCAACATCGTCGACACCCCCGGCCACGCCGATTTCGGCGGCGAGGTGGAGCGCATCCTGTCGATGGTGGATTCGGTCGTCCTTCTGGTCGATGCCGCCGAAGGCCCGATGCCACAGACCAAGTTCGTGACCTCCAAGGCGCTGGCGCTGGGGTTGCGACCCATCGTTGTCCTGAACAAGGTCGACAAGCCCGATGCCGAACCCGACCGCGCGCTGAACGAAGTGTTCGACCTGTTCGCCAATCTTGGCGCCGACGACAACCAGCTTGATTTTCCCGTGCTTTACGCCTCGGGCCGGTCGGGCTGGGCGGATGTGGGGCTGGACGGTCCGCGCAAGGATCTGTCGGCGCTTTATGATCTGATCCTGTCCCACGTGCCGCAACCTGCGCAGATCGCGCGCCGGGCCGAGCCGTTCCAGATGTTGGCCACCACCCTGTCGGCCGACCCGTTCATCGGGCGCATCCTGACCGGCCGGGTCGAGGCGGGCACGCTGAAGGCCGGGGAAACCATCAAGGCCCTGTCACGCGACGGCGAGAAACTGGAACAGTTCCGCGTGTCCAAGGTGCTGGCCTTTCGTGGCCTGACCCAGACGGCCATCGACGTGGCCGAGGCGGGTGACATCGTGACCCTAGCCGGCATGTCCAAGGCAACCGTCGCCGATACCCTTTGCGCGCTGGAGATCGACACCGCCCTGCCCGCTCAACCCATTGATCCGCCGACGATTTCGGTGACGTTCGGGATCAATGACAGCCCCCTTGCCGGCAAGGACGGCAACAAGGTCCAGTCCCGCGTGATCCGCGAACGCCTGATGAAAGAGGCCGAGATCAACGTCGCCATCAAGGTCAGCGACACCCCCGGCGGTGATGCGTTCGAGGTCGCAGGTCGTGGTGAACTTCAGATGGGCGTGTTGATCGAGAACATGCGCCGCGAAGGGTTTGAGTTGTCAATCAGCCGCCCGCGCGTCCTGTTCCGCGACATCGACGGCGTGAAGTGCGAGCCGATCGAAGAAGTCACCATCGACGTCGATGACGATTATACGGGCCCGGTGATCGAAAAGCTGACCGGCCCCCGCAAGGGCGATCTGGTGGAAATGAAACCGGCAGGCGTGGGCAAGACCCGCATCATCGCACATGTCCCGTCACGCGGGCTGATCGGCTATCACGGCCAGTTCATGACCGACACGCGCGGCACCGGTGTCCTGAACCGCGTCTTTCACGAATGGGCACCGCACAAGGGCCCGATCGAAGGCCGCCGCCAGGGTGTTCTGATCAGCATGGAATCCGGCACCTCGGTCGCCTATGCGATGTGGAAGCTTGAGGATCGGGGGCATTTCTTCATCGGCGTGCAGGAGCCGGTCTATACCGGCATGATCATCGGCGAGCACAACCGCGACAACGACCTTGAGGTCAACCCGCTGAAGGGCAAGCAATTGACCAACGTGCGCGCCAGCGGCACGGACGAGGCGGTGCGCCTGACGACGCCGGTCAAGCTGAGCCTTGAACAGGCGATTGCCTATATCGACGATGATGAACTGGTCGAAGTGACGCCCAAGGCTGTCAGGATGCGCAAGCGGTTCCTCGATCCGAACGACCGCAAACGCCAAAGCCGCGCGGCGGGGTGAACGGATGGTGCGTGGAACCACGCACCCTACGTAGGGTTGTGCTTGCACGCACCACTACGGCCCGACCTCTTCGACCACCACCAGATCGCGCACTGCCGCGCCATTGGCATGCGCCAAAGCCGCCTGGTACGCAGGCGAATTGTAGCACTCCACCGCCTGTTCCAGCGACGGGAACCGCGCCACCACATTGCGGGGCCGGTCGTTGCCCTCAAGCTGCACATAGCGCCCGCCGCGTGCGAGGAATACGCCCCCATGCGCCGCGATGGCGGTCGTCGCCCCTGCGGCGTACCTGGCATAGGCTTCGGTGTCGGTCACATGCACATGGGCGATCCAGAGCGCGGTTGCCATGACCCCTACCCCGCAATGACGGCTTCGGCCGCCCTGATCGCCGCTTCGGCGGCGCCGATATCGGCACCGCCCGCCTGCGCCATGTCGGCCCGTCCGCCACCGCCCTTGCCGCCCATCGCCTCGGCCGCCGCCTTGACCAGCGCCACCGCCGACAGCCGCGCCGTCAGGTCGTTCGTGACCCCCGCCGCCACGGCCGGCTTGCCGCCGGTATCGGCGATCAGCAGCACGGCGCCAGTACCAAGCCGCGCCTTCATCTCGTCGATCAGACCCGGCAAGTCCTTGCCCGAGACACCGGAAAGCACCTGAGAAATGAAGGCCACGCCATTGATATCCTTTGATTCTGGTCCGGCAGCCTTGCCACCCATCGCCAGTTCGCGGCGCAGTTGCGCCACCTCGTTCTGAAGGGCGCGGCGTTCGTCTGCCAGCGCCTTGACGCGCACCGGCACATCCTCGGCATGGGTCTTCAGCATAAGCGCCGTCTCTGACAGAATCTGGTCCCGGCCGCGCAGGTGGTCGAGCGCCAGTTGTCCGGTCAGACCTTCGACACGGCGCACCCCGGCACTGGAGGCGCTGTCGCCCAGCAGCACGAATGCCCCGATGTCGCCGGTGCGGCGCACATGCGTGCCACCACAAAGTTCCAGCGAATAGGTCACGCCGTCCGCGCCCTTGCCCGACCCGTCCAGCACGCCCATCGACACGACCCGCACCTCGTCGCCGTACTTTTCGCCGAACAGCGCCTGCGCGCCGATGGCCCGCGCGTCGTCGGGCGTCATGATCCGCGTTTCCACCGGACTGTTCTGGCGGATAAAGGTATTCACCTCGCGTTCCACCTGCGCCTGATCGGCCGCACTCATCGCCTGTCCGTGGCTGAAATCGAACCGCAGCCGGTCGGCGGCGTTCAGGCTGCCGCGTTGTGCCACATGCGGGCCAAGCGTACGCCGCAGCGCCTCGTGCAGCAGATGGGTGGCAGAATGGTTGCCGCGAATGGCCGTCCGGCGGTCATGCAGCACCGCAAGACGCGCGGCCTGGCCCCGGGCCAGATGCCCCTCGCGCACGCTGGCGACATGAATGACGACGCCTGCCGCCTTGCGGGTATCCGTCACTTCGGCGCGGCCCGTATCGGTCACGATCCAGCCATGATCGCCGACCTGGCCACCGTTTTCGGCGTAGAACGGCGTCTGGTTCACGACCACCTGCACGGCCTCGCCCGCCTCGGCCCGGTCGACCGTTGCAGCGTCGCGCACCAGGGCGGTGATCACGCCCTCGGCGGCCTCGGTGTCATAACCCAGGAACTCCGTCACCCCTTGCGCATCGGCGATGTCGAACCAGACGCGCGCATCCTTGGCGTCGCCCGTGCCCGACCAGCTTGCGCGCGCCTTGGCCTTTTGCTCGGCCATCGCAGCCTCGAAGCCTGCCACATCCACCGCGCGGCCCTTTTCGCGCAAGGCGTCCTGCGTCAGGTCCAGCGGGAACCCGTAGGTGTCGTAAAGCTTGAACGCCGCCGCCCCCGGCAGGTCCGCGCCGACCGGAATGCGCGCGATCTCGTCATCCAGAAGCCTCAGGCCCCGGTCCAGCGTGGTGATGAAGCGCGCCTCTTCCAGACGCAGCGTCTCTTCGATCAGCGCCTGCGCCTGCTGCAGTTCGGGATAGGCCGTGCCCATCTGGCGCACCAGTGCAGGCACCAGCCGGAACATCACCGGGTCGTCGGCCCCAAGCATGTGGGCATGTCGCATCGCCCGGCGCATGATGCGCCGCAGGACATAGCCACGGCCTTCGTTCGACGGCATGACGCCATCGGCGATCAGGAAACTGGTCGATCGCAAATGGTCGGCAATGACGCGGTGATGGGTTTTGCCGGGGCCGTCGGGGTCGGTCGAGGTCGCATGTGCGCTTGCCTCGATCAGGCTGCGCATCAGGTCGGTATCATAGTTGTCGTGCTTGCCCTGCAGCAATGCGCCGATCCGTTCCAGCCCCATGCCGGTGTCGATCGACTGCATCTTGAGCGGGATCAGCCGGCCATCGGCAAGCTGTTCGTTCTGCATGAACACGTTGTTCCAGATCTCGATGAAACGGTCGCCATCCTCGTCCGGGCTGCCGGGCGGGCCGCCGGGAATGTGTGGCCCATGGTCATAGAAGATCTCGGTGCAGGGGCCGCAGGGGCCGGTCGGTCCCATTCGCCAGAAATTGTCGTCCGTCGGAATGCGGATGATGCGGTGGTCGGGCAGGTTTGCGACCTTTTTCCAGATCGCCGCCGCCTCGTCATCGGTGTGGTAGATGGTGACGCAGAGCCGCTCGGGGTTGATCGCGAAATCACGGGTCAGAAGTTCCCAGGAAAAGCGGATCGCGTCATCCTTGAAATAGTCGCCAAAGCTGAAATTTCCCAGCATTTCAAAGAACGTATGGTGCCGTGCGGTATAGCCCACATTGTCCAGATCGTTATGCTTGCCGCCCGCGCGCACGCATTTCTGCGCCGTTGTTGCGCGCTTGTAGTCGCGCGTTTCCACCCCGGTAAAGCAGTTCTTGAATTGCACCATGCCGGAATTTGCAAACATCAGCGTCGGATCGTTGCGCGGCACCAGCGGGCTGGAGGCCACGACGCGGTGGCCGTTGCGCGCAAAGAAGTCAAGGAAGGTGGAGCGGATGTCGTTCAGCGACGGCATGTCGGGACCTTTCGGCAGGTTTTTCGCAAGGATGGAAACGTTTAGCCCCCCGGCCATGGGCTGTCCACATCCGCCGTGCCGCAGGCGCGAAATCACCGCGCGGGCGTGCCTCGTCAGCCGGCCAGTGTGCTTTGCAGTTGCAGGGCGAAAAGGGCAGACGGCGTGCAGATCGGATGTGCGGCGAACAGGTCCGCGGGCGATGCTGCGTTGCGATCTTCGTCGGGACCGTCATCGCCCGGCAAAGGCCCGTGCGAACCCCAAAGAGATGACGCCGAGGGTGCCTGGATGCAAAACGGCCGGGACTGCTGCCCTGGCCGTTGCTTTTTCCTGAAACGCGACACCAGGTGCCCGCGCCTGCTACATGTCGACGATGTCTTCGCTTTCGCCGCCGCCGATGATGTTGAAATCAAGCCCGTTGGCGGCGCGCAGCTTGTCCTCGATCTCGGCCGCAACACCGGGGTTCTGCTTCAGGAACAGCTTGGCGTTTTCGCGCCCCTGCCCGATCCGCTCGTCCCCATAGGAATACCAGCTGCCGGACTTTTCCACGACGCCTGCCTTGACGCCGATATCCACCAACTCGCCCGTCTTGGAAATGCCTTCGCCATACATGATGTCGAATTCGACCTGCTTGAAGGGCGGGGCGACCTTGTTCTTGACGACCTTGACCCGCGTGGTGTTGCCGACCACATCCTCGCGCTCCTTGATCGACCCGATGCGGCGGATATCAAGACGCACCGAGGCATAGAATTTCAGCGCATTGCCGCCGGTGGTGGTTTCAGGGGACCCGAACATCACGCCGATCTTCATGCGGATCTGGTTGATGAAGATCACCATGCAGTTCGACCGGCCGATGCTGGCGGTCAGCTTGCGCATGGCCTGGCTCATCAGGCGGGCCTGGCTGCCCATCTGCATGTCGCCCATGTCGCCCTCGATCTCCGATTTCGGCACCAGGGCCGCCACCGAGTCGATCACCACAAGGCTGACCGCACCGGACCGGACCAGGGTGTCGACAATCTCCAGCGCCTGTTCGCCGGTATCGGGCTGGCTGATCAGAAGCTCGTCAAGGTTCACGCCAAGTTTCTTGGCATATTGCGGGTCCAGCGCATGTTCGGCGTCGACAAAGGCGCAGACGCCGCCTTTTTTCTGTTCCTCGGCCACCACATGCAGGGTCAGCGTGGTCTTGCCCGACGATTCCGGGCCGTAGATCTCGATGATCCGCCCCTTGGGCAGGCCGCCGATTCCCAGCGCAATGTCCAGGCCCAGCGACCCGGTCGAGGTCGCCTCGATATCCATGGCCGGGCTGTCGGCCCCCAGCCGCATGATCGACCCCTTGCCGAACTGCCGTTCGATCTGCGCCAGCGCGCTTTCCAGCGCCTTCGCCTTGTCCATTTCACGCTTCCCGTTCAGGTCGAGCAGATTTGCCACCGACATCTTCGAGCTTCCTTATTCCATAGCCGCCATCCGGCGGCAATTGTTGCGCATGTTCCTCAAGTGTTCTCATCTTTATGAGATCAAAAAGGGAACAATTCAATCCAAATTCGATAGGCCATCATCTGATGCGATGCGTTAAGGGAACGTTTACAACACCCGTCAAAGCAGGCAGAAAGTCGAGAAAAACGGGGTATCGGGGGCGAATGCTGGTATTTTTCGACCAAAGGCTGGTGATCCTGGCCACACCCAAGACGGGATCCACGGCGATTGCCTCGGCGCTCGAATCGCTGGCGCAGGTGTCGGTCCAGCGACCGCCCCTGTTGAAGCACACCAATGTCCACCGCTATCACCGATTCATCGGGCCCTATCTTGCCGCGGCCTCCAAAGACGCCTTTACCGTCGTCGCCCTGATGCGCGAGCCCCGCGACTGGCTGGGCAGCTGGTATCGCTATCGCCAGCGCGACATCGTCACCGACACGAACAAGCAGACGAAGGCGATCAGTTTCGACGCCTTCGTCGCCGGCTGGTGTGCGGACCCGCAGCCGGAATTCGCCGCCGTGGGCAGCCAGGCGCGGTTTCTGGCGCCGCAGAACGGCGCGCGCGTCGACCATCTGTTCCGCTATGAGGACATCGGGGGATTTGTCGAGTTTCTGGAGGATCGCCTGGGCTGCGAGATCGTGCTGCCGCGGCTGAACGTGTCGCCTGTCGCATCGCTTGACCTTTCGAACGCGACCGAGGCGCGGCTGAAGATCACGGCGGCGCGGGATTATGCGCTTTATGCCGACCTGCTGGCGGCCCGCGATGCGCCCTATGCTGCGCTGTCGCAACCGCCCGAGGCCGCATCGGCGCCCGTCTGAGCTGTCACGCGCCCACCCAGCCCGGTGCCTGCCTCGCCGCACGAACGGGGGGGCCATCCCGCGGCGGGGTGCCGCGTCAGTGCAGCTGGCCCTGGACGGTCGTTGTCAGGTCGGTCAGTGAAAAGGGTTTCGGCAGAAAGACCGAATTGGGGATGCGCGCCTGACCTTCGGACAGGCAATCCTCGGCATAGCCGGAGATAAATATCACCCGCGCATCGGGGCGATCTTTCAGCGCCTCGCGGACCCAGCTTGGGCCGTCCATTCCGGGCATCACCACGTCCGTCACAAAGATGTCGACCTGAAGCGTCGGATCTTCCAGCATGCGCAGGGCATCCTCGGCGCAGTCGGCCTCCAGCACGGTATAGCCGCGCATCCGCAGCGCGCGCGAGGCAAAGGCACGCACCGGCGCCTCGTCCTCGACCAGAAGGACCACGCCTTCGCCTTGCTTCATCAAGGGCTTGCGGGCGGGTTCAGGCGGCGCGACATCCTCGGGGCGGATTTCGTGGACCGGGAAATAGAGCGAGAAGGTCGACCCCTCGCCCGGTTCGCTGTCGACAAAGATGTAGCCGCCCGACTGCTTGACGATGCCGTAGACGGTGGACAGCCCCAGACCCGTGCCCTCACCCGACCGTTTGGTGGTGTAGAAAGGCTCGAATATCTTCTGCAGCTTGTCGGCGGGAATGCCCATGCCGGTATCGACCACGCGGATGACCGCATATTCCCCTTGTGGCACGACCGCCCGGTCGCGGCGAAGCTCCTCGGCCAGCGTCACGGCCTCGGTCTCGATGCGGATGGTGCCGCCTGCCGCCATGGCATCGCGCGCGTTGACGACCAGGTTGACCATGACCTGCTCCAGTTGCCGCTTGTCGGCGCGGATCGGCCCGAGCAGCGGATCCTGCACCAGTTTCAGCGCCGTCCTTTCGCCGACCAGACGGTTCAGCAGATGCGTCAGCTCCGACAGGACATCGTGCAGGTCGATCCGCTCCGGCTTCATGGTCTGTTTGCGGGAATAGGCCAAAAGCTGGCTGACCAGCGCGCCGGCGCGGTTCGCGTTCTGCTGGATCTGCATCAGGTCGGCATAGTCGGTATCGGTCCGGTTGCGCCGCAGCAGCAACAGGTCGCAATGCCCGGTGATGGCAGTCAGCAGGTTGTTGAAGTCATGCGCCACGCCCCCGGCAAGCTGGCCGATGGCCTGCATCTTCTGGCTTTGGATGAACTGCGCTTCAAGCTCCTTCAGGGCGGTGGCATCGGCCAGCACCGCCAGCGCACCGGGTTGGCCATGGATGACCATGCGCCGCAAGGCCACCTGCAGATATCGCCTGTCGGCAGCACTGCGCGTCTGCAAAACCTCGGAGGCCGTGGGCAGCCGCCCGTCGACGACATCGGCCAGCCATTCGCCGACCGGACGGCCAAGCCCGTCGAACAGATCGTGGAACATCGCCGGGGCACCGGGTGCAATTCCGGCCAGATCGCGCGCCGCCCGGTTGGCAGAGGTCAGCGTGCCGTCGTGCGACACCTTCATCAGTGCCACCGGCAAGTGTTCGAATTCGGCCAGCACCGAATCGTCGGCGCGACCGGCGGGAACCGGAAACAGATAGATCTCGCGCCGTTCGCCAGCCCCCTCGATTTCGGACAGGATGGCGCGAACCGCGCCGCTGGCGGCGCTGACCTCGACCTCTTCGCCATTGCGCACGACCGGCGCGACAAAGACCCGGTCCAGCCGTTTCGGGCGCGCCCCCAAGAGTTTGCGCATCGCCTCGTTGGAAAACAGCACCACCCCGGCCTTGTTGGCAACCATCATCGGCAGGCTGAGCGTTTCCGCGCCGCGCCCGACGCCGGTGCGGTCCTGAAACTCTTCAAGCCGCCACAGAAACCGTCCCGTCGACATCGCCGTGCAGGAAAGCCGCATGTGACCCCGCCGCGTCACCACATCCTCGCGCGCCGACCCGCGCAGTTCGGCCCGCGCCTGCAGGCGGAACATCACCGCGCCGGGCGATGCGAAATGTTCGCCGAGCGTGGCGACCAGTGTTGTCGCATCGCTGCCCTGAAAGCGGTCGGTCGCGGCCTTGTTGCGCAGGTGGATTTCGCCCAGGCGGTCGGTGGTAAAGGCAGGGGCGGCGTCTTCACCGACAAGGCGGAACAGCCGGAACTCTTCGCGCGCAAGGCGGCGCTGATGGTACATCTGGCTGCCCTTTATGATCACCACCAGCACCGCCAGTGTCACCCCGGCCACCGTCAGCGTCAGCCGAGTCGTCGGGGCCTGTGCCACCGCCGCGCCAGCAAGGCAGGCGGCCGCACCGAACAGCAGATACCCGACCCTGGGGGCAAGCCCGCGCGCGGTCTCGGCAATGGTGGCGGTTTCGGCGGTCGCCAAAATGTCCCTCGTCACGCTTTGGATTCGCAGTCCTGGGTCTATACGGCAGCCAAATCGTTAATCGTGGTTTAACTTCGGCAATTATTCCATCTCAGGTTGCATTTCTTGAATCAGACCCGCCGCATCACCGCCAGAAAAAAACCGTCGCCGCCCTCCAAAGGCGTGAACTGCCGCCTTTTCTCCACAGTCCAACGCGGGTCGCGCGTCAGCAAGGCCGCGATCTGGTCGTCGTTTTCGGCCCGCAGGACGGAACAGGTGACATAGGCAAGGTACCCGCCCTGCCCGACCATTCCAGCCGCCCGGTCAAGAATCTGCGCCTGCAGACTGCACAGATCCTGCAGGCGCGCGGGCGTCAGCCGCCATTTGCCCTCGGGATCACGCCGCCAGCTGCCGGACCCCGAACAGGGCACATCCGTCAGCACCAGATCATAGGGCGCCGTGGTTTCCGGACGGTCTGTCAGGGTGATGGCGGTCCCGGCCCGCGCCGCGCGCGCGACAAGGTCCGTCATGCGGCCTGGCACCGCGTCATGGGCAAAGACGGCGACGGGCAGGCGCGCCGCGATGGCCAGCGTCTTTCCCCCGCCGCCGGCACAAAGGTCCAAGATCCTGTCCCCCTGGCGCAACGGCAACTGTGCGACCACGGCCTGCGACGCGGCATCCTGCAGTTCCACACCCCCGTCAAGATAGGCGGCCGAGGTCTGGATGCGCCGCGTGCCGCCTGTGACCCTGATCGCGGTCTCGGCAAGGGCGTGGGGTTCCCCGACGATCCCCTGTCCGGCCAGCAGGCGGATGGCGTCATCGCGCGACAGCCGTGCCGCATTGACGCGCAGAAAGACCGGGGCGCGGTTTTGCAGGGCCTGCAGCACCGGCACCGCACTGTCGCCGAGCGATTGCTCGAACGCCGCGCCCAGCCAGTCCGGGATGTCAAGACGCTCCCACTCCTCGGGGGGACGCCCGGCCTCATCCGGACCGGGCGGCACCGGGCTGTGGGGCGCGCCCTGAAATAGCGCCGCGACATCATCGCCGAGGCCACGGGCGCGTCCCAGGATCAGCCCCCGTCCGGTCATCCCGCCGCCAAGTGCTGCAAAGGATCGCCGACAGCGCAGTGCGTCATAGACGAGATCGCGCACCGCGGCCCGGTCGCCGGACCCCGCATAGCGCGAGGCCCTGCCCCAGTTGGTCAAGGCCTTTTCGGCGGGGTCCCCGCCCAGAACCCGGTCCAGCACCTCGATCGCCGCCTGGGCCCGCGCGCCGGGGGTCATCGGATTACATCACGCGGTAGTTCGGGCTTTCGCGGGTGATCTGCACGTCGTGGACGTGGCTTTCCTTCAGACCCGCGCCGGTGATCCGCACGAACTCGCACCTGGTCCGCATCTCGGTCACGCTGCGGCAGCCGGTATAGCCCATTGCGGCGCGCAGACCGCCGACCATCTGGTGAATGACCGTGGCGGCGGCGCCCTTATAGGGCACCTGGCCCTCGATCCCTTCGGGTACCAGCTTGTCGCTGGCGGCATCCTTCTGGAAATAGCGGTCCGCCGATCCGCGCGCCATCGCGCCAAGGCTGCCCATTCCGCGATAGGCCTTGAAGGATCGGCCGTTCCACAGGATCACCTCGCCGGGGGACTCGTCCGTGCCTGCAATCGCAGACCCGACCATGGCGCAGGACGCACCCGCCGCGATGGCCTTGGCAAAGTCGCCGGAATACTTGATGCCGCCATCGGCGATGATCGGGATGTCGCCCGCCGCGCGCACCGCATCCATGATCGCGGTCAGTTGCGGCACGCCCACACCTGCGACAATGCGCGTGGTGCAGATGCTGCCGGGGCCGATCCCGACCTTGACCGCGTCCGCTCCGGCGCCGATCAGCGCCCGCGTCGCCTCGCCCGTCGCGACGTTGCCTGCCACGACCTGCACGTCGTTCGAGAGCCGCTTGATCCGCTCCACCGCCCGCGCGACACCTTCGGAATGGCCATGCGCGGTGTCGATCACCACCATGTCGACACCTGCGTCGATCAGCGCCTCGGACCGCGCGAAGCCTGCATCGCCCACGGTCGAGGCGGCAGCCACGCGCAGGCGTCCCATCGCATCCTTGCAGGCATGGGGGTTGAGGACCGCCGTTTCGGTATCCTTCAGCGTCAGCAGACCCGTCAGCTTGCCCGCGCCATCCGTCACCAGCAGCTTTTCGATCCGCCGCGCCTTCATCAGGCTGATCGCCTCGGCCCGGTCTGCGGGCTCGCGCAGGATCGCAAGGTTTTCGGACGTCATCATCACCCGAACAGGGGTGCGGTCATCGCTGGCAAAGCGCATGTCGCGGTTGGTGACGATGCCGACGACGCGGCCCTGGGCATCGACCACGGGAAAGCCCGTGATGTTGTAGCGTTCCATCAACACCTTGGCGTCCGCCAGGGTCTGATCGGGCGTCAGGGTGATCGGCGCATAGACGATACCGCTTTCGAACCGCTTGACCCGCCGCACCTCGCGCGCCTGCGCCTCGGCATCCAGATTGCGGTGGATGACCCCGATTCCGCCCGCCTGCGCCATGGCGATCGCCATCCGCCCTTCGGTCACGGTATCCATGGCTGACGACAACAGCGGGATGTTCATGCGGATCAGTCTGGTGACATAGGTCGATGTATCCGCATCCGACGGCAGTACCGACGAGGCAGCCGGGACAAGCAGGACATCATCAAAGGTCAGGGCCTCGCGAATCTCCATGGCGGTCTCCTGGGAGGGGTTCGTCTGGCGGTTCCCTGTTTCACGCGGACGCCCGCTTTGCAAGGCCAAATGCTGCATCTTGCGCTTGCGGTGGCCCACGCACCGTGCAGATTGTGGTGGATCAATCAAGCGGAACCCATGCGCGTCGCCATCGTTGAAAACACCCGTGTCACCCATCATGGCCAGGTCGGCGTGGCCCTGCATGAGGCAGGTGCCCTGATCGACCAGTACAAGCCCTGGTCCGGTCAGCCTTTGCCGCGATCCGTCGATGCCGATGCACTGGTCGTCTTTGGCGGCGAACAGGCAGCGACGGATGATCACACGCATCCCTACCTGCCAGCGCTTGCCCGCCTGATGGCCGACTACACCACGCAGGATCGCCCGGTCCTTGGCATCTGCCTTGGCGCGCAGATCCTGGCGCGGGCGTTCGGCGCGACAAACCTCTTGTCGCGGGAACTGGAGTTCGGCTGGAACGATGTCGCGCTGACAGATGCCGGGCGCGCCGATCCGGTTCTTGGGTCGCGTCCCCCGACATTCCCGATCTTTCAGTGGCATTCCGACACTTTCACGCTGCCGCCGGACGCGGCTCAGCTCGCAGCGTCGGAGGCGGTTGCGCAACAGGCCTTCCGGATCGGCCGCGCCACCTATGGCATGCAGTTCCATTTCGAGGTCAGCCGCGCGGTTGCCGCGGATTGGGGACGCACCTTCCCCGGCCTTGTCGACAGGCTGGCCCCCGGATGGCGCGCAGGCTTTGACGACCTTGCGGCCCGCGACGGTGCTGCGGCCGACCTGCACGGCCTTGCCATTGCGCGCGCCTGGATCAGACTTATATGAACGGCGCCTGACCCCGGGACCATCGCACCAGAAAAAATCCGCACTGAACTGCCACCAGACCCGCCGCCAAGGCAAGGCCCGCAAGTCCGATCCAGTCGCCGCCTCCGCCTGCCCGGAACCCTCCCAGGGCCAGAATCGCAAGGATCAGGGCGGGGCGGCGCGACATCACCTCGCGCACGGTCCTCAAGGCCCCGGACAGGTCGGTTGCCACCTGAACCAGCGCCACCGCAAGCGATGCGACCGTGACCGCGAGCGCGAGGCTTGGCACATGCGGCGCCAGCAACAGCCCGACAAGACCGCCGCCCAGCGTCCATTCCAGACGCCCCGCGGTGCTTCCGGACAGTCGCCAGGGGCGCAACACACCCCACGCCACCCAAAGCGTGACCGCGATCAGGGCCAAAAGCTCCCCCCGCACCGGCGGGATGTCAAAGGTCACTTGCCCCTGCCGATAGACCAGCGCCAGCGACAGAAGCCCCGTCACCAGTGCCGACATCGGCGGCCCTGCACCGGCCGTGGAGGGCATCGGGGCTGCGTCAGCCATCGCCCATCACGACTGCAGCACTGGAAACCAATCCTCGCGCAACCTCTCGCCCGCCCGCATTCCATGCCCCGGAAAGGGCGGCGAGGTCGGGCCGGGCCGATCGACATAGCGCGCATCCTCACCCACCAGCCGCAGCGAGAACGCCCGCCGCCGTGCCGTCGTCAGATTGCCGCGCGCGCCATGCAGGGTGCGAAAGTGGAACGCCACGGCATCGCCCGGCGCCATGTCCCATTCCAGAATGCGCATGCCCTCGGCCTCGGGATCGGGGATCGGCATATAGGCGGACGGATCGGGATAAAAGCTGGTCTCGCTGACCCAGCGCGTCGGCAGCACGTCCTTTGGCCACAGATGGCTGCCCGCGACACAGCGCAAGGACGCCTCGCGCACGGGGTCCAGCGGCGACCAGAACGAGACGGTCTGCCGTCCCTCCACGAAATAATAGGGACCATCGGTGTGCCAGGGCGTCGCCTTGGCGGTGCCGGGTTCCTTGACCAGCACATGATCATGGAACATCTGCACCCGGTGGCAGCCCATCAACTGCCCGGCGACCGCCGCCGCATCAGACTGGCGGATCACCCGCGAGAATTCAGGGATGCGCTGCCAGTTGCAATAGTCGTCAAAGAAACTGCCCGCTTCGCCGGGTTTGAGGGTCGCCATGACGCCGGGGCTGGGATCGACCATGTTGCGCGCGACCCCGGCGCGCAGATCGTCGACCCAGTCGGCCCACAGTCCCTTTATCAGGACCGCGCCGTCAGTCTGATAGGAGCGGATCACGTCTTCGGTCAGGGCTGGCGGCATGATCATCGTCCGGGATGCTTACGGCTGCCACACTGCCCTGCCGTCGGCCGCCTGCCAAGCCAGGATCGCACGGCCGCGATCACCCGGTCAGACCGGCATGCTGCGCCGCAGCCGCGGCTGGGTCGCGAGGGCGCTCACCGATACAAAAGCGATATCCCGTTGGCAAACACATGCACCTTTTCGGGATGCGCGGTCAGGCTGACGGTCTTGTGGCGCAGTTCCGGCCGGATGCCGGGCAGCTTGCCCACGACCGCCGCTGCGTCGCCCTGTTTGCGGAAGTACAGCAGCGTCACCTCGCCCAACGCCTCGGTGATCTCCACCTCGCCGGTAAAGATCGCGTCGTTGCCCGCCGCACCGCCGGTTTCCAGAAGGTCCTCGGGACGCACGCCGATACGGACCTTTTGGTCCTTGTCCGACGTGATCGTCGGCACTGCCGATGTCGCCACACCACCATTGTCCAGCTTCACAACCGTCCGCGACCCGGTTTCGGTGACCACGCCTGACATCAGGTTCATCGACGGGCTGCCGATGAACTGCGCCACGAACTCGTTCTTGGGGCGTTCATACAGCTCCAGCGGGCTGCCGACCTGACTGATCCCGCCCCCCGCCAGCACCACGATGCGGCTGGCCAGCGTCATCGCCTCGACCTGGTCGTGCGTCACATAGACCATGGTCGAGTTCGGCATTGCCTCTTTCAGCTGGGCAATCTCGATCCGGGTGGCCACGCGCAGGGCGGCATCAAGGTTCGACAGCGGTTCGTCGAAAAGATAGACCTTTGGGTCGCGCACGATGGACCGCCCGATCGCCACCCGCTGACGCTGGCCGCCCGACAGCGCCTTGGGCAGACGGTCCAGATATGGCGTCAGCTGCAGGATTTTCGCGGCCTTGTCGACTGCGGCCTTGATCTCGGCATCGGATTTTTTCGCGATCTTCAGTGCAAACGACATGTTGTCGCGCACCGTCATATGCGGATACAGCGCGTAGGACTGGAACACCATGGCGATGCCGCGCTGTGCCGGTGGCACATCGTTCATCCGCACGCCGTCGATGGAGAAATCGCCGCCCGTGATCCGCTCCAGCCCCGCGATCATGCGCAGCAGGGTCGACTTGCCGCAGCCCGACGGGCCGACAAAGACGATCAACTCGCCCGTCTTGATGTCAAGATTGATGTCTTTCAACACCTTTACCTCGCCATAGGCCTTTTCGACATCCTTCAACAAAAGGTCAGCCATGTTGTCCCTCCCTCAGACTTGCCGCGCCAGGCAAACGCCCCATGGTGGCAAAGTCACCTGCCCACCCTGTGCCGTCTGGCTACCGAGATCCGTTGCAATTCGTTCCCATATCCCTGTGGGCAAGGTCGCCTCGCCCGGTTCTGCGCCAAGATTGACGGCACAGAAAATCACCTCATCCCCCTTGCGCACGAAGGACACCACATCACCAAAGTCGCGCGGTTCGGACATCGTGCCCGTCCGAAGTGTCCGGTGCGCGCGCCGGAACGCCAGCGCGGCGCGATAGTGGGCAAGCATTGATGCAGGATCACCCTCTTGCGCGGCGACCGACAGCGGCAGATGCGGCGCCTTGACCGGCAGCCACGGCGTGCCGTCGGAAAACCCGCCATTCGCGTTGTCGGTTGTCCAGACCATCGGCGTGCGGCAGCCGTCGCGCCCCTTGAATTCCGGCCAGAATTCCAAACCGTAAGGGTCCTGCAAATCCTCATAGGCGATCTCGGCCTCGGGCAGGCCCAGTTCCTCGCCCTGATAGAGGCAGAGCGAGCCGCGCAACGTCATCATCAGCGTGGTATAGGCCCGCGCGGCGGCATCGGTCAGGCCCCAGCGGGTGACGTGCCGCACGACATCATGGTTCGAATAGGCCCAGCAGGGCCAGGCATCGGGAGCGGTCTCTTCCATCCGGCGAAAGGTATCGGCCACGAGCGCCGCCGTCAGTCGCGTCGGTTGCAGCATCTCGAACGGATAGCACATCTGGACCTTGTCGCCACCCGAGGTGTATTCGGCCATGATCTCAAGCCCACGCTGGGCATCGCCCACCTCGCCCACCGCCGCCGCCCCGTAGGGGTTCAGCACGGCGCGGAATTTGCGCAGGAATTCAAGGTTTTCCGCCTGGTTCTTGTCGAAAAGATGGAGCTGGTGATTGTACGGATTGACCGAGGGCGCGATGCTGTCGTTGCGCAACGCCTTTGGCAGGGGCGGGTTGTCACGCAAGTATTTGTCGGCGATGTAGAAGTTGATCGTGTCCAGCCGGAACCCGTCCACCCCCCGCTTCAGCCAGAACCGCGCGACATCGAACAGCGCCTCTTGTACTGCCGGTTCGTGAAAGTTCAGGTCCGGCTGGCTGGTCAGGAAATTGTGCAGGTAGTACTGCTCGCGCCGGTTGTCCCAGGACCAGGCCGAGCCACCAAAGATCGACAACCAGTTGTTGGGGGGCGTGCCGTCGCCTTTCGGTTCGGCCCAGACATACCAGTTGGCCTTGGGGTTGGTGCGGTTCTTGCGGCTTTCCTTGAACCAGGGATGCACGTCTGCGGTATGCGACAGCACCAGGTCGATCATCACCCGCAGCCCCAGGCGGTGGGCCGTATCCACGACCCGGTCGAAATCCGCCAGTGTGCCGAACATCGGATCGACGTCGCAGTAGTCGCTGACGTCATAGCCGAAGTCCTTCATCGGGCTTTTGAAGAACGGGCTGATCCAGATCGCATCCGCACCGAGCCGCGCGATATGCGGCAGGCGTTCCACAATCCCGACAAGGTCGCCGATCCCGTCCCCGTTGCTGTCCTGATAGCTGCGGGGGTAGATCTGATAGATCACCGCCCCCCGCCACCAGTCCGGGTCCGCTGCCAGTACGGTGCGGTTTTCGGGCTGCATCAGGCTCACTTGACCGATCCGGCCAGGAGACCGCGCACCAGGAACCGCTGCATCGAGAAGAACACGATCAGCGGCACCACGATGGACACGAAGGCCGAAGCCGACAGGATTTCCCAGTCGCCGCCGCGCGAGCCCATCAGGTTCACGATGTTGCCCGTCAGCACCTGCTGGTCGTTCGAAGTGCCAAGGAACACCAGCGCCACCAGAAGGTCATTCCAGGTCCAGAGGAACTGGAAGATCGCAAAGGACGCCAGCGCCGGGAAGGACAGGGGCAGGATGATCTTGACGAAAATCTGGAAATCCGTCGCCCCGTCCACCCGCGCGTTCTCGATGATGTCGCGCGGCAGGCCGACCATGTAGTTGCGCAAGAGATAGATCGCCAAGGGCAGCCCGAACCCGGTATGCGCCATCCAGATGCCGAGGTAGCCTTTGCCGATGCCGATCCAGTTGTGAAACTGCAACAGCGGGATCAGCGCCAGTTGCAACGGCACGACCAGCAGGCCCACGATAGCCGCAATCAACAGCGCCCGCCCCGGAAACTCCATCCAGGCCAGCGCATAGGCGGCAAAGGCCGCGATCAGGATCGGGATGATGGTGGCCGGGATTGCCACCGTGGCGGTGTTCACGAAGGCCTCGAAGATCGTCTGTCCCGCCAGCGGATTGAAGAGCACGTTGTTGTAGTTGTTGGTGGTGAAATCGGGCGGTGTCGCGGCGCTGGCAAAGACCCGTGGCAGGCGCGTGCCTGCGGTCGTGACCGGCGACGACAGGACATAGCTGCCGTTTTCCTGCACGGTCAGGCTTTGCCCGTCCGCCAGGGGCGCGGTCGCGCCCGGTTCGAACTCGTTCGGGCGGTTCACATTGGTGCCCCAGGCGCTGATCTTGGTGCCTTCGCCCCCGAAAAGATTGCCCTCTATGACAAAGGCACCATCCTTTTGCACCTCGTCCCCTTCGATGCGGATCGGCGACAATTGCTGTTCCTGCGTCGACAGCGCCTGCCACCAGCCCGATCCGACGATCTGGTCGCCAGATCGGAAGGACGACACCAAAAGGCCGAATGTCGGCAAGACCCAGAGCAGCACCAGAAGGGCGGTGGAGATATGCACGGCCCAGATGAGGGCGGGCTTTTTCCCGGCGATGTTTTCCATGTCCCTGTCCCCGCTCAGCGCATTTCTTGACGTGCGTTGTAGATGTTCCAGACCAGGATCGGCGTCACCAGCAACAGGATGATCATCGCCGATGCCGATCCGACACCCCAGTCCACCGCCACGAACAGCTTGTCATACATGTAGTTGGCCAGAACTTGGGTTTCCTGCTGTCCGCCGGTCATCGCGCGCACGATGTCGAACACCTTGAGCACGGTGATGGTGATCGTGGTCCAGACCACGACGATGGTGCCCATGATCTGCGGCACCTTGATCTTGAAGAATATCTGGAACGGGTTCGCCCCGTCGATGATCGCGGCCTCGATCGTATCCTCGGGCACGCCGCGCAACGCCGCCGACAGGATGACCATGGCGAACCCGGTCTGGAGCCAGACCAGCACGGCCATCAGGAAAAAGTTGTTCCAGAACGGGATCTGCAGCCAGAACTGCGGCTGGCCATAAGGCAGGACGGCCGTGAACAGACCGACAATCCAGGTCAGGCCGACATAGACCAGCCAGGCGCCGACCGCGATGCCGATGGCGCGCAGCAGCTTGACCAGCGCCCCACCGCGCGAAAACTGCTGGACTTGGCCCCAGATCACATAGGCCAGCGCCAGGATGCCCACGATCAGCAGGATTGCGGGCAGAACCTTCAGCACCAGGATCGAACCGATCCCGCCCTCGGCCTTGAGCCAGAGCGCATTCAGAAGGCCGATCTGCGCCTGGTCCGCGTCTCGCGTGTCATAGATCAGCTTCCAGATCACCGAGGCGCCTACGAACGAAATCGCCATCGGCATGAAGATCATCGACTTGGCGATGTTGCCCCAGGAAATCCGGTCGGTCAGCTGTGCCGCCAACAGTCCGAACGCGGTCGACATCGCCGGCACGACCAAGAGCCAGATCACGTTGTTGCGCATCGATTCCCAGAATTTCGGTTCGCTGAACATCTGCGAATAGTTCTGGAATCCGACGAAATTCTCGCCCGACTTGTCATGCAGCGACAGCCAGGCCGACGCCAGCACGGGATAGGCCAGATACAGCCCCAGTGCCACCACCGCCGGCGCGAGGAACAGCCAGGGGCGGATCATGTTGGCGCGGTTGATGTTGGTCCCGGCATTCGGTCCGCGCGCCGGAAACAGAACCTTGTCAAGAAACAGGTTCGACGACCAGAAATAGAGGACACAGCCCCCAACACCTAGAACGACGGTCAGAACCGCCTGCAGAGCCGGATTCATGCGCCCCTCCCAAGATCGTCATGTCGTATTTTGGGGCAGGCCCGGACGTGCCGGATCCGCCAGGTTCAGGGGGTCGAAGGTGACCGGGCGCAAACGCCCGGTCAATCCTGGTGTCACTTGGGCCACGAGGCCTGGATCGCGTCCGCCACTTCCTGTGCCGACTTGCCGCCGACAAAGTCGACCATGCCGGTCCAGAACGTGCCGGCACCGACGCCGCCCGGCATCAGGTCCGACCCGTCAAACCGGAAGGTGGTCGCATTGGCGAGAATCTCGCCCTGCTTTTTCAGCGCCTCCGAGCCGTAAAGTTCGCCGTTGACGCCCTTGAACGGGGTGACGAACCCGGATTGTGCCATCCAGACTTCATGCGCGATCGGGGTCTTGAGGAACTCGATGAACGCGCGGGCCGCTTCGCTTTCCTTCATCACAAAGGCCAGCGTGCCGCCACCCAGAACGGGCGCACCCAGGTCCTTGCTTGCATAGGCCGGAAAGTAGAAGAAGTCCGCATCCGTGCCGAGCTTGGTGCCTTCGGGAAAGAAGGACGGGATGAACGACGCCTGGCGGTGCATGTAGCACTGCGGCGGCGAGGTAAAGAGACCCTTGGGACTGTCACGGAAGTCGGTGGAGGCCACGGCCGCGGCACCGCCCGCAACATACTTGTCGTTCTTGGCAAAATAGCCGAACTCGTCGATCGCGGCCACCACCTCGGGACTGTTGAACGGCAGTTCGTTCGTGACCCACTTGTCATAGGTTTCCGGCGGCTGCGTGCGCAGCATCATGTCCTCGACCCAGTCGGTCGCGGGCCAGCCGGTGGCGCCACCCGAACCCAGGCCGATGCACCAGGGCGTCCCGCCATCGGCGACGATCTGATCGGTCAGGGCCTTCAGCTCTTCCATCGTGGTCGGCACGGTATAACCCGCGTCGGCAAAGTTGTCGGGGCTGTACCAGACCAGCGATTTCACGTCGGCCTTGTAGGGGAAGGCATAAAGGGCCGGGGTGCCATCAGGGCCCTTGTAGGTGCCAAGCGCCGCCCAGCTTGACCCTGCGCCATAATTTTCGGTCAGCCAGGTGGCAGATTCCGGCCCCAGAGGCAGGATCAGGCCCTTGCCGGCAAGGTCGGCGATCAGTCCGGGCTGCGGCAGCACCGCCACGTCGGGCGGCGATCCCGCCTGAGCGTCGATCACGATCTGCTGTTCATAGCCTTCGGAGGACGAATAGTTCACCTTCACGCCCGAAGCGGCGGTGAAATAGGCCAGCATCGATTCAACCAGAACCTGGTCCTCACCGCGCCAGGGTCCGAAAATGCTGATCGTCTGGCCGTCCAGATTGTAGGCCGCGTCAAAGGCCTTGTAGCTGTCCCAGTTGAACGCACCTTCGCCCACCGGGAATTTCAAGTCCTGGGCGACAGCCGCACCGGACAAAAGCGCCAGCGCCGCAGCGCTTGCGAGAAGCCGTGTCTTCATTGATATTCCTCCCGTTATCCGCTTTTCGCGGGTCAGTCCCAAGACAGGTCAGAATCATCTCAAACCGCTTTGGATGCTTCAAACTCACCCAACGGCCCGCGCAAGTCAATCCAGATGCCACACGCCTCACGGGATTTCAGTGTCAGGCTTGCCTTTATTCTGCGGCATCGCCCGCCGCTTTGCCTGAAATTCGTGCGGCACTTCTCGAATGGCCTTTGACCTTGTGTCGCGGGCTTACTAGTTTGCTCGCGTTTGAAACCGTTTTGAGAAACCCCGGAATGAACCTCAAGGAGCTTGCGACACAGCTTGGGCTTTCTCCCACGACGGTCAGCCGCGCACTGAACGGCTATCCCGAGGTCAACGAGGCGACGCGCGAACGCGTCATGGCGGCCGCAAAGCGCAGCAACTACCGGCCGAACACGCGGGCGATCCGGCTGGCCACCGGCCGTGCGCTGGCCGTCGGCCACGTCATCCCCATTGCCACCCGGCACGAAATCGTCAACCCGATCTTTGCCGATTTCATCGCCGGCGCGGGCGAGACCTATTCGCGCAACGGCTATGACATGCTCTTGTCGGTGGTGGCGGACGAAACCGAAGAGACCACCTACCGCGAGTTGAAACTGCGCGGCGCCGTCGATGGCGTCATCGTCCATTCGCCGCGGAGGGAGGACCCGCGCATCGCCCTGCTGAACGACATCGGGCTGCCCTTTGTCGTGCATGGGCGCGCCTCGGGCAGTGCCCTGCCCTACAACTGGGTCGATGTGAACAACCGGCGCGCGTTCCACCGCGCAACCGAATTTCTGCTGGACCTTGGCCATCTGCGGATCGCCCTGATCAACGGGCTGGAATACATGGATTTCGCCCTGCGCCGCCGGTCGGGTTATGTCGATGCGCTCGCCGCGCGCGGCATTGCGGCGGATGCCCGCCTGATGACATCCGACCAGATGACCGAGGTGGCGGGATTTCAGGCGGCACAGGCGATGCTGGCGACCGCCGATCCGCCGACGGCCTTTCTGGTCGCCTCGATGATTTCCGCGATGGGGGTCCGCCGCGCGATCGAGGCCGCGGGTCTCGTGATGGGGCGCGATGTGTCGGTCATCATCCACGACGACGACCTGAGCTATCTCAAGAACGGCGACGCGGTGCCGATCTTCACCGCCACGCGGTCCTCGGTGCGCGAGGCGGGGCGTCTGGTGGCGGAAATGCTGCTGGATGTCATCGCGACCGCGCCGACCGCCCCGACCCACCGCCTGCTTGAGGCCGAACTGATCATCGGGCAATCCACCGGACCCGCGCCGGGACGCGGATAGACCCCGGGCGGCATCCCCGGGGCTTGATCCATGGCCACCGCTACGTCTATCACGCGCAGACCAGACCAGAGGACGCCGCCATGACGCTTGCAATCCTTGCCGATATCGGCGGCACCAATACGCGGGTCGCCCTGGCGGATGGCAAGACCGTCATCGCGGGCAGCCTGTCGCGCTATTCCAACGCGGAATACATGGCCGCAGGCAAGGACATCGCGCATATTCTGTCGGACTATCTGGCCAGGGCCGGGGCCAGCGTCAGCGGCGTCTGCGTCGCGGCGGCAGGTCCCGTGCAGGACGGGGTGGCCACGCTGACCAATCTCGACTGGACGATGGATGCGGTCAAGCTTTCGCGGGCCACCGGCGCGGGCCGGGTGGCCATCCTGAACGACCTCCAGGCACAGGGGCACGCGCTGGGCCATATCGCGGCGCAGAACCTGCGCACGATCGTGGCAGGACCGTCGCGTCCGGGGGCGTCGATGCTGGTCGTCGGCCTCGGCACCGGGGTCAACGCGGCGCCGGTTCACAACACGCCCTGGGGCCGCGTCGTGCCGCCGTCGGAATGTGGCCATGTGAACATGCCGGTCCGGTCGGACGAAGACCTGCGCCTTGTGCGGTTTGTCGAGGCGCGCCTGCGGGCCGAGGGCGAGGTTGCCCATGCCGGCGTCGAGGAAGTCCTGGCCGGGCGCGGGTTGCAGACGCTTTATGCCTTTGCCGCGGCGGAGGCGGGCGCACCGGCCGAGCGGACCTCGGCAGAAATCCTGGCGGTGCTGGACGCCGGCAGCGCGGTCGCGCGCCATTCCGCCACGCTCTACACCCGCATTCTGGGGCAGATGCTGGCCGACCTTGCGCTGATCCACCTTCCCTATGGCGGCATCTACCTGATCGGCGGCATGTCGCGCGCGATGACGCCGCATTTCACCACCTTCGGGCTGGAGGCGGCGTTCCGCGAGATGCGCCGTGTCGATCTCTTGGCCCGGGATTTCTCGATCACGGTGGTCGAGGATGACTTTGCCGCACTGACCGGCTGTGCGGCCTATCTGGCGGCAGGCGGTCAGGGCTGACAGCGGCAGCGTCACCCCGCCAGGCGTTGCTTGAGGAATTGCAGCGCGGCACCCAGACCGTCCGGCGCGATGCCGTGGCCTGTGCCCGTCATGACATGACCATAGGTGTCGAACCCCGCCGCGACCAGTGCCTTGCCCGCGGCCGCCATGTCGCCAAAGGGCACTACCGGATCGGCGTCGCCGTGGATCAGCAAGACCGGCGGGCGCGCGACGGTCTCTGCCGCCAGCCGTTCCGGCACCACAAGCCGCCCTGAAATCGCGATCACTCCGGCCACCGGCAGCGGGCGGCGCGGCGCGATGTGCAGGCTGATCATCGCCCCTTGGGAAAACCCCAGCAGCACCAGCCGGTCGGGTGTCAGTCCCGCATCGGCAAGGCGCCGGTCCAGAAAGGCATCAAGATCGGCAGCCGAGGCCGCGAACCTTGCCGCCGCCTGCGTCTCGTCCGACCCGTCAAGCCAGGGGATCGGCGACCACTGAAACCCGAACGGGTTGCCCGCACAGGGCTCCGGCGCGTCGGGGGCGACAAACAGGGTGTCCGGCAGATGCGGGGCCAGGGGATCGGCAAGCCCCAACAGGTCGGACCCGTCAGCGCCATAGCCATGCACCAGCACCACCATGCTGGTCGTCTGGCCCGAGGCGGCGGCGCGCGTCTTGTAGCGAAGTTCCCTCACGCACGTATTCCTTCACGGTTCCTCGCGACATGGTAATAGGCCCAGAGGATGCGGGCCGCAACCGACCGCCAGGGCGACCACGCCCCGGCCATGGCGCGCAGGGCTTTTTCCTGCGGCCGTGCCTCCATCGCGAACAGGACCCGCGCGGATTCCTGCAAGGCCAGGTCGCCCGGCGCGAAAACATCCGCCCGACCCAGCGCGAACATCGCGTAGATCTCGGCGGTCCACAGACCGATGCCGGGCACCTTGACCAGGGTTGCCACCACATCTGCATCCGGCACGCTGCGCAATGCGGCATAGTCGATCCCGGCGGTGGCCAGCGCGCGGCCATAGCGCGCCTTCTGCCGGCTGAGGCCCGCCGCACGCAGCGTCTCATCCGATGCGACCGCCATTGCGGCAGGATCGGTCAGGCCGGCCAACTCCAAACGCGCCCAGATCGCATCCGCGCTGGCCACCGAGACCTGCTGGCTGACGATGGCGTCCAGAAGGGCGGCAAAACCGTCATCGCGACGGCGCAGGGGCACGGCGCCGATCACCTCCAGCGCGATGGCAAAGCGCGGTTCGTGCGCGGCAAGCCAATGCGCCCCTTCGGCCACGCAGGCCTCCGTCAAGATGATGCGACCAACCATCCCGTCCTTCCGCTGTTCTGCTCCCGTCCCTGCTTTGACCAGATTGCGGGAAAGGAAAAGGGGCAAGCGCCGGATTTTCGGCCGATGCACGGCATTTGCCTTGCGAGCCCC
Source organism: Rhodobacterales bacterium (assembly GCA_021155205.1). Taxonomy (GTDB): domain Bacteria; phylum Pseudomonadota; class Alphaproteobacteria; order Rhodobacterales; family Rhodobacteraceae; genus JAJNPS01. The sequence goes on from JAJNPS010000023.1 coordinate 41,349, forward strand.
GCTGGCAGGCCTTACGCCAATGCCCATGACGATGTCCCTTGCCCACGATGACCGGCTGGCCAAGCGCAACGTGGCCGTGCTGGTCGCGGCCCAGGCCATTCTGGGCGCACAGTTGCCGATGGTCTTTACCGTGGCGGGGCTGGCCGGAACCACGCTGTCGCCCAACCGCTGCTGGGCGACCCTGCCCATCACCTGCATGGTGATCGGGTCGATGCTGACGGCGACACCGATTTCGGCGCTGATGCAGCGTCACGGGCGGCGGGCCGGGTTTGCGTTTGGGGCGCTGGGTGGGGCGGTCGGGGCAGCGATCGGGGCGGCGGGGCTGATGACCGGATCGTTTCTGGTGTTCTGTCTGGGCGCGCTTGTCAGCGGCATCTACATGTCGGCGCAGGGGTTCTACCGCTTTGCCGCTGCCGATACCGCGTCAGAAGCGTTCCGTCCCAAGGCGATCAGCTGGGTGATGGCGGGCGGCCTTTTGTCGGCCGTCATCGGCCCGCAACTGGTCAAGGTGACGGCCGAAAGCATGGTTGTGCCATTCCTAGGAACCTATGTCGCGGTGATCGTGCTGAACCTGGTCGGGGTGTTTCTCTTTGCCGCCTTGTCGATCCCGACGCCGCCCGCCGCAGCGCCGGGCGATGCTGCGGGACGGTCAAGGTCGGAACTGATCCGCACCCCGGTCATTGCCGTCGCGATGATCTGCGCGGCGGTGTCCTATGCGCTGATGAACCTGGTCATGACCTCGTCGCCGCTGGCGGTGGTCGGTTCCGGCTTTGCCACCAGCAACGCCGCCGACATCGTCTCGGCGCATGTGCTGGCGATGTATGCGCCCAGTTTCGTGACCGGGCACATCATCGCACGTTTTGGGGCAAAGCGCGTCATCGCCGCGGGGTTGGTCATCCTCGCCCTTGCCGGATCGGTCGCCATCGCGGGCATCAGGCTGGAAAACTTTTTCGGGGCGATGATCCTTTTGGGGATCGGCTGGAACTTCGGTTTCATCGGGGCCACGACCCTCTTGACCTCGATCCAGCGCCCCGCGGAACGCGGCCGCCTGCAGGGACTGAACGACTTTGTGGTGTTCGGCGGCGTGACACTGGCCAGCCTGTCGTCAGGCGGCTTGATGAACTGCTCTGGCGGGTCGGTGCAGACCGGCTGGCAGATGGTCAACCTGGCAATGCTGCCGTTCCTGGTGCTGGCGGGGGCAGCCCTGATCTGGCTTTGGCGTCAAGAGGGCGCGGCGCGCGCCTGATTACCAGCGCCCTGTGGTGGCCTGCCACAGCAGTCGGCCCCGCCGTGAAAACTCCGACATGCCAAGACGGCCTTGCAGGACGGCCGCAGGGTCGTTCGCGGCCTCGGTCAGGATGGCTGCGGCCTGCCAGCCCGCCAGCAATGCCGGGGCGACGGCTGCGGGAACCGCGTGCCGCTGGGACTGTGCCTGCCGGATGCGGGCGCGACCTTCCCGCGCCAGTCGCGCGATGCCGTCGGGCGAGGTGTCCACGAGTGGCGTCCGTCCACGCGCGATCAGGTCGGGGACCGCCGTCAGGTAACTGGCAAGCCCCGACGCCCAGCCATATCCGCGCACGGTCTCTTCGGCCGCCGCAGCCGCGCCCATCGCCCGTGCGGCCAGCCACATCAGCCCCGCACCGGTGTCCTCGAGATAGGCATCCAGTGCCCCTTGATCGGCAAAGGGTTCGGTGCCGATATCCGCCCGCCGTGCCACGATCAGGCGGTCCATCACGTCCAATGGCAGGTCGCAGTCGCGGATCACCTGATGCAGCGGCCCTGCCACCTCATGCGCCTGCGCCGCACCGGATGCGGCGTTCTCGACCACATCCCGCCACCATTGCAGCCGCATTTCGGCGATCAGGGGTTCCTGCGTCACCCAGGGCACCCGCGCGACCTCAAGGTTCCAGGCATAAAGCGGGAACAGCCGCTGGCGTGCCGGGACCGGGGCGGCCATGACGGCGGCAAAGCGGTCGGGATCGCCACGTTGCACGAGGTCGGCGCAAGCATGAATGGTCAAGCCGGGGCCCCGTGGTCGCGGATCAGTTTCCAGTTGATCGCATCCAGAAGCGCCTCGAAGGATGCATCCACGATATTGGCGCTGACGCCGACGGTGGACCAGCGATGGCCTTGTGCATCCTCGCTGTCGATGATGACCCGCGTCACCGCTTCGGTGCCGCCATTGGTGATGCGGACCTTGAAATCCACCAGCTTCATGTCGTCGATGCAGGCCTGATAGGGGCCAAGGTCCTTGGCCAGCGCCTTGGCCAGCGCGTTCACCGGGCCGCGGTCGGACCCCGCCTCATCCATGCTGTCGGAGACCGACATCATCTTGGTCCCGCCGATCTTGACCACCACGACCGCCTCGGACAGGCTGACCATGCGGTCATACTTGTTCTTGCGTCGTTCGACGGTGACGCGGTAGCGCTTGACCTCGAAGAATGTCGGACACAGCCCCAGTTCGCGCCGCGCGACCAGCTCGAAACTGGCCTGCGCGCCGTCATAGGCATAGCCCTGATCCTCGCGTTCCTTGATCACCTCGATGATCCGGCCGAGGCGAGGGTCCTTTGGATCGACCACGATCCCCGCTGCCGCCAGCCGCGCGCGCAGGTTCGACTGGCCTGCCTGATTGGACATCGGGATGACACGGGCGTTGCCGACGATTTCAGGCGGGACATGTTCGTAGGTCGCGGGGTCTTTCAGGATCGCCGAGGCGTGCAGCCCTGACTTGTGCGCAAAGGCCGAGGCACCGACATAAGGTGCGCTTCGCTGCGGCACCCGGTTCAGGATGTCGTCCAGCATCCGGCTGGTGCGCAGAATGCCTGCCAGCGCCTCGTGCGTCACGCCGGTATGGAAGCGGCTGGCAAAGGGGGCCTTCAGCAGCAAGGTCGGGATCAACGTCGTCAGGTTGGCATTGCCGCAGCGTTCGCCCAATCCGTTCAGCGTGCCTTGAATCTGGCGGACCCCGGCAGAGACGGCGGCCAGGGAATTGGCCACCGCATTGCCGGTATCGTCGTGGCAATGGATGCCAAGCCGGTCGCCGGGGATGCCGGAGGCGATCACCTCGGTGACGACGCGGGCGACCTCGTCGGGAAGCGTGCCACCGTTGGTGTCACAGAGGACGATCCAGCGGGCACCGGCGTCGTAGGCCGCCCGCAGGCAGGACAGCGCGTAGGCGGGATTGGCGCGGTAGCCGTCGAAGAAGTGCTCGGCGTCGAAAAGCGCTTCGCGCGATCTGGATTTCAGATGCGCGAAGGAGGCCGCGATGGCGTCGCGGTTTTCATCGAGGCTGACGCCAAGGGCGGTGGTGACGTGGAAGTCATGCGTCTTGCCGACAAGGCAGACGGCGGGGGTGCTGGCGTCGAGAACGGCGGCGAGAACATCGTCATTCTCGGCCGACCTGCCTACGCGTTTGGTCATCCCGAAGGCGGTCATCGTGGCGCGGGTCTTGGGCGGGGCGGCGAAGAAGTCGCTGTCGGTGGGGTTTGCACCGGGCCAGCCGCCTTCGATGTAGTCGACGCCGAGGGTGTCGAGGGCAGCAGCGATCTGCAGCTTTTCGGGGACGGAAAACTGGACCCCTTGGGTTTGTTGGCCATCGCGCAGGGTCGTGTCGAAGAGATAGAGGCGTTCGGTCATGGTTGCCCCCCAAATTCCTTCGAAGGAATTTGCAAAAATCTTCGAAGATTTTTGGAGCGGGCGGTCATTTCAGGGCCTCGATTTTGGCGGGGTCGAAGTCGGGACCGGGGACGAGTTCGATGGTGTGTTTGGTCATCCGCACTTCTACTCCGGCGGAACGCAACTGCATTTTCAGTCGGTCCAGCGCACTAAAATCTTTCGATTTTTTCGACTCTAATTGGAGGTTGGCCATATGACTCGAAAGCCCGGCCAGCGTCCACTCGACTGTCCCTTTTGCAGCTTGTGCCACGCCTTCCAGCGATTGGCCTGCCCGCCCGACAATCGGAGGCTTGTGCCATGCACCCATTTCAGGACGCAGCAAACCAAGCAATTGTGCAGACGCCAAGAACCGCGGGCCACCATGACCTGAGATCGCAACCGACTTTGCCAGAGTATGAAGCCATGAAAGCGCGTCCGCCGTATTCAGATCATCACCCAGCGACGTCACCACCTCTTCGTAAGGTCGATCGGAAACCTCCAAGCCTGAGACAATATCCCGCCATTTTGACAAGGTTTCCCTCGCCTGACGCGCCTTCTCCGCCGTCCAATCCATCGGCTTGGAGTAATGCGTCCCCAAGAGCACGAACCGGATCACCTCGCCCGGCACGCCCTGATCCAGCAAATCCCTGACCGTGAAGAAATTCCCCAGGCTCTTGGACATCTTCTTGCCCTCGACCTGCAGCATCTCGTTATGCAGCCAGACCCGCGCGAATTCCCCATGCGGATAGGCGCAGGCCGACTGCGCGATCTCGTTCTCGTGGTGGGGAAACTGCAGGTCGATGCCGCCAGCATGGATGTCGAACGATGGCCCGAACAGTTCCTGCGCCATGGCCGAGCATTCGATATGCCAGCCCGGACGCCCCCTGCCCCAGGGGCTGTCCCATCCCGGTTCCTGCGCGCTCGACGGCTTCCACAGGACGAAATCCATCGGGTCTTCCTTGTAGGGCGCAACCTCGACCCGTGCGCCCGCAATCATGTCGTCAATGGACCGACCCGACAGCGCGCCGTAACCGGCATAGGACCGTACCCGGAACAGTACATGCCTCTCGGCTTCATAGGCATGGCCCGACGCGATCAGACCTTCGATCATCGCCACCATCTGCGGGATATACTCCGTCGCGCGCGGTTCGTGATCCGGGCGCAGCGCCCCCAGCGCATCCATGTCGGCGTGGTACCAGGCGATGGTTTCCTCGGTCCGGCCCCGGATCAGTTCCTCAAGCGTCCCCGGCGTGCCCGCCCCTTGCCGCCGCAATGCCTCGGCGTTGATCTTGTCGTCGACGTCGGTGAAATTGCGCACATAGGTGACATGATCCGCCCCATAGACATGCCGCAACAGCCGGTAAAGGACGTCGAACACCACCACGGGCCGCGCGTTGCCCAGGTGCGCGCGGTCATAGACGGTCGGGCCGCAGACATACATCCGGACGTTTGTCGGATCGATCGGGGAAAACACCTCCTTGCGGCGGGTTTTCGTGTTGGTCAGCTTGATCGTCGCCATGGCAGAACCCCTTCAACTGCCCGCACTTCGCCGCCGTTCTGCGGGTCTGGAACCTTCGTCTCATCCTGAGGGGAATGGCAAAGAAGACCCGCGACCGATGGTCAGCAGGAAATGCAGGCGCAGATGATGCCCGTCTTTGTCATGACCGCGTGATAGCGCGAAAGAAACATCGCGCCAAGGACTTTTGCGATCCCGGTTTGACTGTCCGCCGCGCCCTGTCATGATCACCGACACAAAGCGGGGTGACAGGTGGGGTTGACAATGTTTCTGCGCAGTCTGGTGCTGGTGCTGTTTCTGGTCCTGCCGCTGATGGCGCTGGCGCAAGACCTGCCACAACCCCTGTCCGACACGGTCAGCGATTTTGCCGACCTTCTGCCGCCCGAGGCCGAGGCGCGGGTCGCGGCCATGATCCGGAAAACCCGCGACGAGACCGGCGTTCACATCGTGGTCGTCACCCTGGACCGGATCTCGAACTACGGTGCCGCCGACCTGGGCATCGAGGCCTATGCCAAGCGGCTGTTCAATACCTGGGGGATCGGCGATGCGACCCGCAATGACGGCATCCTGATGCTGGTCGCGCGCGATGACCGCGCCGCGCGCATCGCCCTGGGCTCTGCCTATGATCCGGTCTATGACGGGCGGGCAACGCGGGTCATCGACACCGCCATGCTGCCCGAATTTCGCCAGGACCGCTATGCCCAAGGGATCGAGGCGGGCGTGGCGGGGGCGGTGGACCGGCTGGTCACGCCCTTTGTTGCCAAAGCCGGGGTGACGGAAACATCCGGCTTCGCGACCGCGTTCAACTACATGATGCTGGTCCCGATCGCGATTGTCGCAGGTTTTTTCGCGCTGGTGTTTCGCAGATCCATCGGCGACCAGATGGCCCGGTTCAAACGCTGCCCCACCTGCGGGTCGGTGGGGCTGCGCCGCACGCGCGAAGCGGTCACGGCAGCCACGGCCGTCGCGGCGGGGTCCGGGCTTCTGCACGAGACGTGCCCGAATTGCGGGACCACCCGTACCGAACCCTATGACATCGCACGGCGCGGCAGATCGTCCGGACAGGGCGGCGGCTCATCGGGATTTGGCGGCGGGCGATCATCCGGCGGCGGCGCGACCGGGCGCTGGTAGGCACGCAAAGACATAAGGCCCACCCGGTTGCCGGATGGGCCTTGCATGGATCAGAACTGCAGGAACACGCGCGCCTTGACCGTGGTGGCGTCAAGATCAATGCCGCTGCCGTCAAAGTTGTTGAAGTTTTGTTTCAGCACTTCGCCACCAACGCCCAGGCGGTCGGAAATCGCGTAGTCCATGCCGACGCCGCCGAAATACCCGGTGTCGGACAGCCCGACGCCACCTACCGTTGCGTTGGCCTGCGCGGCACCCACGGTGCCGTAGACCAGCGCGCGACCGAATTCGTAGCCCGCCATCAACTTCAGGCGCGCCACGTCGTCCAGCGAGTTTGCGCCGCCAGAAAGATTGATGTTCGACGCGTCGTAGTCTGCTTCGACCCCGGCAACCACGCTGCCAAAATCATAGCGATAGCCTGCAAGAACCCCCCCCAGCGCCCCGGAACCGTCAAGCGCCCCGCCCGTGCTGCCAACGTCGCCGTAGCCAAGCGCCGCACCGGCGTAAAACCCGCTCCAGTCAACCGAAGGCGCGGCGATCGCGACGGGGGCTGCCAACACGTCGGGCTCGGGCGCAGGTTCATTGATGCCACCCGCAAAGGCCGGCCCAACCGGACCAAGAAGGGCCAGAACCGCAATCATCTTTTTGTTCATTGTCTTTTCTCCATTGGGAACTCCCCGCTGCCTCAGCGGGTACAGGGCTAAGTGTGGCGAAAATATTCGAAAGCCAACCCTATGGTTCCATACGAAATATTTCAGAACCGTTAGAAACGATCACGCGTGCAGCTTTGCGCCGATGCATCGGAGACAGTTGGCCATTTCTGGCCGACACGTATTCGTGACAGATATGTGATGGAACTTTTTGGGCAAAGCCGGATGCCTCTGCGCCGTCTCAGGCCCGTTCGGCCAAGGTCAGCCAGGTCTCTTCTGCCGCGGCAAGGGCGGCCTGACGCTCGACCAGGGCCTCGGATGCTCTGGCGAACTTGGCAGGTTCGCGCGTGAAAAGACCATCGGATGACAAAAGGTCGCTCAACTTTGCAATCTCGGCCTCGATGCGCGCGATCTGGCCCGGCAGTTCCTCCAGCTTTTTCTGCTCGGTAAAGCTGAGCGTGCTGCGTCGTGTCACGGCCGCGGGCTTCGCCGGGATCGCAGCCCTTGAAGCAGAGGGCGCGGCGGATGGCTGCGGCGACTGTGCCGGCCTTTGCCGCGCGTAATCCGACCAGCCGCCGGGATAGACGGTGACGCGCCCCTGCCCCTCCAGGGCGACAGTCTGCGATGCAACCCGGTCGATGAAATCGCGGTCGTGGCTGATCAGAAGGACCGTGCCGTCATAGCCATCCAGCACATCCTGCAAGAGATCCAGCGTCTCGACATCCAGATCGTTGGTCGGTTCGTCCAGGACCAGCAGGTTGGAAGGGCGCGCCATGATCCGGGCCAGCAAAAGCCGCGCCTTCTCGCCACCCGACAGGGACGAGACCGGCGCGCGGGCCTGCCGCTCGTCAAAGAGGAAATCCTTGAGATAGGCAATGACATGGCGCGGATTGCCCCGCACCATCACCTGATCCGACGCGCCGCTGACCCGCAAGGCAGGATCCCCCGTCATGTTTTCCCACAGGCTTGCCGTCGGCACCAGGGCAGCGCGGTTCTGGTCCAGCACGGCAATCTCCAGAGTGGTGCCTAGCCGTACAGTCCCGGCATCGACCGGCAACTGCTGCAAGAGGCAGCGCACCAGCGTCGTCTTGCCGATGCCGTTCGGACCGACAAAGGCCACCCGGTCGCCGCGCATCACGCGCAGGTCAAGCCCGCGGGCAATCTGCGTTTCGCCAAAGGATTTGGCGATGCCGCGCGCATCGATCACCATCTTGCCCGACGTCGAACCGCTCTCCATGGTCAGTGCCGCCGTACCCTGACGGCGTATCTGCGCCGCGCGTTCGGCACGCAGGTCCGCCAGCGCCCGCACCCGGCCCTGATTGCGCTTGCGGCGCGCTGAAATCCCCTCCACCGCCCATTTCGCCTCGGCCTTGATCTTGCGGTCGAGCTTGTGCCGGGCGTCGTCCTCGGCCTCCCAGGTGTCATCGCGCCAGTCCTCGAAGCCCGCAAACCCGGACTCCCGCCGCCGCATCACGCCCCGGTCGATCCACAGGACAGACCGCGACAGGGCCCGCAGGAATGCCCGGTCGTGGCTGATCAGTAGGAACGCGGACCGGGACTGCGACAGTTCGGCCTCCAGCCATTCGATCGCCTGGATGTCCAGATGGTTGGTCGGCTCGTCCAGCAACATCACGTCCGGCTCTTCGGCCAACAGCTTGGCGAGCGCGGCGCGGCGCCGTTCGCCCCCGCTGGCCGAGGCGACGGATGCGTCCATCCGCAGATGCAGGCCTTCGGCCACCATCGCGATGCGGTACTCCTCCCCGGGGGCAAGGCCGCTGGCCGCGAAATCCCCCAAGGTTGCAAATCCCGACAGGTCGGGGTCTTGTTCCATGTAACCGACGCGGGTTCCGGGCGGGATCGTGATCTGGCCGCTGTCGGCCTCGACCCGGCCCGCCATCACCTTCATCAGCGTGGACTTGCCCGATCCGTTGCGCCCGACCAGCGCCATCCGGTCGCCGGGCTGGACGACAAGATCGACGCCTTCAAAGACGGGGTTGCCGCCAAAGGTCAGGCGGATGTCGGAAAGCTGCAAAAGCGGTGCGCGGGCCATGTCGGGGCCGCAGGTAAGGTGCCGTGCCGGAAAGGTCAATCACCGACAGGTTCGGCAAAGTCGATCACCGCCGCCAGCGCCCGCAAAGCCCGCGCGCGCCCGGCGGGGATCGCCGCGACCTCCAGCGCGGTAAAGACATGCAGTGTGCCCAGATCCCGGTCGATGACGGCATGGTCACTGACCCATCCCCCCATGGCAAGATAGCCGCGCAACAGGGGCGGCATCGCGGCCCTGCCGGCGTCGGTCCCGGTCCCACAGTCCGTCAGGTCAACGGTCTCCGCAGCCTTCCGGGCGGGCAACCAGGCCCGCGGTCCAAGATGATCTCCCGCAAGGTCCGCAAAGGCAGCATGGTGAACGCGCGCCGAAATGCCTGCAAAGGACGAACAGCCGAACATCATCCCGACGCCGTGGCAGTCCACCAGCCGCGTCAGCGCCGCCCAGGCAAAGCGCAGCACATCGGGATCGCGGCAGCCGGGGTGGATGCAAAAGCGCCCGACCTCCATCAGGGCACCGGAAAACCGGGCCAGCGCGGCAAGATCATAGTGCTGCGCGCTGTAGCTGCCCAGAACACCGCTGCCATCCGCCAGGACCAGCACGCGGCAACAGGCGGCGACATGGCCCGTCGCCGCATCCTCGATCAGCAGATGCTGCGCGCCCATATCATGCGGATCGGCGTCACTGCGCAGCGGATCGCCTGCACGAAAACACTGCTGCCGCACCGCCAGCGCCCGGTTGCGCCCGCGCGCGTCCTGCGTCAGGATCGCGCGATACCTTGCCCTTGTAACAACGTTCACGATCACTCCATCCACCTTGGCGGCGGGGGCCGGTGCGCCTAATTCTGCGCAGGCGCCGTCCGCTGTGCAACACCGCAGATGGCGCGCATGTCAGAAAGGCCGCAACCATGGAAAAAATCATCAAGTCGGACGCCGAATGGCGGGCACAGCTTTCGGATCTTGCCTACAAGGTCACGCGGCATCACGGCACCGAACGCGCCTTCACGCATGACAGTTTTCCCAAGGAGGCGGGCACCTTTACCTGCATCGGCTGTGGCGCACCCCTGTTCGATCAGGCACATAAGTTCGACAGCGGGACCGGCTGGCCGTCATTCTGGGCGCCGCTCGATCCCGCCATGGTGGGCGAAAAAGAGGATCGCGGGTTCTTCATGCGCCGGACCGAGGTACACTGCAACCGCTGCGATGCGCATCTGGGCCATGTCTTTCCCGACGGCCCTGCCCCCACGGGTCTGCGCTATTGCATCAACGGCGTGGCGCTGGACTTCACCCCGGAATGACGATGAGAACGGCGTGACAGACCCTGTTGCCCAACCGCTGCGTCAGATGCCCGCCTCCTTGGCCGATATCTTGCCAAGGCTGCCCAAAAGCTGGCGGATGAACCCGATGCCCTTGATGTTGCTTTCCGTGACGCGGCGCGAGATCTGGACAACCTGACCGTCTGCCAGCCCGAAAGTCGCGATATTCTCGACCACGCCTGCAGCGTCAAAAGTGATCGCCAGCACCTGCCGGTCAATCTCCTGGGGTTCGCGGTAGCCCAGATTCTTGAACCGGCTCTGCACGTAGAACCAGCCGACATCGTTCAAAAGACCCGACGTGCCGGGGCGCCCGACCTTCTGGGCAACCGTTTCGCGGGTGTCGACGCCGACCTCGAGCAACGCCAGTTCGTCCGGCGCGGGCACATAGCCGTGATTGCGGTAGACGGGCGCACAGGCCACCAACACGGCAAGGCCAATGGCTGCACAGGCCGCGCGGACCCGCTGCCGCCCACGCCCTTCGCTCCCCGTCGCCGGAGCTGGTCTGTCGACCTTTCCCGCCTGCGTCATCCTGGTCATCCCCGCCCTTTTTGCCGCCTGTCTCTTGAACCAAGAGCCAACCGCGCCCCGGCCCCTCGCCCGCCCTTGCATCTGCCGCCCATCCCTTGCTATCGGAAGTCCCCGCGCGTTGCGGTGGCGGTTTCCGTCCGGTCGGGATAACAGAAGCCTGTGCCGCAATTCAAGGAAGGAACGCGCGAGCCCACCGTGAAAGCGTGCAGGCTCTGCGTTCCGGCCCCGAAATACAGAGGTTCCCATGCTCGGTCCCGGTTCTCCCCTGTCCCATCCCCTGCGCGTCACGCGCCTGTCGGCAAAGGTTCCGACGACGTTTGACCTGTCCCCCGACGCCGCCGCGCGCGCCGCCCTTGCCGCCGACCTTGGCATCAGCGCGATCGACGCGATGACCTTTCGCGGCACCCTGACACCGGTCGGTCGACGCGACTTCACGCTGGAGGCGGTGTTGGCCGCGCGGGTTGTGCAGCCTTGCGTGGTGACGCTTCAGCCGGTGACCACGACGCTGCGCGACACCGTGCTGCGCCGCTTTTCGCGCGATTACCGGGATCCCACCGGCGACGAGATGGAACTGGAGGACGACACGGTCGAGCCCCTGCCCGAGGTGATCGACATTGGCGCGGTCGCAACCGAGGCGCTGGCGCTGATGCTGCCGGAATATCCGCGCGCAAGGGGCGCCGTCTTTGCCACCGCCGATCTGTCAGACAATGACCAGGGTGACAACCTCGCCGACCGGCCGAAACCCTTTGCAGGACTGGCAGACCTGGCCACAAAACTCGCGCAAAAGGCACCCAAGGACGGCGAAAAGGGCTGACGACGCACCGTCCCACAAAGGGGCTTGCGCCGCCAGCGAATCCGGGTATTTTCCGCGCCTCGTTCCGGCAGTGCCGCTGCGCTGGTCGTTTGTCCCGGTGCGCCGATGCAGGGCGTTGAAATGAAACGCAAAACAGGGGTCTGTCCCCTTCATGACCGAGGGTGAGACATGGCTGTCCCGCAGAACCGAACCACGAAATCCCGTCGCAACATGCGCCGCGCGCATGACGCGCTGGTGGCGGCGAACCCCAATGAATGCTCCAATTGCGGCGAGTTGAAGCGCCCGCACCATGTCTGCCCGTCTTGCGGCCATTATGACAGCCGCGAGGTTGTCGCTGTCGCCAAGGCCCTCGATCTGGACGACGACGCGGCGTAACGTCGCCCGCGCGCCATGACCAGCGCAGACCAGCATCCGTCACTGACAGGCGCGGCGCGGCATATCATTTCCGTTGATGCGATGGGGGGCGACCGTGGCCCTGCGGCAGTGGTCGCGGGACTGGTCGACTGCCTTGGCCGCCATCCGGGCCTGAACGTGATCCTGCATGGCGACGAGGTGGTGCTGACCCCCCTGCTGGCGCGGCAGGACGGTCTTGCCGGGCGCTGCGTCCTCGTCCATGCCCCGCGCGCGGTCGCGATGACCGACAAGCCCGCCCATGTCATGCGCCACGGCGAAGGCACCTCGATGTGGTCCTGCCTCGACAGCGTGCGGCGCGGTGACGCCAGTGCCGCCGTCTCGTGCGGCAATACCGGGGCCCTGATGGCGCTGAGCATGATCCGGCTGCGCCGCCTGCCCGGCGTCAACCGCCCGGCCATCGCCTGCCTGTGGCCCTCGCGCAATCCCGGCGGGTTCAACATGATGCTGGATGTCGGCGCCGACATCCGCGCCGAGGCCGATGACCTGGTCCAGTTCGCCGTCATGGGCGCGTCCTATGCGCGCAACGGGTTGAAGGTCGCGCGACCCCGGATCGGCCTGTTGAATGTCGGTATCGAAGAACACAAGGGCCGCGCGGAACTGAAACTGGCGCATGACCGGCTGGGCATGATCGCGGACGAGGCGGGCTTTGCCTTTGTCGGTTTTGTCGAAGGCGGCGACATCCCGTCCGACCGCGTCGATGTAATCGTCACCGACGGCTTTACCGGCAATGTCGCGCTGAAAACCGGCGAGGGCACGGCGGGACTGATCGCCGATTTCCTGAAACAGGCCTTCAACGCAAGTCTGTTGTCGCGCTTTGCGGCGCTTTTGGCGCTCAACGCCTTGAAACGGCTGCAAACGCGGATCGACCCGCGCCGTGTCAATGGGGGCGTGTTTCTGGGACTGAACGGCACCGTCGTCAAATCCCATGGCAGCGCGGATGCCACCGGCGTGTCGGCGGCGGTCGCGCTTGCCTATCAGCTGTCGCAATCGGGATTTCAGGCGAACCTGGCCGCTCTTGTTGCATCTGCAGGACGCAGCGGGCAGGATGCAGATGCAGAACCGCGCATCCCCGGCGCAAGTAACGGAACGGCTGAATGACGATACGCGCCGTGGTCAAGGGCGTCGGGCACTACCTGCCCGCACGGGTGGTCCCGAATGCCGAACTGGAAACGTTTGTCGATACAACCGACGAATGGATCAGGACGCGTTCGGGCATCGAGCGGCGCCATTTCGCGGCCGAGGGCGAAACGACATCGATGCTGGCGATCCATGCCGCAAGGGCGGCGCTTGGCGATGCGGGAATGGATGCAGGGCAGATCGACGCGATTGTCGTCGCGACCTCCACCCCGGATCTGACATTTCCGTCCGTCGCGACGATGGTGCAGGCGGGTCTCGGGATGACGGGCGGGTTTGCCTATGACGTTCAGGCGGTTTGCGCGGGCTTTGTCTTTGCGATGGCCAATGCGCAGGCCATGATCGTGTCGGGACAGGTGCGGACGGTGCTGGTGATCGGGGCAGAAACCTTCAGCCGCCTGATGGACTGGACCGACCGGGCCACCTGCGTCCTGTTCGGGGACGGCGCGGGTGCGGTGGTCCTGTCGGCCGAGAACGGTGCAGGCCAGTCCACCGACCGCGGCATCCTTGGCGTCGATCTGCATTCGGACGGACGTCACCGCCAGCTCTTGTATGTTGACGGCGGCACCTCGACCGGTACCACCGGGCATCTGCGCATGCAGGGCAAGGAAGTGTTCCGCCACGCGGTGGAGAAACTGGCCGCAACCGCCCATTCTGCCTTGGAAAAAGCAGACCTGACCCCGGATGATGTGACCTGGATCGTGCCGCATCAGGCCAATATCCGCATCATCGAGGGCACGGCCAAACGCATGCAGGTCGGGATGGAGCGCGTTGTCGTGACGGTGCAGGACCACGGCAATACCTCTGCCGCCTCGATCCCGCTGGCGCTGTCGGTCGGGCGTGCGCGTGGCCAGATCAAACAGGGCGACCTGATCGTGACCGAGGCCATCGGCGGCGGCCTTGCCTGGGGATCGGTCGTTTTGCGCTGGTAAGTACACTGCAAATGCGCTTCCCAAGCCATTGATATTGACAAAGCAATTCCAATCCGCGCATCTTGGCAAAAACCCCGGGGGGATGGAATGAGCGAAAAGACACTGACACGCATGGATCTGAGCGAGGCCGTCTTTCGCGAGGTGGGCCTGAGCCGCAATGAATCCGCCGCTTTGGTGGAAAGCGTGCTGCAGCACATGTCGGATGCGCTGGCATCGGGCGAGTCCGTGAAAATCTCGTCTTTTGGCACATTTTCGGTGCGCGACAAGACGGCGAGGATTGGCCGCAACCCCAAGACCGGCGATGAGGTTCCGATCAGCCCCCGCCGTGTCCTGTCGTTCCGCCCGTCGCACCTGATGAAAGACCGCGTCGCCGCCGGCAAGAAACGCTAGGCGCCGAGGGGGGCGCAGGGATGGACAAGTCACCCGACGCCTTTCGCACCATCTCCGAGGTTGCCGATGTGCTGGACACGCCTGCGCATGTGCTGCGGTTCTGGGAAACCCGCTTTCCCCAGATCAAGCCGGTCAAGCGTGCGGGCGGGCGGCGATACTACCGCCCCTCGGACGTGGCCCTGCTGACAGGTATCAAGCGCCTTTTGCATGACGATGGCCTGACCATCCGAGGTGTGCAAAAAATCCTGCGCGAACAGGGCGTTCGGCATGTCGCGGGCCTTGGCGACGGGGATCATGACGCGCCGGGTACGCGGCATGATCCGTTCGCGATCATCGACGATCCCGCGACTGATGATGCGCGGGACATGGTTGCGGCTGGCGACCATGATGCCCTGTGGCCGGATGCCGGGCTGCCGCCGCCGGATGACGATGGCACGCTGGTCCTGCGCACCGGGGCAAAGGCCGCAAGAGACGTTCCCGCCGACCCTGTGGTCGCCGAAGAAGGCACAGCGCAAGACCCGGCCGAGACCGACATGTCCACCCCGCGCGATCTTTTTCATGCGGCGGCGACACCGGCCGCCGGCGCCGCCCCGGCGGACCCGGATGATCTTTTGATTGCGGCTGTCCTGCAGACAGCGGCCCCAAGCACAACGCGCGTCAACGACGGTTGGCGGTCCCTGCCTCTGGCGGCGGGTGAAGAGATGCCGATGGCCGCGCGGTTGCGCGCGCTGCCCCGCGGGGCGCTTTCCCCGCGGTCGGCGGCGATTGCCGCCTGGACCTTGCGTGCCCGCGACCTGACCCGGCGCATGCGGCAAGGCGGGTCTGGCGGCCAGGACGGATCGCCCTCGCCCTGATGTGCTTTCAGGCTTGCCCCGGCCCCGAAAACGGGTATGAACGCGCATGTTCGGGCCGTAGCGCAGCCTGGTTAGCGCGTCCGTCTGGGGGGCGGGAGGTCGAGAGTTCGAATCTCTCCGGCCCGACCATCGTGAAAATCCGCCCGCCTGCCCCCAAGCAGCGCGGGCGGTTTCTTGCCCGGCGGATGCCGCGCAAAGAAAAGGGGCTGGCACGATGACAGCAGGCGTTCTTGCCGCCGAGACACTTGGCGATCTGATCGCGCGGGGTGCCATCATCGCCGACACCCCGATCACGCCGGCGCAAATCCAGCCTGCCAGCCTTGACTTGCGACTTGGCACCACGGCTTACCGCGTGCGGGCTTCCTTTCTTGCCGGTGCTGGAAACACCGTGGCAGACCGCCTTGCCACGTTCGAGATGCACCGCATGGACCTGACGCAGGGCGCCGTCCTCGAAAAGGGCTGCGTCTATGTGATCCCGCTGGCAGAAACGCTTGCGCTGCCACAAGGTCTGTCCGCCGTCGCGAATGCCAAAAGTTCGACCGGCAGGCTGGATCTTCTGACCCGCACGATCACCGATGGCGGCGCCGAATTCGACCGCATCCCCGAAGGGTATCGCGGCCCCCTCTATGCCGAGGTCTGCCCGCGCAGCTTTTCCGTGCTGGTCAGGCCGGGCATGCGGCTGAACCAGATCCGGTTTCGCGCCGGGCAGGCGATGCTGGCGGATGCCGACCTGGCCGCACTGCATGCCCGCGAGCCGCTTGTCTCCGGCACGGCGGTCATTTCGGAAGGACTGGCCTTTTCGGTCGACCTCATGGCCCCCGGCAACGGCATCGTCGGATACCGCGCCAAACCCCATGCCGGGGTCGTCGATCTGGATCGGATCGGCCATTATGACGCCCGTGAGTTCTGGGAGGAACTGCGCAGCCCCGAGGGTCGCGTGATCCTTGATCCCGGCGCGTTCTACATCCTTGTCAGCCGCGAGGCGGTGACGATCCCGCCCGACTATGCCGCGGAAATGGCCCCCTACCTTGCCATGGTGGGCGAATTCCGCGTCCATTACGCAGGATTCTTTGACCCCGGTTTCGGCTATGGCCCGGCGGGTGGGTCAGGCAGCCGCGGTGTTCTGGAGGTGCGCTGCCACGAGGCCCCGTTTGCGCTGGAACATGGCCAGATCGTCGGGCGACTGGTTTACGAGCGGATGCAGACCCGGCCAGCGCAGCTTTACGGCACCGGCATCGCGTCGAACTATCAGGGTCAGGGCCTGAAACTGGCCAAGCAGTTCCGCTAGCGCGAAAGGCCCACGCTCGCCCCAAAAATCCGCCCCATATGTTCTGTCATGTAGATCCGCAGCCAGGGCGTGAACTTGTCCGGCGTCCGCAGCACTTCGGCCGACAGGTCATAAAGATCGACCCAGCGGGTGCCCATCACCTCATCCGCGTTGGGATGCAGCGCCAGGCCCGACGCCGCATCGGCCACGAATATGTCCACCAGCTCATGCTCGGTCAGCCCGCCGCCCACATCGGCGCGGTATTCCACCCGGTCGGCAAAGGCGGGATAAAGCCCGGTGATCCCCAGTTCCTCGCGCAGGCGCCGCACGGCACAGGCGGCAGGGTCCTCGTCCCAGCGCGGATGCGTGCAGCAGGTATTCGCCCAAAGACCGGGCGTGTGGTATTTGCCCAACGCACGCTGCTGGATCAGGACGCGCGTGCCTTGCGTGACGAACACCGACACCGCCTTGTGGCGCAGCCCGCGCTGATGCACGGCCAGTTTGCCGACCGGCTGCAAACGTCCATCAACCCAGGCAGGGATCGTCTCTTCCAGCGTCGGGTCGGCCACGGTCATGTCCAATTGGGGGATACCAGCCGCAACAGATGCGCGACATTCTTGATCCCGATCTTCAGATGCGCCAGCGGGCGTGCCGCGACAAGCTTCTTGTTCATATAGGCCTCGAAGGTCAGTTTCTGAACATCCTGATCGTGACACAGGCTGACAAATCTTTCGCGACGTTCATCCGACCTGTAATAGGCATCCTGCATGCTGCGCAGAACCTTGAACACGGTCTTGTGGTCCTTCATGAACAGCTTTCGCGCGACGGCAAGATCGCGCACCTTGCCCGATGCCAGAAAGCGTTGCGCCGCCGTCGCGGCCACCCGTCCCCCCATCATCGCGTAGTAGATGCCCTCGCCCGAGGAAGGTGCCACCACCCCCGCGGCATCGCCCGCCAGCACCACATCGCGCCCGTTGTCCCATTTATCAAGAGGATGCAGCGGAATCGGCGCACCCTCTTTCCGGATCGTTTCGCACCCCGTCAGGCCGCTGGAGGCTCGCAGATCGGCGGTGGCCTGCTTGAGATCCACACTATCCACTCCGCTGCCCATACCGATCGAGGCGGTGTCGCCATGCGGAAACACCCAGCCGTAGAAATCGGGCGAGATGCGCCCGTCATAGACGACATCGCAGCGTTTGGGATCGTAATTTGCCACCGTGGTCGGCGCGCGGACAATTTCGTGATAGGCAATCACATAAGGGATCTTGTCGCCGCCCGGCACATGATCGCGCGCCACCACGGACCGTGCCCCATCCGCGCCGATCACCAGCCGCGTCCTTGTGCGCTGTTCCTGCCCCGTCGCCTTGTCGCGCCAGACCACATGGTTGCCAGCCGCGTCGCGCTCGATCCGCAGATAGGTGCCGGTCAGCCGATCCGCTCCTGCCGTGATCGCCCGCACGCGCAGGAATTCGTCGAAATCCTCGCGATCGACCATGCCGACGAATCCGTTCTCGATATGGATGTCGACGGACCGCCCCGTGGGCGAGATCATGCGCGCGGTTTCAACCTTGGCGACCAGGAGGTGATCGGGAATGTCGAAATCGAGGATCGCGCGCGGCGGGATGGCGCCACCGCAGGGCTTGATCCGACCGGCCCGGTCCAAAAGCGCCACCTTGTGCCCGGCACGGGCAAGATCCCAGGCCGCCGTCGCCCCGGAAGGCCCGCCGCCAACGACAAAAACATCCAACGTCATGTCATTCTCCCGGAACCATGTTTGAGGATTGGCGCATCGCCCGGTCAGGGCTGGTCACGCGCAGGGCCAGCGCCGCGGCAACCACAAAGACCAGGCCTTCGACGGCAAAGACGCTGCCATAGGCGGCCGCGTCCGTGGCCATGACCGCGCGCATGACGTCTGCCGCCACCGTGCCGCCAAACGACCCGATGCCGAACCCGATGGCCTGTGCGGCCCCGAACAGTCCCATCCGCGCGCCCTCACGCGCCTCGGTCCCATCCCGCGCAATCCCCATCATCGCGCCGATCGCTGCCACCGCAAAGACGCCGTTTGCCAGACCCAGCGCAAAGACATTGGCCCGGATCGGCCAGTCGGGCGCAAACTGCGCGCCATATCCCAGCGCCATCAGAGAAACCCCCGACACCAGACAGCCGCCGACGATCCAGACCCGCAGCGGCACCACGAAAAACCGTGTCAGGACCGTCCCCGCCAGCAGGACCGCCAGCATCCCCGTCAATGCCCCGGCATGTTGCCTGCCGCTGAGTTCGGTGCTTTGGCCCACGGTCATGCCAAAGACATGGCCCGCAAACGGCTCCAGGATCAGATCCTGCAGGTTATAGGCGGTCATCGACGCAAAGACGAAGATCGCAAAGGCCCGGGTGCGCGGTTCGGCCCAGATCTCGGCCAGCATCGCCCGAAACGGCAGCGCGCGTTTTGGCGGGCGGCGCATCGCACTGCGTTCCTGCCCCCAGATGCCGACCAGCGTCAGCGCGATCGCTATCGCCGACACGCCTGCCGTCACCGCCACCAACCGGGTGGCCGAATAGGGATCAAGCAGCTTGCCGGTGACGATGGCCGTCACCACCAAGCCAAAGATCATCATGATCCAGATCGCACTTCCCGCCGCCGCCTCTCGTGACGGGTCCACACGCGACGCCAGCAACGCCAGCAGGTTGGTCCCTCCTGCCCCGATCCCAAGCCCGATCATCAGGAATGACGGCACCGCCGCAATGATCCCAAGCACCGGCTGGCTGCCCATCAACCCGACCGATAGCGCCGCGAAGATGGCCCCCGCCGCCAACATCAGAACGCCCCCGATGATCCAGGGCACCCGCCTGCCGCCCTGATCGGCGCTATGGCCGAAATGCGGGCGGAGGAACTGCGTCCCGTAGTACAGCGCCACCAGCAGCCCCGGCAGCACGGCCGGAAAGGCAAGTTCGACCGTCATCACCCGGTTCATCGTGGATGTCGTCAGCGACACGATGGCGCCAAGCGCGATTTGCACCAGTCCCAGCCTTGCGATGCCGATCCAGGACAGCGACATCACAGCCCCCGGATCGCAAAGGCGGAAATCATCATGCCCGCGACGTAGAGGACGACACCCGTACCATTGTACCACGGGGCCCTGCCCTTGGGATCGCGGAACAGGACCCGCATCGCGGCCACCTGGCCCAGCAATACCGCGAACACGCCCAATGCGTGCCAAGGCTTGTCCCAGACCAGCAGCATCGCGATGACCAGGGCCTGCGCCATGCCCATCACCGTGCAGGCGATGCGCGCCGCCACATCGGGACCAAGAACCACCGGCAGTGACCGCACACCATGCTGGCGGTCACCCTCCAGTGCCTTGAAATCGTTCAGCGTCATGATGCCGTGCGCGCCAAAGGCATAGAGCAGCGCCACGATCACGATCTGGAACGACGGGGCCGCGTTCAGCAGGACCGCCGCCCCGGTGAACCACGGCAAGCCTTCATAGGACAGCCCCACCAGTCCCGGCCCCCACCAGCCCGACCGCTTCAGCCGGATCGGTTCCGCCGAATAGGCCCAGGCGGCGATGACACCCACCACGGTCGCCCCGAACCCCCAAGGTCCCAGCAGCCACCCCACCGCCAGCGACAGCGCCGTCATCGCCAGTGCGATCCACAGCCCCCAGCGCCCCGGAATGCGCCCTGACGGGATCGGCCGGTCGGGCTCGTTCACCGCATCGACATGGCGGTCACACCAGTCATTCGCGGCCTGGCTCATGCCGCAGACGATCGGCCCCGCCAGAACCATGCCAAGGACCACCAGCGGCCACTGCGCGCCAAGTGGGACCCCGGCCGACACCGACCCGCACAGATAGGCCCAGACCGGCGGAAACCAGGTAACCGGCTTGATCAGCCGCAGCATGGCGCGCGGCTCTGGCAGGTGTCGTGACGTCTGCGTGATCCCGATGCTCATGTGTCAAGTAAACAGGACAACCGAGAGTCGGGCAAGACCTTGAAGACCACAAGTGTAAATTTAAACTGACACTTTCTGCCGCTGAAAAGGCAGGGGCATCGCCTTTATCCAGCGGTGCGGTCCGACCATGCGCGGGGCCTGTCAGTCCTCGTCGCGGTTGATCAGCCCGAACTTGCGCAGCTTGACATAAAGCGATTGGCGCGACAGTCCCAGAAGGTCCGCCGCCGCCACGCGGTTGTTGCGCGTCAGTTCCAGCGCCGTTTCGATGCACATCTTTTCGATGACATCCGTGGTCTCGGCGACGATGTCCTTCAGCGGCGACGATCCGACAAGTTCCATCACATTGCCCGCCCCCTCGTCCTGCCTTGGCACTGCGGACCGCCGCATTGCCTCGGCACGGCTGGCATCGCGCACGACCAGAACCAGCACCGGATCGGGGCGGTCATTCAGCCAGGTTGCCGAAATCTCGACCGCGACCTGACCCGAAAAATCCGTGTTCAGCCGCGTGGCATAGAACTTCAACTGTCCCGTGCGCCGCACATTGTCGAACAAAAGCCGCAGGTCCACCTCGCCCCGCGCCAGGAAATCCGCGAGCGAGCGCCCCCGGATCGCGGCAAAGCTGGACGTGTCGGTCAGGTTCAGGAACGCCTCGTTCGCGGCGCGCAGGTTGCCGTTCGCATCGGCAAAGACGATGCCATCGACGCCTTCGTGGTAAAGCTGCGTCAGACCATCGGCCAGATCATCGGACCGCGCCACCGCCGTCGCCGCGACATCAAGCTGGCACAAGAGGATGCGCTCGCCCGCGGCGCGGAACAGGGTCGGCACGACCAGCAGCCGCCGCGTTGACCGGCGGGCCGACAATTCCATCGGGAGCTTGCGTTCGGCGGTGGCAAGGTTGGTCAGGCCTTCCAGCAATTCGCCCCGGCGGCGACCATCGAATTCCTGTGCCAGTGGCGCACCCGTCAATTCGGCGCGCGTGCCGCCCAAAAGTACGGCCGCACTTTGCGACAGATCGATAATCCGCCCGGTTGCGGCCGAGATCAGGACGACCGCGTCGCGCGCCACTTCCATCAGGACGCGGTAGCGCGTATCGGTTTCGCGCTGCGCCTCGTAGTCGCGCTCCAGAGCCAGCTGTGCCGTCACCAGTTGCTGCTGTACTTCGGCCACCAGCCGCAAGTCGCGCCCCAGCATCAGCAAGGTTCCGTCCTCGGCAATCTGGTGCACGCTGTAGCGCACCGGATGCGCCCACATCGCAACGTCGGCATGATTCAGTTCGATTCCCAGGATCGGCAGGCCCTTGGTCTTGCTGTCGGCGCGCCGCGCGGTGAACTTCCGCACGCTTTCCGGCGACAGGATGTCGACCAGCGCCATGCCTTCCCATCCGGCAAGCTGGCCGAAAAACCTGTGCTGCGGATTGACCACGACGGAATAGATCTTTTCCGCCGGGGAAATCAGCAAGGCAATATCGCAGGCCGAGGCGATCACCTCGGTCAGCATTTCTGGCGCAAGGACCGGGATGCGCCCCACATTCATCAAATGTCTGCCGTCAGTGGTCACGCAAGCTCCAACTCTGTCGCAACGATCCAGCGCGGCCTAAAACCGTCCGGCCCTCGGCCGTGCCTTCGCGACGCCCATGATACCCAAAGCCTCATCAAGATCGCATGTCACAAGATCGGCACCGGATCTTGCAACCATATCGCGTTCTTCGTCCGCTATGGCGCCGCCGATCGCGACCAGCAACGAATGATTCCCACAACTTTTCATGGCATTGACCAATTCCGGCAAAGCCGCAAGATGGCGCGAGGATCCGATCGACACAAAGGCTCCGTCGAAACGCCGTCCCGACACCAATGCGCGCACGGCATCCAGCGTCGGCCCGATTTCAAGGCAGACCGACACCCCGCGCCGGCGCAGTTGCAAGGCAACCGTCAGCCCGCCCAGCATGTGCTGTTCACCCGCCGGAACGATGATGAGGACCACGCCGCCGGCGCCGCCCTGCGGTTCCTCGTCAAAAAAGTCTTCCGTCAGGTCGTGCAGCATCGTCTGCAGCCGCGCCGATCCCAGCGTCACCTCGCAAAAGGTCATCCGGTCGCTCAGCCAGTCCTCGCCGAAACGCCGGGCGGCTTCGGGGATGTAGATTTCGGCGATGTCCGCCGGTGTCACGTGCCGGCGGCGGAATTCGGCACGCAGCGCGTCAAGGCCCGCCATGTCCGCACCAAGGATAACCTCGATGAACTGCGCCAGCAGCCCTTCGTCCAGGGTCGCCGGACGCGCGCTGCCGCGCGACAGCAGCAGCGACACCACATCGGATGCAAAACGGGACTGGCCCACGGAGGCGCGTTCGGTCGGAAGTTCAAGTCCTCTGGTCATGTCTTCCATGTCGACGCTTCCCTGAAGGGTGCCGTCGGACCGCAACGCACACCGGCGTACTCTGGACCAAGATCCGGGCATGCACAAGCCGCGGACACCCCTGTCGGCACTTTCGAACAGACATCCGAAATTGTCAAATTAAATTGACACATTGCGGATTTGTGCCGGACGACCTTGACGATGGACCTGCAGAAAGGCCCGCTGCGTGCTGGTTTTGCAGTCAAGTCTTACCCGGAACGCCTTCGCGCCACCAATTGCCGCCGCGTTTTGTTGGCGCACGAGTTGTAAGTTTAGATTGACACTTTGCTTCAATTTACTACGCTGAAGACAACCGCAACGTCGGTCAGGGGGATTCACTGGATGACCGCGCTAAGTCGAACCGCAACGCGGCGACCGCTCTACACGGTGGCCGAACGGGCGCGACGCGACACCAGCATCTGGACGCGGGTGCAGGGTGTTCTGGCCCCGGTGCAGTTCCTGGCCTTTGCGGTGTCGCTGGTCCTTGTCATCCGGTTCCTGATGACGGGGATTGGTTACGATGCGGCAACACTCTCCATCCTCGTCAAGACAGCGTTTCTGTTTCTCATCATGATCACCGGGGCGATCTGGGAAAAGGCGGTGTTCGGCCAATATCTCTTCGCGCCCGCCTTCTTTTGGGAAGATGTGTTCAGCTTCGCCGTCATCGCCCTGCATTCGCTGTATCTCTGGGCGCTCTGGACCGGGTCGATGTCGCCCCTGGACATGATGTTTCTGGCGCTCGCGGCCTATGCCGCCTATGTCATCAACGCGGCGCAGTTCCTGTGGAAACTGCGCCAGGCGCGGCTGGACCTTGGGGCGCGGGAATGAGCCTCGACCTGCCCCAGCGCGGTTGCCGTGACACCCCCGTCCTGAAGCAGCGCGGCCAGCGCGAGGTGTTCTGCGGACTGACCGGGATCATCTGGCTGCACCGCAAGATGCAGGATGCGTTTTTCCTCGTCGTCGGCAGCCGCACCTGCGCGCATCTGCTGCAATCCGCAGCCGGGGTAATGATCTTTGCAGAGCCACGCTTTGGCACCGCGATTCTCGAAGAAAAAGATCTTGCGGGTCTCGCCGATGCCAATGTCGAACTTGACCGCGAGGTGGCCCGTTTGCTGGCCCGCCGGTCCGACATCCGCCAATTGTTCCTGGTCGGCTCCTGCCCGTCCGAGGTGATCAAGCTGGATCTCGCCCGCGCCGCGGAACGGCTGAACGGCCAGCACAGCCCCCATGTGCGCGTCTACAACTATTCCGGATCCGGCATCGAGACGACCTTTACCCAAGGCGAGGATGCCTGCCTTGCCGCCATGGTCCCGTCCCTGCCCGCCACGACCGCTCGCGAGCTTCTGATCGTCGGCGCGTTGCCGGATGTGGTCGAGGATCAGGCGTTAAGCCTTCTGAAATCGCTAGGTATTCCCGTCACACGCACGTTGCCCGCCCATCGCCACGCCGAATTGCCGGCGGTCGGGACAAACACCGTCTTTGCGCTGGTACAGCCCTTTCTCGGCGACACCCACGCCGCCCTGACCCGTCGCGGAGCGCGCCATGTCCCCGCTGCTTTCCCGTTCGGCGAGGAAGGCACTACAGCCTGGCTCCGCGCCATTGCAGATGAGTTCGGCATCGACCGCGCGCATTTCGAGGCCGTGACGGCAGCACCTCGTGCCCGCGCGCGAAAGGCCATCGCCGCCGCCGCACAAACCCTCTCCGGCAAATCTGTCTTCTTCTTCCCCGACAGCCAGCTGGAGATCCCCCTCGCCCGGTTCCTGACCCGCGAATGCGGCATGACCGCGCTGGAGGTCGGCACCCCCTACCTGCAGACAGGCATCATCGGTCCCGACCTTGATCTTCTGGCCGAAGGTCCGATCATCTCAGAAGGCCAGGATGTCGACCTGCAACTTGACCGCGCGCGCGCCGCGCGGCCCGACTTGACCGTTTGCGGCCTTGGCCTTGCCAACCCGCTCGAGGCCGAGGGGCTGTCGACCAAATGGGCGATCGAGCTGGTCTTTACCCCGGTTCATTTCTACGAACAGGCGGGCGATCTGGCGGCTCTTTTCGCACGACCCCTGCGCCGCAAGGCCCTGTTGACGCAGGAGGCCGCGGAATGAAGCTGACGCTCTGGACCTATGAAGGCCCCACCCATGTGGGCGCGATGCGCGTGGCGACCGCGATGAAGGGCCTGCATTACGTCCTGCACGCGCCGCAGGGCGACACCTATGCCGATCTGCTTTTCACCATGATCGAACGGCGCAACCATCGTCCGCCCGTCACCTACACCACGTTCCAGGCCCGTGACCTTGGCGCCGACACGGCGAACCTTTTCAAATCTGCCGCGCGCGATGCCTACAACCGGTTCAAACCGCAGGCGATGATCGTGGGCGCGTCCTGTACGGCCGAGCTGATCCAGGACGATCCGGGCGGTCTGGCGCAGGCGCTCGACCTGCCGATCCCGGTCATCCCGCTCGACCTGCCCAGCTATCAGCGCAAGGAAAATTTCGGCGCGGACGAGACTTTCCTGCAGATCGTGCGCGCCCTGGCCAAGCCGATGGGCCGCAGCGAGGCAGTTACGTGCAACCTCCTTGGCGCCACCGGCCTTGGGTTCCGCCACCGTGACGACGTGACCGAGATCACGAAACTCTTGTCGCTGATGGGCATCGCGGTCAATGTCTGTGCGCCGATGGGGGCCACGCCGGACGACATCACCCGGATGGGGGCAGCGCATTTCAACGTGCTGCTTTATCCCGAAACCGGCGAGGCTGCCGCGCGGTATCTGGAAAAGACCTGCGGCCAGCCCTGGACCAAGGTGGTGCCGATCGGCGTCGGGGCGACACGCGATTTTCTTCACGAGGTCAGTGGTTTAACCGGCACATCTCCGAAAGTTGATGAAACCGGGCTGCGCCTGCCCTGGTGGTCGGCCAGCGTGGACAGCACCTATCTGACCGGCAAGCGCGTCTACATCTTTGGCGACGCCACCCATGTCTCCGCTGCCGCCCGCATCGCCGCCACCGAGATCGGGTTCGAGGTTGTAGGCATGGGCTGCTACAACCGCGAATATGCGCGGCCCATGCGCGGCGCCGCCAAAGCTTATGGGCTTGAGGCTCTGATCACGGATGACTACCTGGAAGTCGAGGCCGACATCGCCCGCCTGCAGCCCGAACTGATCCTGGGCACGCAGATGGAACGCCATATCGGCAAGCGCCTTGGCATCCCCTGCGCCGTGATCTCGTCCCCTGTCCATGTGCAGGATTTCCCCGCCCGCTACAGCCCGCAGATGGGGTTCGAAGGCGCGAATGTCATTTTCGACACGTGGATTCATCCACTGGTCATGGGGCTGGAAGAACACCTTCTGACCATGTTCCGCGAGGATTTCGAATTTCACGATGACGCCGGGGCCAGCCATCACGGCGGCAAGGCGACCACGCGCATCGAAGAAAGTACCGTGGAAGCCTCCGGCGGGGATATTTCAGAAGAGAAGAATGCGGAAGGTACCGAAGTCATCTGGCTGGCGGATGCCGAACGCGAGTTGCGGAAAATCCCCTTCTTCGTGCGCGGCAAGGCCAGGCGCAACACCGAGAAATACGCCGCCGACCGGGGCGTCGCCGCGATCAGCATCGACACCCTTTATGAGGCAAAGGCCCATTATGCGCGATGACCGGGCCTATCAGGCAGAGGTGACGGCCAAGGCGGGCTACCGTTTTGTCATCATCACGCTGGATGCCCATGCCGCCGGTCCAGCGGCGCGGATCGCACCCCGTCTGGCACGCGATTTCCCCGGCATCGAGGTGTCCGTCCACGCCGCCGCCGAATGGGCCGAAAATCCCGCCGCCCTGGCCCGCGCCAAGGCCGCCGTGGCGGATGCCAACATCATCGTGGCGAACCTTCTCTTCATCGAGGAGCATATCACCGCCATCCTGCCGGACCTTGCCCGCGTACGCGACACCCTCGACGCCTTTGTCGGGGTCATCGCCGACCCGCAGATCGTCAAGCTGACCCGGATGGGCGATCTGGACATGTCCAGGCCCGCGAGCGGGGCCATGGCGTTCCTGAAAAAGATGCGGGGGTCCAGGGAACCTTCGGCCTCCTCGGGCGAAAAGCAGATGGCGCTGTTGCGCCGGTTGCCGAAAATCCTGCGCTGGATTCCCGGCAAGGCGCAGGACATGCGCGCCTGGTTCCTGTCGATGCAATACTGGCTGGGCGGGTCGGATGACAACCTCGAGGCGATGATCCGCTTTCTCGTCAGCCGCTATTCCGCCGACCGCAAATGGCAGGCCGTCAAGGCGGCGGCACCGATCGACTACCCCGATGTCGGCCTTTACCATCCGCGCCTCAAGGGCCGGATCACCACAAGCGTTGCCGACATGCCGCGCCCCGCGCAGACGCGCGCCACGGTTGGCCTGTTGATGTTGCGCAGCTACATTCTCGCCGCCGACACCGCGCATTACGACGCCGTGATTGCCGCGTTCGAGGCGCGGGGCATTGCCTGCCTTCCCGCCTTTGCCGGGGGTCTGGACGGTCGCCCGGCCATTGACGCCTATTTCCGTGGCCGGATCGACGCGATGGTGTCCCTGACCGGCTTTTCGCTGGTCGGCGGTCCCGCTTACAACGACAGTCCCGCCGCCGTTGCCGCGCTGACCGCGCTGGACGTGCCCTACATCGCCGCGCATCCGCTGGAGTTCCAGACACTCGACCAGTGGCAGGCCTCCGAAGGTGGCCTCGGCCCGGTGGAAACCACCATGCTGATCGCGCTGCCCGAGATCGACGGCGCGACCAACCCCACCGTTTTTGCAGGCCGTCGCGGCAGCACCGACACTGCCGCACCCGACGCCCGCGTGATGCTCGCCTGCCTTGAACGGGTGGAGGCGTTGGCCGACAAGACGCTGCGTCTGGCCATGTTGCGCCGCTCGGCCCAGAAGAGCCGCAAGGTCGGCATCGTGCTTTACGGCTTTCCGCCGAACGCAGGGGCTGCCGGCACCGCCGCCTATCTTGGCGTCTTCGAAAGTCTTTACAACACGCTCCATGCGATGGCTGCCGACGGCTACACCCTTACGCCCCCCGCCAGCGTCGACGCGCTGCGCGAGGCAGTCCTGAAGGGCAACGCCGCCCGCCATGGCCAGCCCGCAAACGTCCACGCCACCGTGTCCGCCGCCGACATCGTCGCAAGAACGCCGTGGCTGCGGGAGGTCGAGGCACAATGGGGCCCTGCCCCCGGTCGCCACCAGAGCGACGGGCGCGGCGTGCATGTCCTGGGCACGCAGTTCGGAAACGTCTTTGTCGGCTTGCAGCCCCTGTTCGGCTATGAAGGCGACCCGATGCGCCTGTTGTTTGAACGCGGCTTTGCCCCGACCCATGCCTTCACGACCTTTTACCGCTGGTTGCGCGAGGATTTCGGGGCCGATGTCCTCCTGCACTTCGGGATGCACGGCGCGCTGGAGTTCATGCCGGGCAAGCAGGCGGGCGTCAGCGGCGACTGCTGGCCGGACCGGCTGATCGGCAACCTGCCGAATGTCTATCTTTACGCTGCGAACAACCCGTCCGAGGCCACCCTCGCCAAGCGCCGGTCGAACGCGGTCTGCGTGACACACCTGACCCCGCCCCTTGCCCGCGCCGGTCTCTACAAGGGCCTGCAGGAGTTGAAGGACACCCTGACCCGCTGGCGCGCGACTGCGCCGGATGCGACGAACCGGGCAGAACTCGAGGCGCTGATGGCCGAACAGGCCAGGGCCGTCGACATGGGCGGTCTGGCCCCCGATCAGCTGTGGGTCAAACTTCTGGAGGCAGAGGGCGCGTTGATCACTGACGGGCTGCATGTCGTCGGTCGCAAGATGATGCCAGAACACCGCGCCGAACTGGTGGCCCTGATGCCCGACGCCGCGGATGCCCGGACCCGGGCCGACCTGCTGCTGCAGGATGAGACTGAATTGACCGGCATCCTGCGCGCCCTTGGTGGCCGCTTCATTGCCCCCGTCCCGGGCGGCGACCTGATCCGCGCGCCGGAGATTCTGCCCACGGGGCGCAACATCCACGCCTTTGACCCCTTCCGCATGCCGACTGCCTTTGCGATGGCGGATGGGGCCGCCCAGGCGCAGCGCCTCTTGGACACCCACGACCGCCTGCCGCGCACGGTGGCGCTGGTTCTGTGGGGCAGCGACAACATCAAATCGGACGGAGGTCCCATCGCTCAGGCGCTGGCCCTGATCGGCGCGAAGCCGCGCTTTGATCACTACGGTCGCCTGTCGGGGGCGGACCTGATCCCCCTCCCGGATCTGGGCCGCCCCCGCATCGACGTCGTGATGACACTGTCGGGGATTTTCCGCGACCTGCTGCCCCTGCAGACCAGGATGCTGGCCGAAGCGGCATGGAAGGCCGCCACCGCCGATGAGCCGCTCGCCCAGAACTTCATCCGCGCCCATGCGCTGGCCTATGCCGAGGAAATGGGCGTCGATATCGAGACCGCCGCGCTGCGGGTGTTCTCCAACGCCGAAGGTGCCTATGGGTCGAACGTCAACACCCTCGTCGGGTCGTCCGCGTTTGGGCAAGAGGACGAACTCGCCGACGCCTATGAGGCGCGCAAGTCCTTTGCCTATGGCCGCACCGGCAAGGCGGTCAAGAATGCGGCCCTGCTGCAAAAGGCGCTGAAGGATGTCGACCTTGCCTATCAGAACCTTGAATCCGTCGAACTCGGGGTCACAAGCGTCGACCACTACTTCGATACCCTCGGCGGCATCGCGCGCGCGGTGAAACGCGCGCGCGGTGGCGCGGATACGCCCGTCTATATCGGCGACCAGACGCGGGGGGGCGGTCAGGTCCGCACCCTGAAGGACCAGATTGCCCTCGAAAGCCGCAGCCGCACGCTGAACCCGAAATTCTACGAAGGCCTTCTGCGCCACGGGGCCGAGGGCGTGCGCCTGATCGAGGCGCATGTGACCAACACGATGGGCTGGTCGGCGACCACAGGCCATGTGGACCCTTGGGTCTATCAGCGCCTGTCGGAAACCTTTGTGCTTGACGAGGCGATGCGCCGTCGGCTGGCCGCCCTGAACCCCGAGGCGTCCAGCCGCATGGCCGGACGGCTTCTGGAGGCGTCCGACCGCCAGTATTGGCAGCCGGATGCTGCAACCCTGGCCGCGCTGCAGAACGCGGCCGACGAACTTGAGGACAGACTGGAAGGGATCGCGGCGGAATGACCCCCAGCTTCACCCCAGCAAGCCCCGACGGCAGACGCCTCCGGCGGGGATATTTGAGCAAAGATGAAAGGGATCAGACATGAGCCCGCGTGACGAAATTCCCGACCTGCGCGGCCTTGACGGCGAAGGCTCGGTGCAGGTTCATCAGGACCCCGCACAGCGCATCGACGGTGCCAAGGTCTTTTCCGTCTATGGCAAGGGCGGGATCGGCAAGTCGACGACAAGTTCAAACCTGTCGGCGGCGTTCTCGATGCTGGGCAAGCGCGTCTTGCAGATCGGCTGCGATCCGAAGCATGACAGCACCTTCACCCTGACCGGCAAGCTGCAACCGACCGTGATCGACATCCTGAAAGAGGTCGATTTCCACGCCGAGGAACTGCGCCCAGAGGATTTCGTGACGATGGGCTTCAACGGCGTGATGTGCGTCGAGGCGGGGGGCCCCCCCGCAGGCACCGGCTGCGGCGGCTATGTCGTTGGCCAGACGGTGAAACTCCTTAAGCAGCATCACCTGCTCGAGGATACCGACGTGGTGATCTTCGACGTGCTGGGCGACGTCGTCTGCGGTGGTTTTGCCGCCCCCCTGCAGCATGCCGACCGCGCGGTGATCGTCACCGCGAATGACTTTGACAGCATCTATGCGATGAACCGCATCATCGCCGCCGTGCAGGCGAAATCGTCGAACTACAAGGTCCGCCTGGCCGGTTGCGTCGCCAACCGCAGCCGCGAGACCGACGAGATCGACCGCTACTGCGCACGCGTCGGCTTCAACCGGCTGGCGCATATGCCCGACATCGACGCGATCCGGCGCAGCCGCCTGAAGAAAAAGACCCTGTTCGAGATGCCGGACGAAGAGGACATCGTGATGGCCCGCGCCGAATACATGTCACTTGCCAACAACCTCTGGGCCTCGGTCAGCCAGCCCGAGATGTTTCCCGAACCGCTGCCTGACCGCGAAATCTTTGAACTTCTGGGGTTCGACTGATGGCGGACTACGCGGCAACACGCGACCGGGTCGAAGATTATTTCGACCGATCCGCTACAAAGGTGTGGGAGCGTCTTACCTCGGACGCGCCGGTCAGCCGCATCCGCCAGACCGTGCGCGAGGGCCGTAACTCGATGCGCGCGCTGATGCTGTCACGGCTGCCGGACGACCTGCGGGGCGCGCGCGTACTGGATGCCGGGTGCGGCACGGGCGTCATGACGGCGGAACTGGCCGCGCGGGGCGCCGATGTGGTGGCCGTCGACATCTCGCCGCGGCTGATCGACATCGCGGCCACGCGGTTGCCGGACAGCCTGTGCAACCGGGTGGCGTTCCATGTCGGCGACATGACGGCGCCGACATTTGGTGCGTTCGACTACGTGATGGCAATGGACAGCCTGATCTACTACGCCACCCCGGACATTGCCGCCGTGCTGCAAGGGCTGGCGGCGCGGACCGCAAGGGCGGTGGTGTTCACGGTCGCACCGAAAACGCCGTTCCTGATGACGTTCTTCACGCTGGGCAAGGCATTCCCCCGCCGCGACCGTTCGCCCGTGATGATCCCGCAGGCCTATCCGGCACTGTCGCGGCTGGTGGGTCCGTCGCTGTCGCGCGTGGGCCGGGTGTCGCGCGGGTTCTACATCTCGGACTGTCTGGAGGTGCGACCATGATCCTCGGTCGCAAACAGATCGCAAGATTGCCGGCGCACTGGCTGCCCTTTGCGGATGCTGCCTCGGACGGGTTGCCGATGGCGCAACTGCTGCGGCTGTCACTGTTCCAGGTGTCGGTCGGCATGGCGACGGTGCTGTTGCTGGGGACCCTGAACCGGGTGATGATCGTGGAGTTGTCGGTGCCCGCGACAGTGGTGGCGATCATGATCGCGCTGCCGGTGCTGTCGGCCCCGTTCCGCGCCATGCTGGGCCATCGCAGCGACCATCACAGATCGGCGATCGGGTGGAAGCGCATTCCCTATCTGTGGTTTGGCAGCCTGTGGCAGATGGGCGGACTTGCGATCATGCCGTTCGCGCTGATCGTGCTGTCCGGCGACCAGACCACGGGTCCTGCCTGGGCGGGCGAGGCGCTGGCGGGTCTGGCCTTCCTGATGACCGGGATCGGCATCCACATGACGCAGACCGCCGGGCTTGCGCTGGCCTCGGACCGCGCGACCGATGCGACCCGGTCGCGGGTGGTTGCGCTGCTTTACGTGATGTTCCTCATGGGCATGGCGGTGTCGTCGGTGGTGATCGGCTGGCTGTTGCGCGACTTTGACCCGATTACCCTGATCCGTGTCGTGCAGGGATGTGCGGTGGCGACGATGGTGCTGAACGTGACCGCGCTCTGGAAACAGGAAAAGGTACGCCCGATGACGGCGGCGGAGCGTGCGGCCCCGCGTCCGGATTTCCTGCAGTCGTGGCAGGATTTCATCCGTGGAGGCGATGCGGGGCGGGTTTTGTACCTGGTGGTGATCGGCACGCTGGGGTTCCAGATGCAGGACGTGCTGCTGGAACCCTATGGCGGCGAAGTCCTGGGGCTGTCGGTCGGATCGACGACCTGGCTGACAGCGGCGAATGCCTTGGGCGCGCTGGCAGGCTTCGTGCTGGCCGGGCGCTGGATGGGCCGGGGGCAAGATGCGTTCCGGATGGCCGCGCGGGGCATCCTGACCGGCATCGCCGCCTTCAGCGCGGTGCAGCTGGCGGGCATGTCGGGGTCGGTCGCGCTCTTTTTTGCGGGCGCTTGCGGCATCGGGCTTGGCGCCGGCCTTTTTGCCGTCTCCACGCTGACGGCGGCGATGGCGCTGCCCGGTCGCGGCGCATCGGGCAGCGGGCTTGCGCTGGGGGCCTGGGGGGCAGCACAGGCCACCGCCGCCGGGGCGGCGATCTTTGCCGGCGGCGGACTGCGCGATCTGTTCGGCAGCCTTGTCGCGCAAGGCAGCCTCGGGCCTGCGCTGACCGATCCGTCGGTCGCCTACGCGCTTGTCTACCAGATCGAGATCGGACTGCTTTTTGCCAGCCTCGTCGCACTTGGCCCGCTGGTGCGCCTGAACGTGATCATCCCCAACCAGAAATCCAGCGGTGCCCCGCTTGGCATCCCTGAATTTCCCACCTGATACGGAGGAAACCGCAATGATCGGTACCAACTTCTTCGGCAACTTCGACCTGGCATCGCTGTCGATCTGGCTGTTCTGGCTGTTCTTCGCGCTGCTGGTCTATTACCTGCAGACCGAGAACATGCGCGAAGGCTATCCCTTGGAAACCGAGGATGGCCTGCCGGCCCCGAACCAGGGACCGTTCCCGCTGCCCCGGCCCAAGACCTTTCACCTGCCGCACGGGCGGGGCGAAGTGACGGTGCCCTCTGCCACCAACGAGGCGGAGCATCGCCGGACCGGCCTGGCACTGGCGCGCACGGCCGTCAGCGAAGGGTTCCCGCATGCCCCGACAGGTGACGCAATGGCCGACGGCGTCGGCCCCGCCTCCTGGGCGCAGCGCAAGGACGTGCCGGAACTGGATGGCCATGGGCACAACAAGATCGTGCCGATGGCCCAGCTGGACGGGTTTGCCGTGTCCGCCGGACGCGACCCGCGCGGGCTGCCGGTGCAGGCGGGCGATCTGGAAGTGGTCGGGCGCATCAGCGACATGTGGGTCGATGCATCGGAACAACTGGTCCGGTACCTCGAGGTTGACCTGAACACCGGCGGCAAGCGCCTGATCCCGATGACGATGGCGAAAATCTGGGGCGACCGCGTGCGGGTGAATGCGATCACCTCGGACCGCTTTGCCGGCATACCCGCCACGCGCGCCGCAAGCGAAGTCACCAAACTGGAAGAAGACAAGATCTCCGGCTACGTCGCCGGGGGCTGGATGTACGACGCCGGAAAACGCAAGCGCGGGTTCTGACGCCAGAAACCTACAGGGGTCGCCCGCGCCCGGGCTGCCCCTTTCACCCAACAACGGAGGGTCTGCCATGTCAGGCCATGACGATTTCGCGTTCGATGCCTTGCCAGGACTGCCGGAACGGCCCCCGCAAGGCGAAGACATCCTCTGGCAGGGACGCCCTGCCCCGCTGGCGCTGGCCCGCGATGCCTATGGGCTGACCTGGATCGCCGCCTACTTTGCCGTGATCATCCTGTGGCGCGGGGCCAGCGGCTTTGCGGATGGCGGTGTGGCGATGGCACTGGCGATGGGCCTGCCCTACCTGATGCTGGCATTTCTCGGGCTGGCGGTGGTCTATGGCCTTGCCTGGGTCCAGGCCCGCACCACCACCTACACGATCACCACCGCGCGCGTTGTCCTGCGTATCGGGGCAGCCCTGCCGGTGACGTTCAATCTGCCTTTCGCGCAGATCGGGTCGGCCTCGCTGGCGCAGAAACGGGATGGCACCGGCACGATCGCGCTTCAGACCCTGGGCGAGACGCGCATCTCCTATCTGGTGATCTGGCCCCATGTGCGTCCCTGGACGCTGCGCAAGGCCGAACCCGCGCTGCGTGCGATACCGGACGCTGCGGCAGTGGCCAAACTGCTGGCCG
This sequence comes from Rhodobacterales bacterium, assembly GCA_021155205.1. Classification (GTDB taxonomy): domain Bacteria; phylum Pseudomonadota; class Alphaproteobacteria; order Rhodobacterales; family Rhodobacteraceae; genus JAJNPS01. The sequence goes on from JAJNPS010000023.1 coordinate 76,009, forward strand.
AGGCGGCCGAGACACGCCTTTCGGTTCCGGTGATCGCGCGCACCGGACCGGGCCGTGCCGCCGTGGCTGTGCAATAGGGGGAACGCATCATGACCATGTCAGACCCGACCCTGCGCCGCCCGGCCCTGCGCAGTTCCAACCCCGAAATGGTGCCCAAGGCGCTGCTTTGGGGGATGCTGGCGCTGGCGATGGCGTCCCTTGCCATCGTCACCTTTGCCGTCCTGACCGGGCGTCCGCCCGCCGCTGTTCCACAGCCCGCCGCGGTGGTACAGGAAAAGTGGATCGTGCTTGAAGGCCGCAGCGCGCAGTCCGTCATCGTGCGCAATACCGACGGTTCGGTCTTGCTGGACCTGCCGCATGGTGGTTTCATCACCGTGATCCAAAGCGGCATCGCCACCGAGCGCCGCAAATACGGGGTGGACCCCCTGTTGCCGGTGCGGATCGTCGAATACGCCAACGGACGGCTTGTCGCCGAGGATCCCGAAACGGGCTGGAGTGCGGAACTTTACGCCTTTGGCGGGGACAACAAGGCCGCGTTCGAACGGCTGCTGGCCACCAGATAGGAAACCAAGATCATGGCATTTTTCACGAAAACCAAGGAAAGAGTGCCCTGCACCGTCGAAGTCAGTCACAAGTTCGACGCGCTGCACGCGCATGTCCGGTTCAATAACGGCGCGGTCGTCAATCCGGGTGACGAGGTGCTGGTGCATGGCGCGCCCGTCATGGCCGCCTATGGCGAGGTGGTAATCGAGGATCGCACGGCCACGATCACCCGCGCCACCTGGCTCGAACGTCAGTGGACGCGGCTGACGGGTGATCTGGACTTCATCGAGCTGTGCGAATTTTCCTTTTCCGAGGAGATCCGGGTATGAACGCGACCCCGCATGACCTTTACCCTGACTCGGGTGCCGAAGTCGCGGCGTCGATGCCGCCGATGGACACCACCGCGATGGCGACCGAGACGACGCTGTTGAACCCGCGCTTCTACACCACCGACTTCGACGAGATGGACAAGATCGACGTGACGCCGGTGCGCGCCGAATGGGACAAGCTGATCGCGCAGATGAAATCCGACCCGAACAAGGGCCATTTCAAAAAGACCGAAGCCTGGGACAAGGTGGACTGGGAGGGCATGGACCCTGCCCTTCGCGCCGAATTCATCGACTTCCTGGTCTCCTCCTGCACCGCCGAGTTCTCCGGCTGCGTCCTTTACAAGGAAATGAAACGCCGCGGCACCAACCCCGACATCTGCGAGCTGTTCAGCTACATGTCCCGCGACGAGGCCCGCCATGCCGGTTTCATCAACGACGCCTTGCGCGAGGCCGGGGTGGCGGTGAACCTCGGCTTCCTGACCAAGGCCAAGAAATACACCTACTTCCGGCCGAAATTCATCTACTACGCCACCTACCTGTCGGAAAAAATCGGCTACGCCCGCTACATCACCATCTTCCGCCATCTTGAGGCGCATCCCGAACAGCGGTTCCATCCGATCTTCAAATGGTTTCGCGAATGGTGCAACGACGAGTTCAGCCATGGCGAGGCCTTTGCGCTGTTGATGCGCACCGACCCGAAGCTGACCAACAGTTTCTCAAACAAGTTGTGGATCCGGTTCTTCTTGACGGCGGTTTACGCAACGATGTGGGTCCGCGACCATGCCCGCAAGGATTTCCACAAGGCCCTCGGCGTGGACATCGACTGGTATGACCAGGAAGTGTTCCGCAAGACATCGGCCATCGCGCGGCAGGTCTTTCCGGTGGAACTGGACATCGACCATCCGCGCTGGATCCCCGGCCTGCGGCGGTTCGAGGCGGCCTTCATCGCGATGGACGCCGCCAACCGTCAGGGAGGCATCGCGGGCAGGCTCAAGGCCACCGTGGCCAAGGCGCGGATGCTTGCGGCCTTTGTCGGCCTCTACACGATCCCGGTCATCCGCTCGACCCCGCCGGCGTCGGTCCGGCTGGAGCCGGCCTATTGACCGGACACAATCATACCGCTGTTCCGGCAGCGGGTTGGTTTGCAAGATGGGCGCGTCTTGCAGGCCGGCGCGGCACCCCTGTCACAAGGGGTGCCGTGCATGACTAATCCGTGGGTCGTGATCCTGTCGGCGCTGTTCGTGTGGTGGTTTTCGACCGGCGCGATCCTCTGGCGCGTGCGCCGGGCCGATCAGGGCGGGCCGAACGCCCATCTGTGGTCGGTGATCGGCGGGCTGCCCCTTGTCATCGCGGGGATCTACGGATTTTTCGCCACGCGCGGCGATGACAGCGTGCTGGCAGTCTACATCGCCTTTCTGTCGGCGCTGGCGATCTGGGGATGGATCGAGCTTGCCTTTCTGTCGGGCATCATCACCGGGCCGAACACCCGGCCCTGTCCCGAAGGCGCATCACTGTCCGAACGGTTCGTGCGTGCGTTTGGCACGATCGCCTGGCATGAACTGGCGCTGTTCGGCACCCTTGTCCTCATGGCCCGGCAGTCGGCGGGCGTCGACAATGCGGTGGCGGTCTGGACCTTCATGATCCTGTTTTTCGCGCGCATCTCGGCCAAGCTGAATCTGTTCTTCGGTGTGCCCCGCATCCATACCGAATTTCTTCCCCGCCCGCTGGCGCATGTGGCCAGCCATTTCCGCCTTGCACCGATGAACTGGGTCTTTCCCTTGTCGATCACCGCCCTGTCATTCGCTGCTGCCTGCTGGATGGGACGCGCCTATGAAGCCCCGACCGAGGCCGCGTTCGTGGGCTTTGTTCTCCTGGCGGCGCTGTCGATGCTGGCGCTGATGGAACACTGGTTCATGGTGCTGCCGCTGCCCGACCAAAAGCTTTGGCGCTGGATGTTGCCCCAGGCCGTGCCGCCCCTGTTTGTGAAACCCTCGACCGGGTCCGCCGCGACGGGACCGATACGCAATAGCAGAAAGTGACCCCGATGGACTTTGACAGCCTTTTCAAAAGCCAGTTGGATGCCTTGCGGGCAGAGGGAAACTACCGCGTCTTTGCCGATCTGGAACGCAAGCGCGGGGCCTTTCCCAAGGCGGACCGCCACAAGGACGGCGATGTCGACAGCGTGACGGTCTGGTGTTCCAACGACTATCTCGGCATGGGCCAGCATCCCGCCGTCGTGCAGGCGATGATCGACACCGTGCAGTCCTGCGGCACCGGGGCGGGCGGCACCCGCAACATATCGGGCAATTCGGTGCATCACCTGGCGCTGGAGGCGGAACTGGCCGATCTGCACGGCAAGGAACGCGCGCTGTTGTTCACGTCTGGCTATGTGTCGAACTGGGCCGCCCTGTCGACCCTCGGCAGCCGCATCCCGAATGCGGTGATCCTGTCGGATGCAGGCAACCATGCCTCGATGATCGAGGGCATCCGTCATTCCCGCGCCGACAAGGTCCTGTGGAAGCACAACGACTGGCGCGACCTTGACCGCAAGCTGCACGCCGTGGGCGACCGGCCGAAGATCGTCGCCTTCGAAAGCGTCTATTCCATGGACGGTGACATCGCCCCGATCCGCGAGATCATCGAGGTCTGTGAAGCGCATGGCGCGATGTCCTATATCGACGAGGTCCATGCCGTCGGCATGTATGGCCCGCGCGGCGGCGGGGTCAGCGAAGAACTTGGCCTTGCGCACCGGATCGACCTGATCGAGGGCACGCTGGGCAAGGCCTTCGGCGTCGTTGGCGGCTACGTCACCGGGTCCGAGGCGCTGTGCGATTTCATCCGCAGTTTCGCCAGCGGGTTCATCTTTACCACCGCCCTGCCGCCTGCGGTCGCCGCGGCGGCGACGGCGTCGATCCGGCATCTGAAGACCAGTTCGGCCGAACGCGACGCCCAGAAGGCGCGCGTTGCAACGCTTCGCGCGCGTCTGGACCGGGTCGGCATCCCGCACATGGCAAATGACAGCCATATCATCCCGGTGATGATCGGCGATCCGGTGAAGTGCCGCATGATCAGCGACATCCTGATGCATGACTGGGGTATCTACGTGCAGCCGATCAACTATCCCACCGTACCAAAGGGCACCGAACGGCTGCGCATCACGCCCGGCCCCCTGCACACGGATGCCGACATCGACCATCTGGTGGCGGCGCTGACCGCGCTGTGGTCGCGCTGTGCGCTGGCCCATGCGGTTGCCTGACCTGATGACGCTCCACAGGTGCCCAAAGGTGAAGCCAAGCCCGCTTGCCAAGCAGGCATCGCGCGCTAGACTATAATCATGATTTCAGGTTCCGGGAGAAACCCTATGAGACTGACTGCAACTGCCCTTGCCATGGTTCTGATGGCAGGCGCACCTGCCTTTGCAGCAGGTGACGCCGCCGCGGGTGACGCCGCTGCAGGCGAAAAGGTGTTCGCGAAATGCGCCACATGCCACGTCATCGCGAACGATGCAGGTGAGGTCCTTGGCGGCAAGAACGCAAAGACCGGCCCGAATCTTTACGGCATGCCCGGACGTGTTGCCGGGACCTATCCAGATTTCAAGTATGGCGAATCCATCGTGGCGCTCGGTGCCACCGGATTTGTCTGGGACGAGGCGAGCTTTGTCGAATACGTCGCTGATCCGGCAAAGTTCCTGAAGACCAAGCTTGGCGATACCACGGCCAAGTCAAAGATGGCATTCAAGCTGACCAAACCTGATGAGGCTGCGAATGTCTGGGCCTATATCTCGTCATTGTCGCCGCCCGTCGCGCCCGCGTCGAACTGACGGCCGGCATCACTCCTGTCCTGAAACAGGCGGACCGCAGGGTCCGCCCTTTTCATTCCGCGCGCAGCACCAGTCCGCCCTCGCGTTCCAGAAATGCCACCACGTCATCAATCCCCACGCCCTGCCGGATGCGCGCCATCACATAGGGCCGGTCCCCGCGCGCGGCCCTGGTATCCGCCTCAAGCTGCGCCAGATCGACGCCCACATGCGGCGCGAGATCTGTCTTGTTGACCACCAGCAGGTCCGACCGCGCAAGGCCGGGCCCGCGTTTCCTCGGGATGTCCTGCCCGGCGGCAGTATCGATCACATAGATCGTCAGGTCCGCGAGTTCGGGCGAAAAGGTGGCCGCCAGATTGTCGCCGCCTGACTCGATCAGGATCAGGTCCAGCCCGGGATGAAGCGCGTTCAACTCTGCCACTGCGGCCAGGTTGATGGATGCATCCTCGCGGATCGCCGTATGGGGGCAGCCGCCGGTCTCCACGCCCCTTATGCGGTTTTCGGGCAGCACCTGCGCGCGCAAAAGGTAATCGGCATCCTCGCGTGTGTAGATGTCGTTGGTGATGACCGCCATCGAACAGCGATGCGCCAGCGCGCGGGCCAGATGTTCGGTGAGCGTCGTCTTGCCAACACCGACCGGGCCGCCGATCCCGACACGAAGGGGACCGTGGGTCATGTGCGGTATATCCTTACATCCAGGGTTTCATGGCGCATCGCGGCAAGATCGGCCGCCAGCACGCCCGATGTCATCAGCGGGATCAGCGCCTCGGCGTCATGGCCCCGCGCAAGTTCCACCGCCTCGTCAGCAATATCCATGATGACGAGATGCAGGGCAGCGAGGATTTTCTGACCTTCGGTCTGGCCAAGCGGCACGAACCGCACAGCAACCGACACAAGGTTGGCAGCAAAGCCATGCAGGTAGAGGGCTGCGATCTCTGCGGGGGGAAGGGAAAGGGCCGATGCTGCCTCGGCCACCGCCAAGGGCAGCGGACGGGATCGCAAATCCCGACCCGTCACCGCCGCCACTGTCTGCGCAAAGGCGGTTCCCTGCGCCTCGGTTTCGCGCAACCGCTCTGCCGACGGCGCCAGCGCGCGGGCAAGATCATCGAGTGCCGCGCGGTCGGCTTTGGGGTTCAGCCCGGCGACCAGCATCAGCGCATCGCTGCGTCCGGCGCCATGGCGCAGGATATCCGCGAGCCACGCCTGCACTGCCGCTGCCGTTCCAGCGCGACCGTCCGTCACGACCTGCTCCAGCCCGTGCGAATAGGCGAACCCGCCGGTCGGAAAGGCAGGCGACAGCCATTGCATCAGGCTCAGTCGGTCCATCCTGCCGGTCAATGCGCGTGCCCCATCGTCCGGCCCATCCCGTAGGCCCCGCCTTCGGGGGTAAACGGCATCCGCGCGGGCGTCACCCCTGCCCCAAGACCCGCCAGCATCGCCGCCAGCACATGATCGGCGCGGATGATCAGCCGGTCCGGGCGGATTTCGCAGGGCGTGTGGCGGTTGCCGATGTGCCAGGCAAGACGCGGCAGATCGCCGGTGATCACCAGCACATCCTCATCCGCCGCGACGATCTCGATGATGCGGCCGTCGTCCAGTTCGAACGCATCGCCCGACATTAGATTGGTGGTTTCGGGCAGATCGACCATGAACCCCTCGCCCGACGCCGTCTCCAGCCGTCTGCGGCGCAGAAACCGCTCGTCATAACCTAATATGACCCGCCCCGTGGCAAGGCGCGGCCATTGGCCGGCGCGGTAGGTTTTCGAGGTGGTGGCTTGGATCATGGCTGCCGGACCCTTGCAGAAATTTCCCCGACAAACGGGACCGGCGGGCCGCAGGGGGCAAGGACAAGCTGATCAGGAAGGGTGCAATCCAGTGCGCGCATCATCAATAAAGAAAATACCGCTGCGCCAGCGGCAGCTCTGTTGCAGGCTCGCAGATCAGCAATTCCCCGTCGGCGCGGACCTCATAGGTTTCGGGGTTCACCTCGATCTGGGGCGTGGCGTCGTTCAGCTTCATGTCCGCCTTGCCGATATGCCGGGTGCCGCTGACGGGAACGGTCTCCTTGGCCAGACCCAATTTCCCCGCCAGCCCGTCGGCATGTGCTGCCTGGGACACGAAACTGACCGACGTCGCATGCCGCGCGCCGCCGAAGGCCCCGAACATCGGCCGCGTGTAGACCGGCTGCGGCGTGGGGATCGACGCATTGGGGTCGCCCATCTGCGCCACCACGATCATGCCGCCGAGCAGCACCATCTCGGGCTTTGCGCCGAAAAACGCCGGCGACCACATCACGAGGTCCGCACGCTTGCCGACCTCGACTGACCCGATATGCGCCGACATGCCATGCGTGATCGCCGGATTGATGGTGTATTTCGCGATATAGCGTTTGACGCGGGCGTTGTCGTTGTCGCCAACCTCCTCGGCCAGACGACCGCGCTGCTGGCGCATCTTGTGGGCGGTCTGCCACGTGCGGGTGATCACCTCGCCGATCCGGCCCATGGCCTGACTGTCCGAACTGATCACCGAGAACGCGCCCATGTCGTGCAGGATATCCTCCGCCGCGATGGTCTCGCGGCGGATGCGGCTTTCGGCAAAGGCCACGTCCTCGGGGACACGGCGGTCGAGATGGTGGCAGACCATCAGCATGTCGAGATGTTCCTCGATCGTGTTGACGGTGTAGGGCATCGTCGGATTGGTCGAGGACGGGATCACATTGGGGGAGGACACGACCTTGATGATGTCCGGGGCATGACCGCCGCCGGCACCTTCGGTGTGGAACGCATGGATCGTGCGGCCCTTGATCGCGGCAAGGGTGTTCTCCACAAAGCCGCTTTCATTCAGCGTGTCGGTATGGATCATCACCTGCACGTCCATGTCGTCGGCCACCGTCAGGCAGCAGTCGATCGCGGCAGGCGTCGTCCCCCAATCCTCGTGCAGTTTCAAGGCACAGGCCCCGGCATGGACCATTTCCACCAGCGCCTCCGGGCGGCTGGCGTTGCCCTTGCCGGAAATGCCGATGTTCATCGCAAAGCCGTCGAAGGATTGCAGCATGCGGCCCATGTGCCACGGTCCGGGCGTGCAGGTGGTGGCGAGCGTGCCATGTGCAGGCCCCGTGCCGCCGCCCAGCATCGTGGTGATGCCGGAATGCAGCGCGTCATCGATCTGCTGGGGGCAGATGAAATGGATATGGGCGTCCATGCCGCCCGCGGTCAGGATGCGCCCTTCACCCGCGATGATCTCGGTCCCCGGCCCGATCACCAGCGTCACGCCGGGTTGGGTGTCGGGGTTGCCCGCCTTGCCGATCCCGGCGATGCGCCCGTCGCGCAGGCCGACATCGGCCTTGGTGATGCCGGTCCAGTCCACGATCAGCGCATTGGTGATCACTGTATCCATCGCCCCGCCCGCGCGGCTGACCTGCGACTGCCCCATGCCGTCGCGGATGACCTTGCCGCCGCCGAACTTGACCTCTTCGCCATAGGTGGTGAAGTCGCGCTCCACCTCGATGATCAGGTCGGTATCGCCGAGACGCACCCGGTCGCCGGTCGTGGGGCCATACATGTCGGCATAGGTCGCGCGGGAGATGAGGGCGGGCATGGGTCCTCCGGCAGGATCAGTCGGGCATGCCGGGACCGCGTTTGGACAAGCGCGCGGCATTGGCTCGGGTCTTGGCACGCACAGGGCGCAATCCGGCCAATGCGACCGCCGCGGGGCTTTTTCCCGCCACCATCGCCTTGGCCATCGCGGCACCGGATGCCATCGCCGCATCGGTCTTTTCCTGCACCATGCGGTTCGTCTCGCCGGGATGGGTGTTCCACATGCCCGCCATGCCGAACATGCGCATGGCGATCACCATGTTCGCCTCGGCCAGCATCATGCCCGACTGCATCGACAGGCGGATCAGTTCGTTCTGGGATCGGCGCGGTTTCATCAGGCCAGCCTTTGTTCCGGCGGGTCTTCCCGCGTGTCCGGTCATGGTCTGTCTTATGTGGACCCGCGGTTGCATCAATCAAGGTTGCCCATGACCTGACCGTTGAACCCGTAGACCACCCGCGCACCCGACAGGGGCACCAGCCGCACCTCGCGCGTCTGGCCGGGTTCGAACCGCACGGCCGTTCCCGCGGCGATGTCCAGCCGCTGACCCCGCGCCACCGCGCGGTCGAACGCCAACCCCGGATTGGTTTCGGCGAAATGATAATGGCTGCCGACCTGCACGGGGCGGTCGCCGGTATTGGCGACCAGCAGCACCGTCACCGGCGCATCCGCGTTCAGGGTGATGTCGCCGTCGCGCGGAAAGTACTCACCTGGGATCATTGGCCTGCCTGATGGGATGATGGACGGTCACAAGCTTTGTGCCGTCGGGAAACGTGGCCTCGACCTGCACCGACTGGATCATCTCGGCAATGCCGGTCATGCACTGGTCGCGCGAGATGACATGCGCGCCCGCCTCCATCAGATCGGCAACCGAACGCCCGTCGCGCGCGCCTTCGACCACAAAGTCGGTGATCAGGGCAATGGCCTCGGGGTGATTCAGCCTGACACCACGCGCCAGCCGACCCCGCGCCACCATGGCCGCAAGACTGACCAGCAGCTTGTCCTTTTCGCGGGGGGTCAGGTTCAAGGCGTTCTCCCTCAGATCTGCCAGACGCGCGGCAGGGGACGCCCGCGCCGCAGGACGCCCAGCACCACGACAAGCCGGCGGCGCAGGGCCAGCGCGTCGCTGGCCATCAGCCGAACCGACAGCCGTTCGCCAAGCGCCGATGCCCCGCCGACCACATCCGCCCCATCAAGCACGCCGCGCACCGGCACCAGCAGGTCGGTGCTGTCCGGCCCGATCGCAACGATGCTGGCAAAGGCCCGCGCGGGGCCAAGCAGGGCCGCGCGGGCGCCCAGCATCGCGTCGGTCAGGTTTGCCGGTTCCAGGTGGATCAGCCGCCCGTCGCGCCGCACGATGCGGCGGTCCGATAACATGACCTGCGCGACCGTCTCGCCCATCGCGGCGCGGCCCAGCACGACCGCCTCAAGCAGAAGGCAACTGGCACCCGGCGCAAGTGCCACCTCGGTCTGCCGCGCCAGAGATGCGCCATTGTACAGGATCGTTTCCTGTGGCAGCCAGTCCAGATGTCCACCGGCACCGACCCGGAACCTGACATCCACCGTTGCCTGCCCCGGACCCGCCGCATAGGCCCGTTCTGCCGTCTGGGTGGTGCCGACGGCCTTTGTCCCCGGCCCAAGGTCCAGCGCATAGCACAGCCGGTCGCCGCCGGTCAGGCCGCCGGACGTGTTCAGGAACACCACCTCGGGCACCGGGGCATGCACCTGCGGCAGGATCGCCTTGGCGGATCCGACCTGCCGCAAACGCCCAAGCCGCGCGGCGCCGTCCACCTGCGCAAGGCTGACCGACGCCTGCCCATGGCTGCGCTGGTGTCGCGGGCTGGAAAGGAGGTCATGGGCAACGGCTGACTGCATCGGGATCATGGTCATCAGAGGATCCAACCCTTGGCAACGCCACTTGTCCCGGACCGCCGGTTGCGGGCGCGGAAACCTTCCCTTTGCCGTGTCTTTGCCCCTGCAGGTGCCTAATTTTCGGGCGCTTGTTCGCCTATGCGGTCAGCAAGGTTGAAATCGTCGCCACTTTCTCGGCCACCAGACCGGGATTGCCGCGCGACTCGACATTCAGGCGCAAAAGCGGCTCGGTGTTGGACGATCGCAGATTCAGGCGCCAGTCGGGGAATTCAAGGCTCAGGCCGTCCATCTCATCCACCAGCACGGCCTGCGCATGGAACGCGCCCCGCACCCGCGCAACCGATGCCGCGGCATCCGCCACGCGAAAATTGATCTCGCCCGAGGATGGGAACGCCGCACGCCGTGCGGCCAGCAGATCGGCCAGCGACAGGTTCGTGCGCCCCATCAGTTCCGCCACCAGCAGCCACGGGATCATGCCGCTGTCACAGGCCATGAAATCGCGGAAATAATGATGCGCCGACATCTCGCCGCCATAGACCGCGCCGGTGTCGCGCAGGGCCTGCTTCAAAAACGCATGGCCGGTCTTGGACTGGTGCGCCACACCGCGCGCCCGCGCCACCAGATCGCGGGTATTCCACACCACGCGGGGGTCATGCACGATGGTCGCGCCCGGCTCCTTGGCCAGGAACACCTCGGCCAGAAGGCCCACGACATATTCGCCGGGCACGAAAGACCCGGTCTCGTCGAACAGAAAGCAGCGGTCGAAATCGCCGTCCCAGGCGACCGCCATGTCGGCACCTGCGGACCGCAGCGCATCGGCGGTCATCGGCTGGTTTTCCGCCAACAGCGGGTTCGGGATGCCGTTCGGAAAGCTGCCATCCGGGTCATGGTGCATCCGCGTGACCCGCAACGGCGCGCCGCGACGCATCAGTTCACCGGCAATCGCATCAAAGGTCGGTCCCGCCGTGCCGTTGCCTGCATTCACCAGGACATGCAGGGGCCGGAGTGCGGCGACATCGACAAAGGACAGGACCCGCGCGACATAGGCGGCACGGGTGCCCGCGTCCGGCGTCACCCTCCCGCCGGGCCGGTCGGGGGCAAAGGCACCGCTTTCGGCCAGCGCCCGGACCGTCGCCATGTCGGTCGCGGGGTCCAGCGGGGCAGAACCCGCCTTGACCATCTTCATGCCGTTATAGTCCATCGGGTTGTGCGAGGCGGTGACTTCGATGCCGCCATCGGCGCCCAGATGGGTGGTGGCAAAGTACATCTCTTCGGTTCCGCACAGGCCCAGATCGACAACCTCGCACCCTGCGCCCAGCAGGCCGTCGATGGCGGCCGACGCCAGTTCTGCCGACGAGGCGCGGCAGTCGCGCCCGATGACCACGCGGCGCGCGCCCAGGGTTTCGGCAAAGGCCCGCCCGATGCGGGTCGCGATGGCAGGATTAAGTTCGTCCCCGAGCTTTCCACGGATGTCATAGGCTTTGAAACAGGTCAGGGTCACGGGGCGCACCTTGGCTGGAATTGTCCGCGAAAGGATTAGACGAGCCGCACCTTGGCTGTAAATGGCGCATGGGCGCGGATCAGCCCCGATGCGCGCCATAGTACAGCCCGACGACATGTTCCGCCTCGGCAAAGAACAGCCAGCGCGCGGCAAAGGCCCCGGCCAGATGGCTGGTGGCGGCCAGGGCGCTGACCACCCAGCCCTGCGGCAGCAAGGCCATGAGGATCGCAGGCAGCACCCCCGCAAGACCCAGCGCGAGAAAACGCAACTTTTGCGCGTGCTTTCGCCCGACGACATGGATCATCTCGCGCGTCAGGTAATTTCCGCCCGTATGCGGCAATTCGAACACTGACACCGCACCAATGCGGTCAAGCCCGGTTGCCTTTCCCAGCGTCGCCCCCGCCCGCGCGAACTGACCATCCCCGATGCGCCACCCCGCCAGAAGAACAAACGACAGCGCCACCGACAGCACTGCCGCCACAAGGTGCTGTCCGGCCAGGATCGCGCCGCCGGTCAGCGCAAAGGTCAGGAACGTGACCGGCGTGATCCAGTGATGCCAGCGCGGCACGGCCTTGATCTGGGTGTAGATCATCGCGGTGGTGATGACCGTGAACAGGGCCAGCGCCGCCCCGATCAGGCCCGGAAGGCGCGGCCAGCCAAGACCCAGCCAGTCCGACAGCGCAACGGGGGACAGGACCACCAAACCCGCAACGGAGGCCCAGGCTTCGCGCGACAGCCAGCTGGTGCGCCACTGCGAAAAGGCCCGGATCGCGTTCCGGGGATTGCCAAGGTGGAACGTCGCGGCCAGAAGGCCCGCCACGGCAAGCCCATAGCCAAGACCCCACCACAGAAACGCCGCCAGACCGGCGGGGCGCACGACCCCGGCACCCAGCCAGCCCAGAAGCCCGAACCCCATGCCCGACAGCACCGAAAAGATGATGACCGAGGGTGCAGGATTCATTCAGATCTTGCCCAGCATCTTGTCCAGCCAGCCCGCGAAACCCGTGGCCCTGATGTCCAGAAGCGGCGCCAGAAGGCTCGCCTGGCCGGGCCGGTCCTTGCCGCGCGGGGGCAGATACTTGTTGGCGGGCCGTGTGCCCATGTCCGGCATCAGGTCATAGCCGCCCCGGTCAGCCACAAGCCGCGAAACCTCGCTGCCCGGATCGCCCAGATCGCCGAAATGCCGCGCGCCGGTCGGACAGGTGCGCACGCAGGCGGGTTCGCGGTCCTGCTCGGGCAGGTTCTCGTTGTAGATGCGGTCGACGCATAGCGTGCATTTCTTCATCACGCCCGCATCGGCATCCATCTCGCGCGCGCCGTAGGGGCAGGCCCAGGCGCACAGGCCACAGCCCATGCAGGCATCCTCGTTCACCAGCACGATGCCGTCCTCGGCACGCTTGTAGCTGGCGCCAGTCGGGCAAACGGTCACACAAGGCGCATCTGCGCAATGCAGGCAGGACCGCGGAAAATTGATCGTTTGTGCATACCCCTCAACGGGTTGCACCGCATAGCTGTGAACCCGGTTGAGAAAGACGCCGGAAGGGTCCGCACCATAGGGGTTCTGGTCGGACAGGGGCACGCCATAGCCCTGATCGTTCCAGCCCTTGCAGGCGGTGACGCAGGCATGGCAGCCGACACAGGTGTCAAGGTCGATGACGAGGCCAAGTTTCCTGGCGGTGGTTTCAGGAAGGGCGGTCATTTGCGCACCGCCGATCTCGGAAAATTTTTCGCCGAAAAATTTTCGCCGGCCGGCATGGGGTCTGCAATGGGCGGAAACTGCGGCTCGGACTGATCCCTTGGCCCGACCCGTTCGATCCGCACCTTCAGATCGAACCACGCCGCCTGTCCGGTGATCGGGTCCGAGTTCGAATAGCGGTGTCCGTCGCCCTGCTCCGGCAGCAGTTCCGAAATCAGGTGGTTGAGCAGGAACCCTTCTGTCGCCTCGGGCGCGCCTTCGTCCAGCGCCCAGGCGCCCTTGCGCTTGCCGATGGCGTTCCAGGTCCAGACGGTATGCTCGTTCAGCGCCGCCATATGGGCGACCGGCACGGTGATGGTGCCATTGGGCGAGGTGACACGGGCATAGTCGCCGGGCTGAAATCCATGTTCGGTCCAGATTTTTGTCGGCATATACAGGTAGTTCTTGCCCCTGATCTGGCGCAGCCACGCATTCTGCGATCCCCAGGAATGGTACATGTCCATCGGGCGCTGGGTCAGGGCGTGGACATCAAACCCGTCCGCTTCGTCGCCGAACGGCGGATACCAGACCGGCAGCGGGGACATCGACTGTTTCAGCCGCTCGCGCAGATGGTCAGGCGGCTGGCGGTCGCCGAACCCTTCGGCGGCCAACTGGAACCGGCGCATCGGTTCGGACCAGATGTTGAAAAGGTAGGGTTGCGGGGTCTCGAAAAACGAGGTCGCCACCGCCCAGTCCTGATAGGCGGCGTTCCAGGGCTTGTAATAGCGCGCCGCGTCCGGGACATGCGCCTGATAGAACCCTCCATTGGCGATATAGGCGGCGATCTGCTCGGGATTGGCATCGCCCCGTCCCGTCGCCGTGCCATCACCGCGAAAGCCGATCAGCGGGCCGACGCCGGGGCGGCGGATGTGGTTCGCGATGTAGTCGGCGTAGTCTTTGAACTTGGCCGTGCCATCGGGATTGGTCATGCCCGGCAGGCCCAGCCGCACCCCAAGGTCAAGCAGGACCGACTGGAACCCGCGCACGCCGGCATGTCCGGGGCGATCAGGTTCCACCACCGGCCAGCGGATGCTGTCGCCTGCGGCATCCGGCTCGCTGATCGGGCGGTCCAGCAGGCTGATGCAGTCATGGCGTTCCAGATAGGTCGTGTCGGGCAGGATCAGGTCGGCATAGGCGACCATCTCGGACGCATAGGCATCCGAATAGATGATGCGGGGGATGACGTATTTGCCGTCATCCCCCTTGTCCGTCAGCATCTCCATCACGGCGGCGGAGTTCATCGAGGAATTCCACGCCATGTTGGCCATGTACAAAAACAGCGTGTCGATCCGGTAGGGATCGCCCGCATGGGCATTGGGGATGACCATATGCATCATGCCATGAGCCGAGAACGGATTTTCCCAGGAGAACGCCTTGTCGATCCGCGCGGGACTGCCGTCGGGCAACAGGCACAGATTGTCCGGCCCGCGCACATAGCCCAGATGCGGGCCGGACAGGGGTTTTCCCGGCGTCGTGACGAAATGCGGCGTCGGATGCGCCTCCAGCGGTTTGGGATAGGGCGGTTTCAGACGGTAGCCGCCCGGAACCTCGACCGTTCCCAGCAGGATTTGCAGCAGGTGCAGGGCGCGGGCAGTCTGGAAGCCGTTGGAATGCGCCGAAATCCCGCGCATGGCATGGAAACTGACCGGCCGCCCCGGCATCGAGACGTGATGGTTGCCACGAAAATCGGTCCAGGGCTGCGCCATGTCGATGGCATGGTTGAAGGCGACATCCGCAAGTTCCGCCGCCAGCGCCCGGATGCGGGGCGCGCGCACACCGCAACGGTCGGCGACCGCTTCGGGCGCGTAGTCCGGCGACAGGTACATCTCGGCCATGTGCTGAAACACCGTCCTGTTCCCCTGCCAGACCGCGCCAAGGTCGGGCTGCACGCCCTTGCCATCCCAGGCCGCCGGATGCTGCGTCACCTTGTCGATGACGAAAGGCTGGCTTTCGGCGTTCCTGGCGAACAGGCCTTTTTCCGCGCCCTCGGCAGAGTTCACCAGCAGCCCCGCATTGGTGAACTGCGCAAGATATTCCAGATCAACCTTGCCCGCCTCCAAGAGGCAATGGATCAGCGACAGGATCAGCAGGCCATCCGTTCCCGGTGTGATGCCGATCCAGTCATCGGCCACCGCGTTGTAGCCGGTGCGGATCGGATTGACCCCGATGACCCGCGCGCCGCGCTCCTTGAGCCGCCCGAGGCCGATCTTGATCGGGTTGCTGTCATGGTCCTCGGCCACGCCGAACATCACGAAAAGTTTCGTGTGCTCCCAGTCGGGCTGGCCGAACTCCCAGAAGGCGCCGCCGATGGTGTAGATGCCCGCCGCCGCCATGTTGACGCTGCAAAACCCGCCATGGGCGGCGTAGTTCGGCGTGCCGAACTGCTGCGCCCACCAGCCGGTAAAGGACTGCGACTGGTCGCGGCCGGTGAAAAAGGCCAGCTTTTCCGGGGCCGTTTCGCGCAAGGGTTTCATCCAACTGACGGCCAGCGCCAGCGCCTCGTCCCAGCTGATCTCCTCGAATGCCCCCGACCCGCGCGGGCCGACGCGGCGCAACGGCGCGCGCAAGCGGGACGGTGCCGTGACCTGCATGATGCCGCTGGCCCCCTTGGCACAAAGGACGCCCTTGTTGATCGGGTGGTCGCGGTTGCCTTCGATATAGCTGACCTTGCCTGATTTCAGGTGCACGTTGATCCCGCAGCGGCAGGCGCACATGTAACAGGTGGTGTGGCGCACCTCGTCCGAGACGGGCGGCGACAGATCAAGCCTTGGCTGGTGCCTCACGGCTGTTTTCCCATCTTGTGCCCTGCCCCCCTGCAGGCCCAGTCTGGCGATCCTTGGCTTCGGCAACTGTCCAGTTCGCGACACATGATGCCAAAAGTCGCGCCGCGCAGTTTCAACACGCCGATCACAGCAGCGCCTTTACCAGGCCCAGACCCGCCAGTGCCGCCAGCAACAGGATGGCAAAGCGGCGAAACTCCTGCGGGTCGGTCGAAAAGAAGTGCCGCCCGCCCAGCCAGTTGCCCAGGAATGTCAGCGGCAGGGCAATCAACGATGCCCGAAGCGTGTCCCAGGACACCAGACCTGCCCAGAAATACAGGGGTGCCGAGTAAAGATCGAGCAGCGGGAAATAGGCGATCAGCGTGGCGCGAAACACCGCCGCCTGCATCGGCTGCGCGGCAAAGAACGGGACGATCGGCAGCCCCCCCATGCCCGGCGCGTTGGCCAGCCCCGACAAAAGCCCGACGCCCATGTTGGACGGCGCGCCGTGGATTTCGCCGCCAAGCCGCCAGCCTGCCAGCAACACGAAACACATCGTCAGCACCAGGAGCGAAATCGCCACCCGCGCCAGATCCTCGGGCAGCGATGTCAGCCCCCACAGACCCAGCGGCAGCCCCATCGCCGCCCCCGCCATCAAAAGCCGGACGCGGCGCCAGTCCACATCCGGCCCGGCGCCCCTGGCGGCCTGCAGGGACATCGCCGTTTCCAGTATGACGACAACGGCGACGAAATTCAGCGGATTGGTGACAAGACTGGAGGCCGCGATGACCATCGCCGAATAGCCGAACCCCGAATAACCCCGCACAAAGGCGGCAACGACAATCGCGGTCGCCATCCATGCCAGCGCGCCGGTTCCAAGGTCAAAGGGCATGGCACCCGCCGGCCAGAATTTTTCGGCGAAAAATTTTGGCCCCGCTCACCCCGCCACCTGCCGCCGCATGTCCGAGCGTGATATTCCCGCCACCTCGACCGGCTTTTTCATCGCGTCGCGGCGGAAGGGTTCCCCCAGTTCCTGATTGATCATCACCTCGATCAGGGTGGTCTTGCCGTGGTTCATCTGGTCCCTGATCGCCTTAGACAAGGCATCGCGCAGATCATCCATCGTGCGCGCCTGCACCCCTTGCAAGCCACAGGCCTTGGCGATCCCGGCGTAGCTCACACCTTCATCCAGTTCGGTGCCGACGAAATTGTCGTCGTACCAAAGCGTCGAGTTCCGCTTTTCCGCGCCCCATTGGTAGTTGCGGAAAACGACCATGGTGATCGCGGGCCATTCGGGACGGCCAATGGCGGTCAGTTCGGTCACGGCGATGCCGAACGCCCCATCCCCGGCAAAGCCGACGACCGGCATGTCGGGACAGCCGATCTTGGCCCCGATGATCGACGGCAGGCCGTAGCCGCAGGGACCGAACAGCCCCGGCGCCAGGTACTTGCGGCCCGCCTCGAATGTCGGATAGGCGTTGCCGATGGCACAGTTATTGCCGATGTCGCTGGAAATGATCGCCTCACGCGGCAGGGCGCTTTGGATCGCGCGCCAGGCCATGCGGGGGCTCATCCAGTCGGGTTTTGCGCGGCGCGCGCGGTCATTCCACGAAGTTCCCGGATCGTCTTCCTCGTGATCCATCGACGAAAGCGCCTGCGCCCAGGCCGATTTCACCTGGGCAATTTTCGCTCTGCGTTCCATGCGCCCATGGTCACCGGCGGTAGAGGCCAACCGCGCCAAAACCGCCTCGGCGACCTTCTTTGCGTCGCCGACAATGCCAACTGTGACCTTCTTCGTCAGCCCGATGCGATCCGGGTTGATGTCGACTTGGATGATCTTGGCCGCCTTGGGCCAGTAGTCCAGCGCGTATCCCGGGAGCGTTGAAAACGGGTTCAGCCGGGTACCGAGACAGAGTACCACATCTGCCCCGGAAATCAACTCCATTGCGGCCTTGGAGCCGTTATAGCCAAGCGGTCCGGCAAACAGGGGATGCGATCCCGGAAAGGCGTCATTATGCTGGTATCCCACGCAGACCGGGGCATCCAGACGTTCCGCCAGCCGCATCGAGGCAGAGATGGCGCCGCCAAGCACCACACCTGCGCCATTCAGGATCACCGGGAACTTCGCCACTGACAACAGGTCCGCCGCCGCCTGGATCGCCGCCTCGCCGCCCGAAGGACGCTCGAACTCCACGATGGCGGGCAGGTCGATGTCGATCACCTGTGTCCAGTAGTCGCGCGGCATGTTGATCTGGGCCGGGGCGCTCATCCGTCTGGCGTTCAGGATCACGCGGTTCAGCACCTCGGCCACGCGGGACGGGTCGCGCACCTCTTCCTGATAGGCGACCATGTCGGCAAACAGCGCCATCTGCTCGACTTCCTGAAAGCCGCCCATCCCGATGGTCTTGTTGGCAGCCTGCGGCGTCACCAGCAACAAGGGCGTGTGGTTCCAGTAGGCGGTCTTCGCCGCCGTCACGAAATTGGTGATCCCCGGCCCGTTCTGCGCGATCATCATCGACATTTTGCCGGTGGCGCGGGTATAGCCATCCGCCATCATGCCGCCCGACCCTTCATGCGCACAGTCCCAGAACGTGATCCCGGCCTTGGGAAACAGGTCGCTGATCGGCATGAAGGCGGACCCGATGATGCCGAAGGCATGCTCGATCCCGTGCATCTGCAGGACTTTCACAAAAGCTTCTTCGGTGGTCATCTTCATGGTGATCATCCTCGTGATTGCGGCCTTGCATCGGTTCTATCGCCCGGCGCCAGTCCGCCTTAGGGCCAGAGACCAAGGCGCGTTAGGTCCAGATCGCAGCCTATCCTGCGCCACGGCGGATGGCCGCCGCAATCTTGGAGATGCCGTCGGGGATGCGCGCCGGCGGAACCGACGAATATCCCAGCCGATACAGGTTGCGCGGCGCGCTGGCGGGATCGAAAAAGGCGCGGCCCGGCTCGATCAGCACCTCATCCGCGCGCAGCCTTGTGGCCAGCACCTCGGTGTCGACCATGTCCGGCGCACGCATCCAGAAACTGGACCCGCCGAACCCGCCCTGCCCCGCCACGGTCAGGCCGTGGTCGTGAATGGCATCCTCCATCACCTGCCGCCGCTTGCGATAGGCGTTGCGCATGCGCGCGATCAGCGCGTCGTAATGCCCAAGCGACAGAAAGTAGGCCATCGTGCGCTGCACATGCCCCGGCGGATGACGCAGCACCGCCATGCGCAGATCGCGCGCGGCCCGGATAAAGACCGGCGGCCCGACAAGGTAGCCAAGCCGCAGGCCGGGAAAGACGGATTTGGAGAACGACCCGGCATAGACCACATGACCCCCCGCATCGAGGGATTTCAGCGCAGGCGAGACGGGTTTGAGGAAGCTCATCTCGAACTCATAGTCGTCCTCGACGATCACGAACCCGTCGCGCGCTGCGGCCTCCAACAGTGCCAGCCGCCGGTCCAGCGGCATCGTCGCATTTGTCGGGCACTGATGCGAGGCGGTGGTAAAGACGACATCGACAGCCTTGGGGATGCGGTCGGGCGGCAGGCCATCGGCATCGACATCGACCGGAATGACTTCGGTCCCGGAAGGCGCCAGAATGCTGCGCAGACCCGGATAGGACGGGTTTTCCACCGCCGCCCTTCGCCCCGGCCCCAGCAACGCCGCGACCGTGATCCACAGCGCGTTCTGCGCGCCGAGCGTCAGCAGAACCTCGTCCGGTGCCGCCGCGATGCCCCGTCGCGGCAGGATGGTGCCAAGCAGATGTTCGATCAACAGGGGATCGTCCTGGTCGTAATAGTCCTGCGTCAGCGCCGCGAAATCCCGCCGACCCAGCGCCCGCACGGCACACAGGCGCCAGTTCTGATGATCGAACAGGGCGGGGTCGATCTGGCCATAGATGAAGGCATGGGCATAGCGTTCCCAGTCTGCGGGCCGCGCCACCTGGGGCGGCGCAGCCTGCGGGCGCAAAAGGCGCGCAAAGTCCGGTGCCTCGGCCCGGTGCGACCGCTGCGGCAGGTCCGGCGCCCGCGGGGCGGTGTCGGACACGAAATACCCCGACCGTCCGCGCGCGGTCAGATAGTCCGACGAGACCAGTTCCGCATAGGCCAGCGTGACGGTGATCCGGCTGATCCCCAGATGCGCCGCCAGGCCGCGCGAGGACGGCATCCGCTGGCCTGCGCGGAAACGACCCGAAACGACCGCCTCCGTGACCATCTGGCGGATGCGCTGCTGCAGACTGCCCCGCGCGGCGGAGGGCAGGACAAAGGCTTCGGCTGGGATCGACATTCTGGCCTCATCCGCGTACACGCGCTGGACCCAAAGGATGCGGAAGGGGCAAGGCTGTCAACGCCCTGCCCCATTCACCTTGTCCAAACATCCCCGCCAGAGACTCCGGTCCTCTCAGCCAAACACCTTCGTCAGCGCCCGACCGATCCCGTCGGTGATGTGGTCGATGTCATCCGCCGTCGCGATCAGCGCCGGCGACAGGCAGAGCGTGTTGTTGAACCCCGGCACCGAGCGGTTGGTGGCCCCGATGATGATGCCCTGCGCCATGCAGTCGGCAACGACCGCCTGCACCATCTTTTCCGGTGCGGGCTCCTTGGTGGTGCGATCCGACACCAGTTCCGCACCCAGGAACAGCCCCTTGCCGCGCACGTGGCCGACGATGCGGTGCTTGTCCATCAGCGCGCGGAGATTGCCAAGGCACCGCTCACCCATCCGGATCGTATTGTCCAGAAGCCCCTCATCCTCGATGATGCGCATGTTTTCCAGCGCCGCCGCGGGGCCTGCCGTGCAGCCGCCAAAGGTGGAGATGTCGCGGAAATAGCTCATCGGGTCCGTGGCGTCGTCCTTGAACATCTCAAAGACGGCCTCGGTCGTGACGGTGCAGGAAATCGCGGCGTAGCCGCTGGCCACCCCCTTGGCCATGGTCACGAAGTCCGGCTTGATCCCGTAGTGCTGATAGCCGAACCAGGTGCCGGTACGACCGACGCCGCAGACAACCTCGTCGATATGAAGAAGGATGTCGTACTTTGCGCAGATTTCCTGCACGCGGTCCCAATAGCCTTCCGGTGGCACGATCACGCCGCCGCCTGCGGTCACGGGTTCCAGCACGATGGCACCCACGGTATCAGGCCCCTCGCGCAGGATGACCTCCTCAATCGCATCCGCTGCGCGACGGCCATAATCCGCCACATCCCATTGCGCGCGGTATTGCAGGCAATGCGGCACCATCACAAAGCCGTCCGGGTAAGGCCCGTACATCGCGGCGCGCTCCAGCTGGCCGCTGGTCGCAAGGGTGCCGATGGTGGTGCCGTGATAGTCCCGCTCGCGGTACAGGATCTTCCACTTCTTGCCCTTGTGGTGACGGTGCGAAATCTGGCGCACCATCTTGTAGACCTTTTCGTTGGCCTCGGAGCCGGAATTGGCGAAATAGACCCGTGACAGGCCCGGCATTTTCTCGATCAGCTTCTTGGCAAAGCGCGAGGCCGGGATCGACCCTGCGGCACCGGCGAAATAGTTCATCTGGATCAGCTGGTCGCGGACCGCATTGGCGATGCTTTCCCGCCCGTAGCCCACATTGACCGTCCAGACCCCGCCCGAGACGGCATCGAGATGCTCTTTGCCCTTGGCATCCCAGACGCGCATCCCCTTGCCTTCGACGATGACGCGGGGATCGGTGGTCTCGTACTGCTTGTGCTGGCTGAGGTGATGCCAGACATGGGCGCGGTCCGCCTCGATCACGTCCGAAATGTCGTTCATCAATCCGTCCATCGCCCTGATCCTTTGCCGCAAGGTGCCTGTTCGCGTTTGATCCTATCATCGGGGATCGCGGCTGGCTACGTTAGGACCAGTGGAATTGCGCAGATAGGTCCAGATGGCGTGCCCCTGACAGGGCGCCGGAGGGTTTTGCACCCTCCGGACCTCCCGCAGGATATTTGGGCAGAGGTGAAATCAGATTCGCGAAAGCAGCGCGTCGATCTCGGCCCGCGCGGGCATCGACGGCGCCGTGCCGGGCCGGGTGACGGAAATGCCCGCGGTGGCGCAACCGAACCGGACGGCATCGACTACATCGCGGCCTTCGGAGAGCGCGACCGCAAAACCGCCGTTGAAGGCGTCCCCGGCCCCGGTCGTCTCTACCACCGGCCCCGCGCTGATCACCGGCACATGCACCGAGCGGATTGTGTCGCGGTAAAGCGCGCCGTTGGACCCAAGGGTGATGATCACCGCCTCGACGCCCCGCGCGATCAGCACATCGGCGGCGCGTTCCGCATCGGCGACCGTCCGCACCGGGATTCCGGTCAGGATTTCCGCCTCGGTTTCGTTGGGCGTGACATAGTCGCACAGTGCGAGCATGGCGTCGGTCAGCGCCGCCGCCGGGGCCGGGTTCAGGATCGTCGTCACCCCCGCCGCCCGTGCGATTTCCAGCGCGCGGTGGGCCGCCGGAATGGGCTGTTCCAACTGGGTGACGAAGATCGAGGCGCTTTCGATCAGCGCCTTTTTCGTCTCGACATCTTCGGCGCTGACCCGCCCCGCCGCCCCCGGCGCCACGATGATCGCGTTGTTGCCGGTCGCCTCTTCGATGAAGATGTAGGCCGCACCCGTATAGCTGTCGATATCGACCCTGACCTCCGGATGGACTCCCGCCCTGGCCCAGGTTGCCCGCGCAATCTCGGCAAAGGCGTCATCGCCAAGCCGTGTGATGAAATGGGTGCGGCCGCCCGCCATCGCGGCGGCGACGGACTGGTTCGACCCCTTGCCACCGGGCCCGAGGACAAAGGACTTGCCCAGGATCGTCTCGCCCATCTTCGGCTGGCGGTCGGCGCGATAGGCGGTGTCGGCGACAAAGATGCCAAGGATCACGATGGGCTTTGTCACCTCATGCCTCCGGCGGGATCACGCCCTTGCGCAGCATGAAGCATCCATAGAACCGGCGCTCCCCGGTCTGGACCACCGCATAGGCCTTTTTCGCCATGTCATAGAACGCGAACCGCTCGATCCCGATCATCGGGCGGGCCTTGCCCTCGGCCCGGTCGATCGCCGCCTGCACCTCGGCCTGCACCGGGGGCACGGTGCGCGGATCACCGACGATTTCCATCCGGCCGGCAAAATCCTCGACAAAGGTGTCCAGGGGATAGACCGACAGGATCGCCTCGGCCGCCTCTCCGCAGGTCAGATTGTCCATGCGCAACAAGGTGCCAAGCGCGGTGTGCCGGGCAACGCTGTCGGCGGGAAAGTTGGTATCGGCCAGGATCAGCACGTCGCCATGCCCCATGGCGCGCAAACACCCCAGAACCTCGGCGTTCAGCCGGTTGTCGATGCCTTTGAGCATGTGATCCCCCGTCAGTTCAGTCTTTGGCCGTTGGCCTTGTCAAACACATGCACGTTCGCCGCCACCGGGGCCAGCGTGATCGCATCGCCCGGCCTGACCGTCACGCGTTCACGAAAGACCGCCGTGACATCCTGACCGTCCACCCGCGCCACGACATGCATCTCGGAGCCGGTCGGTTCCACCACCGCGACGATGCCCGACAGACCCGCATCGGCAAAGCCCAGATGTTCGGGGCGGATGCCGTAGATGACCGCGGTCCCGTCCGGCAGGATGACATCGGGCGGAAGGGGCAGCCTGGACGTTTCCGTCTCGACCATGTGCCCGGCAACCTTGCCATGAATCATGTTCATCGACGGGCTGCCGATAAAGGCCGCGACAAAGGTATTGGCCGGGCGGTCATAAAGCTCCAGCGGGGCGCCGACCTGCTCGATCCGGCCCGCCTGCATGACGACGATCTGGTCGGCCATCGTCATCGCCTCGATCTGGTCATGGGTGACATAGACCGTCGTGGTCTTCAGCCGCTGGTGCAGTTCGCGGATTTCGGTGCGCATCTGCACGCGCAGTTTCGCGTCCAGGTTGGACAGGGGTTCGTCGAACAGGAACACCTGCGGATCGCGCACGATGGCGCGCCCCATCGCGACGCGCTGGCGCTGGCCGCCCGACAAGGCGCGGGGATAGCGGTCAAGATAGGGCGTCAGACCCAGAATCTCGGCCGCGCGCCGGACCTTCTGATCCACGGTCGCCCTGTCCTCGCCGCGCATCTTCAGCGCAAAGCCCATATTGGCCCCGACCGTCTTGTGCGGGTAAAGCGCATAGTTCTGGAACACCATCGCGATGTCGCGTTCTGACGGCGGCAGGTTGTTGACCACGCGCGGACCGATGGCGATCTTGCCGCCCGAGATTTCCTCCAGACCCGCGATCATCCGCAAAAGCGTGGATTTGCCGCAGCCGGACGGGCCGACCAGAACGGCAAATGCCCCATCGCGGATGTCCAGGTCCAGCGCGTGGATGACCTGCATCCCGCCATAGCTTTTGCTCAGGTCCCGGATCGTTACTTCGGCCACGCCGCATCCCCTCGCCCCGACTTCGCCCACAGAAGTAGCCGAGCATCCGGGGCCTGTCCACACGCTGTCATGCTAACATGTTAGAATCTTGACAGGCTGCGTCCCCCTTGCGAAGCTTGGTCCACGACAGAGGAGGGAGGCTCTGGCTGCGCGGCATCACAGGCGTCATCGGGGGCGGCCGTCAGGCCCTGTCCGGGTCGCCGGTGCCAGGCTTTGACGGCGCAGCCTTTGGCCATGTTTCCGAACACCAAGACCAATACCGCGGCCCCTGTCCAACGACATCCGGGCCGCAAACTCAGGGAGGACTGACCGTGAAAGTCGAGATTTATGATGCTATGGTGCGCGCAAGGCTAAGCCGCCGCCGCCTGCTGCAGGGGGCGACGGCAATGACCGCGCTGTCGGTCCTGCCGATGTCGGTGCGCCCGGCCGCCGCACAGGACAATGTGCGCGCCGAGATCCTCAAGATCCCCGGCGTGGGCAAGGGATCACCCACCGATGCCGACTGGCAGAAGGTCGGCGAGATGACGCTTGGCCCGACCAAGGCAAATGTCGCCGAGGGCGAGTTTGCGGGGGTCGAGCTGACGTTCATGGGGTTGAACAACCAGAACCTTCACAACCTGTTGTTCCGCGGGTTCCTGAAGTCGTGGGAGACCTATACCGGCGCCAAGATCAACTGGATCGACCTGGCGCAGGCCGACTACAATCCCCGCCTCCAGCAGGCCATCGCCACCGGCACGGTCGATTTCGACATCATCGAGATGGGCGCGCCGTTCGAGGGCGACACCGCCGGTCGCGGCCTTCTGGACGAGATGCCCGACTGGGTAAAGACGCAGATCGAGGCGGATGACCTGGTGGCCTACCTGCAGCCGCCGGTCGGCACGTGGAACGGCAAGTCCTACCGCATCACCATCGACGGCGACGCCCATACGCTGGCCTATCGCAAGGACTATTTCGGCGACGGCGCGATCTCGGGACTGGCAGACATGCCAAAGCATTGGGACGAGGTCAACGCCATGTCGATCGCGCTGAAAGGCAAGACCGATCCGCTGACCGGACAGCCCGCCTATGGCTTCCTCGACCCGCTCAAGGGCTGGGGCGGATTCGGGTTCTACTTCCTCGAGGACCGGGCATCGGCCTATGCCAAGCATCCCGACGACCCGGCCTGGCTCTTCGACCCCGACACGATGAAGCCGCGCGTCAACAACCCGGCCTGGGTGCAGGCCATCCAGGACGTGATGGACCTGATCGCCGCGAATGCCTATCCGGCCGACCAGATCAACGCCGACCCCGGCACCACGGCATTCAGCCAGTTCCTTGCAGGCACGGGCACGGCGCTGACCTGGTGGGGCGATGTGGGGTCCAGCGCGCGCACCTCGGACACTTCTGTCGTGGGCGATGTCGTCGGCTTTGACATCAACCCCGGTGCCAAGAAGGTCTACAATTCCAAGGCCGGCGCCTGGGAAGAAAAAGAGAACTTTGCCCCGAACCTCGCCTATCTCGGCTGGGGCATCTATGTGACCAACCGCGTCTCGGCCGACGAGAAGAAGCGCAAGGCAGCCTGGTCGGCGGCGGCCCATCTGGGCGGCAAGGACATCTCGCTCTGGACAGCGGCATATCCTTCCGGCTTCCAGCCCTACCGCAACTCGCATTTCAACTTTGAGGAATGGGAAGCGGCGGGCTATGACCGGGCCTTTGTCGAGGACTACCTTGGGTCGAACCGCGACAGCTACAACCACCCCAACGCCGCGATCGAGCCGCGCATTCCCGGCATCTTCCAGTACTATTCGATTGCCGAGGATGAACTGGCCAAGGGCTATGCGGGCACCTACAAATCGGCGCAGGAAACCGCCGACGCGATTGCCGCCGCCTGGGAAAAGATCACCGACGAGATCGGGCGAGACAGCCAGATCGCGCTTTACAAGGCGTCCCTCGGGATGTGATCCCGGCGGGACAAGAGAATGGCGCGCGCGCCGGGAAAC
>JAJNPS010000027.1 GCA_021155205.1 Rhodobacterales bacterium
GGCGACCTGGCGGTCGAAGTCGCGCGACATGACGCGCTCGCCGAGGAGCTTGAAGCAGCGCCTCTTTGCCTCGACCAGACTTCGTCGGTGGTAGCCGGTCCAGCGTTTCCAGATC
Organism: Rhodobacterales bacterium; assembly: GCA_021155205.1. GTDB lineage: Bacteria > Pseudomonadota > Alphaproteobacteria > Rhodobacterales > Rhodobacteraceae > JAJNPS01. The sequence continues at coordinate 116 of JAJNPS010000027.1, forward strand.
GCCCGGCCGAGGCGGCGGCAACTGCGGAGCGCCTCGTTGCGCGCCATCGCCCCAGCGGTCGGTTCCTTCCACGGCTTGCCGTTCCTGCGGGGCGGGATGACCGCCGCTGCCCCGCGCGCCGCGATGGCGGCGTGGCAGGCCCGCGTGTCATAGGCCCCATCTGCAGTGACCATGCCGAGGAGCTGATCGGCGGGGATCTGGTCCAGCAGGTCGGGCAATATGCCTCGCCGGTTCGCTCGAACCGGTGGCGCTTACCGGCTCGACATCGCCAACCCGGCTGCCGGTGATCTCGATGGCCCTGATTTCCAGCGTTTCCGCATCGATCCCGAGGTGAACCTTGCGCCAGTCCCGCGGCTTCGAAGGCCCGTGTTTCTTTGCCGACCACTCGCCGTCGCCTGCCGCCTTCACACCGGTGCTGTCGATCAAGAGGTGCAGCGCACCGGTGCTGGAACGGTAGGGGATGTGGACGGTCAGGGTCTTCTGGCGGCGGCACAATGTGCTGAAGTCCGGCACCGGCCAATCCAGACCGGCCAGTTCCAGAAGGCTTGCCACCATCCCTGTCGTTTGCCGAAGCGGCAGTCCGAAGAGCGCCTTCAGCGTCAGGCAGGCCTGGATCGCGGCGTCGGTGAAAACGGGCTGCCGCCCGCACTTGCCGGTCGGCGCGGCCAGCCACTGGGTCTCGGGATCGAACCAGATCGACAGCGAGCCACGCTTCGCGAGTGCTGCCTTATAGTCATGCCAGCTCGAGGTGCGGTAGGTCGAGGGCTTCGGTCTGCTCATCCAGACAAGCTACCACGCCGGATTCACAACGTGACTCCTTCATCGCATTTGCGCAACAAAGCCCCTAAGGGGCATGAACATGAGCTATCTCAAGATCGACCGCGTCGTGAAATCTTTCCCCTTGGCGGGGTGGGCGCGAGGCGCAGGTGCTGAACGACATCCGCCTGAACATCGAAAAGGGCGAGTTTGTCAGCATCATCGGCCATTCGGGCTGTGTCGCCCATGCTGTCCGGGGAGAATACCTATGACGAGATCGTCACCCATGACGCCTACTGGTATGCCGCGAAAGGCGTCGGCTGCCGGTTTGGCGAGGCCGTGGTCAGGACCGACTGCGAAAACCGCCGCTCTATTCGAGCTGTGGCAGCGCGCCCTATGACAAGCTGGTGATCGCCACCGGCGCTGCCCCGTTCATCATCCCCGTTCCCGGCAAGGACCTGCCCGGCGACACCTGCCGCGGCGTTGAGGATACCAACGCGATGATCGCAGCCTCAGCCGCGGGCAAAAAGGCCGTGGTGATCGGTGGGGGCCTTCCGGGCCTTGCGGCTGCCGCTGGCATGGCGGGGCGCGGGGCGGAGGTCACGGTGATCCATCTGATGGGCCACCTGATGGAACGCCAGCTCGACCCGGCGGCGGGCTATCTGCTGCAAAAGGACCTAGCTGTGAAGTCTCAGGAGTTTGTTCATCCTTGCGGGTCCTCGGCTGGAGTTTGGCGATTGCAGCCTAACCCCGTTCCGGGTGAACAACCTCATTAGAACTCACAGCTAGAGCCTGAACTGCTGTCGCAATCCGCGATCAGTGGCACACAATGACACGCACTGGTCTGTCGCCCAGCCTGTCGCAGCAACGCGCCGAACCGTTCCTGGAAATCCATCCCGCCGATGCCGCCGATATGGGTCTTGGTCCCGCAACGCTGGCCAAGGTGACAAACACCCACGGAAACGCCGTCTTGCGGGTGATGATCTCGGACCGGGTCGCGCGGCTTTTTGGTCTTGATGCCCCGCAGATGACCTTTGCCGATCCGGCCCGCGGCCTGTGCCACCTTGCCTTTCTCGATCAGGATCGCCTTGTCGCGGCCCTTTTTATCGCCCCTGAACCCGTCGCGCTGTCGCGCAGCCATCTGGCCGCAGGTCTGGGGTCCTGGGGCCGACCCGAGCATCCTTGCCGGTTGTCCGGGCGCCGACCGCGCCTTGCTGCGGAACAGCCGATCAGATCCCGGCGTAAATCTCGGCGACGCGCGCGACCGCGGCTTGCGCCGGCATCTCCTCTGAAACGCCTGTCCGACGGCTGGTCAGTTCGACCACCCCGTTCGCCAGCCCGCGCGGCCCGACGGTGATCCGCCAGGGCAGCCCGATCAGGTCCATCGTCGCGAACTTGGCCCCTGCCCGTTCGTCGCGGTCGTCATAAAGCGGCTCCAGCCCCCTGGCCATCAGCGCCTTGTAAAGCCCATCGCAGGCAGCATCCGTGCCCGCATCGCCCTGTTTCAGGTTCACGATGCCAACCGGGAACGGCGTCACGCCTTCGGGCCAGATAATCCCCTTGTCGTCGTGGCTCGCCTCGATGATCGCGCCCAAGAGGCGGCTGACGCCGATCCCGTGCGACCCCATCTCGACCGGCACGCGGGCCCCGTCGGCGGTGACGACCGCCGCCCCCATCGGTTCGGAATACTTGGTGCCGAAGTAGAAAATCTGCCCGACCTCGATCCCCCGCGCGACCTTGCGGCGTTCTTCGGGGATGGCGTTGAAAAGCGCCGGGTCGTGGGTTTCATCGGTGCGGGCGTAAAGGGTGGTGAATTCGCGGCAGACCGCCGCCACAGCCTCGCGGTCGTCATAGTCAACCTCGCGCGCGCCCAGTTTCAACTCGGTGACGGCGGAGTCGAAAAACACCTCAGACTCCCCCGTCGCGGCCAGCACCAGAAACTCGTGGGTGTCCTCGCCGCCGATGGGACCGCTGTCGGCCCGCATCGGAATAGCGGTCAGACCCATGCGTTCATAGGTGCGCAGATAACTGACCATGTGGCGGTTATAGGCGTGGAGGGCTGCGGCCTTGTCGACGTCGAAGTTGTAGCCGTCCTTCATCAGGAACTCGCGCCCCCGCATCACGCCGAACCGGGGCCGCATCTCGTCCCGGAACTTCCACTGGATGTGATAAAGGGTCAGCGGCAGGTCCTTGTAGCTGGTGACATGGGCGCGGAAGATGTCGGTGATCATCTCCTCATTCGTGGGACCATAAAGCAGGTCGCGTTTCTGCCGATCCGTGATGCGCAGCATTTCCTCGCCGTAGTCGCCGTAGCGGCCGGACTCCCGCCACAGGTCGGCGGGTTGCAGGGTGGGCATCAACAGGGGGATGTGGCCCGCGCGCTGCTGCTCCTCGTTCACGATGGCCTCGATCCGCCGCAGCACGCGCAGACCCAGCGGCAGCCAGGAATAGATGCCCGCCGCCTGCTGCTTGATCATTCCGGCCCGCAACATGTAGCGGTGCGAGACAATCTGCGCCTCGGCAGGGTTTTCCTTGAGGACGGGCAGGAAATAGCGGGTCAGACGCATGGCGGGCCTATCGGATCGGGATGTTGCGCCCCGTTCCTATCGGGACGGCCCCTTGCCCGCAAGCATGGCCGACAAGGGCGCGTGGCTCCCCTTGCCATTCGGCGGCGGCGCTTTGCGGGATCAGCCGGCCGCCCAGCAGGTCCTCGACGAACAGCGCGGCGAACTGGGCACGGTTCGACACGCCTGCCTTGGCATAGATTTTTGTCAGTTGCGCGCGCACCGTGCCCTGGGCCGACCCCCGCATCGCCGCGATCTCGGCGGCATCGAGGCCCTTCAGCGCCAGAAAACCCACATCCACTTCGGTCCCCGTCAGGCCCCAACCGGCGAAGGTCTCGCGGATCACGTCACAAAGCGCACCCGAGGCGGAAAACCGCGCCTGCGCCTTGTCAGGTCCCGCCGGCCAGCCGCAACAGCAACGGGGTCATGCTGACAGCGGCTTTCCGCACGGCCGTTGATCGTCTGCGGGCCGGCCAGCGATGCCTTTGCGGCGCTGGCTGCGGGGAAGTGAGGATGTTTCTCAAGCCCGCAAACATGGGCTGTCTGACCGGGGCACTTTTGGGACCACGGCGACAACTGCGTGCTGCCAACGGCGTGATCCAGTTGATCGACAAAGTGCTGCTGCCGGGCAAGCACCCTGCCTGCCACTGATCCTGTCGGACCCCGCCCCTTGCATGGGGGCGGGGCACGCGCGATATGTCTGAAAACGGATCGGGGATCGCGCATGGCTCTGCCTCTGTCGGCTCAAGCAAGATACTGGGGCATTGCCGCAGTCGTCTTTTTCATCCTGCTCTGGCTTCTCGGCAACGTGCTTTTGCCGTTCCTGGTCGGCGGGGCGATTGCCTATTTCCTTGATCCGGTCGCCGACAGGCTGCAACGCGCAGGGCTAAGCCGCGTCGCCGCGACCACGGTGATTTCTCTGGTCGCCCTGCTGGCGGTGATCCTGTTGGTGCTGGCGATCATTCCGACGCTGGTCAACCAGTTGACGGCGCTGGTCAATTCCGCGCCGGAAATTGCGCGGCGGATGCAGACCTTTCTGATTGAACGGTTCCCCGACCTTGCCGACAACACCTCGACCATCCGCCAGACACTGGCCAACATCGCCGCAACGATCCAGTCGCGCGGCGCCGAACTGGCCAACGGCGTGATCTCGTCGGCGCTGGGCGTGATCTCGGCGGTGGTCTTCATCGTGGTCGTGCCGGTGGTGGCGTTCTACCTGCTGCTGGACTGGGACCACATGGTGGCGCGCATCGACAGGCTGCTGCCGCGCGACCATGCCGCGACGGTGCGGCAACTGGCGCGCGAGATCGACAAGGTTCTGGCGGGCTTTGTGCGCGGGCAACTGTCGGTCTGTCTGCTGCTGGGCACGTTCTATTCCATCGCGCTGATGCTGGCGGGCCTGCAGTTCGGTCTGATCGTGGGCGCAATCGCGGGCGCGATCACGTTCATTCCCTATGTCGGATCGCTGGTCGGCGGCATGCTGGCGATCGGGCTGGCGCTGTTCCAGTTCTGGGGCAACTGGGTGTCGATTGGCATCGTCGCGGCGATCTTTGCCGCAGGGCAGTTCATCGAAGGCAACATTCTGACGCCGAAACTGGTGGGCAAGTCGGTCGGCCTGCACCCGGTCTGGCTGCTCTTCGCATTGTCGGCCTTTGGATCGGTGTTCGGCTTTGTCGGCATGCTGGTGGCGGTGCCGGTCGCGGCCTCGATCGGGGTGCTGATGCGGTTCGGCATCGGACGCTACCAGACCAGCACGCTCTACCGTGGCCATGTCGGCAGCGACGACGAGGAGACGCGGTGACGGGCCAGCTGACCTTTGATCTGGGCCGCCGGGCGGGGTATGGACGCGACGATTTCTTTGCCTCCCCTGCCAATGCGCTGGCTTTGGAGGCGGTCGGGCGCTGGCGCAACTGGCCGGAGGGGAAACTGCTGCTGATCGGACCTGCGGGGGCCGGCAAGACCCATCTTGCGCATGTCTGGGCGACGGAAATGCGCGCCGTATTCTGCTTCGGTGCCACCATGGCAGCGGGCGATCACGGGCCGGGGCAGTCGGTGGTGGTCGATGATGCCGACCGGGTTGCCGGCGATCCGGCGGCGGAAACCGCGCTGTTCCATCTGCACAACATGGTGCTGCAGGGGGGCGGTCGGCTTTTGCTGACGGCCGCAAGGGCGCCGCGCGACTGGGGGCTGGCGCTGCCCGATCTTGCCAGCCGCATGGCGGCAACCGATGTGGCGCGGCTGGATGCGCCCGATGACGCGCTCTTGTCGGCGGTGCTGGTCAAGCTGTTCGCCGACCGCCAGATCGCGGTGCCGCCGAACCTTGTGGCCTATCTCGTGACCCGGATGGAGCGGTCCGTGGCGGCCGCCGGATCGCTGGTGGCCGCACTGGACCACCTGGCACTGTCGACCCGCCGGCCCCTTACACGCAGTCTTGCGGCCGAGCATCTGGACAGCACCGATCATGAGTGAAAGACTGTTACGATTGCGTCACAATCGACTGGCATAAGCCGCGCCCATGTCCCTGTCCGATTTTCTCCAGTCGCCCTTTCCGCCCGCTGTCGCGCTGTCACAGGCGGACCAGACCGGTCCGAGACGGTTCTTCAACCGCGAACTCAGCTGGCTTGCCTTCAACTGGCGGGTGCTGGACGAGGCGGCGAACCCGGCGGTGCCCTTGCTGGAACGGTTGCGGTTCCTGTCCATTTCGGCCACCAACCTGGACGAGTTCTTTACCGTGCGCGTTGCGGGCCTGCGCGCGCAGGTGCGCAACGGCAACCTAACGCCCTCGACCGACGGGCTGACCCCGGCGGAACAGCTGAAACTGGTGCATGCCGACGCGCGGCGTCTGATGACGACGCAGCAAACCGTTTTCAACTCGCTGAAAAAGGGCATGGATGCCGCCGGGATCACCATCCTGACGCGGTCAAAACTGACGGTGCGCGACCTGAAGGCGATGGAGGCGTATTTTCTCGCTTCGGTCTTTCCGGTGCTGACACCGCTGGCCATCGACCCCGCGCACCCGTTCCCGTTCATCCCCAATACCGGCTTTTCGCTGGCGCTGGAACTGGAGCGCAAGACCGACCGGCGCGGCCTTTTGGCGCTGTTGCCCATCCCCCAGCAGATCGCGCGGTTCGTCGCCCTGCCCAGCCGCGACGGCGAACACCGTTTCCTGCCACTGGAAGAACTGCTGCTGTTGCATCTGGACATGCTGTTCCCAGGCTACAGCGACCGGGGGCACTGCATGTTCCGCGTGCTGCGCGACAGCGACCTGGAGGTCGAGGACGAGGCCGAAGATCTTGTGCGTGAATTCGAGACCGCGCTGAAGCGCCGCCGCCGGGGCGAGGTGATCCGCCTGAAGATGTCGGCGGGCGCCCCGCCGGAACTGCGCGAACTGATCATGGAGGAACTGGCTGTCACCGACGCGGAGGTGGTGGAGGTGCGCGGCCTGATGGGTGTCGCCGACCTGAAGGAACTGGTGCTGTCGTCGCGGCCGGACCTGTTGTGGCCGCCCTTTTCCCCGCGCGTTCCCGAACGGGTGGAGGATAACGACAACGACCTGTTCGCCGCGATCAAGCAAAAGGACATCCTGCTGCATCATCCTTACGAGACCTTCGATCTGGTCATCCGGTTTCTGGAACAAGCCGCGCGCGACCCGAACGTGCTGGCGATCAAGCAGACGCTCTACCGCACATCCTGGGACAGCCCCATCGTCAGCGCCCTGTGCGAAGCGGCCGAGGCGGGCAAGTCGGTGACTGCGCTGGTGGAATTGAAGGCACGGTTCGACGAGGCCGCGAACATCCGCCAGTCGCGCCGTCTTGAACGCGCAGGCGCGCATGTCGTCTATGGCTTCATCCACTACAAGACCCACGCCAAGATCAGCACCGTGGTCCGGCGCGAGGGCGATCAGCTTGTCACCTATACCCATTATGGCACCGGCAACTATCACCCGATCACGGCGCGCATCTATACCGACCTGTCGTTCTTCACCTGCGATGCGGCCCTCGGCCGTGATGCGTCCAAGGTATTCAATTACCTGTCGGGCTACGTGCAGCCGGAAAACCTGGAAAACCTGGCCATCTCGCCCATCACGCTGAAACCCCGCCTGCTTGAGCTGATCGCGGCCGAGGCGGATCATGCCCGCGCCGGGCGCCCGGCGGAAATCTGGGGCAAGGTGAATTCCGTCATCGACCCCGACGTGATCGACGCGCTTTATGCCGCCAGCCAGGCCGGGGTTCGGATCAGTCTGGTGATTCGCGGCATCTGCGGGTTGCGCCCAGGAATCAAGGGCCTGTCGGAAAATATCCGGGTCAAATCCATCGTCGGGCGGTTCCTGGAACACAGCAGGATCGTCTGCTTTGGCAACGGCCACGGACTGCCTGCAAAGAACGCGCGGGTGTTCTTTTCGTCGGCTGACTGGATGGAGCGCAATCTGACCCGCCGGGTGGAAACCCTGGTCGAAGCGAAGAACCCCACCGTCAAGGCCCAGATCATGAGCCAGATCATGGCGGCCAATCTGGCGGACCAGGCACAAAGCTGGGTGCTGGATGCGACCGGACGCTATGACCGCGACATCGCCGCGGCCGGACCGGATCCGTTTTCCTGCCACACCTTCTTCATGCAAAATCCCTCGCTGTCGGGGCGCGGATCGGCCGGGGCCAAGGACGTGCCGCGCCTTGCCCGGTCGCGCGATGAACTGCAAGGCCCGGCCGCGGCGGAATAGCCGGTCCCGTTCCGGTTGCCTTGGCCCGCCCTGCGGTCTATTTGTCCGGGCAGGACGGCGCTGGAAAGATGATCGTCTGCGGGGGGTGAGGCAATGGCTGCAGATGGTGACGGTGCAGGCGTGCAGGGTCCGGACGAGGACTGGGGACCCTTTGGCAAACCGATCTTCGATGACCCGATGGCCCGCGCGCTCAGCCGCGTCGGCGTCGTGGATGTCGGGTCGAATTCGGTCCGGATGGTGGTCTTTGACGGCGCGGCCCGCAGCCCGGCCTATTTCTACAACGAAAAGATCATGTGCGGTCTGGGCAAGGGTCTGGCCGAAACCGGCCACCTGCACCCCGAGGGCAAGCGGCGCGCGCTGGCGGCGTTGAAACGCTTCGCGCTTCTGGCCAGGGGCATGAACATCAACCCCATGACGGTGGTGGCGACGGCCGCCACGCGCGAGGCGGCCGATGGCCCCGAGTTTCAGGCCGAGGTGCTGGCGGAAACAGGCCTGCGCATGTGGGTGATCGACGGCGACGAAGAGGCGCGGCTGTCGGCGCAGGGCGTGCTGCTCGGCTGGCCCGAGGCCAAGGGGATCGTCTGCGACATCGGCGGCAATTCGATGGAACTGGCGCGGATCGGCGATGGCAAGGTCGGCAGACGGGTGTCGACGCCGCTGGGCCCGTTCCGGCTGCAACAGGTGGCGCCGTCGTCCGAACTGCGCGCCGATCACATCCGCAAGACGCTGAAGGAAGCCCAGGCGATTCTGAAATCCGAGGGCGAGCGGATCTATCTGGTGGGCGGGTCCTGGCGCGTGATCGCGCGGCTGGACATGGAACGGCGCAACTATCCGCTGACCGTCCTGCACGAATACAGGATGCAGCCGAAATCGCTGCTCGATACGCTGGACTGGCTGGCGGCCAACGACCTTGCGGTCCTGCGCGGGCGCACCGGCACGTCCTTGGAACGCATGGAACTGGTGCCGCTGGCCAGCGAAGTCCTGCGCGAGGTGATCCGGGCGCTGAAGCCGTCGGAAATCGACGTGTCGGCCTATGGCATCCGCGAGGGTCTGCTGTACGAACAGATGCCCGAACGGCTGCGCGCGCGCGATCCCCTGATCGAGGCGGCGCGGATGTCGGAAATGACCTCGGCCCGCATTCCCGGCTTTGGCAAGAAACTGTACGAATTTCTTGAACCTATCTTTGAAGGCGCGTCGCGCGAACGGTTGCGGCTGATCAAGGCGGCGTGCCTGCTGCATGACACGACCTGGCGCGCGCATCCAGATTACCGGGCCGAGGCGTGTTTCGACAACGCGACGCGCGCCAATCTGGGCGGTCTTGACCATCCGGGCCGGGTGTTTCTTGGGCTGGCGCTGTTGCACCGATACAAGAACAGCCGGGCCGGGTCGCGGATGGAGCCGCTGTTCCGCCTGTTGACCGAGGACGAGATGTGGGATGCCGAGGTGCTGGGCAAGGCGATGCGGTTCGGCGCGATGTTTTCGGTCGGCGATCCCGCACGGGCCGGTGCCCTGATCTGGCAGGCGAAAAAGCGCGTGCTGGAACTGCGGCTGACAGATGATGGCAGGGGGCTTTTCGGCGAGGTCGCGCAGGCGCGGTTTGCGTCGCTGGCGCTGGCGCTGAAGGCCCAGGCTGTCGTCAGGGGGCCGCAGGCCGCATGAGGCTGGACCATCTGGCGGTGGCGGCGGCATCCCTGGCCGAGGGCGTCGCGGCGGTCGAGGCGGCCCTGGGCCTGGCCTTGGCGGGCGGCGGGCAGCATCTGGCGATGGGCACGCATAACCGTCTGTTGGGTCTGGGGGATGTGTATCTGGAGGTGATCGCGGTGGACCCTGCCCTGCCCGCGCCGGACCGTCCGCGCTGGTTCGATCTGGACAGGTTTCAGGGGCCGCCGCGGCTGGCCAACTGGGTTGTCGCCTGCGACGATCTTGGGGCTGCCCTCGCGGATGCCCCGGACCGTGCAGGGGTGGCGATGGAGTTTGCGCGCGGCGACCTGCGCTGGCAGATGGCGGTGCCCGGCGATGGGCAGTTGCCCTATGATGCGGCCTATCCTGCACTGATCCAGTGGCAAGGCCCCGCGCATCCGACGCGGGTTCTGCCCGACAGCGGCGCGCGGCTGGAGCGGCTGGAGGTCACGCATCCCCGTGCCGACGCCCTGCGCGCGGCCTTGGCCGGGCGGCTGGCCGATCCGCGTGTGGTGATCACCAACGGGCCGGTCAAGGCAATCCGGGCCGAGGTCGCGACGCCGCATGGGAAAAGGCTGCTGCAATGATCCGCCCTGCCGTGGCGCGCGACGCGCAGGCCGTCACCGACATCTGGAACCTTGTGATCGCCACCACGACGCACAACTTTTCCTCCACCCTGAAAACGCCGGACGGCGTCGCGGCGCAGATTGCAGGGCATTGGTCCGCCGGTCACGGCATCTGGGTGGCCGAAGCGGCGGGCGACGTCGTGGGCTTTGCCAGCTATGGCCAGTTTCGCGGCGGCAACGGCTATGCGCGCTCGATGGAGCATTCGGTGCATCTGAGTGACGGCGCACGCGGCAAGGGGCTGGGCCGCGCGCTGATGGCGGTGCTGGAAGATCACGCGCGCAGCGGCGGTGCGCATCAGATGATCGCCGGAATCTCGGGCGAAAACACCGGCGGGCAGGCCTTTCATGCCGCACTCGGCTATGCCCATATCGCCCGCATCCCGGAGGCCGGCTGGAAATGGGGCCGCTTTCTCGACCTTGTGCTGATGCAGAAAATCCTGTCCTGACAAGCGGCAGGTCGCAGGCTATGGTGGCGCCGTCATGTCGATCTGGACCCGTATCGCCGAAGCCCTGTCTGCCCTTGCCGCCGGCGAAGGGCTGTCGGTGGTTCTGGACCGGCTGCGCAACGCCCCTGCCCCGGAACGCTCGATCGGCTTTACCATCGCCGTCATCGCGCTCGGTGCAAAGATGGCCAAGGCGGATGGCACCGTCACCCGCGACGAGGTCAGCGTGTTCCGCCGCATCTTTGCGATGGCCCCCGACGAAGAGGAAAACGCCGCACGTGTCTTCAATCTGGCCCGACAGGACGTGGCGGGGTTCGACACCTATGCGCGCAAGGTCGCGGCACTGTTTCGCAAAGAGGGCGAGGCCCTGTGCGCCGATGACCGCAATGTGCTGATTGACCTGCTGGAGGGGCTGTTTGCCATCGCCATGGCCGATGGGGCCTATCACCCGCAAGAGGATGCGTTTCTGGAACAGGTGGCGACGATCTTTGGCCTGGATGCGCGATGCTACCGCGTGGTGCGGGCGCGGTTCGTCGACGGTGCGCCGCGCGATCCCTATGATGTGCTGGGCATCGGACCCGATGCCACCCTCGCGGATGCACGCGCGGCGTGGAAACAGGCCGTCCGCGAAAGCCATCCCGATGCGATGATCGCGCGCGGCGTTCCCGCCGAGGCGGTCAAGCTGGCCGAGCGCCGCCTGATCGCGATCAACGAGGCCTGGGAAGCGATTTCCGCCCGGCGCGCCGCCTGAGGCGCCCCGGCATGCGCATCGCCACCTACAACGTCGAATGGTTCAACGCCCTCTTTGACGATGCCGGGCGGTTGCTGTTGGACCGGGAGCTTTCGGCACGCTACCAGATCACCCGCGACATGCAGTTGCAGGCCCTTGGCCATGTCTTTCAGGCCATGGATGCCGATGCCGTCACCATCATCGAGGCACCCGATACCACCGCCAGGCGGTCAACCGTGCGGGCGCTCGAAACGTTTGCCGCCCATTTCAAACTGCGGGCGCGGCGCGCCCTGACCGGGTTTTTGTCGGACACTGAACAGGAGATCGCATTCCTTTACGACCCCGACAGGATGACCGCGCGGCATGATCCGAAGGGTGGCCCGGCCGAGCTTGTCGCAAAGGGCGCCGCACCACGCTTTGACGGCACGTTTCACTATGACCTCGATTCGGACGGCATTTCCGAACCGATCACCTTTTCCAAACCCCCGCTTGAAATTGCCGTCATGACACCGGGCGGGGCCCGTTTCCGCATCATCGCGGTCCATGCCAAGTCCAAGGCTCCGCACGGCGCGCGCGGCGCGGTGGCGATTGCCCGGCTGTCCATCCAGAACCGGCACAAGCAACTGGCGCAATGCGTCTGGCTGCGCCGCCGGATCGACGAACATCTGGCGGCGGGGGAGACGCTGATCGTATCGGGCGATTTCAACGATGGCCCAGGTCTGGACGAATATGAAAAGCTGTTCGGCCGGTCGGGGGTCGAGATCGTGCTGGGTGAACCCGGCACGAATGGCGGCACGCTTTTCGATCCCCATGCCAGCATGGCGCTGCAGCAGAAGATCGGCGCGAAGCCGACGACGGCACGGTTCTATCTGGCCCCGAAAAAGCGGTACTTCGAGGCGCTTTTGGATTTCATCATGGTGTCGGATGATCTGGTCAAACGGGTTCCTGCGCCGGAATGGCGGATCTGGCATCCCCTGAACGATCCCGAATGCTATCTGCGCGAAGATCTGCGCGATGCACTTTTGCAGGCGTCCGATCACTTTCCGGTCAGCCTCGATCTGCCGGGTCTTGGTTGAAAAATCGGCCCGGAAGGCGCATATTTCGGGGATGCGCCAGTTCCTCGCCCCCGTCGTCGTGATCGCCCTGTGCGCAGGCCCGCTTGCCGCGGAGACGCCCGCCGTTCCCGAAACCGGGACGGATGACGGGGCCAGCCTGATGGAAGAGGGGGCCAAACTCTTCATGCGCGGGATCCTGTCCCAGATGGAGCCCGCGCTGGACGAAATGGGCAAGGCGCTGGACGAGGTGGAGCCGTCATTGCGCGCGCTGCAGCCGAAACTGCGCGAACTGATGGCGCTGGTGGGCGATCTGCAGAACTATCGCGCGCCCGAAAAGCTGCCCAATGGCGACATCATCCTGCGCCGCAAGACCGACCAGGACCTGTTGCTGGAAAAGCTGAACCCCGGCGGGATCGAACTTTAGCAACGGCTCAGTTTCGCGGCGTCCGGATCAGGCGCAGGACTTCCGCCGCCGCCTGCGGGATGTTGGTGCCCGGACCGAAGATCGCCTTGATCCCGCGATCGTACAGGTAATCGTAATCCTGCTGCGGAATGACGCCGCCGCAGATGACCAGGATGTTTCCCGCCCCGGCCGCCTCCAGCGCCTCGACCAGTTTCGGGGCCAGCGTCTTGTGGCCTGCCGCCTGCGACGAGATGCCGATGACGTGGACATTGCCCGCGATGGCGTCACGGGCAGCCTCGTCCGGGGTCTGGAACAAGGGGCCCACATCGACGTCGAAGCCGATATCGGCAAAGGCCGAGGCGATCACCTTGGCCCCGCGGTCATGGCCGTCCTGGCCCATCTTGACGACAAGCATCCGGGGACGGCGGCCTTCGGCTCTGGCAAACACCTCCACCTCGCGCTGGATCGCGGCAAAACCCGCATCTCCCTCATAGGCGGCACCATAGACCCCCGACAGGGTGCGGACATCGGCGCGGTGACGGCCGAACACGTTTTCCATGGCCATGCTGATTTCGCCGACCGTCGCGCGGGCGCGGGCGGCCCCGACGGCGGCGGCCAGAAGGTTGCCATTGCCGCGCGCGGCGGATTCCAGGACCGCAAGGCCCGCCGCACAGGCCACGGCGTCGCGGGTCGCCCGGACGCGGGCAAGCCGCGCGATCTGGGCGTCGCGGACCGCCACGTTGTCGATGTCGCGCACGTCGATCCTGTCCTCGACCGCGAGGCGGTACTTGTTGACGCCGACGATCACCTCGTCGCCCCGGTCGATGGCGGCCTGTCGGCGCGCGGCGCTTTCCTCAATCCGCAGTTTCGGCAAGCCGGAGATGACGGCGCGGGTCATGCCGCCCATGGCTTCGACTTCTTCGATCAGTTTCCATGCCTCATCGGCGAGTTGCGCCGTCAGGCTTTCGACGTAATAGCTGCCCGCAAGGGGGTCGACGACATGGGTGATGCCGGTTTCCTCGGCCAGGATCAGCTGGGTATTGCGGGCGATGCGGCTGGAGAATTCGGTCGGCAGGGCCATCGCCTCGTCAAAGGAATTGGTATGAAGCGACTGCGTGCCGCCCAAGACCGCCGCCATCGCCTCATAGGCGGTGCGGATGATGTTGTTGTAGGGATCGGCTTCTTGCAAGCTGACGCCCGAGGTCTGGCAATGGGTGCGCAGCATCAGGCTCGCGGGGGTCTTTGCGCCAAACTCGGTCATGATGCGATGCCACAAGAGCCGCGCGGCGCGCAGTTTCGCGGCCTCCATGAAGACATTCATGCCGATGGCGAAAAAGAATGACAGGCGCGGCGCGAAATCATCGACCTTCATGCCGCGCGAAAGGGCGGTACGGACATATTCGCGGCCATCGGCGAGGGTATAGGCAAGTTCCTGCACCAGGTTCGCGCCCGCCTCCTGCATGTGATATCCCGAGATGCTGATCGAATTGAACTTCGGCATTTCTTTCGATGTATATTCAATGACATCCGCGACGATCCTCATGCTGGGTTCTGGCGGATAGACGTAAGTATTTCGCACCATGAACTCTTTCAGGATGTCGTTCTGGATGGTGCCGGACAACGCCGCGCGGGGAACGCCCTGCTCTTCGCCCGCGACAATGAAACTGGCCAGGATCGGGATCACAGCCCCGTTCATCGTCATCGACACGCTGATCTTTTCCAGCGGGATGCCGTCGAACAGGATTTTCATGTCCTCCACGGAATCGATGGCGACGCCCGCCTTGCCGACATCCCCCTCTACCCGCGGATGGTCACTGTCATAGCCGCGATGGGTGGCAAGGTCGAAGGCGACCGACACGCCCTGCTGCCCCGCCGCAAGGGCCTGGCGGTAGAACGCGTTGGATTCTTCGGCGGTGGAAAAGCCGGCATACTGGCGGACCGTCCAGGGGCGGTGCGCATACATCGTGGCGCGCACCCCCCGCACATAAGGCGCCGCACCCGGGAGGCTGCCAAGATGCGTCAGGGGGGCAAGGTCGGCCTCGGTATAGACCGGCCGGACCTGGATACCTTCCAGCGTGGCCCAGGTCAGGCTGTCGGTCGCGGCCCCTTTCAGTTCCCGGGCAGCCAGCTTTTCCCATTCCGTCGGGGTCTGCGACATGGTGCGATCTTCCTTTTGATCAGCCGGGGATGCCGGACTTGGGTTTTCACCGGAACCGCCTTATATGAGCGGTGAAGGAGTGCCTGATGAAAACGCTATACGTGTTTGTTTTGGCGACATTTCTGCCGTTCATGGTGCTGGCCCAGGATCCTTATGCCCCGCGCCCCGCGGCCGAGGTAGCGTTTGCCGACCAGCTTTACCTGACGCGGCCCCTGGTGATCTTCGCGGATTCCGACCGGGACCCGAATTTCATCCGCCAGATGGAGCTTCTGGCACGCGCCTATGGTGATCTGGCCGAGCGGGACGTGATCGTCGTCACCGACACCGACCCCGACGCGCGGACCGAATGGCGCACCCGACTGCGTCCGCGCGGGTTTTCGCTGGTGATCATGGACAAGGACCTGAAGCCGGTGATCCGCAAACCCCTGCCGTGGGAGGTGCGCGAGATCACGGCGGCCATCGACAAGTTGCCGCTGCGGCGGCAAGAGGTGCTGGAGCAGAACCCGGCGGGGCGCTGACATCACTCAAACTCCATGATCACATCGTCCACCCGCAGCGACGCGCCGGGGGTGGCCCTGATCGCTTTGACCACGCCGCGCCGTTCGGCCTTCAGGATGTTCTCCATCTTCATCGCCTCGACGGTGGCCAAGGGCTGGCCCTCCTGAACCTCGTCGCCCGCCGCGACGGCGATGTTCACGATCAGGCCGGGCATCGGGCACAACAGGAACCGCGAGGTATCGGGCGGCGCCTTTTCCAGCATGTGACCCGCCAGGACGTGCTGGCGCGGGGTGCGGACATGCACCCGAAGGTCGGCCCCGCGCAGCCGCATCCGGAACCCCATCGGGATCTTGGCGGTCTTGATCACCAACGGTCGCCCGTCGATCCTCAGCCGGGCGAGCGGCTGGCCGGGGGTCCAGTCCGATGCCACGCGCAAGGAGACCGCGTTATCGGCAAAGCGGATGGTCGAGCCGTCGGGATCGGCATCGACGCGGAGAGCATAGGTCTGGCCCTGCAGGCTGACCACCCAGTCATCGCCAACTCTGCGGGTGTGGTTGTCCATGGTGCCCGAGATGCGGGTCCGGCGGATTTCGGCGACCCGGTTCATGGCGGCGGCGGCGGCGGCAACCTGCCGCAGCATTGTGTCGTCCAGCACCACGCCCTTGAACCCGTCGGGATATTCCTCGGCGATGAAGGCCGTGGTGATGTCGCCAGACCGAAAGCGCGGATGGTCCATCACCGCGCCCACAAAGGGCAGGTTGTGGCCGATGCCCTCGACCTCGAACGTGTCCAGTGCCAAGGCCATCTCGTCGATCGCCCCGGCACGTGTGGTCGCCCAGGTGCAAAGTTTGGCAATCATGGGATCGTAGAACATGCTGATCTCGCCCCCCTCGAACACGCCGGTATCGTTGCGCACGATGCCCGTGGCGGTCGGGCCTTCGGCGGGCGGGCGATAACGGGTCAACCGCCCGATTGAGGGCAGGAAGTTGCGGTAAGGGTCCTCGGCATAAAGACGGCTTTCCATCGCCCAGCCGTTGATTTTCAGATCGCCCTGCCGAAACGGCAGCGGTTCGCCGTTGGCGACGCGGATCATCTGTTCCACGAGATCGACACCGGTGATCAGTTCGGTCACGGGATGTTCGACCTGAAGACGGGTGTTCATTTCAAGGAAATAGAAGTTCCGGCCGCCATCGACGATGAATTCGACTGTCCCGGCGCTGGTATAGCCGACCTCGCGGGCCAGGGCGCAGGCCTGTTCGCCCATTTCCTTGCGGGTGGCTTCATCGAGGAAAGGACTGGGTGCTTCCTCGATCACCTTCTGGTTCCGCCGCTGGATCGAGCATTCGCGTTCATGCAGATAGACGCAGTTGCCGTGCGTGTCGGCCAGCACCTGAATCTCGATGTGGCGCGGCTGGGTGACAAACTTTTCGATGAAGATGCGGTCATCGCCGAAGCTGGCCGCCGCCTCGTTCTTCGAGGACTGGAAGCCTTCGCGGGCCTCGGCATCGTTCCCGGCGATCCGCATCCCCTTGCCGCCGCCGCCGGCAGAGGCCTTGATCATCACCGGATAGCCGATCTGTGCCGCGATGTGCGCCGCCTCATCCGCGTCGGCAATCAGGCCCATATGGCCGGGTACGGTGCTGACCCCGGCAGCCTGCGCGAGCTTTTTCGAGGTGATCTTGTCACCCATCGCCTTGATCGCGGACGACGGCGGACCGATGAACGCCACGCCTTCTGTCTCCAGCGCGGCGGCGAAGTTCATGTTCTCGCTTAGGAAACCATAGCCGGGGTGGACCGCCTCGGCCCCCGTTGCCTTGACCGCCGCCATGATCCTGTCGATGACGATGTAGGACTGTGCTGCGGGGCTGGGACCGATATGCACCGCCTCGTCCGCCATCTGCACATGCTGCGCGCCCCGGTCGGCATCGGAAAAGACTGCGACGGTCCTGATGCCCATCTTGCGCGCCGTCTTGATCACGCGGCAGGCAATCTCGCCCCGGTTGGCAATCAGGATTTTCTGGAACATCGGTCAGGACACCTTGGGGAACAAACATGACGAGACGCCACCCGGACGCTGGCCCGGATGGCGTTCAAGACATGCAGGGTCGCGCGCGGCGACCGTCAGATCAGGATCAGTTGCAGGCCGGCAGCCCGACATTGACACCGCAGGTTGCAACACCCGCAAGGCCGCCGATGACGGCCCCGGTGGCAAGGTTGGAGTCCAGCGCGTCCGCCAGCAAAACGCCGGCGCCTGCACCTGCCAGACCGCGTGTCGCGGGGTCCTGCATGCAGCCTGCCAGCGTAAGAGTAACAAGGGAGCCCAGAACGAGCTTTGATGCGAACATGTTTTCCTGCCTCGGGTTTGGTTTGTTATTACGCGGCACCTTACGACAATCTCGCGGCAAGAAAAACAAAATTCTTGACGGGTCCGAACCGCTACCAACCTATGCGCCGCCGGGGCAAAGGACGGTCTGGCCAAAACACGGCCAGACCGCCGCCAAGGGGAAGGGGTAGTATCGTCACAACGGTCGGCCCGCACGGTGGGGCGCACGGACCGAGGATCAGACTGGCGCGCGCCCGTCACCGATGCAAAGCGTTTCGCGGTCGCGGCAAACCCTTCGGCGCAAGCCTGCCTGTCGGAACCGCGGATCGGCAGGATCATGCCTGGTCCTCCCCGTCAAAGTCATCGTCGGCCTCAAAGACCGGCGCGTCAGGGGCGAAAATCTCGGGGAAGGCGGCCTCGGCCCGTGCGCGGTCGACACGCAACAGAGCGTCGTAGGAGGCAGGGTCAAACGGATCCTCGGCCGGCACGACCTCGCGCCCGAACAGCCAGCTGATCCGGCCCGCATCCAGATTTCCGCGTTCAAACGGGTCTTCACCGAAATGTTGCCACAGGGCCGCCAGAAACCCCTGATCTGCCATCCGGTCCGCGTTCTTGCGGTCCTTGTAACGTTCGCGGCGCGTGATGCGGGTCGGGCCGTCCTTGTGATTGGCGCGCCGGATGGTGAACTGGAAATCGGTGCCGGGCAGCCGCCCGGGAAAGCCGCGATGCTTGATCATCCTGCGGCCCTTTTGCCGGGTGGCAACATGTGGGCGGGGCTGGTCGATTTCGCATGCGATCTTTGCGCCTGCCCGGGCAGGCGCGGATGGATGGTCGGCCGGATGATCGGAAGGGCCGCCTTGATGCGCGAGACACGGCGGTATGGGGTGTTTTTCTGCCGGGACAGTGCCAGGACACCAGCAGGACGGGCGAGCATCATCCGCGTCGGATGCGCCCGCCCGATCCGGTTACTTGTACTTTCCGGTATAGGTAGGCTCGGCCGAAACAGGCTCGTCCACATAGACGACGGCCTCTTCCTTTTTTGCGCAAGCGGCCACGAAAGTGACCATCGCCAGCGCCAGAATAACGTTCGTGCTCTTCGACATCCTCGACTCCTGTATTCTTGGGAGAGTGCGGATGATGACCGTTCACCACCCCACCCCCGCTTTGAGGGATAGGCCATCTTTACGCGACCCTCGCGAAGTTTAGCCGAAAGGGCTGCGCTTTGACACGAGAAATCGCCCAAGGCATGGGCCTGTGGCGTTCCTACATCAGCAGTTGCGCACCATCCAGCGCAAAGATCCGCACCGGCGTCGGTCATCAGAACATCTCCCAGGTACAGGCGCCGTCCTCGATGCGGTAGGCCTCGAAGTATTGGATTGCCTCGGGATCGGCCTGGCCAAAGGGCACGACCCGGTCCGCCAGCGAGATGATGATCTGATCCGGCACCGGCGTTGCCTCGGTAGCGCGGGGCAAGGCATAACTGTCGCACAGGGCCGCCATGTCGATGACGGCGGTGTCGAACGTGATCGAGGCATCGGGCGCGATTTCGGGTGCCAGAAACCGGAAACGCATGGTGTTTCCGGCGGGTCCGGGTTCGTTCAGGATGATGTCGATCAGCGTGACGGGCTGGCCCGAGGGGACATCGACGGGAGCCGTATCCTCGGCGGGAAGGATCGCCGGGTCAGCGGATTGCGCCGCAGATGGCAGGCCGGCCCCCGCAAGGGCAAGCACCAGAAATGCGCGGGCGATCAGGTGTGTTGGGCAAGGCATGGGACGGACACCGGCGTCAGAGAGGAATGTTGTCGTGCTTCTTCCACGGGTTCTGCAGTTTTTTCGTGCGCAGGCTGGCGAAGGCACGGGCCACGCGGCGGCGCGTGGAATGGGGCATGATCACCTCGTCGATGAACCCGCGTTCCGCCGCGACAAAGGGGTTGGCAAACCGGTCCTCGTAGTCCTTGACGCGGGCGGCGATCTTGTCCTTGTCGCCGAGTTCGCTGCGGTAAAGGATCTCCACCGCGCCCCTGGCCCCCATGACCGCAACCTCGGCGGTCGGCCAGGCATAGTTGAAATCGCCGCGCAGGTGCTTGGACGACATCACCACATAGGCCCCGCCATAGGTCTTGCGGGTCAGGACCGTCACCTTGGGCACCGTCGCCTCGCCATAGGCGAACAAAAGCTTTGCACCGTGCTTGATGACGCCACCCAGTTCCTGCTGCACGCCGGGAAGGAACCCCGGCACGTCGACAAAGGTCAGGATCGGGATTTCGAACGCGTCGCAGAACCGCACGAACCGCGCAGCCTTGCGGCTGGCGTCGATGTCAAGGCATCCGGCCAGCACCATCGGCTGATTGGCGACAACCCCGACCGACTGGCCTTCGATGCGGACAAAGCCGGTGATGATGTTGGCGGCGAATGCGCCCTGAATTTCAAAGAAATCACCCTCATCGGCGACCTTCAGGATCAGTTCCTTCATGTCGTAGGGCTGGTTGGGGCTGGCGGGCACCAGCGTGTCCAGCGACATCTCCACCCGCGCGGGGTGGTCGAAAAACGGGCGGACGGGCGCCTTTTCGCGGTTGTTCAGTGGCAGAAAGTCGATCAGGCGACGGGTTTCGGCCAGCGCCTCGACGTCATTGTCAAACGCGCCGTCCGCGACCGAGGATTTGCGTGTATGGGTGGAGGCCCCGCCCAGTTCCTCGGCGCTGACCTGTTCGTTGGTGACGGTTTTCACCACATCCGGGCCAGTCACGAACATGTAGGACGAATCTCTGACCATGAAGATGAAATCGGTCATCGCCGGGGAATAGACCGCCCCACCCGCGCAAGGCCCCATGATCAGCGAAATCTGCGGCACCACGCCGGAGGCCAGGATGTTGCGCTGGAACACCTCGCCATAGGCCGCGAGCGACCCGACGCCCTCCTGGATGCGCGCGCCGCCGGAATCGTTGATCCCGATCACCGGCGCGCCGTTCTGGATCGCCATGTCCATGATCTTGCAGATTTTTGCGCCATGCGTTTCGGAAACCGACCCGCCGAGGACGGTGAAATCCTGCGCAAAGACATAGATCAGTCGGCCGTTGACCGTACCCCATCCGGTGACGACCCCGTCGCCAGGGTGTTTGGTCTCGGCCATGCCGAAATCGGTGGAGCGATGGGTGACGAACATGTCGAATTCTTCGAACGAGCCTTCGTCCAGCAACAGTTCGATCCGCTCGCGCGCGGTCAGTTTGCCCTTGGCGTGCTGGACCGCCACGCGCCCTGCACCGCCCCCGGCACGCGCAACCGTGCGGCGCGCCTCCAGTTCTGCAAGAATGTCGTTCATGGACGTCCCGATCCTGCCTCGCCAACACCCTAGCGCCCGGCTGCGGGCATCGAAAGCGAATTTCCGAAAATTTGCAGAATGGAAAAAATATAAGAAATGCAAATCGCAAAACAGCAAACCTTTGTCCCCGCCTGGCCCGCGGGCTAACACTGACGCAACCACAGGAGACCCCGAATGCCCACCCTGCCCGTTCCTGCAGTCACGATCCTTCTGCTTCTTGCGTCCAACATCTTTATGACCTTTGCCTGGTATGGCTACCTGAAAGACAAGTCGACTGCGCTGGTCACGGTGATCTTCTTCAGCTGGGGCATCGCGTTCTTTGAATACTGCCTGATGGTTCCGGCCAACCGGATCGGGTACGGGTATTTCTCGGCGGCCCAGCTGAAGACCATACAAGAGGTCATCACGCTGTCTGTTTTCGCTGTTTTTTCGGTCTTTTACCTGAAAGAGCCGCTGTCGTGGAACCATCTGGTCGGCTTTGCATTTATCGGGCTTGGGGCATTCTTCATCTTTCACAAATGGGCCTGAGCGCGGGTCAATGTGACCGATGGACAACCAAGGGCGACAGGGGTAGCGCAAACCGATGACCCAACTTGCCCCCCGGTTTCTGGACCGCACCACGCCGCCGCATATCGGCACCCTGATCCTGATGGCGGGGCTGGCCGCGCTGTCGCTGAATGTGTTCCTGCCATCGCTGCCGTCGATGGCACGCCATTTCGCCGTCAGCTATCCGTCGATGCAGCTTTCGGTGCCCTTGTATCTGGTGGCGACCGCCATGATCCAGATCGCCATCGGCCCCGTGTCGGACGCCTTTGGCCGCAGGCGGGTGATGCTTGTCGGCGCGGCGATCTTCACGATTGCCTCGATCGGCAGCCTGATGGCGCCGGATTACATGACTTTCATGGTCTTTCGCATGGTCCAGTCGGCCATCGCCACCGCCTTTGTCCTGTCGCGCGCCGTAATCCGCGATACCGTGGCGCAGGATCAGGCCGCGTCGATGATCGGCTATGTCACCATGGGCATGTCGGTGGTGCCGATGATCGGCCCGGTCATCGGCGGCGGGCTGGACGAGGTGTTCGGCTGGCAGGCCTCATTCGTGCTTCTGGCGCTGGCGGGCGCAGCTTCGGTGGCGCTGATCTGGGCGGATTGGGGCGAGACGGCGGTGATCCGCAAGGGCGGTTTTGCCGAACAGCTGCGCCAGTATCCCGGCCTGCTGCGGTCGCAGCGGTACTGGGCCTATGTGCTGGCCGCCGCCTTTGCATCGGGCGCGTTCTTTGCCTTTCTGGGTGGCGCGCCCTATGTCGGCGACCGGATTTTCGGCATGGATGCCGCAACCGTGGGGTTCTATTTCGGGGCGCCCGCCGTGGGATACCTGATCGGCAATTTCCTGTCGGGCCGCTTTGCCGCACGGGTCGGGATCAAGCAGATGGTGGTGCTGGGTGGCGCGATCACGACGGTCGGCCTTTCGGTGCTGGCGCTGTTGACGCTGGCGGGTCTGGGCGGGCCACAGGTATTCTTCGGCCTGATCATGTCCGTCGGACTTGGCAACGGGGTCATGCTGCCCTCGGCCACCTCGGGGATGCTGTCGGTGCGCCCAGCCCTTGCGGGATCAGCGGCGGGCCTCGGCGGGGCCATGATGATCGGCGGCGGGGCATCGCTTTCGGCACTGGCCGGGGTTGTCCTGACGCCGACCTCCGGCACGATGCCACTGATCCTCTTGATGCTTGGGTCATCGCTGGCATCCCTTGTCTGCGTCTGGTGGGTCTATGCGCGGGAACGCCAGCTGGCGCTGGACGGCGCCTGACGCCACAGCCCTTGACGTGCTGACTTTGCAAAGCCACGATCCGATTTGCAAACAAGGGACGCGGATGGCCACCCAGAAGCTCTATGCCGGTGTGAAACTTCGCGAGATACGCGCCCGCCTTGGCCTGACGCAACGCGGCTTTGCCGACCGGCTGGGCGTGTCGCTGCCCTATCTCAACCAGATGGAAAACAACCATCGCCCGGTTTCGGCCGCTGTCGTCCTGGGGCTGGCGCAGGAATTTGGCCTTGATGTCACCGAACTGACCGTCGGCGAAAGCGAGCGGCTGGTCACGGATATGCGCGAGGCGCTGGCCGATCCGGTCTTTGCCGCCCCGACGCCGCCTCTGGCCGACCTGCGCCTGACGGCGTCGAACGCCCCGGCCCTGGCGCGCGCGTTCCTGAACCTGCACCGGGCTTACCGTCAGACCCATGAGCGGCTGGCATCGCTGGACGAGGCGCTGGGCCGCGACGATGCCGCCTTGCGACCAAGTCCCTGGGAAGAAGTGCGCGATTTCTTTCACTATTGCGACAATTACCTGGATGCGGTGGACCGCGCGGCGGAACATTATGCAATGCCCGCAGGTGTCAGGAAAGACGTGCTTATCCTTGGCAAAGAGCGGTTGGCAAGCCTGGACATATCGCTGCACTTTTCCGATGAGTCTGCCTTGCGCCGCTATGATCCCGCGACGCGGCGACTGACCCTTTCGGCGCGCGCCGCAGGTGCCACACAACGGTTTCAGCTGCTGCACCAGATTGCCCTCCTGACGCAGGACGATCTGATGGAGGCGACGCTGGACCTGGCGCGCTTTGCCACCCGCGAGGCACGCGATATCGCAAAGATCGGCTTGGCGAACTATTCTGCCGGTGCGGCGCTGATGCCTTATGGCGCGTTCCTGCAGGCAGCGCGGGACACCCGGCACGATCTGGAACGGCTGGCCGACCTGTTCGGGGCGTCGGTCGAACAGGTGGCGCACCGGCTGTCCACGCTGCAGCGGCCTGGGGCCAAGGGCATCCCGTTCTTTTTCGTTCGCGTCGACCAGGCGGGCACGATCACCAAGCGCCATTCGGCAACACGGCTGCAATTCGCGCGGTTCGGCGGTGCCTGCCCGTTGTGGAACGTCCACCGCGCCTTCGAGACGCCTGGCCAGTTCCTGCGCCAGTTGGCCGAGACGCCGGATGGCGTGCGGTATCTGTGCCTGGCGCGCGATGTGTCCAAACCGGCGGGGGCGTTTCTGGCGCCGGTGCGCCGCTATGCCATCGGGCTGGGCTGCGAGGTCCGGCATGCCGCTGCGCTGGTCTATTCCGACGGGCTTGACCTGAAGGGCCGGTTCGAACCGATCGGCATTTCCTGCCGCATCTGTGAACGCGCGGGTTGCCACCAGCGATCCGTCCCGCCGCTAGAGGGCAGGCTGCGCGTGGACGCCAATGTCCGCGATGTCCTGCCCTACCTGATCGGAGATTAACGCTGGGCGGTTTGCCAGTCGGGATGTATCCAGGGCTGCTGGTTTGAAGCCGGCAGCGGCACCCGGCCAAGGATGTGATCGGCGGCCTTTTCGCCCACCATGATCGAGGGTGCATTCAGGTTGCCGTTCGTCACTTGCGGAAAGATGGAACTGTCGGCCACGCGCAGGCCGTCCACCCCGATCACCCGGCACTGGGGGTCCACCACCGCCATCGGATCGCCCGCCCGCCCCATCCGCGCCGTGCCGCAGGGGTGATAGGCGCTTTCGACATGGTCGCGCAGAAAGGCGTCGATCTGATCATCGGTCCCGACCGCCGCGCCAGGCTGGATCTCGTGCCGGACAAAGCGCCTGAATGCCTCTTGCCCGAAAATCTCGCGCGTCAGGCGGATACAGGTGCGGAACTCCTCCCAGTCGTCGGGATGGGACATGTAGTTGAACTGGATGCGCGGCGCTTCGGCGGGATTGGCCGACCGCAGCGTGACGGATCCGCGTGATTTCGACCTCATCGGCCCGACATGGGCCTGAAAGCCGTGGCCTTCGGGCGTCGCCCTGCCGTCATAGCGCACCGCAATCGGCAGGAAATGAAACTGGATGTCAGGATAGTCGATGCCTGCGCGCGAGCGGATGAAGCCGCAGGCCTCGAACTGGTTTGACGCGCCAAGCCCGGTGCCGGTCAAAAGCCACTGCGCCCCCACGAATGCCTTGCCCCACAGATTCCAGTATTTGTACAGCGTGACCGGCTGGCTCGCGGCGTATTGCATATAGATCTCAAGATGATCCTGCAGGTTCGCGCCCACCCCCGCGCGGTCCGCCAAAACCGGGATGCCATGCGCGGCCAGATGCGCGCCCGGCCCGATCCCGGACAGCATCAACAGCTTTGGCGTGTTGATCGACGATGCGGACAGGATCACTTCCCGCGTGGCACGGATGACCTCCACGGTGCCGCCCCGCGCGATCTCCACGCCGACGGCCCGCGGCCCTTCGAACACCACGCGGCGCGCAAGACCGCGCACCAGATGCACGTTCCCGGTGGCCAGCGCCGGTTTCAGATAGGCATTTGCCGCCGACCAGCGCCGACCTTTCCAGATCGTCGCCTCCATCGGGCCGAAGCCCTCCTGCTGCGCGCCGTTGTAGTCGGCAGTCACCGGATAGCCCGCCTGCCGCCCCGCCGCGATGAAGGCATCGAAAAGCGGGTTCGCCCGCGGCCCCCGCGTGATGTGCAGCGGCCCGTCCATGCCCCGGTAGTCGGGGCCGGAGCCGCCATGCGACGCCTCCATCCGCTTGAAATAGGGCAGCACGTCGGCATAAGCCCAGCCATCTGCGCCCAATTCGGCCCAGGTGTCGAAATCGCGCGCATGGCCGCGGACATAGACCATGCCGTTGATGGAGGACGACCCGCCGATCACCTTGCCGCGCGGCACCGACAGCACGCGGCCGCCCAGATGCGGTTCCGGCTCGGTCTGCAGGCCCCAGTCATAGACCCCCATGTTCATCGGATAGCTCAGCGCGCCAGGCATCTGGATGAAGGGCCCCGCATCCGACCCGCCATGCTCGATCACCGTCACCCGGCGGCCCGCCTCGGCCAGCCGCCAGGCCAGCGCACAGCCGGCCGAACCGGCACCGACGATGAGGTAATCCGCAGGCATCAGGCCCCCCGCGCCAGTTCGGCCTCGAGGTAGCGCACTGCGACACCCACCGCCACCGTCCCGTCGGCAGGACCGGATTTCAGCACCTCGCGCAGATACAGCCCGTCGATCAACGCGCCAAGCCCTGCGGCGATCTCGCCCGCGCGCGCACCTGCCAAAGGCCGCAGCGCGTGGCAAAGGTTGGAGCGCAGCCGCCCCTGATAGACCGCAAGCAGCCGTTTTGCCTCGGGGACCGACTGCGCCAGCACCCAGAAGTTGAGCCAGGCCCCCACCGCCTCGCGCCGGAAATTCCCTGCGCTGAACGACGCGCGCAGGATTGCACGCACCCGCCCCTCGGGCCCCTCGGCGGCGGCAAGCGCACCGCGCACCTCGGCGCCGTAGAGCGTCAGCACGTGCCGCATCGCCGCCAGGAACATGTCTTCCTTCGACCCGAAATAATGGTGCGCCAGCGCCGACGACATGCCCGCCCGCTTGGCGATCTGGCTGACGGTCACGTCCAAAGAACCCGTGCGCCCGATCTCAACAATCGTGGCTTTCACCAGCGCATCCTTGCGGATAGGCTCCATTCCTAGCTTCGGCATCGGTGCGGCCCCAACAAAACACTTGCCAAACCGACTAAGCGCGAAGTTTATTGACGCGTCAATCAACAAAAATGGGGGAGGTCCCATGTCCATCCGCACCACGCTGCTTACCACCGCTGTCACCTTCGCACTCGCCGGTTCCGCCTTTGCGCAAACCTGCGACAAGGTGATCTTTTCCGACGTCGGCTGGACCGACATCACCGCGACGACCGCCGCCACCACCCTGGTGCTCGAGGCGCTGGGATATGAGACCGAAACCAAGGTCCTGTCCGTCCCCGTCACCTATGCCGGGCTTGCCGGGGGTGACATCGACGTGTTCCTGGGCAACTGGATGCCGACGATGGAGGCCGACATCGCCGCCTACCGCGATGCGGGCACGGTGGAAACCGTCCGCACCAACCTTGAGGGCGCGAAGTACACCCTTGCCACCAACGAGGCTGGGGCAGCACTTGGCATCAAGGATTTCAAGGACATCGCAACCCAGAAAGATGCGCTGGAAAGCAAGATCTACGGGATCGAGCCGGGCAATGACGGCAACCGTCTGATCATCGACATGATCGCCTCCGGCCCCTTTGGCCTTGATGGATTCAAAGTCGTCGAATCCTCGGAACAGGGGATGCTGGCCGAAGTGAAGAAAGCCACCGAGGACGGCAAGCCGATCGTGTTCCTTGGCTGGGAGCCGCACCCGATGAACGCCAATTTCAAAATGACCTACCTGACCGGCGGTGATGACTATTTCGGCCCGAACTTTGGCGGCGCGATTGTTGCCACCAACACCCGCAAGGGCTATCTCACGGAATGCCCTAACACGGGCAAGCTGTTGTCGAACCTTGTCTTTTCGTTGCCGATGGAAAACGAGATCATGGGCGCCATCCTGAACGATGGGGCTGATCCACGCGATGCGGCGAAGGCCTGGCTTGCCGCGAACCCGGCCGCCTGGGAGCCGTGGCTTGACGGTGTGACCACCAAGGACGGTGGCGACGCCAAGGCTGCGGTCGCCGCGGCCCTGCAATGATCCAGGGCCCCGGCGAAAGCCGGGGCTTCTTTTCCCCAGGCGGAGCGGCCGAATGGACTGGTTGACCGATTACAAGATCCCCGTCGGCAAGACCGCGAAAGCGGTGTTCGACTGGATGAACGACAATCTCGGCGGCCTGTTTGACGCCATCTCCACCGGCCTCGAAGCCATGATCAACGGCATCCTGTGGCTGCTGCAAACCCCGCATCCCTTTGTCATCATCGCCCTCTTCGTCGCCCTGACCTGGTTTCTGCAAAAGAACTGGAAGGTCTGCCTTGGCGTCGTCATCGGGTTCCTCTTCATCCTGAACCAGGGCTACTGGGAGGAAACCACCGAAAGCCTGACGCTGATCCTGTCGGCCTGCGTCGTCTGCATGGGCCTTGGCGTGCCGATCGGCATCGCCGCCGCGCACCGGCCAAAGCTTTATCGCGCCATGGTGCCGATCCTCGATCTGATGCAGACCCTGCCGACCTTCGTCTACCTGATCCCCGCCATCGTGTTCTTCGGCCTTGGCATGGTTCCGGGACTGATCGCCACGGTGATATTTGTCCTTCCCGCGCCGATTCGCCTGACGCATCTGGGCGTGTCATCCACGCCCCAGGCGCTGATGGAGGCGGCAACCGCCTTTGGCGCCACGCCAAAGCAGCGGCTCTGGAAGGTGGAACTGCCCTATGCGTTCCCGCAGATCATGGCGGGACTGAACCAGACCATCATGCTGTCGCTGTCGATGGTCGTCATCGCCGCCCTTGTCGGCGCCAATGGCCTTGGCGTGCCCGTGGTGCGGGCGCTGAACTCGGTCAACACTGCCCTCGGCTTTGAGAGCGGCTTTATTATCGTGGTGGTGGCCATCCTTCTGGACCGTATGCTGAGGGTGACGCGATGACCGATACGCCCGCCGTCATTTTCGACCGCGTCTCCATCGTCTTCGGCGAGAACCCGGAGCGCGCCCTGCCCCTGATGGACATGGGCCAGAGCCGCAGCGAGATTCAGGCATCCACGGGCCAGATCCTTGGTGTCCATGACTGTTCCCTGACAGTGGCCAAGGGCGAGATCCTTGTGCTGATGGGCCTGTCCGGATCGGGCAAATCCACGCTCCTGCGCGCAGTGAACGGATTGAACCCGGTGGTGCGCGGATCGGTCACGATCCACGACGGCGACTGGACGTCGAACGTCACCAGTAGCTCCACCGCCGATCTGTTGCGGGTTCGGCGCGAATGCATCGCGATGGTGTTCCAGCAATTCGGCCTGCTGCCCTGGCGGACAGTGCGGGAAAACGTCGGCCTGGGGCTGGAGCTGGCCGGCCAGACACCGGACCAGCGCAAGGCCAAGGTCGACGAACAACTGGCGCTGGTGAACCTGACGCAATGGGCGGATCGCAAGGTCGGCGATCTGTCGGGCGGCATGCAGCAGCGCGTCGGCCTGGCGCGCGCCTTTGTCACAAACGCGCCGATCCTGCTGATGGACGAGCCGTTTTCCGCCCTTGATCCGCTGATCCGGTCCAAGCTGCAGGATGAACTTCTTGATCTGCAGGACAAGCTGAAGCGCACCATCATCTTTGTCAGTCACGATCTGGACGAGGCCTTCAAGATCGGCAACCGCATCGCGCTGATGGAAGGCGGACGGATCGTCCAATGCGGCACCGCGCGCGAGATCATCGCCAACCCGATCAGCGACTATGTTGCGGATTTTGTCGCCCACATGAACCCCCTGTCGGTGCTGACGGCGCGGGATGTGATGGAGCCGGGCGACAGTGCCACGGCCCGCAAGCTGGATGCCGAAACGCCGGTCAAGGACGTGATGGCGATGATGTCGGGCGGGATCACCGAAATGGTGGTGCAGGAAAACGGGCGAAACCTGGGGCTGATCCGGACCGCCGGGCTGATGGCAAAACTGCTGAACCCAAGGGGCGGTTAAGACAAAAATCTTCGAAGATTTTTGGCAAATTTCTTCGAAGAAATTTGTTCTGGATCAGGCTTTTGCGACTTTCTTCGCGACTGGCTTCTTGGCCACCGCCTTTTTCACCGCCGGTTTGGCCGCCTTGCGCGCCGGGGCCTTCTTGCCGCCCTTGCCTGCCTTTTCCGCGATCAGGGCAAGGGCTTCGTCCAGTGTCATGGCCTCGGGCGTCATGTCCTTGGGCAGGGTCGCGTTGACCTTGTCCCATTTGACATAAGGCCCGTATTTGCCGGGCATCACCTGCACTTCGCCGCCCGATGGATGCTCGCCCAAACTGCGGAGCGGCCCTGCGGCCGCACCACGTCCCCCCGGGCCGCGCGCCGCCTTTTGCGCCAGAACCTCGACCGCACGGTTCATGCCGATGGTAAAGACCTCTTCGACATCCGCGATGTTGGCATAGACCGAACCGTGCTTGATATAGGGACCAAAGCGGCCGATCGCGGCCTCGATCGGCTGGCCGTCCTCGGGATGCGGGCCGACGAGGCGCGGCAGGTTCAGAAGGTCCATCGCACGCAACAGCGTCAGGCCTTCCGGCGCCCAGCCTTTCGGCAGGCTGGCACGGTCGGGTTTGGGGTTCGCCTCGGTCGCCTCGCCGCGCTGGACGTAAGGGCCAAAGCGGCCCGCGCGGATGGTGATCTTCTGCCCTGTTTCATCCTCTCCCAGCACCAGCCCATCGACGGACCCTGCGCCATCCGCCTCGCCCGACAGGGGCCGCGTATAGCGGCATTCCGGGTAGTTGCCGCAACCGATGAACGCCCCGCCCGACCGCGCGGTTTTCAGATGCAGGCGGCCCGTCCCGCAGGTCTGGCAGATGCGCGGGTCCGACCCGTCGGCGCGCGCGGGGTAAAGGTGGGGTGCAAGGAATTCATCAATCTTCGTCAGCACTTCGCCGATGCGCAGATCAGCGGTTTCGGCCACGGCGGCGGAAAAATCCTTCCAGAACCGCGCCAGGACATCGCGGTATTCGCGGTCGCCTGCTGACACGTCATCCAGTTCGTTTTCCAGATCGGCGGTGAAGTCATACTCCACATAGCGGTGGAAGTAGTTCGACAGGAATGCCGTCACCAGCCGCCCCTTGTCCTCGGGGATCAGGCGGTTCTTGTCCTTGCGGACATACTCGCGGTCCTGGATCGTGGTGACGATAGAGGTGTAGGTGGACGGGCGCCCGATCCCCAGTTCTTCCATCCGCTTGATCAGCGTGGCCTCGGTGTAGCGCGGGGGGGGTTGGGTGAAGTGCTGTTCCGGCGTCACCTTGCGTTTCTCCGCAGGCTCACCTTGCATGATCTGCGGCAGGCGGCCCTCGTCCTCGCCCTCCTCGTCGCGGCCTTCGTCATAGATTTTCAGGAACCCGTCGAACATCACCACCTGGCCCGTGGCGCGCAGGACGACCTGGCCATCCGCGCTGCCGACATCGACCGTGGTCCGTTCCATCCGGGCGGCAGCCATCTGGCTGGCAAGGGTCCGCTTCCAGATCAGGTCATAGACATGGCGCTGGTCGGTTTCCGTAAGGCGCAGCTTGTCAGGGCTGGCGGACATGCCCGTTGGGCGGATGCATTCATGCGCCTCTTGCGCGTTCTTGGCCTTGTTCTTGTACATCCGGGGGCTGTCGGGAACGTAAGGCGCGCCGAACCGGGTCTTGATTTCGGCGCGCGCGGCCATCACCGCTTCGGGGGCCATGTCGATGCCGTCGGTCCGCATATAGGTGATGTGGCCCGCCTCATACAGACGCTGGGCAGCCGACATCGTGGCCTTGGAGCCAAGGCCGAACTTGCGCGATGCCTCTTGCTGCAGCGTCGATGTCATGAAAGGCGGATAGGGATTGCGGGAGGCGGGCTTGGAGTCCACCGCCGCGACGGTCAAGGTTCGCGAAGTGATAGCCTGTGCCGCAATTTCTGCCGCCGCCGCTGTCGCAATGTCGAACTTGTCCAGTTTCCTGCCGCCAAGCACCGTCAGACGCGCCTCAAATTCCTGCCCCCTTGGTGTCACCAGCACCGCCTTGACCGTCCAGAATTCACGGGCGTTGAAGGCCTCGATCTCCATCTCGCGCTCGACCACAAGGCGCAGGACGACGGACTGGACGCGGCCTGCCGATTTCGCGCCGGGCAACTTGCGCCACAGGACCGGCGACAGCGTGAACCCCACAAGATAATCCAGCGCGCGGCGGGCAAGATAGGCCTCGACCAAGGGCACATCGACCTGGCGCGGCTTTTTCATCGCCTCGGTCACGGCATCCCTGGTGATCGCATTGAAGGTGACGCGGCTGACGGTCTTGCCCTTTTTCAGCGTGCTGGCCAGCGCCTCTTGCAGGTGCCAGCTGATTGCCTCGCCCTCGCGGTCCGGGTCGGTGGCAAGGATCAGTTCGTCATCGGATTTCAGCGCCTCGGTGATCGCGCGGATGTGCTTTTTGCTTTCGGGCGCGACCTCCCACAGCATGCCGAATCCATGATCCGGATCGACGGAACCGTCCTTTGCAGGCAGGTCGCGGACATGGCCATAGGACGCAAGAACCGTGTAGCCTGGGCCAAGATATTTGTTGATTGTCTTGGCCTTGGCGGGTGATTCGACGACAACGACTGGCATGGGTTCCCCGGCAAATGGCAGGTGCAGAATGGCGCGGCACCATGTGGGGACGGGGATTGGATTGTCAATCGCCCTGCGCCGGGCGGTAGTGGGCCAGTTTGAAATCACAAAGTTCTCGCGCGCGAGCGGCAGGGTTTGCGCCAGCGCAGGCAGGCCGTATCCTGATGGTATGACAGACAGACCCAAACGCCCGCACGATGCAAACCAACGTGCCAAATTCCTTGTGGACACGACTACTGGGGAAGTAGAGAAACCCGGACTCTCGCTCACGCTGGATGAAAGCTGGGGGCAACGTCACCACCGCATCTCCCCCAACGCCACCCCATTAAAACATTGTTTTAAATGACTTACCCGCCCCGCTGCAGCTTCACCGGCTCACTCCGCCCCAGCCGCAGGAAATGCGCCATATAGGGCCGTGCCGCATCCTCTTTCCTTGTGCAGGCGAACAGCCGCCGCGTCAGGTTCCCCGGCGCCAGGGGGCGCGTCACATAGTCCGCGTTCGACCGCACATCGCGGATCACCCAGTCCGGCAGCACCGCCACCCCCCGGTTCGAGCCCACCAGCATCAGGATCACGGCGGTCAGTTCCACCTGCCGCTGACCGCGCGGTTCCACCTTGGCGGGGGTCAGAAGGTCGGTGAACACGTCCAGCTTGTCGCGGCCGACGGGATAGGTGATCAGCACCTGATCGCGCAAATCCTCGGCCTCGATCAAGGGCTTGGCGGCAAGCGGGTTCTGGGATGAGGCGACGAATGTTGGCGCATAGTCGAACAAGGGATTGGCCACGATCCCCGGCAAAGGCTCGGGGTTGGACGAAATCACGAGATCCACCTCCTCCCGCGCCAGTGCGGGGAAGCTGTCAAAGGCAAGGCCTGCGCGGATATCGAGATCGACCTCTGGCCAGGCATGACGGAACTGTTCCAGCACCGGAAACAGCCAGTCGAAACAGGCGTGGCACTGGATCGCGATATGGAGGCGCCCCGTCTTGCCAGCACGAAGGGACCGGAACTCCTCCTCCATCGCGTCGATTTCAGGCAGGACGCGCTCTGCCGCCCGTAACATTCTGATTCCGGCTGCAGAAAGCGTCATCGGCTTCGACCGGCGGACGAACAGTTCCATCCCCGCCTGATCCTCCAGCCCCGCCACCTGATGCGACAGCGCCGACTGCGTCATGTTGAGCATTTCGGCCGCCCGCCCGAGGCCCCCCGCCTGATGCACGGCGCGGATCGTGCGCAGGTGGCGCAATTCGATATACATGCGGAAAACCTCATAAAGATGGTGAGTATTATGAATTTGTCTCACATGCGCCGATTTGCGACAAGAGGGTCAGAACACGAGGAAGACCCATGCCCAAAACGCCGCGCATCAGCTTTGAATTCTTCCCGCCGCAGACGCTGGATGCGGCGTTTCGCCTTTGGGAAACCGTGCAGGCGCTGGCTCCCCTGCGCCCGGATTTCGTGTCCGTGACCTATGGCGCGGGCGGCACCACCCGCAAGCTGACGCATGAGGCAGTGTCGGCGATCCGCCGCAACTACGGGCTGAACGTCGCGGCGCACCTGACCTGTGTCGATGCGACGCGCACTGAAACTCTCGAGATTGCAGAATCATACGCCGCCGCGGGCGTGACCGAGATCGTTGCCCTGCGCGGGGATGCCCCCCAGGGCGTCACCCGGTTCCAGCCGCATCCCGACGGGTTCGCCTCGTCGGTAGACCTGGTGGCGGCGCTCGCGAAATCCGGCAGGTTCAAGATCCGCGTAGGTGCCTATCCCGAACAGCACCCCGACGCATCAGGCAGCACGGCTGACGTGACTTGGCTCAAGGCCAAGATCGACGCAGGTGCCACCTCGGCCATCACCCAGTTCTTCTTTGATGCCGACGCCTATTTCCGCTTTCGCGATGCCTGTGCCGCTGCCGGGATCACCGCACCCATCATCCCCGGCATCCTGCCGATCACGAACTGGGCGGGGGCCAAAAAGTTTGCCGCCCGCTGTGGCACACGGGTTCCGCCAAAGCTCGACGAGGCCTTTGGCACCGCCGCCCGCGACGGGCGCGAGGACCTGTTGGCGCTGACCCAGTGCACCACCCTGTGTGATCGGCTGATCCGGGGCGGCGTTGAAGACCTGCACTTCTACACGCTGAACCGCCCCGACCTGACGCGCGAGGTTGTCCGCGCGCTGGGTGTCAGTCCAGACGTGCAACTGGAAAAGGTCGCCTGACAGCAGGCTAGCCTCACGGTGTCTCCCTTGGCGGTTCGGTGCGCTACGCACCGACCGCCACTTTTTTTCGCCCCGCCGCCCCGCAACCTTGTTCCCCGGACGGGATCGGCTATGGTCGCGCCAGACCCCATGGCGAGGCCGCATCATGCCCAAGCTGATCACCGTCCTGAACGGCCCGAACCTCAATCTTCTGGGGCTGCGCCAGCCTGACATCTATGGCCACGAGACGCTGGATGATGTCGCCGCCGCTACCTCCGAACTGGCTGAGGAACTGGGTCTGGCGGTGCGGTTCCTGCAGTCGAACCACGAGGGCCAGCTGATCGACTGGGTGCATGAGGCGCGCGGAAAATCTGCCGGGATCATCATCAATGCAGGCGCCCTGACGCATACCTCCATCGCGCTTCTGGACGCGCTCCACGCCTATGACGGCGTGGTGATCGAGGTCCATATCTCCAATATCCATCAGCGCGAGCCGTTCCGGCATCACTCGTTCATCAGCCCGCGCGCCGATGGGGTGATCGTCGGATGCGGCACGCAAGGCTATCAACTGGCGCTGCAGCGGATGGCGCGGCTGGTGGCTACGAAATGACGTTGCCGGTCAATGCCTTCAAGGCCGCGCTCAAGGCAGGCAAATCGCAGATCGGGGTCTGGAACACGATTCCGGGGCCGGTGGTGGCGGAGATTCTGGCGGGCGCAGGCTTTGATGTGGTGGTCATCGACACCGAACATTCCCTGACCGACGTGCCCGATGTCCTGGCGATGCTGCAGGCGCTGGAGGCGTATCCGGTCGCCCACGCCGTGCGGCCCGCAAGCAACGATCCGGTGCTGATCAAGCGGCTTCTGGACATCGGCGCGCAGACGCTGATCATCCCCTATGTGCAGTCAGCCGACGAGGCGCGGGCGGCGGTGCGGGCGATGCACTACGCTCCGCGCGGATTTCGCGGTGTCAGCGGATCGACCCGCGCGGCCCGCTATGGCGCGGTCGCGGACTATATCCAGACCGCCGAGGCCGAGCTTTGCCTGATCGTGCAGGTCGAAACGGTCGAGGCGCTGGGCCAGATCGAGGCGATCGCGGCGGTCGACGGCGTCGATGCAATCTTTGTCGGGCCTGCGGATCTGGCCGCGTCGATGGGCCATCGCGGACAGCCCGGCCATCCTGCGGTCAAGTCGGCAGTCGAGGATGCGATCCGGCGGATCGTGGCGGCCGGCAAACCTGCGGCAGTGCTGACGCAAGAACCCGACTTTGCAAGGCGCTGCATCGCGCTGGGATCGACGTTTACGGTGGTGGCGGTCGACATTCCCGAACTTGCACGCGCGGCCAAGGCGGCAGCGGCCGCGTTTCGCTGAAGGTCCGGGACATGCGGGACAGTCCGATTGCCTTCGGCGAGGATATTTCGGCAAAGATGAAACCGCAGGCAGACGATCAGTTTCACTGGCATCCGGCGGCGCGGCTGTTTGACGGGCAGGGATGCGCGCAACGGCCCGTCGCGCAAGGGGCGGCGGTCTTGCAGGAGACCCTGTCCACGCTTTGCCTTGCCCGCGCGATGGCCAGTGCCGCCACGGGGTTTCGCATCGGCGGCGACGGACCGGCGCCGACCCCGGGGGCAGTCCCGATGTTCGAGACGCTGACCGGCGGGTCGACCGGGACTCCGCGCCGCATCCGCCGGACGCAACAGTCTTGGATCGCCAGTTTTGCGGTGAACGCGGGTCTGTTCGGGATCGGCCCCCGTGCGACCGTCGCCGTCCTTGGGCGTCTGGTGCATTCGCTGGCGCTTTACGGCGCGCTCGAAGGGCTGCATCTGGGGGCCGCCGTGCATCTCTTGGACGACCTGCGCCCGGACCGGCAGGCGCGCGCCCTTGCAGGTGCCGCGATCACGCATCTTTATGCGACGCCCGCCCAGTTGCGCCTGCTGCTGGCGCGGGGGGGCGGTGCGGCGCCCGACCTGCGCCATGTCCTGATCGGCGGGTCCAGCCTGGATGCAAGGCTGCGGGCGAAGATTGCCGCCTTTGCGCCGAACGCGGCGATCCGCGAATTCTACGGCGCGGCGGAGACCAGCTTTGTCACCCTGACGGATGCCACAACGCCGGACGGGTCCGTCGGTCGGCCTTATCCGGGGGTCGTCATCGACATCCGCGCGGGCGAGGTCTGGGTGCGCAGCCCCTATCTGTTCGAAGGCTATGCCTCCGATCCCGGCTCGGCCCGCCGGGACGGCGACTGGCTGTCGGTGGGCGAAATGGGGCACTGGGACGGTGGCGGGCTTGTGCTGTCGGGCCGGGCGGGCAGGATGTTCACGGTGGCAGATCAGAACGTCTTTCCCGAAGAGATCGAGGCATTTCTGATGGCGCAGGCCGGTGTTGCACAGGCCGCCGTCATCGCCCGCCCCGACGCCTTGCGGGGACATTCGATCCTTGTGGCCGTTGCGGGCGATCCGGCCCGTGAAGGCGCGATCCTGGCCGCCTGCCGCGCGGCGCTGGGTCCCTTGAAATCGCCCAAGGCGCTGATCTGGAAACAGGACTGGCCTGTCACGGCGGCCGGCAAGACCGACCTTGCCGCCATCGAACGGGCCCTGCGGTGACGGCCTATCTGATCGCGGCAAGGCGGACCGCCGTGATCCCGCGCGGCGGGGCGTTCCAGCGCCTGTCGATCGAGGATCTGGGCGCGCCGGTCCTGCTTGCCTGCCTTGCCGATGCCGGGATCAACGCCGCACAAGTGGACGAGGTGATCGTGTCCAACGCGCTCGGGGCTGGCGGAAACCCGGC
This sequence comes from Rhodobacterales bacterium, assembly GCA_021155205.1. Lineage (GTDB taxonomy): Bacteria > Pseudomonadota > Alphaproteobacteria > Rhodobacterales > Rhodobacteraceae > JAJNPS01. Next base: position 37,404 of record JAJNPS010000027.1, read on the forward strand.
GCGGCGGGTGGCGCTGGCGGCGGGGCTGCCGGACCGGGTTGCGGGTCTTTCGACCGACCGTCAATGCGCCGGCGGTCTTGATGCCCTCATCCTTGCCGGGGCGCTGGTGGACAGCGGCCTCGCCGAGGTTGTGGTGGCGGGCGGTGTAGAAAGCTATTCGCGCCGCCCGATCCGGCTGGCCACCAGTCCCGGCGGCGGTCCGCCCAAGGCCTATGACGAGGCGCCGTTCACGCCCTGGCCCGACCGCGACCCCGGCATGGCCGAGGCGGCGGCGGCTTTGGCCCGCCGACTCGGCATTTCGCGGGGGGAACAGGATGACTGGGCGGTGGCAAGCCACGCCAAGGCGCTGAAAGCCGCCGCCTTGCCCGAAATCGTTCCCCTTGGCGGCCAGATGCGCGACGCCTTTGCGCGCGCCCTGACGCATGCGCTGGCGGCGCGCAGCCCGGTCATCACCGGCACTATCACGTCGGCCAATGCCGCCGTTGCCGCAGATGCGGCGGCCTTTGTGCTGGTGGTGTCGGAACGGATCGCGCGCAACGCCCTGCGCGTCGCACGGCTTGGCCCCGGCCTGACCCTGGGCGGCACCCCGACCGAGCCGGGCACCGCCCCGATTGCCGCCATCGCCAGGGTGTTGTCGCGCGCCGGCCTGCATCCGCAGCACCTGGCTCAGGCCGAGATCATGGAGGCCTATGCCGTGCAGGCGATTGCCTGCGTCGACGGTGCAGGGCTGGACCCGGTGCGTGTAAATCCGCAGGGCGGGGCGCTGGCCCGCGGCCATCCGATCGGCGCATCGGGGGCGATCCTTGCGGTGCGGCTGTTTCATGCGATGCCGTCGGGCACCGGCCTTGCCGCGATCGCAGCGGCCGGCGGCATCGGCACGGCGCTGGTGATCGAGGCGTCAGGCGCGTGACAACAGCGCGCCCGGACGCATTCGCGCCAGCGCCGCCGTGACCACCCCTGCAACCCCCGCCTTGATGATGTCGCCGGGCAGGAACGCGATGGCGATCCGGGCGGCCTCGGGCAGGGTCTTGTCCAGCATCACCGCCATGCCGGGAATGCCGAACAGGTAAAGGACGCCGATGCCCCCGATCACGGCGGCGGCCCCCGCGGCGATGCCGGGGGCGAGCGTCGTGCGCTCCATCACCCGGCCCGCGACAAAGGCGGCGACCGGAAATCCGACCAGAAATCCGACCGAGGGCGAGGCAAAGACGCCGAGGCCCCCGCGTCCACCGGACAAGAGCGGCAGGCCCGCCGCGACGAGAACCAGAAACAAAAGGACCGCCAGCGCCCCGCGCTTTGCCCCCAGAACCGTCCCGCAGAGCATGATCCCCAGCGACTGCGCGGTGATCGGCACGCCTGCCGCAAGGTCGATGCGCGGCACCAGTCCAAGGACGGCGATCAGGGCGGCAAAAAGGGCGACATGGGTGACGTTGCGTTCCAACGGGCGTCTCCTTGGGATGTGCTGCGCTGGCCTAGCGCACTCCCCCCCGCGCGCGCAAGGCTTCGGCGACATGATCGGCATCGTCGAGGGCGGCCAGTGTCGCGGGCACCAGCACTCTCCAGCGCGGCTTGCGGCGGGCGCGGGCGGCCCAGGCTTCGGTGATCTGGTCCAGCCGTTCGCCCATCACCGGCACGAACCGGATCACCAGCGCCATCGACAGCGCCAGGGTCCGCGGCGACAGCCCCAGCCCCGCCAGCGGGCGCGCCAGCCGTTCGATCACCGCGGTCATGTCCGACAGCCGTGTGGTCATGGTCACGAAATTCGCCGCCATCACCGCCGCGACCAGCCGCAACAGGATCACTACCCCACCCGGCGCATCGTCGATCCACAGGTGCCAAAGGCCGACCAGGACCACAAAGGGCCACAACGGACGCAGGCTTGCCACCGACCGGGCCAGGAACACGCCGCCGCCCGTTGCAACCAGCCCGAGCACGGCCGCAAAGGCCATGGCCAGTGTCAGCGGCGTCTGCAGCCAGAAGATGCCCACTGTCCAGACCGCCAGAAGCGCCAGCTTGATCCCGGCGCGAACCCGGTGCGCCCAGGTTTCAACCGGCGAGGTCAGTGTCAGCATCGCCCCCCCCGATCCGCACCATCTCGGCGCGAAAGGCGGCCAAAGTCGCTGCAGCCGGCCCGTCGGACACCAGGCGGCCCGCCTCGATCCAGATCACCCGATCACAGCCCGCGACAGCGTCAGGGTCATGGCTGATCGTGATCACCTGCTGGGACAGCCCCGCCAGCCTGCGCTGCAGCCGCTGGATGGTGGGCAGGTCCATCCCGGCAAAAGGTTCGTCCAGCAACAGCGTGCGGGGCGACATCAGCAGGACCGACATCAGGCACAGATAGTGCCGCTGGCCCTGACTGAGCGTATGGGTCGCCGCATCAGCCCAGTGCGCGCGGCCCTCGGCCGTCAACGCGGCAAGGGCTGCCTTGCGCGCCTCGGCATCAGATCGACCCATCTGGCGCAGGCCAAAGGCGAGTTCTTCGGCGACGGTGGGAAACAGGATCATGCGGTCGGGGTTCTGGAACAGGATGCCGACTTCGGCCAGCATCGCGCGGCGGTCGCCGATCGGGTCGATGCCATGCACGCTGACCTCGCCGCGATCCGGCGCGATCAGTCCGGCGATCAGGCGCAACAGCGTTGTCTTGCCCGATCCGTTGCGCCCGACGATGCCGATCCGCCGTTCGGTCAGGCTCAACGTCAGGCCAGACAGGATCGCCCTGCCGCCAAGAGTGACGCCTGCATCACGAAGGACGATGCCAAAAGGGGAACGGGGCGGGGCCATCGGAGCCTTTGCACAAGGGGCATCCGAGGGGGTTTAGCGGGGGTTGCCCGGCAATGAAAGGGTGGCGATGCGGCAAGAGCGAGCCGCGCGAGACGGGTCAGCGCGCAAAGACCCCGGCCAGACCGTTGCCTGTCCGGGGTCGAACGATGTTTGTCACGCCCGCCGCGCATGCGGCGGGGCAGTAGGATTAGCGGCAGGCGGCGGTGAACTGCCGCCCATACTGGTCGCGGTAAAGACACTGACCCTTGGTGCCGGTCGGTCGGATCAGCGTCGAACCGGCAACTCCGACCGCGGCACCGACCAGGGCGCCCGTCAGTTTGTCGTCTCCACCAGAGACGGCCGCGCCAAGGGCTGCCCCGCCCAGAGCACCGGCGGCGGCGTTCTGTTCGGCGGTCTGGCAGGCGGTCAGCGATATCGCCATCAAGGGCAGGATCAGAAAGGGCGAATTCATGGGCAACCTCGTTTCAGAATGTGTGAAAGCCCAGAATAACGCCATTCCCGGCAAAGGGTTCCCGTTGGCCTGTGGCCGGCAAGAACTTGCCGGCATATATGGGGGGATTCCGCCCAAGCCCCTTTGCGGGCGGCGTCGCACGGCCTGACGATCCTGCCGCGCCGGATCACGCCACGCGCGCCGCCGTAACGGATTCCTCAAGAATATCCATGGCTTCGGCAAAATGTGCATCGGGAATGGTGATCGGCGCCAGAAACCGGATCACGTTGCCGTAAACGCCGCAGGTCAGAAGGATCAACCCGCGCTTCAGTGCCTCGGTCCGCACCCGCCCGGTGAAACCCGCATCGGGTTCGTGGGACTTCGGGTTGGCAAATTCGACCGCCACCATGAAACCAGGGCCACGAATGTCGGTGATTTCGGGGGTGACGGACCGGATCGCCTCCAGCCGCTGTTTCAGCCGCCCGCCGAGTTCGTTGGCCCTTGCGCAAAGGTCCTCTTGCTCGATCACGTCCAGCACGGCATTTGCCGCCGCAATCCCCAGAGGGTTGCCGCCATAGGTGCCGCCAAGTCCGCCGGGATGGGCCGCATCCATCAGTTCGGCGCGCCCCGTCACGGCGGCCAGCGGCAGGCCACCGGCCAGTCCCTTGGCCATCGTCGTCAGGTCGGCGGCGACATCATAGCCGTGCATCGCAAAGAGGTTGCCGGTGCGGGCAAAGCCGGTCTGCACCTCGTCCGCGATCATCACGATGCCGTGGTCGTCACACAGCTTGCGGATGGCGCGGACCAGTTCCTTGGGCGCGGGGTAGAACCCGCCTTCGCCCTGCACGGGTTCAAAGATGATCGCGGCCACGCGGGCAGGGTCGAGATCGGCCTTGAACAGCTTGGTGATGCCCGCCATCGCATCGTCGGTGGTGATGTTGTGCACCTCTTGCGGGAATGGCACATGCCAGACATCGGGCATCATCGCACCGAACCCCTTCTTGTAGGGCTCCACCTTGCCGGTCAGCGACATGCCCATGAAGGTGCGGCCGTGGAACGCCCCGCCAAAGGCGATGACACCGTTGCGGCCTGTCGCGATGCGCGCGATTTTCACCGCATTTTCGCAGGCTTCGGCCCCGGTGGTCACAAAGATCGTCTTTTTGGCAAAGTCGCCCGGCACGGCGGCGTTCAGCCGTTCCGCCAGACGGATGTAGGACTCATAGGGCAGCACCTGGTGGCAGGTATGGGTGAACCTGCTCATCTGTTCGGTCACAGCGGCCATCACCTTCGGGTGGCAATGGCCGGTGTTCACCACGGCAATCCCGGCAGCAAAGTCAATGTAACGGTTGCCTTCGATATCCCAGACCTCGGAATTCAGCGCCCGGTCCGCATAGATCTGCGTCATCATGCCGACTCCGCGCGAAATGGCGGTGTCCCGGCGTTTGGCAACTTCGGCATTCAGCATCGGACGATTCCCTGGGCAATTGAGTGGCACATGTCGGGCGTATTTGATCAAATTTTCGGGTCAGGATCAATCCGCGATCTTTGCGGGCGGGTCCCGCTGAAATTCACCATTCATTAACCATCCACGCGCCATTTTGGGCGCACCCTATCGGACAGGTTCGCGATCGCGATGACACAGGCCAACGCCATCACCACGCTGCCCGATGATGACATCGTGGCCCGCCTGCGGCTGATCCGGTCGCGCCGGGTCGGGGCTGTCACCTATCACCGCCTGATGGCCGAGCATGGGTCCGCCGCCGCGGCGCTGGACGCCCTGCCGGAGATCGCCAGTGCCGCCGGGATCGAACGCTATGAAGTCTGCCCCGTTGGCGTCGTGATGGCCGAACTGGCCAAGGGGCGCGCCGCCAGGGCCGCGCTGATTGCACATGGCGATCCGCGCTATCCGCAGCTTTTGGCCCAGATGCCGGATGCGCCGCCCGTGCTGTGGGTGCAGGGCGACATCCGCCTGCTGGCGGGTCCGATGATTGCCGTTGTCGGGTCGCGCAACGCCTCATCGCTTGGCCTGCGCATGGCCAGGCGGCTTGCCGAGGGTTTGGGTGCGGCGGGCCAGGTCGTCGTGTCGGGCCTCGCCCGCGGGATCGACGCCGAGGCGCATCGGGCGGCGATGGCATCCGGCACCGTCGCCGTGCAGGCCGGCGGCGTCGATGTGATCTATCCGGCCGAAAATGCCGGCCTTGCAGCCGAGATTGCCGCCAAGGGCTGCCGCATCTCGGAACAGCCCATGGGTGCAGAACCGCAGGCACGGCATTTTCCCTTGCGCAACAACATCATCGCAGGCCTTTCGCGGGCCGTTGTGGTGGTCGAGGCCGCCGCCCGGTCGGGCAGCCTCTTGACCGCGCGCGCCGCGCTTGACCTGGGGCGCGAGGTTCTGGCGGTGCCGGGACACCCCTTCGATGCCCGCGCGGCAGGGTGCAACATGCTGATCCGCGACGGCGCGATCCTGGTGCGCGGCACCGGCGACGTGCTGGAGGCGATCGGGGCGGGTGACGAAGCCGCCACGCCCCATTTCGCAGAGAAACTGCCCGTCCATCCGCCCCTGCCAGGACCCGTGCCCGCGCCGATGCCGCTGGCCACCGCCGGTGCGCTGCATGCGCAAATCCTCGCTCGTCTTGGCCCCAGCCCGCTGGCCGAAGACCAACTGATCCGCGATCTTGCGATGCCCGCCGGTCACATCACGCCCGCCCTTCTGACGCTGGAGCTTGAGGGGCGGATCGAACGCCAGCATGGCGGGCTGCTTGCGCGGGTCGGCTGGGCCTGAAACCCGGCCCGGCGGGTAGTCGCAAATTTCAAGAACCATCTCTTGGTGACGGTGAGTTCCAGAACGCTGTAACATTCTAGAAAGCCATCTATTCTCAATCGCCTCTCAATCGCTGTCAGTCCTCCAGCGCCCCTCAATCCTCCAGCACGAACGTCACCATCATGTTCACCTGCCACGTGACGATCTTGTCGTTCTCCACCGCCACCTTGTGCTCTTTGACCCAGGCGCCTGACACGCCGCGCAGCGTCTTGGTCGCGCGGGAAATGCCGCTGGCAACGGCGTCTTCAAAGCTTGTGGTCGAGGTGGCGGAAATTTCGGTGACGCGCGCAACGCTCATGGTGTTCTCCTGGAATTGGCGGGGCACTGGCCCCGGCCTGAACTCCAAGCCTATCACTGCAACCTCCCAGGCTAAGGGAGAAAGCACGCGGGCCTTTCCCTTGGGCCAAAACCCGCGCGTCCGCGCTGAACCGCCAAATTGAGTCCCCCGCGCCACACCTCTTGCCCCTAGATGCAGGGGCGAGTACTTCTTTGTGGTCGATATCCGCGCAAGCCCCCTATAGTCAGTGTCGTCACGGGGGGCCACCCCCCGGACTTGAGGCAGGGACGTTCCAACAGCGAGGAGGTGGCGATGCGTTGCCCATTTTGCGGAAACATCGACACGCAAGTCAAAGACAGCCGCCCGGCCGAGGATCACGTCTCGATCCGCCGCCGCCGGTTCTGTCCGGCCTGCGGGGGCCGCTTTACAACCTATGAACGGGTGCAACTGCGCGACCTCGTGGTGATCAAATCCTCCGGCAAGCGCGAGGATTTCGACCGGACCAAGCTGGAGCGTTCGATCCGCATCGCGATGCAGAAACGCCCCATCGACCCCGAGCGTATCGACCAGATGATCAGCGGCATCGTGCGGCGACTGGAAAGCCTGGGCGATACCGACATCCCGTCGAAAACCATCGGCGAGATCGTGATGGAAAGCCTGGCGCGGATCGACACTGTGGCCTATGTGCGGTTTGCCAGCGTTTACAAGAACTTCCAGACCGCCGATGACTTCGACGGATTTGTCTCCGAATTGCGCCCCGGCAACACAGCCGAGGAATGACCGCACCCTCTGACGCGGATCACATGGTGCATGCGCTGGGACTTGCAGCGCGGGGTCTGGGAAATGTGTGGCCCAACCCGGCGGTCGGCTGTGTGTTGGTGAAGAATCACCGCGTCGTCGGGCGCGGCTGGACCCAGCCGGGGGGGAGGCCCCATGCCGAGGTTATGGCGCTGGCGCAGGCCGGGGATGCCGCGCGCGGGACCACCGCCTATGTCACCCTCGAACCCTGCGCCCATCACGGCAAAACGCCGCCCTGTGCCGACGCCCTGATCGCCGCCGGTGTCGCCCGCGTCGTCACCGCCCTCGCCGACCCCGACCCCCGCGTTTCCGGCCAGGGCCATGCGATGCTCCGCGACGCCGGGATCGCCGTGACCGAAGGCGTGATGACGCCCGAGGCCACCCGCATCAACGCCGGTTTCCTGAAACGGGTCACAAAAGGCCTTCCCTTCGTCACATTAAAACTTGCAGCCAGCCTCGATGGCCGCACCGCCACAGCGACGGGCGAAAGCCGCTGGATCACCGGCGCTGGGTCCCGCCGCCGCGTCCACCTGATGCGGATGACCCATGACGCGGTAATGGTCGGCAGCGGCACCGCCCGCGCCGACGACCCCGACCTGCGCGTGCGGGAGATGGGAGCAACGCGGCAGCCGGTGCGGATTGTGGTGGACAGCCGGTTGAGCCACGATCCGGCGAGCAGGCTGGGGCGGACAGCGCGCGAGACGCAGGTCTGGATACTCCACGGCCCAGGCGCCCCTGCTGACCGGAGGGCCGCGTGGGCAGCCACCGGCACGCAACTATTCGAAGTACCGACGACCAAGGACGGCCATCTCGACCTCACCTTCGCAATGAGAACACTCGCCGCCGAAGGCCTGACCCGCATCCTCTGCGAAGGCGGCGCGACACTCGCAGCGGCGCTTGTCCAAACCAATCTGGTTGACGATCTCGCCGTCTTTTCTGCAGGTGCGCTGATCGGTGCCGAAGGTCAGGCCATGCTCGCCCGCTTAGGCACCACTGCACTCGCCGACGCCCCCCGCCCACGCCTCATCCTGCGCGAGGCCTGTGGCGATGACGCCCTGACCCTCTGGTCCTTCTGACCCCACTCACCTTTGCACAAATATCCCCGGGGGTCCGGGGGCTGGCGCACCTCACCAGCTTCCCGTGTTCCCCATGCTCGCCCAAGGTTCCGCCGGGGCCAGCGCGTCACCCATCTGCAGCAATTCCACCGACACATTGTCCGGGCTGCGCACGAACGCCATGTGCCCGTCGCGCGGGGGCCGGTTGATCACCACGCCCGCCGCCTGCAGCGACGCGCACATGTCGTAGATATTCTCCACACCGTAGGCCAGGTGCCCGAAATGGCGGCTGTCCGACGGCAGCCCCGCATCGCCATCCCAGTTATACGTCAGCTCCACCGGGCACTCCTCCTGCCCCGCCGCCGCCAGGAAGACCAGCGTGAACCGTCCCTTGTCGTTTTCTATCCGCCGCGTCTCTTCCAGCCCCAACAGCTTGTAGAACGCGATCGACTTGTCCAGGTCCAGCACCCGGACCATCGTGTGCAGGTAACGTACCTTCATGGCCAACTCCTGATTGATGTCCCCTGATAGCACGCCCCCTGCCCCCCGCACCATATCCCCAGAAATCTCACGGGGCCCGACAAACCCCGATTGCCCCGCACCCCCACCAATCGTATCACTGTCGCCAACCGATCCCACATCTAGCGCATGGAGGCGACGATGCCCCTCACTCCCGACCAACTGTCGGAAATCGACGCCCAGCGGTCCACTCCCCGCCAAACCCTCCGCGCCGTCTCCGAAGGGATGGAGGCGCATCTCTACCGCGCGACCCAGGTCCTCGACCACGGCTTCATCCGCGTCATCGACTACATGGGCGACGATGCGGCCATCGTCCAGGCCGCCCGCGTTTCATATGGGGCGGGGACCAAGCACGTCCAGAACGACGAGGGCCTGATCCGCTACCTGATGCGCCACTGGCACTCCACCCCGTTCGAGATGTGCGAGGTCAAGCTCCACGTCAAACTCCCCGTTTTCGTCGCCCGCCAATGGATCCGCCACCGCACCGCCAACGTGAACGAATACTCCGCCCGCTACTCGATCCTCGACCGCGAGTTCTACATCCCCGCCCCCGAACACCTCGCCGCGCAGTCCACCGTCAACAACCAGGGCCGGGGCGAGGTGCTGCAGGGCGAAGAAGCCGCCCGCGTCCTCGACCTTCTGAAATCCGACGCCAACCGCGCCTATGACCATTACGAGGCGATGCTCTCCCAGGCCCAACCTGACGGAACACCTCAGCAGGGCCTCGCGCGAGAGCTTGCCCGCATGAACCTGCCCGCCAACATCTACACCCAGTGGTACTGGAAGGTCGACCTGCACAACCTCTTCCACTTCCTGCGGCTGAGGGCGGATGCCCATGCCCAATACGAGATTCGCGTCTATGCCGAGGCGATTGCGCGGGTGGTCGCCGACTGGGTGCCGCTGGCCTACGCCGCGTTCGAGGACTACCGGATGGGCGGCGTGACGCTGTCGGCGAAGGCGGTGGAGGTGGTCAGACGGAGGCTTGCGGGAGAGGTAGTGACGCAGGAGACGAGTGGGATGAGCAAGGGGGAATGGCGGGAATTTGAGGGGGTTTGGGGGTAGATAGGCGTTGATGCACAACTCTGTTCGCAAAGGATTCACAACGTGAATCCATGCGGCTGGACAGGCGGGATGAGCAAACCAACAGCCGCCCGCTACCGCACCACGAACTGGTCCGGCTACAGCGCCTCACTGAAGAAGCGTGGTTCTCTGCTGATCTGGCTGGACAAGGACATGACCTGGCTCGCGCCGCCGGATACGGCTTGCCCGGCGGTCCTCGACCGGCACTGCCCGGGTGAACCGCGCCTTGATCACACTCCATCGTGTGGAAAAATCCCTGTCTCCCTCCGGCAACGTCCACACGGCGTGCATGTGATCCGGCAACACCACCCATGCGTCGATCCGGAACGGCCGTTCGGCCTTCGTCACCCGCACCGCCTGCCTCAGCACGTCGATATGCTGGACCAACGTCCGCGCCCCCCGGTCGGCCAAAACCACCGTGAAGAACACCGACGCTCCTGGAACCCTGGGACGGATATACGCGGACATACCCAAACCCTGCCCGACTCACTGTTAACAGCCTGTTACCCACCGCCCCCTTGCCAAAATCCCCATTTCAATGTACATTCCACCACACATCACAGGACACACCGCACCATGACCCGCCTCCTCACCCCCCACATCGCCACGATGACCGAGCTTCGCGAACCACACAAAGTCCTCGAACGCTCCGGCGGCAAGCCGGTGGCGATCCTCAAGAATTCCGCCGTGGTGGGCTACCTTGTCCCCGAGGAGGCGGTGAACATGGTCGAACACCGCGTCGCCACGCGGGAAGAGGTGATGGCCTACCTGGAAGCCAGCCGTGAGCGTGTTCAACCCGTCCTCGATTACCTCAAAGACAAGTGACCTACGCTCTTCTGTCTGTCGAACTGGTCGACGACCTTCACGATGCCGTTCTGAACCCCGGCGAACTTCCGGGCCGGGCGCGCGACAAGTCCTTGGACTCGGCGCTTGCCCGAGTCGACAACCGCCTCGCTTATGGCCTGATCAACGACGTATTCGACCTTGCCGCCGCCTATGCGATGGCCGTCGCACGCGGCCACTGCTTCAACGATGGCAACAAGCGAACCGCGTTCCGGGTGATGGATGCCTGCCTCGTGTTGAACGGCATCACCGTTCTCTGGGATACTGAGGAAATCGGCCAGATCATCATCCGCTGCGCCCAAGGGCTGATGGAGGATGGCGACCTCGCCGACTGGCTGCGCGACAAAGAGGGCTGACCCTACCCGCCGCCGCCTCTCGCCCTACCTTTTCCCGAAACACCGGAGGCCGCCCCCATGCAAACCCTGACCCTGTATCTCTCCACCGCCGTCGTCTTCCTGATCCTTGACGGCATCATGCTGACGCTGGTGATGAAGCCGCTTTTCATCCGCCATATCGGCCCCCTGATGATCGAGCCGATCCGCTATGTTCCGGCGGGACTGTTCTATGCGGCCTATGTCGCGGGTCTGATCACCCTCGTCTCGCTGCCTGCGCTGAAGACCGGCGCGCCGATCTGGGTCCCGGCGGCGATCATCGGCGCGATGGCATACGGCACCTATGAGTTCACCAGCTATGCCATCATGCGCGACTGGAACCCTGCGATGGTGGCGACCGATTTCCTGTGGGGGACGTTTCTGACCGCCTTTTCCGCCTGGGCCGGGGTGACGATCACGCGCGCATTGGTGCCTTGACCGCCCTGCCATTGTTCAACATCTGTCGTGACAGATGTCCGACGCGTGTCCGACAGCAATCCGACGAAAGCCCGCCATGATTCTTTACGGCATCTCGACCTGCGAAACCTGCAAAAAGGCGATCAGGACGCTGGAGGCCGCGGGCCACAAAATCACATTCCGCGACATCCGGGCCAACCCGCTGTCGACGGCTGAAATTTCAGCAATTGTCCAGGAATTCGGCGACCGGGTGATCAACAAGCAGTCGACAACCTACCGCAGCTTCAGTGATTTCCTGCGGATGTCCGAGGCGGAAGAGCAGATCGCCGCCCAACCGACGGTTATGAAGCGCCCGCTGATTCACGCGGACGGCAAGTGGTACGTTGGCTGGGACGATGCCGTCCAAACCGCACTTCTCGGCTGACCGGGACCTGACGCAGCTGGCGGATCGGCCCGCGGCGGATCAAAGCAGTCGAAGATCGCCTGCCGACGACCGGCCATCGCGGCCAGACAGCAGTTCGAACCCGATTTTCTGGTTGTCGTTCAGGCTCTTGAGCCCCGCCCGCTCCACCGCCGAGATATGCACAAAGATGTCCTTGCCGCCATCATCCGGCGCGATGAAGCCGTAGCCCTTGGTGGTGTTGAACCATTTCACGGTGCCCGTCGGCATGCCGCTTCTCCTTTGTCCGTTAGCCCCCCGGGCACCATTGCCGCGGGCCGTGCAGCAAATTCCTTAGGGCCTTCGGTCTGCGAGGCGGTCGGGAAATCTGTCTTCACTGCGCAAAATGATGCCAAGGATTCTCTGAAAATCAAGCCGCAAGGCGAACAATTGCCGCCCCGAGCACGCGATCCGCCGAGAACGGACCAGCCCCTTTCAGGACCAGAACCGCCAGCAGGAACAGCCAGAACGCCCGCTGGTCCAGGATCACCGCGTCCGAGGCACGGTCGAACCAGGCACCCGCGCCGACCCCATGGCCGACGATGTCGGTCAGGCTTTGCACCAGCACGAAGCCGATCATCCCCAGTGCCGCAAGCCGGGTGAAGAGGCCGATCAGGATCAGCGCGGGCAGCAGGAACTCGGACCACGCCCCGGCAAGGACGACCAGCCCGTGCCAGAGACCAAGCTGTCCGGGATCGAACCCGACAGCTTCGAAGGCGCGGGGGAATATCTGGCCATAGGCCCCGGCAGAGGGCAGGAAGGGCCCGTCCAGCTTCGTCAGGGCCGAGGCCCAGAAATACCCTGCCAGCACCCCGGCGAAGACCAACCTGGCGAGGCTTGGCAGCAACCAGTCGGCCTGGCGACCGGAGACCGCAACCATTTGATCGTAAATCCGGAAAATGCGGGTCATGCGGCTGCTCCGATGATGGCGCGGTTCGAGATCAGGAGGGCGAGAAGAACCGACAGATCAACAGTCCCGCCCGCCATGTCCAAACTGTCGCCCAGGGTCCGGCCTTCCAGAAGCCCGGCCAGGAACGCCGCGGTTCCGGGCGGCAATGGCCAGGGCCGCGGGTCGAACTCGGGCCGCAGCACCACGACATCCTGGACCACAGCTTGCGGCGCAGGGCCGCTTTCGTGGTTCGCCGCCCAGATCGCATGGACCGGCCAGCGCGACCGGACAACCCGCAAGGACGGGGCAAGGGTCAGGCGCAGGCTGGCGATGTCCTCGCCCAGAAGCCGCTGAAACTCGGCCTCCGGCAGGGGCGCGCTGTCGGCGGCGTGGTAGCTTTCGCGTATTGCCTGATCCAGCCGGGCTACATCGGGCAGATAGGCCAGATGTGCAACCTGCCGGAAACCTGCCAGAAATTCTGGCATCGCCGCGCCATAAAGCATCAGTATCCGCGATGTCGGCGGATGGGCCCGCAGGAACTCTCGGGCCATGGCGGCGAAGAAATCGTCGCCGACAAGCTTGCGCACCGTCGGGAAAGCCGCCTCCAAAGCGCTGGTCAGCGACGAGAAGACATTGTTGCGATAGACCGCGAACCGCTTTGGCGCGGGACGGCCGAGGGGATCGACCAGCCCCGCGGGAACGGCGGCATCGGGGTCGAGCAGCGCACGGGCAAACTGTGATTGGGTCATGCGACAGGCTCCAGGATCGTGGCGGCACGGGCGGCCTCCGATGCAAGCACTGCCCAGTCGGGGACATCATTGTCCCATTCGATCAGCGTCGGGCGGGGTCCGGCGCGGCGAATGACCTGTGCATAAAGCGCCCAGACCGGGTCAACGACTTCGGTTCCGTGGCTGTCGATCAGCAAGGGGTTGCCGTGGTCATCGCGGTCCTCGTGATGCCCGCCAAGATGGATCTCGCCCACGGCAGAAAGCGGGAAGGCGTCCAGATACCCCAGTGGATCGTAATTCTGATTGGTGCCGGAGACATAGACGTTGTTCACATCCAGCAGAAGGCCGCAGCCGGTGCGGCGCACGACTTCGGCCAGAAAATCCGTCTCGGCCATCGCCGTGTCGCTGAACGCGATATAGGTCGAGGGGTTTTCCAGCAGCATCCGGCGACCCAGAACGTCTTGCACTTCGTTGATATGGGCTGCGACCCGGGACAGGGTGGCGGGCGTGTAGGGCAAGGGCAGCAGATCATTGAGATAAGCCCCGTCATGGGTCGACCAGGCCAGATGTTCGGAGAAGCTGGCCGGTTTCAGCCAGGTGCAAAGCTGCTTCAGGCGGGCCAGATGGTCGCGGTCCAGGGGGCTTTCACCACCGATCGACAGGCCCACACCGTGGACCGAAATGGGGAAGCGGTCGGCCAGATGGCGCAGCTGCGCCAGCGGACGCCCGCCCGCGCCCATGTAGTTCTCGGCGTGAATCTCCAGCCAGCCGACCGGGCCGGGGTCCGCCGTGATGGCGGCGAAATGCTGCGGCTTGTAGCCGACGCCCGGTTTCACCGGCAATCCGTTTGCGCTTTGATCCAGCATCACATCCCCCGATGGTTGCCCCCGGCCCTGGCGGGTCGGGGGAGGTGGCTTCAGCCAGCCATGTCGCGGTCAAGCGCTTTCAGCGAGCCTTTGCGGGCCATACCGTCTGCTGCTGCGGGAAGTTCCATGGTCAGGCAGGTTCCGGTCGGAACCAGCTTGAAGGCATTGCCCTGATAGTCGACCTTCGCGCTTCCGGCGCAGGTCGTGCCTTCGCCGGCCTTGCAGTCGTTCTGGCCGGCCAGCGCCACGCCGAAGCACTTTTCCTTCGTCCCGTCGGCCAACGCTGCCTCGGTCATCTTGATTTTGTCCGCCATCGTCTGTGCGTAGACGCCCGAAGCCGAGAGAGTGGAGAGCGCGGAGGCAAACGCGCCGGCGATGACGAGCGATTTCGATTGATAAGACATGTGAGCATCCCTTGGGTTGACCGTCGCAACAGCTGCGACACCCAAAGAACTATGCTTTCACTACGCTCACAGGACAGGCACGGACCTGTGAACCACAGCTTCGTGAGACCGATTTTGCAATCGCAGAAATGCAGAAATCCCGCCGAATCAGAAACTTTCATATATTTATCAGTATTTTATGTCAATCTCTTGCGGGCGGTAGAGCCTCGAACCCGAACGATGCTATCGCAGAATCGAGGCTGATCGTTTCAGTCCTGGTCTCGCCCAGGCGGCGAACTGAAACAGTTTTCGCCTCTACTTCCCGCATCCCGATGGCCAGGATCACGGGCACCTTGCCGACCGAATGCTCACGGACCTTGTAGTTGATCTTTTCATTGCGCACATCCGCCTCGGCCCGCACCCCGGCGGCCTTCAGCGCGTTCACAACCTCATGCACGAAAGGATCGGCATCCGACACGATGGAGGCGACGACAACCTGACGGGGGGCCAGCCAGAACGGCAAGCGCCCGGCGTAGTTTTCCAGAAGGATGCCGATGAAGCGTTCAAACGATCCCAGGATCGCCCGGTGCAGCATATAGGGACGGTGTTTGCCGCCATTCTCGCCGACATATTCGGCGTCAAGCCGCGTCGGCGTGTTGCCGTCGACCTGAAAGGTTCCGCACTGCCATTTGCGCCCGATCGCATCGGTCAGCTTGAAATCCAGCTTTGGCCCGTAGAATGCGCCTTCGCCGGGGTCGATCTCATAGGCATTGCCGGTCTTGCGGATGGCATTTTCCAGCGCTGCCTCCAGCTTGTCCCATGTCTCGTCCGACCCGATCCGCACATCGGGGCGCGTCGACAGCTTGATCTCGAAACTGTCGAAGCCAAGGTCCTTGTAGACGGATGCCAGCAACGCGATGAAGTCCGCACATTCCGCCTCGATCTGATCCTCGGTGCAGAAGATATGCGCGTCGTCCTGCGTGAAGCCGCGCACCCGCATCAGCCCGTGCATCGAGCCGCTCGACTCATACCGGTGGCAGGACCCGAACTCGGCCAGCCGCAGCGGCAGGTCACGATAGGACTTGAGCCCTTGATTATAGACCTGCACATGGCACGGGCAGTTCATCGGCTTAAGGGCATTGATGCGCTTTTCGTTCGCGCCTTCCTCGTCAACCTCGACCAGGAACATGTTCTCGCGGTAGGCTTCCCAGTGGCCCGATTTTTCCCACAGCACCCGGTCAACAACCTGCGGCGTGCGGATTTCCTTGTAGCCCGCCTTGCGCTGGCGGCCACGCATGTAATCCTCAAGCGCGCGGTAGATCGTCCAGCCATTCGGGTGCCAGAAGACCATGCCGGGCGCCTCTTCCTGCAGATGGAACAGGTCCATCTCGCGGCCAAGCTTGCGATGGTCGCGTTTCGCGGCCTCCTCCAGCATCGTCAGATGCGCCTTCAGGTCATCGCGGTTCCTGAACGCCACGCCATAGATGCGCTGGAGCATGGGGCGGCTGGCATCGCCCAGCCAGTAGGCGCCCGCCACATGCGTCAGCTTGAACGCATCCGCAGGCACCTGCCCCGTATGCTGCAGGTGCGGACCCCGGCAGAGGTCCTGCCAGGGCCCATGCCAGTACATCCGCAACGGCTCACCCGCGGGGATGCGGTCGATCAGCTCCAGCTTGAAGGGCTCGCCGCGGTCCTTGTAATGCGCGATGGCGCGGGCGCGGTCCCAGACCTCGGTGCGGATGGGATCGCGGGCGTTGATGATCTGCTTCATGCGCGCCTCGATTGCCCCGAGGTCTTCGGGTGTGAACGGTTCGGCGCGGTCGAAATCGTAGAACCAGCCCTGATCGCGGACGGGTCCGATCGTGACCTTCACATCAGGCCAGATTTCCTGCACCGCGCGGGCCATGATGTGCGCGCAGTCGTGGCGGATCAGTTCCAGCGCCTGTGCATCATCGGCCATCGTGCGGATGGAAATCGTCGCGTTGGACGCGATTGGCCAGGCAAGGTCCCAGTGCGCCCCGTTGACCGTGGCGCTGATCGCCTTCTTCGCAAGGCCCGGCGCAATGGAGGCCGCGACTTCGGCAGGCGTCACCCCCGCCGCATAGTCACGTTTGTTGCCGTCGGGAAAGGTCAGGGAAATCGTGGACATGGCTGTCCTCCTCGTCGATTTGGCGCCTACGAAACGCCCGGTTGCGGGTTATGTCGGCAGGTTTCTGCCTGTGCCGGACGGGGAAGTCAATTGTCGCGGCCTTCCCGCGTGACATCGTGGGCACGGGGCTGCCATGCACGCCTCGGGCCTGCTATAGCCGCTGCATGACCCGCTATCTTGATCTTTCCCCGACGCGCCGGCTTGCCTTTCACAAGGTCGAAGGTGCCGGCCCGACCGTGGTGTTCCTGGGCGGCTACAAGTCGGACATGACCGGCACCAAGGCGCTGGCGCTGGAGGACTGGGCGGTGGCGCGTGGCCAGGCCTTCCTGCGGTTCGACTACACGGGCCATGGTCAGTCGTCCGGCACGCTGGCAGACGGCTGCATCGGCGACTGGCACGATGATGCGGCCGCGATGATCGCGGCGCAGGCGGCGGGTCCCCTTGTCCTGGTCGGATCATCCATGGGCGGCTGGATTTCGCTTCTGTTGTCGCGTCAGATGGCCGGGCGGATTGCGGGGCTGGTTGGGCTGGCGGCAGCGCCCGACTTTACCGATGACATCTGGCGGGCGTTGACCCCGGAACAGCATGAAGCGATGCTGCGGGATGGCCGGATCGCCATACCGTCCGACTTTGGCGGCCCCTATATCTACACCCTTCGCCTGATCGAGGACGGCCGCCGCCAGCGCATCCTTGACCGGCCGCTGCATCTGCCTTTTCCGGTGCGCTGGTTGCAGGGAACGGCGGACAGCGCGGTACCCGTCGCCACGGCCCTGCGCCTGCTTGATCACGCGACCGGCCCCGACATCCGCCTGACGCTGATCAAGGATGCCGATCACCGCTTGTCGACACCCGATTGTCTGGAAATGATAAGGACAACCGTCCAGGAGATTGCCGGGAACGGCAGACAGGTTGCGCAATGACAAACCCGCCCCGTCGCATCGCATGACGGAAACGCTGGTTGTCATTCCGGGTTTCATGGCGGATGCGCGGGCGTTCATGCCGCAACTGGTACATCTGGGGGCATCGCGTCCGACGCTGGTGATCCTGCCGACAATGGGCGAAACGGTCGAGCAGATCAGTGCCGCGATGGCGGGTTCGCTGCCGGAGAGGTTCGCGCTGGTCGGGCACGGCCTTGGCGGGCTGGTGGCGATCGACGTTTTGCGGCGGATGCCCGACGCCGTGTCGCGGCTGGCCCTGATCGCGACCGATCATCTGCCCGAACTGCCACAAGCCGCCGCCGCCCGTGAGACGCGGATCGTGGCGGCCCGGTCGGGCCGTCTTGCCCAGGCGATGCAGGAAGAGCTTCCTCCGACGATTCTGGCCGACACCCCTTGGCGCATAAACGTCATTGACCTTGTGCAGGACATGGCGGCCGGCCTTGGCCCCCTGCAATTCCAGAACCAGTCCCGCGCGATGATCCGCAGGCCTGACCCGCACCGGACGTTGCGGCTGGTCAGGGTGCCCACCCTGATCATCATCGGCGCACAGGATCCGCTGGTGCCGGTCCGGCGGGCGGAACTGATGGTGCAACTGATGAAACAGGCGCGGCTGGCCGTCGTGCCCGACGCAGGTCATCTGCCGATGCTGGAACAGCCCGAGGTGGTCTCCGACCTGTTGCGCGACTTTCTGGCCGGACCACTGCTATTGCGATGAGGCGAGGCCGATCTTTGGTTTGCGCGTCACCGGCACGCCGGAATTCGCGTCGATGAAGTTCAGGACCAGCGGACGGATGTTCAGCCGCCAGCTTTTCCCTGCAAAGATGCCATAATGACCCGCGCCGGGTTCCAGATGCTGCTGTTTCTTGCTGTCTGGCAGTCCGGTCAGCAGCTTCAGCGCCGCAACACACTGGCCGGGGGCCGAGATGTCGTCATTCGCCCCCTCCACCGTGATCACCGCCACTTGGGTGATCGCACCGAGGTCCACCTTGCGACCGGCCACCACGAATTCGTTCCGCGCGATTTCGCGGTTCTTGAAGATGCGTTCGACCGTCGAGAGGTAAAACTCTGCCGTCATGTCCATCACAGCCAGGTATTCGTCATAGAACCTGTTGTGGGCATCGTGATCTGACGCCTCGCCGCGCGAAACGCGCATGATCTGTTCGGTAAATGCCTTGGAATGGCGTTCGGCGTTCATCGACATGAAGCTTTGCAACTGCAGCAGGCCGGGATAGACCTTGCGGCCTGCACCCTTGTAAGAAAACCCCACACGCTGGATCGCCAGATGTTCCAGCTGGCCCATCGTGATGCGGCGACCGAAATCCGTGACATCCGTTGCCGCCGCATCGGGGTCCACCGGCCCGCCGATCAGGGTCAGGCTGCGCGGCTGCGCGGTCGGATCCTCGGCCGCGAGATAGGCCACGGCGGCCAGCGTCAGCGGCACCGGCTGGCAGACAGAAATGACATGCGTATCCGGCCCCAGCGCGCGCATGAAATCGACAAGGTACAGGGTGTAATCCTCGACATCGAACTTGCCCGCGCTGACAGGAATGTCGCGCGCATTGTGCCAGTCGGTGATATAGACGTCGCAATCAGGCAACAGGCTGGCCACGGTTGATCGCAGCAGGGTGGCATAGTGCCCGGACATCGGCGCTACCAGCATCACCTTGCGGGCCATCGGTGCGCGGCGGCGGACGGCAAACTGCACCAGATTGCCAAACGGCCGTTCCACCACGGTTTTCACATCGACGATGTGGTCCTGGCCCTCGGGGCCGACGATCGACCGGATGCCCCAGTCGGGTTTGACGATCATGCGCGAAAACGACCGTTCGGCCACCTCGCCCCAGGCGGCGATCAGGGGGACCACCGGGTTCATCGACAAGGCAAAGGCCGGATAGGACGCCATCGCCCGCGCGGTTGCACCATACCATTCATTCGTATTGCGCAGACTTTGCATCAGATCGTACGTCAACATATACTTCATGTTCTGTCCCTGTCCGGCAGATGCGCCGGTGTCTCGCCGCATCCCCCCAGAACGGCGACGTTATGCTGCATAGCGGCAAGAATACGGTGGAAAGCTTACCATGACAACCGAAGACAGTGACGCGGGCGCCAAGGTTGAGAAACTAAACGCCAATCTTGCCAAATTCGACACATTGTCGAAGCGCTTGACGGCGGCGCTGGCGCAGTACAGGCTGGTGGATACCGCATTGCACGGCCCGTCCACGGAACTCTACATGAAGGCCGCGACCGCCTACGTCGCCGAGATGATGCAGAACCCCGCCAAGATGATCGAGCATCAGATCGGCCATTGGGGTAGATCGGTGAAACACTACGTCGAGGCCCAGCAAGCGCTGGCCAAGGGCACCTTCGAGGCCCCCGCCGACCCGGGCCCAAAGGATCGCCGTTTCGCAAACCCGCTGTGGGATACGCATCCCATGTTCAACTATCTCAAACAGCAATACCTGCTGAACGCCGAGGCGATCACCGCGACCGTCGCCGACATGGATGTGATGGACCCGCAGGACCGCAAGCGGCTGGAATACTTTACCCGACAGATCATCGACCTGTTTTCGCCCACGAATTTTCTGGCCACCAACCCGGACGCGCTGGAAAAGGCGGTCGAGACGGATGGCGAAAGCCTGGTGCAGGGGTTGGAAAACCTCGTCCGCGACATCGAGGCCAATAGCGGCGATCTTGTCGTCACCCTGGCCAACCGCGAGGCGTTCAAGGTCGGCGAAAACCTTGGCACCACGCCGGGGGCGGTGGTCTACCGCAACCGCATGATGGAGCTGATCCAGTACACGCCGACCACGGAAACCGTGTGCCAGACGCCCCTGCTGATCTTTCCGCCGTGGATCAACAAGTTCTATATCCTGGACCTCAAGGCACAGAATTCGCTGATCAAATGGATTGTGGATCAGGGGTTTACGCTGTTCGTGGTGTCTTGGGTCAACCCCGATACCAGCTATCGCGACGTGGCCTTGGATGACTATATCCGCGACGGATATCTGCGTGCGATGGCCGAGGTGCAGCGCATTACCGGCGAGGCGCAGATCAACGCCGTCGGATACTGCATTGCGGGCACCACGCTGGGCCTGACGCTGGCGCATCTGGAAAAGGCCGGCGACAAATCGGTCAGGTCTGCCACGTTCTTTACCACGCTGACCGATTTTTCCGACCCCGGCGAGGTTGGCGTATTCCTGGACAACGATTTCGTCGACGGGATCGAACGGCAGTCCATGCACGATGGACTTTTGTCCAAGCTTTTCATGGCGCGGACGTTCTCGTTCCTGCGATCCAATGACCTGATCTACCAGCCGGCGATCAAAAGCTACATGATGGGCGAGGCACCGCCTGCCTTCGACCTGCTTTACTGGAACGGCGATGGGACCGACCTGCCGGCCAAGATGGCGATCGAATACCTGCGGGGGCTGTGTCAGGGCGACGGTTTTGCGTTGGGTGCCTTTCCGGTCTTTGGCAAGCCTGTGGCGCTGAAGGACATTACCCTGCCCCTGTGTGCCGTCGCGTGCGAGACGGATCACATCGCGCCCTGGCGCGCCAGTTTCAACGGGGTGAAACAAATGGGGTCGCGCGACAAGACGTTCATCCTGTCGGAGTCCGGGCATATTGCGGGCATCGTCAATCCGCCGTCCAAGGACAAGTACGGGCACTATCTGAACGACGGCCCTGTTGCGGGCAGCCCGGACGATTGGCAAAAGGCCGCGACTTTTCACAAGGGCAGCTGGTGGCCGCATTGGAAAGTCTGGCTGGCCGAACGATCAGGTCGGCAGGTTTCCGCCCGCCATCCTGGCGACGCGGGGCATCCGGTGCTGGGTCCGGCCCCCGGGACATATGTGCTTCGGTCGCCAAATACCTGACGCGCGTAGGCAATTCGCGATACGTGCAAACGCAACCATAAGTTTTGCTGCACCGCAGAATTCCACTTGAATTGCTGCGCTGCAGCATCTATATCTTTCTCATCACGAAACGGGGTGTGAACCCCACGCGATCAGGAGATCGAAAATGAACACCGCGACCGATTATACCAAAGTTATGCAAGACATGATGGCTTCGTTCCCGATCGACGCATCGTCCATGCAGAACGCATTCAAGACCCAGGCCGCCATGGCCGAAAAGTTCTCCAAAGTGGCCCTCGAAGCCGCCGAGAAATCGACCGAGATCACCTCGAAATGGGCCAAGGACACGCTGGTCAGGCTCAGCGATGTCTCCAAAGCCAAGACCGACCCGGCTGACTACACCAAAGCCGCGACCGATTTCGCCTCCGCCGCTGCCGAGATGGCTGCCGAGCACATGGCTTCGTTCGCGGAAGTCGCCAAGAAAGTGCAGATGGAAACCGTCGAGCTGATGTTGTCGGCCGGCAAGGACTTCTCTGAAGACGCGACCGCTGCCGTCAAGAAAGCCACCGACGAAGTTCAGTCGGTCGCCAAGAAAGCGGCTGCCGCCGTCAAGTAATCGCCCCCCGGCGATAACTGTTGAAGCGTAGCGATTGCGGGCGGGTCTTTGGACCCGCCCTTTCTTTTTCTGCAGCGCTCTCGTAAGCTTCTCTGCACGCGCACAATGTGGGAAGGCAGTAACGATGGCCGATACCGAAAAACCGCTTTTGATCAAGCGCTATGCCAGCCGTCGGCTCTACAACACCGAGACGTCGGATTACGTGACGCTTGAGGATGTCGCGGGATTTATCCGGGCGGGGCGCGAGGTACAGATCGTCGACCTGAAGTCCGGCGATGATCTGACGCGGCAGTATCTGTTGCAGATCGTGGCCGAACACGAAAGCAAGGGCGAAAGTGTCCTGCCCGTTCACGTGCTGACCGACCTTGTCCGCAGCTATACCACCGGCATGCAGTCCGTGGTGCCGCAGTTTCTGGCGGCATCGTTCGAGATGCTGCGCGACAGCCAGACCAAGATGATGGAAAACCTGACCACCATCCCCAACCCACTGGCCGCGATGCCCGGCTTTGACGCGCTGCGCAAACAGCAAGAGGCATTCCTGAAAACCGTGTTGGGCGGCATGCCGGGATGGTCTGGGTCCGGGCCAGGACGTGAAGATGCGGCCACGCCCGCCGCCAGCAAGGAAGAAGAACTGGCCGCCATCAAGAAGCAACTGGCCGACCTGCAGAACAAACTGTCAAAACTCTGATCCTTGGCCAGAACGGGGGCGCCCATGTCGGGCCAGGACGGACGGGTGACGCTTTGGGGGGTCGAGGTCTTTGTTGCCGCCGCCGAAGAAGGAGCAATTTCGTCGGCTGCGCGTCGGCTTGGTGTCAGCCCGTCGGCCGTCAGCCAGCAACTCTCAGGTCTTGAGGCGGCACTTGGGGCGGTCCTGCTTGACCGATCGGCCCGACCGTTGCGGACAACCCCCGCCGGGGCGATGTTCCGCAAGCATGCCCAGACCATGCTGAATGCGGCGGCCGAGGCGCAGGCCGAACTGGCGCGCGCCGACCTGTCGTCGCTGACCACGCTGCGCCTTGGCATGATCGAGGATTTCGACGCCGATGTCACGCCGCGCCTGCTGCAGGCTTTGGCGCAGGATCTGCGCGGCTGCCGGTTTCTATTGGAAACGGGGGCCAGCCACCGCCTGCTGGACCAGCTGGAGGCGCGCGCGCTTGATATCGTTGTCGCGGCCGATGCCGATTCGGCGCTGGCCGAGGATGGCGACTGGCGCGAGGCGCATCCATTGATGGCAGAACCCTTTGTCGCGATCACCGCCCGTGGTCACGACATCGCCGACCAGCCCTTGATCCTGTATTCTGCCCGACACCTGATGGGACGGCGCATTTCCAACCATCTGGCGCAACTGGGCATTCGCCCGGCGCATCGGTTCGAACTTGACAGCTATCATGCGATCCTCGCCATGGTGGCGGGCGGGGCGGGCTGGACGATCCTGACGCCGCTCGCGCTCCATCACGCGGCCCGGTTCCGGGACGAGGTCGCCATGCAGCCCCTGCCCTTTGCGCCCCTGGAACGTCGGCTGTCGCTGTCGGCCCGCGCCGGTGTGCTGCATGAGATGCCGGGCCAGGTCGCCGCACGCCTGCGCGGCTTGTTGCAGGACCAGATCATTGCACCGGCCATTGCGGCCTGGCCGATGCTGCAGGGGAAATTGCGGCTGCTGTAGCCAGGCCAGATCAGGCGGGGCGCGCCTCTGCGGCGGCGGCGATCAGCGCCTCGGCGATAAAATCCAGTTCCTTCGGCGTCAGGCGCGTCGGAAGGCGCACGTCACAGGCCCGCATCAGCATGGCGCGCGTCCGGGGCAAGTCGGGCTGAGGCCCAAGGAACTGCCAGTTCCAGAACGCCCGCGCATTCCCTTCGCTGAGGCCAAAGACCTGCACCGCAACGCCCCGCGCCTTGGCTGCGGCCTGAAAGCCCAGCGCCTGCGCATCGCTCCAGGGACCGGAGAGGTTGAACTGGATCGAGTCCGGCGCGCGCAGCTCCGGCCCAAGCGGTTCCGGCACCACGAAGTATCCGCTGCCGTTCAGAAGGTCCGCGACATGGTCGTGGTTCATCCGGCCCTGACGCACCCGGCGGTCGATTTCCAGGATTTGCGGGCGGATCACCGCTGCCGAAAGGTTCTGCAGGCGCAGATTGTAGAGCGGCAGCCTGTTCTGCCAGTGCCCGAAACTGTTCTGCAGACCGGGATGCTTTTTCCAGTTCTGCTCATACGCGCCCGACATGATCACGGCGCGGGCGGCAACTTCGGGGTCATCAGTGACAAGAATGCCGCCCTCGCCTGCGTTCACCATCTTGTAGGACTGAAAGCTGAAACAGCCGACCTGCCCGATGGTGCCGATGTTGCAGCCGTTCCAGGTCGTGCCCAGCGAATGCGCAGCATCCTCGATCACCGGAATGCCGACGGCATCGCATAGCGCCATGATCGCATCCATGTCGGACGTGTGGCCGCGCATGTGGCTGATCATCACCGCGCCTGCACCCGGCAGCTTGGCCGCGAAGTCATCCATGTCGATGCGGTAGGTGTCGCCCACCTCGACCAGCACCGGTTCGCAGTCGGCGTGGACCACCGCAGAGGGGACAGCCGCAAAGGTAAAGGCAGGGATCAGCACTCGCGATCCGCGCGGCAGGTCCAGCGCCTTCAATGACAGGAAGAGGGCGGCAGAGCAGGACGAGACCGCCAGCGCATAACGCGATCCCAGATACTCGGCAAACTCCGCCTCGAGCAGGGCAACGGGGGAGGCATCCGGCGCGGTGTAGCGGAAAAGGTCCCCGCTCAGCAGCAGGCGGTCGATCTCGGCCCGCGCTGCCTCGGGGATCGGCTCGGCGTCATAGACGTTGGGCGCGTGCATCTGTCCGTCGGGGGCCATTCTGCATCTTTTCTAAATGTCAACTTTAGCAAACCTGTACAAAAGAGCTTGGGCAAAGACCAGTGACATCTTGATGACACGGCCACAACTTGCCTATTTCGAACGCGCTGCCCGGGCCTCGATCGTTGTCATGGCAAGGTCGATCTCATGCCAGGCGGTGCGGACCATGGACCGAAAGACCATCACATCAATGCGGCCAGTCGCCAGGCGCAGGATGATCGCCTGCATGTGGTAGAGCGGCGCACGGATCGCGGTACCAACGGGAAAGTGTTGCGGTCGCAGGTCGATGGGCACCCATCGGATCAGCGCCTCGTGCGCCGCAGGCCCGTCGACCGACAGCCCAGCCCAGCCGTCAGATTGATCTGTCACCGCGGCAATCTCGGGCGGGATCGCGGGCGCGGCGGCGCCGATCAGAAAGGCCTGGTCGCGCCCCGTCCAGATCAGGCGCGCATCGCCCGATTGCGACACCGTGTTTGGCGCAGGGAAGGCCAGCCCCAACGGCTTCAGGACCTTGGCGATGGCCTTGGACTGTCCGGGGTAAAGCGCGATGGATGTAATGGCCTCCATCGGGGTTTCTGACAGGCGCAAGGCACCCCGCGTCACCGGGGGCCGTCCTGCCAATGGGGATTTTGCGATCAGCTCAGGCACGCAGCTTCTCCCCCGTTGGGTCGTGGAACACCGGGTCGCAGATTTCCACCACCAGGTCGACGTCTCGCATGTGATCGACAAGGCGCAGCTTTTCCCCGTGACGGGCGCGACCGTTCTTCAGGAATCCCATGCCCAGCCAAAGGTTCAGCGTAGGCGACCAGCACACCGAGGTGACATATCCCTGCGATGTTTCGCGCTTGATCGCGTCGCCTTGGTTGAACAGATGCGCGCCCGCCACCAGCGCCGTCTCGCCGCTGACCTTTATGCCGACCATCTGCTCTCGCTCTGGCCCGACCAGACCCGGACGCGCGGCGCTCGCCTTGCCGATGCAGTCCTTTTTCGCAGAAATCATCCTGTCCATCCCGATGTCGAAAGCGGTCACGCGGCCATGGATTTCAGCGTGGGTGATGAACCCCTTTTCAATGCGCAGGACGTTCAGCGCCTCCATCCCGTATGGTCCGCCGCCCATCGTCTCGGCCCGCGCCACAAGGTCACGGAACAGCGCCTCGCCATAGCGGGTCGGCACGGCAATCTCGTATCCCTCTTCACCCGAGAACGAGATGCGGAACAGGCGACCGTCCACGCCACCGACCTTGATCGGGGCGACCCCCATGAACGGCAGCTCGACCGGCGTCTCAAGGAACGAATTGACCAGTGACCGTGCCTGTGGACCCGCCACGGCAAACTGCGCCCAGCCTTCGGTGACAGAGACGAAACGGACATTCCAGTCGGCGCAAAACGCCTGTTGCACGAAGTCCAGATGCCGCATCACCAGACCGGCCGCCGCCGTGGTGGTGGTCATCAGATAGTGGGTGTCGCCCAGCCGTGCCGTGGTGCCGTCGTCGAGCACAAAGCCATCCTCGCGCAGCATCAGGCCGTAGCGCACGCGCCCCACAGGCAAGGTGCTGAAGGTGTTGGAATAAACGAAATCCAGAAAGCGCGCGGCATCGGTCCCCTGGATGTCGATCTTGCCAAGGGTGGACACGTCGGCGACCCCAACCGCCTGCCGAACCATCATTACCTCGCGGTCGCAGGATTGCCGCCAGGTCGCCTCGCCGGGTTTCGGGAAATAACTGGGGCGATACCACAGCCCCGCCTCGATCATCGGTGCGCCCCGGTCGCGGCTGGCCTGATCCGATGTCAGGAACCGCTGCGGCGCGAAACCCATGCCGCGCCCGCCCGCGCCAAGTGCAGCGATGGAGACCGGGACATAAGGCGGACGGTAGGTCGTGGTTCCCGTTTCGGGGATCGACCTTCCCGTCGCATCGGCCAGTACCGCCAACGCCGCGACGTTGGACGACTTGCCCTGATCGGGTGCCATGCCTTGCGTCGTGTAACGCTTCATATGCTCGACGCTGGAAAAGTTTTCCTGCGCCGACAGGGCCACGTCCTTTGTCGTCACGTCATTGCCAAGGTCAAGCCAGGCGCGGCCCTTGCCCGCGACCGACCACAGCGCCGACAGCCGGTAAGGCGCATCCTCGGCCTCGGGGAGCGCGATGACGGCGGGGCGCATGTCCATGTCAGACAAGGCCTGAGCCGCCGCGGCGTGCCCTGCGGAAAGACAGCCACGGGTCGAGAAAGTCCCGTTCGCCGCTCCCGCCGCAATCAGACCAGGCACTGCCCCATCCTGCGGGACAAAGGCGGCAAGCTCGTCGCTCCACCGGGGACGCCCGTTCATATGGCAGGTCAGATGCAGCGTCGGGTTCCAGCCGCCAGAGACGCCAAGCGTATCCGTCTCGACCTCGATCCGCTCGCTGCCCATTTGCACTGTGATCTGGCGCAACCCAAGTCGGCCTTTGGTATCGACCACCTGCGCGCCGGCGTGAACGATGGTGCCGTCCTCCATCTGCGCATCGGGGCGGCTGTCGATGATGGCGACAACCGGCACGCCCGCGCCGATCATCGCCCGTGCCGTCGCCCGCGCCCCGTCGTTGTTGGCGAAAAGCGTGACGCGCTTGCCGGGCGCCACGCCGTAAAGGTTCAGATAGCTGCGAAGCGCCCCGGCCATCATGATGCCGGGCCGGTCATTCATCGGGAACGCGATGCTGCGCTCCAATGCGCCCGAGGCAAGGATCGCCCGCTTGGCCACGATCCGCCAGAAACACTCGCGCGGCAGGTCGGCGCGGGCGGGTTGGTGCAGGCCGACACGCTCCAGCGCACCGTAGGTACCGTGGTCATAGACACCCGTCACCGTCGTTCGCCGCATGATCCGCACATTGGGCAGGCCCGCCAGTTCGGCCAGAACCTCGGCCACCCAGTCCGCCCCGGGCTTGCCCCCGACCATGAGGTCGTCCGCCAGCACCCGCCCGCCAAGCCGCGCCTCTTCCTCGGCCAGGATCACGTCCGCGCCGGACCGCGCTGCCGTCAGTGCCGCCATCAGGCCCGCAGGACCGGACCCGATCACCAACAGATCGCAGAACGCATAGGCCTTTTCGTAAAGTCCCTCGTCGTGGCGACCCGACAGGCTGCCAAGACCGGCGGCGCGACGGATCAGCGGTTCATAGAGCTTTTCCCAGAACGCGCGGGGCCACATGAAGGTCTTGTAGTAGAACCCGGCGCTGAAGAACGGCGACATCAGGTCGTTGATCGCCATCCCGTCGAATTTCAGGCTGGGCCAGCGGTTCTGGCTGCGGGCATTCAACCCCTCGAACACCTCCTGCACCGTGGCGCGGACGTTCGGCGTCTGGTTCCTGGCCCCGATGATCTCGACCAGCGCGTTCGGTTCTTCGGACCCTGCCGTCATCACCCCGCGCGGGCGGTGATACTTGAAACTGCGCCCCATCAGCGTGACGTCATTGGCCAAAAGGGCCGAGGCGAGGGTGTCGCCCCGATAGCCGCCATAGGCGCGTCCGTCGAAGGTGAAGCGGACGGGTTTGGTCCGGTCGATAAGGCCCTTGCCGTCGATCCTCATCGCGCGGCCCCCTTGCGGTCGGCCACAAGCGCGGTTTCCAGCACCTCATGCGTCACGGTGTTGCGGGTGACGAGAAGCCACTGGGAACAGCCAAGTTCATGATACCAGAGATCTTTCGTCACCCCCGCGGGGTTATCGCGCAGATGCAGGTAGTGGTCCCAGGCTTCGGGGTCGGCACCTTGTGCGGGGCGGTTCAGGTAGTCCTCGGACCCGTAGTAGTAGAACTCGCGCCGGTCGCGGGGTCCGCAAAGGGGGCAGGTCAGGCGCATCTGGTTCCCCTTGGGGTGAGGCCCCCCCACCCTTGCCCTCCCCCACAGAGGGGGAGGGAAGCGCCGACTTCCGCCATTTGCGCCAGTCGATTGCCGCCTGTCGTTCCTCTCCCCCTCCTGGGGAGGGGATGGGGGTGGGGGGCGGTCGAGGCAAATATCGGGGCGTTGATCATGCTCATCTCAATGCAGGTTATGCTGGCTGCCGGTGCCTTCTTCGTCGATGATCTGGCCGAGGCGGAACCGGTCCAGCCGGAACCTCGCTGCCACCTCATGCGATTGCCCGGTCGCCATCAGATGCGCCATGCACCAGCCCGACGCAGGCACCGCCTTGAAGCCCCCATAGTTCCACCCGGCATCGAGGAACAGCCCCTCGATATGGGTCTTGTCGATGATGGGACTGCCATCCGGCGTCATGTCCATGATCCCGCCCCATGTCCGCAGGATTTTCGCCCGACCGATCATCGGCATCAGGGTCATCCCCGCCTCCATCACATGTTCCAGCATCGGCAGGTTGCCCCGCGCGGCATAGCTTGCGTAGAAATCGAGGTCGCCGCCGAAGACGAGGCCGCCCTTGTCCGACTGGCTGATATAGAAATGCCCCATCCCGAACGAGATCACGGAGTCAATGACCGGCTTCAACCCCTCGGTCACGAAGGCCTGCATGACATGGCTTTCAATCGGCAGCTTCAGCCCCGCCATCGCCGCAACCTGTGACGATCGCCCGGCGACCACGATCCCGACCTTGGCCGCCTTGATCGCGCCGCGCGTGGTCTGCACACCAACAACCTTGCCACCTTCGACATCAATCCCCGTCACTTCGCAGTTCTGGATCAGATCGACGCCCAGCCGGTCTGCCGCCCGCGCATAGCCCCAGGCGACCGCATCGTGCCGCGCCGTTCCGGCCCGCCGCTGCATCAGCCCGCCATAGATCGGAAAGCGGGTCTGTTCATAGTCGAGAAAGGGGAACTCTTCGCGCAGGTCGTCGCGCGTCATGAATTCGGCGTCGTCGCCCTGGTTGACGATGGCATTGCCGCGCCGCGCAGCCAG
This sequence comes from Rhodobacterales bacterium, assembly GCA_021155205.1. GTDB lineage: Bacteria > Pseudomonadota > Alphaproteobacteria > Rhodobacterales > Rhodobacteraceae > JAJNPS01. The sequence continues at coordinate 67,403 of JAJNPS010000027.1, forward strand.
GTCGCGCTGGCCGTCGGAATGGAACAGCACCACCTGCCCGCGCTGGCTGTGCATGACGTTGTAGTTCAGCTCTCCCTCCAGCTTTTCCCACAATTTCAGGGAGTGGCTGTAGAATTCGGAATTGCCGGGGATAAAATAGTTCGCGCGCACGATGGTGGTGTTGCGCCCGATGTTGCCAGAGCCGAGATAGCCCTTTTCCAGCACCGCGATGTTACGAAGCCCGTGGTTGCGGGCCAGATAATAGGCCGTCGACAGCCCGTGCCCGCCGCCACCGATGATGATCGCGTCATAGGCAGGCCTGGGGTCGGGGTTGCGCCAGACCGGCTTCCACCCCTTGTTGCCAAGAAGCCCTTCCTTCAGGATCTGAAGGCCCGAATAACGCATGCCGCTGCCTCATTGCTTTTGCCCGCATTGAACCGGGTCAGCACAGCATATTCAAGACGCAGCGGTAAAATCCTGCATCAGACGCGACAAGAGATGTCGCGGATTTGAAGTCTGCCGCCAGTAGGGGCCAAAACCGGCGCAGCACGCGCCCGGATCAGCCGCTTATGGTGGCCGAGTCTACAGCCCCTTGGATCGGTAGGTTGTCGCAACCCGACCGATCGACACGATATAGGCCGCCACACGCAGATCGGTGACGTCATTACGTCCGTGCCAGACGTCGCGCATTGCCTGATAGGCGCCGCGCATCGTGTCATCGAGGCCGGACCGGACCAGTTCCAGCTCCCCCGCACCCTTCAGATACTTGTCCTTGAACCCCGGCGAAAGCGTCCAGCCCAGGCCCTTGTCCGCCGACAGCTTTTCCAGTTCCTCGACCAGGACGTGATGGCGCGCCTCTTCGGCGCGGCGCTGCATGCGTCCAAAGCGGATATGGCTCAGGTTCTTGACCCATTCGAAATAGCTGACCGTGACGCCGCCCGCGTTGGCGAACATGTCCGGGATGATCACGATCCCTTTCTGGCGCAGGATTTCATCCGCCCCAAAGGTGATCGGGCCATTCGCGGCCTCGACGATCAGGGGCGCCCGGATGCGCGCGGCGTTGCCAAGGTTGATGACACCTTCCAGTGCGGCGGGGATCAGGATGTCGCAGTCGTGTTCCAGAACGGCGGCACCGTTTTCGGTGTAGATCGCGTGCGGAAAGGCCTTGATCGTGCCATGCGCCTTGATCCACTGAAAGATCGCCTCGACGTCGAGGCCCTTGTCGTCCAGCAGCGCGCCGTCGCGTTCGATCACCGCGACAACCTTGCAGCCATCTTCCTCGGACAGGAACTTGGCCGCGTGATAGCCGACATTGCCAAGGCCCTGGATGATGACCCGCTTGGCGTCAAGGTCGCCGGACAGCCCTGCCTTGGCCTTGTCCTCCTTGTGCCGGAAGAACTCGCGCAGCGCATACTGCACGCCACGTCCCGTCGCCTCGACCCGGCCCTGGATGCCGCCGGCATGTGGCGGCTTGCCGGTGACGCAGGCCTTGGCGTTGATGTCGGTCGTGTTCATCCGCGCATACTGGTCGGCGATCCAGGCCATCTCGCGCTCACCCGTGCCCATGTCGGGGGCGGGGACGTTCTGGGCCGGATTGATCAGGTCGCGCTTGATCAGCTCATAGGCGAAACGGCGCGTGATCTGCTCCAGTTCATGTTCGTCCCAGGCGCGCGGGTCGATACACAGCCCGCCCTTGGAGCCGCCAAAGGGTGTTTCCACCAGCGCGCATTTGTAGGTCATCAGCGCCGCCAGCGCCTCAACCTCGTCCTGGTTGACCGACAGCGCATAGCGGATGCCGCCCTTGACGGGTTCCATATGTTCGGAATGCACCGACCGATAGCCGGTAAAGGTCTGGATGTCGCCCCGAAGCCGCACGCCGAACCGCACCGTATAGGTGGAGTTGCAGATGCGGATCTTTTCCTCCAGCCCGGGGCTCAGGTCCATCAGCGCGGTCGCCCGCTTGAACATGAGATCGACCGATTCGCGAAAGCTGGGTTCCGTGGCAGAATGCATCCTGATTCCTCCGTTGCGGTGCGGGCACAGGTGCGCACCTTTGCCGCAGCCTAGCCGCCAAAGATGAAAATTTCATCATTTCATTCAGAGAACACGGGAAACAGCCCGGCCGAGCCGGATCGGGTCCGAATTCAGGACAGCGATTCGAAATACAACTCTTGGTTGATGAAGTCTTAATCGCCAATCGCGCTAACAATTTTTGACTCTCTGCTGCGTTGCGAAAGTCGGCACAATCGGAACGGGACCGCACAGACCGTTTCTTGCGCCCCCGAATTTGGCGTCGATCCACGCGCCTTGCCACAATTTTGCCCGATCCGCCACGGTACATCGGCAAGAATCCGCGCGCCGCCTGAATGGTGCCCGGAAATGTGTTGTGTAGCTCATGAGGGCGAAAATGAGAGTTGAGTCACTGTTCCCGCGCCTGTCGTCATCCTTTGGACAAGCGAAACGGTTTGCGCGGCGCGAAGATGGCGCAGTCGCCTACTTTTCCCTGGTGATCTTCTTTCTGATGTTCCTCATCGGCGGCATGGCCGTTGACCTGATGCGCTATGAACACACGCGCGTGACGCTGCAACAGACGATGGACAGGTCGGTGCTGGCCGGGGCCAGCCTGCAGCAGACGCTGGCACCCGCATCGGTCGTCAGCGACTATTTCGCCAAGGCGGGCCTGTCGGAATATCTCGATGCCAGCAGCATCGTCGTGACGCAGACGATGAACTCGCGCAACGTCAAGGCCAAGGCGTCGGCGATCAGCTACAACATCTTCATGGACATGCTGGGCGTTACCGAGCTGGTGGCACCGGCTGCTGCGGCCGCAGAGCAGCGTCGCACCAATGTGGAGATTGTTCTGGTGCTGGATATTTCCGGCTCCATGACTGGCAGTTCGGGCGGGACCACCAAGATCGCGGCATTGAAGTCGGCGGCAAAAAGCTTTGTCGACACAGTACTTGCCAACGACACCGAAAACCGCATCTCCATCGCGATCGTCCCCTACAACGCACAGGTCAACCTGCCGTCGAACCTGCGCGCAAAATACAACGCGACCTACAACCACGGTGTCGCCAACATCAACTGCCTTGAGGTTCCCGCCAGCACCTATTCGTCGCTGAACCTGTCGCGGACTTTGGCCATGCCGATGTATTCTCCGGCTGACAATACAACCGCAATCTCTTCGAAATCAACGTCGTATGTCGCGATCAGTTCAAACGGCATTGCCGCGCAGCAATGCGACCCGCAGCCTGCTGCCCAAATCATGCTGCCGTCGAACAACAAGACCGCGCTCAAGGCCAAGATCGACGGCCTGATCGCCGAGGGCAACACCTCCATCATGCTCGGCATGCGCTGGGGCGTGGCCCTGCTTGATCCTGGCGCGCGTCCGATGTTCGATGAACTGATCGGCGCGGGCCAGATTTCGTCGAATTTCTCAGGCCGCCCGTTTGACTACAACGACCCCGACAAGATGAAGGTCATCGTGCTGATGACCGATGGTGAACATGTCGCCCACAACATCATGAAGGACGCCTTCAAGACCGGGCTGTCGCCGATCTGGCGATCCACAGACGGCTACTATTCCATCCAGCATACAACCGGCCGCCCGGCGGCGGCAGGCACCAATCAGTACTGGGTGCCGCACCTGTGTACCTCGACCAATTGCAGGAACGGGACCAACACGGCAGAAGCCTGGAAGGCAACGCCCTACAACAACGGCGGCGTGACGCAGCAGAACTGGGAGCAGGTCTGGTCCACCGTTCGCGTGCAATGGGTGGCCTGGCAGCTTTACGCCCGCGCGCTTGGCACCAGCACCACGACGCGCGACACGCAGTACACAAACATAATGAACAACATGGTCGGAAGCTTCGCGTCGGCGGGCACGATGAATACCCTTCTGCAAGACTCCTGCACCCTGACAAAAGCCCAAGGCGTCGTGGTCTACGGCATTGCGTTCGAGGCGCCAACGAACGGCCAGACGCAGATTTCGAACTGCTCGTCTTCGCCCAAGTCCAACTATTACTTCAACGCCACCGGCCTGAACATCTCGCAGGTGTTCCAGACCATCGCCGCAAACATCTCGCAGCTGAGGCTGACCCAATGATGCGGCTCATCAAGCGTCTGACCCGGAACTTCCGGACAGAGGACGGCACTGCGTCGATCGAGTTTCTGTTCGCGATCCCGACGCTGATGGTGATTTTCATGGCGTCGGCCGAATCCGGCTATTTCATGGTGCGCCACATCATGCTGGAACGCGCCGTCGACATGACGATGCGGGATCTGCGCCTTGGGCTGCTCGGCAACGTGGAACACAACGATTTGCGCACGCTGATGTGTTCGCGCACCGTGGTGATACATGACTGCGAAGCAAACCTGAAGATCGAGCTTCAGCCCGTCGACACCTCGACCTGGGCGATGCCGAACACGCCCGCGACCTGCGTTGACCGCACAGACAACATCGACCCGCCGACATCCTACAGTCGCGGCGGCGGCAGCGAACTGATGCTGGTGCGCGTCTGCGTCCGCCAGGACGCGATGTTCCCGTCGACCGGCGTGGGCCTCGGGCTGGAACAGGACGCGCAAGGCGGCTATGCGCTTGTGGCCCGTTCCGTCTTTGTCAACGAGCCGAGCTAACGGAGTTTCCCCGCATGACCTCTTTCAAGCGCGCCCTCCGCCGGTTCCGGGACGATGAAAGCGGCCTTATCATGGCCGAATTCGTCATCACCCTGCCGATGCTGATCTGGGTGTTCATGGCGCTGTTTGCCTATTGGGACATATTCCGGTCGATGAACACCGTCCAGAAGGCAGCATATTCGGTATCCGATCTGATCTCGCGCCAGAACAACGATGTGCCGGTGGCCTTTATCGACGGCATGCAGACGGTGATGGAGTATCTGCTGCCGACGACGCTGACATCGCAGATGCGCTTTACGTCCGTGAAATGGTCCGTGACCAACAACCGTTTCGAGGTGATCTGGTCACGCTCGCCCGGTGGCGCGATGACCCCGCTGACGACTGCCACCTTGCAACCCCTTGCCCCCAAGATCCCGATGATGGCCGCAACCGACACCGTGGTGATCGTCGAGGCGTCGGTTCCCTATACGCCGGTCTTCAATGTCGGGCTGGCGTCGAACTATACCTTGGATGAATTCATCGTCACGCGCCCGCGCTTTCTGACCAAGATCTGCCTGCAGGGACTGCCCTGCACGTGATCGCCGCAGACCTGCGCGACGCGCGGCTGGCGACGCCCTGACCGCCTGATCCGGCCCGGTCTTTCGCCACAGGCTGCGCATGTGGAGTTGGCCTTTGCTTCGCTTGCGCGCGTCGCTAGATTGCGACGGCATGAAACATCGAATGCGCCTGCCAGAATACATCCCTACCAGGTCAGGCTTTGCCATGGCCTGCGGACTGGTCTTTGCGATATCCGCCTGTACACCCCTGCCCGACATCGCGGCGCGCAACGGTGAAATTCCCCCCGGCCCGACACCCGCCATCCTGCCGCTGGACGCCTTGCTGGCGCAGGGCAGCGCGGCGAATACCCCCGGCGATCCGGCGGCGGACCTTGCGGCCCGCGCCGCAAGCCTGCGCGCCCGCGCCCGTGCGCTTCGCGATCAGACCCCCGCACCCGGCGCCTGATCGCGGCCTGCGCGGCATCGCAATGAGCGTTGCATGGTCCCGCCCAAACCGATAACACGCGGCACCGGCCCCGCGCCCCCGACACGTGTTTTCGGAGTGACCGATCCATGCCCGCAGCCCCCCTCAGACTTGGCCTTGCCGGGCTTGGCACCGTCGGCATCGGGGTTGTCCGCATTGTGCAGACCCATGCCGACCTGATTGCCGCCCGCGCCGGACGCCGGGTCGAGATTGTCGCTGTCTCTGCCCGGGATCGCACCAGAAACCGCGATGCCGACTTGTCTGGCTATGCCTGGGAAGACGATCCGGTCCGCCTTGCTGGCCGCGACGACATCGACGTTTTTGTCGAGGTCATGGGCGGTCATGACGGCCCGGCTAAATCAGCAACCGAGGCCGCCATCGCCGCAGGCAAGGACATCGTGACCGCCAACAAGGCCCTGCTGGCCCATCATGGCCAATCGCTTGCCGAACAGGCCGAGGCGTCGGGCCGCGTGATCCGGTTCGAGGCCGCCGTGGCCGGCGGCATCCCGGTCATCAAGACCCTGACCGAGGGGCTTGCCGGAAATGCGATGCGCCGTGTCATGGGGGTGATGAACGGGTCTTGCAACTATATCCTGACGCGGATGCAGGCGGCGGGCCTGTCCTACGAGACGGTCTTTGAAGAGGCGCGGCAGCTTGGCTATCTGGAGGCCGATCCCAACCTTGATGTCGGCGGCATCGACGCGGGCCACAAGCTGAGCCTGCTGGCCGCCATTGCCTTTGGCACGAGGGTATCCTTCGACGCGGTGCAACTGGAAGGAATCGGTTCGGTGTCGATCGACGACATCCGGCACGCGGGCGACATGGGTTATCGCATCAAGCTGCTGGGCGTGGCGCAGATGACCGGGCGGGGCCTGGAACAGCGCATGACGCCCTGTCTTGTGCCGGCCGATCACCCGCTGGGACAGTTGGAGGGCGGCACCAACATGGTAGTCCTCGAAGGCGACAGCGTGGGCCAGATCGTGTTGCGCGGTCCCGGCGCAGGTCAGGGTCCGACCGCCAGCGCGATCATGGCGGATGTCATCGACATCGCGCGCGGCATCCGCCTGCCGACTTTTGGCCGCCCGGCCGCGACGCTTGCTGCCCCCGTCGCCGCCGCAACCGGCACCGCGGCACCCTACTACCTGCGGATGACGCTGGTGGACAAACCCGGCGCGCTGGCCAAGATCGCAACCTGCCTTGGCGAAGCGGGCATTTCCATCGACCGCATGCGCCAGTACGGCCATCAGGGCGCGCAGGCACCCGTCCTGATCGTGACACACAAGGCAACATCGGACGACATCGCGCATGCGATGGGCAGGTTTGCGGCGACCGGCGTGCTGGTCGGATCGCCGGTCGCCCTGCGCATCGAAGAGGTCTGAGGCGCGACCTTTTTGCCCCGGTCAACCGCGGATCCGGCGGCGCGGCAGTCTGTTAGCGCCACCAGGGTTGCCGCCTTTCCAGCGCGCGGCTAATCCCGACGCAATCCCGGTTTTTTTTCGGCAAAGGATTTCTCATGGCCCCCGCCCTGCAAGAGGCGCTCAAGTTCCAGGATCGGCTGCTGTCGCTCGGGCTTGCCCGCGTGTCGGAGGCCGCCGCCCTCGCATCGGCGAAACTGATCGGGCGTGGCGATGAAAAAGCCGCCGACCAGGCTGCGGTCAATGCCATGCGCGAACAGCTGAACCTGCTGGACATTGCCGGTGTCGTGGTGATCGGCGAGGGCGAACGCGACGAAGCCCCGATGCTGTACATTGGCGAAGAGGTCGGCACCGGCAAAGGCCCGGCGGTCGACATCGCGCTTGACCCTCTGGAAGGCACCACGCTGACCGCCAAGGACATGCCGAACGCGCTTACGGTGATCGCCATGGCGCCGCGCGGCACACTTTTGCACGCCCCCGACGTGTACATGGAAAAACTCGCGATCGGACCCGGATTCAAGCCCGGCGTTGTCACGATGACGATGACCCCGTCCGAACGGGTTTCGGCCCTGGCGGCGGCCAAGGGTGTCTCCACCGAGGACATCATGGTCTGCGTGCTGGAACGCCCGCGGCATGAGGCGCTGATCGCCGAAATCCGGTCCACCGGGGCATCCATCCGGCTGATCACGGATGGCGACGTGGCGGGCGTCATGCATTGCGCCGAACCCGACATCACGGGGATCGACATGTACATGGGATCAGGTGGTGCGCCAGAAGGGGTGCTGGCGGCGGCTGCGATGAAATGCATGGGCGGACAGTTCTTCGGCAGGCTCCTGTTTCGCAATGACGACGAACGGGGCCGCGCCAGGACTGCGGGGATCACCAATTTCGACCGCGTCTATACCCGCGACGATCTGGTGCGTGGCGAGGTGATCTTTGCCGCCACCGGCGTCACCAACGGCTCGCTTTTGGCCGGGATCAAGCGCGAGCCGGGCTGGATCACGACCGAGACGCTGCTGATGCGGTCCAAGACCGGGTCGGTGCGCCGCATGACCTATCGCAGTCCCGCACGCTAATTCCCCGTCGCCCCTTGCCGCTTCAGGTCAAGTTCGGCATGAACAGGCCATGACAGCGCGCGCGTTTCTTGACGTGACACACTCGATCACGGGTCGCCGATGGGTCGGCCCCGACCTGGGCGGCGAACGGCTGGCCGAGGCGATCGTTCAGGCGACGGGGCTGCCCCTGGCGCTGTGCCAGACGCTGGCGGCGCGGCAGGTCGACCCGGATCAGGCGGCGACGTTCCTGAACCCCGTCCTGCGCGATCTGTTGCCCGATCCCCTGACCTTGCGCGACATGGACAAGGCGGCGGCGCGGCTTCTGGCCGCCTTGCAGCGGCGCGAACGGATCGCGGTCTTTGCCGATTACGATGTCGATGGCGGGGCTTCCGCGGCCCTGCTGCAGGTCTGGCTGCGCGACCTTGGACACGTGGCCACGATCTACATCCCCGACCGCATCGACGAAGGCTACGGTCCGAATGTGGCCGCCATGCAGGCACTGGGGCAGACGCATGACGTGATCTTTTGCGTCGATTGCGGCACGCTGTCGCACGGACCCATTGCAGCGGCAGGGTGTGATGTTGTCGTCCTCGATCACCACCTGGGCGGCGAGACGCTGCCGCCCGCGCTGGCCGTCGTCAATCCGAACCGCCAGGACGAGACCGGCGACCTTGCGCATCTTTGTGCCGCGGGTGTGGTGTTTCTGGTGCTGGTCGAGGCCAACCGCCGCCTGCGCGCAGACGGCCGGACCGGTCCGGACCTGATGGCGATGCTGGACCTTGTGGCGCTGGCAACGGTGGCGGATGTCGCGCCCCTGATCGGCGTCAACCGCGCTTTGGTGCGCCAGGGGCTGAAGGTGATGGCCCGGCGCGAACGCCCCGGCCTGCGCGCCCTGGCGGATGTGGCGCGGATGGATGCGGCCCCTTCGGTCTATGCCTTGGGCTTTGTGCTGGGTCCGCGCGTCAACGCCGGCGGGCGGATCGGTCAGGCGGATCTGGGCGCGCGCCTGCTGGCCACTGCCGACCCGCGCGAGGCCGACGCGCTGGCGGCGCGGCTCGACACCCTGAACGAAGAACGCCGTGTGATCGAGGCCGCAGTGCGTACCGAGGCGCTGTCCCAGGCCGAGGCGCGGGGACTGGAGGCCCCGCTTGTCTGGGCCGCGGGCGACGGCTGGCATCCCGGCGTCGTCGGGATCGTGGCCGCGCGCCTGAAGGAACACGCGCACCGGCCTGCGGTGGTGATCGGCTTTGACGGCGATGATGGCAAGGGATCGGCGCGGTCCATCCCGGGCGTTGATCTGGGCGCGGCGGTCCACCGGCTTGCGGCCGAGGGGCTGCTGGTGAAGGGTGGCGGGCACAAGATGGCGGCGGGTCTCAGCCTGACGCGCGCGCAGCTGCGTCCCGCGATGGCACGGCTGTCTGATCTGCTGGCGCGTCAGGCGGCTGCGGCCACCGGCGCGCGCGATCTGGTGCTGACGGGCCTGATGATGCCGGGGGCGGCCACGGCGGAGCTTGTGGACCAGCTTGAACTTGCCGGACCCTTTGGTGCCGCCGCCCCCGCGCCGCGCTTTGCCTTTCCGTCGGTTGCCGTGACATCGCAGCGGATGGGCGAGACTCATCTGCGCCTGCAACTCGACGGGGGTGCGGGCGCACGACTGGAGGCAGTTCTCTTCGCTGCCTTTGACGGGCCGCTGGGTCCGGCCCTGGCCGATCCGGGGCGCCGCCGGTTCCATCTGGCCGGACGGCTCGACCTCAACCATTGGGGCGGGCGCACGCGGGTACAGTTGCGCATCGAGGACGCGGCCTTCACCTGACCGGTTGCGACGGGTGGTGTGCTGGCAACCGACCCGGTTTTCCGCGCATTTTTTCCCTTGCAGGACGCCTGCCTTGGCCTTAGACAGCCGCCATCCCCGACGGGGCCCGTTCGTCTATCGGTTAGGACATCTGGTTTTCAACCAGGCAAGAGGGGTTCGACTCCCCTACGGGCTGCCATTTTCCTGAGATATTTATATTTTTCTGATGGTTAGGGGGCGATAGTGTCCCACCGCCCGAATTGTTGGCAGATGGTGGGACACTTTCTGTTGTTTGTCGGGACTGAGTGAGCCTCGCAAGGGCGCTGGCGGCGCGCAGTTTCTGGGATGCACTCTTGGTGTAGCGCGTGACTTCCTTGGAAGTCTGGTGACCCGTGATTGCCATGATCTCGAACTCGCTGCAGCCGATTTCGGCCAGCCGTGCTGCGGCCGCCTTTCGCAGCCCGTGGACAGAGCAGTGACCAAGCCCAGCAGCATCGCACCATTTACGGAACCGGTTTCCGAACCCCGCCACCGTAAGGGCTTGCGGTATTCGCTCAGCAGAAAGGTGGTGTCTCCAACGCGATCGTCTGCGTGTCTACGGTCCAGACTTCGGTAACGGGGATGTCCCGGTCAAGCCCTTTTAGGCGTGAGATTTCACCCGCGGAGGAGCGGATGGGTTGAGGCAATCGTCTTTTGTCGCCCATCTCGGGCCTGCCTTCGCCTGAGATCACCCCGGGTGCATGC
>JAJNPS010000035.1 GCA_021155205.1 Rhodobacterales bacterium
GAGCCACGCTTCGCGAGTGCTGCCTTATAGTCATGCCAGCTCGAGGTGCGGTAGGTCGAGGGCTTCGGTCTGCTCATCCAGACAAGCTACCACGCCGGATTCACAACGTGACTCCTTCATCGCATTTGCGCAACAAAGCCGGTTGTACTCGCGGATGTGGTCCTTGCAGAACCAGAAGAACTCATCCAGCAGGTCGGGCGATTTCGGGGCGCGGTAGGACCCCTGCAGCCGACAGCCCGGAAAATCGCAGGCGCGGTTCAGGCCGCACCCGTTTCTGTTCAGGTCAGTGCTTGCGCAAGCAGTGCCAAAGCGTGATCGCGGGCGGCAGCGCGCACCTTTGCCCGACCAAGCGGGCCGAACTCCACCGTTTGGCTGGCGACGGGCCGGTCCTGGCAGGCAAGGCCGAAACAGACCCGTCCCTCGGGCTTGAGCCCGGACCCGCCCGGACCTGCGATCCCCGTGATCGCCACCGCAAGGTCCACCCCTGACCGCCGGGCCGCACCTGCGGCCATTTCCGCCGCGACCTCTTCGCTCACGGCGCCATATCGGGTCAGGGTATCGAGGCGCACTGCCAGAAGATCCGTCTTGGCGGCATTGGAATAGGTGACGTAACCCACCTCGAACACGTCCGAACTGCCGGGGATGTCGGTCAGCGCGGCCGCCACCAGCCCACCAGTACAGCTTTCCGCCGTGGCAATCCGCCAGCCCCGCGCGCGGGCGGCGGCCAGGATCGCCGCCGGGGTCATCGCATCAGGACGACGTGAAAGAGCGCCGCCGCCGCCAGCGTCGCCACCCCGCCGATCAGCCCGGCGAGAAGGTCATCGAGCATGACACCCGGCGCATCGCCGCGTCGGTCCACCACACCGATCGGACCGGGCTTCAGCACATCGAACAGCCGAAAGAACAGGAACGCCGCCAGCCAGGCGGGCCAGGGCAGCCAGCCGTCGAAATCACGCATCCAGAACGCCGCGGCGGGAAACAGCAGGCACAGCCATTGACCCGCAACCTCGTCGATGACGATTTCCCCCGGATCCTCGCCGGGCCGGTCCGCCAGCTCAATGCCGACGGCCCAGAATCCGACAACGGTGATCGCGACGGTAGACAGCACGAGGATCGGAAATCCGCCGTAGCGCAGGATGACCATGCCAAGGAACAGACCCGCCAGCGACCCCCAGGTGCCGGGTGCGGGACGCAAAAGGCCGACATTGCCGAACGTGGTCAGAAGGCGCGTCATGGTCCGCCCACCAGTGTCGCCGTCGCCATCGCCGCGATACCCTCTTCGCGTCCCGTGAACCCCAGGCGTTCGGATGTCGTGGCCTTGACGCTGATCCGGTCGGTCTCGACACCCAGGATCCGCGCAAGCGTGCCGCGCATCGCATCGGCATGGGGTCCGATCTTCGGGCGTTCACAGATCAGCGTCACGTCGGCCTGGGTCAGACGGTAGCCGCGTTCGGCGATCCTTGCCCCGGCATGGCGCAGGAAAACGGTGCTGTCGGCGCCTTTCCATTGCGGGTCCGAAGGCGGGAAATGCCGGCCGATGTCGCCTTCGGCCAGCGCGCCATAGATGGCGTCGGTCAGCGCATGCATGCCGACATCGGCATCCGAATGTCCAAGCAGCGCGCGGTCATGCGCGACCCGCACGCCACAGAGCGTCACGCCGTCGCCCACGGTAAAGGCATGCACGTCAAATCCGTTTCCAACCCGCACATCCACGGTCTTTTCCCCGATCATCCGCGCCGCCCGGGAAAAGTCCTCCGGATGGGTGATTTTGAAGTTCGCCTCCTCACCCTCCACAATTGCGACGTCAAGTCCAGCGGCGCGCGCGATCGCCACATCGTCGGCGGCATCGCCGGACAGTGCGCGATGGGCGGCCAGGATCGCGGCATAGTCGAACCCCTGCGGTGTCTGCGCGCGGTAAAGTCCGGTCCGGTCCGCCGTCCCCGAGACCAGCCCCGCCGCGCCGCGCCACAAGGCGTCCGTCACCGGCAGGGCGGGTGCCGCCCCCGATTTCACGGCCATGGCGGCAAGGACGCGGTCAATGATGGCGGTCGACACAAAGGGCCGGGCGGCATCGTGGATCAGCACGCCGGTCGTGTCGGTCCCGGCCAGCGCCTCAAGCGCCGCCCGCACCGAGGCCGCGCGGGTTGCCCCGCCCTGCACCACGAGCACATCGTCAAGCCGCCCCGCGCGGTCGGTGTCGTCGCGATGGACGGCCACGACAATGCGCGATGCATGTGGGCGCAGGGCCGCAATGGCATGTTCCACCACCATCCGCGGTCCCAGCATCTGCCACTGTTTCGGCAAGGCCCCGCCCGCCCGGCTGCCCCGCCCAGCGGCAACGATGATTGCAGCGATTGTCATTCCGGGGTCCCTTTGTCCGCCGTCTGATCTCTAGGCCAGCACCGCCTTGCCTGCAACTGTCGCGACTTTCGGCAGCACTTTGCCTATAATTTGAGCATCGCACATTTTTCATGCCGTTTTGACCGGATGGCGGTTTGTGTTGGACGGGCGAACCGGGATACTGCAAGGCCTCTGCACAAGGAATGGGCGTGGCGCTGTCACCTGATCTGCAACATCTCTGGCCTGCCGTTTTCCTTGCCCCGATGGCAGGGATCACGGACCTGCCGACGCGACGGATCGTTGCCGGATTCGGCGCGGGCCTTGTGGTCAGCGAAATGGTCGCAAGCGAGGACCTGGTCAAGGCACAGGGCCTGGCGCGGTCGCGGGCCGAGCTTGGTTTCGGCGAGGCTGCGACGGCGGTGCAACTGGCCGGGCGCGAACCCTATTGGATGGCCGAGGCGGCGCGCTTTGCCGAAGCTGAGGGTGCGCGGATCATCGACATCAACATGGGCTGCCCGGCCAAGCGGGTGACGACCGGTCTTTGCGGGTCGGCGCTGTTGCAGGATCTGGACCTGGCGCTGCGGCTGATCGATGCCGTGGTGGCGGCCGTCAAAGTGCCGGTGACGCTGAAGACACGGCTGGGATGGGACGAACTGACGCTGAACGCGCCGGACCTTGCGCGGCGGGCCGAAGGTGCCGGGATCAGGATGATCACCATCCATGGCCGGACGCGCTGCCAGTTCTACAAGGGCGACGCCGACTGGTCCGCGATCCGTGCGGTCAGGGATGCGGTAGCGATCCCGGTGATCGCCAATGGCGACATCGTCGATCTGGCCAGCACGCGCGCCGCCATTGCCGCCTCCGGGGCGGACGGCGTGATGATCGGACGAGGCGCGCAAGGACGCCCCTGGCTGCTGGCCGAAATCGCGCACGGGCTGGGGCAGGGACCTGCGACGATGATCCCGCGGGGCGCGGACCTGACCGATCTGATCGCGCGCCACTACGAGGAGATGCTGGCGTTCTACGGCACCAGCCTTGGCCTGCGCATGGCACGCAAGCATCTGGGCTGGTATCTGGACCACCTTGACCGCCCGGTGCCCCTGCGCCGCGCCATCCTGACCTCGGACGATCCGCGCGCGGTCCTGCGGATGCTCGCCGCGGCCATTTGCGACGCATCGCAGGTGGCCGCATGACCCCTTACCGTCCGCCCTATCCGGTGCCCGGGGTGATCTGGGCCTCGCTTCCCCTGCCGGCGCTGTTGATCGACCCTGCCGACCGCATTTTCGAGGTGAACCCGCAAGGTGAGATTTTCCTGAACGCCTCGATGCGCAACCTCGTTGGCCAGCCGCTCTTGGACCGGCTGCACATCGACGCCCCGATGGAAGAGGCCATTTCGCGCGCGCGCGCCAACCATTCGCCCTTGTCGATCAATGATGTCGATGTGACGACCGGCGAACGTGCGCCGCAGCAATGCACCATCCATATCGCCCCCCTGCAGGACGATCCGGGGCATGTGATGGTGATGATCTCCCCGCGCGAGATTGCCGACCGGCTGGGCCGGTCCATGCAGGGTGGGGCGGGGGCACGGTCCGCGATCGGTCTGGCGCAGATGCTGGCGCATGAAATCAAGAACCCGCTGGCCGGGATTTCGGGGGCGGCGCAGCTTGTCTCGATGGGCCTGCCACCCGAGGAACAGCAACTGACCGACCTGATCGTCGAGGAAACCCGCCGGGTGGTCAAACTGCTGGAGCAGGTCGAACAGCTCGGCAACCTGCGCCCGCCGGACCGGCGCGGGGTGAACATCCACGACGCGCTGGACCGCGCTCGGCGCTCGGCGCTGGTCGGCTTCGGCGCAAGGATGACCTTTGTCGAGGAATACGACCCCTCGCTGCCAGCGTCCTGGGCTGACCTTGATCAGTTGGTCCAGGTGTTTCTGAACCTGATCAAGAACGCCTCCGAAGCGGCGGGACCAAAGGGCGGCACGATCCATCTGCGCACCTTTTACAATCTGGCCCTGCGCCGTCGGCGCAAGGACGGCACCGGCGCGCCGATGCCCTTGCAGATCGAGATCATCGACGACGGGCCTGGACTGCCGCCCCATATTGCGGCGGATGTGTTCGAACCCTTCGTGTCGGGCCGCGAAAACGGCACCGGACTGGGGCTGGCCATCGTTGCGCGCATCATCGGCGAACATGACGGCTGGGTTCAGGTGGATAGCGTGCCCGGGCGCACGGTCTTTCGCATCTCGCTGCCCGTGGCACGCCCGGAACAATTGAAGGAGACGCGCTAATGGATGGAACGGTTCTGGTCGCGGATGATGACCGCACGATCCGCACGGTTCTGACGCAGGCGCTGACGCGCGCAGGCTGCCGGGTGCATGCCACCTCCAGCCTGATGACGCTGATGCGCTGGGTGGAGGAGGGCAAGGGCGATCTGGTGATCAGTGACGTCATCATGCCCGACGGCAACGGCCTCGACGCGCTGCCGCGCATTGCCAAATTGCGCCCCGGGCTGCCCGTCATCGTGATTTCAGCGCAGAACACCATCATGACCGCAATCCAGGCCGCCGAGGCGGAGGCGTTCGACTATCTGCCGAAACCGTTCGACCTGCCCGATCTGATGAAACGGTCGGCCCGCGCGCTGGACCAGAAACGCCGCGTCGCGCGGGTGGTGGAGCCGATCCGCGATCCGGGCGACGATCTGCCGCTGGTCGGACGCACGGGGGCAATGCAGGCGCTGTACCGGCTGGTGGCGCGGGTGATGAACACCGACCTGACGGTGCTGGTCAGCGGCGAGTCGGGCACCGGAAAATCACTGATCGCGCGCGCGATCCACGATTTTTCCGACCGCCGCACGCTGCCCTTTGTCGTGGCACAGGGGGCGGATCTTGCCAGCATGGACGGCCCGTCGACGCTGCTTTCCCGTGCGCGGGGCGGCAGCCTTATTTTCGACGAGGTAGGCGATTTTTCCGACGAGGCGCAGGCGCGCGTCGTGCGCATGCTGGACCAGTTGCCCGACCAGGCCCCCCGCATCATGGCAACGACGCAGGTGGACCTGTCAGCCCGGATGGAGGCGAAATCCTTTCGCCAGGACCTGTTCTATCGGCTGAGCGGCGTGACCCTCCAGGTGCCCGCCCTGCGCGACCGCGTGGATGACATCCCGCTTCTGGCCGATTTCTTTCTTGCCCGCGAGGAACGCGATACCGGCATCGGGCGCAAGCTGTCGGCTGATGCGCGCGACCTTGTGCGCCGCTATTCCTGGCCTGGCAACGTGCGCCAGCTGGAAAATGCGCTGCGGCGACTGGCCGCAACCTCGTCCGAGACCGAAATCACCAAGGCGGAAATCGAGACCGTTCTGGGCAATCAACCGACGGTCGAGCCTGCGCGCGGCGGCGAGACGGAAAAGCTGTCGGCCAGCGTGGCGCGGCATCTCAAACGCTATTTCGACCTGCATTCCGGCCAATTGCCCCCGCCCGGAGTCTATCAGCGCATCCTGCGCGAAATCGAGCTGCCGCTGATCGAAATCGCGCTGGACGCCACGGCGGGCAACCAAGCAAAATGTGCCGACCTTCTGGGCATCAACCGCAATACCTTGCGCAAAAAAATCAGCGACCTTGATATCCGCGTGACACGGCGCCGCAAACTGATGTAAACCTGCCACAGGATGCGTTGCCAAAAGGGTGCGCTTTTTGGGTGACGCTGGGCAGGGCTGCAATGCCATCACCGGCCCTGCGGCGGAGGCTTGGATACGTGCAGGGCGCCTTGAAATCGGCCACATGGATGCGGTTGACGCGGTTGCGTCGCCAGCGCCGGTTCCAGACCATGCTGACCTTTGCGCTGGTGACGCTGGGCCCGTTGCTGGCGGTCACCACGTTTCTGGCGCTGGGGCCGTTCAATCAGGGCACGGGGTCGCCGTCGCTGCGGCTGATCCTGCTGGCGGACATGGTCTATGTGCTGGTGCTGGCAACCCTGGTGCTGGCGCGGGTGATGCGCATGATTTCGGACCGGCGCAGCCAGTCGGCGGGGTCGCGCCTGCATCTGCGGCTTTCGGGCGTCTTTGCCTTCATCGCGCTGACACCGACCGTGCTGGTCGCGGTCTTTGCGATGCTGACGCTGAATGTCGGGCTGGAGGGATGGTTTTCGGACCGGGTCCGCCAGGTCGTGGGCAATTCGCTGTCAGCCGCCGAATCCTATGAAAGGGTGCAGCGCGACGATCTGATCAAGGATGCGGTGGCGCTGGCCGACTATCTGAACGAGGCGAAGAAAAAGCTGTTCTTCGTTCAGGATGACCAGTTTCGCCCCCTGTTGTCGCAGGGCCAGCAGACCATTCAGCGCGGGCTGAAAGAGGCATTCCTGATCGACGGCACCGGCGCGATCCAGACGCGGGGCGAACGCTCCTATCTGTTTGATTTCGAACCGTTGACCGCTGACCAACTGGCGCAGGCCCAAAAAGGCGAGGTGGTGTTGGTCAAGGACTGGCCCAACAATGAGTATCGTGCGGTCGTCAGCCTGCCGGCTTTTCCGGATCGCCTTCTTTACGTGACGCGGGTAGTGGACGGGGCGCTGCTTGGACTGCTTGATGAAACCAAGGAAACCGTGGGACTGTACCAGCAGCTTGAGGCCGACCGTGGCAAGCTCTTGTTCAATTTCGGGTTGTTGTACCTTGGGTTTGCGCTGTTGCTGATCCTGGCGGCTGTCTGGCTGGGCCTGTGGTTCGCCGAACGGCTCAGCCGTCCCGTGGGCCGCCTGATGGGGGCGGCACAGCGGGTCGGCGGCGGCGATCTGGAGGTTCAGGTCACCGAAGAGGATGGCGATGACGAGATCACCATGCTGGGACGGCTGTTCAACCAGATGACCCGCCAGTTGAAGGGCCAGCGCGAGGCGCTGATCGACAGCCACGGGCGGACCGAAACGCAGCGCCGCCTTTTTGATTCGGTGCTGTCGTCGGTGACGGCGGGCGTGATTGGCCTCGACCCGGACGGGCAGTTCGATTTCGTGAACCCTGCCGCACAGCGGCTGTTGGATTTGCCTGCCGGGCTGGGCCAGACCGGGATCACCGCTGCGGTGCCCGAATTCGCCACCCTTTTTGCCCGCCTGCGCGACGGGGGCGGCGGTGCGGTGCAGGACGAGGTGCGCCTGACCCGACGCGGCAAGCTGGAAAGCCTGCTGGTCCGCATGAGCACGCGGCGCAGCGACGATGGCCGGCTTGAAGGGTACGTTCTGGCCTTCGACGACGTGACGGACCTTGTCTCGGCGCAGCGGATGGCAGCCTGGGGCGATGTCGCGCGCCGGATCGCGCACGAGATCAAGAATCCCCTGACGCCCATCCAGTTGTCGGCCGAGCGGATCAAACGGCGGTTCCGGGGCGAGGTGTCGTCGCCCGAGGATCTGGAACAGTACACCGATGTCATCGTGCGCCAGACCGGCGATCTGCGCCGGATCGTGGACGAGTTTTCCAGGTTCGCGCGGATGCCGGAACCGGACCGGCGCGAAACGGACCTGACCCGACTGATGCAGGACGTGATCATCCTGCAGGAAAGCGGTCAGCCGGGCGTGCGCTTTGCCAGGGACCTGCCCGATGTGCCGGTCATCCTGGATATTGATCCGACGATGCTGAACCAGGCCCTGACAAACCTGATCAAGAACGCCGGAGAAGCCATTGAAACCCTGCAGGAAAAGGGCGCACCTGCAGGACATGTACCGGAAATCCGCGTCAGCTTGGTGTCGCAGGGGACGGATGTGGTCATCCGCATCATGGACAACGGGATCGGGTTGCCCGCCGACCGTGCGCGCCTGTTCGAACCCTATGTGACGACGCGGGCCAAGGGCACGGGCCTCGGCCTGCCCATCGTCAAGAAGATCATTGAAGAGCATGGCGGGACGCTGGCCTTGGCCGATGCCCCCGTCTTTGACGGCAACACGCGCGCGGGGGCGATGGCAGAGATCGTGCTGCCCAAGCTCAGCCGCCGCAGAATGGCCCGCAGCGGCCAAGAGACCGAGGAGAAAGTCGCATGAGCAGCATTTTGGTGGTCGATGACGAAAAGGACATCCGCGAACTGATCGGGGACATCCTGCGGGACGAAGGTTTCAGTATCCGGCTGGCCGGCAATTCGGATGAATGCATGGCTGAAATCAACGCAGAACCCCCGGCGCTGATGATCCTGGACATCTGGCTGAAGGACAGCCACATGGACGGGATCGACATCCTGAAGACGGTGAAACGCGACAATCCCGATGTGCCGGTGGTCATCATCAGTGGCCATGGCAACATCGAGATTGCGGTCGCGGCGATCAAGCAGGGCGCCTATGACTTCATCGAAAAACCCTTCAACATCGACCAGCTGATGGTCGTGGTGACGCGGGCGATGGAAACAAGCCGCCTGCGCCGCGAAAATTCCGACCTGCGGCGGCGCGACGTCACCTCGACCGAGATGATCGGATCCTCCACGGCTTTCAAGACCTTGCGGGGCAATCTTGACAAGGTGACGAAATCCAACGCGCGGGTGATGCTGACGGGTCAGGCCGGTGCCGGCAAGGAAGTCGCCGCACGGTTCATCCATGTCAACTCGAACCGGGCGGGCGCGCCGTTCGTCTCGGTCTCGTCGGCCACCATCGAACCCGAACGGATGGAAGAAGTGCTGTTCGGCCGCGAGACGCCCGAACGCGGGGTTGAACCGGGTTTGCTGGATCAGGCACATGGCGGCATCGTCTATTTCGATGAAGTGGCGGACATGCCCCTTGGCACACAGTCGAAAATCCTGCGTGTCCTGACGGAACAGCAGTTCGTGCGGGTGGGCGGGGCCGACAAGGTGCGGGTGGACCTGCGGGTGATCAGTTCCACAACGCGCGACCTGCGCCATCTGATCGGCATCGGCAAATTCCGCCAGGAACTTTATGACCGCCTGAACGTGGTGCCCATCGCAGTGCCGTCGCTGGAGGACCGGCGCGAGGACATCCCCGAACTCGCGCGGCATTTCATCGACTGGTTCCACCGCAGCCAGGGCCTGCCCAGACGCCATCTCAGCCCGGAGGCCGAGGCCATGCTGCAGACGATGCCCTGGCCCGGCAACATCCGCCAGTTGCGCAACATGATCGAACGCATCCTGATCCTGGGCGAGGCTGGCGGACCGATCGAGGTCAAGGAACTGCCGGGGCAGGACGCGGGCGAGGTTCCCGGCGGCAAGATGGCAATGGGCGGCGCGATCGCCACGCTGCCCCTGCGCGAGGCGCGCGAGCTGTTTGAACGAGAATACCTCTTGACCCAGATCAACCGCTTTGGCGGCAATATCAGCCGGACGGCGAATTTTGTCGGCATGGAGCGGTCGGCCCTGCACCGCAAGCTGAAATCGCTGGGCGTGGTCGGCACCTCGAAGAACGGCCTGCGCGGGGTCGATCTTGTCGGCGAGGACATCGGCGAGGAAGAGCCGGCGTTGGGCTGAGCCCCGCGATCCCGGTCCGGCACAGTTGACCATTTGCCCATGCATGGGATAACCAAAGCGCCTGTGCGCCTCGGCGGCCGCGCGTGATCAGAGGTCTTGGATGAAGGTGATCATTTGCGGTGCGGGCCAGGTGGGCTGGCAGATCGCGCGTCAGCTGTCGGGCGAAAAGAACGATGTCACCATCGTCGATGTGAACGCAGACCTCGTGCGGCGCGCGACCGAGGCGCTGGATGTCCAGGGCGTTGCGGGGTTCGCATCCTACCCCGAGGTGCTGGCCAAGGCCGGCGCGCGCGATGCCGACCTGATCATTGCGGCCACCTATTCGGACGAGGTGAACATGGTCACATGCCAGGTTGCCCATTCGGTCTTTGGCGTCACCCGCAAGATCGCGCGGCTCAGGGCGCAGGAATACCTCAGACCCGCCTATGGCGATCTTTACAGCGAAAACCGCCTGCCCATCGACGTGGTGATCAGCCCCGAATTCGAGGTGGCCGAGGCGGCGCTGCAGCGGCTTGCGGCCCCTGCGACCTTTGACACCGAGATTTTCATGAACGGCAAGGCGCAGCTTCTGGGGCTGGCGCTGTCGGAGGATTGTCCGGTGCTGAACACGCCCCTGCGGCAACTGGACGGGCTGTTTCCGACCCTGCGTGCCATCGTGGTGGGCGTTCGGCGTGACGGGCGACTGTTCGCGCCCGATGCCAATGACCAGCTTTATGCCCAGGACAGCGCCTATATCTTTGTCCATTCCGAGGATGTGAACCGCGCGCTGGAAATCTTTGGCAAGAAAACGAAAAAGCAGGAACGTGTCATCATCATCGGGGGCGGCAACGTCGGCCTTGCGGTGGCCCGTGCGTTGGAATCGCGGTCCGACCGCGTGCGTGTGAAGATCATCGAGAAAAGCCGTGAACGCGCCGAGATTGCCGCCGACGCGCTGGAGCGGACCATCGTGCTGAACGGCGACGGGATGGACCTGGATATCCTGAACGAGGCCGCCATCGACAAGGCGGATGTCGTCCTGGCGGTCACGGATGACGACAAGACCAACATCCTGGCGGCGGTGCGTGCCAAGCAACTGAACTGCCCCATGGCCATAGCATTGGTGAACGATCCCACGCTGGCGCCGCTGATGGCGCCCCTGGACATCGACGCCTACATCAACCCGCGCGCCACCACCGTGTCGTCGATCCTGCGCCACATCCGGCACGGCAAGGTGCGCGCGATCTATTCGGTGGGCGACGGCGAGGCCGAGATGATCGAGGCGCAGGTGCTGTCGACATCGCCCCTGTCAGGCCGGCTGGTGCGCGAGATCGAGTTTCCCGAAGGCGTTCTGGTCGGCGGCGTGATGAAGGGCGACAAAATGGTCAAGCCGACCGGCGATCTGCGCATCGACGCGGGTGACGTGATCGCCCTGTTCGCGATGGCCGGCGATATTGCCGAGGTGGAGCGCCTGTTGCAGGTCTCCATCGACTTTTTCTAGCGCCGCCATGATCGGGCGGTTGCAGACCCTGCCGTTGGTGGTGATCCTGATGGGGACAGGCGCGCTGGCAAGTCTCATTCCCGGCCTGCACGCCTTTGTCATCCGCGATTACCAGACCGGCCGGGCCTTCATCTATGCCGGCGCGATCATGCTGTTCCTGAGCGTGATGCTGGGCATCGTCACGCAACGCCAGACCGTCCGGCAACGGCAGCGCGGGCCGCTGGTGGCGCTGCTGCTGACCTATCTCGTGCTGCCCCTGTGGCTGGCTTTCCCCTTTCTTGGCGCCGCACCCGAGGCAACGCTGGTCGAAGGCTGGTTCGAGATGGTGTCGGCACTGACCACCACCGGGGCAACGCTCTGGTCCGAAGGTCGGACCTTGCCGTCGTCGGTGCATCTGTGGCGTGCGCTGGTCGGCTGGGGCGGGGGTGCCTTTATCCTGATCGCGGCGGCGGCGATCCTGGCCCCGCTGAACCTTGGCGGCGCCGAGGTCGTGTCTGGCCGTACCATCGGGCAGGGCGGGGGCCTTGGCGGTCAGGGGCGCGCCGCGTCCGATCCGGTGCGGCGGTTCCTGCAGGCGGCGGTGGTGGTGGGACCGGCCTATGTGGTGCTGACGGTGGCGCTGTGGGCCGGGCTCTTGATCGCGGGATCGTCGGCAACGCAAGGGTTGTGCCTGGCGATGTCGACCCTTGCCACCTCGGGCATCACCTGTGGCCAGCCTTTTGCGGCCAATCCGGCGGGGCGCTGGGGCGAGGGCCTGATCTATCTGTTCCTGATCCTCGCCCTGTCGCGAAGGTTCCTGCCCGGGCCGGGCGTGACGGACCGGCGCACGGCGTTGTGGCGCGACCCCGAACTGCGTCTGGCAGCGGCGATCCTGACGGTGCTGCCGATGCTGCTCTTTGTCCGCCGCTGGCTGGGCGAGCTGGCCGAGATGGCACCCGACAACCTGCCCGGATCGGTGGATGCGCTGTGGGGGATGATGTTCTCGACGCTGTCCTTTCTGACCACGACGGGATTCGTGTCGGCAAACTGGATCGATGCGCAGGTCTGGTCGGGGCTGTCGACGCCGGGCCTGATCCTGTTGGGCCTTGCGATCCTCGGCGGCGGCGTTGCCACCACGGCGGGCGGGGTTAAGCTGTTGCGCATCTATGCCCTGACCCGCCATGGACAACGCGAACTGGAACGGATCATCCATCCCAGTTCGGTCGGCGGCGAGGGCATGGCCGCACGGCGGTTGCGCCATCAGGGGGCGTTCTTTGCCTGGGTCTTTTTCATGCTGTTTGCGATGTCGATCGCCGGGCTGATGCTGGGACTGAGCCTTGCGGGACTGGCGTTTCAGCCCGCGCTGGTCGTGACGATCGCCGCATTGTCCACCACCGGCCCGCTGGTCACGATTGCCACCGGGGCGCCGCTGGACCTGGCGTTGTTGTCGGTCCCGGCCCAGATTCTGGTCGGCGCTGGCATGATTTTGGGCCGCATCGAGATCCTTGCCCTGATCGCGCTGTTCTCCCTGGGCGAGCAGCGGCGCTAGAGCCTGTCCGACAAAATTGGCGCGCGGTTTCGGCGAAAGACAGGCGCCAACAAAGAACCGGGAGGATGGCCGACGCTTCTGACGGCGTCGGACAGACTCTGGGGATGAATCAGGCGTGATTTTTTCAACTGGAGTCTTTGGAAAAGCCAAAGCATACTCGCCCGCACGTTGGGGGCGATTGCGAGATTATAGGGTTTCGCGGGCTGGACCCTTGCGCGACAATACTGACCACAAAAAGTGACAGCGAAAAAAGGCTCGATAAAAAATGGCTGCCGACAAACAGAACTTGCAAGACGCATTCCTGAACCATGTCCGCAAAGCGAAAGTTCCCGTCACGATTTTCCTGATCAACGGGGTCAAGCTGCAGGGAGTGATCACCTGGTTTGACAACTTTTGCGTGCTTTTGCGCCGCGATGGGCAATCGCAACTGGTCTACAAGCATGCGATTTCCACCATCATGCCGGGCGCGCCGATCAGCCTTTACGAGGGCGAAGACTGACCAAAGACCGCACCAGCACGCCGCCTGACAGCGCGGATGACGTCGCACCCGAACCCAAGGGGGCGCGGCACGCAGGTCATGTCTCGAAGGTGCCGGATACCCGTGCCTGGGTGGTGCATCCTGATCTCAAGTCCGGTCCGCAGCGGCGTTTGCCGGAACTGGGGCTGGCCGAAGCGGTCTCGCTGGCCGCAGCCCTGCCAGGCATGCAGGTCTGCGGGGCCGATGTGGTGCGGGTTGCACGGATGACGCCCGCCACTCTGTTCGGATCGGGCAAGGTTGACGAACTGGCCCGCCGCTTCAAGGCCGAAGACATCGCGCTGGTTTTTGTCGACGGGACGGTCAGCCCCGTACAGCAGCGCAACCTGGAAAAGGCCTGGGGGGTAAAGCTTCTTGACCGTACCTCGCTGATCCTGGAGATTTTTGCCACCCGCGCGCGGACGCGCGAAGGTGTGTTGCAGGTGGATCTGGCCGCGCTCAGCTATCAGCGCACGCGGCTGGTGCGGGCCTGGACGCACCTGGAACGCCAGCGCGGCGGCTTTGGCTTTGTCGGCGGGCCGGGGGAGACCCAGATCGAGTCCGACCGTCGGGCGCTGGACGACCAGATCATCCGCCTGAAACGCCAGCTGGACCGCGTCGTGCGCACGCGCGAACTGCACCGATCCGCCCGGCGCAAGGTGCCGTTTCCGGTGGTCGCCCTGGTCGGCTATACCAATGCCGGCAAATCGACGCTGTTCAACCGCATGACCGGGGCCGACGTGATGGCCAAGGATATGCTTTTTGCCACGCTGGACCCGACGATGCGGGGGCTTGTGCTGCCCTCGGGGGCAAGGATCATCCTGTCGGACACGGTGGGGTTCATCTCGGATTTGCCGACGCAACTGGTCGCGGCCTTCCGCGCCACGCTGGAAGAGGTGCTGGAGGCCGACCTGATCGTGCATGTGCGCGATATCAGCCACCCCGAAACGGCCGAACAGGCCGCGGATGTGGCCGGGATCCTTGCATCACTGGGCGTGGCGGCAGGCGCCCCGATGCTTGAGGTCTGGAACAAGCTGGACCTTGTCGGGCCGTCGGCGCGCGAGGGGCTGGTAGCGCAGGGCACCAACCGAAATGGCGTCATCCTGGGGTCCGCAATCACAGGTGAAGGCTTGGACGCCTTGCTGGCCGCGATCTCGGATGCCTTTGCCGAGCCTGCATCCGAAGAGACCCTGCAGATCGGTTTTGCGGACGGCCGCGCGCTGGCGCGGTTGCACGGGCTGGGGGTTGTGATCGGCGAGGAACCGGGCGAGGATGCGACTCGCGTGCAGGTCCGCTGGACCGCGCGGCAGCGGGTCGGCTGGTTCAGCGAAACCGGCGGCACAAACCAAGGGGAGGCATCCATGGCCAAGGGCAACAACCAGAAAAGCAACAAGGAAAAGAAAAAGCCCAAGAAAGAGGTCGCCAAGCCCGCGACCGCCGTTGCCTCGACCCGCAGCGGCACCGAAATCGCCGGCAAGAAACTTTAGCGCCAGTGGCTCTTACGGTGCGGCGGGCGTCAGCTCGGTGATGCCGACGGCTGCGGCGCGCGCAAGGTCCGGGTCCAGCGACATCGGTATGTATTCGCCCCGGCGCCACAATTCGCCGAGATCGTCGTAGAACCGGCTGAGGGGATGGCCGGATTGCCCGGTCGAAGTAATGAACACGGACGAATCCGGGTCAGCAAAGTCATAGACCCCGCGATACCCCGCGCCATTGACGTTCAGATAGGGGTTCGGCTCCTTGCCCGAGGTGCGCCCCCGCATCAGCGTGTAATCCCCGCCCGAGGTCGATTGGCGGATATTCACGAAATAGCGCAGGATCGGGACTGTCCCCAGCACGGGATGATCCTGGGCGGCCTGATGCGCATCACCCCAGCGCCAGCTTTCGATGTTCGGACCATAGGTTTCCGACAGCGACAACAGTGCGTCATCCAGGGCGATGCGGGCCAGGTCGCTGCAGCTTTCGACCGGGGCCGACTGCACCACGTCGCACCAGATCGAGGCCCCGTTGATGTTGCGATAGACGCGTTCCAGAAAGATCGGGTTGGGATTGCGGAACTGGCTGGCCAGGGGGCCGATGTCGTCGCGGATCAGCCGGTCGGTCAGGGCGCGCAGCCAGGCCTCGGCGATCAGGGGTTCGGGCAGGTGTTCGTTCATCTCACCGTTCCATTCGGCCAACAGGGTCAGCGCCTTTTGGCGCAGGCGTTCGGGCGTGCCTTCGGGGGCAGCCTCGCCGGTGAACCACAGCTCCGATCCGATCAGCGGCAGCAGGGTGCGGGCCGCCGGGCTGACGGTATCAAGTTGCGCCTCGACAAAACTGTCGCGGGTATGGACCTCGCGCGCCTTCATCAGGGTCAGCCAGCGCTGGATGCGCTGCGTGTCGCCCCAGTCGAAACTGACATGGTTCGGGAACGGGCGGTCCACCGTCTTGTTGTTGGTGTTGCCCAAGAGGCCACTGGTCGGGTTCACGAAGCGCGGGTTTTCGGAATAGGGCAGGATGCCGCGAAAGCCGACGGCCGGGTCCGCACCCATGGCAGGCAGGCGGCCCTGTGTCGGGTGGGCCGGGTCGCGGGCGGGCAACTGGCCGATGGTCTGCATCGCGATGCCATTGGCGTCGGCCAGCATCAGGTTCTGTGCCGGGGCCACGAAGAGTTCGCCCGCCTTGATCGCGGCGTCGATGTTGCCCGATTTCATCAGCCGCAATCCCGCCGTCATCGAGGTGTCTTTCGCCGACAGGGCGGTCCAGCTGATTGCCGCGACGTGACCGCCGGGGGTGATCGTGTCCAGCCCGAAATGCGATCCCGGCAGGATGGGTCCGTTGCGTGACCAGCGCAAGGTGACAGTCACGGGTTCGGCATCCTTGACGGTGATGATCGACCGCCGCGTGTCGAACTTGGCCCAGCCTTCAGGGGTCTGGTATTCCTCGGGGTTGTCGGGGTTCAGCTTTTCGATCACGACATCCTGATCGTCGGCGCTGGCCGTGGTCAGGCCCCAGCCCAGCTTGTCCGACCGCCCGACCATCACCAGGGGGACGCCGGGAATGGTGCCGCCGATGACGCCGCCCGAAGACAGTTCCAGCCGTGCCAGATACCAGATCGTCGGCGCGGTGAAATCAAGATGCGGGTCATTGGCCAGAAGTGTCCCGCCCGAGGCAGAACGGTCCTTTGACGCGGCAAAGGCGTTCGACGCGCCGGCAAAGCCCACCTCGGGCAGGGGCGACAATGCGCCCTCGGTGCTGGCGGTGCGAAAGCCGGGCGCGCCGGGGACAAGGCTGGCATAATCGGGCAGGGCCGCAACCCCCTGTCCGGGATCATCGGGGATCAGGTCGACAAGGCGTTCCTCGGGCAGCACGATGGAGGCCTGCGCGCGCAACACTTCCCTTTGCGCCTGATCGGTCAACTGCAGCGCCATCAGCTTGATGATCGCGATGGAATCGGCCGGCGACCAGGCGGCGATCTCGTTCGAGAACAGAAAGAATTCCGGCGCGCCGCGCCCCCTCGCGCCCGTGTTGATCTGTTCGATCCAGGCGTTCACCCCGGCCGAATACGCCTCCAGCGCCGCCAGCGTTTCGGGATCCTGCGCAGGAACCGAGGCCAGCGCCAGATTGTAGAGGTCATAGCGACGCAAAAGCTCGTCCGTCTTGATGGTGGACGGGCCGAAAATCTCGCTGAGCCTGCCTTGGGCGGTGCGCCGCAGCATCGTCATCTGCCAGAGCCGGTCCTGCGCATGCGCGAACCCGAGCGCAAAGAACACGTCCCGGTCGGTCGCGCCAAAGATGTGCGGCACGTTGGAATTGTTGCGCACGATCTGTACCGGCGCCGTGATCCCCGGCAGGGTGAAATCCTCGTTATAGTCCGGCAGCGACCGCGACAGGAAATAATAACCCCCGATGCCCGCCAGCACCACCAGCGCAACCATGGCGGTTA
Source organism: Rhodobacterales bacterium (assembly GCA_021155205.1). Lineage (GTDB taxonomy): Bacteria > Pseudomonadota > Alphaproteobacteria > Rhodobacterales > Rhodobacteraceae > JAJNPS01. The sequence continues at coordinate 17,223 of JAJNPS010000035.1, forward strand.
TGATGCGCATGAGCCAGCGAAACGCGGTAAACATCGGGGGGCCTGTTCTTGACGGCGGGGACGTGTTGGGTTCCTAGTCGATTGCCAGGCGCAGGGCAATTGGCGAGGACAAGATGGCAAAAGTGGCATTCCTGGGCCTGGGGGTCATGGGGTTTCCGATGGCGGGGCATCTGGTTGCCAAGGGGCACCAGGTGACGGTCTATAACCGCAGCGCGGCCAAGATCGAGGCATGGGCCGCGCGCCACGGGGCGACCTGGGCTGAAACACCGGCCATGGCGGCGTCCGGGGCCGCGTTCGTGATGGCCTGCGTCGGCAATGATGATGATCTGCGATCGGTCTGCCTTGGCGACACGGGGGCGTTTGCGGGCATGGCGCGCGGGGCCGTCTTTGTCGATCACACGACGGTTTCGGCGACGGTCACACGCGAACTGGCCGGGATGGCGCGTGACATGGGCCTTGGCTATGTGGACGCGCCGGTGTCCGGCGGGCAGGCCGGGGCCGAGAACGGCCAGTTGTCGGTCATGTGTGGCGGGACTGTTGCAGACTATGACCGTGCAGAACCCGTGATGGCGGCCTATGCGCGGATATGTCGGCGGCTGGGCGACAGCGGGGCGGGGCAACTGGCCAAGATGATGAACCAGATCTGCATCGCGGGGCTGATGCAGGGCCTGTCCGAAGCGCTGGCCTTCGGGCAGAAGGCAGGCCTCGACGGGGAGGCGGTGGTCGAAGTGATCGCGCAGGGTGCCGCGGGGTCGTGGCAGATGGTCAACCGCCACAAGACGATGCTGGACGGCACGTTCGACTTCGGCTTTGCCGTCGACTGGATGCGCAAGGATCTGGGGATTTGCCTTGATACGGCTGACCAGATCGGCGCCAGCCTGCCGGTGACGGCACTGGTCGACCAGTTCTACAAGGATGTGCAGTTGATGGGCGGTGGGCGGGGGGATACGTCCAGCCTGATCCGGCGTCTGCGGTAGGGCGGGGTTTAGCCCGCCGGATACCGAAACGGCGGGGGGAATCCCGCCCTACGGAATGATCCGGGTGTATTTCGTCCCCGCCAGCGTTGCCCCTGCGATCAGGCCCTGCTGACCAAAGACGAACGGGATCACCGGGTCCAGTTCCACCGTGTCCTTGCCGATACTGGCACCCTGTTCGGGGGTGGCATAGCGCAGGTCCGCCCCTGCGGCCCAGCCCTGGCCGCGCCGGAAATCGGCCAGCGCCTCATCGGTCATGAAAAACAATGCATGGGCATATTGCTGCGCGCCGATCTGGAACCCGAAGGTCGCCTTGGCGGTGGAATAGTAGTCGACCGTGACGCCGTCGATCTGCAAGGCCCCGCGCCCATAGGCCCCGCCGAAGCCAAAGCCCGCCTCGGTCACGAGAGGCATCCAGAGGATGCCTGAGGCGCGGTTGGCCAGATCCTGCGTGCCCGGATAGCGCGCGAAGAGGAAATCGCGGGTCGCGGTGACGCGCGCCTCGATCTCGGACCCGCCGTTCGACCCGATGCCATTGCCGCAGCCGGCGGCAGTCAGCAACCCGGCGCCCGAAAGCGCGATAAAGCTGCGTCTTGTCACAGTTTTCATGATCATCCCGCCCTCTGCTGCCTCGACATCTGGGGGTCTTTGCCCCCCGTTGCACCAAGTTTATCCACAAGTTGTGTGCTTGTCATGCCTTTCGACGACCTGCGGCACATGATTGCCGATCGAGGACAGGGAAGTGTGACGCAAATTTGCACAACCCCGCCGCGCCCTGCGGCGGCAAGACCCTTGCATCCGGGCCGCCAGCGCGACACACAGGGCGCGAACGGGCGGGGAGTGTCAGGCAATGTCCCAAAAGATCGCGATCCTTGGTGCGTCGGGTTACACGGGCGCGGAACTGGTGCGCCTGATCGCCACCCACCCGGCAATGGAGATCGTGGCCCTGTCGGCGGACCGCAAGGCGGGCATGACGATGGCCGAGGTGTTTCCGTTCCTGCGCCATCTGGACCTGCCGCGGCTTTGCAGGATCGACGAAATTGATTTTTCAAACGTTGACTTGTGCTTCTGCGCACTTCCTCATGCAACAACGCAGGAAGTGATCGCAAAGCTGCCTCAGGATTTGAAAATTGTAGATCTGAGTGCGGATTTCCGGCTGCAGGATGTGGCGGAATACGAAAAGTGGTACGGCCAGCCGCACGCCGCGCCGGACTTGCAGACCGAGGCGGTGTATGGGCTGACAGAATTCTACCGCGCAGAGATCGCGCCGGCCCGGCTGGTGGCGGGAACCGGCTGCAACGCCGCGACCGGCCAGTTTGCCCTGCGGCCATTGATCGCGGCAAAGGTCATCGACCTTGATGACATCGTGATTGACCTCAAGGCCGGGGTATCTGGCGCGGGGCGGTCGCTGAAGGAGAACCTGCTGCATGCAGAACTGTCCGGCGGGACACACACCTATTCGGCAGGCGGCAGGCATCGGCATCTGGGCGAGTTCGACCAGGAATTCAGCAAGGTCGCAGGTCGGCCCGTGCAGGTGCAGTTCACGCCGCATCTGTTGCCGATGAACCGCGGGATTCTGGCGACGGTCTATGTCAGGGGCGATGCGAAGGTGGTTCATGAAACGCTGGCAAGTGCCTATGCGGACGAGCCTTTCCTGAACGTCCTGCCGTTCGGAACTCTGCCGTCCACCCGCGATATCGCTGGATCGAATTTCTGCCATCTCGGCGTCATCGGCGACCGCAAACCGGGGCTGGCGGTGGTGGTGGCCGTGCTGGACAACCTGACCAAGGGATCGTCGGGGCAGGCGATCCAGAACGCAAATCTGATGCTGGGTCTGGATGAAACCACGGGGCTGATGCTGGCCCCGATATTCCCATGAGGGTCCGATGGCAGGCATGAAGGGTCTGAAAAAGCAGCGTCGCATCCAGGTCATCCTTCTGGCTTTTGTGGCGCTGGCGGCGGCGACGGCGCTGGTGGGTTACGGCCTGCGCGACGGCATCAACTTTTTCCGAAGCCCCAGCCAGATTGTCAGCGACCCGCCCCTGCCGGGGGAAATGTTTCGCGTCGGCGGACTGGTGGAGACAGGCTCGCTGGTCCGCGGGCAGGGTGCGACGATCACCTTCAGCGTGACGGATACCAACGTCTCGGTTCCGGTGCGCTATACCGGCGTTCTGCCGGACCTTTTTGCCGAAGGACAGGGCATGGTGGCGCTGGGCCAGATGGAGGGCAACACCTTTGTCGCAACCGAGGTTCTGGCCAAGCATGACGAGACCTACATGCCCAAAGAGGTCGTGGATGCCCTGAAAGCGCAGGGTGTCTACAAGGACCCCAAGGCCCCCGGGAGCTGAACGGCGCGCTTAAGTCCCGTTAACCCATATCGCCGAGCCTTGCCGCCGGGGGGAGCTTTCCCTGGGGCATACCATGACATCCGTGACAGACATTGCGACCGAGATTGTGGCCCGCGAGGGCGGCTTTGTGAACGATCCCGACGATCCCGGCGGGGCCACCAACTTTGGCGTGACCATCCACACCTTGCGGCGTCTGGGGATCGACGTGAACCGCGACACCCGCATCGACGTGGCGGATGTCAAGGCCCTGACCCGGACGCAGGCCGTCGACATCTATCTGGAGCATTACTACAAGCGCCCCGGCATCGCGGCCTTGCCGGAACCGCTGCAGGCGTCGGTCTTCGACATGTACGTGAACGCAGGCGCCAATGCGGTGAAAATCCTGCAGCGTCTGCTGACGGATATGGGCTACCCTTGCGACCCCGACGGGGTGCTGGGACCGCAGACGATCCGGGCGGCAGAGACGGCCTATGAGGCGGCACCGGCGCATCTGGTCGATGCCTACGGCATTGCGCGCAGGAACTACTATTACGCGCTGGCCGATGCCCGCCCCGCCAGCCGGAAATATGCCCGGCGGCGTGATGGCGGCAAGGGGGGCTGGATTACCCGCGCGGAAGAGTTCATCAGTCCGAAGTACCGGCTGACGGCGGCCCAGCATGCGGCGCGGGTGGCGGCATGGGGGTGATCGGCAAACTGATCGGCGGCCCGGCGGCGGTGTCCGCCCTGGGCGACGCGGCAAAGGGGATGGCGGAGGTGTTCGTGCCATCGGCCACCCGGCGGATGGAACTGTCGGCCGAGGCGCAGATGGCGGCCCTGAACCAGTTCGGCGACGAATTCGGCAATCCGTCCGTCGGCTGGTTCGACCGGCTGGTGAACGGTTTGAACCGGCTGCCGCGTCCGTTCCTGGCGTTCGGGACCATCGGGCTTTTTGTCTATGCCATGGTCGACCCGGTCCAGTTCGCGCGGCGCATGGTCGGGCTTAATGCGGTGCCTGAACCCTTGTGGTGGCTGTTGGGAGCGGTGGTTGCGTTCTATTTCGGTGCGCGGGAAGCGTCCTATTTCCGCGCGCGCGCGGTCAGGATGCCGTCCGGGTTGGCGCAAGGTCCCGCATCCGGTGACGCCAACCCGGCCCTTGAGGACTGGCGCGGCCGGTCATAGGCAGTCTGGCGCAGCGCGTCGGTGGCCCGCCCCGGTCTTGCGGCAGGGGCGGGTCTTGTCGGGACCGGGCCGATCCCGTCCGCTGCCGCATGGCTGCCATGCGGTCGCCCCCCTGGCCTGTGGTTGCCTGAAGCCGCGACAACGGCTATGTCAGGACCACGAGATCTATCAGGGGATGATCGGTTGCGCGACCTCAAGCTGCCCGAAGGGCGCCATCCTGAAAAGGCGCATCGCCCCGACAACGCCCAGCCGAAAAAGCCGGACTGGATCCGCGTCAGGGCCCCGACTTCCGAAGGCTACAGGCGCACGCGTGACATCCTGCGCGAGAAAAAGCTGGTGACGGTCTGCGAAGAGGCAGGTTGCCCCAATGTCGGCGAATGCTGGTCGCAAGGCCACGCCACCATGATGATCATGGGCGAAATCTGCACCCGTGGCTGCACGTTCTGCAACGTGGCGACCGGCAGGCCGCAGACGCTGGATGCGTTCGAGCCGGGGCGCGTGGCGCATGCGGTCGCCGAACTGGGGCTGAACCATGTGGTCGTGACCTCGGTAGACCGCGATGACCTTGACGATGGCGGTGCGGACCATTTCGCCCAGACCATCCGCGCCATCCGGCACCGGGCACCGGGGACAACGATCGAGGTGCTGATCCCCGATTTCCTGAAATGCGGCCCGGAGGCGCTGGAGGCGGTCGTGGCGGCGCGCCCGGACGTGCTGAACCACAATCTTGAAACCGTGCCGGGCCTTTACCCCGAGGTGCGGCCCGGCGCGCGCTATTTCCATTCCCTGCGCCTGTTGCAGCGGGTCAAGGAACTGGATCCCGCGATGTTCACCAAGTCCGGCATCATGGTGGGCCTGGGCGAGGACCGGCAGGGCGTGCATCAGGTGATGGACGACATGCGCGCGGCGGATGTCGATTTCCTGACCATCGGGCAATACCTGCAGCCGACGCCCAAGCATCACCGGGTGGCCCGGTTCGTCCCGCCGGACGAATTTGCCGCCCTTGAGCGGGCGGCGTTCGGCAAGGGGTTCCTGATGGTGTCCGCGACCCCTCTGACGCGGTCATCCTACCATGCGGGCGATGATTTCGCGCGGCTGCGCGCGGCGCGGCTGGACCGGCTGGGGCGAAAGAATTGAAGCTGTGGTCGGCGTGGCTGCAGGGGCGGCAGAATGCGCCGCGCTTTGTTCGCGAAAATCTGGATCTTTGGGAGCGGTTGAACCCCGAACACACGCTGACGGTTCTGGAACAGAAGGACACCGATGCCATACTGGCCGAACTTGGGGTGTCCCAGCCTAGGATCACGCCGCAGGTTACGACCGACCTTGCGCGAAGCTTTGTTCTGGCGCGCAATGGCGGGGCCTGGGTCGATTCCACGCTGTTGCCCACGGTGCCGATTTCAAGCTGGTTGACGCCGGACCTGCGTGCGCAGGGCTTTTTCGCGTTCAGGTCGCTTGGCGATCCCAATCTGGTGCTGCAGAACTGGTTTCTTTATGCAGATCCCGGCAACCCGGTCATCGTGGCCTGGCTGGAGACGTTCGCGGATTACTTCCGCACGTTACGGCGGTTTCCGACCCTGAAACGTGCGATCTGGCATGGGGCCATTGGCGACTATGCACGCTATCGCAAGGCCGAACGTGCGCGCGACACATTGTGGCATGTGGATCCGGACCGCGGACGCGGCTGCGTGTTCTACCCCTATGCCGTCCACAACTATACCTTTGCCCACCTTTTGCGCACGCGCCACGATCTGCGCGCTATCTGGGAGATGGTGCCGCACAAGGTGGCCCAATTGCCCGAACAGATCGGTCAGGTCCGCCGCGATCCCGAGACGACCGAACAGGATTTCCTGGCGGCACTGCCGGAACTGTTGGAGGTCTCGCCGGTCCACAAGCTGAACCATCATGACCGGATGTTCGAAAAGGTTGTCGCGATAGTTGCCAAAAGTCTTGACGCGCGGGTCAAGGGTGACCGCGCCTGACATGCGGTTCAGCCGCTGCCGAACCCGTTCCGGCCGCGTTCGGACCTTTCGCCCCCGCGAGCGTTTGCGGGTCCGTCACGCCGGCAGCAGACCGACCGAGGGGCAGTGTCCGAACGCCAGGCCGTAAAGCCGCAGCGCGACAGCGACGCGCCGCATATGGGGGCTGTCATACTGTCCGATCAGGATCATGGGACGCCCGGCACCAGCTTGAGATAGGCCGCCACCGCGGCACGGTCGCTGTCGGGCAGGCGGCCGAGGTTCTTGACCACCTCGACCATCTGGCCGCCCACGGTATCGAACTCCGGCGTGAACCCGGTGGTGAAGTACGCCACGATCTCCGCCTCGGTCCAGGTCAGCCTGGCGGGCGTGATGTTCGGGATCGTGCCCTTGCCGTCGGGACTGGGCGCACCGGCCAGCCAGCGGCTGCGGTCCGGCCCGCCGAGAACGTCGCGGGGTGTGTGGCATGCGCTGCAATGGGCCATCGCCTCGGCGATATAGCGGCCCCTTTCCTGTACGGGCGTCAGCTTGCCGTTGATCGTCCAGCCCGACCGCAGGTAAAGCAGCTTCCACAGGCCCACGGCACGGCGGATGTTGAAGGGAAAGCCGATCTCGTGCGCGGCGCTGGGGGTGGCATCGGCGGGCAGCGTGGCAAGATATGCGTGCAGGTCGGCGATGTCCTGCAGCGTCATCTGCGTATAGGCGTCGTAGGGAAGCGCGGGATAGTAGTGCTGTCCGTCAGGTGACACACCGTATTTCAGCGCGTTCACCAGATCCGACAGTGGCCATCCGCCGATGCCCTGTGCGGGGTCGGAGGAAATGTTGGGCGCGACAAAGGTGCCGAAAGCGGTCACGAACCGCTGCCCTCCGGACAGCACAAGCTCTGCATCCCCGGTCGCGCCCGGGGCCATGTGGCAGGACGCGCAGCCCGCGGCGGTAAAGACAACCTGGCCGCGCATGGCGTCGCCCCTCAGGTCGGCCACCAGCGCCGGATCACCCCCGCGCGGGGCCGAAGCGACCCAGAGAGTCGCCGCCACGATCAGCCCGATCACGGCCAGAAACACCACAAACCGCCGCATCCAAGCCACCTTTCCGGTCTCGACCAATGGCCAGCACCGTCCGCAAATCCGCCGCCCTTTGCCGAACGATACCGAAAAGTCGCGGACTGGCCAGCAGGTTTGGCCCCTCCTTGCCGCCTTGCCTAGCGTTTGGGCAGGGTCAGCCAGTCGGGCCAGCCGAACACCCGCTCGATGATCACCACAAGAAAACATAGCGCGACCACGCCGACGACCAGCTTGACGCGGCCCATCGAGGGCGGCTTTTCGATCCAGCCGCGCATCCGGACGAACCAGCCAAGATAGTTCACGGTGCCGCCCCGTCGCCGGTAAAGCGGACCTTGCCGATATAGGGCAGGTTGCGGTTGCGTTGGGCATAGTCGATGCCGTAGCCGACGACAAACTCGTCGGGGATCTCGAAGCCCGTCCAGGTCGCCTTGATGTCCGCCTCGCGCCGGGACGGCTTGTCGAGCAGGGCGCAGACCTCAAGCCGCGCCGGGTCGCGGGTCAACAGCAGGTTGCGGACATGCAAAAGCGTGAACCCGGTATCGACGATATCCTCCACCACCAGCACGTCGCGGCCCGCGATCTCGCCCCGCAGGTCTTTCAGGATGCGCACCTCGCGGCTGGAATGCATCGCGTCGCCATACGAGGACGCCTCCAGGAAATCCACCTCGACCGGCAGGTCGATCTCGCGCACGAGATCGGCGATGAACACGAATGACCCGCGCAAGAGGCCGACCACGACCAGCTTGTCGGTGCCCGCAAAATGCGCGGTGATGTCGCGGGCCAGCCCTTCGACCCGCGCGGCAATGGCCTTGGCACTGATCATCTGGTCGATCACATATTGACGTGAAGTCATGCCCGGCCCCTGTTAGTCAGGTCCGATCCATAGCCAAGAACCGTCACGAAGTCACCGAAAAGAGACGATGCCCAGCCATCACGAAACGCGCAACGTGCCCTACAGCGCCGACCAGATGTACGCACTGGTGGCTGATGTCGCGTCCTATCCGCAGTTCCTGCCGTGGAATTCCGCCGCCCGCATCCGGTCGCGCCGCCCGGTCGAAGGCCCCGATGGCACGGGCGAGGTGATGGAGGCGGACCTTGTGATCAGCTTCAAGGTATTCCGCGAACGGTTCGGCAGTCGGGTGACGCTGTGGCCCGGCCCGCGCCGGATCGAGACGGAGTACCTTGACGGCCCCTTTCGCCACATGCAGTCGACCTGGATATTCCGCGATGTCGAAGGCGGCTGCGAGATCACGTTCGATGTGGATTTCGAGTTCCGCAACGCCCTGTTGCAGGGCATCATCGGGATCGTCTTCAACGACGCCATGCTGCGGGTGGTCCGCGCGTTCGAGCGGCGCGCGGCGGCGCTCTACGGGTCGCAGGCGCGGGCGGGCACGGCCAAGATGAGGATCTGATACGGGCCACGGCGCTGTCCCGGGTGGACATCGCACCCGGTGTCGGTGCCTCGCGCCGGGGAACAGACGTGAACGGGGTGCCCTTGCAGCCCCCGTCACGCGGAACTAAGACTCTGTCAAGGATCGCACGATTATCTTGCGGCCAACGAACAGAGGCACTTATCCATGCGCGACCCCGTTGACCACTACATGAACACCCTCGTGCCCATGGTCGTCGAACAGACGAGCCGGGGCGAGCGCGCCTATGACATTTTCAGCCGCATGCTGAAGGAACGGATCATTTTCCTTGGCGGCCCGGTGCATGACGGCATGTCGAGCCTGATCTGCGCGCAGTTGCTGTTCCTGGAATCGGAAAACCCGACCAAGGAAATCAGCATGTACATCAACAGCCCCGGCGGCGTGGTGACATCCGGCCTGTCGATCTATGATACGATGCAGTACATCAAGCCCAAGGTGTCGACGCTGGTGATCGGCCAGGCGGCGTCGATGGGGTCGCTGCTGCTGACCGGCGGCGAAAAAGGCATGCGGTTCGCGCTGCCCAATTCCGAAGTCATGGTCCACCAGCCGTCGGGCGGGTATCAGGGGCAGGCCACCGACATCCTGATCCATGCCGCCCATACGCAAAAGCTGAAAGAGCGGCTGAACAACATCTATGTCAAGCATACCGGGCAGCCGCTGGACGCCGTTGTCGCGGCGCTGGAGCGGGACAACTTTCTGTCCGCGCAAGAGGCCAAGGACTGGGGCCTGATCGACGAGATCCTGGAAAACCGTGGTAAGGCCGAAGACACCGACAAATGATCGTTTCCCGCTGGCCCGGTGCCGGCGGGATAAATCGCATTGTGAAGGTCACCCCCTTGGCCTAAACTTATTTCAAGAAAACGAGGCAGAGGTCCAAGAATGGCTACCAACTCGGGCGACAGCAAGAACACGCTTTACTGTTCGTTCTGCGGCAAGAGCCAGCACGAAGTCAGAAAGCTGATCGCAGGCCCGACCGTGTTCATCTGCGACGAATGCGTCGAGTTGTGCATGGACATCATCCGCGAAGAGACCAAGACGACAGGCCTGAAATCGTCGGATGGCGTGCCGACCCCGCGCGAGATCTGCAAGGTGCTGGATGACTATGTGATCGGCCAGATCCATGCCAAGCGGGTGCTGTCGGTGGCGGTGCACAACCACTACAAACGCCTGAACCATGCCTCCAAGACCGATGTGGAACTGTCGAAGTCGAACATCCTGCTGATCGGCCCGACGGGCTGCGGCAAGACCCTGCTTGCCCAGACGCTGGCGCGGATCCTCGATGTGCCGTTCACCATGGCTGATGCCACCACGCTGACCGAGGCCGGCTATGTCGGCGAGGATGTCGAAAACATCATCCTCAAGCTGTTGCAGGCGTCGGAATACAACGTCGAGCGCGCACAGCGCGGCATCGTCTATATCGACGAGGTCGACAAGATCACCCGCAAGTCCGACAACCCCTCGATCACCCGCGACGTATCGGGCGAGGGCGTGCAGCAGGCGCTGTTGAAGATCATGGAGGGCACGGTTGCATCCGTGCCGCCGCAAGGGGGCCGCAAACATCCCCAGCAGGAATTCCTGCAGGTGGATACCACGAATATCCTGTTCATCTGCGGCGGGGCCTTTGCGGGCCTTGAAAAGATCATCGCGCAGCGCAACAAGGGGTCGGGGATCGGCTTTGGCGCCGATGTCAAGGGCCCCGAGGAGCGCGGCGCGGGCGAGCTTTTCAAGGAGCTGGAGCCCGAGGATCTGCTGAAATTCGGGTTGATCCCGGAATTTGTCGGCCGTCTGCCGGTGATCGCGACCCTGACCGATCTGGACGAGGCGGCGCTGGTGACGATCCTGACCGAGCCGAAGAACGCGCTGGTCAAGCAATACCAGCGCCTGTTCGAGATCGAGGGCACCCGCCTGACATTCACCCCCGACGCGCTGATCTCCATCGCCAAGCGCGCCATCAAGCGCAAGACCGGCGCGCGGGGATTGCGGTCGATCATGGAGGATATCCTCTTGGATACCATGTTCGAACTGCCGAGCATGGATTCTGTCGAGGAGGTCGTGGTGAAAGAGGATGCCGTCCAGTCGGGTGGCAAGCCGATGCTGGTCTATACCGAGGTCGGCAAGAAGAAAGAGGCGGTGAAGGCCTAGGACCTGACCGCGATGCAACAGCGGATCGACGGGCCCCGTGGCCCGTTTTTCCTTGCCCGATGACCGCGGCGGGCAAAGCGGTGACGGCAGGCGCCTGCGGTTCGGCGCGGATGCGGTGGCTTGCCCCTAGACCTCGGATGCCCTTTGGGCCATATCAGGCGAAACGTCCAACTGAAGGGTCCGCCCGCGATGTATTTCCTGAAACGCCTGCTGACATGGTGGAACACCCAGACCCTTGGCACGCAGCTTTTCACCGCGCGGCGCGGCATCAAGGTCGGCGAGGACGAACAGGGCAACACCTATTACCAGACCAAGGACTCCAAGAAGCGCTGGATCATTTACAATGGCGAGATGGAGGCGTCCCGCGTGTCGCCCGATTGGCATGGCTGGCTGCATTTCACCTGGAACGATCCGCCGACCAAAGCGCCCTTGAAGAAAAAGGCCTGGGAAAAGCCGCATCGGGAAAACCTGACCGGGACGGCGGCGGCCTATGCCCCGGCCGGGTCAATCCGGCGCAGCGATCCCGTGGTCCGGCAGGACTACGAGGCCTGGCGGCCCGAATGATGGCGGAAAACCGGGCGGAACTTCTGGCCGGGGCGGGCGTACTGGCAGTGGCCATCGGTTTTCTGGTCTATGCCAACCGCGACAGCGGCTATGTGCAGACCGCCGGAACCTATCCCCTGACCGCCAGTTTCCGGTCGGTAGAGGGGATTTCGGTCGGGTCCGACATCCGCATGGCGGGCGTCAAGGTCGGCACCGTCACGGACCTGACGCTGAACCCCGCTACCTTCATGGCGGATGCGCGACTGGAGGTCCGCAGCGATCTGGCGCTGCCTGACGACAGCATCATCATGATTTCGTCCGAGGGGCTTTTGGGCGGGAACTTCGTTGAACTCCAGCCCGGCGGGTCGCCCGACAACCTGGCCCCCGGCGCGCAGATCGAAAATACCCAAGGCGCGGTCAGCATCATCACCCTGTTGATGAAATTCGCAGGCGGCAGCGGCGACGCGACGGCCAAGGAGCCGGTCGCGGAATGAGGGGGCTGGCGCTTGCGGCGGTCCTGTCGCTCTGGGCCACGGCGGCCGCAGCCGAGATGGTGCAGGCCGAGGCGGGCATCCTGCGCTGGATCGACCGGCTGACGGGCGAATCCGGCGACATGGAACTGGCGCGCGGGCAATCGGCCTCGAACGGGCGGCTGACCATCAAGATGGATGAATGTCGCTATCCTGCCGACAACCCGGCCGGCGACGCCGAGGCGCATCTGACGATTTCCGACAGCATGCGGGCCGAACCCGTGTTTCAGGGCTGGATGATCGCGTCATCGCCCGCTTTGTCGGCGCTGGACCATCCGCGCTATGATGTCTGGGTTTTGTCTTGCGTCTATCCCAACATGCCCGTGATTGCGCCGGCCGAAGGCCAATAATCCGGCGGGTCAAAGCTGGCGGCTGCGGTCAGCGCCGCCGCCAGTCGCCGGTGGTATTCGGCGCGCAGGATTTCGACGCCGCCAAGGCTGGCCAGATGCGGCGTCAGGAACTGCGTGTCGAACAGCAGAAATCCGCCCGCCCGCAGACGGTGGACCAGCCAGGCCAGTGCCACCTTTGACGCATCGCGGCGCGCGGAGAACATGCTTTCGCCAAAGAACGCCCCCCCCAGCGCCACGCCATAGATGCCGCCCGCCAGGCCGCCATCCTGCCAGACCTCAAGGCTGTGGGCCTGGCCCCGGACATGCAACGCGAGGTAAAGCGCATGGATGGTCGGGTTGATCCAGGTCTCGTCCCGCGCAGCGCAGCCATCGACGACCGCGGCAAATGCGGTGTTCACGGTCACGTGGTAGTCGGTGCGGCGCAGGCGTTTGCGCAAGGACTGCGACAGGTGCATGCCGTCCAGCGGCATCACGCCGCGCCGTCGCGGATCGACCCAATGGATGTCGGGGTCGTCGCGGCGCTCTGCCATCGGAAAGATGCCCATGGCATAGCCGCGCAAAAGACTGTCGGGCGTGATGTCAGCCGTCATGGACGGACCCCGGGGCAAGGCGCGCGCCAGACGGGATCAGTGCCCGCCATCGGTCAGTTGCCGAACTGATGCTCCAGCCACTTTTCCAGCCAGTGAATGTTGTAGTCGCCATTCTGGATGTCGGGTTCGGCCAGCAGCGCGTGAAACAGGGGCACCGTCGTCTCGATCCCATCCACCACCAGTTCCCCCAATGCGCGGCGCAGACGCGCCAGTGCCTCGGGCCGGTCGCGGCCATGCACGATCAGCTTGCCGATCAGGCTGTCGTAATAGGGCGGGATCGAATAGCCGGAATAGAGCGCTGAATCCATCCGCACGCCCAGGCCGCCCGGCGCGTGGAACATCCGCACGCGGCCGGGGCTGGGCGTAAAGTTCGGCAGTTTCTCGGCGTTGATACGAACCTCGACGGCGTGGCCGTTGATCTCAAGCTCGTCCTGCGTGAACGACAGCGGCAGGCCAGCAGCCACACGGATCTGTTCACGCACCAGATCGACGCCAAAGATCGCCTCGGTGACGGGGTGTTCGACCTGCAGGCGGGTATTCATCTCGATGAAGTAGAACTCCCCGTTTTCATAAAGGAACTCGATGGTCCCCGCGCCGATATAGTTGATCTTGGCCACGGCATCGGCGCAGACCTTGCCGATGCGGTCGCGCAGCGCCGGGGTGATCACGGGACCGGGGGCTTCCTCGAAAACCTTCTGGTGACGGCGCTGCAGCGAACAGTCGCGCTCGCCCAGGTGGACCGCGCGGCCCTTGCCATCGCCAAAGACCTGGATTTCGATGTGGCGCGGCGTGGTCAGGTATTTCTCGATATAGACCTCGTCATTGCCGAAGGCGGCCTTGGATTCGGACCGCGCGGTGCGGAACGCGGTTTCCAGTTCCCCGGCGTTGTGCGCGACCTTCATGCCGCGCCCGCCGCCGCCTGCGGTTGCCTTGATGATCACAGGATAGCCGATGGCCGATGCGACGCCGATCGCGGCGTCATAGTCCGCCACGCCACCGTCCGACCCCGGCACGACCGGAATGCCCAGTTCCTTGGCGGTGATCTTGGCGGTAATCTTGTCGCCCATGATGCGGATATGTTCCGCCGTCGGGCCGACAAAGGTGATGCCGTGATCCTGCAGCGCCTGCGCAAAGGACGCATTTTCGGACAGGAATCCATAGCCCGGATGCACCGCCTGCGCGCCGGTGATCTCGCACGCTGAAATCACGGCGGCCTTGGACAGGTAGCTGTCGACCGAAGGGGCGGGTCCGATGCAGACGCTTTCATCCGCCAGCCGCACATGCATCGCATCGGCATCGGCGGTCGAATGGACGGCGACCGACTTGATCCCCATTTCGCGACAGGCGCGGATGACGCGCAGGGCAATCTCGCCCCGGTTGGCGATCAGCAGCTTTTCAAACATCGCGGGGCCTCACTCGATGATCATCAGGGGGGCGCCGTATTCCACCGCATTGCCGTCCGCGACCAGGATGCGCCTGACGGTGCCCGCGCGCGGCGCGGGGATCTGGTTCATGGTTTTCATCGCCTCGATGATCAGCACGGTCTGGCCTTCGGCAACGGTCGAGCCGACGGTGACAAAGGGCGACGCACCCGGTTCGGCAGACAAATAGATCGTGCCGACCATGGGCGAGGTCACGGCGCCGGGATGCTGTGCCGGATCGTCGCTGACCGCGACCGGCGGCGCCGCAGACGGCGCCGGGGCGACCGGGGCGGCGTGCGGCGCGGCAGCATAGGTCGGTGCGGCCATCTGCAGGACGGTCGACTGCTTGACCACCCGCACCTCCAGGCTGTCGTCTTCGCCGTATTCGCGCTTGACCGACAACTCGGTCAGTTCGTTCTTGTTCAAAAGCTCCGCCAGCGCCTGAATGAAGGCCACATCGGAATCCGGGCTGTTCTTGCTCATGCTGTCCTCTTGGCCTTGGTGCCGCGTTATTGCCGGGGGCTGGGCCACCGCGTCCCGGCTTCATCCGTCCGCTTATAGCGAAGGCCGAGGCACGAGAAAAGCACGAGTTATGGGCGGTGTGGCCGCAGCACAAGGGCTGCGGTCCGCAATCACACCCGTGATGAATTTTATCGTTTGATAAAAAATCCGGGCTGTGCCAGTTTTTGTGTGTCGACGCCATTTCAGCAAAAGGTCGCAACGCCAATGACCCATAGCCCGCTGACGCCCGGCATTGTGCCGCACCGTCTGCCAGCCGAAGCCTATTGCACCAACTTTGCCGACCACGCACCGCCCCTGGATGTGCATGAGGCACGGGTGGCGGCGGATCGCTGCTATTTCTGCCACGATGCGCCCTGCATCACCGCCTGCCCGACCTCGATCGACATTCCGCTGTTCATCCGCCAGATCGCGACCGGCACGCCCGAGGCGGCGGCCAGGACGATCTGGGACCAGAATATCCTGGGCGGCATGTGCGCACGGGTCTGCCCGACCGAGACCTTGTGCGAAGAGGCCTGCGTGCGCGAGGCGGCCGAGGGCAAGCCGGTGGAGATCGGGGCGCTGCAACGTTTCGCCACCGACACCGCGATGGCCAAGGGACCGCACCCCTATGCGCGGGCGGCGCGGACCGGCAAGCGGGTCGCCGTGGTCGGGGCAGGGCCTGCGGGTCTGGCCTGCGCGCATCGTCTGGCGATGCACGGGCATGACGTGGTGATCCATGAACGGCGACCCAAGGCCGGGGGCCTGAACGAATACGGCATCGCCAGCTACAAGACGACGGGCGGCTTTGCACAGAAAGAGATCGACTGGCTGCTGCGCATCGGCGGCATCGAGATCAGGACGGGCGTGGAACTGGGCCGCGAGGTGACGCTGGACCAGTTGCGCCGCGACTTTGACGCGGTGTTCCTCGGGATCGGCCTGCAGGGCGTGAATGCCCTGAAAGCCGAGGGCGAGGACAAGGCGGGCGTCCGCAATGCCGTCGATTTCATCGCCGAACTGCGGCAGGCGGCGGATGTGTCGGCGCTGCCCGTCGGGCGCGATGTCGTGGTCATCGGCGGCGGCATGACGGCGGTGGATGCAGCGGTGCAGTCAAAGCTGCTGGGTGCCGAGAACGTCACCATCGTCTACCGGCGCGGCCGCGAGAAGATGAGCGCCAGCGGGCATGAGCAGGACCATGCCATGCAGGCCGGTGTGCGCATCATCCACAATGCAGCGCCGGTTCGCGTCTTGGGCAATGGCGCGGCAACCGGAGTTGAGTTTGCCTATACCAGCGACGGACCCGGCGGGCTGAAGCTGTCGTCCGAGACCTTCACGCTGAAGGCGGATCAGGTGTTCAAGGCGATCGGCCAGACGCTGACCGGCGCGCCGGACGGCCTGCCGGTGACGGATGGCAAGATCGCGGGCGGGCTGGCCGGGGTCTGGGCCGGGGGAGACTGCGCGGCGGGGGGCGAGGACCTGACCGTGACCGCGGTCGCCGAAGGGCGCGACGCCGCCGAGGCGATCCACACCCATCTGACGGGACGCGGATGACCATGGCTTGCGCGCCCGGAACCGAACGGCTAGGCAATCTCGCAGTGATGCCTGGGGACCCTGATGGACGCCGCAATTTCCGCCCTGATCGACTTTGTGGCGGCAAACCGTCCCTGGGCCTTCTGGATCGCGCTGGTGTTTGCCACGGGCGAGAATACGGCGATCATCTCGATCATCATTCCCTCGACGGCGATCCTTGTCGGCGTGGGCGCGCTCGTGGCGACGGGATCGCTGGATTTCTGGCCGATCTGGGCCGGTGCTTCGCTGGGGGCACTGATCGGGTCGACGTTCTCGTATTGGCTGGGCCTGCGCTATGGCGACCGCATCCTGGCGATGTGGCCCTTGAAGAACCATCCCGAAATGGTGCGCAACGGCACCGAGGCTTTTGCCAAATGGGGGCCGGTGGCCATCATCATCGGGCATTTCTTCGGGCCGCTGCGCCCGGTTGTGTTCCTGATGTGCGGCATGGCGCGCATGCCGATGGGGCCGTTTCAGGTCTACAACGTGATCGGATCGCTCGGCTGGGCCTATGTGGTACCAAAATTCGGCGAGGTCGGCGGGATCATCGTCGGCTGGCTCTGGCGCCTGTTCACCGGCAGCTAGGCCGGCCTCACCACCATTCTGGAGATTGCGCGCAGCCGGCTGCGCGTTCAACCGCTTGTCTGCAAGGGGATCATCATGGCCAACCTCGCGTCTGACTTTATCGGCATCAGGTCGCCGAACCCGTTCTGGCTCGCCTCGGCACCGCCGACGGACAAGGAATACAACGTCCGCCGTGCGTTCGAGGCCGGCTGGGGCGGCGTGGTGTGGAAGACGCTCGGGTCCGAAGGCCCGCCCGTTGTCAATGTCAGTGGCCCGCGCTATGGCGCGGTGTGGGGCGCGGATCGGCGGTTGCTGGGCCTGAACAACATCGAACTGATCACCGACCGTCCGCTGGAGGTGAACCTGCGCGAGATCAAGGCGGTCAAGCGCGACTGGCCCGACCGTGCGCTGGTGGTCAGCCTGATGGTCCCGTGTGACGAGCAAAGCTGGATCGACATCCTGAAGCACGTCGAGGGCACCGGGGCCGACGGGGTCGAACTGAACTTCGGCTGCCCCCACGGGATGAGCGAGCGGGGCATGGGATCAGCGGTCGGTCAGGTGCCGGAATACATCGAGATGGTCACGCGCTGGGTCAAGGCCAACTCCCGCATGCCCTGCATCGTCAAGCTGACGCCCAACATCGCCGACATCCGCAAACCGGCCGAGGCGGCGAAACGGGGCGGCGCGGATGCGGTGTCGTTGATCAACACCATCAACTCGATTACGTCCGTCAACCTCGACAGCTTTGCGCCGGAACCCACCATTGACGGCAAGGGGGTCCATGGCGGCTATTGCGGCCCGGCGGTAAAGCCGATCGCGCTGTCCATGGTGTCCGAAATCGCCCGGGCCGAGGCGACGCGCGGCCTGCCGATTTCCGGCATCGGCGGCGTCACGACCTGGCGCGACGCGGCGGAGTTCATGGCGCTTGGCGCGGGCAACGTGCAGGTCTGCACCGCCGCGATGACCTACGGGTTCAAGATCGTGCAGGAGATGATCTCGGGCCTGTCGCAGTATCTGGATGAAAAACAGATCGGATTGAACGACCTGATCGGACGCGCGGTGCCGAACGTGACCGACTGGCAATATCTGAACCTGAACTACGTCACCAAGGCGCGGATCGACCAGGACGCCTGCATCAAATGCGGGCGCTGCTATGCGGCGTGTGAGGATACCAGCCACCAGGCGATCTCCATGTCGCCCGCAAGGGTGTTCGAGGTGATGGACGACGAATGCGTCGCTTGCAACCTGTGTGTCAATGTCTGCCCGGTGGAGGATTGCATCACCATGGTGGAATTGCCGAAGGGGGCGCTTGACGAACGCACGGGCCGAAAGGTCGGCGATTTCGCAAACTGGACGACGCACCCGAACAACCCAGGCGTGGCGGCGGAGTGAAGAAAGAGACTGTTGCACTTCCCGCAGCAATCCAAAAATTTTCGACGAAAATTTTTGGATTGCGACCACAGGTCAGCAGACGACCTTCATGGCGCCCGTGTTGCAGATCACGATGAACTGGCCGCCGCATTCAACCATGTGAAATCCCCGGCGGTTGACCTCGGCGACAAGGGCCTGTCTGCCGACCTCGCGCTCGACATCGTGGATGGCACGGCGGACAATGCCGCCTTTCTGTACGGCCTTGGCCTCGAACAGGCTGACGAGCCAGGCAGTGTCAGAGACGATTTTCGGATCATCGAACATTGTCGCAGGATCACCGCGCAAGGTTAACCGTCGGTAAACACTGTCAGATTGCGAGCTGCTGGCCCATCTCCACCACCCGGTTGGACGGCAGGCGGTAAAAGTCGGTTGCATCCGACGCGCCGCGCGTCATCCACAGAAAGATGCGTTCCTGCCAGAAGTTCAGGCCCTGGTTGCTGGTCGCCTTGAACGTGCGGCGGTTCAGGAAGAACGAGGTCGTCATGATGTCGAACTTCAGCCCGCGCTTGCGCGCCAGCGCCAGCGCACGCGGAACGTTCGGCATTTCCATGTAGCCGAAGGTCATCGTGATGCGGATGAAACTTTCGTTCAGCCGGTCGATGGTCAGCCGGTCGGCATCCGGCACGTTCGGCGTGGTCGCGACCTCGACCTTGACGATCAGGTTCTGGGCGTGAAGCACGCGGTTGTGCTTGATGTTGTGCATCAGGGCGGACGGGGCCATGTCGGGATCCGACGTCAGAAAGACCGCCGTGC
Organism: Rhodobacterales bacterium; assembly: GCA_021155205.1. Lineage (GTDB taxonomy): Bacteria > Pseudomonadota > Alphaproteobacteria > Rhodobacterales > Rhodobacteraceae > JAJNPS01. Next base: position 36,564 of record JAJNPS010000035.1, read on the forward strand.
CGGGCACGCTGACCGGCTTTGACTTTGCCAGCATCTGCAGGAAGGCGGTCAGGGCCACGCTGGTCGCATGCGCCTTGCGCTGCACATAGCGGGTGCCCCGCACCCAGGTCCAGATCAGCACGCACATGGTTGCCGCCATCAGGATCGGTACATAACCGCCATCAACGACCTTCAAGAGGTTCGCCCCCAGAAACAGCGTCTCCAGCAGCAGGATCGGCACCATGACGGCCACGACCCGCCACAGCGGCCATTTCCATGCGTGAAGAAACAGCACGAAGGCCAGGATCGAGGTGATCACCATGTCGCCCGTGACCGCAATCCCGTAGGCCGAGGCCAGGCTGGACGATGATCCAAAGGTCAAGACCAGCGCCAGTACGCCAAAGGTCAGGATGCCGTTCACCTTGGGCAGATAGATCTGTCCCGCCTGTATTTGCGAGGTGTGGCGGATTTCCAGCCGCGGCAGCAGGCCCATCTGGGTGGCCTGCTGCATCATCGAGAACGCGCCCGAAATCACCGCCTGGCTGGCGATGACCGTGGCCATCGTGGCCAGGATGACCAGCGGCAGCAGCATCCAGTCCGGCGCCATCAGGAAAAACGGATTGTCGGCCGTTTCGGGCCGATCAAGAACAAGCGCGCCCTGCCCGAGATAGCTGAGCGTCAGTGCCGGAAAGACCAGCACACTCCATGCGATGCGGATCGGGCGGCGGCCGAAATGGCCCATGTCGGCATAAAGCGCCTCGCCCCCCGTCACCGCCAGAAAGACCGACCCCAGCACGATCAGCGCGGCATAGCCTTCGGACACCAGAAACCGTGCGGCATGCCAGGGGTTCAACGCGGCCAGGATCGAGATGTCGTCGCCAATGTGATAGAGGCCCATCGCCGCCATCACAACGAACCACAAGACCATGATCGGTCCGAAAAACGCGGCCACCCGGCCGGTGCCCTTGTTCTGCACGACGAACAGGCCGCAGATGATCGCCAGCGTGACGGGCACGACAATGCTGTCAAGCGCAGGGGCGACCAGTGACATCCCCTCGACCGCCGACAGCACGGACATCGCGGGGGTGATGATCGCGTCGCCGAAAAACAGCGAGATGCCGATGACACCGACCGCCAGCAGCCAGCCCGGCCTGCGGCCCAGCGCCTGCTGCACCAGCGCCACAAGGGACAGCGTCCCGCCTTCGCCTCGGTTGTCCGCGCGCATGACAAGGATCACATACTTGACCGTCACGATCAGGATCAGCGTCCAGATCAACAGCGAGATGACGCCCAGCACATCCTCGCGCTCCAGCCCGTTGCGGCTGGCGGCACGCAGGGATTCGCGCATTGCGTAGAGCGGCGATGTGCCGATGTCGCCATAGACGACGCCGATGCAGCCAAGCACCAGGGCGGCAAGCTTTTTGGGGGCATGCCCCGCGCCCGCGTTCTCATCGGCCGGGGCATTGGGATCGGCAGTCATCGGGCTTGTTTACCGAAAATGTGGCAGTGCGGCCTGCGCTACACCCGCGCCACGGGCAGAGTCCAGCCCCCCGGTGTCGCGGCGATCAGGTGGCACCGGGCGACAAGAGCCGCCGGATCAGGATATCGAGGAACGCGCCCGCCTCGGCAAAGGGGTCGTGGCCGGGGCCAAGGACGGCCCGCACCTGCACGTCGAAATCGGCATAGTGCTGCGTCAGCGCCCAGATCGAAAAGATCAGATGGACAGGATGCAGCCGCGCGATGCGTCCCTGATCCATCCAGGCCTGCAGCACCGCTGCCTTGTCATCGACCAGCCGTTTCAGATCGCCCTCGATCGCGGCACGCATGCGGGGCGCGCCCTGCAGGATTTCATTGGCGAAAAGGCGGCTTTCGCGCGGATAATCGCGCGCGAGGTCCAGCTTGCGCCGGGCATAGGCATGCACTTCGGCGACCGGCTCGCCATTGGCATCCATCGCCCGCAGGGGATCAAGCCAGGTGTCCAGAAGCCGCGTCAGCAGCGCCTGGTGGATCGCCTCTTTCGATGGAAAGTAATAAAGCAGGTTCGGCTTGGACAGGCCGGCGAGGTCGGCGATCTGGTCCAGCGTGGCACCCCGGAAACCCTGCGCGGAAAAGACATCCAGCGCCGCCTCGAGGATGGCATCGCGGTTCTTTTGCTGGATGCGGGATTTCGTGTGGGGCATGGGCTTTGTGCGACGGTGTGGCAAGGCTCGGGCGTCGACCTTGGCGCAATTCCCCCGCCGATGCAAACGCGGTAACTATCCCCCAAACCGGCGCCACGGGGTCTGCGGCCTGCTGCGAACTGACCAACGGCCTTTCCGAGAACGACATCAGCACGCAGATTCCGATTGCCGCAAGGTTCGGCAGCAGAATGAAGGGTACGCCTCCTTGCACGGGCGAACGCTCGACCTGCCGGATGCCCTGTGGGCGGGGACTGGGGCAACAAATCCACCACAGATCACATCGTCTGCATCAGCGCCCCAAGCGCGCGCACGACCAGCGCGTGATCCTCAACCGATGGCAGGCCCGAGACCGTCACCGCCGCCACCACGCCGACGCCCGCCACGCGGATCGGAAAGCTGCCGCCATGCACGGCATGGTCGGCCTCGGGCAGGCCATGCACGGCGACGGTGTCGCCCTTGCCGGCCATGCGCGCGCCGATCAGCAGCGACGAGGCGTGCCACATCAGCGTGGCATTGCTTTTGCGCCGCGCCCAGAGGGTATTGAGGGGCGTGGCCCCCGGCATGGCGGCGTGAAACAGCGTGCGGTCCGGCGTGCGGATGTCGATCACGACGGGCAACTGCCCGGCGCGCGCCAGTTCGACCAGCGCCAGCCCCAGATCGACGGCCGTCGCCTCGGTGAACCGGGTCAGGACCAGGCGGCGTTCGTGGTCCTCGAGGGTTGCGATGTCCATATGTCACCTTTGCGCTTCGGCCCGGCACGGGAATGGCGGTCCTGCGGGCAATATTGAAGCATTTTGTGCGGCGCAAGCCCGAGATATTCGCGTTGACCGGACCCTGTGCTTGTGATCGCCTTTGTCTTGACCATACGGTCAGAAAATGAGTCGTGACACGGGGCAGTCAAGGACCCCGGCGGACGGGGAGACGGACATGCCAGCGCCAGGGCAGAACCTGCGGATCAATCCTGAACGGCTGTGGGACAGCCTGATGGAGATGGCGCGGATCGGTCCCGGCATCGCGGGCGGCAACAACCGCCAGACGCTGACCGATGCGGACGGCGAGGGGCGGCATCTGTTCCAGCGCTGGTGTCAGGCGGCAGGCATGACGATGGGCGTCGACACCATGGGCAACATGTTCGCCACACGGGCCGGGACGGACGCAGACGCGCTGCCGGTCTATATGGGCAGCCATCTGGATACCCAGCCCACGGGCGGCAAGTACGACGGCGTTCTGGGGGTCCTTGGTGCGCTGGAGGTGGTGCGGACGCTGAACGACCTCGGCGTGCGGACGCGGCACCCGATCGTGGTCACGAACTGGACGAATGAAGAGGGCGCGCGGTTTGCGCCTGCCATGCTGGCCAGCGGCGTTTTCGCGGGGATCCATACGGAAGAATATGCGAAATCGCGGAAAGACCCAGAGGGCAAAGTGTTCGGCGAGGAACTGGCCCGCATCGGCTGGGTCGGGGATGAGGCGGTCGGCGCGCGCAAGATGCACGCGATGCTGGAATTGCATATCGAGCAGGGGCCGATCCTGGAGGCCGAGGGCAAGTCGATTGGCGTCGTGACGCACGGGCAGGGGCTGTGGTGGCTGGAGATCACGCTGACGGGGAAGGATGCGCATACGGGCTCCACGCCGATGAACATGCGGGTGAATGCGGGCCTCGGGGCCGCGCGGATCACCGAGCGGGTGCACCAGATCGCTATGAGCCACCAGCCGAACGCCGTGGGCGCGGTGGGGCAGTTGTTCCATTTCCCGAACTCGCGCAACGTGATCGCGGGCAAGGTTGTGTTCACCGTCGACATCCGCTCGCCCGAACAGGGCAAGCTCGACGCGATGCGCGGCGAGGTGGAGCGGGCTGTTGCGGCGGTGGCGGCGGAACTGGGTCTGGGGTTTGGGATTGAGGCAGTAGGCCATTTCGACCCGGTGACGTTTGATCCGGGGCTGGTGAAAGTCGTCCGGGGCGCGGCGGAAAAGCTGGGGTATTCGCATATGGACATCGTCTCGGGCGCCGGCCACGACGCCTGCTGGATCAACCGGGTGGCCCCCACGGTGATGGTGATGTGCCCCTGTGTGGGCGGGCTGTCGCATAATGAGGCGGAGGAGATATCGCCGGAATGGGCGGCGGCGGGGACGGATGTTCTGCTGCACGCGGTGCTGGACGTGGCGGGGGTGGTGGGGTGAGCATGCCGGTACTCTGGAGTGTTAGAAACGCGATGAATTGCGGAGCGGCGTTCGGCGCTCTTTATTCTCCCATCAAGACTCTGCTCGTGGACGGACGCGATCTTCCGTTAGCAGGACTTATTGGCCAGTCCATAGGAGGCGCGATTGGAGGCGCTATCCTTTTTGGCCTCGTCACCGTCATTCGCAACCGCTTTTCAAAACAGAGGTCGCACTAACATGACCACCATCATCAAGAACGGCACCGTCGTCACCGCCGACCTCACCTACAAGGCCGATATGCGGATCGAAAACGGGGTGATCACCGAGATCGGGCAGGGCCTCACGGGCGGGACGGAGCTTGACGCGACCGGGGCTTACGTCATGCCCGGCGGGATCGACCCGCATACGCATCTGGAGATGCCCTTCATGGGCACCTATTCGGCGGATGATTTCGAGAGCGGGACGCGGGCGGCGTTGTCGGGTGGGACCACGATGGTGGTGGATTTCGTGCTGCCGGGGCAGGGGCAGGGGCTGATGGATGCCATGCAGATGTGGCACAACAAATCGGGGCGGGCGACCTGTGATTACAGCTATCACATGGCGATCACCTGGTGGGGGGAGCAGGTTTTCAATGACATGAAAACCGTGACCGAGGCGGGGATCAATTCGTTCAAGCACTTCATGGCCTACAAGGGCGCGTTGATGGTGAACGACGACGAGATGTTCGCCAGCTTTACCCGCTGCGCCGAACTGGGGGCGATACCTTTTGTCCACGCTGAAAACGGTGACGTGGTCGCGGAGTTGCAGCGCAAGCTGATGGCCTTGGGCAATACCGGCCCCGAGGCGCATGCCTATTCCCGGCCCCCGGAGGTTGAGGGAGAGGCCACCAACCGCGCCATCATGATCGCCGACATGGCGGGGGTGCCGGTCTACATCGTGCATACCAGCTGCGAAGAGGCGCATGAGGCGATCCGCCGGGCGCGGATGCTGGGCAAACGGGTCTATGGCGAGCCTCTGATCCAGCACCTGACGCTGGATGAGTCCGAATACAAGAACCCCGACTGGGACCACGCCGCCCGCCGGGTGATGTCGCCACCCTTCCGCGACAAGCGGCATCAGGACAGCCTCTGGGCCGGGCTGGCGGCGGGGTCGCTGCAGGTGGTGGCGACGGACCATTGCGCGTTCACGACCAAGCAGAAACGGTTTGGGCTGGGCGATTTCACCAAGATCCCGAATGGGACGGGGGGCCTTGAGGACCGGATGCCGATGCTCTGGACGCATGGCGTGACGACGGGGCGGATCACGATGAACGAGTATGTTGCGGTGACGTCAACAAACATCGCGAAAATCCTGAACTGTTACCCGAAGAAGGGGGCCATTCTGGTGGGCGCGGATGCCGATATCGTGGTGCTGGATCCGGCGAAGTCGAAAACCATCACGGCGCAAAATCAGCAATCATCCATTGATTACAATGTTTTCGAGGGCAAAGTTGTGACGGGGCTGCCACGCTATACCCTGTCGCGCGGTAAGGTCGTGGTCGATGATGGCGCGATCAAGACCGAGGAAGGCCACGGCCAGTTCGTGGCGCGGCCCCCAAACGGGGCGGTGAACCGGGCGCTGACGCAGTGGAAGGATCTGACCGCGCCAAGGCCGGTGGTGCGGACAGGCATTCCGGCGAGCGGGGTTTAGGTTGTCAGGCGGGAACCAACCCCTCCAGCTCCGGCAGCAGGAGCACGCTTTCCTGCTCGTTGGGGTCGGTGCGGCTGATCACTGCGGTCGCGGGTCCCGGGCCGGGGTTGAAGGGCAGGTGCGGCATGCCCGCGGGGATGTAGAGAAGGTCGCCTGCCTCGACCTCCATCCGGTTTTCCAGCGCCTCGCCCCAGTACATCACCGTGACCCCCGCCAGCATGTAGATCGCGGTTTCGTGGGTGGCGTGCTTGTGCACCTTGGCGCGGCCGCCGGGCGGGATCGTCAGCAGGTGCATGCAGATGCCGGTCGATCCCACGGTTTCCGCCGCGATGCCGGCGTTGTAGGTAAAGCCTTGGCGACCGTCATAGGTGTCGGTCGGGCGCAGTTTGCGGCAGATGGCCATGGGAAACTCCAGGGGGATCGGGGCAAGGGGATGAACTTGATCGTACTACGCGCGATGGCGGCTGGGAATTCCAATAAGGGACGCGGATGAAAGACACCTTGACCCCCGCCGCCCCCGTGATCGAAGCCCGCGATCTGAACCTGGTGTTTCAGACCAATGACGGGCCGGTGCATGCGCTGAAGGACGTGAACCTCACGATCAGGCGGGGGGAGTTTGTCAGCTTCATCGGGCCAAGTGGTTGCGGGAAAACGACCTTCCTGCGGGCAATTGCGGCTTTGGAGCATCCCACAGGCGGCACCCTGACGGTCAATGGGATGACCCCGGATCGGGCGCGGCAGGCGCGGGCCTATGGCTATGTGTTCCAGGCGGCGGGGCTTTATCCGTGGCGAACCATCAGTGGGAACATCAAGTTACCTCTTGAAATCATGGGATTTTCAAAGGGCGATCAGGAGGAACGGGTGGCACGCGTACTGGAGCTTGTCGAACTCAAAGGGTTCGGCAACAAGTTCCCCTGGCAGTTGTCGGGGGGGATGCAGCAGCGCGCCTCGATTGCCCGCGCGCTGGCATTCGATGCGGACATTCTGTTGATGGACGAACCCTTTGGGGCACTGGACGAAATCGTGCGCGACCGGCTGAACGAGGAAACGCTGAAGCTGTGGGCACGGACGCAGAAGACCGTGGCCTTTGTCACCCATTCGATTCCGGAGGCGGTTTATCTCAGCACGAAAATCGTCGTGATGTCCCCCCGTCCGGGGCGGATCACCGATATCATCGACAGCCCGTTGCCATGGGAACGACCGTTGGACATTCGCGACAGCCGGGAGTTCATCGAGATCGCGGGGCGCGTGCGCGAGGGCCTGCGGGCGGGGCATTCCGATGAGGTTTGAGGGTACGATACGCGTCGGCCATCTGTCGGATATCTGTTGCGCATCCGTCCCGACAACTGACACGCGGGGCGTCGGGGCATGAGCGGCGCCTTGATCATCTGGCTGGCCGGGGCGATGGCGGTGTTCGTGACCGCCAACACCGTGCTGCGCGCCTATTCTGCGAATGCGCAAACATGGTGGCTGGTGGGGGCGCTGTGCCTGTTTACCCTCGGCAACCTCATGATGGTGCGGCTGATGCGCGAGGGGGGGCTGGCGGTGGCGATTTCCGTCTCCAGCATCATCCAGCTGGTGGTGATCGGGCTGGTGGCGTGGTTCGTGTTCAACGAGCGGCCCACGGGGATGCAGATGGCGGGGATGGCGCTGGGGGTCGCGGCGGTGGCGTTGATCGTGTGGCCACGGGGGGCGGGGGGATGAACTTTTCGTGGCGTCGCCCCCCCACCCTGACCCTCCCCCACGCGGGGGGAGGGAAGCATCAGTCCTGCACCGGCGCGGTTTTTGCCGCACGCGCCTCCCTCCCCCCATTGTGGGGGAGGGTTGGGGTGGGGGGGCATATGCCATGAACCGCGCGCTTCCCGTCCTGACCGTCCTTCTCGGGATCGTCGCGATCTGGTATGCGGCCTCGGTCTGGATGAACGCCACCTGGGTCTTCGACCAGGCGGCCCGCGCCGGGACCACGGTCACATGGGCCGAGGTCATCCCGCAGACGATGGCGCAGGACCGGCCCTTGTTGCCGCCGCCGCATCAGGTGGCGGCGCAGTTGTGGGACGGGATCGCCGGGCAGGCGGTGACGTCGAAACGCAGCCTCGTCTACCACGCCTATGTCACCTTCAAGGGCACGATGATGGGCTTTGCGCTTGGCATCATCGCGGGCGTCGGCCTCGCCATGGCCATCGTGCGGTTCCGGGTCATGGACATGTCGGTGATGCCCTGGGCGATCATCAGCCAGACCGTGCCCATCGTGGCGCTGGCGCCGATGATCCTGGTGGTGGCGAACCAGTTGGGGGTGCAGGGGCGGGATGTGCCAAAGGCGATCATCGCGGCTTACCTCAGTTTCTTTCCGGTTCTGGTCAGCATGATCAAGGGGTTGCGCAGCCCGGATCAGATGCAGCTTGATCTGCTGAAGACCTATGGCGCGGGGGCGATGCAGACGTTTCTGAAACTGCGCATCCCGGCCTCGATGCCGTACTTCTTCGCCTCGCTGAAAGTTGCCATCGCCGCCAGCCTGATCGGGACCATCGTGGGCGAGTTGCCGACCGGCGCGATCGAGGGCCTCGGCGCGCGGATGCTGATCGGGTCGCAGTTCGGCGAGCCGTTGATCATGTGGGCGGCATTGTTTGCGGCCGCGATCCTGGCGGGGATGCTGATCCTGGGCGTCGGGGTGGTGGAGCGGGTCGCACGCGCCCGGATGGGGGTGCCGGCATGACATGGGTGGCAGGATCGCTGGTGTTCTGGCTGGCGGCATGGGCGCTGAATGCCCGGCTGGCGGCTTCGGGCTGGGCGCGTCGTCGGTTTGGCCGGTTGGCGGTGCCGGTGCTGTTCGGGATCACCATTCTCGTCCTTTGGGAGGGCATCGTCCGGGGCCTTGGCGTGTCGCCGGTCATCCTCCCACCCCCCTCGATGATCGCGGCCAGGATCGCGGGATCGTTGCCGGTTCTGTGGGCCGACTTTGCGCAGACCGTGCTGAAGGGTGCGCTGCCGGGTTTCCTGATCGGCTGCGGGGCCGCCGTTGCGACGGCCATCGCCATCGACCGATCCCCCTTTCTGCAACGGGGCCTCCTCCCCGTCGGCAATTTCGTCGCGGCGCTGCCCATCGTCGGCCTCGCCCCCATTCTGGTGATGTGGTTCGGGTTCGACTGGCAGTCCAAGGCCGCCGTGGTCGTCGTGATGGTCTTTTTTCCCGTCCTCGTGAACATGGTGGCGGGCCTGCAGGCGTCGGAACGGATGCAGGCCGACCTGATGGCGACCTGGGGGGCGTCCTACTGGCAGGCGCTGATGAAACTGCGACTGCCGGCGGCGATGCCGTTTCTGTTCAACGGGCTTAAAATTGCATCGACTCTGGCCCTGATCGGCGCAATTGTTGCTGAGTTTTTCGGCAGCCCGGTCTATGGCATGGGATTTCGCATCTCGACCGAAGTGGGGCGGCTTGGCCTCGACATGGTTTGGGCCACGATTGCGGTGGCGGCTTTGGCGGGGTCGGCGCTTTATGGGCTGATCACGCTGATCGAACGGGGGGTGACGTTCTGGCACCCGTCGCAACGGATTTGAAACGGGCCCCGGGGACAGGGGCCGCAACTTGGAGGTGAGACGATGAAGAAACTGCTGGCAGCTGGGCTTTTGGCGGCGTTTGCGACGGTGGCGACCCATGGCGCGCAGGCGCAGGACAACGTGACGCTGCAACTGAAATGGGTCACGCAAGCCCAGTTCGCCGGGTACTATGTGGCCAAGGCGAAAGGGTTCTACGACGAGGAAAAACTGAACGTCACGATCCTGCCGGGCGGCCCGGACATCGCGCCCACGCAGGTCATCGCGGGCGGTGGCGCGGATGTCGTCGTCGAGTGGATGCCTGCCGCCCTCGCCGCGCGCGAAAAGGGTCTGCCCCTCGTCAACATCGCGCAGCCTTTTGCCTCGTCCGGGCTGATGCTGACCTGCCTTGCGGAGTCCGGCATCAAGACCCCGGCCGATTTTGCCGACAAGACGCTGGGCGTCTGGTTCTTTGGCAACGAATATCCGTTCCTGTCCTGGATGTCGCAACTGGGTCTGAAAACCGACGGCTCTCCGGGGGGCGTGACGGTGCTGAAGCAGGGCTTCAACGTCGATCCCCTGCTGCAGAAACAGGCGGCCTGCGTGTCGACCATGACCTATAACGAATACTGGCAGGTCATCGACGCCGGGATCACGCCGGATCAGTTGGTGACGTTCAAGTATCAGGACATGGGCGTGGCCACCCTTGAGGACGGGCTTTACGTGCTGCAGGACAAGCTGGCCGACCCGGCCTTCGAGGACAAGATGGTGCGGTTCGTGCGCGCCTCGATGAAGGGCTGGAAATATGCCGAGGCCAACCCCGACGAGGCGGCGATGATCGTGCTTGAAAACGACGAGACCGGCGCGCAGACCGAGGCGCACCAGAAACGCATGATGGGCGAGATTGCCAAGCTGACGGCAGGCTCGAACGGGGCGCTGGACGTGGCGGCGGCGGAAAAGACCGTGGCGACGCTGCTGGCTGGCGGATCGGACCCGGTGATCACCAAGGCCCCCGAAGGCGCCTGGACATCCGCCATCACCGACAAGGCGCTGCAGTAAATCTGCGGGCTTAGGAACGGGGGGCGCGCCGCAGGGTGCGCCCCTTTTCCTTTACAGGCTTGTCAAGCGGTCCAAAGCCCGTAAATCCTTTTGGCCATGAGATGCTTGGCATGCCCCTGACCGCCCTGACCGGAAGCCGTCTGCGCGAAAGACGGCTGGCGCTGCAGTTGCGGCAGGCGGATGTTGCCAAGGCGGCGGGGATGTCGGCGTCCTATCTCAACCTCATCGAACATGACCGCAGGCGCGCAGCGGGGGATGTGCTGGTGCGTCTGGCGGGCGTGCTGGAGATGGACCTTGACGATTTTGCCGAAGGCCGCGAGGCGGCGCTGGTCGTCGATCTGCGCGCGGCGGCCAGTGGCGCGGTCGTGCCGGTCGAGACCGACCGGCTGCAGGATTTCGTCGGCCGCTATCCAGGCTGGGCGGCCCTGTGCGCGGGGTTGCAGGGGCGCGTGGGGCGGCTGGAACGGGTTGTTGCGACCCTGAACGACCGTCTGTCGCATGACCCGCACCTGTCGGCGGCGGTGCATGACCTGTTGTCGGCGATCAGCGCCGTGCGATCCACCGCCGCGATCCTGGCCGAAGACGGCGACCTTGACCCCGACTGGCGCGACAGGTTTCACCAGAACATCCATCAGGACGCCGAACGCATGAGCCGGGGCGCCGAGGCGCTGGTGGCCTATCTGGCCGGATCGGGGGCCGAGGTGGAGGGGGCAAGCTCGCCCCAGGAAGAGGTCGAGGCCTGGTTGTCCGGACGTAGCTGGCATCTGGCCGAGGTCGAGCCCGGCGGGCCGGGGGCGGGCGCAGTGGCAGACGAGGTCGCCGCGCTGCCATCCCTTGCCGCGCGCGAGCTGGCGGCGGCTTGGATCACCCAGGCCGCACGCGATGCCGCGCTGGTGCCGCGCGAGCGCCTGGAGGCGGCGCTGGTCGCAGGGCAGGACGACCCCCTGCGGCTGGCGGGCGATTTCGGTGCCGATGTGCTGGCGGTGTTCCGGCGGATCGCCACGCTGCCTGGGCGTCCCGAAGGGCTGGTGCTGTGCGATGCGTCGGGCACCATCACCTTTCGCAAGCCGGTGCCGGCCTTTACCCCGCCGCGTTTTGGGGCGGCCTGTCCGCTCTGGCCGCTTTACACCGCGCTGGCCCGTCCGGGCCTGCCGGTCGAGGTGCTGGCCGAAATGGATGGCCGCGCCATCCCGCGGCTGAGGCTGCGCGCCTATGCCGAAACCCGGCATGTGGGGGGCTTTCATGGCGTCGAGCTGCGGCACGCCGCCATGCTGGTGACGCCCCTGCCGCAGGCGGCGACACCGGCCACGGTCCTGCCGATCGGGACAACCTGCCGGGTCTGCGCCCGCGCGGCTTGCGCCGCGCGCCGCGAGCCGTCGATCCTGGGGGCATGACAAGGTTTTGACACCTGCCCGGGTTCCCGCGATAGTCGGGACTGCGGCGCATGTCCGCACCCTTTGGGAGGAGGGTTCCGCCATGGCCAAGCGTCGCCGCGTCCTTTTGGTCGAGGACGAACCCAGCATCGCCGAGGCGATCGGCTTCCTCCTGACCCGCGATGGCTGCGAGGTGACGACGCTGGCAGATGGCACCGGGGTTCTGGCCATGCTGCGCGGTCAGCCGGTCGATGCGCTGATCCTGGATCTGATGCTGCCGGGTGTGTCGGGGCTGGAGGTGCTGGCAGCGATCCGCGCCGATCCGGACCTTGCCGCGCTGCCGGTCCTGATGCTGACCGCCAAGGGCCAGCCGCATGACCGCGAGGCTGCGGCGCGCGCAGGCGCGGACCGCTTCATGACCAAGCCTTTTGCCAATGCCGAGATGGTCGCCCAAGTGCGCGCGCTGACGGGGGACTGACGGATGGCACGCCGCCCCCGCTTGCCCTTTCTGCCCCGCAGCGGCTATCGGATGCGTCGGCTGCACGATGCGGCGCGCCTGTTGCCGTTGTTCGGGCTGTTCCTGATGATCCTGCCTATCCTGTGGAGTCCGGCCGACGACGATCACCGCCGCACCGCGACCGACGGGCTTTATCTTTTCGCGGTCTGGATCGCGCTGATCGGCGTGGCGGCCATCTTTGCGCGCAAACTGGGCCGCGGGCAGGACGATGCCCCCGCCGATCCGGCCCGGCGCGACGGGGGCCAGGATGCCCTTTAGCCTTTTGGTGCTGTCTTGCGTGTTGTACGTGATCTTTCTCTTTGCGGTCGCCTTTGTCGCCGAACGGCGGGCGATGGCGGGGCGGCTTGGCATCCTGAATTCGCCGCTGGTCTACACGCTGTCGCTGTCGATCTATTGTACCGCCTGGACCTTTTATGGCGCGGTCGGCTATGCGGCGCGGTCGGGGCTGGAGTTCCTGACGATCTATCTTGGCCCGTCGCTGATCTTTGTCGGCTGGTGGTGGGTGCTGCGCAAGCTGGTGCGGATCGGGCGCGAACACCGCGTGACCTCGATCGCGGATCTGATCTCGTCGCGCTATGGCAAATCCAACCTTCTGGGCGTGATCGCCACGGTGATCGCGGTCGTCGCCGCAACCCCGTATATCGCGCTGCAACTGCAATCGGTGGTGCTGTCGTTCGGTGTCTTTGCCAGCGCCGCGCCCGAAGGCACGGCCCCTCCCGATGCGGCGCGGACGGCGATCTGGGTCGCGGCGGGTCTGGCGCTGTTCACCATCGTCTTTGGCACCCGCAACCTCGATGCCAAGGAACAGCACCACGGCATCGTCACCGCCATCGCGGTGGAGGCGGTGGTCAAGCTGGTGGCACTTCTGGCATTGGGGGCCTGGGTGGTCTGGGGGCTGGCGGGAGGCATCGGCGACATGATGGCGCGGATCGACGCCTCGGCGCTGTCGCAGTGGGAGTTGAAGCCGGGGCGCTGGACGGGGCTGATCTTTCTGGCGGGGGCGGCGGTCATCTGTCTGCCGCGAATGTTTCAGGTGATGGTGGTCGAGGCGTCGGACGAACGCCACCTGGCGCGCGCGTCCTGGGCGTTTCCGGCTTATCTGATGCTGATGAGCCTGTTCATCGTGCCCATTGCGGTGATGGGGCTGGAGCGGATGCCCGCCGGGTCCAACCCCGACCTGTTCGTGCTGTCGCTGCCCCTGGCCGAGGGGCAGGGCGCGCTGGCGATGCTGGTGTTCCTGGGCGGCTTTTCATCCGCCACGTCGATGGTCATCGTGGAGGCGATTGCGCTGGCCACGATGGTGTCGAACCATGTGGTGATGCCGTTCTGGCTGCGCCTGCGCCCGGCGATGGATGTGTCGCGCGACCTGCGCCGTGTGGTGCTCTTGTCGCGGCGGCTGAGCATCCTGGCGGTGCTGGGGCTGAGTTATGCCTATTACCGGGCCTCGGGCGGATCGGCGGCGCTGGCGGCGATCGGGCTGATCGCGTTCGTGGGCGTGACCCAGTTCCTGCCCGCGATGATCGGCGGCATTTTCTGGCGTGGGGCCACCAAGGCCGGGGCCACTGCGGGGCTGCTGGCGGGGTTCGCCGTCTGGGCCTATGCGCTTTACCTGCCGTCGCTGGGGCCGGATGTGGTCTTTTCGCAGAGGTTCCTGGCCGAAGGACCGTTCGGCCTGTCCTGGCTGCGCCCGCAGGGCCTGTTCGGGGTCGAGCGGCTGGACCCGCTGCTGCATGCGCTCCTGTGGTCGTTGATGCTGAACGTGACGGCGTTTTTTCTGGTGTCGGTGCTGACCTTTCCGGGGCCGGTCGAGCGGTTGCAGGGCGCCGCCTTCGTCAACGTCTTTGACGGCCCGGCCGAGGCGCTGGAATGGCGGCGGGGCGCGGTCTCCAGCGAAGGGCTGCTGGTGATGGCGCAGCGCATCCTGGGCGAGGATGCGGCGCTGGATTTCTTTGCCGGCGCGGCGCGGGCGCAGGGCAAGGCGGGCTATCTGCCCGATGCCGGTCCCGATTTCATGGCAGCCTTCGAGGGGCGTCTGGCAGGATCGGTGGGAACCGCGACCGCGCATGCGATGGTCGGCCAGATCGCCGGGCGCAGCACCGTGTCGGTGGAGGACCTGATGGCGGTCGCCAACGAGACCGCGCAGATCATGGAATATTCCGCGCGGCTGGAACACCAGCAGGACGAGTTGACGCGCACTGCCGGGGCCCTGCGCGAGGCCAATGACAAGCTGCACGAACTGTCGCGGCAAAAGGACGGCTTTCTCAGCCAGATCAGCCACGAATTGCGCACCCCGATGACCTCGATCCGGGCGTTTTCCGAAATTCTGGCGGCGGGCGACCTGACGCCGGACATGGTGGCGAAGTATGGCGGGATCATCCATGACGAGGCGCGGCGGCTGACGCGTCTTCTGGATGACCTTCTGGACCTGAGTGTTCTGGAAAACGGGTCGGTGGACCTGACGATCACGCTGACCAGCCTGCGCGACATCATCGACCGTGCGCTGATCGCCGCCGACAGCACGCGGCCCGAGCGGTCCTTTACCATCTGGCGCGACAGCGACAGGGAACAGATCTTCCTGCGGACCGATGCAGACCGGCTGACGCAGGTGCTGATCAACCTGATCTCCAATGCGCGCAAGTATTGCGACGCCGCCAGCCCCGAACTGCGCATCGCGGTGCGCCAGCGCGCAGGGCGGGTCACGGTGGATGTGATCGACAACGGGCAGGGCATCCCTCAGGCGTCCCAGGCGCTGATCTTCGAGAAATTCGCGCGCCTGTCGGACCAGACACGGGCAGGGGGCGCCGGTCTCGGCCTTGCGATCTGCCGCGAGGTGATGGTCAATCTGGGTGGTGGGATCACCTATCTGCCGGGGCAGGGCGGCACCGCGTTCCGCGTCACACTGCCCTTGCGGCTGGACCGCAAGGCGGCCTGAGGCCGCGTCAGGGTTAATCTTTTGGCAAACCTGTGGCGTCTAAGCTCGGCGTCAGGCAGCGATCAGGGGGAATGATGGCGGAACGCGACAAGGCGGCACGCGACAGGCCGGGCGTGATCTGGCACAAGCTGGCGATTGCGCGCGACCAGGCCGCGACCCATGCGGCCGAAGGCGGGCCGGGTGCCGACAGGTCCTGGCGGCTGGCGCTTGCGCGTGCGGCGCAGGATGTGCTGTCGATGCCGCTGGACGTGCCGCGCCTCTCGCTCAACCGGCGCAGCCTGACCGAGCTGACCGACCTATTGCCCGACCATGCCATGCTGGCGGTGCTGGAGGGACCGGGCGACGCGCTTGGTCTGATGGCGATGTCGCCTGCGATCCTGTCCGGCCTGATCGAGGTGCAGACGATGGGGCGCGTGCTGTCGCAGGCCCCCCTGCCGCGCAAGCCGACGCGGACCGATGCCGCCCTTGTCGCCCCCGTGATCGAGCGCGCACTGGCCGCTCTGGACGAGGCACTGGTTGACGAGGCCGATCTGGTCTGGGCGGGCGGGTTCCGCTATGCGTCCTTTCTGGACGACCCGCGCCCCCTGGCGTTGCTTCTGGACGACCAGCCCTACCGCGTCCTGACCGCGCAGGTGTCCTTGTCGGGCGGGGCCAAGTCGGGCGAGGTGATGCTGGCCCTGCCCGCCGAAGGGCGCGGCCAGCGTCCGGGCATGGCGGCGGCGGATGCCAGCGACGCCCATGCGGTGCTGGCCTTTACCCACCAGATGACCGAGGCGGTGCTGGCCGTTCCCTGCCAGCTTGAGGCCGTGCTGGCGCGCGTGACGCTGCCGCTGGCGGCGGTCCTGGACCTGGAACCGGGCGCCATTGTCGCCCTGCCCAGGAATGCCCTGTCCGGCATCAGGCTGGAAGGTCTGGACGGATTGCCCCTGGCCGCGGCGCGGCTGGGCCAGAACAGCGGCCTGCGGGCGGTCCGTCTTTCGGGCGAGGCGCGCTTGCCACATGCGGCCCCGGCCATCGCCGGCGCCCCTGCCGCCGCCGAACTGGCACAGGCGGGATAGGCCGCCGATGATGTCGCGCATGACGTGCCGGACCCGGACCCGGACGTGGGCAGGGCGGCCGGACCTCGCCCGATCCGCGCCAGCGCAGCCCTTTGCAGCCGCCGCGCGTCGCAGGTTCGGAGGGGACGCTGCCCGGCATGCCCCGCGCCCGGATGAGCCTGCTGGCCGGGCGGCATATCGCCGGTCTCAGCCGCCCTTGGCCATCAGTTGGGCGCGCAGATGTTCCAGTTGATAGCCGTACTTCGCCGGGATCGCGATCAGGTCATCGGTAGGCATCTTGCCCGCATGGGCCAGCGCCCAGACCACGGATGACCGGTTGCCAGAGGCGCAATAGGCCAGCACCGGCCCGGTGGACGCGGCAATCGCCGCCGCCTGCGCGGTGACATTGGCCGCCGTCATCGCGCCACCGATGATCGGGTTGGCGACAAAGTCGAACCCCAACGCGCTGGCGGCCGCCCGCATCGCGGCGGTCTGCAGATGCCCCGGTATCTCGCCATCCGGGCGGTTATCGATGATCGTCGTGAAACCCGCCGCCTTGATCGCAGCCAGATCCCCCGGCTCGATCTGCGGGGACACCGCATAGGTCGGGGTCAGAGGTCTGATGTCCATGCTGTCGCTCCATCTCTGCGGCGGGGAATGCGCGCTGCCACGAGCATACCCGCGCCCATCGCAAGAAGAAAGATCACCCCGCCGGTGCCGCCAAAGCCGAGCGAGGCCAGCGCCGGACCGGGGCAGAGACCCGCCACCGCCCAGCCCGCGCCGAACAGCACCGACCCGCCGATCAGCCGCGCATCGACCGGGCCCTGCGGCGGATGCGGCATCGCAGCGCCGGTCGCACTGACGCGGCGGCGGGCGGCCACCGCCCATGCCAGCGCCATCGGCAGGATCGCACCCCCCATCACAAAGGCCAGCGTCGGATCCCAGGCGCCGAAAACATCAAGGAAACCCTGCACCTTGCGCGTGTCCGTCATGCCGGACAGCCAAAGCCCAAGACCAAAGACACCGCCCGCAAGAGCCACAAGGACCAGCCGCGCCATCAGACCAGCCCCCAGACATGCCGCAGCACGGCGACGCCCGCCATGCCTGCGCCGACATAGGCCAGCGTCGCCGCGATCCCCCGCCGCGACAGGCGCGAGATGCCGCAGACGCCGTGCCCCGACGTGCAGCCATTGGCCATCCGCGTGCCAAGCCCGACCAGCACGCCGCCCAGCACCACGGCCCAAAGCTCTGCCGTCAGGTTGGTCGCCTGTCCGGGCAGGGCCAGCGCGATCAGCCAGGGCAGGCCGATCAGCCCCGCCATGAAGGCAAGGTTTTCCGCCAGCAGGCCACCCGCGCTGCCGTCGATGACCGTGCCAAGGATGCCTGACGCACCCATGATCCGCCCGTTCAGCAACAGGAACATGGCCCCCGCGAGGCCGATCAACCCGCCGCCCGCCAACCCCCACATCCAGTCCGACTGCATCAACATGTTCCCTGGTCCGATGGCGCGCAGGCTCTTGCCGCGCCCCGGCGGGCCAAATAATCGCAAAGCCGGGATGCGCGCAAGACGACATGCGGCCGGGGGGTAGGGTGCCTCCTTGCCAAGCGGCGGGCAATGGCCTTTTATCCGGGCAGCGAAGGTCGGTTCGAACGGCAAGAGGGGCGCGGGCGTGCAGGAGATGGGCCAAAGGATCTGGCACGGCGAGGTCGCGCTGCTGGAACTCGACGGGGCGGCGGTCGGCGGCTTCGGCCCCGAGGCGCGCGCCTGGTTCCTGCAGATGCTGCGGGCCGAACCCCGGCCCCGCGCGCTGGTTCTGGCGATCCGGGGCGCGCCTCTGCGCGGGTCGGTCCTTGCCCGCGCCGACGGCATGGCACCGCGACCTGCCGACATCGCCGCGGCGCTGGTGGAGGCGCAGTTTCCTGTGGTCTCGGCCGTCATCGGCCCGGCAGTCGGGCCGTTGGTCGAGCTGGCGCTGGCGGGGGATGTCATCCTGGCCGGCACCGATGCCAGCCTTGCAGTGCCGGACATCGTGCTGGGGCTGATCCCGGGCGGCGGGGCGACGCAAACCCTGCCGCGCAGGGTCGGTGCAGGGGCGGCGCTGGACATCCTGTTGTCGGGCAGGCCGGTCGCCGCCGCCGAGGCGCTGCGCCTTGGCATGATCGACCATGTGGTGCCCGGCGATCCGGTCGCGGCCGCGTTGGTGCTGGCGGCAGACATGGCGGCGGCACCGCGCCCCGACCGGCCCGCGCCGGGGCTGGATGCCAAGGCTTACGGTGCCGAGATTGCCGCGGCGCGGGGCGATCTGTTCGTCAATGGCCTGCCGGGGGCGGAACGCATGGTCGAGGCGGTCGAGGCGGCGCTGGTCCTGCCGCTGGCGCAGGGGCTGGTGCTGGAAGCCACGCTGCGCGATGACCTTGCCGACAGCGACGAGGTGCTGGGCCTGCGGGCTGTCGCGGCGTCGGCGGCGATCGCCCGGCGCGTGCCGAAATCGCTGGCCGGACATCCGCCCGGGACCATGTCGCATCTGTATGTCGAGGGGATGTCGCCCGCGACGACCACCATCGCGTTCGCAGCACTGTCGGCCGGCCTGCGCGTCACGCTGGCCGAGGCGGACCGCGAGGTACTGGGCGGTGTGCTCAAGGTGCTGGCGGAACAACAGGATGCCGCGGTTGCCGCCCGGCGCATCTCGGTTGCGGCGCGCGATGCCGACTGGGCGCGGCTGGCCACGGTGACGCCGGCCGCCATGGTGCCTGAAGGTGTCGATGTGCTGCTGTTCGGGCCGGGGCAGATCGCGCGGGTGACGGAACTGGCCGCCCGCCTGCCTGCCGACGTGCCGCGCCTGGTGCTGGGCGGCGGTCCGGGCACGCTGGGCGTGACGCTGGCGCCGACGGGCCGGCTGGTCACGCTGTCGGGCCTGACGGCCAGCACCGCGGCAGCGACGGCGCGGGCGTTTCTGGGCCGGATCGGACTTGCGCCCATCGCCATCGGGGGGGATGGCGCGTCGCCGGGGGCTGCGATCGCGGCGGCGGGCCGCACCGCGCTGGAGCGCCTGATGGGACGCGGCCTGCGCGACGAGGCGATCCGCGTGGCGCTGACAACGGTGCAGGCGGCGGTGCCTCCTCTGTCCCGCGACGCCCTTGACCCGCGCGCGAATGGCGGGCGTCCGCTGGAAATGCCGGTGCCGGAAATCATCGCGCGCTGGTGGGGAGCAATGGCTGCGGCAGGACTGGACTGCCTGGCTGCGGGCACGGCACTGTGCCCGGCCGACATCGACCATCTGATGGTGGCGGGCCACGGGTTTCCGCGGCGACTGGGCGGGCCGATGCATTGTGCCGACCGCCGCGGGCTGTTGCTGATCCGCCAGGACCTGCGGCTATGGTCGCGCGACGACCGCATCTGGGCACCGCCGCCGCTTTTGGACAAGCTGATCGGCGACGGGCGCACGATCCGGTCGCTGAACCCCGCATTCCCTAGCTGAGGATAATTCCATGACATTTCCCAAACGGAAAGCGCGCGCCGGTTTCCCGGCGCG
>JAJNPS010000036.1 GCA_021155205.1 Rhodobacterales bacterium
GCGAGCGAAGCTTGCGATCGCTGTATTGCTGCTCTGACGGCGTGCGTGGTCGTGGCGCTCCCGTGACGAACCTGTCCCATAATGCTTCCTTCCATTCCTGAGAAAGGATCGCACCATCAAACCGTGGGATCAAACACCTAAACTCGCTCACGGCCTGTTCTGGGGAAGCCTTGCTGGCTTCACCAGCTACATCAGCCACGCCGGTGCGCCGCCATACCAAACCTTCGTGCAACCGCTACGGCTTGATCGCCTGACCTATGCTGGCACGACGACGATCCTTTTTGCGATCATCAATCTTGCAAAGCTTGGCCCGTACTGGATGAACGGGCAGGTCAGTTTAGTCAGTCTTGAAACCGCGGCCTATTTGATGGCACCGGCGGTTCTGGGCGTATATATCGGCAAAAGGACGGTCGGTTTGGTCAGCGAAGTGACCTTCTACAAAGTCATCACTTGGGCCCTACTGATTGTAGGGCTCGAGTTGTTGGGCAAGGCGCTGATGGGCGTCGATCCGATCCTTGGCCTCATCCAGTTGGTCACGGGTGGTTGAGGAAACCTGACACGGCCGGCGAGAATTTGCCTCACGTCCCGGGCTTTGCCCGCCAGATGCGTTCCGAGGTCTCCGCCTCGTAGCCCAGATTGGCAAAGCTTGCGATTTCCAGGGACTGGCCCCAAGGCGCGGTGAAGTAGATCCAGTTGAAGCCGGCAAGCGGCCCTTCGGTCACGGTGTTCGGACCGTCCAGGAACTCGACCCCGAGGGCGCGCAACCTTTCGGCAGAGGCGAAGACGTCCTCGACCTCAAAGCACAGATGGGTTCCGCCAATTTCGGAATTCCGCCTTGGCCGGGCCGATTTGTCCTCGCCGCTATACTCGAAAAGCTCGACATTGGTACCAGCGCCACAGCGCAGGAACACCAGATCCCGGATGCGGGTGTGGGCGGGGGTTCCCAGCCGACGTTCCATGAACTCCTCGCTCACGTTAAACGCTCCGGTGCGGAACACCTCGACGGCCCCGAACACGGCCTTGAAGAAGGCAATGCCCCCTTCGATGTCCGGCACGGTGATGCCGATGTGGTGCATGCCGTAGACGCGTTCTGCCATGATCCGTTTCCTCCCCGATTTCTTAAGCAAGCGACTGGGTCGTCAGACCCGTTCCAGCGCGATGGCGATGCCCTGACCGACGCCGATGCACATGGTCGACAAGGATCGCCTGCCGCCGGTCAGCGCCAATTGCAGCGCGGCGGTGCCGGTGATCCGCGCGCCGGACATGCCCAAGGGATGGCCAAGCGCAATGGCCCCGCCATTCGGGTTCACGCGGATGTCGTCGTCGGCAATCCCCAGGGCGCGCAGCGTCGCCAGACCCTGGCTGGCGAAGGCTTCATTCAACTCGATCACGTCGAAATCGGCCGGGCCCAGCCCCAGCCGCGCCATGAGCTTCTGACTGGCCGGTGCCGGTCCAAAGCCCATGATCCGCGGTTTGACCCCTGCAGTTGCCCCGCCGAGGACCCGCGCGATCGGCGTCAGCCCATACTTCTTTGCGGCGGCGCCCGAGGCAAGGATCAGTGCCGCTGCCCCGTCGTTGACCCCACTTGCGTTGCCCGCCGTCACCGTGCCCCCCTTGCGGAAGGGCGTGCCCAATCTGGCAAGCGCCTCCATCGTCGTGGCGCGGGGATGTTCGTCGCGGTCCACAACCAGCGCATCGCCCTTGCGCTGCCGGATCGTCACCGGGGCT
This sequence comes from Rhodobacterales bacterium, assembly GCA_021155205.1. GTDB lineage: Bacteria > Pseudomonadota > Alphaproteobacteria > Rhodobacterales > Rhodobacteraceae > JAJNPS01. The sequence continues at coordinate 1,729 of JAJNPS010000036.1, forward strand.
ATCTCGGCCGCCAGCCTTCCATTCGCCTGCGCCGCCGATGCCTTGGCCTGCGAACGCAGCGCAAAAGCATCCTGGTCGACGCGCGAGATGCCGAAATCCTCGGCAACGTTCTCGCCGGTTTCGGGCATCGATTCGACGCCGTATTGCGCCTTCATCACCGGGTTGACGAAGCGCCAGCCGATGGTGGTGTCGTAGATCTCGGCGGTCCGGCTGAAGGCGGTGTCGGCCTTTGGCATGACGAAGGGCGCGCGCGACATGCTTTCGACGCCGCCCGCGATCATCAGGTCAGCCTCGCCCGCCCTGATCTGCCGGGCGGCCACCAGCACCGCATCCATCCCCGACCCGCATAGCCGGTTGATCGTGGTGCCCGTCACCGTCACCGGCAGCCCCGCCAGTAGGGCCGACATGCGGGCGACGTTGCGGTTGTCCTCACCCGCCTGATTGGCGCAGCCGAAGATCACATCCTCGACCGCTGCCCAATCCACGCCTGCGTTGCGTGCCATCAACGCGCGCAGGGGGACCGCGCCCAGGTCATCGGCCCGGACCGAGGACAGGCTGCCGCCGAACCGACCGATGGGGGTGCGGATGTAGTCGCAGAGGAAGACGTCGGTCATGGCAAGGCTTCTTTCACAGGTCGGGCACGACAAGATCGGCGACCGGGCCGTCAAGATGCAGGATGGCCCCGGTCATGGATTGCAGCGCGTCGAAGGTCAGCGACGGCAGCTTCTCCCGCAGCACGAAGCGCCCGCCGACGATGTCGATCACCGCATGGCTGGAGTAGATGCGGGTCACGCAACCAACCCCCGTCAGCGGCAGGCTGCAGCGCTGCAGGAGCTTCGGCTTGCCGTCCTTGGTGACGTGGTCGGTCATCACCGCCACGCGCTTGGCCCCGTGGACCAGGTCCATCGCGCCACCCACCGCAGGCACGCCCTTCGGCCCGGTGGACCAGTTCGCGAGATCGCCGGTCTCGGCGACCTCATAGGCGCCAAGGATTGCCACATCCAGATGACCGCCGCGCACCATGGCAAAGCTGTCGGCGTGGTGGAAGAAGGCCGTGCCGGGTTTCAGCGTCACCGCCTTCTTGCCGGCGTTGATCAGGTCCCAATCCTCCTCGCCGGGGGGCGGGGCCTCGCCAAAGCCAAGAATGCCGTTTTCGGTATGGAAGATCGCCTGACGACCGGGGGGCTGGAACCGGGCGACCATCTCGGGAAAGCCGATGCCAAGGTTCACATAGGCACCGTCGGTGATGTCCTGCGCCGCGCGCCACGCCATCTGGGCGGGAGAGAGTTTCGCGCTCATGCCACCACCTTGCCATAGCGCGCCCCGGCGCGGTTCAGATCTTCTTCTTGGGCGGGGTTTGCCACCTCGACCAAGCCCTGCACGAAGATGCCCGGCGTGATCACCGTCTCGGGATCGATCTCGCCGGGGGCGACGATCCGGCTGACCTGTACGATGGTGTTCGCCGCCGCCATGCACATCAGCGGATTGAAATTGCGAGCCGCCATCCGGTAGGTCAGATTGCCCAGCCGGTCACCGAGATGCGCCTTGACCAGCGCGTAATCGGCCTTCAGCCAGCGTTCCTGCACATAGGGACGTCCCTCGAACACCTCGACTGGTTTGCCCTTGGCCAAATCGGTGCCGTAGCTGGTGGGCGTATAGAACGCCGGAATTCCCGCCCCTCCGGCGCGGATGCGTTCGGCCAGGGTGCCCTGCGGCACCAGTTCAATCTCAATCTTCCCGGCCAGATACATCTCGGTGAACACGACCGGATCGGCCGAGCGTGGGAAGGAGCAGATCAACTTGGCCACCATCCCCGCCTCGATCAGCGCGGCAAGACCGACGTGGCCGTTTCCGGCATTGTTGTTGACCACGGTCAGGCCCTTCGGATGCCCCGTCGCGACGTAGCGGTCGATCAGCGCGTGGATCAGTTCGATCGGCGCGCCCGACCCGCCGAAGCCGCCGATCATCACGGTCATGCCATCGGCGATGCGAGCTACTGCGGCTTTGAGGTCGGGAAGTGTCTTGTCCATTCCGTCGCTTCCTATTTCAGGGCGATGTAGGTTTCGGGGTCCAGCGTGGTGACCCGGATGGCGACATGGCCGCCGGTTGCCGCCCCGACCATCTCGCGCAGCTTGGCGCAGACGCCCAGCAGGACCGCCCGCGTGCGGTCCGGGCGCGGCATGATCGCAAGTTCCACGTTGACCGGGGGCAGGTCAGGCATTGCCATGACCGGCATGACGGCGAACTGGCAGGCGGGCGCGTCCACGGCCAGGTCGCCGCACAGCATGTCGCGGATCGGGCGAAGCGCGCCATACAGCCGGTCGCGACAGTCCGGGTATAGCGCTTCGTCGACGTAGATCTTCACGTTCGGCATCATGCCCCCCGGATCAGCGTTCCGTCAGAAGTCGAACGTTTTCCGGCCGCGGGGCCAGCGTGCCCGCCTCGATCTGCAGGGCGATCTCGACCACCCGCCGGTTGACAGGGGCATCGCGGCCATGGGCGCGCAGGGTGTTCACGACCCAGCCGTTCACCTCTTCCACCTCGGCCCGGCGGCCCTTGCGCCAGTCTTGCAAGGATGTGGTCAGCGTATCCTCGCGCGAGAAGGTGCGGAGGACTTCGTCAAAGATCTCGTCGACATAGCGTTCGGGGTCGTTGCTCATCGTGGGCGGCATCCCGATGATCGGCATGATCGTGGCACCATCGGCCAGCGCGGCCTGCATCGCCTCGTACCCAGCTTGCCGCATCACCTCCAGCATCCCGGGCGCGCGGGCGGCGTCGTTCAGGGCGGTGTCGATGATGGCCGAGGGGATCAGTTCGGCGGCGTTGACGACCAGCTTCATCCACTTGGCCGACCGGATGTCATCCGTCACCTCGACCCGGCCCGAATGGCGCAGGATGTCGGCCACCGCTTCGACCCGGTGCTGCTGCGCGGGGTCCAAGGCCCCCATCGCGAACCAGGATTCGTCGTGGTCGTTCTGCCGGTTGGTGACGCCTGGCACCCACATGTTCGACGCAATCTCGATCACCGCACCAAGGGTCCGGTGGCGACCGACCACGGCGGCGATGTCTTCGTGCGTCATCCCGTTCTGCAAGCCGATGACGAAGCCGTCCTCGGCCAGCACCGGCTTGATCAGCTGGGTGGCCCAGGTCGTGTCATAGGCCTTGACCACCAGAAAGATCAGGTCGAACGGTTCCTTAATTTCCGCCACCTCGCACAGGTGCAGGGCGGGGACATGGACATTGATCTGCCGGGTGGGCAGGTTCACCGTGATGCCGTTTTCGCGGATCGCCTCGATATGGGCGGGCCACTGGTCGATGAACGTCACATCCAGCCCGGCCAGCGCGAAATCGGCGGCGATGGAGGCACCTTGCGCCCCGGTGCCCAGAAACGCGATGCGCGGGCTTTTGCGGTCGGCGGTCATGCTGTCGCGCCCCTGTTCAGGACGAAGTCAAAGGTCGAGCGCCACTGCGTCTCGCCCCCCGTCACCGGCTCGAACGGGGCGATCAGGGATTGCTTCACGCCGAAGACGGCGTCCGATGTCAGGTAGTCGTCGCCCGCCACGAAGGTATGCGTGACCACGGTTTCGAACCCCGCGCGGCTGACGATGAAGTGCATGTGCGCGGGGCGGTAGGGGTGGCGGCCGAGATGGCCCAGCATCTGCCCCACCGGGCCATCGTCGGGGATGGGATAGGACACCGGCTTGATCCCCTTGAACCCGTAGCGCCCGTCCGGTCCGGTGACGAAGACCCCCCGGTTGTTGTGGAGCGGCTGCACCCCCGGTTGCTGGACATCGTAGAAGCCATCCTCGTTGTCCGACCAGACGTCGATCCGCACGCCTTCCAGCGGGGTTCCGTCAAGGTCGGTGACGGTGCCCTCGAACAGGCAGGTCTCCCCTGCCCCGGCCAGCATGATGTTGGCCCCCATCGGATATTCCGGCACGCCGTCCACGTGGAACGGCCCCAGCACGGTGTTCTCCGTCGCCCCGCTCGGGCGGCGGTTGTTGATCGCGTCCACCAGCATCGACACGCCCAGCACGTCGGACAGTAGGATGTATTCCTGCCGGTTCCCATCGCACATCTGGCCGGCGCGGGTCAGGAAATCGATGGCCGTGGCCCATTCGCCCTGGGTCAGTTCCACATCCTTGATGAAGGCGTGCAGATGCGTCACCAACCGGGCCATAACGTGCGCCAGCCGCGGATCGGTGCCATCGCCCATACGCCCGTTCACGGTCTCGACCGAATGGCGTTCGGTGAAATAGTCGATGGCAGCTTCTGCGGTCATGGTCTTGTCCTTTCAGATCAGATCCGGGCGGGGCGTATGCCCGCCCAGGCGGCCTCAAGCAGCGCAAGGACGCCGTCCTGCGTCACCTCGCGCGGGTTGGCATAGGGGTTCTTGACGGCCTGATCGGCGATACGGCCAAGCTCGTCTCGGCTGACGCCAAGATCCCGCAGCGCCGTGGGAGCGCCAAGCGACCTGGCCAGATCGTAAAGCCCTCCGCCCAGATCGCCGCCGAACAGTCGCGCCGCCGGTTCCAAGGCCGCTGCCGCAGCCACGGCGTTGAAGGCCACCGTATGCGGCAAAAGGATCGCATGAGTTTCGGCATGGGGCAGGTCAAGCGCCCCGCCCAGCGTGTGGCAAAGCTTGTGGTGCAACGCCATCGCAACCGACCCCAGCACCGTGCCGCAGAGCCAAGAGCCGTAAAGCGCCTCACTCCGCGCCGCCAGGTCGGACGGGTTTCGATGGATGCCGGGAAGCGCGTGCTGAAGCGCGGCAATCCCCTCGACTGCCATCAGCGAGGTCACCGGGTTGGCGTCGGTGGCATACAGCCCCTCGACCGCATGGGCGATGGCGTTCAGGCCGCTGGCCACGCTCATCGCCACGGGCAAACCAAGCGTCAGCTGCGGGTCATAGATCACCGCTTCGGGCCGGATGCGCGGGTCGCGGCGGGTGGTCTTTACCCGGTCTTCGGTTTCGCCCAGGATGTCGGTGACTTCGGACCCTGCATAGGTCGTCGCGACCACAAGATGCGGCGCGTCATTGCGCCAGGCAATCGCCTTGCCAAGACCGATGGTCGACCCGCCGCCGTATGACACGATGCAATCGGCCCCGCTGTCGGCATAGGCCTGAAGGGCAAGAGCGGTCGTCTCGACCGGGGTGTGCATCCGGGCCTCGGCAAAGACGCCCGCCGCCCTGGGGCCGATCCGGGCGGCCAGCGCCTCGGCGTCGGCCTTCTGGTACGGCGTCGACAGGATCAGCGCGCGCGCACCGCCGATCGCCGCAATCTCGTCGCCAAGATGGCCAAGCGCACCCGCGGCAAACCGCACCCGCAGGGGTGCCGAATTGTAGACAAAGCTGTCGGTCAGCATCAGCTGCCCGCCTGCCGCCGGGCGGTCGAATAGATCAGCGCCGCCGCCAGGATCAGCGCGCCCTGGAAGACATATTGATAGGTCTGCGACAGACCGAGGAAGGAGACAGCGTTCAGCACTTCGGTCAGCAACACCGCGCCCATCACGGTGCCGACAAAGGTCCCCCGCCCGCCACGCAGGCTGGTGCCGCCCAGAACCACCGCCGTGATGCTGGCCAGCGTGTAGTTCACCCCCTGCGCCGGATCGCCGACGCCGATCTGCACCATCAGCATGACCGCCCCCAGCGCCGTGAAGAGCGACACCGCGATGTAACCGCCGATGATCACCCGGTTCACCCGGATGCCCATCCGGCGCGCCGATTCCTCATGCGAGCCGACGGCGCGGAACTGCCAGCCAAGGCGGCGCTTGCGCAGCACATATTCCGCCAGAAGCGCCACGATGACCAACACAAAAAACGCCACCGGCAGCGGGCCAAGCTTCCAACCGATGGTGTCCATCACCGCAAAGTTGATGTACCCGCCCGGTCCGTCACGCAGCACGAAGCTCATGCCCTGCAAGCCGATATACATGGCCAGCGTCGCTGCAATCGGGGTGAAGTTGGCAAAGCGGATCAGGCAGCCGTTGATCGTTCCCACCGCAACAGCGGCCGCGAACATCAGCGCAAAGCCAAGCGCGATGGTCTGTGGCGATTGGCCGTCATTGATGAAGAACGAGGCGACCACCACCAGGAACCCGGCCAATGGTCCGACCGACAGATCGATCCCGCCCATGAGAAGGGCGATAGTCTGGCCGATGGCGATGAACCCCAGCGCAGTGGCCAGAAGCAGGATGTTCGAGATGTTGAAGGCCGACAGATAGTTGGCGTTCTGCCCAAAGACATAAAGCCCCAAGAGCACCACCACGGTGGCAAGCGGCACGACGGTGGCATTGTCGCTTTGGATGAACTGGCGCAATCCGCTTGCGGCGGACCGCGCGGCTTTCGCCACCTCGCCGACCCCTGCGACATGGGATTGCGCCTTGACCGCGGCGGCGATGATGCGCCCTTCGGTCACATCCGCTCCGCGCAGGGTCTCGGCGACGCGCCCCCGCGACATGACGATGACCACGTCGCACAGGCCTTCAAGCTCTGCCGCGTCGGAAGAGTTCACAATGACCGGGGTCCCCGACTGCGACACCTCGCGCAGGATGCGGTAGATCTCGAACCGCGCGCCGACATCGACGCCCTGGGTCGGCTCGTCGGCCAGGATGAACCCCGGACGCGACATCAGCGCCCGTGACATCACCACCTTCTGCTGGTTGCCGCCCGACAGCGACAGGATGCCCGCATCCAGCCCCGGCGCCTTGACCGCAAGCGAGCCGAAGACCTGCCGGACCTCGCCCATCTCCTTGCGCCGATTGAGGATGCCGAAATGCGCGAACTGATCCAGTGCCGAGAAGGTCGCATTCTCCCGCACCGTCAGGTCGGGGATGATCCCCTCTTCGTGGCGGTCTGACGGCATGTAGGCGGTCTTCTGTTTCACTTCGGCCGGCGAGAGGGACGTCCCGTTCAGGCGGACCTCGCCCTTCCACGGCTCCAGCCCGGCAAGCGCCCGCATCACACCCGACTGGCCGTTGCCTTCAACCCCGGCGATGCCGATGATCTGGCCCCGCCCGACCGCAAAGCTGACGTCGCGGAACGACCGACCGGACAGGTCCCAGACGGTGAAATTCAGGTCGGGGTCCGCCTCAGCCGCCTTCGGCGGAAAGGTCGACGCAAGGCTGCGCCCCACGATCATGGCAAGCAGGTCATCGTCGGTGACGTCCCGCACCAACGCCCCGCCCGCGTGGTGCCCATCGCGCAGCACCGTCACGCGGTGGGCGATCTGGCGCAATTCCGCCAGCCGGTGCGTGATGTAGATCACGGCGGTGCCCTGCGCCACGGCGGTACGGATGCGGGCAAACAGCATCTCCGTCGCATCTTGGTCCAGCGCGGCCGTCGGCTCGTCTAGGATCAGGACCGGGGGCCGTGTCGCCAGCGCCTTGGCGATTTCCAGAAGATGCTTCTGCGCTACGGTCAGACTGTCGGCCCGCGCATTCAGGGGAACATGCAGACCCACGTCGTCCAGCATGGCGCGGGCGATGTCGGCGGGGTTCCCAGCCGCGAAAACCCGGTCAGGCAGGGCCACGCGCAGGTTTTCCAGAACCGACAGGTCGTCCAGCACGGCCGGATGCTGGTACGAGATCGACACACCCAAAGCAGCCGCGCGCTCCGGTGTCATCGGAGACACAACTTCACCGCCGAACTCGATCACGCCGATTTCGGGCTGCAGGACGCCGGTGATGATGTTCATCAGCGTGGACTTGCCCGCACCGTTTTCGCCCAGGATCGCGTGAACTTCGCCAGGGTGGATCTCGACTGACACGTCCGACAGCGCCACGACACCGGAGAAGAGCTTGGTGATGTTCGACAGCCGGATCGTTGGCGTGGCCTTGACCGCAACCGACAACTCTTCCGCTTCAATGTGCTTCATCGCTGCGACCTGCGCCATCTCACGTCCTGCCATCCTTGCGGGTCTTCAATAGGGGGGCGCGGCCCAAGGCAAAACCTGCCGGGGGCCGCAACCAGATCACTGACCGACAGCTTTCGCCTGAGCGTCGTCCGCCATTTCCGCCGACAGGTAGATCGAGCCGGGCAGGTCGGGGCGGCAGGTCACCGGGTTCGGCGAGCCGGTGACCGAGTTTTCATAAATCGGCGCCTTGAAGATGTTGTCGGCGGGCGGTGTGCCGCCGGTGGCCAGGGCGACGGCCCACTGCACGGCCAGACGCACGTTGTCGTTGCCGGTCGCGACCGTGAGCAGCTTGAAGTCCGGGTTCGCGTCCTTGTTCTCTTCCCAGAAGCAGGACAGCGAATTGCCATCCGACGTCGCCAGCGCCGGGATCGACCGGCCGAATTCCTTGAACACCGGCAGAGCGCCGACAAGCGACGGCCCGAAGTCGGACACGATCACGTCGATCTTTTCGTTCTTGGCGATCTCGGCCGACAGGACCTGCTGGGTCAGCGACGGGTCCCAGTTGGTGACGGCGAAGGGCTCGGGGTTGATGAAGACGTACTTGTCGTCCAGCACTTCCTTCATGCCCGCAAGTTCGTCGATGCCCTGGCTGTTGCCTGCGGGGCCGGACAGGAACAGGACGTTGCCGCCGTTCGGCAGGACTTCCTTGATCCAGTTGCCCCACGACTTGCCATCCTCGACGAAGGACGACCCGATGAACTTGGCGTAGTTCACGCCTTCCTCGCCGCCGACGTTCACGCGGTAGGGCACCACGATCGTGCCAGCGCGGTGCGCGTTGGTCAGCGCGGGCAGGACCGCGGGGCCAGCATCGCCAAAGACCACCATCGCGTTGATCCCGCGCGCGGCCATCGAGTTGATGTCCGAGATCGCCTTCTGGGTGTCGCCCTGGCCGTCGGCATATTCATACTGGGTGATCGACGGGCATTTGGCCGCCTCTTCCGCGCCCGAGGCCGTGGTCACAAGGCGCCAGCTGTTGCCGCCAAAGCCGTCCAGCAGGGCCAGCGAGGCCTGGTTCGGGCCGCACCACGAGGGCGCTTCCGCCAGCGCCGTGGTGGCGGCAAGAGCCAGGGTCAGGGTCGCTGCCGCAGATGCGACAGCCATCGTCTTTGCCTTAAACATTGTCCGTTTCCTCCGTTTTGGACTTTAGTGCACGTTTGGTTGCCGCCTGTTTCCAGCGCAGCGAGTAGACACCGATCCCGAAGACCAGTGCCAAAGCCTGGATGATGGTCTGGGCCGAGAACGGCACTCCGACCGCCAGCGCGAACTGGCTCAGCTGGTTCAGGAAGAACGCGGCGATCACGGTCGAGATGGGGAACCCGCGCCCGCCCAGCAGGGACGTCCCGGCCAGCACCACCACAGCCACGGATGGCAGAAGCAGGCTGTCGCCCTGGAATGCGGTGGGCTCCCGGGTAATCCCCGAAATCAGGATGCCCGCGACGCAGTAGTGCAGTTGGGCAAAGACATAGGCCATCGCCTGATAGAGCTGCACCTTCAGACCCGCCGCGTGGGCTGCCGCCGGGTTCGCACCAATCGCCTCGAACCGGCGCCCGACGACGGTCTTCTTCAAGACGAAGCTGACCAAAAGCATGATGCCCAGCGCGAACAGGACCGAATTCGGGATGCCAAGCGTCTTGCCGCCCGCAATCTGCGCCATCAGGGGCGTGGTGATCCGGGGCACGCCGGCCGACACCGCGAAGACTGCGCCGTAAAGCAAAGCGTTCATCCCGATGGTCGCCACGATGGCGTTCAGCCGCAGCACGCCCACCAGGATACCGTTGGCCACTCCGGCCACGACCGCGCAGCCCAGCGCAAAACCAATGGCCGAGAAAAGCTGCCCATCGCTGCCGCCGGACATGTGGGTCGTGATGACGACCGCCAGCGACACTCCCCCGGCAAGCGACAGATCGAACCCGCCCTGCTGGACGACCAGCATCTGTCCCAGGCCCACGATCGCGATGACTGCGGCAAAGGGCAGGCTCCCCGACAACCCACCAGCCGAGATCGCCGAGGGTGCGAAGACCGCGCAGACCAGGAACAGGGCGAGCGTCGAGATCACGACCGTCACGAACCCGCGCGCTGGTTTCACCGACCGAAGGTCGAAGGCCGGGCCGTCCTGCTCTGCCGTCTGCCGATACCCTGCCATGACCCCTCCTCCCTTTTCGCCCGCTGTGCCGTCAGGCAATTTCCAGCGTGATTTTCACCGCCTTGGTCGGGTCGCGGCCCAGCTCATAGGCCGAAATCGCGTCATCCAGCGCGAAGCTGTGGGTCTGGATCGGTGACAGGTCGATGCCGGTGCGTTCCAGGAACCGGATCGCCGCAGGCCAGACACCGGGCGACCCGATGCACCCCCGCACCGTCAGGTCCTTGATCTGGATCTTGCCCAGTTCGACCGGGATCTTCTGACCGATGCTGATCCCCACCATCGAGACAAAGCCCTCGGGCCGGGCATAGTCGAACACGTTGGCCAAGGATGACGGATGCCCTGCCGCCTCGACCACCAGGTCGGCACTGCCCTTGGTCATCTCGGTCACCGCTTCAACCGGGTTCCCCGCCGATGGGTCCACCGTGCCGACCGCACCCAGTTTCATCGCGATCTCGCGGCGCAGCGGCACCGGATCGACCACGATCACCTTGGCCCCCATGCCGATGGCCGCCGCCGCCGAGACAAGGCCAATCGTGCCCCCGCCCGACACAACCACGGTCTGCGACGCATCAACCCCGCCATGCCGCAGCACCGCGTAGTAGCCGCAGGTGAAGGGCTCGATCAGCGCGCCCTTGGCGTCATCCACGCCGTCGGGCAGCTTGTGCAGCCATTCCGGGCGGGCGGCAAAGAACTCGCGGTTGGCGCCGTCCATCGAAAAGCCGAAGTGGTGGATGCGTTCGGGCGTGCGGATCACGCATTCGCCCACCACCCGGTCGCCCGCGCACAGACCCTTGACGTTGCGGCCTACCTCGACCACCTCGCCCACCCATTCGTGGCCGGGGGTCACGGGATAGGAAATCGGGATGATGTAGTTTCCGGCCAGAAGCTCATAGTCCGAATGGCAGATGCCCACCCGGCGCGACCGGACCATCACCTCGTTGTCGCCGATGCTGGGCATCTGAAGATTGGTGACAATGGGCTGGTTCGGTTTGTCGAAGATCAGGGCTTTCATCAGGGTCTCCGTCAGGTTGCGGGCGGGTTGCGAGGTTCAAGCCACGGCTTCGATGCGGCCGCTTTTTGCCGAGGCGAAGACCGCCTCCAGCAGCGCGATGTTGTTCACCAGATGCTCGCCGGTGATCGGATAGTCGGCCCCACGCACGGCGCGGGCAAAGGCCACCAGGTTGTCCTTCACCGGCTCGGCCTTGCTGATCTCCGTGGTGATGATCGGCCCGCCCGCCATCGCAGAGGTCACGATCCAGCCATCCGGTGCCTCAACATGGGCCTTGTCGCGTATGTCGATCCAGCCCTTCGATCCGAAGACCGCAAAGCGCGAGATGAAGGGATTGGCGAGAGAGGCAGAGACATAGGACGTCCCACCGCCTTTGAACTTGACGAAAGCCGCCACCGTGTCGCCTTGCGGCAGGTCGGACGACAGTTGCTCGCAGATGCAGAGCACACTTTCCGCCGCGCCCAGAAGCCGCACCGACAGGTCCAGAAGGTGGATGCCCGTCGCCGTCATGCCGCCTGCCGGGGCCTGGTCGGCCTTCAGCCGCCAGTTGTCGCGGGCCAGCGACAGGAACTTGTCATGGCTGAAGTTCGCCTCGATCTGGTGGATGCGGCCCACGGTGCCCGCATCGGCCATCGCCAGCATCTCAGCCACCGGGGGTTCGAACCGGCGTTCGTGGCCCATGCCTAGCACCAGTCCGGCATCGCGGCAGAGGGCGACCGAGCGTTCCGCCTCGGCCTTGGTCAGCGCCAACGGCTTTTCGCAGAAGATGTGCTTGCCCGCCGCCACCGCCGCCGCGATCTGGTCGGTGTGCAGCGAATGCGGCGTGGCCAACACCACCGCCTCGACCGCAGGGTCTTTCAAGGCGTCGCCATAGTCTGCCGACAGCGCGATCCCTTTGCTTGCGCACAGCTGGCGCACCGACTCCAGGTTCGGCTCGACCGCACGAACCACCTGAATATCCTCAGGCGCGGATTGCAAGACCGAGAGCATCTTCTGCCCCCACCAGCCCATGCCCACGAGGGCGATCTTGACCGGATGTGCCATCAGCGATTGTCCACGCGTTTGGAGAACGGACGGATCGAGACCGTCTTCCACAGGCCCACCTTGGCGAAGGGGTCGTTGCTGTTGAACGCCTCCACCTCGGCCAAGCTGCCCGCCTCCAGCACGAAGCAGCTGCCGATCATGGTCTGTTCGTCATCGGCCAGAAGCGGGCCGGAGATCACGGCTTTCACCGGGGCAGAGGCCAGATAGGCCTTGTGCGCGTCATAGTTGGCCAGCCGCTTTTCAACGGCACCGTCATGGTCCAGGCAGTGAACGACGTAGTGCATTTCTGATTCCTCAGGCCGGGATGATGCGACGCGCACGCAGCTCGTCGAACACGTCGGTAAAGCTGCTGCGGGTGGACTGATAGGCATCGAACCCCAGCGTCCGGCTGTTGGTCATGTCGGTGAAGCATTCCAGCGTGCGGCCCAGATCGGCATCGCTGTGCCACCAGGACGCCAGCTTCGACACCGGAATGTCCTGTAACCCATGCTTGGCCACGATCTCGGACCAGACCGTCTGCGCACCGGCCATCTGGCCTTCCAGAGGGGTCGGCTGACCCGGATAGGGCGCAGCCGGGATTCCGAAATAGTCGGCGATCTGCTGCCATAGCCAGGTCCAGCGGAACACGTCGCCGTTCGAGGTGTTGAACGCCATGTTCGCCGCCCTAGGCGTGGTGGCGGCCCAATGCAGCTGCTTGGCCAGCAGGCGCGCATCGGTGACATCGGTCACGGCATGATACTGCTCAGTGCTGCCGGGATAGACGAAGGGCCGCCCGGTGTGCTTGCAGATCGAGGCATACACGGCCAGCGTCACTGCCATGTTCATCGCATTCCCGATGACAAAGCCGATCATCGTGTGCGGGCGGTGCACCGACCAGGTGAAGCCGCGCTTTTCCGCCATCTCGAACAGGACGTCTTCCTGCGCGTAGTAGAAGTTCAGGCCGGGCAGGCGCGGGCTGTATTCCAGGAACGGCGTGTAGGGCTTGACCTTGGCATAGTCGTCAAACGAGCCAAGGTAGTGCTTGAGGCCCGTCACCAGCGCCGCGTGCTGGATCGGAGCACCCGCCAGCCCGTCGAACAGGTTGCGGATCATCAGGGCGTTTACGCGCACGTTCTCCGCCTCGTTGGCCTGCCGCGACCAGGTGCAGAAGAAGACATGCGTCACGTCGCCTGCGGCCTTCAGCGCGGCGGCTGTTGCCGAAGCATCCTCCAGATTAGCCGCGATGTGGCGGTCCGAGAACTCCAGATCGGCCGCGCTGCGCGACAGGGTCACGACCGTCCAGCCGTGCTCCTTCAGCAGGCGTCCGGCATAGCTGCCCGACAGCCCCGTGGCCCCAACGATGAGAGCGACGTTTTTCCCAGTCATATGCGTGTCTTTCTTGCTGTGGTCACAGGGTCAGGTCGTGACCAGAATTTTCAGATGCTCGCCCGTCGGGTTCAGCAGCGCCTCGAACCCCTTGGCGACCACGTCCTTGGCGTCGATCCGGGCGGTGATCACCTTTTCCACCGGAAAGGTGCCCGCCGCGATCATCCGGGCGATGCGCGGCCAGATTTGCGTCGGGTAGCACCAGGTCGCCTCGACCGTGATGTCCTTCAGCGCCCAGAGCATGGCGTCGATGCTGGCGGGCTTCATGTGCAGACCGACTTGCACGACCTTTCCCTGCCGCCGCACCGCCTGCACGCAAGCGTTCAGCGACGCCTCCAGCCCGACGCATTCCAAGGCCACGTCAACGCCGACGCCCTCTTCGGTCAGGTCGCCCACGACCTGCGCCAGAGTGCCGTCGCGCGGGTCGACCACCACGGCATAAGGCGCGATCTCGGCGATGATCCGCCGCCGGTTCGGGTTCGGTTCGGACACGATGATCGTCGATGCCCCGGCCGCCTTCGCCGCAAGGATGGTCAGCGCCCCGATCGGCCCCGCGCCTGACACCAGTACAGTCGACCCCGCCGTGATCCCGCCCCGGTCCACCCCATAGAGCGCGACCGCAGCAGGCTCGATCATCGCCGCCTGCTCGTCGGTGATCCCATCCGGCACCGGCTGGGCGTTGTAATCCTTGATGACGGCCTTCTCGGCCATCCCGCCCCAGGCCCAGCTTAGGCCCACGCAGCCCATCTTCGGCGACAGGTGATATAGGCCCCGCTTGCCGTAATAGTCGTTGCGCGGCGACAGCAGCGGCTGGATCGAGATGCGGTCCCCCGCCTTCACATGGGCAACGGCATCCCCGACCGCCAGCACGCGGGCGGAAAACTCATGCCCCAGGATCTGCGGGTTGGTCGCGCCGGTGAAGACATGCGGCTCTTTCGGCGTCACGATCGGCCCGGCGATGTACTCATGCAGGTCCGTGCCGCAGATGCCGGTCACGGCAGGGGCGATCAGCACGTCATCGGGAAGCAGGCTCCCCGACGGCTCTGCGACGTCCTCTACCCTGATGTCCTTGGCCCCGTGGAACCGAACTGATCTCATCGTGTCGTCCTCCCTCAGACCCATGGCCATCGCCACGGCAACTGTCATTTCCACCACGGCCCAGCCGACAAACCCCGGGCAAGCCCAGCTTTGCCCCACAACCCGGTTCGGGCTGTCCCCTTGCAGCGACCGTAACGACGATGACTCACTCCCCCCTTGATCGTTAGCAAATCCCTGGCACTGGGTCTGACCAAATTTAGCCGATATGAATAAATTCCCCCAGCTGCCACCGCTTCGGCGATTTACAGTTGGTGGCGGAGCGAGGGGTGGATTTCGGCATGCAGGCGAACTTGGCAGAAACGACGAGCGCGCAGTCGGGCGGTCGGGGAATCGGTTGGATCGGCGCTGGCAAGATGGGCGCTCCGATGATCCGCAACCTGCTGGCCGCCGGAACCACGGTCGCCGTGACCGAGCCGGAGCGGCAGGTCGTGTCCGACCTCGAACGCGCCGGTGCCGTCAGTGCGGGCACGCTCGATCTGCACAGCCAGAACGGCATCGTCTTTGCCACCCTGCCCAACGACAAGGTCCTGCGCGACGTGGTACTGGGCTCGGGTGGCAAAACGGGCCTTGCCCAGCAAATGACGCGCGGCTCGATCTTTGTCGAGATGAGCACCGTCTCTCCCGGTTGTTCCGCCGAGGTTGCCGCCGTGCTCCAGGAATGCGGGATTTCCTACCTGCGCGCGCCCCTGTCCGGCAGCACGGCCCTGGCGGAAAAGGCCGCACTGACGGTGCTCGCCTCGGGCGACGAACAGGCCTGGGCGACCGTCCTGCCGACGATCCGGCTCTTGTCGGCACGGCAATTCTACCTCGGCGCGGGCGAGGAGGCCCGCTACATGAAACTGGTGATCAACACCATCGTCGGCGCTAGTTCCGCAATTCTGGCCGAGGCCGTCGCGCTGGGGGCCAGTGGTGGCCTGTCGGTCAAGAGCATGATGGAAGTAATCTGCGAAAGTGCCGTTGCCTCGCCCTTATTCAAGTACAAGGCCAACGCGGTGGTTGCCGCCGACTACACCCCGGCGTTCACCATCGAGCAGATGATCAAGGATTTCAGCCTGATCAGCGATGCAGGCCGCGCGAACGGTGTGCCCTTGCTGACGACGGGGCTTATCCTCGAGCTTTATCGCGCTGCGGCGAATTCGGGCTTGCGAGACCAGGATTTCTTCGCTTTGGTGAAATGGCAGTCCGACATTTCGACCTAGTAGAGGCGGGTTCGACGAAAAGATGGACACCTCCGCTGTGCCGGCATTCGAACTGACCAGCCACGAGTTGTCGCGGATCGTCGACTTTCTGCGCAAGTTGCGCGCCCCTTTCGATTCCGGCATGCCCGGGGCGACCAAGGACGTCTTCTGGAACATCGTGCTGGAACTGGTCGACGCGCACCTGCGCCGCCGTCCGATCGACAAGTCCGGTCTGGTGACGCTGGCAGGGGTTCCCTACAGCACCGGCAACCGAATGATCACCAAGATGATCGACGACAAGCTGATCCGCCAGGTGCCGCGGGGCGGTGGGCTGAAGACCCATTTCCTTGAGCCCAGCGACACGCTGATGCACAATTTCCTGGACTACGCGACCCATGTGAAGGGCCACCTGGCCAAGACCTTCGGGCTGCGCAAGGGCACCGAGGCGAACGAGTATTACTTCGGGGGCAGCTACTTCGCCGCGCAGATCATCTCGCCCGTGCAGGGCGACGACATCGCGGGCAAGGTGCCCGGCGACATCCGCTTCCTGCTGAACAACGACAACTACTTCTCGGCGATGCGGAACATGTGGTCCGATTTCCGAAACGACCTCAGCCGGAAGAGCAGCTTCCAGCTGCACCGGCTGCCAGACCTTTACACCAACGCCCACAAGGCCTTCGCAGCACCGGTGCCCGAACACGACGTCGTCGCGCTCAACATGCCCTGGCTCGGTGAATTCGCGGAAGCAGGCTCCCTCGCCCCGCTGGACGAGTTGCTGAACGACGCCGCGATCAACCCGTTGGACTTTCACCCGTCGGTCTGGGGCACGGGCAACTGGAAGGGCACGCAATACGGCATCCCGCTGTATTGCACGGTGGAAATCCTCGCGGCGCGGCGGGACCTCTTCGAGGACCGCAGTCTGACCTATCCCCGCACATTCGACGAAACCATAGCCGCTGCCCGCGCCCTGCACCGTCCGGGTGCAGATTTCTACGGCATTGCCTGGAACGGTCAGCGCGGGATGCCCATAGCTAACTCGTTCATGTTCTTTCTTGCAGCCTGCCAAAAGACCATCATCGATATCCCGATGCACAACCGGGAAAGCTGGACCTTTGATCGGTTCGAGAAACTGAAACTGCAAATCAACACCGATGATTCAGTGGACGTGATCGAGTACATGAAACAACTGGCAGAGGTCTCACCCCCGGACATTGCGGAGGTCGACTGGGACCGCGGCCTGAACTACTTCATGTATGGGCAGGTTGGCCTCGCGTATTGCTGGACGATGCGTGCAGCAAGGTTCGAACACGAACTGAGCTCGCAAGTGACCCGCCGTGTCGTGTATCTTCCTCCTCCGAGCAGAAGAATGCGCCAGATCGCTGCACCTGTTGGTGGCTTCCTGATGACCATACCGGCTCGTGTACCGCCCGCGCGCCAGCGACAGATTATGAATGCGCTTGCCTGGATGGTCTCACCCGAGGCGATGAAGGCGCATGTCAAGAACGGCTTTCCCGTGGCTCCGCGTTTTTCCGTATGTGCCGACCCCGAGGCGCTAGCTTCGTCGCCGATCGTCAGCATGGTGGATCAACTGGCGCGGAGAAATGAACTTGTCACTTGGGCGAGGCCGCCGATCCCCGAGTTCAGTCTTATCGAGGCGATCCTCGGAACCGAAATCCATGATGCCGTCTTTCATGGCAAGCCCGCGCGACAGGCGCTACGCGATGCTGAGAACCGGATTCATAACGGCTTGCTGTCCAAGGTCCGAACCTACGCTAAGGCAGACCCTGGTAACTTGCTTCTTTGAACTCCGTGCGTCTTCCCAAATCTCTTTGGGACGGAGATTTGATGATGTGGACACCCCCACCCCAACCGTCGAATTTGGTTTCAACGGTTCCCCGGGAAGAAGGAGTGGTTGGATATTTCCGGAATGATCATTGGCCTCGATCTCGCGAAGAGCGTTTTCCAGGTGCACGCTGTCGATGCTGACGGAAAAGTTGTCATCACCAGAAAGGTGCGGCGCTCCCAGATGCTCGAGTTCTTTGGGAGGTTGGATCCGTGCCTGGTTGGCATGGAGGCGTGCCCCTCCGCGCACCATTGGGCGCGGGAGCTTTCTGCTTTGGGCCACGAAGTCCGGTTGATGGTCGCGTCCTACGTGAAGCCCTACGTCAAGCGCCAGAAGAACGACATGGTCGACGCCGAAGCCATCTGCGAGGCGGTGACCAGGCCGACCATGCGGTTTGTCCCGATCAAATCTGAATCGCAGCAGGCTATTCTCATGGTCCACAAGACCCGCGCCCTGTTGGTCCTCCCCAGCACTGGACTTGCCCGACTTTTGTGGAGAGCGTTTAGCTCACTTCCCGGACCTTTCGCTCGAAGGCGATGGGGCTTTGGAAGCCGAGCGATGAATGCCGCCTGATGGGGTTATAGAACCCGTCGATGTATCTGGCGACGGCGA
>JAJNPS010000043.1 GCA_021155205.1 Rhodobacterales bacterium
GCTCAACTCAACATCGAGGAGGTCAAAGAGCCAGGACAGACCTACACTTATCCACCGCCGGCCCTCTGAAGGCCGGCCCCCACCCCTGGCTCAATATTCGGTCGGCACGGTGGCTCAGATTTGGATCGGCGCCGACAACCGAGACGGCAGATGGCGCTTCTAACGTGACCACCATGCCAACCACGCAGCGGGTGAACACGTCGATGGCGAGGGTCAGGTACGGACGGCCAATCGGTTGCCGGTCGCGCTCGTCCACCACGATCAGGTCGATGACTGTGTGGTCGATCTGTACCTGCTCCAGCGGTGCGGAGACTGGCGGAGGAACACCGCCAACACCTTGCAGGATGCGGGACGCATCCTGGCCTTCCCGAAGTCGAGTGGTCTTGAGTGGATCAAGGCTGGCGATCCGCAACGCGACCGTGTTGCGCGCCGGCATCCGCAGCTTTTGCAGCTTGCACACCCGCGCAACTTCACGGTGGAACGCCGCCAAGCTGCGCTTCTGCTTGGTCAGGAAGCGCTTTTGCAGTAGCTCGCGGATGATTCGTTCGACCGACTCCGGCAAGCGGCCTTTACCTTTGCCACCGCTCGACTGTCCAAGAGCCAAATCAGTGACCAGCCCCGAACCTTGCCGGGCACGGCGGATCAGGACGTAGACCTGCCGCCGGGACAGACCCAGCGCCTGGGCTGCTGCGTCGGCCGCTTCATGCCCGACCGTCTCCGACTGCGCCAACGGCCCAATGATCTCCGCGCGGCAGCGAGCACGCTCCCATGCCTGTTCTGACAGGGTGGCTACGCCGCGCTCGGCAATCGGTACGGTATCGGTCGCCATGCTCGCCTCGCTTTGGTGCACACGAGTATTGAGCATAGACGAGTTTCGTGCAGAGGAGTCCTGATATCGGGCTGTCAGGAGCCGTATGCACAGCAGGCTTCATGTCTCGTTGATTGGTGCAGTCGTCTTCTGAAAATGACAGTTTATCTTGGCCGGGTCGTTGTTGGCGGGTCTAAATGGCCGCTCCGTGGATCTCATCGCCAGAAATGGCGATGCGAGATCCAGGGCAGGGCGGCCGCCATCGTCAGACCTGGCGATGGTCGACGCCGGCGCGCATCGTCGGATGTGGCGATGCCAGCTCGAGGTCGGTGGACCACCGGCGGCGACCTGGTGCCATCGTCGGCAATGGCGATGCTGCAGCTCGACGTGCGCGGCCTGGTCGGCGCGGCATCGTCTCGTCGGATGCGGCGATGCTCGAGCGGGCGAAAAAAAACCGCCTCGGCGGTGTCCGAGGCGGCAAGTCTGCATGCGGTTCAGGGAGGAAGAAACCGCGCCGGCGATCAGGGAGGAAAACCGCGCGGCCTGATGTGCAGTTCGGCCACTTTAGCCGGATTTTTCGACTTATCCGATGCGAGCGGCCCGCCGTGGGCGCTGCTCGA
>JAJNPS010000048.1 GCA_021155205.1 Rhodobacterales bacterium
ACGGGCGGGTCGCGACGCAGGCCCCGTTACGGCATCTCATAACCAATAGATGACGATGGCGGCGAGGGCGCATGCCGAGAGGAACAGGATCGGGCATCGGTCATACCGCGTCGCGACCCTGCGCCAGTCCTTGAGGCGCGCAAACATGTTTTCGATCTTGTGGCGCTTGCGGTAGAGGTCGGCGTCATGGGGAATGGCGGCCTTGCGGCCCTTCCGGGACGGGATGCAGGGCTGAATGTCGCGCTTGATCAATGCGTTGCGGAACCAGTCGGCATCATATCCGCGATCTGCCAGCAGCACCCTGGCCGGTGGCAGGGACGACAGCAGCGCCCTTGCCCCGATGTAGTCACTGGTCTGCCCGGCGCTCAGATACATGCCGATAGGCCGCCCCCTGGCATCTGTCACCGCGTGCAGTTTCGAGTTCAACCCGCCCTTGGTCCGCCCGATGAACCGCTTGCACCCCCCTTTTTGCCCCGCAGGCTGGACGCCGTGCGATGGGCTTTCAGATGGGTCGCGTCGATCATGATGGTCTCGACATCCTGACCCTCGGCGGCCAGTTCGGTGAGGATGCGCGCGAACACCCCTAACCTGCTCCAGCGCACCCATCTGTTGTAAAGAGTCTTGGGCGGGCCATAGGCCGCAGGTGCATCCCGCCAGCGCAACCCATTGCGATTGATTAAGATAATCCCGCTCAACACCCGCCGATCATCGACGCGAGGCACCCCGTGCGACAGCGGAAAGAACGGCTTGAGACGCGCCATCTGCGCCTCGGTCAACCAGAACAAATCATCCATGCGACACCCCCTTGGGGCCGGGAATGAATCAAACCAAGGCGGCGTGCGCAAGAGAATTAACAGGTCCTGACCTTAAACACCTAGAGTCTGTCCGACGCGGTCAGAAGCGTCGGCCATCCCGCCGGTTCCTTGTTGGTCGCCTGTCTTTCGACAAAACCGGATTCCACTTTTGTCGGACAGGCTCTAGCGCGGTGCCCGCGCCGGGGCGGCGGCAATCGCATCGGCCCGCGCACAGACAGGGGCAAGACCCGAGATCACCGCCAGCACCAGACCCAGCGTGATGTAGGTCGGCCGATAGCCCATCTGTTCGGCAACGAACCCGATCGAGGCGGGCGCGATCAGGATGCCCGCATACCCCACCATCGAAACTGCCGAAATTCCGGCCCCCGGCGGCAGGCCCGGATAGTTTCCGGCAGCCGAGAAAATTACCGGGATCATGTTGGCGACACCAAGACCGCAGAGCGTGAAGCCGACAATCACGAGCCAAGGGGTTGAAGCCATCGCGGCGACCAGCAGGCCCGCCATGCCGAGCAGGCCCGACACGCGCAGCGTCGTCACCGCGCCGAACCTGTTGCGCACCCCGTCGCCCAGGAACCGCATCAGCGCCATCGCCCCGGCAAAGAAGGCAAAGCCAAGGCCCGCGCGGAACGCATCGCCCCCCAGTTCCTCGCGGATATACAAGGCACCCCAGTCCAGCACCGACCCTTCGGGCACCATGGAGAACAGCGCCATCGCCCCCAGCAGCCACAATCCCCAGACGCGGGGCAAAAGCCGTGTCCGGGGCGCATCCGCGCCTGGCATGGGCTGCGCCGCCTCGCCCTTCAGGAACCGCCAGGCCAGCGCCAGCAGCACGATGAACGCGCCTGATGCCGCCAGCGCCTGCGCCTCGCGGCTGGTCTGGACCAGGAGCCAGCTGCCCGCCGATCCGCCGACAAAGCCGCCAAGGCTCCAGAATCCGTGGCTGGAGGACATGATGGCGCGGCCCAGGCGGCGCTCGATCTCGACCGCGTTGGAATTCATCGACACGTCCATGACGCCGAGAATGCCGCCGAAGAACGCCATCGCCGGGGCCAGCGTCCAGAGATTCGGCGCGAATACGATCAGCGGCAGGGTCAGCACACCAAGCGAGGCGAACAGCTTGACCATCGGCACCGACCCGTAGCGCGCGATCAGGCGGCCCGCGAACAGCATCGCGCCGACCGCACCGATGCCGAGGCCCAGGATCAACAAGCCGAGCGTGCTTTCGTCGATGCCATGCCTGGGCAGCAATTCCGGGATCTGCGGGGCCCAGGCGCCCATGGTCATGCCGTTCGCCGCAAACATCGCGGCCACGGCCCAGCGCCCGCGCCGGGCTTCATCAGTGGTCATGGTGACGGATCCTTGTGGTCTGCGCGGCGTTGCGGCGCCGGTTGCTTTCGTCCTGTTAGCGCCCCCGGCGCAGGGGTGCAAAGGGGTGGCAGTCACCTTTCATGTCTGACCTGAAATCTGGGGCGCGTCACGTCCCGCGCGGCTTGGTGCGGGTCGTCGGATCGGCCATGGTCGGGTCTTCGGGCCAGGGATGGCGCGGATAGCGCCCGCGCATGTCGCGGCGCACATCGGCGTAGCTGGTCGCCCAGAATCGCGGCAGATCCATCGTCACCTGCAGGGGCTGCTGGCCAGGCGACAACAGCGTGATCCTGAGCGGCAGTCGTTTCGCACCGACCACCGGATGCACTGTCACCCCGAACATCTCTTGCAGGCGGACAGCAATCGCGGGGGCATCGCCATCATAGTCGATGGGAACGCGGCGGCCGAGCGGGGTTTCGAACTGCGCCGGGACGAGGCGGTCAAGCGTTGCGGCCTGATCCCAGGTCAAAAGCCGGCGCAACGGTTCGGCAAGGTCCATGGCGCGCAGATCGGCGGCCCTGCGCCGCCCGGCAAGGGCAGGCATGAGCCAGTCCGCATGTGCCAGCAGGGCGGTATCCGTGACCTCGGGCCAGGTGTCATCCCGCGCCAGCGCGATGCGCGCGCGCAGGCGCCGCGCAGGTTCGCTCCATGTCAGACCGATCTCGCGCAGGCCGTCCAGCGCCGCGCGGGCCATGGCATCAGCGTCGGGGCTGGCCAAGGGCCGGTCATCCAGCACCAGCGCGCCAAAAACCTCTTGTCGCCGCGCGATCACCCTTGCCTCGCGGCGGGACCATGCGACGACATCACGCGCGCCGATCCGGTTGCCGTAAAGCCCCCGCAACCCGGCATCCGTAAGCGCAATCGCCTGCCGCACTGTCGCCTCGCGCGGGTCGCCGTCCAGGTCGGTCGCGACGATCAGCCGCGCGGATGCAAGCGGCGCGCCGGGGTCCATCACCGCGCCTTTGCCGCCCGACAGAACCCAGCGCGGCGCATCGCCGTCGCGGCGCAGCCCGATCCGGTCAGGATAGGCAAGCGCCGCCGCCTCGGCCGCCGAAAGCCCCGCGTTCCCCTTGGGCACCAGCGTCGCCAGCCGCCGGGCCTCGGCCTTGATGCGCTGGATCGTGGCGGGATCGCCTGTCCCGCGACCCGCGACCGCACGCAGCCGCGCCTCAAGATCGGGCGGCGCACCGCGCAGGGGATCGCGTTCGGCCAGCACCGCCGCCAGCACCGCCGCCCCCGGCCCTGCACGCTGCAGCATGTGGCCCAGACGCGGATGCAGGGGCAGTGCCGCAAGCGCGCGCCCATGGTCCGTGATGCGGCCCTGCGGGTCCAGCGCGTCCAGCCCGATCAGCAGCGCCCGCGCCTCGGCCATGGCCCCCGCATGGGGCGGCGTCAGGAAGGGCAGGTCCGACCCTCCCCAAAGCGCCAGTTCCAGCGCGAGGCCGGTCAGATCGCCCACCGCAATCTCGGGCGGGGGAAAGGCCGCCAGAGCGCCCTCCTCGCCCCTGGTCCAGAACCGATAGCAAACGCCCGGCCCGACGCGACCCGCGCGGCCCCGGCGCTGTTCCGCCTCGGCCCGCGTCACGCGCTCTGTCACCAGCCGTGCCATGCCCGAGGCAGGGTCGAACCGAGACCGCCTTGCGCGGCCGCCGTCGACGACCACGGCGATATCGGGGATCGTCAGCGAGGTTTCCGCGATGGATGTGGCCAGCACCAGCTTGCGCCCCCGTACCGGCCCCAGGACCGCCGCCTGCGCCGCGAAATCCATAGCGCCATAAAGCGGCATCACCTGCGTATCCGGCAGATCGCCCAGCGACGCCGCCACCCGCCGGATTTCCCCTTCGCCCGGCAGAAAGACAAGGATGCCGCCCGCAGCCTCGTCCCAGGCTTGCCGGACCAGCGCCGCCACCCCGGCCTCATACCGCAGCGATGCATCCGCGCTGCGCGCCAGCCAGTGTGTCTCGACCGGATAGGCCCGCCCCGTGCCGGTGATCAGGGGCGCATCGCCCATCAGCGCCGCCACCGGGGCGGCATCCAGCGTTGCCGACATCACCAGAAGCCTGAGATCCTCGCGCAGGGCGCCCCGCACCTCAAGACACAGCGCCAGCCCCAGATCGGCCGCCAGACTGCGTTCATGATATTCGTCAAAGATCACCAGCCCGACGCCTGACAGGCCCGGGTCGGACTGGATCATCCGGGTCAGGATGCCTTCGGTCACGATCTCGATCCGGGTTCGCGCCGACACCCGTCCCTCGCCCCTTATGCGATAGCCCACGGTCTGACCCACGGCCTCGCCCAGCGCCCCGGCCATCCGTTCGGCCGCCGCACGGGCCGCCAGACGCCGGGGTTCCAGCATCACGATGCGCCCCTCGATCAGGCCGGATGCCAAAAGGTCCAGCGGCACCTGCGTCGTCTTTCCCGCCCCCGGCGGCGCCTGCAGCACCGCCATGCCCCGCGCGGCGATGGCGGCGCGCAGGTCGGGCAGAACCTTGGAGATGGGCAGGTCGGGCTGCATGGCGGCGGTTATCGCCAATGCCCCGTTCCTGTGCCAGCAGGAATTCCCCATGGCCTGACTTGATCTTGGGCGACGCGCCTTGTATCCCTCCGCGCGCTGTCTAGAATAGGCAGGCCACGCCCGAACGGAGCACCCCCACCCATGTCCTGGACCGACGAGCGCGTCGAGACGCTGAAACGCATGTGGACCGAAGGCCAGTCGGCCAGCCAGATTGCCAAGGAACTGGGCGGTGTCACGCGCAATGCGGTGATCGGCAAGGTGCATCGCCTGGGCCTGTCGAACCGCGTCACCGGGGCCGGGCAGGGCGACGAGGGCGATGACGAGGTGGTCGACATCGCCGCCGGCACGGCGCGCAAGCCCGAGGCGGCACGCCCCGCCGCCACTGCAGAGGCCCCGGCCGCGCGCGCCGAACCATCACCCCGCGCGCCCGAACGCAGTGCCCCCGCCGCCGTCGGCAACGTGACCCCCCTGCCCCTGCGAAAGGCCATCGTGCCCGCAGGACAGCCGCTGCCGCCGCAACCGTCTTTGAACGAGATCAGCCCCGAGGCCCTGGCCTCGGTGCGCGAGGTGGAAAAGCGCGCCAAGAAACTGACCCTGATGGAACTGACCGAGCGGACCTGCAAATGGCCCATCGGCGACCCTGCCACGGATGATTTCTGGTTCTGCGGACTGCCCTCGGTCGCGGGCAAACCCTATTGCGAGGCGCATGTCGGCGTCGCATTCCAGCCGATGAGTGCCCGGCGCGACCGGCGGCGCTGATCCAGGTTTCTTCGACGAACCTTGCAGAATCCGTCGAAGGATTTTTCCTACTCGCCCGCCACCGGCGCTTCGGGGTTGCCGAGCAGATCCTGCAGCAGCCGTTGCGCCTCGGCATCAATGACTTCTTGCGCGCGGCGTCGGGCGGCCTCTTCGAGGTCCTCGCCAGGCGCGGTCTCGATGCCCAACTGATCCTGCAGGCGGGCCTTGGCCTCGTCTTCCAGCCGTTTGGCCTCGGCCCTTGCGCGTTCTTCCAGTTGCCTTGCCTCTTCTGCCATCCGCTCGCGCGCGATGCTTTCCAGGTCCAGCCGGAATTTCGGATCTTCCCAGGTGCCGGTGATCAGCAGGGGCACCATCACGCCACCCGACCCGTCCGCGTTGGTCAGGGCGGTGGGGCGCAAGCGGTAGTCGAGCGTCCGCGCACCGATGTTGACCTGACCCTGACCTGTCGCGGTCAGATCCGGCCCCGTCAAGGCAAGGTCGTCGTTGCGAAGGACACCACCCTCAATTGCAAAGCCCGCCGTCAGGGCGTCAAACGTGGTCGCCTGCCCGTCGCCCACATAGCCCGCATCCAGCGTGCGCAACATGCCCGGCACATCGAGGCCGCGCACCTCGCCCCGCATCACCGACAAGGCGCCGCTGCCCGACAGGCTTTGCATCAGCGCGGCCTCGGTGTCGCCCACGCCCAGAACATCCAGTGTCAGATCGCCGGTGCCGACCAGCCGGTCATAGCCGGTGACAGCCTTCAGCAGGGGTTGCAGGTCAAGCCCGACAAAGGACAGGTTGGCGCGCATTGACAGCCCGTCGCGCCCGTTCACCACAACCCTGCCGGCAATGTCGCCGCCATAGGCCTTCATCTCGGCGATGTCGGCCACGGCGCGCGCGCGGTCCATCACCAGACGCAGGCGAGTGGCACCCAGCGTCACATCGCGGTATGTCAACCCGGACAGGGTCAGTCCGACATCGGCATCCATCGCGCCAAGGCCGCTGACGTCGATCGGTTCGGTTGACCAGCCTGGAGCGGTCGTTGCACCCTCGCCAGCCGACGAAACGCCGGCGGCAGAAAATGTGATCTGATCGCCCGCGAGTTGTGCCGTCAACTTCGGACGTTCGCCGCCAAAGGCAAAATCGGCAGCACCAGTCACCCGGTTGCCGTCAAGGTCCAGCACAGCCTCGCGCAGAAACACCCCGCCATCGGGGGCCAGCGTGATCGCGCCGTTCACCACCACCGACCGTGCGCCAAGCCCGTCGGGCAGGGCCGGAGCCGCAGTCCCTGCGAGGGCCGCCAGGGTTTTCAGGTCCGCAAGATCGGCCTGCAACTGCCCCTCGGCCTGCAGGGGCTGCGTCCCCGCCCGACCGTCAAAGCTGACCGATGCCGCACCTGCCTTCAGCGCAAGCGTCAGGGGCACGACGCGGCCGGCGACAAGATCGGAAAAGACCGCCGCCTGCGCCGACAGGTCCACCGTCTGACCGTTGATCCGGCCCGTCGCGTCCAGTTGCAGCGGGCCTGTCCAGGCGGGACTGGTGGCGGACAGATCGAGACCCTCGATGGTCCAGCGCTGATTGGCGGCGCGATCAAGATAGGTCAGCGTCGCATCCTTGAGAACCAGCCGGTCAAAGGTGAAGGGTGCATCGACGCCGGGCGTAGCGGGTGTCAGCGTGCCACCAGCCTTGCCGCCAAAGACCCAGTTTTCCTGACCGTCAGCCCCGCGTTCCAGGATCAGGCGGGGGCGCATCGCCTCCAGTCCGGTGATGCGCAACTCGCCCCCGAAAAGACCCGCAAGATTGACGCCGATCTGCAGGGCGTCGGCCTCAAGCATCGGCCCTGCATCCGACCAGGGCGCGTTGGCGATGGTCACGGGGCCGGTGCGCACGCCAAGATCGGGCCAGAAACTGGGCCGCACCGCCCCCTCGATCTGCAACTGCCGCCCGGTCAACTGGGTGAACTGCCGCGCCGCCGCATCCGCAACGCGTTCGGCAGGGATCAAGAGGACACCGATCACCGCCAACACCGCAAAGACCAGCAGCGCCCCGGCCAGACGCAAGATCACGCGCATCGCAGCCCCCCTTACCACTATGGATGGGCAAGAGTTTAGGCGGGACGGGGGTTTGTCGCAAGGCGGGTTTGACGGACGTGACAATGGCGGTGGCGCGACGACCAGCAGGCTGCACCCAGCTTGTCCCATGCGCAGTCGTCATCGCCTTGACGCAGAATGTCGCAGGTCGGATCATCCCGCCCGATCTGGGGGAACCCATCGCTGCGCCAAGGGTTCCTGTTGCAAGGCGATGCACTTCAGGCCAGCACGGCGGGGCGTATCCTTTGACATGAAAGGACGAATCTATGAAGCTTGACCTTAGACTGCTGGGCGCTTCGGCGCTGGCGCTGATGATCGGTGACACTGGCGCAATCGCGCAGACGACCATCACAGGCATTCGCGACATCAATGAAAACATCGACGACCTTGAACGCGATGCCCGCCGGAATGTCGACCGCGGCAACGATCAGTACCGCTTTGGGAACCCAGAGTACCGCGAAGGTCTGTCAGGGTCGGCGTCGCTCGGCTATAGTGGGGCTACCGGCAACACCGACAGCAGCGAGTTTTCGCTGGGGGCCCGGTTGCGCAGCGCTTCGGGCCCGTTCGTACAGACCATCGGAGTCTTGCTGGAGTTCAGCGAAACCAACGGCACGAAAAGCAAAGAGGAGGTATTCGGCGTCTATGATGCCAATTACTATTTCAACAACAGCCTTTACGGCTTTGTTCTCGGCCGCGTTTCAACCGATGGACTTGCAAATGCACTGGGTCAAACTGCGACCGATGCGTTCGTGGGTGTAGGTCCGGGCTACCGGATCATCAACACCGACCAGGCAAGCTGGCGGGTGCAGGCTGGTGTCGGGGTGAGTTACCTGAAAGACGGTCTGGACAACGAAACCACGGAAATTGGCTATGTCGCATCGTCGCGGTTCTACTACCGCTTTGGCGAGTCGATCTTTGCGACGATGGACACCGACATCCTGAAATCTGACTCGGCGTTGCGCGTGAACAACGATCTTGGCCTGAACTTCCAGGTCTCGGATGCCTTTGCAACCCGGGTCAGCTATCTGACCGAATACAACGACAGCCGTGCGATCGAGACGGACAACAAGTTGGGCGTCTCGCTCGTTTACGGTTTCTGAGACGTAGGTGCGCAGGGGTCGGGAATGGCCAAGGCGCGCCTATGACGACCTTAAGACCCTTTTCATGAACCGGGGCGGGGCAACCCGCCCCGTTTTTTTCGCTTGGCGCGGGTAGACAGCCCATCCGCGCCAGGCCTTGAAGATGGCGCGGACATATCTACCCATGGCCGGAAAATGCCCCTATACCGCGCCCTATGTCGCAAAACCCGCCCACACTCCGCCCCGACCTTGCCCGGTCCCTGATCCCCGACACCCGCCGCGCGGGCCAGCCCACCATCGGCATGGTCAGCCTTGGCTGCCCCAAGGCACTGGTGGACTCTGAGCGCATCCTGACCCGCCTGCGGGCCGAGGGCTATGCGATCAGCCCGGACTACCAGGGGGCCGATGCGGTGATCGTGAACACCTGCGGGTTCCTCGACTCCGCCAAGGCGGAATCCCTGGAGGCGATCGGCGAGGCGCTGCAGGAAAACGGGCGGGTGATCGTGACGGGGTGCCTGGGGGCAGAGCCGGAATACATCACCGGCGCGCATCCCAAGGTGCTGGCGGTGACCGGGCCGCACCAGTACGAGGCGGTACTGGATGCCGTCCACGCCGCCGTGCCGCCCAGCCCCGATCCGTTCATCGACCTGTTGCCCGCGACCGGCGTGACTCTGACGCCACGCCACTACAGCTATCTGAAAATCTCCGAAGGCTGCAACCACAAGTGCCGCTTCTGCATCATCCCCGACATGCGCGGGCTGCTGCAAAGCCGCCCCGCCCATGCCGTGCTGCGCGAGGCCGAAAAGCTGGTGGAGGCGGGGGTCAAAGAGCTGCTGGTGATCAGCCAGGACACGTCGGCCTATGGCGTTGACCGCAAGCATGACCTCAGCCCCTGGAAAGGCGGCGAGGTGCGCGCGCATATCACTGATCTTTCGCGCGAGATGGGGCGGCTGGGGGCGTGGGTCCGCCTGCACTACGTCTATCCCTATCCCCACGTCCGCGACCTGATCCCGCTGATGGCGGAGGGGTTGGTACTCCCGTATCTCGACATCCCGTTCCAGCACGCGGACCCCGGCGTCCTGCGCCGGATGGCCCGGCCTGCGGCGGCGGCGCGGACGCTGGACGAGATCGCCGCCTGGCGCGCGGTCTGCCCGGACATCGCGCTCCGCAGCACCTTCATCGTCGGTTATCCGGGCGAGACAGAGGCCGAGTTTCAGGTGCTGCTGGACTGGCTGGACGAGGCACAACTCGACCGTGTCGGCTGCTTTCAGTACGAAAACGTCGCCGGTGCGCGGTCGAATGCCCTGCCGGATCATGTGTCGCCAGAGGTCAAGCAGGACCGGTTCGAGCGGTTCATGGCAAAGGCGCAAGCCATCTCCGAGGCCAAGCTGGCCGCAAAGGTCGGTCGGGTCATCGAGGTGATCGTGGATGAGGTCGACGCCGATGGCGCCACCTGCCGCACCAAGGCTGACGCGCCCGAAATCGACGGCAACCTGTTCATCGATGACGGCTTTGCCGGGCTGCAGCCGGGCGACATCGTGAAGGTCGAGGTCGACGAGGCGGGGGAGTATGATCTTTGGGGTCGGCAGGTCTGAACAAGGGCGGCCACTCAACCCCGCGGCACGGTTTTTGCCGGCCAACATCCGCCGGGCAGGTGCGAAAAAAAGTCGCGAGGGCCTATACAACGCACCATCAAGACCATTAGTTCCATGCTAGGTCGGTATGTCGCGCCACCCGCCGCCAACGGTGACTGAGCCGTCGGCAGGGTGCCATTCAGCAAGGGGATAGGTCATGGACGGAAACGATACCGCGGGGGCTGCCAAATGCCCGGTGATGCACGGCGCGCCGAGAAACGCGAGCTTTGCGCTGCGCACCAACCGGGATTGGTGGCCGAACCAGCTGAACCTGCGCATCCTGCACCAGCATTCGGCGAAGTCGAACCCGATGGGCGCGGATTTTGACTATGGCGCGGCGCTGAAATCGCTCGACCTGCGGGCACTGCGCGCGGATGTGGAGGCGCTGTTGACGACCTCGCAGCCGTGGTGGCCGGCTGATTATGGCCATTACGGGCCGTTCTTTGTGCGCATGGCGTGGCATTCGGCGGGCACCTACCGGACCGGCGACGGGCGGGGCGGCGCGGGTGCGGGAATGCAGCGGTTCGCGCCGCTGAATTCCTGGCCGGACAACGGCAACCTCGACAAGGCGCGGCGTCTGTTGTGGCCGGTCAAGCAGAAGTACGGGGCCGCGATCAGCTGGGCCGACCTGATGATCCTTGCCGCCGACATCGGCATGGAAACGATGGGGTTCAAGACCTTCGGCTTCGGCTTTGGCCGCGCCGATGTGTGGGAACCCGACGAGGATATCTATTGGGGCAAGGAAACGACCTGGCTTGACGACCAGCGCTATACCGGCGACCGCGAACTGGAAAACCCGCTGGCGGCTGTGCAGATGGGGCTGATCTACGTGAACCCGGAAGGCCCGAACGGCAATCCTGACCCCTTGGCCGCAGCTGTCGACATCCGCGAGACCTTTGCCCGGATGGCGATGGATGACGCGGAAACCGTGGCACTGATCGCGGGCGGCCATACCTTTGGCAAGGCGCATGGCGCGGCGGACCCGTCGGCCCATGTCGGCCCCGACCCCGAAGGCAGCAGTCTTCAAGAGCAGGGACTGGGCTGGAAGAACACGTTTGGAACCGGCGCCGGGCCGCACACCATCACAAGCGGGCTCGAAGGCGCCTGGACGCCTGATCCGACGCGATGGGACAACGGCTATTTCGACATGCTGTTCGGGTTCGACTGGGTCAAGACCAAAAGCCCGGCCGGGGCGACGCAATGGGTTCCGGCGGGCGATGCGGGTGCCGATCTTGTTCCCGATGCGCACCTGCCGCAGTTGCGCCACGCGCCCGTGATGTTCACCACCGATCTTGCGCTGAAACTGGACCCGATCTATGCGCCGATCTCACGGCATTACCATGAAAATCCGGATGCGTTTGCCGACGCCTTTGCCCGCGCCTGGTTCAAGCTGACGCACCGCGACATGGGCCCCAAGATCCGCTATCTGGGTCCGCTGGTCCCGGCCGAGGATCTGATCTGGCAGGACCCGATCCCGCAGGTGAATCATCCGCTGGTCGATGGAGGCGACATCGCGGTGCTGAAATCGCAGATTCTGTCCTCGGGCCTGACGACGGCGGAACTGGTGTCGACCGCCTGGGCCTCGGCCTCGACATTCCGCGGGTCGGACAAGCGCGGTGGAGCAAACGGCGCGCGCATCCGGCTGTTGCCGCAAAGGGACTGGCCGGTGAACCAGCCCGCACAACTGGCGCGCGTGCTGGGGGTGCTTGAGGGCATTCAGGGCGCCTTCAACGCAGCGGCGACGGGCGGAAAACGGGTGTCGCTTGCCGACCTGATCGTGCTTGCGGGATCGGCAGCGGTCGAAGAGGCGGCGCGCAAGGGCGGACATTCGGTGGACGTGCCGTTCTCGCCGGGGCGCAGCGACGCCCGCCAGGACCAGACCGACATCGACAGCTTTGCCGTGCTGGAACCGACCGCGGACGGGTTCCGCAACCATCTGCAGACCGACTACACCATATCGGCCGAAGAACTGCTGGTCGACCGCGCCCAGCTTTTGACCCTGACGGCGCCGGAAATGACGGTCCTGATCGGAGGCCTGCGCGTCCTTGGCGCGAATGTCGGTGGCACCGCGCATGGCGTCCTGACCCGCCGGCAGGGAACGCTGAGCCATGACTTCTTTGTCAACCTTCTGGACATGGCAACCGTCTGGTCGCCCCGATCGGATGCGGCCGATGTGTTCGAAGGCCGCGACAGAACCAGCGGGGCAGTGAAGTGGACCGGCACGCGGGTCGATCTGGTGTTCGGGTCAAACTCGCAGCTTCGCGCCATTGCCGAGGTCTATGCCAGTGCCGATGCCGGGGACAGGTTCATCCGCGATTTTGTGACCGCCTGGACCAAGGTGATGAACCTCGACAGGTTCGACCTGGCGTGACGGGGCAGTCCCCCTGCGGGCTGGCAAGGAGCCGGCCCGCAGGGGGACAACAGGTGCGGCGCGCGCGCGGACATTTCCGAGGTCAAGGCAACGGTTGTCGCGGTCCGGCGGCCCACCCTGCTGCCCTTGGACGACTGCCTTTGGGCCTTGCAGCCGACGATCCCGCACCTGACCCGGTCGGCGCCGCTGCGCTGTCTTCAAAGACAGGCAACCAATAGAAAAGCGAGCGGATAGCCGATACTTCTGACTGCGTCGGACAGACTCTAAACCGAAAATGCGTCCGCCCATTCGGGGTGCCGCTTGGCTTGGGCATTTACGAACGGGCAGAGCGGCATGATGCTGAACCCCTCGGCCCGCGCATCCGCCACCAGCCGCTCCATCATCGCCAGCCCCGCGCCGGTGCCGCGAAAGGCGTCCGGCACGCCGGTATGATCGGCAATCACCAGCGCGGGCGACACCACCGAATAGGTCAGTTCCGCCTCAACCCCGCCCATGCGGATGACATAGCGGCCCTTGGTGCCATCCGCACGGATCTCGCGCGTGATGAGATGGTCAGACAAGCGTGGCCTCGGTCGCCGCCCGAAGGTTGGCCTCGGTCACGCCATCGGCCAGTTCGACCAGGCGCAGTCCGCCCTGCACCACATCCAGCACGCCCAGATTGGTGATGATGCGGTCGACCACACCCTGACCCGTCAGCGGCAGGGTACAGGCCTTCAGAACCTTGCTTTCGCCGGTCTTGGACGTGTGGTCCATCACCACCACCACGCGCCCCACGCCCGCCACCAGATCCATGGCGCCGCCCATGCCCTTGACCAGCTTTCCCGGGATCATCCAGTTCGCCAGGTCGCCGTTTTCCGCCACCTCCATCGCGCCCAGGATCGCCATCGCGATCTTGCCGCCCCGGATCATCGCGAAACTTTGCGCGGAATCGAAATAGGCCGTCTGCGGCAGTTCGGTGATGGTCTGCTTGCCGGCATTGATCAGGTCGGGATCCTCCTCGCCCTCAAACGGAAAAGGTCCCATGCCCAGCATCCCGTTTTCCGACTGCAGCGTGACCGAGACACCCGCCGGAATATAGTTCGACACCAGCGTGGGAATCCCGATGCCAAGGTTGACGTAAGTGCCGTCCTGCAGTTCCTCTGCCGCACGGGCGGCCATCTGGTTGCGGTCCCACATGTCAGACGGCCTCCCTCTTCCTTACAGTCCTGTTCTCGATCCGCTTTTCGTGCGTCCCCTGGATCAGGCGATGCACATAGATGCCGGGCAGGTGGATCTTGTCGGGGTCAAGCGACCCAAGCGGCACGATCTCCTCCACCTCGGCTACGCAGACCCGCCCCGCGGTCGCCGCCGGAGGGTTGAAGTTCCGTGCCGTCTTGCGGAACACCAGGTTCCCCGACGGGTCCGCGCGCCAGGCCTTGACGATGGACAAGTCCGCCACGATGCCGCGTTCCAGGATATAGGTCTTGCCGTCGAAATCCTTGTGTTCCTTGCCCTCGGCGATCACGGTTCCCACGCCAGTGCGGGTATAGAACCCCGGGATGCCGGCACCCCCTGCGCGCAGCCGTTCGGCCAGGGTACCTTGGGGGTTGAACTCCACCTCCAGTTCGCCCGACAGGTATTGGCGCATGAATTCCGCGTTCTCGCCGACATAGGACGAGATCATCTTTTTCACCTGCCGCGTCGCCAGCAGGATACCCAGGCCCGCGCCGTCCACGCCTGCATTGTTGGACGCAACTGTCAGCCCTTTGGTGCCTGCGTCCCGGATCGCCGCGATCAGCAGTTCCGGGATGCCACACAGGCCGAACCCGCCCGAGGCAATGATCATGTCGTCCCGCAGCAACTCCTTCAGGGCCGCCCCCGCATCAGGATAGATTTTCGACATCGGAGCCCCCGGAAACAACGTGCGATCATATGGGCGCGCCGCAACGGCACTGTCAATTGCGGCGCTGCCGCATGGTGGGAAAGAAGGGCCTGCATTCTTGGTCCACTGTCGCACCCGCCCTTTTTTGCGCGCGCGCCAGCCCGGCTATGGTGGCCCCGAACCTCCCCGCAGGCCCGCGAGGTGAGATGGCAGACACTGAAAACTTAAAATCCCGGCTTCTGGTCAGAGAAGCGAATTGTTTTCAGCGCCTTAGGGCGGTAGGTATGTTTTCAGGCCCGAAATAGGCCATGTTTGCGCCTGTGCGGGCGTGGTGGAACGGTAGACACAAGCGACTTAAAATCGCTAGGGCCAGGCCCGTGCGGGTTCGACTCCCGCCGCCCGCACCACTTCCCGGCCGAGGTCATCGGCGACGCGACGGGCTGCCAGCGCCATTGCCCCCTTCAACTTACATTCCCAGACGACAAGCAGATGCCAGCCCAGGGTGACACGCGCAGCGTCGTTCCTGGCATCGCGCTGGACATTGCCTTCAAGCTTGGGGCACCAGTACTCTGAACCTGTCCCATCGTGCTTCCTTCCATTCCTGCGAAAGGATCGCGCCATCAAGGCGTGGGATCAAAAAGCTGCCCGACGGATCATCCCCCCGCCGCATTCACCCGAAAGACGCAAGGATCACTGACCAGTTCCGGCGGACTGACGCAAAGTCCCTGCGCAACCCGCCAGGCCGCCAGCACCTTGGGCACATAGTCGCGCGTTTCGGCAAAGGGCGGGATGCCTGCATTCGCCCTGACCGCACCCTCACCCGCATTGTAGGCGGCCAGCACCATCAGCGGGTCGCCGTCAAATTCCTTCATCAGCCAGTCCAGATAGGCCACCCCGCCTTCGATGTTCTGCTTGGCATCGGCGCTGTCGGCCACGCCGAACCGTTCGGCAGTTGCGGGGATCAGCTGCATCAGCCCGACCGCCCCCGCCGAACTGACGGCATCGACCTTGCCGCCGCTTTCGATGCCCATCACGGCCAGCACCAGCGCCGGTGACACATCGGTATCCAGCGTCGCCTTCAGGATCTCGGTGCCATGGGTTTCGGCCAGGGTCTGCAATGCCTGCAAACGCGGGGCCGAAACCGCCGCCCCGCCCGGACCGGCCGTCAGCGCCGCCAGCGCCAGCGGAAAACGGTCGGCGTTGGCGCCGATATTGGTCGGAACCGCGTCCCAGAACCAGGCGTAACGGGCGGGTGCGGCATCTTTCTGGCCCGGCGCGGGCCCGCCTTCGGCCGCAGGCTTTGCCGCCTCTTGTTCGGTCGGGGGCAGCGGGCGCCAGGGGCTTGTCGCTGCCAGCGCAAGGCGCCGCGCCTGCTCTGCCGGATCAATCTGCACGGTGATGCGCTTGTCGCCCGCACCCGGCGGCTTGATACGCTTGAAGGTAAACTCCTGGGCCCCTGCGGCGAAGGCTGGCACAGCCAAACTGACCGCGAGAATCACGCCAAAAACTGTCCGCATCGGGCTTGCCTGCCTGCCTTGCGTTTCTTGTTGGTGCAAGGGTTGCAGACTTCGCCCCCCCTGCCCAGAAAAATGGTCGAAAATCATGGCATTTCTGCCAGAATCGGCCCGGAAACCACGGTTCTTGCGGCCGGCGGGAAGACCATAAATGACACTTATACGATATTCGTCAGCAGGTTAGATAACTTTTCAGACTGTGCCCAATTTGTCCGAAAAAACCTTTGCTCTTCCCAACTGCCGCCACGATTTCACGGCTATATGACCCCACACCGAACGGAGATCGACGCGGAACAGAGGCCGCACGAAGCGATCCGCACCGTGTGTAACCAGTAGAGCAACTCCTGAGAAAGGGAACCATGATGAACCTGATCAACCTCTTCGCTTCCTTCAAGAACGACGAATCCGGTGCCGTGACCGTTGACTGGGTCGTGCTGACCGCCGCTGTTGTCGGCCTGTCGCTGGCCCTGATGATCGCCATCCGCCCGGCGCTGACCGGCACTGCGGACAACATCGCTGGCCAGATCACCGCCGCCGGCACCGCCATCGCGCCCTGATCTGACCCAGCTTGAAGACCAAGCGGTGGGCCGCGCATCCCTGGGGGAGGCGCGGCCTTTGCTCGGGTCGCGGCGCCTATCTCGGGCTGGCTGGCGAATTGCCGGGACGGCACTGCAGCGATGGCGCGGCCGCGCGGGTTGTTTGTGGTTTTTTCAAGGCAAGACCGCGCTGCCAGTGTCAACCAGACTGCATACAATCTGTTGAAGCTGGTGGCGATATCCTCGCAAGCCGTACCAATACAGAGGTCGGTCCTGCGGCGGCGGCTGTAAGAACTGATCAAATTTATTTGAATGTCAGATGCTTGGGAAGTGTTTCCTGGCCGCGACTGTGCCTGCGGAAAAAATGCCATCAGGCGACCCTACCTTTGCCACGATTTGATGGCTGACTGCTCCGACACCGAACGGAGATCGCTGCGGAACAGAGGCCGCAACGACAGGACCCGGAGCGGATGTAGCGCGTACGAGCAACTCCTGAGAAAGGAACCATTATGAGCCTGCTGAACCTCTTTGCGTCCTTCAAGGCCGACGAATCCGGAGCCGTGACGGTTGACTGGGTCGTGCTGACCGCAGCCGTCGTCGGCCTGGCGCTTGCCCTGATGGCCGCGATCCGCCCGGCGCTGACCGGCACAGCCGACAACATCGCGGGCCAGATCACCGCAGCGGGGACCGCAATCGCCCCCTGATCCGGTCTGTTCCGGACTGACGAACCAGCAAAGCCGCGCCTTTCCGATGGGAAGGCGCGGCTTTTGCATCTGCGATGCAAGCCGCGGCAACCAGCCACCTGATTCCCGCCTGGTGCCATCACAAATGGGGTCTGACAGTGCGAGTACGGTTTGTGTCGGTTTCGGGGCAGCGCCGCCGGACCGGCGTTCGGCGCCGGGATACAATCTGACCAGAACCGTCTGCAACCATCGAATTCTCGCACCAATACAATAAGCGGGATAAGCCTGATTAAGATATGATGAAGAAATGTTTTGATATTTATCAGATAGTTATGTTGATTTTGACGGCCAAGGCCCGAATTCCTCGAAATGCCTTTCGACGCCCCAACTGCTGCCACGATTGCGGGGCCATATCTCCCCACACCGAACGGCGATCGGAACGGAACAGAGGCCGTGACGAAGGGACCCGCACCGTGTGTAACCAGTAGAGCAACTCCTGTGAAAGGGAACCATGATGAACCTGTTGAACCTCTTCGCTTCCTTCAAGAACGACGAATCCGGCGCCGTGACCGTTGACTGGGTTGTGCTGACCGCCGCTGTTGTCGGCCTGTCGCTGGCCCTGATGCTGGCCATCCGCCCGGCGCTGACCGGCACCGCTGGCAACATCGCTGGCCAGATCACCGCCGCCGGCACCGCCATCGCGCCCTGATCCGAAGCGACTCTCTGACCGAAAAAGGCCGCGTATCCCAAGGGATGCGCGGCTTTTTCGTTGTTGCGGGCGGCGGCGGCAACGCTCCGCGGCCCGAGGACACCTGGATGTCGGTGTGGTTCGCATGCGCCTGCCAACCCGCGCAAATCGCCCTGAAATGCGCTTATCCTTCCCCAAGAATTGCCACATTTGTTGGGGAAAAGCAAAGCATGTGGTGGGCGTGGTTCCGGTAGTTGTCGCGTGCAGGAGACAAGGTAGATGATGAAAGAGTTTGTCGCGTTCCTAGGGGCCGAAGACGGCGCTGTGACGGTGGACTGGGTTGTGTTGACCGCAGGTGTCGTCGGTCTTGGGATGCTGCTTTTGATCCCGATCGGCATCGCCATCACCGGCACCACGGACAATATCGCCGTCACCATCACGTCGGCGCAGACGACGCCCTGACCGGGGCAACATGGCGTTGCCGGGGCATGGGGCCCGACGGCAATGTGGGAAAAGGGGTTGAACCGTGCGATTGATGTTTGGGGTTGTGCTGATCGTCGGCCTGGCGCTTGCCGGGTTTGCGGTCTACATGGTGCAGGGCTATTTCGAGCAGCAGCAGACTGCCCTTGCACAAGAGCAGGAGCTGCGCATGAAGACCGGTCCCCTGGTCGAGGTCTTTGTGCTGAACAAGCCGCTCAACTACGGCGATCCGATCACCCCCGAGGACGTGCAGGTGATCTACTGGCAGGAAAATGCGCTGCCCGAGGGCATCTTTCGCGATCGGGCCACGCTGTTTCCCGAAGCCGCCCCCGGCCCGCGCTACATGATGCGCGGCACGGGCGCATTCGAGCCGCTTTTGGCCTCGCGCGTGACGGAACCCGGCGAGGCTGCGGGCCTGACGGGCAAGCTGGGGCCGGGTCTGGGGGCCTTTACCATCCGGGTCGATTCCTCGTCCGGTTTGGCCGGGCTGCAGCCCGAGGACCGCGTCGATGTCTACTGGACCGGCGTGGCACCAGGCGGCAACGGCGAAGTGACGCGCCTGATCGAAGCCGCGGTCCAGATCATTGCCCTGGACCAGGCGCCAAAGGTCGCGGGCGAAGATGCCTTGCAGATGGTGCGCACCGTGACAGTGTCCGGCTCGCGCGAAAAGATCGCGCGACTGGCCCAGGCTCAGGCAACGGGGCGGCTGGCGCTGTCGGTGGTCGGCAATGGCGCGGCCGCGGCGGACGGCACGATCGAGGTCAATGGCAGTTCGCTTCTGGGCATGTCGCCCGAAGAAGTCGTGCAGGTCGAGACCGCCCGCGTCTGTACCACGCGGGTGCGCAAGGGCGGCGAAATGATCGAAACCGAGATCCCCTGCACCAACTAGGATTTGCGAAGATTGTCGATGGCGGCCACCTTATCTGGGGCCGCCATTGTCATTTCTGGCGACAGGTTGCGGTCTGTTGCACGTTATCCACATCAGCAATCTCCTCCAACCTTTTGATTCTTGCAAAAAAACCCTGACTCCTGCATCTTGGCGGGAATACTGGGCGATAAAGACCCAATCAGAGGCGTGGTCGAAAGGGCAGATCACAATGAGCATGAACCGTATACTGGCCGCCGGAATTCTCGGCGCCGCACTGGCTACGACAGCATTGACCCCGACCTTTGCCGAAACCCTGCGCGTGATGCAGGGGGCTCCGTCCGGGGCGCTGAACGTGCCGATGAACCGCGCGGTGGTCGTCGAAAGCGACGTCCCCTTTGCAGAACTTTCCATCGCCAATCCCGGCATTGCCGACATCTCGACCTTGTCGGACAAGTCGATCTACGTTCTGGGCAAGGCACCGGGGCGCACGACGCTGACCCTGCTGGCAGCCGACGGGACATTGATTTCCAACGTCGATGTGCAGGTGACGCCCGACATTGCCGAGTTCAAGGAACGCCTGCAGCAGATCCTGCCGGGTGAGCGGATCGAGGTGCGCACCGCCAATGACGGCATCGTGCTGTCGGGCACCGTGTCATCTTCGGCCAAACTGGACCGCGCGCTGGATCTGGCCAGCCGCTATGCGCCCGACCGGGTGTCGAACCTGATGAGCGTCGGCGGCACCCAGCAGGTGATGCTGAAGGTCCGGTTCGCCGAAGTACAGCGCAACGTGTCCAAAAAGCTGTCCTCGTCGGTCGGCATCCGCGACAGTGGCAAGCTGTTCGGCGAAACCGGCACCTGGCTCGATGGCAGCAACGATCCCTTCAGCGGAGGCGCAGTTCTTGCGCAGGATTCGAACAGCGGGATCGGCTTTGGCGGCTCCATCGGCGCACTGGAATTCTCTGTGCTATTGGAAGCACTCGAATCCAAGGGGATGGTCCGCACCCTTGCCGAACCGAACCTGACCGCCCTGTCGGGGCAGGAGGCGCGGTTCCTTGCCGGTGGCGAATATCCGGTGCCGGTCTCCGACAATGGCGGCATCAAGATCGAATACAAACCGTTTGGCGTGGACATGGTCTTTACGCCCACGGTGGTCGACGGCGATGTCATCAACGTCAAGATCGCGGCCGCGGTATCGTCCATCGACACGACGGTGGCGGCCCAGACCACGGCCGGCCCGGTTTCAGGCTTCAAGACCCGCCTGACCTCCACCACGGTGGAAATGCGCGACGGCGAAAGTTTTGCCATCGCGGGCCTGTTGCAGGACGATTTCCGCGACATCAACGGACAGGTCCCGTGGCTGGGCGATGTGCCGATCCTCGGCGCGCTGTTCCGATCGGCGGACTACCAGCGGTCGCAGTCGGAACTTGTCATCATCATCACCCCGCATCTGGTCACGCCGACGCGGGGCGAGGCGCTGGCGTTGCCGACGGATCGCGTCCGTGTCCCGACCGAGGGGGAGTTGTTCCTGTTCGGCAAGGTCGCGGGCAAAGCCAACACCCCCGAAGGCGAAGTGGCGCGCCAGGACTTCAATGGCGCCTATGGCTATGTGATGGAGTAAGATCATGAAATTCGCGATCCCCGTCCTTGTCGCCTCGACATCGCTGTTCGGCCTTTCGGCATGCAACCCGCTGATCCTGACCCGCGAAGCCGGATCTGCCATCGACAGCGGCGAATTCGGCAATGCCACGATGAACAACACGCTGATCCAGACGGGTCAGATGAAATACACCGTCGCCCTGGCCGAACGCTTTGCGGCCGAGGTTCCCGATACCGTCACCTTTGCCTTCAACAGCGCCGCGTTGACCGACGACGCGCGGGCCAGGCTGAAACGGCAGGCGGACTGGATCCGCCAGTTCCCCGAAATCCGGTTCCGCGTCTATGGCCACACCGATCTTGTGGGGTCCAACGCCTACAACAACCGGCTGGGCATGCGGCGTGCGCAGGCCGTGGTCGCCTATCTCGGCCAGCTTGGCATCAGCAAGTCGCGGCTCGAGGCGGTGGTGTCCTACGGCAAGACGCGCCCCATCATCCAGACGACGGCCCCCGAAGAGCGCAACCGCCGCACCGTGACCGAGGTGTCGGGTTTCGTGGACGGCAATCCCTTGCTGCTGAACGGCAAATATGCCGCGATCATCATGCGCAAATATGTCGAAGGCGCCGATCCCAAGCGCAGCCTTGACAGCGACTTCCCGCTTCCCGGCCAGGCAGGCGAAAGTGGCGGCGGCGGCGGCGGCGGCTGATTTCCGCGCAAGCGCCATGAAAACGGGCCGGTGCATCGCGCATCGGCCCTTGTCTTTTGGACTAAGTCGAAAAAACCAAACATTCACGATTTTTCGGCCCAATTGTCGCCACCATTAACCCTCAGCGTCAGTCCGGAGTGGAACAGTCGCGCAGCCAGAACGCGCTGCGCACGGGACTGGGGCTGAGTGCGTTCCGCAGGTCGTGGATGGTGCGCTGCAGGCCTTGGTCCTGGGTTTGGAAGGACATGAGGCGATGACGAGTGTAGCAAGCCTGCAGCCGGAACCGGCGCCGATTCTGGCGTGCACCATCTCGCGCGATGTGCAGAATTTTGAACTGCTTATCGACGATATGGAGCGGGAACTGGGGGAAAGCTGGGGCGATCTCAGCTTTGACGACGGCATCCTTTTCCTGAGCCAGCCCGAGGCGGCAACGCTGGAATTTGTCGCCGTTGCCGTCAATGGCAGCGACGAGGCGGAACTTGCCCGCATCGCCGACATCGTGCGCGCCGCCAAAGAGCGCGGCATCAAGGTGATTCTCATCGCGGACGAGGTCAGCCCGATGTCGCTGCACCAGTTGTTGCGGCTGGGGGCGGATGATTTCGTGCCCTATCCGCTGCCCGAAGGTGCGTTGCATGAAGCCATCGAGCGGATGCGCCGCCCTGCCCCGGCCCAGGTCGTGCAGATGGTCAATGAAGAAGACCACCACGCGCCCACCTTCAAGGCCAAGGGCGACCGCGACGGGGTGATCCTGCCGGTGCACGGATTGTCCGGCGGTACCGGGGCCTCGACCTTTGCGGTCAACCTGGCCTGGGAACTTGCCACCGTGTCGAAGACAGATGGCCCGCGCGTCTGCCTGATCGACCTCGATTTCCAGTACGGGTCCGCCGCGACCTATCTCGACCTGCCCCGCAAAGAGGCGGTGTTCGAGATTTTGTCCGACACCGGCAACGCGGACAGCGATGCGTTCCTGCAATCAATGCTGTCCTTCAACGACAAGCTCAGCGTGTTCACCGCCCCCGGCGACATGCTTCCCCTGGACTTCGTCTCGGGCGAGGATATTGGCCGCGTCCTCGACATGGCGCAGCAGAATTTCGACTTCATCATCATCGACATGCCCTCGACCGTGGTGGCCTGGACCGAGGCGGTGCTGACGCGGGCGCATGTCTATTTCGCGATGGTCGAACTTGACCTTCGGTCGGCGCAGAACGTGCTGCGGTTCGTGCGCGCACTGAAGGCCGAGGCTTTGCCGCATGAAAAGCTTCGCTATGTGCTGAACCGCGCACCGCGATTCACCGATCTTTCTGCCAAGAGCCGGGTCAAGCGGATGGCCGAAAGCCTTGATATCGCGATTGAACTGCAGCTTCCGGATGGCGGCATCCAGGTCACGCAGGCCAATGACCATGGCATGCCGCTGGCCGAAAGCGCACCCAAGAATCCGCTGCGCAAGGAAATGCAGAAACTGGCGAAGTCGCTGCATGACCTGAGCAAGGTCGCCGAGGCAAAGCGGGCGTGATGCCGCATAAGGGGAACTGATCGTGTTCAGCCGTTTCAAGAAAGACGAAGCCGCCGCAAAACGGGCCGCCCCGACGGCGGCCGTGACGTCTGCATCGCCCGCGCTGCCAGCGGCTGGCGCGGCGCGCCCGGCGGTGCCGGGCGCGCGTCAACCTGCCCCGGCTCCGGGAAAGTCGCCCGCCGACATGGTCGCCGCCGACCGCGAGAAAAAGCGCAAGGAACGGCTGATGGAGCTGAAGGTCGAGCTGCATCGCCGCCTTCTGGACAACCTGAACCTGGCCGCCATCGAAACCGCCAGCGAAACCAGCCTCAAGCAGGAAATCGCGGCGCTGACTTCCGAGGCGCTGGACGAGATGAGCGTTGCCCTGAACAAGGACGACCGCATCACGCTGAACCAGGAACTTTATGACGAGGTGATGGGCCTCGGTCCCTTGGAACCGCTGCTGAAGGACGAGACCGTCAACGACATTCTGGTCAACGGCCCGAACCGGATATTCGTCGAACGCGGCGGCAAGCTGGTGCTGACCGATGTGGTGTTCAAGAACGAACGCCACCTGTTGCGCATCATCGACAAGATCGTGTCCGCCGTGGGGCGCCGGGTCGACGAATCGAACCCCTATTGCGACGCGCGCCTTGCGGACGGATCGCGCTTCAACTGCATGGTGCCGCCGATCGCGGTCGACGGATCTTTGGTGTCGATCCGGAAGTTCAAGAAGGACAAGCTGGGCATCCCGGACCTGGTGAAGTTCGGCGCCTTTACCGAGGAAATGGCCGCCTACCTCCAAGCCGCCGTATCGACGCGCCTGAACATCATCGTGTCGGGCGGTACGGGTTCGGGGAAAACCACCACGCTGAACGCGCTGTCGTCGTTCATCGACAACCACGAACGGGTTCTCACCATCGAGGATACCGCCGAACTTCAGCTGCAGCAGGTCCATGTGGGCCGGATGGAAAGCCGCCCGGCCAACGTCGAAGGCAAGGGCGCCGTCACCCAGCGCGACTGTCTGCGCAACGCGCTGCGGATGCGTCCCGACCGCATCATCGTGGGGGAAACCCGGGGTGAAGAGGTCATCGACATGTTGCAGGCGATGAACACCGGCCATGACGGGTCGATGACCACGATCCACGCCAACTCGGCCCGCGACGGCATCAGCCGTCTGGAAAACATGATAGCCATGGCCGGGATCGAAATGCCGCTGAAGGCGGTGCGTTCGCAGATCTCGGCGGCCGTGAACCTGATCGTGCAGGCCAGCCGTCTGCAGGACGGGTCGCGCCGCATGACCTCGATCACCGAGATCACGGGCATGGAAGGCGACGTCATCTCGATGCAGGAAATCTTCCGCTACGAACGCCTTGGGATCGAGCCGTCGGGCAAGATCATCGGGCGGTTCAACGCCACGGGCGTGCGGTCGCACTATTCCGACAGGTTCCGCCAATGGGGTTTTGAACTGCCCGCCTCGATCTACGAACCCATCGTCTAAAGGACCGATCCCATGGAAATCAGTGCGGCCCCGCTCATCTACATCCTGATCTTCGTCGCTGTCGTGGTGCTGGTCGAGGGCCTTTACCTAACGGTGTTCGGCAAGTCGATCAGCCTGAACAACCGCGTCAGCCGCCGCCTGGCCCTGCTGGAAAAGAACGGCAACCGCGAAGAAGTGCTGGAACAGCTCCGCAAGGAGATGACCCAGCACATGAAATCGCGCGGCATCCCGCTGTATTCGATCCTCGCCTCCAAGGCGCAAAAGGCCAATATCGCCTTCTCTCCCAAGGCGCTGATCGGCATCATGGCGGGTCTTGCGGTGTTCAGCTATCTGGCACTGACGGT
Organism: Rhodobacterales bacterium; assembly: GCA_021155205.1. Taxonomy (GTDB): domain Bacteria; phylum Pseudomonadota; class Alphaproteobacteria; order Rhodobacterales; family Rhodobacteraceae; genus JAJNPS01. Next base: position 24,878 of record JAJNPS010000048.1, read on the forward strand.
AGGCACATCGGCGTCGAACGGAGTGCGGATCGTGCTGGCCATCGGCATGGGCATCGGGGGCGTCTATGTCTGGGTGAACAAGAAGGCCAAAAAGCGCATGGCGCTGATGGATGAACAACTGCCCGATGCGGTGGAACTGATGGTGCGCAGCTTGCGTGTCGGCCACCCGTTCAGCGCCGCCATCGGCATCGTGTCCAAGGAAATCCCCGACCCCCTCGGCACCGAATTCGGCGTGATCGCCGACGAGGCCGCCTATGGGCGGGACATCGCGGAATCGCTCAAGGCCTTTGCCGAACGGATGGACAATCAGGACCTTCGCTTTCTTGCCGTCGCCGTGACGATCCAGCAGCAGTCGGGCGGCAACCTGGCGGAAATCCTTGAAGGCCTCAGCCGCGTGATCCGCGCCCGGTTCAAGCTGTTCCGCCGCGTCAAGGCGATCACCGCCGAAGCGAAGTTCTCCGGCATGTTCCTGTCCGGCTTTCCGATCTTTGCCCTGATCGGCATCAACATCATCCAGCCCGACTACTATGACGAGGTGATGGACACACCGGCTTTCATTCCGGCCTGTCTGGCAGTGGCGGTCTTTCTGATCGTCAACATCATCTACATGAAAATGATGACGAATATCAAAGTATAAGAGGTGACGACGGTGCTGAACGGGATCAATCAGATGCTGATCGACACGCTGGGCCCGCTGGGTCCGGTGATGGCGCTTGGCCTTTTGGGCCTCTTGATGATGGGCCTGACGCTGCCCACGATGCTGAAACGGCGCCCCAATGCCTTTGCCAAGCTGAAATCGCAGCGCACCGAAAAGAGTGCTGCATCCGGCGCGGGGCCGACCCTTCGCCGCGGCGAAAAGAGCGACAAGCTGGAGCGGTTCGCACAGTTCCTTGAACCCCAGAACCAGGAAGAGATGTCGGCCGCCAAGATGCGGATGCTGCAGGCGGGGTATCGTGCCAAGAATTCCGTGCGCATGTTCCACGCCTCGCAGTTCATCCTTGGCATCGGCGCGCTGGTGCTGGGCACGCTTTATGCGCTCGTCCGGTCGGCGACGGGCGAAATCTCGTCGCAGCAGATGATGCTGTTCATCCTGATCCCCGGCGTCGCGGGCTACTACCTGCCGCGCTACTGGGTCAACAAGCGGATCAAGCAGCGCCAGACCGAAATCGTGCAGGGTTTTCCGGACGCGCTGGACATGATGCTGGTCTGCGTCGAGGCCGGGCAGTCGCTGGACCAGTCGATCATCCGCGTCGGCAAGGAAAGCCGTGCCGGTTATCCGGCGCTGGCAGACGAGTTCGACCTGATCGCACAAGAGATCAAGGCCGGCAAGGACCGCAAGGACGTGCTGCGCGACATGGCCGAACGCTGCGGCATTCCCGATGTTGCATCTTTCGTGACCACGCTGATCCAGTCGGCGACGTTCGGCACCTCGATCGCCGAAGCCCTGCGCGTCTATTCCGCCGAAATGCGTGACAAACGTGTCATGCGCGCCGAAGAAAAGGCAAACGTCTTGCCGACCAAGCTGACCCTTGGCACAATGCTCTTCACACTGCCGCCGCTTTTGATCATCCTGATCGGGCCGTCGGTCTATGGCATTACGCTGATGATGGGGAGTTAAGTCCCAGCTTGCATACAAGGCCAGCCAGTCTGCTTGCCCTTGCCTGTCTTTTGGCCGCCTGCGGAAACGCCGGCGGCCTTGGCACAACGGCGGCATCGCGCAATGCGCCTTATGGCGTCGATGCACGCGGCGAGGCGGTGGACGGGCTTCTGGTGGGCCACCGGCTGATGGCATCCGGCGAACCCGAACTGGCCCTGAAGGCCTATCTGCGCGCCGCCAGCGAACGCGGCATCGACGTCGATGTGCTGTCGGCCATCGGGTCGGCCAACCTGGCGCTGGGGCGGCTTGGCCAGGCCGAACAGATGTTGCGCCGCGCGCTGGACATCGACAACGCGTTCGTGCCTGCGCTGAACAACCTGGGCGTCGTGCTGATGGAACGCGGCAAACTGGGCGAGGCGCGCGTGGTCTTTCAGCAAGCCTTTGCCGCCGACAGTGGCCAATCGGACTCCATCCGTGAAAATCTGCGCCTCGCTATCGCGAAAACCGAACAGCAAGGCTATGATGACACCGAGGAAACCGGGTCGTTCTCTCTCGTGAGGCGTGAAAAGGGCCGCTATGTCCTGTTGACGCAACTCTAAGAGACATCCGAAACGAGCAGCAAAAAAGGACGCAAAACATGCGCCGACCGATCTTGATGGGCCTGCTCCTTGTGGGCATGACGGGCCTTTCCGCCTGCACGGACAAGAACGCGCAGGTCGACCGCGCTGTCGACAGTGTCAATGTGATCGACGAAACCAACCTCAACGATGTGATGCTGACCGTCGGCGATCCCGAAGAGGCGGTGACCTATTTCAAGCGGGCCGCCGAAGAAAACCCTGATCGCGTCGACCTCAAACGCAGCCTGGCCAAGTCCTTGGTCCGCGCCGGCAAGCCGACCGAGGCGGTGCGCATCTGGGCCGCCGTTGCCGCAAGCCCCGAGGGCACCAACGACGACAAGGTCAGCTATGCCGACGCCCTGATCCGCGACAACAAATGGCCCGAGGCCGAGGCGGAACTGAACAAGATCCCCCCCACCTTTGAGACCTTTGACCGCTATCGGCTGGAGGCGATGGTGGCCGACAGCAAGAAGAGCTGGACCAAGGCCGACAGCTTTTACGAGATCGCCGTCGGCCTGACCACGCGGCCTGCCGGTGTGCTGAACAACTGGGGCTATTCCAAGTTGTCGCGCGAGGACTATCCCGGTGCCGAAAAGCTGTTTACCGAGGCGCTGACCTACGATCCGGGCATGTTCACCGCCAAGAACAACCTGGTTCTCGCCCGCGCGGCACAGCGCAAATACGATCTGCCCGTGGTGCAGATGACGCAGGTCGAACGCGCCGAACTGATGTACACCGCCGCCCTTGCCGCGATCAAGCAGGGGGACAGCAATGTCGGAAAAGGTCTTTTGGAACAGGCCGTTGAAACCCATCCGCAGTATTTCGAGGCCGCCGCGCGCAGCCTTGCGGCAATGGATGCGAATGTGACGAACTGATGGATCTGTTCTCGCCCTTGTGGCTGCTGATCCCGATCCTGCCGATTGCAGTCTGGGTCGGCTGGTCCGACATGAAATCCATGAAAATTCCCAACCGGGCGGTGATGGCGCTGGCCGGGGTCTGGGTACTGTTCGGCTGGCTGGTGCATGACTGGCGCGCCTTTGCCTGGGGCTTTGCGCTTTTGGCCATCGTGCTGGTGATCGGCTTCCTGATGAGCAGCTTTGGCATGCTGGGCGCGGGCGACGCCAAGTTTGCCGCCGCGATGGCGCCGTTCTTTACCGGCGGCGATACGGTGCTGGTGCTGATCGTGGTCTCGATCTGTCTTTTCGGCGCGGTCGTCCTGCACCGCATCCTGCGCGCCGTACCGGCGGTGCGCGCGGCAACGCCCGATTGGGTCAGTTGGACCCACCACAAGTTTCCCGCCGGCCTCGCTTTGGCAGGAATGGTCGTCATCTATCATCTTGCCGCGTTCTGGCCTCAAGGCTGACACGGTTTGCCGCTACGACGCGGGAAAGGGTGCATGCCCTGCCCGATCGTTTCAAAGGTGGCAACAATGAACATCCAGGCAACGCCGACCACCGGCACCTCCGTCACCGCCCCCCCGGCGCCGCGCATGCTGGCCGATACCGGCCTGTCGGCGGTGATGATGCGCGACATCCTTCTGAAAACGATGTTCCGCACCAACCTGGACCAGGTGTCGGCGATCAGCGTCGCGATCAGCCTGCCGGTCAACCTGACGCAGGACCTTGTGGACGCCGCGCGCAGCCAGAAACTGCTGGAGGCGACGGGCACCCTGCACGCGACATCCGGCAACGAGATGGGCTATCAGCTGACCGATGCGGGCAAGGCGCGCGCGCTCGATGCGCTGTCGCAGTCGGAATATTACGGTGCGATGCCCGTGCCGCTGGCGACCTATGCCGAGCAGGTGAAACGCCAGTCGGTGCGTGACATCAAGCTGAGCCGCCAGCAGTTGATGTCGGGCATGGGCCACCTGATCCTGCCGCCCGACCTGATCGACAACCTTGGCCCGGCTGTCACCTCGGGGCGGTCGATCCTGATGTACGGCCCGCCCGGCAACGGCAAGTCGTCGATCAGCCACGGCATCCGCGCGGCCCTCGGCGACAAGGTGTTTGTGCCCCGCGCCATCGAATATTCCGGCCAGATCATCTCGGTCTATGATCCGATCGTGCATTCGGCGGCGGAATCGCAGGTTGACGATCCGAACGCGCTTCGCCGCAGCGCCAACCGATTTGACAACCGCTATGTCTATTGCGAACGCCCCTCGGTGATCACTGGCGGCGAGTTGTCGCTGGAAATGCTCGACCTGACCTACAACCCGACCGCGCGCACCTATCAGGCACCGCTGCAGTTGAAGGCGACGGGGGGCATCTTCATCATCGACGACCTTGGTCGCCAGGCCGAACCGCCGCAAAAGATCGTCAACCGCTGGATCGTGCCGCTGGAGGAAAGCCGCGACATCCTGGCGCTGCAATCGGGCGAAAAGTTCACCGTGCCGTTCGACACGCTGGTGATCTTTTCGACCAACTTTCACCCCAACGAAATCTTTGACGGCGCGGCCCTGCGGCGGATCTTCTTCAAGATCAAGATCGACGGGCCAAACCAGGAAAACTTCCTGAAAATCTTTGCCATGGTGGCGCGCAAGAAAAAGATGCCGCTGGACGAGCGCGCGCTGCTGCACCTGATGAAGGTCAAGTTCCCGACCATCGAGAACAATTATGCCAACTATCAGCCGGTCTACCTGATCGACCAGATGATCGCGGTGTGTGAGTTCGAGGGCCGCCCCTATCACATGACCCCGGATTTGATCGACCGCGCCTGGGCCAACATGTTCGTGCGCCAAGAGGCGATCGCGCGGTAAGGCCGGGGCGCTGCCCCGGACCCCGGGATATTTGCGAAAAGGTGAAACGGGTCAGGTAAAGTAGCTCACCCCATGTTCCGTCACGATCATATCCAGCCTCTGATCGGTGGCGTCAATCGGCACTTCGGGTACTTCCTGCGCCGAGAACGCATAGCCGATGGCGACCACCGGACCCTTTGCGCGCAGCCCTTCCAGCGTCCGGTCATAGAACCCGCCGCCATAGCCCAGCCGGTAGCCGCGTGCATCAAACGCAAGCAGCGGCACGATAAGGACCTGCGGCATTACCCAGCCGCCAGTGGCCGGGATCAGCGCCTTGAACGCGCCTTCGATCATGTCGGCAGTGGGGGTCCATTCGCGAAACTGCAGCGGCATCCCCTTGCCCAGGATGACGGGCACCCCGACCCGACCCTGATGCGCGGCCATTGCGGGCAAAGGGTCAATCTCGGTCCGCATCGGCATGTAGCCTGCCAGAACCTTGCCACGATGGGGTTCCAGTGCTGACAGCAAGTGATGTGCCGCATCCCCCTGCCCCGCCGCGAAAGCCTCTTTGCGCGCGGCAAAGGCGGCTTTCCGGGCAAGAGCCTTGGCGTCCTCGATCATACCAGCAGCACCGTCGCCAGCCCCAGAAAGGCAAAGAATCCCATCACATCCGTCAGCGTGGTGACAAAGGTCCCCGAGGCGAGCGCGGGGTCAAGGCCAAACCGCTCCAGTGTCAGGGGCACAAGCACGCCGCCCAGGGCCGCCACGATCTGGTTGACGATCATCGCGATCCCTAGGACGACGCCCAGTTGCGGATTGCCGAAGATCAGTGTGGCCGCCACCCCCAGGATCAGCGCAAGGCCAATGCCGTTCAGGACACCCGCCCCCAGTTCCCGCAAGACGACCCGCCGCGCATTGGCGCGCGTCAGGTCGCGCGTCGCAAGTGCCCGCACGGCCACCGCCAGCGACTGCGTGCCCGCGATCCCCCCGGTGGAGGCGACGATGGGCATCAGCGCCGCCAAGGCCACCAGCGCCGTGATGGTCTGCACGAACTGGCTGATCACGATGGCCGACAGCGACGCGGTGAACAGGTTCACCACCAGCCAGGGCAGGCGCTGCCGCACGGTCTGAAACGCGTTGTCCGACAGGCTGGTCTCGTCCCCGACCCCGGCAAGGCGCAGCATGTCCTCTTCATGTTCGTCATCCAGCACGTTCATCGCATCGTCGATGGTGATCACACCGACCAGCCGCCCGGCAACATCGACCACGGGACAGGAAATCAGGTGGTACTGGTTGAACACATAGGCCACGTCATCCTCGGCCATGTCCGCCTCGAGCACGCGAAAGCTGTCCTCCTGGATGTCTTTCAGCGCCGCATCGCGCTGGGCCGACAGCACCCGGCCCAAGGTGACATAGCCCAGGGGCTTCATTCGCGGATCGACAAGGACGATATGGTAGAACTGGTCCGGCAGGTGGTCGGCCTCGCGCAGGTAGTCGATGGCCTGTCCGACAGTCCAGTGTTCGGGGGCGACGACCACCTCGCGCTGCATCAGACGACCGGCGGACTCCTCGGGATAGGACATCGCCTGTTCGACGGCGATCCGGTCGACAGCTTCCAGCGCGTCCAGGATCATGCCCTGCGCCGGGGCCTCCAAATCCTCGAGGATGTCCACGACATCGTCGGTATGCAGATCGCGTACCGCTTCGGCCACCACCTCGGGCGGCAAGGCGGCGATGACCTCTTCACGGATGCCCTCGCTGACTTCGGACAGCACGTCGCCGTCGATCTCTCCCACCGCCAGGCGCAGAAAGACCGCGCGTTCCCCCGCACCGATCTGTTCCAGAAGGTCGGCAATGTCCGCCGGGTGGAGCGGTTGCAAAAGGGCAACCAGCGTCGGGCCGTCCTCGGCGCCGATCGCGGCCAGCACAGCCTCGATCCTGGCCTCGTCCAGCATCATCTCGCGACCGTCATCCCGCAGTTCCGACATCGCTGATCCTCACGTTTGGCACCCGGATCCGGTCGGAAAACCGGACCGATGGCGATTTACGCTTGCCCCATAACGCACTAGCCTTCGCACATCAAAACGACACTGGAAATGCCATGGCCGATCTTATTCTGGGGCGGGTACTGTCTTTCGCGGCCGATCCCTTCGTTGCGGGGCCCGAGGCGGCGCGGATCGACGAGGCCGTTCTGGTCGATGAAAGGCGGATCAAGGCAGTCGGGTCGGCGGATGCCTTGCGCCGGGCACATCCCGAGGCGCGGGTCACGGACTATGGGCGGTGCCTCATTTCGGCGGGCTTCATCGACGCGCATGTGCATTACCCGCAAACGGCGATCATCGCGAGCTGGGGCAAGCGGCTGATCGACTGGCTGAACACCTATACCTTCCCCGAAGAGATGCGGTTTGCCGACCGCAGCTATGCCGATACTGTGGCCAACCGCTATCTGGACCTGGCACTGGCGCATGGCACGACGTCGATGTGCACCTTTGCGACCATCCATCCCGGCAGCGTGGAGGCGTTTTTCGACGCGGCGCGCGCGCGCGACCTGCGGGTCTGGGCGGGCAAGACCTGCATGGACCGCCACGCGCCCGAGGGGCTGCGCGATACCGTGCAGTCCGCCTATGACGACAGCAAGGCGCTGCTGGAGAAATGGCATGGGGTGGACAGGCTCTCGTATGTCATCACACCCCGGTTCTCGCCGACCTCCACGCCCGAACAACTGGCGGCGCTGGGGGCATTGTGGCGCGAATACCCCGATTGCCTGATGCAGACGCATCTTTCCGAACAGCATGACGAAATCTCCTGGGTCAGGGAGTTGTTCCCCCAGTCGCGCGACTATCTTGATACCTATGAAGCGCAAGGATTGCTGCGCGAGGGGGCTGTCTTTGGCCATGCCATCCATCTGACAGCGCGCGAAAAATCGCGGTTGGCCGAGGCGGGGGCGAGCGTCGTGCACTGCCCGACCTCGAACACATTCATCGGGTCAGGGTTGTTCGACACGGGGTTGGCGCGGACCCTGCGCGTGGGGCTGGCCACCGATACCGGGGGCGGGTCGTCGTTTTCGATGCTGCGCACGATGGCGGCCGCCTACGAGGTGGCGCAACTGCGGGGTCAGGCGCTGCATCCGTCGCAACTGTGGTGGTTGGCGACACTGGGGTCGGCGCGGGCGCTGCGGGCCGAGCGGATGATCGGAAACATCGCGGTGGGGATGGAGGCGGATCTGGTGGTGGTGGATCTGGCCAGCACACCCGCGATTGCGCAGGCGGTGACGCGGGCGGGGGATGTGTGGGAGGCGGTTTTCCCGACGGTGATGATGGGGGATGACCGGGCGATACGGGCGGTGTGGGTCGGGGGACAAGAATATGCCCGCGCGTGACCAAACGCCCAAGGTTATCACATGCACGAGACTTTCTGAGCATTACGGGCATTTGGCAACATGTCGCGCCACACCGGGGCGTTAGCGGACCAGACCCCGCAAGTCGTTGTGGATCGCCGTCGCCGCCACCGCAGCTTGTCCCATTGCAACAGCGATCTGGTCCAAGCCGTCGGTTACATCACCGATCGCGTAAACCCCTGGAATCAGTGTCTTTTGCCGTGAATCAACATTCAGGCAACCGCGGTCGCCCAGATGCAACCCCAACCCGGTGGCCAGCGCTGTTCGCGGCGTGGTCCCCAAGGCGACATACAGGCTGTCAAAAGCGCGACGCTCGCCGCTTTTAAGCGTCACGATGGCCTCCGATTCCGACAGGGTCATCGTGCTCATGGCGGACGGCAGGCCTTCAATTCCGCGCCTGGCGACAGCGACCGTACCGTCCGGCGGGATCAGCGTGACCGACTTCGAATAAGGCGCAATGAACTCCGCCTCGGCAAGGCCGTGATCACCGCTGCCCAGCACGGCGATCCGCTTGTTGCGGATTTCAAAGGCGTCGCATATCGGACAGTAGCGGATCAGCCCCCGATTCAGCCCGAAGTCGTGCTCGGCATCTGACAGCGGCGGACGATGGTTCACCACGCCGGTCGCGAAAATGACGGTTCGTGCCGTCCGCATTTCATCTTTTGTCGTGACGTGGAAAATGTCACCCTGACGTGCAACTGCGCTGACCGTCGCATTTTCCAGCCTGGCACCGTATTGCCGCGCATGGCGACGCATCCTGTCCAGAAGATCGCTCCCCGAAATCCCGTCCGGGAACGGCGCAACATTGTGCGTTTTCGGGATTGTTCCGGCCCGGCCCTCTTGCGCGTCAAACACTGTGACGGAGCGCAAAAAGCGCGCAAGATACAGCGCTGAAGTCAGTCCTGCAGGACCGCCGCCAATCACGATACAGTCGTCCATGTCCCGCAATCCAAGGTAGCTGTTGACGGCTGGCTAGAACCATTCCGCCGTCATTACCAGTTGCAACGGGCAGGGTCACTTTCACATGTCCGGGATCAGGGCAGCAAAGCCCGGCGGACCGGCCTACTCTGCCAACTCCCACCCATCCGGATAAAAGTCGAACTTCAGGGCAATGCCTGTGGCGATCCGCTCCTGCACCCAGATCGCCTCGGGCGTCACCGGCATCGGGCCGTAGCTTGCCACCAGCGTCTCGCCGTCCGTGTCGCGGCGGGTGCGGAAACCTTCCTTCTGCAGCGCCTTTTCCAGTGCCACCCAGTCCGCATCCAGTTCCTCGATGAAGAAGAGAAAGTCGATCACCGCCTCTTTCGGCAGCCTGATCCCCTGGATGTCCTTGAAGCTGGCATAAGTATCGCGCCGCTGGGATTCGTAGTTGTGGGACATCGGGACCTCCGCCTTTGATCGCCCGGTATCATTGCATCAGGGTCCGCGCCAGATGGTTCTGCCGCGCGACGACAGCGGCCAAATTGATTGTCAGCATGTGACCGCCGCCCACCACCTGTCGTCCCTCGACGAAAAGATCTCTGACCCGCATTGGCCCGGCCAGCAGCAGGGCCGCCGGGTCCCATGACCCCGCCGCCTCGATGCCCGAGACATCCCAGATTGCGATATCGGCACGCTTGCCCACCGCCAGTTGCCCGCAATCGTCGCGCCTCAGCACCTCGGCCCCGCCCCGCGTTGCGATCCACAACGCCTCGCGTGCCGACATCGCGTCCGCGCCCCGCGCGACACGCTGCAGCAGCATCGCCATCCGCGCCTCGGCGATCAGGTTGCCACTGTCGTTGCTGGCCGACCCATCGACGCCAAGCCCGACCCGCATGCCCGCATCCCGCATCGCGCGGACCGGGGCGATCCCGGAGCCAAGGCGACAATTCGAACAGGGGCAATGCGCAATCCCGGTGCGCGTCCGGGCAAAAAGATCAATTTCCGAACGATCAAGCCTGACGCAATGCGCGTGCCAGACATCCGGGCCGGTCCAGCCCAGGTCTTCGGCATATTGCCCCGGACGACAGCCGAACTGGGCCAAAGAATAGGCGATGTCCTCGTCGTTCTCGGCCAGATGGGTGTGCAGCATCACGCCCTTGTCGCGCGCGAGAAGCGCAGTCTCGCGCATCAGGTTCCGGCTGACGGAAAATGGCGAGCAAGGCGCAAGGCCGACACGAACCATCGCGCCCTCGCGCGGATCGTGGAACCGATCCACCACACGGATCATGTCGTTCAGGATCGCAGCCTCGGCCTCTACCAGGCTGTCCGGCGGCAGACCGCCGGCAGACTCGCCGATGCTCATCGCCCCGCGCGTTGGGTGAAACCGCAGGCCGACTTCAGCCGCTGCAGCAATGGTGTCGTCCAGCCGCGCGCCATTGGGATAGAGGTACAGATGGTCCGATGTCAGCGAGCAGCCCGACAGCGCCAGTTCCGCCAGCCCCGCCTGCGCGGAAACAAACATGTCCTCCGGCCCGAACCGCGCCCAGATCGGATAGAGCGACTTCAACCAGCCGAACAGCAGCGCATCCTGCGCCGCCGGCACGGCGCGGGTCAGGGTCTGGAACAGATGATGATGCGTGTTGACCAGGCCCGGCGTCACCACGCAACCCCGCGCGTCGATGACCCGCGCAGCCCCCGCAGGCAACCCGTTGCCGACGCCCAGGATGACGCCGGCCCGGATCAGGACATCTGCCACCCCCAGTTCGCGCCGCGCGTCGTCCATCGTGACGACAACATCCGCACCTCTGATCAGAATGTCACCCATGCGCGTTCCCCCAAATCGGCCCCTTCGGTGGAACGACGACCGGCGGCCCGACAGAAGGGGGGAAAGGACTCAGGACGCGGCTGATGCCAAGACTAGCCACCGTGGCGCGCGCGGCAAGCCCCTTCACCTCTTCGCAAGCATCCTCGGGGGAAAAGGGCCGCGCGCCGCGGACCTTTCGGGGGGTGAGCCCCCCTACCCTTTCAACAGCGCCAGCGCCCGGGCATGGACCTCTGGATTGGCCGCAGCCAGGACCCGCCCGCCATCATGGCACGGCCGTCCCTCCCAGTCGGTGACGATGCCCCCTGCCGCCTCGATCACCGCGATGGGGGCTTGAACGTCATAGGCCTGCAGTCCCGCCTCGATCACAAGGTCGATCTGCCCCGCCGCGATCAGGGCATAGGCATAGCAATCCATGCCGTACCGGACCAGCCGCACCTGCGGTGTGACGCGTCGAAAGGCGGTCTGTTCCTCGGACGTGCCAACCTCGGGAAAGGTGGTGAACAGGATCGCCTGGTCCAGCGCACGCGGGGCACGGGTTTTCAGGACTTGCAAGCCCATCGGGCCGGTGAGGCGCGAAACTCCCAGCCCGCCCTCGAACCGCTCGCCGATATAGGGCTGGTCGATGATGCCATAGATCGGCCCCGACGCATCGGCGACCGAGATCAGCACCCCCCAGGTCGGCGTGCCGGCAAGATATCCGCGCGTGCCGTCAATCGGGTCCAGCACCCAGGTCAGTCCCGAGATGCCGGATTTCGACCCGAATTCTTCGCCCAGGATGGCGTCATCCGGGCGGCGTTCGGCGAGGATCGCGCGCATCCGCTCTTCGGACAGCCGGTCGGCGGCGGTCACGGGATCAAATCGGTGCGCTTCCTTGGTTTCGGCAGCGAGGTCGGCGGTCCGAAAATGCTTGAGCGTCGCAATGCGGGCCGCATCGGCCAACGCATGCGCCGTGGCGATCAGGTCCGCCGCCACGGGTGTCTTTATGTCCGGCACCTTAAACCCCCGTCGCATCCTGCAACCAGCCGCCAGTTCGTGCGGCAAATGTCCTTCAGCCGCTAGCGGCTGAAGGCACCGGGGTCAAGTCAGGCCCGTCTCAGGCTGCGTCGCTCAGGACGCGGGCCAGGTCAAACAGCCGACGACGCTGTGCCTCGGGGATCGCATAGTACGACCGCACCAATTCCAGCGCCTCTTTGTCGGCCATGAAATCGCCGGCATTGGCCTTCACCTGTTCGCGAACCTCATCCAGACCTTCGAAAAAGAAGGCAATCGCAACGCCCAGGGCATCGGCAATATCCCATAGACGCGACGCACTGACGCGGTTCATCCCCGTCTCGTACTTTTGAATCTGCTGGAACTTGATTCCCACCTTGTCAGCAAGCTGCTGCTGGGTCATGCCCACCATCCACCGACGATGGCGGATACGTTTTCCCACATGGGCGTCAACCGGGTGCTTCATTCTACTCTCCATATACTAACGTCACTGATTTACTTCCCCATACCTCTACTATAGCAAATATCGTGCCAAAGTCTCCCGAAATCACCTTATCCACAAAAACTCGAAATCGGGGGCAAAACCTGTCCTTTTGGATATGTCCAATTATACAGACGGCAAAGAATTCAGCGCAAGGCAGAGCTTGACAGCCGGGGCGCGCTAAACACCAGACAGACTCGCCTTTAGGCTGTTTTGCAAACTGCAGTGCAAATTGCGATGATCGTGGAAGTTTCTTTGCATTTTGCGATCTCCATCGGCGGGTTTTTGCCCGATCAGCAAAGATTGGCCCATTCCCGGACGCTTCCGCCAACCAGAGGCATTCTCGCCCAAGTCCCTGCACAATTCAAGGATGAGCCGTCGGCCGGCAACGTTCAGCCGCCATAGGCCACGCGCAACTCTTGCAGCAGGGTCTCGGCCACCTCACCGGTCAGGGTCGGCGCGGCATAAAGGCAGATGCCAAGATCACCCAGATCCGGCAGTTGCCCGCGCGGCTCGATCACCACGACCCCCGTGGGCAGAGCGTCGCGCAGCCGCGCGGTGACGGCGAGGTCAGCCGCCACCGTCGCCTCGATCACCTGTTCACTTTCCGCCTCTACCGCCATCTCCCAGGGTATCTGGGCAGCCGTCAGCACCGCCTGCACGGCGGGCCGGAACAGGCAACTGTCCTTGAAGCCCAGCCGCAGCGGGCGCCGCTGCGCCGCGACGCCATCCCTGGCGCCGACCCAGACCAGATCGCGCCGCGCCAGTTCCACCCCATGCGCCCCGGGCCGCTCTTCGGTCGTGACCATCACGTCCAGTTCGCCCCGGTCAAAGGCCACCTTCAAGAGAACCGTGAAAGATGACACCAGATTGATGCGCATGCGCGGATACTGCGCTGCAAGCCGCTTCAGGATGCCGGGAATGGCCGGATAGACGATGTCATGCGGCACGCCGAGGCGCAGCTCGCCCTCGTAGCTGGCGGTGGTCAGGCGCGACAAGGCCTCGTCATTCAGCGCCAGCATCCGGCGCGCAAAGCCCAATAGCTGTTCACCCTCGGCGGTCAGCGCCATCCGGCGCGACGCGCGCGAGAAAAGCCCCAGCCCAAGGCTGTCTTCCAGACGCTTGATCTGCATCGACACGGCGGATTGCGTCAGGTTCAGAAGACCCGCCGCGCGGGTCACGCCACCCGCATCAGCGACCGCCGTAAAGGATCGCAGCGCGGTCAGGTCAAGAGTTCGGGCCATCGTTCACCTTTTGTGATGTTACAGTTAAAAATTATTCGCTTCACAAATACACCAGAACGCCAGATATTATCACAATAAATGATCCTTAGGCAATAACTGATGACATAATTAGATGGAAAAAGACGATGACCCTGACCCTCGACCATAGCGGACTCCTGGCAAGCCGGTCCCGCCGCAGCGTCTGGCGGCGGGTTGCGGCGATGTTGATCGCAGCGCGCGGGCGCCGACATCTTGCGACCCTGGACGACCATCTCTTGCGCGACATCGGCCTGTCGCGCGCCGAGGCCGAGGCAGAGACGCGCCGCCCGGTCTGGGACGCGCCCGGCTACTGGTACGACGCCCGTTCGGGGCAATGCTGAACGCCCGGCAGAATCTCCTGTCCAATAGGACCTTGCGACTTGAAATCCGGCGGATCACCCCCGATATTCGATGGGTGCGCGGGCAGGGCTGGAAACGGCTTTCCGCATGGGTGCAATTTCGGAGGCTTCACATGGCTGACTATCAAACCATTCGATCGGTCGGCGCGGGCGCTCAAACCGCGCAGGTCGACGCCGGGCTCAAGGCCCACATGAACAAGGTCTACGGGCTGATGTCCGTCGGCATGCTGCTGACCGGCGGCGTTGCCTGGGGTGTCGGCACCTCGGACACGCTGTTCAGCATTCTGCGCAATCCCGACACGGGCAGCATGACGATCCTTGGCTGGATCGCGGTGTTTGCGCCCCTGATCATGGTGTTTGCCTTTGGCGCGCTGATCAACCGGCTCTCCTATGCCGCAGCGCAACTTTACTTCTATGCTTTCGCCGCCGTGATGGGCCTGTCGCTGGCCTGGATCTTCATCGCCTTTACCGGCGTGTCGATCGCGCAGACCTTCCTGATCACCGCGATCTCGTTCGCGGGCCTGTCGCTGTACGGGTACACGACCAAACGTGACCTCAGCGGCATGGGGACGTTCCTGATGATGGGGCTGATCGGCCTGATCGTCGCGATGGTTGTGAACATCTTCCTTGCCTCCTCGGCGCTGGCCTTTGCGATCTCGGTCATCGGCGTGCTGATCTTTGCGGGCCTGACCGCGTTCGACACGCAGAAGATCAAGTCGGACTACGTGCAACACGCGCAGGCAATGGACAGCGAATGGCTGGGCAAGTCGGCGATCATGGGCGCGCTGACGCTTTATCTCGACTTCATCAACATGTTCATGTTCCTGCTGCAGTTCATGGGCAACCGCGAATAATCGCCGCAGCGGCCTGAACGAAACGGGGCCGGTCGCAGGACCGGCCCTTTTTCATGCGCCATCACGCCAGATCGCGGATCATCCGTACCGCCGGAAAGTCGATGCCGGGTGCCAGATTCACCCGCACCGGGCCAAGCGCGCGGAACCCGACCGCGGCATAGAAGCGCACTGCCGTCAGGGTCGACAGGCACTCCATGCCGGTAAACCCTGCCTCCCGCGCCTCCTCCATCACCCGGCCCATCAGCGCGCGCCCCACGCCGCGCCGGACCGCATCAGGGTCGGTCGCCACGTGGCGCACCGCCGCCAGAGCGTGCCGCACGCTCCATCCGCCTGCCGCGATCACGCGGCCGCGGTCGCCCTCGGCCAGCCAATAGCGCCCGGACGCCAGAAGCTCGGGCCGGGCGCGGCAGATGATCGGCACTGCCAGCACCATCACCGACGGCGCATAGTCCCGCGCCAGCAACCGAGGATAGCTGCGCGCCATAAGCGCATCGACCGCCGACAGATCGGCAGGCGTCGCATGGCGCAGGGTCAGGCTGTCAACGCGCGGCGTCATGCGCCAAGGATAGCGGGCTTCGACCAAATGAAAAGGCCGCACCCTGACGGCGCGGCCCCTGACGGCGGCGGGGGCAAAGACCCTACTTGATCTTGCCTTCCTTGTATTCGACATGCTCGCGCTTGACCGGGTCGTACTTCTTGACGACCATCTTTTCGGTCATCGTGCGCGCGTTCTTCTGGGTCACGTAGAAGTGCCCGGTGCCTGCCGTCGAGTTCAGGCGGATCTTGATCGTTGCCGGTTTGGCCATGGTCGCGGTCTCCAACAGCCCGGTGCGCGTACGGCCCCGGTGAAATTCTTGAAGCCTGCCTTTTACGGATGGCACCGCCAGAGTCAACCGCCAAACCGACGGTCACGCCGTCAAACCTCGCGGCCTTCATCTTTGCACAAATATCCCTGCGGTCCGGGGGACGTGCCCTCCAGGCAGGGGGCGATGTGCGCGGAGGGCCTGTAAGCCGGATTCTGTCCCGGCGGTTGCCCGCCATGGATGACCATTCCTCTGCCTACCGTGTTGCCACGGCGGTCAAGCTGCCAACCCGGGCCCCGGGGCTGAAGCGTCCCTGCGGCGGTATCCCGGCCTGCGCCGGGACCAACCCGCATGGGGCCCCTATTCGGCATTGCTCCGGGTGGGGCTTGCCATACCGTCCCGGTTGCCCGGTCCGTGGTGGGCTCTTACCCCACCGTTTCACCTTTACCCCTGCGAACAGGGGAAGTCTTTTCTCTGTGGCGCTTTCCCTGGGGTTGCCCCCGCCGGGCGTTACCCGGCACCCTTGCTTCATGGAGTCCGGACTTTCCTCGGGGCGCGAACCCCGCGGTCATCCAGCCATCCGCGCGCTGCAGGGGTTACGCGCCCGGAGGCGCTGCGTCAACCCGGTAGCGTCGGGCCAGATCACCGGCCAATACGGCATCCACCGCGTCAAGCGGCCCCCGCGCCCAGGGGCGGAACCGCAGGCGGAAGGCGTCCAGCAGGTCGGCCTCGGGCAGGTCGGGATACCCAAAGGCGCGCGCGGCCTGCGCAAAGGGCATATGGGTTGCAGTGACAGCCGGATCGGGCCAGACCGACAGCCCCCCCAGAGCCAGCCGCCGCCAGTCGAACCGGGGACCGGGGTCGCGCTTGCGACGGGGGGCCATGTCGGAGTGGGCGATCACGCGATGGGGCGCAATGTTCCAGCGCGACATCACCCTCGCCAGCAACCCCTCAAGCGCCGCCATCTGAGGTTCGGAAAACGGGCAGTTGCCGGGATTGGCAAGCTCGATCCCGATGGAATGGGAATTGACATCCGTGATGCTGCCCCAGGTCCCTGCGCCCGCATGCCAGGCCCGGTGTGCCTCGTCCACCAGCGCGGTCACGGCGCCATCCATCCCGATCAGGTAATGCGCCGACACTTCGGCCACGGGATCGCACAATCGCGCCAGGGCGGCGTCATGGCTGTCCATCCCGGTATAATGCAGCACGACCAGCCGGGGCCGCGCACCGTCGCGTCGGTTGCCAAAGTTCGGCGACGGCTGGGCCGGGCCGGACACCCTGCCGCGACCCTAGTTGGCGGCCGCGCGGAACGGACGCGGATCCCATGAACAGGCATAGCCGTCGCCGTCCGGGTCCAGTCCGAGCCGGTCGCGGTCGGGACCGCCCTTGGCCAGGAACGCCTCTTGCGCGAGGTCGGGCGAGCCATAGCGCGCGCAGGCCGAGGCCGGGTCGGACACCCGGAACGAGCTGCGCTTGTACATCTGGGTGCCCAGCGCATGCGTCGTGGACAGCGCATATTCCACGATGTTCGGCCCGGTACCGCCGGGGCGCTGCGGCAGGGCGCCGGGCTGCACAACGACATATTGCGAACGGTTGCGCTCGATCCGGGCCTTGTCGCTTTCGATGGTCTCGCGCTGCGACACCGCACCAAAGTCCTGTTCGTCCGAAATGCCGCCCGGCCTTGCCAGCGCTTCGCCATTCTGCGGCTGAATTCCTGCGGGCTGATTGCCGCGCGGACGGTTGGGATCGTTGGGGTCAATCGGGGCGGGGGCGGCTGTGGCGAGCTGCGTTCCTTCGGCGCGGTCGATCGCGGCGGCAACCCCCGCGGGCGAGAATCCAGGCGGCACGACCGGGGCCGGCACGGCCGTCACGCGCGACTGCTGGTTGAGATAGGTGCCATAGTCCTGAAAACCGACCCCCTGCGAGCCGGACTCCGGCAGGGGGGGCGTGCAGGCGGCAAGCCCCAGGGCGATGATCAGCATGGCAAAGGTCAGGCGCATGGTCTGCTCTCGTTTTCGCGACTTTTTCTGGCGCTTACCACCATTTGTCGGCCTTGGCCACAAAGCCTGCGGCGCGCTCCAGCACATAGGCGTGATTGAGCAGACCGGCCTCGTCCCAGGGTCGCCCGATCAGTTGCAGGCCCAGCGGCAGTCCCTGGCGGTCCAGCCCCACCGGCACGGCGATCCCAGGCAGACCCGCAAGGTTCACCGTCACGGTAAAGACGTCGTTCAGGTACATCCTGATCGGGTCGGCATCCGCCATCTCGCCCAGACCAAAGGCAGCACTTGGCGTGGCAGGCGTCAGGATCGCGTCGATGCCATCGGCGAACACCGTCTCGAAGTCGCGCTTGATCAGCGCCCGCACCTTTCGCGCACGGTTGTAATATGCGTCGTAGAACCCTGCCGACAGAACGTAGGTGCCGATCATCACGCGGCGCTGGACCTCTTTGCCGAACCCTTCGGCGCGGGTTTTCTCATACATCTCGGTGATGCCGTCGCCCTGGGCAAGCTTGGCACGATGGCCATACCGAACGCCGTCATATCGCGCGAGGTTTGACGACGCCTCGGCAGGGGCGATGACGTAATAGGCCGGCAGCGCGTATTTCGTGTGCGGCAGGCTGATATCGACGATCTCGGCCCCGGCTTGCCGCATCATCGCGATGCCGGCGTGCCAAAGCGCCTCGATCTCGTCCGGCATGCCGTCCATGCGGTATTCACGCGGGATGCCGATCCGCTTGCCGCGGATGTCGCCGGTCAGCGCGGCCTCGAAATCCGGCACGGGCAGGTCGGCGCTGGTGCTGTCCTTGGGATCATGCCCGGCCATTGCGCCCAGCATGATCGCGGCATCCCGCACAGATTTCGTCATCGGTCCGGCCTGATCAAGGCTGGAGGCGAAGGCCACGATCCCCCAGCGGCTGACGCGGCCATAGGTCGGCTTGATGCCCACGATGCCGGTGAAGGCCGCAGGCTGACGGATCGACCCGCCGGTGTCTGTTCCCGTCGCGGCAAGGCACATGTCGGCCGCCACCGCTGCGGCAGAACCGCCCGACGACCCGCCGGGGGTCAGCGCCGCATCGTCATTGCCGCGCCGCCAGGGGTTGACGGCATTGCCGTAACACGAGGTTTCGTTCGACGAGCCCATGGCGAATTCGTCCATGTTCAGCTTGCCCAGCATCACCGCGCCGGCATCGAACAATTGCGTCGTCACCGTGGATTCATACTCGGGCCGGAACCCTTTCAGAATGTTGGACGCCGCCTGAGACGGGACACCCTTGGTGCAGAACAGATCCTTTATTCCCAACGGGATGCCGCACATCGCCGGGGCATCGCCCCTGGCGAGACGTGCATCCGCCGCCCGCGCCTGATCCAGCGCGATCTCGGGGGTCTTGTGGACGAACGCGTTCAGCGCGTCGCCCGCATCCATCGCCGTCAGGCAGGCCATGGTCAGATCGACCGCCGTCAGATCACGCCTGCGCAGGGCATCGCGCGCGGCGGCGATGGTCAGGCTGTTGGCACCGCTCATTCGACCACCTTCGGCACCGCAAAGAACCCTTCGCGCGCATCCGGCGCGTTCTTCAGGACCTGTCCTTGGATGTTTCCGTCCGTCACCACATCCGCGCGGCGCTTCAGCCGCATCGGCGTCACGGATGTCATCGGCTCCACGCCGGTCACGTCGACCTCGTTCAGTTGCTCCATGAAGCCGAGGATGCCGGAAAGTTCGCTGGCAAGCGCGGGCAACGCCGCCTCGTCCACGCGGATGCGGGCGAGTTTCGCCACCTTGCGTGCTGTGTCGATGTCGATGGACAAGAGGCAACCCCCGCTGATTGCGCCCCGTTTAGCCGCCCGCGTGCGGCCCTGCAAGCCATAGGGATCCGCCTGCAGGGTCCGGATGCAGGGTCTGGATGCAGGCGAACCTTTGCCCGCTTGAAAGAGAACGCCAAATGAAACCTCGCCGCGCCAATGTGCCAGCCCTAGGTTCTGCACCGAACGCGGTGACAAGGAACATATCATGCAGATCACTTGGCTGGGCCATTCGGGCTTTCGCATCGACATCGAGGACGCGGTGTTGCTGGTCGATCCGTGGCTGACGGCAAATCCGATGTTTCCCGCCGATCAGCGGACCGCTGCTGTTGCCGGTGCCACGCACATCTTTCTGACCCATGCGCATGGCGACCATGCCGGCGATGTGGTGCCCATTGCAACCGAGCTTGGCATCAAGGTCTATTGCATCCACGAGCTTGCCGAATGGCTAGGCGCCACGAAATCGGTCGATGCTGTCGGGTTCGGCAAGGGTGGCACGATCACGCTGGGCGGGGTGAATGTGACGATGGTCAACGCAACCCATTCGGCCAGTATTGATTTTCAGGGTGCCCTGCTGCCGGGCGGATCTGCTGCGGGTTTCATGATCGCGGGCGAAGGCCATGTGATCTACGTCTCGGGCGATACCGACATCATGGCAGACATGGAATGGATGGCCGAGTTGCACCAGCCGACCATCGGCATCCTGTGCGCGGGCGGGCATTACACGATGGATATGGAACGCGCGGCTTTTGCGGCGCGCAAGTATTTCAACTTTCGCAGCGTGATCCCGTGCCACTACAAGACATTCCCTTTACTGGCGCAGGATGCGGGTCCGTTGCGGGCGGGGCTGCCGCCGGGGATCGAGGTGATCGAACCCGAGGTGATGGTGCCCATGATCTTCTAGGCGCGACGCCTCAGAACACCGGATCGACCCGGTCCGGACGCGGCACACCGGGCAAGGCACAGAGCATCTCGTAAAGCAGGTTCGCCCCGATCAACGCCGTGTTGCCCGACGGATCATAGGGGGGTGAGACCTCGACAAGATCGCCGCCCACAAGGTTCAGCCCCGCCGCCCCCCGGATGATCTCGAAGGCCTGCCAAGTGGACAAACCGCCCGGTTCCACTGTCCCCGTGCCCGGGGCAAACGCGGGATCAAGACTGTCGATGTCATAGGTCAGGTACACCGGCGCATCACCGATCACGCGCCGCACCTTGTCCAGCAGCGGCACCAGCGACCGATGCCAGCACGCCTCGGCCTGCACCACGGTCCAGCCCTTGTCCCGCGCCCAGTTGAAATCCTCGGCCGCGTATCCCGTCCCGCGCAGGCCGATCTGAAAGACCTTGTCGTTGATCAGGCAGCCATCCTCCCAGGCACGGCGGAACGGGCAGCCATGGGCGACCTTTTCGCCAAACATGGTGTCGTTGATGTCGGCATGGGCGTCGATGTGGATCAGTGCGACCGGCCCGTGCTTCTTGCGGATCGCCCGCAGGATCGGCCAGGTCAACGTATGATCGCCCCCCATGGTCAGCGGGATCGCCCCCTGCGCCAGGATGCCGTCATAGTAGTCCGTGATGATATCGACGGTCTTTTTCAGATCGAACGTGTTGATCGGCACATCGCCAATGTCCGCCACCTGCAGATGGTCGAACGGCGCCGCCCCCGTCGCCATGTTGTAGGGCCGCAGCATCCGGGACTCATCGCGGATTTGCCTTGGGCCAAGTCGTGTGCCCGACCGATTGGACGTCCCGTGATCCATCGGGATGCCGATGAATGCCACGTCCAGCCCCCCGGCGTCGGGTTGCGTCGGCAGCCGCATGAAGGTCGCGGGCCCGCCAAATCGCGGCATCTCGTTACCGCCAAGCGGTTGGTTAAACTTGGCCATTGTCTTTCCCGCGCAGCCAGCCTTCGATCATTTCCTTGTGCCGCACACCGGAATAGCTGGGATAGTGCCCGGCATGGACCACCCGCACCGGCAGCCGCAGCAGGCGTTCCATCGACGCGCGATACTGCCATTGCTCCAGCCAGCTGGTGCCCTCGACCAGCTCACCGTCATAGACGATATCGCCGGAGAAAAGGATGCCCGTCGCCGCCTCCCAGAGCGCGATGCCACCGGGCGAATGCCCCGGCGTGTGGATCACCTCGAACCGGCGATCCCCAAGGTCAACCATATCGCCATCCCACAAGAGCCGCGTTGCCGGGGCGGCCCCGACATGGTAGGCGGCCGAGGTATAGGGTTCCGGCGGCATCACCTCGAAAATCCCATCTTCCACATACTTGTCGGCCAATGTGTTGGCACGGGTGGGTGCCCGCATCAGATGCGCCTCGGCCCCGTGGCAGGACCGGCAGGGAAATTCGTGGTGACAACCGATATGGTCGAAATGCGTATGGCTCGCCACCGCCTCAAGCGGCTTTTCCGTCACCAGCGCCACCTGATCGCGCAAGCTGACCACCCCCATGCCGCTGTCGACCAGCATGTCGCGGTCGCGGCCCCGCACATGCCAGACATTGCAGCGGTAGAATTCGTGGATCAGCGGCTCGTCGATCCGGGTGACACCGTCGCCCAGCGACGTGACGCGCCACCAGATGGAAGGATCTGCCCTGTTCATGCGGTCAACAGAACATGCGCGCGGGCCGAAAGGTCAAGCACATCCCCTACATTGACGGCGGTTTCGGGCGGCAGGTGCAGGATCAGGTCCATGTCCGGGGCCGCAACCATTGCCGCATGCGCCCGGATATGCGCGCCAAAGAACGCAAGGTCCGTGACTTTTGCGCGCCCAAGTTTCAGTCCGCCCTCAAGCCCGATTGCCTCGGGCCGGATGCACAAGGTCCCCGTCCCCGGCACCAGAGGCCCCAATGCCGACTGCCCATCCGTCACCGCGATCTTGTTCACCTCGCCCATAAACCCCGCCGTGAACAGCGACCTTGGCCGCAGGTAAACCTCGCGCGGCGGCCCGAAATCCTCCACCTTGCCCGCATTCATCACCACGATCCGGTCGGCAATCGCCATCGCCTCTTCCTGGTCGTGGGTCACATGCACGAATGTCGTCCCCAGCCGCCGTTGCAGCGCCTTCAACTCATCCTGCATCGCGCGGCGCAGTTTCAAATCCAGCGCCCCCAGCGGTTCGTCCAGCAGCAGCACATCCGGCTCCACCGCCAGCGCCCGCGCCAAGGCTACCCGCTGCCGCTGTCCGCCCGAAAGCTCATGCGGACGACGATCCCCGCGCCCGGCGAGGCCCACCAGCGCCAGCATTTCTTCGGCCCTTTCCCGACGCGCCCCCGCCGCCACACCCCGCATCCGCAACCCAAAGGCCACATTGTCCGCCAGCGTCAGATGCGGGAAAAGGGCATAGTCCTGAAACACCGTCGTCGTAGGCCGGTCCCTGGGCGCGATCCCCGCCATGTCCCGCCCGCCGATCAGGACGCGCCCCGATGTCGGCTCGGTGAACCCCCCGATCAGGTTCAACAGCGTGGTCTTGCCACAACCCGACGGCCCCAGAAGCACGACAAATTCCCCCGCCGCAATCTCAAGGCTGACGCCGTCCAACGCCTTGGCAGCGCCAAAAGCTTGCGACACCGCGTCGATTTTCACCCCCGCTGTCACCCCCGCCTCCGCATCATCAACTCACCGAAGATCGCCACCGTGACCGACACCAGAAACACCAGCGACCCCACCGCATTCGTTGCAGGCGACAGCCCCGACCGCAGCATCGACCAGATTTCCACCGGCAAGGTCACGTCGAACCGGGTCAGAAGGAAGGCAATGATGAACTCGTCCCAGCTGAACGTCACCGACAGGAAAAATGCCGCTGCCATGGGTGCCATCAGCATCGGGGCCGCGACATGCCACAATACGCGCGCCTCCGACGCCCCCAAATCCCGCGCCGCGCGTTCCGCCGATTTCTGCTGGTCCCCCATCGCGGCATACAGGATCGCAAAGCACAGGGGCAGGTTGATCACCACATGCCCGATCCCGACCGTCCAAAGGCTCAACCGCACTCCGGTCTGGTTGAACAGGCTCAGCAATCCCAGCGCGATGATCAGATAGCTGACCGTCATCGGCGCGATCAGCGCCCCCCGCATCCAGACCGATCCCGGCAACCTGACCCGCGCCAGCGCATGCGCGGCAAGGAACCCCAGCACCAGCGCCATGGCCGACGACACCAGCGCCACGATCAGCGAATTGCCCAAGGCCGCCATCAGGTCGCGGTTGCCCAGGACCTGCGCATACCATTTCAGCGACACGCCCTGAAACGGCGGCACCGGCAGGCGCCCGCCCTGAAACGAGAACGCCACCAGTACCGCGACCGGCAGGAAAATGAACAGATAGGCCAGCGCCAGATAGGCCCATGACGCCGCCCGCATCATACCCGGTCCAATCTCAACCAGCGGGCGGACGCAACATAGGCAAGGCTCACCACCGCCATCAGGATCACGCTCAACGCCGACGCCAAGGGGAAATTCCCCGACCGCCCCAGTTGCAGCATGATCAGCTGCGGCAGGGTCAACTCGTTGTTTCCGCCAAGGATTTGCGGCGTGATGTAGTCACCGATGCACAAGACGAATGTCAGGAACGCCCCCGTCACCACGCCCGGCAGGGTCAGGGGCAGGATGACATGCCGAAACGTCGCCCAGCGCCCAGCGCCAAGGTCGGCGGCGGCGCGGGCATAGTTCGGCGACAACTGGATCAGGTTGGCATAGATCGTCAGTGTCAGCAGCATGACAAAGAAGTGCACGAACCCGATCACCGTCGCATAGCGGGTTGCGACGATCTCCAAGGGTTCCGCAATCACGCCCGCGCCCACCAGCGCCTTGTTCAGCACGCCGTTCTGGCCAAGGACCAGCAGCCACGCATAGGACCGCACCACATAGGAAGTCCAGAACGGCAGCACCGCCAATAGCAGCGCCAGCCGCTGCCACCGCACAGGCACCCGGAACGCGATGATCGCGGCGAGGGGATAGGCCAGCACCACCGAAAGCACCGTCACGATGGCGGTGATCTCAAGACTGTTCACCAGCGCCTTGAACAGTGTCCAGTCGGTGAAGAACCGCACATAGTTGCCGGGGTCAATACCGGGAACGACCGCGCGCCCCTCCAGACGCGCGAAGGACAGCGCCACCATGACGGCAAAGGGCAGCGCGAAGAATGCCGCCGTCCAAGCCAGGGCCGGGGCCACCAGACCCCAGCCCAGCCGCCGTTCGGCCCGTGCAAGGGTCACTTCTGCAGCATTTCCGTCCAGAGATCCTGCATCGCGGTATCAAGTGCCGCATCCGGCACCGGATAAAGCTGCGAGTTCGCGATGAACTCCGGTTGCTGATCCCAGCGCAGGACCGCCTTTTGTTCCGGCGTCAGGATGTCGCCCGCCTTCTGGTTCACCGGCATCCCCCAATAGCAGGACGAGGTTGCCAGCCGCGCCTGACCCTCGGGGCTGGTGATGTACTGCACGAATTTCAGCGCCAGGTCCGGCTGCGCGCTGTCTTTCAGCACCGCAATCGACTGCGCCCAGCGCAGGCCACCCTGTTTCGGGATCGTCCAGTCCAGGTTCGGATTGTCCGCCGCGAGCACCGCCGTCAGCCATTCGCCCCCGCCGACCACGATGTCCACCTCGCCCGTCGCCAGCGCGGTCTGGCTGCTGACCACGTCCGACACCTGCTTGGACGCGGCCTTCAGCTTGAACAGCGGTTCCCTGATCGCGGTCAGGCTGTCGGCGGTCATCTCGGCAGTCTTGATGCCCTGCTCCATCGCGACAAGGCCAAGGATCTGCAGGTAGTAATCATAGATGGCGATGCGCCCGTCATATTTGCCGGATGTCAGGGTGGCCATGTCCTGCATGTCGGCCACGTCCACCTTGGTCTTGTCAAAGGCGATGGTGTTGAAGCCGAACTTTTCGGTCACGGCATAGGTCTTGCCGTCGCGGGTGTTGTTTGCCGCCATCACGAGGTCTGGAAAATAGTCGGCCGTCGCCATCTTGTCGGCCGGCAGTTCCGCCAGCAGGCCCGCATCGACCGCACGCCCCACATCGACCGCGTCGATCACCATCACGTCCCAATCGCCGGGCTGCGACAGGTCCAGGATCGCAAGACCCGCCGCGGTGCCCTCGTATTCCTTGGTGTTCACCTTGACGCCGTTGGCCGTCTCGAACGGCTCCAGCAGCGCGGGGTCGGTGTGGTCGCACCAGACCAGCGCGTTCAACTCCTGCGCCAGCGCGGGTGACGCGGCCATCAGCGCCAGCATGGATGCACCGGCAAGGGTCAGTCTTGTCATCATTCTCTCCGTGTTGACGGGCGACTCTCAAGGACGCACTCGACAAAAGAATGAAGTTCGTTCATTTTTGAAGTCAACTTCAAATATCGCCAGGACGACAAGATTCATGCCCCAAGGTCTGCGCGCGCGCGGCAAAGCCCAGAGATCCGGCAAGATGCTGCAAGCCGCATCGCAGCTGATCCGCGAGCAGGGCTACGACCAGACCCGGATCGAGGATATCGCCGCCCGCGCCGAAGTGTCGGTGGGCACCTTCTACAACTACTTTTCCACCAAGGGGGACCTTCTCCTCGCCATCGTGTCGATGGAGGTGGAAGAGGTGCTGGCCCAAGGGTCCGCCATCGTCGCCAGCCCGCCCGGCGATGTCGCCCAAACCCTGAACGCCCTTGTCGGCGGCTATTTCGACCATTCGCTGGTGTATCTGTCCAAGGAAATGTGGCGCCGCGCGATGGCGATTTCCATCGAGGCACCGGACACGCCCTTTTCGCGCCGCTACACCGCGCTTGACGGTCTGTTGTGCCAGCAGGTCTGCGACGCCATCGCCGCCCTGCAACGCCGGGGACGCGCGCGGATCGGAATTTCGGCAACAGATGTGGGTGCGCTGATCTTCAACAATCTCAACATGATGTTCATCGAATTCGTGAAATCCGATCCGATGACGCTGGATCAGCTTTCCGAAACCGTCGCCCGCCAGAACCGCCCGCTTGTGGCGCTGCTGACGCCCTGAGCCAAAAAGAGCGATGCCAGCCGAGCACGCGCCATTGACGGACCTGTTGGCTCCCCTCCCCATGGTGGGGAGGGGCTGGGGGAGTGAAGCCTTTTTCCTGACACGCCCCCCCTTACCCTCCCCACGAGGGGGAGGGGACCACCCAACGACCATCGCAGAGACGTATCCTACCCTTACAACATCCCCGGCACCACCTGATCGGGTGGGCGGTGCCCGTCGGCAAAGGTCTTGATGTTGATGATGACCTTTTCGCCCATCTCGATCCGCCCCTCCAGCGTCGCCGACCCCATATGCGGCAACAGGACGACATTCGGCAACTCGCGCAGCCGCGGATTGATCTCTGCCCCGCGTTCATAGACGTCGAGGCCCGCCCCGGCGATTTCCCCCGCCCGCAGCCCCCGCGTCAGCGCGTTCTCGTCGATCACTTCGCCCCGGCTGGTGTTCACGATTACCGCCGAGGGCTTCATCAGCTTCAGCCGCCGCGCGTTCATCAGATGAAACGTCGAGGGCGTGTGCGGGCAGTTGACGCTGATGATGTCCATCCGCGCGATCATCTGGTCCAGGCTTTCCCAATATGTCGCCTCAAGCTCCGCCTCCACCTCGGGGCGCAACCGTTTGCGGTTGTGGTAATGCACCTGCAACCCGAATGCGCACGCCCGCCGTGCGACCGCCTGCCCGATCCGGCCCATCCCCAGGATGCCCAAGCGCCGCCCGCCCAGCCGTCCGCCCAGATTGGCCATCGGCGACCAGCCCGGCCAGTCGCCGCCCTGCATCACCGCCAGCCCCTGCGGAATGCGCCGCGTGACGCCCAGGATCAGCGCCATCACCATGTCGGCGGTATCTTCCGTGACCACACCGGGCGTGTTCGACACGAGGATCCCCCGGCTGCGCGCGGTCGCGACGTCGATATGATCCACCCCAGCCCCATAGCTTGCGATCAGCTTCAGCCGGTCGCCCGCCTGCCCGATCAGGGCGGCATCGATCTGGTCGGTGATCGTCGGCACCAGCACATCCGCCCGGCGCATCGCCGCCGCCAGCTCATCCCGCGTCATCGGCGTGTCGGGATCGCGCAGGATGACGTCGAACAGTTCGGTCATCCGCGTCTCGACGACCTCGGGCAATCGCCGGGTCACAACGACCGTCAGACGTGGCGCAGGCATGGCGCATTCCCCTTCCAAGGCTTAACGGCGGGCTTTCCATCGCGCACCGTTCTTGGCAAAGTGGAACCAAGCGGGACGCAGCACAAGCCCCGCAGCAACGGGCATGGCAGGCGGACTTCCGGACCACCTGCCCGCGGGATGAGGCAGACCATTGGCGATCCCCGTGCAGCACCGGGACGCCGGGCAGACAAGGGGCATCGGAATGATGGCGCGGTGGATGACAGGGCATATGGTGATCGCGGCGTCCCTGTGGTCGGCGTCGGCCATGCTGGCACAGGATTTGCAGATGCAGGGGCCGCCCCCGCGTCCCGCCCCCGTTGCCGCTGCGGTCTCCGATGTCGCGGCGCCACCGGATGCCCGCCAGACCTCGCCCGCGCGCGACCCGACCAAGGGGGCTGTCACCAACCTGCCCGTGCCGCGCTATGTGACGCTCAAGACCGACGAGGGCAACGCACGGCGCGGACCGGGCCTGTCGAACCGGGTCGACTGGGTCTTTACCCGCGCGGGCCTGCCGCTGCGCATCACGGCGGAATACGAAAACTGGCGCCGGGTCGAGGACGCCGAGGGGGTCGGGGGCTGGATTCACTTCAGGCTCTTGTCCGGCACAAGGTCGATCCTCGTGACCGAGGACATGGCCGCGCTTCGCGATGATCCGCGTTCCGATGCGACGGTCGTGGCACAGGCCGAACAGGGCGTGGTCGGGCGGCTTTTGGAATGCAACCCCGACTGGTGCCGGGTCGCGCTGGATGGCTACAAGGGCTGGGTCCAGAAAACGGCGATCTGGGGCGTCGATCCGGGCGAAGTGGTGGAATGACCCCGCAGAGCCATTCCCGGCTGGTGGTTTCGGCCGGGATCGCGTCCGTCGCGGTGTCGGCCCTGCGCCGGGCCATCCTGGCGCGGTTGCCGCAGACCGATGTGATCATCCACAAGGATGTCGCGCGCATACCCGACCGGCTGGCCGACACATGGCCGCGATCTATGTCGTGACGCAACTTCGTCACGAAACGCCTTCATACATCCGCAAAGGCTTGCAAATTTTCGCGCACCACCCCAATTATCCAGACGTATAAATGAAAGCCGCCCGGATGACCCCGCGCCGTACCTATCGCCGAGAACCTGAGGAAAAGCGGCGCGAGGCGTTGATCGCGGCGGCGCTGGAACTGGTCGCCGAAGGCGGGCCAAAGGCCGCCACCGTGCGCGCGATCGCCGAACGCGCAGGGGTAACGGCGGGGCTGATCCGGCATTATTTTGTGTCCAAGGATGACCTGTCGCAGGCTGCCTACCGCGCCCTGATGGACCGCATGACCGATGACACCGGGCACATGCTTGACGGTGTGCCACCCGATCCGGTCATGCGGCTTGCGGTTTTTGTGTCGGCGACGCTGCGCCCGCCGGTCGTGGATGGCAAGGCGGTCGGCCTTTGGGCCGGGTTCATCCATCAGGTGCGTTCCGACCCTGCGCTCCTGGCGGTGCACGAGACCTCGTATCTTCGCTTCCGCGACGCCCTGCAGGCGCTGATCGCCGATCTGCCGCGCGCGGCGGATGCCGGCCAGTTGCGCCGTGAGGCGATTGCCTGCAACGCGGTCATCGACGGGCTCTGGCTCGAAGGCTCGGTCCTGCCCGACACCTTCGGCCCCGGCGAGATCGAGCGGATCGGCCTCATTTCGGTTGGCGCACTGCTGGGCGTCAACCTTGTTGCGGCGCTTGCAGGCCTACCGCCCGGGCTGGGGGACACGTGATGAGATATGCGGCCGTCACCGACCGTCTGGCCACCATGGGCGGCGCCCGTTGGGACATCCATGCCCGTGCCCGCGCGCTTCGGGCGGCGGGCGAGGCGGTGATCGAGCTGACCATCGGCGAGCCGGACGTGCCCACGCCGGATGCGCTGATCGACGTGGCCCATGCCGCCATGCGCGCGGGCCGGACCGGCTATTCCAACGGTCGGGGCGAACCGGGCGTCACTGACGCGCTGGCCGCCCGCTATTCGGCGCGAATCGGCCGCCCGTTCGGCCGCGAAAACATCCTGTGCCTGCCTGGCACGCAGACCGCGCTTTACCTCATCCTGATGTCGCTGACCGGCGGCGGCGACGAAGTGCTGGTCGGCGATCCGGCCTATGCCACCTATGACGGGGTCATCGCGGCCAGCGGCGCGGTTTCGGTGCCGGTGCCGCTGCGCCCCGAACACGGCTTTCACATCCAGTCCGACGACATTGCCGCGCGGATCACGTCGCGCAGCCGGGTCCTGCTCCTGAACAGCCCCCACAATCCGACCGGCGCCGTCCTGTCGATGGCAGAACTCGCTATCCTTGGTCAATTGGCCGAACGGCACGATCTCTGGCTCGTCGCGGACGAGGTCTACGAGGATCTCGTCTATCCGGGCACCGGCTTTGCCTCGCCGCTGTCGCTCTCAAACCTGGCTGATCGCACCATTGTCACCTCGTCGATTTCCAAATCCCACGCGGCGCCCGGCTTTCGGTCGGGCTGGTGCGTCGGCCCGGCCGAGTTCTGCACCCGCGCGCTACCCTTGTCGGAAACCATGCTGTTCGGCAGCCAGCCCTTCATCGCCGACATGACCGAGGCCGCGATCCGCGCCCCGTCGCCCGTGGCCGCCGGCATGACCGAACGGATGGCGCGTCGTGCGGCGCTGCTGCGCGACCGCCTGCAGGATGTGGCGGGCCTTGCCGTAAGCCAGCCGCGCGCGGGCATGTTCTCGCTGGTCGACATCCGTGCCACCGGCCTTTCGGGGCGCGACTTTGCGCTCGGACTGCTGGATACGGAAAAGGTGGCCGTGATGCCGGGCGAAAGTTTCGGCGCCAGCCTTGCAGGCTGGGTCCGGCTGGCTCTGACGCAACCCGACGACATGACCGCCGAGGCCGCCGTCCGCATCGCACGCCAT
The DNA here is from genome assembly GCA_021155205.1 of Rhodobacterales bacterium. GTDB lineage: Bacteria > Pseudomonadota > Alphaproteobacteria > Rhodobacterales > Rhodobacteraceae > JAJNPS01. Next base: position 55,561 of record JAJNPS010000048.1, read on the forward strand.
GCCGCCCGCCTGACAAGGGCGTGAACCAGAAAGGATCATCCGCCATGCGCACCGTGGGCGAACGACTGGTCGAAGGCCTGGCCGAGCGCGGCGTCAGCGTCGTATTCGGCATCCCCGGCGTGCATACGGTGGAGCTGTACCGGGGCCTGTCCAACAGCCCGGTGCGCCATGTCACCGCGCGCCACGAACAGGGGGCGGCCTTCATGGCCGACGGTTATGCGCGGGTGTCCGGGCGGCCCGGCGTCGCCTTTGTCATTACCGGCCCCGGCCTGACCAACGCGCTGACCGCGATGGCGCAAGCCCGCGCGGATTCGGTGCCGATGCTGGTGATTTCGGGGGTGAACCACGGGTCTGTCCAGGGCCTTGGTCATGGCTGGCTGCATGAATTGCCAGAGCAGGCGGCGATGGTGCGCGCGCTGTGTCCGACGCGCCAGATCGGCGGTCCTGCGCAGGTCGGTGACGCGCTGGACTGGGCGTTTACCTTGCTGACCAGTGGTCGTCCCGGCCCGGTGCATCTGGAAGTTCCGACCGACGTGATGCCGATGCCTTGCGCGCCATTGCCTGCTCCGGCGCCGTTTCCGGCGAAAGTGGTGCCCGGTGATGGCGATCTGGCGGATGCAGCCACAAGACTGAACGCCGCCAGCCGGATCGTGATCCTGTCCGGCGGCGGCGTCAGGGGTCAAGAGGTTGGCCTGCGCGCCCTTGCCGAAAGACTGGATGCCCCCGTGGTCCAGACAACCAACGCCCGGGGCATCATGCACCGCCACCCCCTTTGCGTGCCCGCCTCGCCCAGCCTCGAAGCCACCCGCGCGCTGGTCAGAGCCGCCGATCAGGTCCTGGCCATCGGAACCGAGTTCGGGCCGACCGACTATGACATGTATGTCAATGCCGACTTTCCCGACATGCCGGGGCTGATCCGCATTGATGTGTCAGAGGTGCAACTGGCCAGACGACCCGCTGCAGTCAAACTGTGCGGGGATGCAGGCGTCACCATGGCTGCATTGCTGCCCAGACTTGCCGCCAAATCCGGCGACGGTGCCGCGCGGGCCAAAATCGCCTGCACCGCCGCGCGCGCCGAACTTGCCGAGGCAAACGCGGCCATGCGCGGCCAGTTGGCAATGGTCGAGGCGATCCGCGACGCAATCCCGCGCGCCATCATCGTCGGTGACAGCACGCAGCCGGTCTACGCCGCGAACCTGTTTTACAGCCATGACCGCCCCGGCGGCTGGTTCAATGCCGCCACCGGATATGGTGCCTTGGGCTATGCCACCGGCGCCGCCGTTGGTGCCGCGATGGCCGCACCGGGCACGCCGGTCGTCTGCCTGATCGGCGATGGCGGGCTGCAGTTCAGCCCGGGCGAACTGCGGACGGCGGTCGACGAACACTTGCCGATCACCTATGTCGTCTGGAACAACGCCGGTTTCCGCGAGATTGCCGAGGCGATGGCCGGGGCTGGCACCGAAGTCATCGGCTGCACCCCGTCGCCGTTGAAAATGAAACCCTTCGCCGCGGCGTGCGACCTGCCGTTTCGGTCGGTCGCCGAGGACCCTGCGGCACTCGCCAACGCCCTGCGCCAGCCACAGCAGGGTCCAAGGATGATCGAGGTGCGTGTCGGGGCGTAGATCCCCCACTGTCGTCCAGGAAAAATCCGCTCCCCCGCCCCCCCTTTCTTTTGATCAAATTCTGCGCCATAAGCCCCGCCATGCCCGCGACCCGCACCACGACACCACCACACGACCTGATTGCCGGGATCGCCCCCGCGCAGCTTGCCGCATTCGCCGCGCGCGAATCCGCCCGCTTTGCCGCCAGCCGCCCGAAATCGCTGGCTGCCCGCGCGGCCCTTGCGGACAGCTACCTGTCGGGCGTCCCGATGCACTGGATGACCGACTGGCCGATGCCGCATCTGCCGCTGGTCGCCCACGCCAAGGGCGCGCGCCTGACCGACATCGACGGCTATGACATCGACGACTTCTGCCTTGGTGATACCGGCTCCATGTTCGGCCATTCGCCCGCCCCGGTGGCGAAAGCGATCCGCAGGCAGGCGCGTCTGGGCCTGACCTACATGCTGCCGAGCGAAGAGGCGATCGCGGCGGGGCATCTGTTGTGCGAGACGTTTGGCCATTTCCAGTGGCAGATTGCCACCACCGCGACCGACGCCAACCGTTTTGCCCTGCGCGTCGCCCGCGCGGTCACGGGGCGGCCCAAGGTGCTGGTGTTCAACGGCTGCTATCATGGCACCGTCGATGACACGATGGTCACGCTTCAGGGCAAAAAGACCATCACCCGCCCCGGCCTTCTGGGCCAGTCTACCGATCTGTCAAAATCCGCAGTCTGTTGCGAATTCAATGATCTGCAAGGCGTAGCTCTGGCATTGTCTCAAGGCGATGTCGCCGCCATCCTGACCGAGCCGGTGATGACCAATTCCTGCATGGTCCTGCCCGATCCCGGTTTCCTGGCGGGTCTGCGCGACCTTGCGACCCAGCACGGCGCGCTGCTGATCATCGACGAAACCCACACCATTTCTACCGGCCATGGCGGCTATGCCCGTGTCCACGGTCTGCAGCCCGATATGTTCGTCGCGGGCAAATGCGTGGCGGGGGGCATGCCGACGGCGGTCTGGGGCATGACCGATGCCGTCGCCGGGCGCTATCACACCGTCAACGCCAGCCGCGCCTCGGGCCATTCCGGCATGGGCACCACGCTCAGCGCCAACCCGATGCAGTTCGCCTGCCTCGTGGCCACCCTGGCGCAGGTCGCGACCCCTGCCGCCTATGCCCTTATGGAAAAGGGCGCCGAACGTCTGTCGGGGGGCCTTGCCGATGTCATCGCCCGCCACAATGCCCCCTGGCACGTCGTCCGCGTCGGCGCGCGTGTCGAATTCATCTGCGCCCCCGGCCCCCTGATGAACGGCGCCGAGGCCGCACACGCCCACCAGCCCCAGGTCGAGGCCGCACTCCACACCGCCCTCCTCAACCGTGGCACCCTGATCGCGCCGTTCCACAACATGATGCTGGTCAGCCCCGCCACCAAAAAGGGCCAGATCGACCGCCTGATCTCCAGCTTCGACGAAATCCTGACCGCCCTTTTCCCCTGAGAACCCATGACCGACATCAGCCCCTCCGGCTCTGCCCCATCCGAAGCCGAGGCCTTTCTTACCGCCCATCCCGAGATCGAGGCCTTTGACCTCGTCTTGCACGATTGCAACGGCATCGGCCGGGGAAAGATCATCCGGCGCCACGAGCTATTGTCCTTTTTCAAGAGCGGGCGGCATCTGCCGATCTCCATCCTCGGTCTCGACATCTGCGGCGAGGATGTGCATGAGACCGGCCTCATCTGGGACCAGGGCGACGGCGACCTGCGCGCCTGGCCCATCCCCGGCACGCTGAAGCCCCTGCACAACACGCGCCCCCCGCGCGGCGAAGTCTTCATGTCGATGTACATGCTCGATGGCGCAGCCATGACCTCCGACCCCCGCCACGCGCTTCAACGGCAGGTGGACGCACTGGCCGTCAAAGGCCTCCACCCCTCCGGCGCATTCGAGTTGGAATTTTTCCTGCTGTCGAACGAACGCGGCCCCGACGGCAAGATGGTCCCCGCCGCCGACGTGCTGGACGGCCGCCCCTCGACCAAGACCGAGGTGTATTCCGTCGATCACCTGCACGGCATGCTGCCCCTGTTCAGCGACATCTATGCTGGCGCCGAAAAGGCCGGCATCAAGGCCGAGACCATGATCAGCGAATACGCCCCCGGCCAGTACGAATTGACGCTGCATTACCGTACCGACGTGATGCAGGCCGCCGATGACCTGATCCGGCTGAAACGCATCGTCCGCGCGCAAGCACGCGCGCATGGCGTGGCCGCCTGTTTCATGGCCAAGCCGAACGAGAACTATGCCGGTTCGGGGATGCATTTCCATGTCTCGATGATGGACGACGCCGGGGCGAACATCTTCATCGAAGACAAATCCGGCACGTGGAATCCGAGCCTCCTGCACGCCCTTGGTGGTCTGCGCGCGACGATGGGGGAATCGATGCTGGTCTTTGCCCCCCATGCCAATTCCTGGCGCCGGTTCGCCAGCCAGTCCTACGCGCCGGTCAGCCCGACCTGGGGCGTCAACAACCGCTCGGTCGCGCTGCGCATCCCGGCAGGGGATGTGCAAGCGCGCCGGATCGAACATCGCCCCGCGGGCGTCGATGCGAACCCCTATCTGGTCGCGGCGACCGTGCTTGCGGGCATCCGCCACGGCATGGACCACCGGATCGACCCCGGCCCGGAAACCACCGGCAACGGCTATGTCGACGGCGCGGACGCGCCTGCGATCCCGGTTGACTGGCGGGGGGCGATCGAGGCGGCGAAGGCGTCGGCGTTCCTCAAGGACGCGCTGGGCGAGGACATGCACCGCACCTTCACGGCGATCAAGGCGGCGGAATATGCACGGGTGCAAAGGACGGTGTCAGAAGTGGATTTCGACCTTTATCTCCACACGGTCTGACAGCGAAAAATCTTCGCCGAAAATCTTTATCCTGTCTTGCACGTCCATCGGCAGTCGCCCGCACAGACCGGCTTTGCCGCCAAGATCGCCGCCGCCACGATCCCCGGCACCCGCGCGTCGAGGCCGACGGGCGGCAAAATCCGCCCCTGAAAGCCAGCCTTGTCCAGCGCCGCCGGAATGTCCTCCGACACATGCCCCCCGGCTGCGGCAAAGAACGGCAGGCACACCGCCCCCGGGCCAAAACCCCGCACGCCGTGCAGTTGCGGCGCCTGGTCGATGAAGGCCGCGTCCGCCCGCACCCCGGCCTCGACCGCGATCCGCCCGGCCACATGCCGCGCGATATCGGACGGGACGGGCGACTTGAACGACCCATGCGCCGCCAGCAGCACCTGATCCGCCGCCGCTTCGCGCGCCAGTGTGACACACAGATCATGCACCATGGGATCGCAGCCGAACGGTTCCAGCACCTGCCAGCCCGGGACGCCGCCCGCCCGCAGGTGTTCCGGGATCGCAACGCGGGTGAAATACCCTCCCGTCATGAACATCGGAAAGATCACGCCCGCAGGCATTGCCGACGCCACGGCGGCAAGCGCCCCCTTTTCGGCCAGGGTCGCCGACCCGACCTGCCAACCTGCCAGCAACACGCTCACCCTTGCCGCGAAGGCCGCCAGCGCCCGCGACGCCGGTTCCGGCTCCGAGGGCTGCCCATGGGTCACGATGATCGCGGTCCGTGCGGTCATGGCCCCATCACGGGAAATGCCGCCGGATCAGCGCGGCGAATGCCTCGGCCAGCACGGGGTTCGCGGTCCCGTCATAGTGGATGCCATCGAGTTGCGACACCCTCACCAACGTCCCCGCATCCAGGAAGGGCACCCCGAGGCGCCCCGCCACCTCGCCGATCCGCGCTGCCAGCAGCGCCGACTTCGCCGCCCCGCCCTGAAACATCTCGGCCAGCGCACCCACCTCCCGGATCGGCGGTGGCGCCACCAGAACGACGTCCGGCGCGCGCGCCTGCGGCCCAGCCCCCGACGCCCGCACCATCAGCACCAGACGCTCCAGCGACAGCGCGATATCGGTGGCATTCAGCGAAAAACGTCCCTTCAGGTCGTTCGTGCCCAGCATGATCAGCACCACATCGATCGGCTGGTGTGTCTCCAGCAGCGACGGCAGCACGGTCTTGCCGTTGCGATGCGCGCCCTCGACCGGGTCATCATGCACCGTCGTCCGCCCCGGATGCCCTTCGGCGATTACCTCCCAGCCGGGCAGCAGCTTCGCCAGCCGCCCCGGCCAGCGGTCCTCGCGCGAAAACCGCCCCGCGCCGGCTAGATCCGGCATCGGCATCGTGCCATGGGTATTGCTGTCGCCAAAAAGCAAAAGCGTGCGCATCGCTGCTCCTTCAGGTTTCATAGGGCCAGTTGGCTTGGCTGAACGCGCCGCCATCCACCATCAGCGTCTGGCCGGTGACAAAATCCGCCGCATCCGACAGGAAATACAGCATCGGGCCGACGATGTCCTGCGGCACGCCGACCCGGCGCAGGGGTGTGACCCTGGCCCACGTCCCGGCATAATCGCCCGCTTCCGCCGCCGTTCGTTCCGTCGCGATGGCGCCCGGCGCCACGCAGTTTACGCGGATGCCGTGCGGCCCAAGTTCCACCGCGGCAACCTTGGTGAACTGTTCGATGCCGCCCTTTGACGCTGTGTAATCGACAAGCTTTGGAAAGGCGTGCTTGTTGCAGCCCGACCCGAGGTTGACGATCGACCCTCCCTGCCCCGCTGCCACCATCGCGCGGGCCGCGGTTTGCGTGTTCAGAAACGTCCCCCGCAGATTGGTGCGCATCACCAGATCCCACTGGTCGGCCCGCAAATCCAGCAGACTGGCCCAGGTCTGCACGCCCGCATTGTTGATCAGCGCGCTTGGGGCGGCACCGGCCCAGTCCTGCGCCGCCTTATGGCTGTCGGCGACGTCGCCCTCATCCCCCGCATCCGCCACCAGCGCCAGCGCCCGGCCGCCGATGCCCGCCACCTGATCGCAGACGAGGCGCGCGGCGGCCGCATCGCCCAGATGGGTAAAGGCGACATCATACCCCACCCCGGCCAGACCCGTGACCAGCGTCCGCCCGATGGCCGAGGTCCCCGCCGTCACAAATGCCAGTCGCGCCATCGCCTTCCCCCGCCTTGTCCCCGTTGCGCGATCCTATCGCCGTGCGCGCGGCAGGAAAGCGAAAACGTAGAAGATTGACGTACATCAGCCAAGCGTCGATAACGGACGCACCATGACCCTTTCAGGCCGACCCGATGCGCCCGACCGTCAATGACATTGCCCGCGAGGCCGGCGTCAGCCTGGCCACCGTGGACCGCGTTCTGAACGAACGGCCCGGCGTGCGGCCAAGGACCGTGCAGGTCGTGACCGAGGCGATCGCGCGCATCGGCTATGTGCGCGATCTTGCCGCGGCCAACCTTGCGCGCGGCCGCAGCTACCGCATCGCCTGCCTGTTGCCGGACACCGAAAGCCAGTTCCTTGCCACCGTGGAACAGGCCATCCACGACGCCGCCGCCGCCGCCGTGGTGTCGCGGACCGAGGTGGAGACGCTGCGCTTTCCGGCCGAGGACCCGCATGCCCTGGTGGCGATACTGGCCGGCCTGCAGGCACAGGGGATCAGCGGCGTCGCCATCATGGCCCCGGAAACGCCGCATCTGCGCGATGCGATCCGCTCCTTGCGTCATGCGGGCGTGGCGGTCGTGGCGCTGGTCTCGGACTTGCCCAACACCGGACGTGATCATTTCATCGGCATCGACAACGTCACCGCAGGTCGTACCGCGGGCGTCCTAATGGGCCGGTTCCTGTCAGGAAATCCCGGTCAAATCATGGTCGTGGCGCAATCCCTGCTGTCGCGCGACGCGCTGGAACGCCGCCGCGGCTTTGACGCCGTGGTGCAGGCCGACTTCCCGGGGCTTGAGGTCTTGCAGACGCTCGAGGCGCACGGCTCGCCCGACATCCTGCGCCGTGCCGTGTTCGAAATGTCGCGCCATGCCCCCCAATTGCGGGGCGTCTATGTGCTGGGCAGCGGGCATCGCGTGATTGGCGCGGCGCTGGCTGACCTTGGCCTTGCGCGCCGGGTCGTGGTGATCGGGCACGAGATGACGCCCCATACCCGCAACGCCTTGCAGTCCGGCACGATCGACGCGCTGGTGACGCAAAACACCGGACATCTGGCACGTTCGGCGCTGCGCGTGCTGCGCGCGAGGATCGACCGCGTGCCCATCGACGAGGGGCAGGAGCAGATTCGCATCGACATCGTGCTGCGCGAAAACCTGCCCCCGATGGCAGAGGATCCCGGCCAGACCCCGCGCGCAAAGCCCGACGAAGCCGCCTGAACCCTGTCCAAAACGGTTTGGCCACGATGTTTTCGCAAAATTGAGGTACGCACCTCAAAAATTCTTTACAGCCCGCATGGCACCTGCTTAACGTAGCGCAATTGACAGAAGAGGCGACGGGCTGATCCCGCACGCATCCATCCATTCACCAACGGGAGGAAGACATGAAACGGACCCTGATGACCGCTTCGGCGGTCGCGATCTTCAGCGGCAGCGCGGCGTTCTCGCAAGAACTGACACTGTGTTGGGCAGCCTGGGACCCGGCCAACGCACTGGTCGAACTCAGCAAGGATTTCGAGGCGGAATCCGGCATAAAGATGAACTTTGAATTCGTGCCGTGGCCCAACTTTGCCGACCGCATGCTGAACGAGCTGAACTCGGGCGGCAAGCTGTGCGACCTGATGATCGGCGACAGCCAGTGGATCGGCGCGGGCGCCGAAAGCGGGCACTACGTCAAACTGAACGACTTCTTTGATGCCAACGGCATCTCGATGGATGCCTTTGTGCCCGCGACCGTCACCGGCTATTCCGAATGGCCCAAGGGCACGCCGAACTACTGGTCGCTGCCCGCCTTTGGCGACGTGGTGGGCTGGACCTATCGCAAGGACTGGTTCGAACGTCCCGAAATCCAGGCCGCGTTCAAGGAAAAGACCGGCCGCGACCTGACCCCGCCCGCGACATTCGCCGAACTCAAGGAAATCGCGGAATTCTTCCAGGGCCGCGACATTGACGGCAAGACCGTCTACGGCGCGTCGATCTACACCGAACGCGGCTCCGAGGGCATCACCATGGGTGTCATGGATGTGCTTTATTCCTTTGGCTTCCTGTACCAGAATCCCGAAAAACCCTATGACATGCAGGGGTTCGTGAACTCGCCCGGGGCGGTTGCGGGTCTGGAATACTACAAGTCCCTTTACGATTGCTGCACCCCTCCGGGCATGTCCAACGCCTATATGGGCGAAGGCATCGACGCCTACAAATCGGGGCAGGTCGCGATGCAGATGAACTTTGCCTTCACCTGGCCGGGGTTCGAGGTTGACCCGAACGTGGGCGGCGGCAAGACGGGCTATCTGGTGAACCCCGCCGGTCCCGATGGCCAACGGTTCGCCCAATTGGGCGGCCAGGGCATCTCGGTCGTCTCCTACAGCGACAAGCAGGAAGCGGCGCTCAAATACATCAAGTGGTTCGCACAACCCGCAGTCCAGCAGAAATGGTGGTCGATGGGCGGCTTTTCTGCACTGCGTTCGGTGGTCGAGGACCCGGCCTTTGCGGCCAGCCAACCCTACGCGCAGACCTATCTCGACAGCATGGCGATCGTGAAGGATTTCTGGGCCGACCCCAGCTATGCGACCCTGCTGCAGGACAGTCAGAAACGCTTCCACGACTATGTGGTTGCAGGGCAAGGCACCGCGCAAGAGGCGCTGGATGGTCTGGTTGCCGACTGGACCGTCACGTTCGAGGATGACGGCAAGCTGTAACTGGTCCGGGGTGGCCATTGCAGGCCACCTCTCCCCCGGCCCCCCTCCGATGCGGAGAGGGGTGAAGGGTTCTCCCATGCCAACCTGAAGCCAACCGATGAGTTCCGGCCCCCTCTCCCCATGGGAGAGGGGTTGGGGGAGAGGTCCTCCTTGCCTCCCCTGACTTCCCCCCGCCGTTTTTGGCGTATGCTTGACGCCATTCCGAATCCAAAGGCTCGACCCGCATGTCCGACACGCCCGCAGACCGCCTCGCCCGCGCCACACCGCCCACCATCGCCCGCAAGGTGCGCGGATTTTCTGACCGGGCGATCGCCTGGATTTTCGTGGCACCCACGATCTTTCTGCTGCTCGCGATCAACATCTTTCCGCTGATCTGGACGATCCGGCTGTCCTTCACCAACTTTCGCGCCAATCGCCCGAACGAGCCTGTCGAATGGGTGGGGCTGCGCAACTACCAGCGCATTCTGACCGATGCCGATACCTGGGCCACGATGCAGGCCACCGCGCATTTCCTGTTCTGGACGCTGTTCTTTCAGGTCGTGATCGGCTTTGCGCTGGCCTGGCTGATCAATCGCAAGTTTCGCGGCAATGACCTGATGACCACGCTAATCGTGCTGCCGATGATGCTGTCGCCGGCGGTGGTCGGTAATTTCTGGACCTTTCTCTACCAGCCGCAGATCGGCCTTGTGAACTACGCGGTTGAATTCGTGACCGGCATCCCGGCATCGTCCTTTACCATGCTCGGCTCGGTCGGCCTCGCGCCCTGGGCCATCGTCATCGTCGACACCTGGATGTGGACGCCGTTCGTGATGCTGATCTGCCTTGCCGGCCTGCGAAGCATCCCCGACTACATCTATGAGGCGGCCGAAGTGGACCGCGCCTCGAAGTGGCGGCAGTTCTGGACCATCACCCTGCCGATGGTGCTGCCATTCCTGATGCTGGCAGTGCTGTTCCGCGGCATCGAGAACTTCAAGATGTTTGACCTCGTCGTGCTCTTGACCGGCGGCGGGCCGGGGGACACCACGTTGCTGTCCTCGATCGAGTTGAAGCGCGAGGCGTTCGAGAAATGGCGCACCGGCTATTCCTCGGCCTACGCGATCATCCTGTTCGTTACCGTCTTTGGATTGGCCTCGATCTACGTCAAAGCCCTGAACAAGGTCAAAGAAAGATGAGCACCTATTCCATCACTGAACCCTCGGCGCGCTCCAAATGGGTCGCCGGCGTCCTGGTCACGCTTTACCTTGTAATCACGCTGCTGCCGCTGCTCTGGATAATCTCGACCAGTTTCAAGACCGGGCCGGACAGCATCAGCTACCCGCCCAAGGTGATCTTCACCCCCGCCATCGAAGGCTATGTGAACCTGTTCACCGACCGCACCCGCGCCACGCCCGAACAGCTTGCCACCATGCCGCCGCCCGCCAACTTTGCCGAAGAAATCGTGCGCAAACGCAACGAGGTCATCACCGGCCCGTCGCGCTTTGGCGGACGGTTCCTGAACTCGGTCATCATCGGGTTTGGCTCGACGGCGCTGTCGATCATCCTTGGCACGATGGCGGCCTATGCCTTCAGCCGGTTCCGCATCCCGCTCAAGGATGACCTGCTGTTTTTCATCCTTTCGACCCGGATGATGCCGCCGATCGCCGTCGCGATCCCGATCTACCTCATGTTCCGGCAACTGGGCCTCAGCGACACGCATCTGGGGATGATCCTGCTTTACACCGGCGTCAACATCTCGCTGGCGGTCTGGCTGATCCACGGTTTCATGGATGAGATCCCCCGCGAATACGAAGAGGCGGCGCTGATCGACGGCTACACAAGGTTTCAGGCGTTTCGCAAGGTCGTGCTGCCGCAAGCCGCGACCGGCATTGCCAGTACAGCGATCTTCTGCCTGATCTTTGCCTGGAACGAATATGCCTTTGCGGTGCTTCTGACCTCGGGCAACGCACAGACCGCCCCGCCGTTCATCCCCACCATCATCGGGGTCGGCGGCCAGGACTGGCCCGCCGTGGCTGCCGGGGCGACGCTGTTCCTCATGCCGGTGATGATCTTCACCATCCTGTTGCGCAAACACCTGTTGCGCGGGATCACGTTCGGGGCGGTGCGCAAATGACCGCACAACTCCACCACACCGCAAGGAGAAAATTCTTCGCCGAAGAATTTTCGGCACTTCCCCGCAGCGGGGGCGCGCAATGACCGCCTTCCTCAATGGCCTGTTGCGCCTCCGCCGTGGCCCGTGGGAGATGCTCGCCTCCATCCTGATCGGCCTGGGCGTGGTGATGCTGATGCAGCCCTTTGCGCTGTGGATGTACACCTACAGCTTTGTCGTGACCCTGACCGGCACGGTGATGTTCATCATCACCAGCCACTTTCCGGAGTAGCCCGTGGCCGAGATCGTGATCCGCAACCTGCGCAAGGAATTTGGCGCCTTTACCGCCGTCAAGGGGTCGTCCTTTACCATCAGGGACGGCGAGTTCTTCATGCTCCTCGGCCCCTCGGGCTGCGGAAAGACCACCACCTTGCGGATGATCGCAGGCCTCGAACTTCCCACTTCCGGCGAGATCCTGATCGACGGCGAGGATGTCTCCATGCGGCCCGCCAGCCAGCGCGACATCGCCATGGTGTTCCAGATGTTCGCGCTCTATCCGCATATGAACGTGCGCAAAAACATCAGCTACCCCTTGATCAGCCAGGGCGTCCCAAAGGCCGAAGTGCAGGCCAAGGTGGCTGAAGTTGCCCGCATACTTGGCATTACCGACATCCTCGACAAACCCGTCGGCGGCCTGTCAGGCGGCGACCGTCAGCGCGTCGCCCTCGGTCGCGCCATCGTGCGCAAGCCCAAGGCCTTCATGATGGACGAACCCTTGGGCGCGCTGGATGCCGAGTTCCGCGAACACATGTCCGAAGAACTGCGTGCGCTCCATGACCGGATGGGGGCCACCACCGTCTATGTGACCCATGACCAGCTTGAGGCGATGCAGATGGGCGACAAGATCGTCGTGATGAATCATGGCGTTGTCGAACAGTTCGGCACGCCGCAGGATATTTACGATCATCCGGCGACGATGTTCGTGGCGGATTTCATCGGCTCGCCTTCGATGAATTTCCTGCGCTTTGACGGGTCCGTCAGCCGCGGCGACCGCACCGTCACCCTCGGCGACACCGCGATTGCCTTGCCCGAACTGCAGGACGAGGCCAGCCCCCGCCCGCTGGCCCTGGGGGTCCGCCCGGAACATGTGACCCTGTCCGACACCGCCCCATACCGGGGGATAATCCTTGCCACGGAATACCTTGGAACAACCCAGATCGTGACCCTTGCGACACCGAACGGCACCATCAAGGCCCGCGCCCCCGCGGCACGGCCCGCCCATATCGGCGACGCGGTCGGCCTCGATCTCCGCAGCCCGACGCTGGCGCTGTTCGACGCGGGCACAGGGCGCGCCCTTGCCACCGCGGCCAATGCGGGGGTGCATCATGGCTGAGGTCGTCCTGTCCAACCTGACGAAATCCTTCAACGCCACCAAAGCCTTGCAGGATGTCACGCTGACCGTCTCCGACGGCGCGTTCGTCGTGCTCCTTGGTCCTACAGGTGCCGGCAAAACCACTACCCTTCGCCTGATCGCCGGCCTTGAAAAACCTGACTCCGGCGACATCCGCATCGGCGGGGTGTCGGTTGCCCTTGAAACCCCCGCCCAGCGCGACGTCGCGATGGTGTTCCAGCAATACTCGCTCTATCCCCATCTGACCGTCCGCGACAACCTCGCCTTTCCGCTGCGCTCCCCCATGATCGCCATGCCCGAGGCCGACATTACCAAGCAAGTACAAAAGGTTGCCGACGTCCTGCGCATCGCGCACAAGCTGGACAACAAGGCCACCAACCTGTCGGGCGGCGAGATGCAGCGCGTCTCCATCGGTCGCGCCCTCGTCCGCAACCCGCGCATCTATCTCATGGACGAACCGCTGTCGTCGCTGGATGCGAAACTCCGCGCCGACCTGCGGATCGAGTTGAAACGCATCCAAGCGGAACTGGGGGCTACCTTCCTTTACGTCACCCATGACCAGATCGAGGCGATGACCATGGCCACGCATGTCGGCGTCCTTGACCGGGGCCGTCTTGTCCAGTTCGGTACCCCGCGCGAGATCTACGAGGATCCGGTCTCGACCTATGTCGCCAGCCGCCTTGGCCAGCCCCGCATGACCCTGTTGCCCGCCGATGCCTTTGGCTCACCGCGTCCGGGGGCGGCCCAGATCGGCCTGCGGCCTGAAAACATCCGCCAGGGGTCCGGCCAGCGCGCCACCGTCCGCCGCGTGGAACGCCTGGGCGACCAGACCCGCCTGCACCTGACCATGGGACCGCACCAGATCATCACCCTGGCCGAGGCGCATACCCCGCTTGGTCCCGATGACGTCATTGAAATCCATCCCGAAAACCCGCTCTGGTTCAACGCCAGCGGCGACCGCATCCGCTAAGGAGACCCCGAGATGAAGCAGTTCATGAACGCCAAGGACGCGCTCGTCACCGAGGCCATCGACGGGCTTTTGCGCGGCAGCGGCGGCACCCTCGCGCGGCTGGATGGCTATCCCCACATCAAGGTCGTCGTGCGCGCCAACTGGGACAAGTCCCGCGTGGCGCTGGTCTCGGGCGGCGGATCGGGGCATGAACCTGCCCATGCCGGGTTCGTGGGCCAGGGTATGCTGACGGCAGCGGTCTGCGGCGACGTCTTTGCCTCGCCATCGGTTGACGCCGTGCTGGCGGGGATCCTTGCCGTCACCGGCAAGGCGGGGTGCCTGCTGATCGTGAAGAACTATACCGGCGACCGGCTGAACTTTGGCCTCGCGGCAGAACGTGCCCGCGCCTTCGGCCTCAAGGTCTCCATGGTCATCGTCGATGACGACGTGGCCTTGCCCGACCTGCCGCAGGCGCGGGGCGTCGCGGGCACGCTTTTCGTCCACAAGATCGCCGGCGCGATGGCCGAGGCTGGTCAAGACCTTGAGACCATTACCACAACCGCCAGACGCGTGATCGCGAACGCCGTCTCCATCGGGATGAGCCTTGATACCTGCACCGTTCCCGGAAACCCCAAAGAGGACCGCATCGCCGATGGCATGGCCGAACTGGGCCTTGGCATCCATGGCGAGGCAGGGGTGGAGCAGATCGACTTTGACGGCGCGCGAACGGCGATGACGCGGGTGATCGACCGCCTCGCCCCACATACGGGCGCGGGCCCATTGGTGGCGATCCTCAACAACCTTGGCAGCACCACGCCTCTGGAGATGTCGATCCTGACCGAGGAACTGGCGCGCTCCAGCCTTGGCTCTCGCATTGCCCATATCGTCGGACCCGCGCCGATGATGACCTCGCTCGACATGCACGGATTTTCGGTGTCGCTCTTGCCCGCAACGCCGGAGGAGCTTGCCGCCCTTGCCGTCGGCGTTCCCCTTTCCGCCTGGCCGGGCCTGTCGGCCATGGTCGCGGTTCCCGTCCGGCCCCTGCCCGACGGTCTGGCCCCGATCCAGCCCCTGCCATCGGCCCATCCCGCCCGCCGTGCGCTGATCGCGCAATGCTGCCACGCGATGATCGCGGCCGAGGCTGCACTGAATACGCTGGATGCGCGCACCGGGGATGGGGACACCGGCAGCACCCTCGCCGGCGCTGCGCGGGCACTGGACGCCGCCCTCGACCGCCTGCCCCTCGCCGACACGACCCAACTGTTCCGCGCCATCGGGGTGGAGCTTTCGCAGACCATGGGGGGTTCCTCGGGCGTGTTGCTGGCAATCTTCTTCGCCGCTGCCGGGGATGCCAGCGCCAGCGGCAAAAGCTGGATCGGGGCCTTGAGCGAAGGCCTCGACCGCGTGATGCAGGTCGGCGGGGCGGAGCCGGGACACCGCACCATGATCGACGCGCTGGCCCCGGCGCTGGCGGCCCTGCCGCAGGGGATCAGGGCGGCGGCTATCGCGGCACGGGAGGGCGCGGATGCGACGGCGCTGATGACGCGCGCCAAGGCGGGCCGCGCGAGCTACCTCGGGCAGGACCGGCTGAGGGGGCACAACGATCCGGGAGCGGAAGGGGTCGCGCGGTTGCTGGAGGATTTGGCGGGATAAGGCGGTCCTCGCCAGATCAGAAATCGTTAACCATTCGGCACTAGGCTTGGCCGCGTCTCATCTAGTTGGTTGTCAGAAGTCAGCTACTAGAGCGGGATGAGTTTAGGTAGAACCATAGCCTGAGTTTCTCAGGTAGTTTTCGCATTCTTGCGGGGGGAAGGCGTCCAAGAGTGCACCGATGGTTCGCCAGAGGGTTTCCTTTGTTCGTTCTGACGCCTTTCGCAGGAGGTGCTTGAGCTTTGCGAACACCTGCTCGATCGGGTTAAGGTCTGGGGAGTAGGCCGGAAGGAAAAGCAGGTGAGCGCCTGCGGCCCGGATGGCGCTGCGGATGGCGGGGGCCTTGTGGCTGCCGAGAGGCGCAGTGGCTGCGCTACTTTGCTGTCATTGCCCGGACCCTGGACCGTATCGGTGAAAACCCGGACTGCGGCCAGCAACGTGGGCGCATCGGCGTGGGCGTCAGCTCCCTTTCGGTTGGCAAGCATCTGATCTTCTTGGCATCCTTTGAAGGCTACGAAGAAGTCGTCATCCTCCGCATTGTTCACCAGAGCCGAAATCTGGCGGGCCTTCGGTTCCTCGACGACCTCGACACTTAGGCCCACCCATAGTTGAAGCTGACCGAGATCCGCTCCCCCTCCGCCATGTTCATCGGCACCTCATGCCGCAGCCAGCTTTCCCACAGCAGAACCTCCCCAACCACGGGCTTCACATACACAAACCGCTGCAGCTCCTGCGGGGCGCTTTTCAGGGGCACGGGGGCCAGCATCATCATGGCCAAGCGCGGGTCCTCCAGCTTCAGGGCGCTCGTCCCCTCCGGCATCGCGACATAGGTCGTGCCCGAGATCACCGAATGCGGGTGGATGTGGCTGGCGTGGGTGCCGCCTTCGGGCAGGATGTTGATCCAGAGGGAATTGCACTTGAGCTTCTTGTCGCCGAAGTCGAAGCCGAGGTCCTTGCAGAAGGCGGCGACGTGAAGGTTCAGCGCCTTTTCCAGATCGCCGAAAATCGGCATCCGCCAGGGCAGGTCATCGAGCGACGCATAGGAGGTGTAGCCCGGATAGCCATTCGCCTCGCACCACGCCTGCCCCGCCTCGTCGTCCTCGGCCACGGCGTCGCAGGTCCGGTGGAGTTCGGCGAAGTCGACGTTCTTTTTGGCCAGTTCATTCACCTTGGCCCGGTAAAGGCGGGTGACGAACAGGGAAGTGATTTCCGGCATGGCCGCGCTCCAGATTTGAAAAAGCCCCCGCCGTTTCCAGCGGGGGCCGTTATCGTTGGTCAGGGGATCACCCCAAACCTTACCAATCCTCGCGCACGACAACCCGCGTCGTGACCGGCAGCTTCATCGCACCAAGGCGAAGGGCCTCGCGGGCGATGATCTCGGACACGCCGTCGATCTCGAACATGATCCGGCCGGGCTTGACCTTGGCCGCCCAATAGTCGGTCGACCCCTTGCCCTTGCCCATCCGCACTTCGACGGGCTTGGCCGAGACCGGGACATCCGGGAAAATCCGGATCCAGACCCGGCCCTGGCGCTTCATGTGGCGGGTGATCGCGCGGCGGGCCGCCTCGATCTGGCGCGCGGTCACACGCTCCGGTTCGGTCGCCTTCAGGCCAAAGCCGCCAAAGTTCAGCTCAAAGCCGCCCTTGGCCTCGCCGTGGATGCGGCCCTTGTGCATCTTGCGGAACTTGGTCCGTTTCGGTTGCAGCATTGTGTTCTACTCCCTTACGCGCGTTCGCGGTCGCGGCGTGGTGCGCGCGGCCCGGGGGCATCGGCGGCTTCGGCCAGACGGCGATCATGCGCCTGCGGATCGTGTTGCAGGATTTCGCCTTTGAAGATCCAGACCTTGACGCCGATGATCCCGTAAGGGGTCGTCGCCTCGGACAGGGCATAGTCGATGTCGGCGCGCAGCGTATGCAGCGGCACGCGGCCCTCGCGGTACCATTCCGTGCGCGCGATTTCCGCACCACCCAGACGCCCGCCCACGTTCACACGGATGCCCAGGGCCCCCATGCGCATCGCGTTCTGCACGCCGCGCTTCATGGCACGGCGGAAAGACACCCGGCGTTCCATTTGCTGCGCGATGCTTTCAGCGACCAACTGCGCGTCCAGTTCCGGCTTGCGGACCTCGACGATATTCAGGTGAAGTTCCGACGCGGTGAACGCATTCAGCTTTTTGCGGAGCGTCTCGATATCCGCCCCCTTTTTGCCGATGATCACGCCCGGACGTGCGGTGTGGATCGTCACGCGGCATTTCTTGTGCGGACGTTCGATGATGACGCGGCTGATGCCGGCCTGCTTGCATTCCTCGTGGATGAAGGCGCGCATGCGCAGATCTTCCAGAAGCAGGTTGCCGTAATCCTTGCTGTCGGCGAACCAGCGGCTGTCCCAGGTGCGGTTGACCTGCATGCGGAACCCGATCGGATTGACCTTCTGACCCATTATGCAGACTCCCCGACTTGACGCACTGTGATCGTCAACTGGCTGAACGGTTTCATGATCTTGCCAAAGCGACCACGGGCACGCGGACGGCCCCGCTTCATCACCAGGTTCTTGCCGACAAAGGCATGGGCGACGACAAGGCTGTCAACGTCCAGACCGTGATTGTTTTCGGCATTGGCGATGGCCGATTGCAGGCATTTCTTGACGTCGCCAGCGATGCGGCGTTTCGAAAATGTCAGGTCGGCCAAGGCCTTGTCGACTTTCTTGCCGCGGATCAGACCGGCGACAAGGTTCAGTTTCTGTGGGCTGGTGCGCAGCATCTTGGCAATCGCCTGAGCTTCGCCTTCGGCCACGCGGCGCGGATTCTTCTCGGTTGCCATGGCTTACTTCCGTTTCGCTTTCTTGTCGGCGGCGTGACCGTAATAGGTCCGCGTCGGCGAGTATTCCCCGAACTTCTGGCCGATCATTTCCTCGGTCACGTTGACCGGGATGTGTTTCTTGCCATTGTAGACCGCAAAGGTCAGACCGACGAACTGCGGCAGGATGGTGGAACGACGCGACCAGATCTTGATCACTTCGCTGCGGCCGGATGCGCGGGCGGTCTCTGCCTTTTTCAGCAGATAGCCATCGACGAACGGGCCCTTCCAGATAGAGCGTGCCATGGATCAGCGGCCTTTCTTGAGGTGACGCGACCGGACAATCAGTTTGTCCGATGCTTTGGCCTTGCGGGTCTTGTTGCCCTTGGTTCCCTTGCCCCACGGCGTGACCGGGTGCCGACCGCCCGAGGTGCGGCCTTCGCCGCCGCCATGCGGGTGGTCAATCGGGTTCATTGCAACACCACGCACCGTCGGGCGAATGCCCTTGTGGCGCATGCGGCCCGCCTTGCCGAAATTCTGGTTGGAGTTGTCGGGGTTCGACACGGCACCGATGGTGGCCATGCATTCCTGACGGACCATCCGCAGTTCGCCCGAAGACAGGCGTATTTGCGCGTAAGAACCGTCGCGACCGACGAACTGGGCATAAGTCCCGGCGGCGCGGGCCAGCTGACCGCCCTTGCCGGGCTTCAGTTCCACGTTGTGTACGATCGTCCCGATCGGCATGCCCGAAAATGGCATCGCGTTGCCCGGCTTCACGTCGGTCTTGGCACCCGCGATGACGCTGTCACCAACGGCCAGACGCTGCGGCGCCAGGATATAGGCAAGCTCGCCATCGGCATACTTGACCAGCGCGATGAACGCGGTGCGGTTGGGGTCATATTCGATGCGCTCGACCACTGCGGCGATGTCGAACTTGGTGCGTTTGAAGTCCACAATGCGGTAAAGACGCTTTGCGCCTCCGCCCTTGTGCCACATCGTGATGCGTCCGGTGTTGTTACGGCCACCCGTCTTGGTCAAGCCTTCAGTAAGGGCTTTGACGGGACGGCCTTTCCACAGCTCCGAACGGTCGATCAGAACCAGCCCTCGCTGGCCAGGCGTCGTCGGCTTATACGACTTGAGTGCCATGCTTTCTGTCTTCCGTTTTGGGGGTCCGGCGTTGCGGACCTGAGAATTATAGGGCTCCGAAGATCCCCGGGTTCAGTCTGTCAGGCGGTCCGGACGCCACGACCGTTCAGCGGTCGCATGGGGTCCGATTTCGCCAAAATCAACGGCCCCGCTTGACGGGGCCGCTGGATTCGCCGGTCTCTATCAGAGGCCGGTCGACACGTCGATGGTGTTTCCCTCTTCAAGGGTCACATAGGCTTTCTTCTTGTCGGAACGCTCACCGGCGCGGCCACGGAACTTCTTGGCCTTGCCCTTGGTGATCGTCGTGTTCACGGCCTTGACCTTGACTGAAAAGATCGCCTCGACGGCTTCCTTGATCATCGGCTTGGTCGCATCCATGGCGACATGGAACACCACCGCACCCGCCTCGGACGCCATGGTGGCCTTTTCGGTGATGACCGGCTTCTTGATCAGGTCGTAGTGTTCGGGCTTTACCGCCGTGGCGATTTTGGGCGCTTTGCTCATTTCAGTCGTGCCTCCAGGGCCTCGACACCTGCCTTGGTGATGACCAGGGTGTCACGCTTCAGGATGTCATACACATTCGCGCCCATCGTCGGCAGCACATCGACGCCGTCGATGTTGCGGGCGGCCAAGGCGAAGTTCTCGTTGACCTCTGCGCCGTCGATGACCAGGACCCGCTTCCAGCCGCGTTCCGACACCATCTTGGCCAGCATAGCGGTCTTGGCATCGGCCATGTTGGCCACGTCCACGATCACCAGCTCACCCGCCTTGGCCTTGGCCGACAGCGCGTGGCGCAGGCCAAGGGCGCGGAACTTTTTCGGCAGGTCATGCGCGTGGCTGCGCGGGGTCGGACCCTTGACCACACCACCGTGGCGGAAGATCGGGGCCTTCTTGGACCCGTGGCGTGCGCCGCCGGTGCCCTTCTGCTTGTAGATCTTCTTGGTGGAGTAAGAAACCTCGGCGCGGGTCAGCGTCGAATGCGTACCAGCCTGGGCTTTCGCCCGCTGCCAGCGCACCACACGGTGCAGGATGTCGGCGCGCGGCTCAAGACCGAACAGGGCCTCGTCCAGCTCGATGGACCCGGCCTTGCCGCCGTCCAGCTTGATTACGTCATGTTTCACGCTTCACCCCCTTCGACGGCCACTTCGACCGCCGGAGCCGCTGCTGCAGCGGTCGCCATGCTGCGGATCGCTGCCGGTTTCGGCAGATCTTTCGGAGCCGCCTTCTTGACCGCATCCTTGATCGTGACCCAGCCGCCCTTCGATCCCGGGACGGCGCCCTTGATCATGATCAGGCCGCGGTCGGCATCCGTGCGCACGACCTGCAGGTTCTGGGTGGTCGAACGGACGGCACCCATGTGACCGGCCATCTTCTTGCCCTTGAACACCTTGCCGGGGTCCTGGCACTGGCCCGTGGACCCGTGGCTGCGGTGCGACACAGACACACCATGCGACGCCCGAAGGCCGCCGAAGTTGTGCCGCTTCATCGCACCCTGGAAACCCTTGCCCGAAGATGTCCCTGCGACGTCCACGAACTGGCCTGCCAGATAGTGGTCGGCGGTGATTTCCGCGCCTATGTCGATCAGGCAATCGGGCGTCACGCGGAACTCCGCGATCTTGCGCTTGGGGGCCACGTTCGCCTTGGCGAAATGGCCGCGCTGTGCGGCCGTCGTGCGTTTGGCCTTGGCCACACCGGCACCCAGCTGGACGGCAGTATAGCCATCCTTGTCAGCGGTGCGCTGTGCCACGACCTGAAGGCTGTCCAGCTGCAGGACCGTCACCGGAACCTGTTTGCCGTCTGCCAGGAACAGCCGGGTCATCCCCAGTTTTTTTGCGATTACGCCAGAGCGCATGTCCATGCCCCCCTTAAACTTTGATTTCGACGTCGACACCGGCGGCCAGGTCGAGCTTCATCAGCGCGTCCACGGTCTGGGGTGTCGGGTCGACGATGTCGAGAAGACGCTTGTGCGTGCGGATTTCCCACTGGTCGCGCGACTTCTTGTCGATGTGCGGACCGCGCAGAACGGTGAATTTCTCGATCTTGTTCGGCAGCGGGATCGGGCCGCGCACTTGCGCACCCGTCCGTTTTGCCGTGTTGACGATTTCCTGCGTGCTGGCATCCAGGACGCGGTAATCAAAGGCTTTCAGCCGGATACGGATCGTTTGACTTGCCATTTTTCTTCGCCTTCGGTTCGTAGGATGGGCGACGGATGGGCGCATTCGCCCATCCTACTGTCCCGATTACTCGATGATTTTGCTGACGACGCCAGCGCCGACGGTGCGGCCGCCTTCGCGGATGGCAAAGCGCAGCTTTTCTTCCATCGCGATGGGGGCGATCAGCTCGACATTGAACTTCAGGTTGTCGCC
>JAJNPS010000049.1 GCA_021155205.1 Rhodobacterales bacterium
CGCCCTACGAGGGTGGTAGGGCGGGGTTCACCCCGCCACACCGATCAAGCGTATTTCTTCTGGATTTCCTGGCTCAGGTTTTCCGGAACGGCGTCGTAATGGTCGAACTGCATCGTGAACACCGCGCGACCCGAGGACATCGAGCGCAGGTTGTTGATGTAGCCGAACATGTTGGCCAGCGGGACCATCGCCGAGATGACGTTGGCGTTGCCGCGGCTGTCCTGGCCCTGCACCATGCCACGACGGCTGGTCAGATCGCCGATCACGCCGCCGGTATATTCTTCCGGCGTCACGACCTCGACCTTCATGATCGGTTCCAGCAGTTTCGCCCCGGCCTTTTTCATGCCGTCGCGCATTGCCGCACGGGCCGCGATTTCGAACGCCAGAACCGATGAGTCCACATCGTGGAACGCGCCGTCAACCAGCTGCACCTTGAAGTCGATGACCGGGAAGCCTGCCAGCGGACCGGAATCCATCACCGACTTGATGCCCTTTTCGACGCCAGGGATGTATTCCTTGGGCACCGCACCACCGACGATCTTGCTCTCGAACGAATAACCTTCGCCCGGCTGGGTCGGCGAGATGATCAGCTTGATGCGGGCGAACTGGCCCGTACCGCCGGTCTGCTTCTTGTGGGTATAGTCGATCTCGGCCTCGCGGCTGATCGTCTCGCGGTAGGCGACCTGCGGGGCACCGATATTCGCCTCGACCTTGAACTCGCGGCGCATGCGGTCGACGAGGATATCAAGGTGAAGTTCGCCCATGCCCTTCATGATGGTCTGACCGCTCTCGATATCGGTCTCCACCCGGAAGGACGGATCTTCGGCGGCCAGACGGGCAAGTGCGATGCCCATCTTTTCCTGGTCGGCCTTGGTCTTGGGCTCCACCGCGATCTCGATGACCGGCTGCGGAAAAGTCATGGTTTCCAGAACGACCGGCTTGGCGGTGTCACAGAGCGTGTCACCCGTGGTGGTTTCCTTCAGACCGGCCAGCGCCATGATGTCGCCTGAAAACGCCTCGGAGATTTCCTCCTGCTTGTTCGCATGCATCATCACCATGCGGCCAATGCGTTCCTTGCGCCCCTTGGTGGCGTTCAGGATCTGGTCGCCTTTCTTGACCTGGCCAGAATAGATCCGGGTAAAGGTCAGCGTGCCCATGAAGGGGTCGTTCATGATCTTGAACGCCAGCCCCGAGAACGGCTGCGCATCATCCGCCGAGCGCGAGATGTTGCGGGTTTCCGTCTCGTCGCCGGGGGCAAAGCCTTCATAGGCCGGCACGTCCAGCGGGCAGGGCAGAAAGTCGATGACGCCATTCAACATGGGCTGCACGCCCTTGTTCTTGAAGGCAGAGCCCGCAAGGATCGGCACGAAGTCGA
Source organism: Rhodobacterales bacterium (assembly GCA_021155205.1). Lineage (GTDB taxonomy): Bacteria > Pseudomonadota > Alphaproteobacteria > Rhodobacterales > Rhodobacteraceae > JAJNPS01. The sequence continues at coordinate 1,376 of JAJNPS010000049.1, forward strand.
TCGCCAGAGTGCCCTTGCGGATCAGCTTGCGCAGCGTCGCCTCGTCCGGCTCGTTGCCCTCAAGGTAGGCTTCCATCGCGGCGTCGTCCTGTTCGACGGCAAGCTCCAGCATGTTGTAGCGCCACTTGTCCGCCTCGGCCTTGAGGCCTGCACGGATCGGCTGACGCACCCAGGAGGCACCCAGATCTTCACCCTGATAGACCCACTCTTCCATGGTGATCAGGTCGATGATGCCTTCAAGCTTGTCCTCGGCACCGATCGGCAACTGGATCGGCATCGGCACGGCGCCCGTGCGTTCGCGGATCATCTTGACGCAGTTCATGAAATCCGCGCCGGTCTTGTCCATCTTGTTGACGAACACGATGCGCGGCACCTTGTAGCGGTCGGCCTGACGCCAGACGGTCTCGGTCTGCGGTTCCACACCGGCGTTGCCGTCAAGCAGCACCACGGCCCCGTCAAGCACGGCCAGCGAGCGCTCGACTTCGATGGTGAAATCGACGTGGCCGGGGGTGTCGATGATGTTGAAACGGTACTTGTCATCCGACGACGTATCGGCGCTGTCGATCTGGCGCTGCCAGAACGTCGTGGTCGCCGCCGAGGTGATGGTGATCCCGCGCTCCTGCTCCTGCTCCATCCAGTCCATCGTCGCGGCACCATCGTGCACTTCGCCGATCTTGTGGGTCTTGCCGGTGTAATAAAGGATACGCTCGGTCGTCGTGGTCTTGCCCGCATCAATGTGGGCAATGATCCCGAAGTTGCGGTATCGGTTCAGCGGATATTCGCGTGCCATGGTGAACCCCTTACCAGCGGTAATGGCTGAACGCTTTGTTCGCGTCGGCCATCTTGTGGGTGTCTTCGCGCTTTTTCACCGCGGTGCCGCGGTTCTGCACGGCGTCGGCAAGCTCTGCCGCCAGACGCTCTTCCATCGTGTGTTCGTTGCGCTTGCGCGCCGCGATGATCAGCCAGCGGATCGCCAGCGCCTCGCGGCGTTCGGTGCGCACTTCGACCGGAACCTGGTAGGTGGCACCCCCGACGCGGCGCGAGCGCACTTCGACGGACGGTTTGACGTTTTCCAGCGCCTCGTGGAAGGCCGAGATCGGCTCGCGCTTGAGGCGCGTCTGAACGCGGTCAAGGGCGCCATAGACGATGCCTTCAGCGACGGACTTTTTGCCATCGAGCATCAGGTTGTTCATGAACTTGGTCAGAACCTTGTCGCCATATTTGGCGTCCGGCAGGATTTCGCGTTTTTCAGCGGCGTGACGACGTGACATGTTCTATCTCCTCACTTCGGACGCTTGGCGCCGTATTTCGAACGACGCTGGCGGCGGTCCTTGACGCCTTGCGTGTCGAGAACGCCGCGGAGGATGTGGTAGCGCACGCCGGGAAGGTCCTTGATACGACCGCCGCGGATCAGAACGACCGAGTGTTCCTGCAGGTTGTGCTTTTCGCCGGGGATGTAGCAGATGACCTCGAAGCTGTTGGTCAGACGCACCTTGGCGACTTTCCGCATGGCCGAGTTCGGCTTTTTCGGGGTGGTCGTGTAGACGCGGGTGCAGACGCCCCGTTTCTGCGGGCAAGATTCCAGGTGCTGCGACTTGGACTTGCGAACGTTCGGCTCCCGCGGTTTGCGGATAAGCTGCTGGATCGTCGGCATTCACGTACCTCGGTTTTGCGCGATCTCTCACGCTGTCAATACTCGCACCCGACGCGGGTACACTGCTTCTCGACGGTGCCTTGCGCGTATCGCAAAACACGAACACCGCTCGCGTCCCCTTGTGCGAGGGACGGCGCGGTGGAATTCCAGAGGATCGGGGCATTTCGGCCCGGATCATGACCACATCAAGCATTCTGAACCCAAGGCAAAGGACAAGCCGACCCCTTGGACAAACGGGCGTATAGGGGGAGTCGCGGGGGTTGTCAACACGACGCCGGCGACCCTGTTGCTGCGGTCAGGTGGCCTGCCGTTGCAGGCGCGCCTCGCGCCAGAACGTGTATATGCCGGTCGCCACGACCAGTGCCGCGCCAACCAGCGTCAAGGCATCCGGCAGGGTTCCAAAAAGCGCCCAACCAAGGACAATCGCCCACAAAAGGGCGGTGTAGCGAAAGGGGGCCACCACGACGATGTCCCCAACCCGCATCGAGGCGACGGCTGTGATATAGCCGACCACCAGAAACACGGCGGAAAAGGCGATCAATCCCGCCTCGCGTGTTGCCACAGGTTCCCAGCCTTCGACCGTCGCCCCGATCACACCAACGACCGTGACCGCCAGCGCCGACCAGATCGACACCGTGACGGACGATACCGCAGGCGAAATGCGGCTGGACGCAAGATCGCGCACGACGACGAACCCGACCGAAGCCAGGCCCATCAGCGACCAGACATCAAACCCGTCGGGCCCGGGCCGGATGATCACCAGGACGCCGGCAAGCCCGATCAGGATCGCGGTCATCCGCCGCCAGCCGATGTGTTTGCCAAAGACAACCGCCGCAGCCAGCGTAACCGCCAGCGGCAGGAACTGCATGATCGCCGACAGGTTCGCCAAGGGCATGTGGACCAGCGCCGCCAGGAACAGAAGGCTCGCCGCGACCTCGGCCACCATGCGCAGCGCCACAAGCCAGACATCGTTGCGCGGCATGGCCCAGGTCAAGAGGCCTGCGCGCCAGCCGATCACGCCCAACGCCACCACAGACAACAAACCGCGCAAGGCGATGACCTGATAAAGGGGAACCGTCGCAGTTACTGCCTTGACCGCCGTGTCATTGACGACAAAGGCCGCCATCGCGACGCACATGATGATCACGCCGCGCGCATTGTCCGAAAGGGTCATGGATGGGTTCTATGTCCTGCCTGCCGCCCGCAATGCCGCTTGAAAGGCTTCGGCGTCAATTGCAAAACGCGACTTCAGCACGGGTTTCGCACGCGCGGCATCCCAGACCTCGCCCTTGCCCTGCCCCTTTGGGCGCGTGTCATTGGTCTCGTGGTGCCCGCGCAGATACATCAGGCTGTCATTCTGGCTGACCGTGGGCATGAATTCGGCCAGGCGGTGGTGGCCATAGTCCATCAGGCCGGTCGGGCTGTCAGGGGGAAAGTACAGCGTCAGGCCGCAGGACCAATCGGTTGCCGCCCGTTTTTCATAGATCAGCCCGTCGCCCGTATCGGTCACTTCCAGCCCCTTGGCATAGTTCGAACCGACAAGGCCGTGGCGGGTAAAAAGGCCCTCGAACAGCGAAAAGTCCGCGCGGCTGCGTTCGATATAGTCGATGGCAACGGCGTCATCGTCGTCCAGCCGGAACTGCCCCACCACCTTTGCGCCCATGTCGATGTGGGGCGCCATGGCCGCGAGGCACACGTCGCGGTGGCGTCCCGGGGGCTGGACCGCAATCGCGGCCTGCGGCACGCCTGACACAAGGTGTTGCAGGCGGGTCAGCCATGGTTCGGGAAAGTCTGTCCCGACCAGTACGACAAACTTGAAATCCGGGTCGGTTTGCGCGCGCAGGCTGGCAAGGCACAGATGCTCGAACCAGACAAACCGGCTTGCCAGCCGCCGCGGGTCATACAGCATCGCGCGCCGCGCCTTCAGGTCCGGATGCACGACCTGAAACCCGCCCTCTACCAGCAGCGAAAACCTGCACAGGCCAAGCATCTGGATGCGGCGAGAGGACGAAACCGATGGCGGCAACAGACGCTCCGAATGCGGTCAGGGCGCAGACAAGGCGCCATTCATCACGTCTGTAGCACGCGGGCAGACGGGCAGCCATACAACGCAAACCTCACCACGAAGGGCGACGGAACAGCCGCGTGCAGGCAAAAGAATAACCCCCGCCACCTGTTCAGGCGGCGGGGGCCAAGTTCATGCAGTCAGATCAGTCCCGGCTTTCGATCGTATCGATCAGGTCCGCATCGACCATGTCGATCGCTGTCTCGCCCATGTCCATTACCGGCAGCGGGGCTGCCAGTGCTGCAGCATGTTCGGCATCGGCCTTGCGGGCTTCGATCACGGTCTGGTCACGGTCGGCGGCGATCTTCTTGACACGGCTGGTGGCCCCGCCGGTGCCTGCCGGGATCAACCGGCCGACAATGACGTTTTCCTTCAGGCCGACCAGCTTGTCGCGCTTGCCCTGAACCGAAGCTTCGGTCAGCACCCGCGTGGTTTCCTGGAACGATGCCGCCGAGATGAAGCTGCGCGTCTGCAGCGACGCCTTGGTGATCCCAAGCAGGATCGCCTCGGCTGAGGCTTCGCGCAGGCCGCGATTGCGGGCCTTCACGTTCTCTTCTTCCAGCTCCTGCTTGTCGACATGTTCGCCCTTCAAGAGCGTTGTGTCGCCGCTGTCGAGGATCTCCAGCTTTTGCAGCATCTGCCGCACGATCACCTCGATATGCTTGTCGTTGATCTTCACGCCCTGCAGGCGGTAGACGTCCTGAACCTCGTCGATCATGTAGTTCGCCAGCGCCTCGACCCCGAGGATCCGCAGGATGTCATGCGGGGCGGGGTTGCCGTCCATGATGTAGTCGCCCTTCTGGACGAAGTCGCCTTCCTGGACCGGAATGTGCTTGCCCTTGGGGATCATGTATTCGACCGCCGTCAGCGTCTCATCGACGGGTTCAACCGTGATGCGGCGCTTGTTCTTGTAGTCCTTGCCGAACCGGACATAGCCGTCCATTTCCGCAATGATGGCGTGGTCTTTCGGACGGCGCGCCTCGAACAGTTCCGCCACGCGCGGCAGACCCCCGGTGATGTCCTTGGTCTTGGCGCCTTCGCGCGGGATGCGTGCCACGACGTCGCCGGGGCGCAGTTCCTGCCCGTCCTCGACCGAGAGGATGGCGTCGACCGACATCGGATAGGTGATCGGGTTGCCCGCATCGTTGCGCACCGGCTCTCCGGTTGCGGGGTCCATGATGATGATCTCGGGCTTGAGATCGCCGCCTTTCGGCACCGACCGCCAGTCCGACACGATCTTTTGCGTCATGCCGGTTGCCTCGTCCGTGTCCTCGCGCACCGAAATGCCCGAGACGAGGTCGGTAAACCGCGCCACGCCCGCCTTTTCGGCGATGATCGGCAGCGTATAGGGGTCCCATTCAAACAGCTTGGCCCCCCGCTTGACCGCCTGACCATCCTTGACGTGAACCTTGGCACCATACGAGATCTTGTGCACCGCGCGGTCCTGCCCGGCCTCGTCCACGATGGCGATCTGCATGCTGCGACCGTTGACGATCTGGTCGCCCGTGGCGTTGGTCAGCAGGTTCGCATTGCGGAACTCGATCTTGCCTTCCTGGGACGCTTCCAGGAACGACTGCTGGCCGCCTTGCGCGATGCCGCCGATGTGGAAGGTTCGCATCGTCAACTGGGTACCGGGTTCGCCGATGGATTGGGCGGCGATGATGCCGACCGCCTCGCCGATATTGACCAGCGTGCCGCGGGCCAGGTCACGGCCATAACAGGCGCCGCAAACACCTTCTTCGGCTTCGCAGGTGAGCGGGCTGCGGATGCGGCACGAGGCCACGCCCGCCTGTTCGATCAGATCGGCACGCCGTTCGTCGATCAGCTCGCCCTTTCCGACAACCACTTCGTCCGTGCCCGGCACCAGGATGTCATCTGCCGCCACCCGGCCCAGCACACGCTCGGCCAGGGATTGCACGACTTCGCCGTCGCTGACCGCCGCCACTGCGGTGATCGCGTTTTCGGTGCCGCAATCTAGGGACCGCACGATGCAGTCCTGCGCCACGTCCACCAGACGACGGGTCAGGTAGCCCGAGTTCGCCGTCTTGAGCGCCGTATCCGCCAGGCCCTTGCGCGCCCCGTGGGTGGAGTTGAAGTATTCAAGAACGGTCAGGCCTTCCTTGAAGTTCGAGATGATCGGCGTCTCGATGATCTCGCCCGAAGGCTTTGCCATCAGACCGCGCATCCCGCCCAGCTGTTTCATCTGCGCAGGCGAACCACGCGCCCCGGAATGGGACATCATGTAGACCGAATTCGGTTCCTTTTCCGCGCCCTTGTCGTCATAGCGGACAGCCGAAATTTCGCCCATCATCTCGTTCGCGACCTTGTCAGAGCATTTCGACCAGGCATCGACGACCTTGTTGTACTTTTCACCCTGGGTGATCAGGCCGTCCATGTACTGCTGTTCGAATTCTTTCACCTGATCGCGGACTTCGTTCACGATGGTCCACTTGCTGTCCGGGATCAGCATGTCGTCCTTGCCGAAGGAAATCCCGGCCTTGAACGCCTCGCGGAAGCCCAGACCCATGATCTGGTCGCAGAAAATGACCGACTCTTTCTGGCCGCAATAGCGGTAGACGGTGTCGATAACGGTCTGCACGTCTTTCTTGCGCAAAAGACGGTTCACAATATCGAACGGCGCCTTGGCATTAAGCGGCATGATGTTGCCTAGCCGCAGGCGGCCAGGCGTGGTGTCATAGCGCTTCCAGACCACGTTTCCTTCTTCGTCGACCTGTTTGAGACGGGCCTTGATCCGGGCGTGCAGGTGAACGGCACCGGCAGCAAGGGCATGTTCCACCTCTTCGATGTCGGCAAAGGCCATGCCTTCGCCAACCATGCCCTTGCGCTCCATCGTGACGTAGTAGATGCCAAGCACCATGTCCTGCGATGGCACGATGATCGGCGCGCCGTTGGCGGGCGACAGCACGTTGTTCGTCGACATCATCAGGACGCGCGCCTCAAGCTGCGCTTCCAGCGAGAGGGGGACGTGAACCGCCATCTGGTCACCGTCGAAGTCGGCGTTGAAGGCCGAACAGACCAGCGGATGGAGCTGGATCGCCTTGCCTTCGATCAGGATCGGCTCGAACGCCTGAATGCCCAGACGGTGCAGCGTCGGCGCACGGTTCAACAGGACCGGATGTTCGCGGATCACCTCGTCCAGGATATCCCAGACCTCCGGGCGTTCCTTTTCCACCAGCTTCTTCGCCTGCTTGACGGTGGATGACAGACCCTTCGCCTCCAGCCGCGAGTAGATGAAGGGCTTGAAAAGCTCGAGCGCCATCTTTTTCGGCAACCCGCACTGGTGCAGTTTCAGTTCCGGCCCGGTCACGATGACCGACCGACCCGAGAAGTCGACGCGCTTGCCCAGAAGGTTCTGGCGGAAGCGGCCCTGCTTGCCCTTGAGCATGTCCGACAGCGATTTCAGCGGGCGCTTGTTGGTGCCCGTGATCACGCGGCCACGACGGCCGTTGTCAAACAGGGCATCCACCGCCTCTTGCAGCATCCGCTTTTCGTTGCGCACGATGATGTCCGGCGCGCGCAGTTCGATCAGCCGCTTCAGGCGGTTGTTGCGGTTGATGACGCGGCGGTAAAGGTCGTTGAGGTCGGACGTGGCAAACCGGCCGCCGTCCAGCGGGACCAGCGGGCGCAGTTCCGGCGGGATGACCGGAAGCACGGTCAGCACCATCCATTCCGGACGGTTGCCGGATTCAAGGAAGCTTTCAACGATCTTCAACCGCTTGATGATCTTTTTCGGCTTCAGCTCGCCCGTGGCCTCTTTGAGGTCCGCACGCAGGGTTTCCGCCGTCTGTTCCAGATCAATCGCCGCCAGCATTTCGCGGATCGCTTCGGCGCCGATATTGGCGGTGAAGGCGTCAGCGCCGTACTGGTCCTGCGCGTCGAGGAATTCCTCCTCGGTCAGCAACTGGCCATAGGTCAGGTCGGTCAGACCCGGTTCGATCACGACGTAGTTTTCGAAGTAGAGAATGCGTTCCAGATCGCGCAGCGTCATGTCCAGCATCAGGCCGATGCGGCTCGGCAGCGATTTCAGAAACCAGATATGCGCGACGGGGGCGGCCAGTTCGATATGGCCCATCCGTTCGCGGCGCACCTTTTGCAGGGTGACTTCCACGCCGCATTTTTCGCAGACGACGCCGCGATACTTCATGCGCTTGTATTTGCCGCAGAGGCATTCGTAGTCCTTGATCGGCCCGAAGATACGGGCGCAGAAGAGGCCGTCGCGTTCCGGCTTGAAGGTCCGGTAGTTGATGGTTTCCGGCTTCTTGATCTCGCCGAAAGACCACGACAGGATCCGCTCTGGCGAGGCCAGGCTGATCTTGATCTCATCGAAGGTCTTGACGGGGGCAACCGGGTTGAACGGGTTGGTCGAGAGTTCCTGGTTCATTTTCACACCTTATGAATGGGGGCGGCGGGGGAGGTTTTGGCGGGAAGGTGCGCAATGAATGCGCACCCTACGTAGGGTGTGCCTTTGGCGCGCACCCAACCTCCGTCACTCCTCCTCCGCATCCAGGAGTTCCATGTTGAGGCCGAGGCCCCGCACTTCCTTGACAAGGACGTTGAACGATTCCGGCACGCCGGCCTCGAAGTTGTCCTCGCCCTTGACGATCGACTCGTAGACCTTGGTCCGGCCTGCCACGTCGTCCGACTTGACCGTCAGCATTTCCTGCAAGGTGTAGGCGGCGCCGTAAGCCTCAAGCGCCCAGACCTCCATCTCGCCGAGACGCTGGCCACCGAACTGCGCTTTACCACCGAGCGGTTGCTGGGTGACAAGGCTATAGGGACCCGTCGAACGCGCGTGCAGCTTGTCGTCCACCAGGTGGTGAAGTTTCAGCATGTACTTCACGCCAACCGTGACCTTGCGGGCGAACTGCTCGCCTGAACGACCGTCGAAAACGATGGACTGACCCGATGTGTCGAACCCGGCCCGGCGCAGTGCGTCGTTCACGTCCGCCTCTTTCGCCCCGTCAAACACTGGCGACGCAATCGGCACGCCCTTGGTCACATTGCCAGCCAGTTCGAGGAAATCCTCCTCGCTCCGTTCTGCAAATTCCGATGCGTAGGTCTCGTCACCATAGGCGTGGCGGACCGCATCCCGCACCGGGGTCATGTCGCCGGACCGGCGATATTCCTTCAGCGCCTCGTCGATCCGCAGGCCCAGACCGCGTGCGGCCCAGCCCATATGGGTTTCCAGAATCTGTCCGACGTTCATGCGCGACGGCACGCCCAACGGGTTCAGCACCAGATCGACGGCAGTGCCGTCCGCAAGGAAGGGCATGTCCTCGACCGGCACGACCTTGGACACGACGCCCTTGTTGCCGTGACGTCCGGCCATCTTGTCGCCGGGTTGCAGCTTGCGCTTTACCGCGACGAACACCTTGACCATCTTCATCACGCCGGGAGGCAGATCGTCGCCGCGACGCACCTTTTCGACCTTGTCGTCGAACCGGTGGTCCAAGGCACGTTTCTGCGCCTCGTACTGGTCGTGCAGAGCCTCGACGTCCTTGGCATCGGCCTCTTCGGCAAGCGCCAACTGCCACCACTGGCCGCGCGACAGCGCGGCCAGCAGGTCCTCATCGACCTTGGCATTCGGCTTGACGCCCTTGGGACCCTTGACCGCAACCTTGCCCATCACGAGCTGCTTCAGGCGCGCATAGATGTTGCGCTCCAGGATCGCGAGTTCGTCGTCGCGGTCGCGCGCCAGACGCTCAACCTCTTCGCGCTCGATCTGCAAAGCGCGCTCGTCCTTGTCGACGCCGTGGCGGTTGAAGACCCGCACCTCGACGATCGTCCCGAACGCACCGGGCGGCAGACGAAGCGAGGTGTCGCGCACGTCGCTGGCCTTTTCGCCAAAGATCGCGCGCAGCAGTTTTTCTTCGGGCGTCATCGGGCTTTCACCCTTGGGGGTGATCTTGCCCACGAGAATGTCGCCCGGCTGCACTTCGGCCCCGATATAGACGATGCCTGCCTCGTCGAGGTTGCGCAGGGCTTCCTCGCCGACGTTCGGAATGTCGCGGGTGATTTCCTCTGGCCCCAGTTTCGTATCGCGCGCCGCCACTTCGTATTCCTCGATATGGATCGAGGTGAACACGTCGTCTTTCAGGATGCGTTCCGAGATCAGGATCGAGTCCTCGTAGTTGTAGCCGTTCCACGGCATGAAGGCGACAACCACGTTCCGGCCGAGGGCCAGCTCGCCCAGATCGGTACAGGGACCGTCAGCGACCACTTCGCCGCGCTTGACCACGTCACCCACCTTTACCAGCGGGCGCTGATTGATGCAGGACGACTGGTTCGACCGCTTGAACTTGCGCAGGCGGTAGATGTCGACGCCGGGTTCGCCGGGGTCGAGCATCTCGGTCGCGCGCACAACGATACGGGTGGCATCGACCTGGTCGATGACCCCTGCCCGGCGCGCCATGATGGCGGCGCCGGAATCGCGGGCGACAACCGCCTCGATCCCGGTGCCGACAAACGGGGCATCCGACTGCAGCAAAGGCACCGCCTGGCGCTGCATGTTCGACCCCATCAGCGCGCGGTTGGCGTCGTCGTTTTCCAGGAACGGGATCAAGGATGCCGCGACCGAAACCAGCTGTTTCGGGCTGACGTCGATCAGGTCGATCGCGTCTGGCGGGTTCAGCATGAATTCGCCCGACTTCCGGCTGGAAATCAGATCATCCGTGAAGCGGCCTTCGGCATCCTGCGCCGCGTTGGCCTGGGCGACAGTGTGGCGCATTTCCTCGGTCGCCGACATGTAGACGACCTCGTCGGTCACCTTGTTGTCGATCACCTTGCGATAGGGCGTCTCGATGAAGCCGTACTTGTTCACGCGGGCAAACGTGGCGAGGCTGTTGATCAGGCCGATGTTCTGGCCTTCGGGCGTCTCGATCGGGCACATCCGGCCATAGTGGGTCGGGTGGACGTCGCGGACCTCAAAGCCCGCGCGTTCCCGCGTCAGACCGCCCGGCCCCAGCGCCGACAGACGACGCTTGTGGGTGACTTCGGACAAGGGGTTGGTCTGGTCCATGAACTGCGAAAGCTGGCTGGAACCAAAGAATTCCCGCACCGCCGCCGCCGCCGGTTTCGCGTTGATCAGATCCTGCGGCATGATCGTGTCGATTTCCACCGAGGACATGCGTTCCTTGATCGCGCGCTCCATCCGCAGAAGGCCGACGCGATACTGGTTTTCCATCAGTTCGCCGACCGACCGGACCCGGCGGTTGCCGAGGTGGTCGATGTCGTCGATCTCGCCCTTGCCATCGCGCAGTTCGGTCAGCGCCTTGATGCAGGCCACGATGTCATCGCGGTCAAGCGTGCGCTGGCTGTCGGGCTTGCCAAGGTCCAGACGCATGTTCATCTTGACGCGGCCAACGGCCGAAAGGTCGTAGCGCTCGCTGTCGAAGAACAGCGTGTCGAACAACTGGCTCGCGGCCTCCACCGTCGGCGGCTCGCCGGGGCGCATCACGCGGTAGATATCCATCAGCGCGGTTTCCCGGCCCATGTTCTTGTCCACCGCCATGGTGTTGCGCATGTAGGGGCCGACCGTGACGTTGTCGATGTCGAGGACCGGAATCTCGGTCACGCCGTTGTCCAGGAGCGCCTTGAGGCTGCCACCCTTGACGCCACCGTCGCGATCCAGATCCCAGGTCAGCTCGTCCCCGGCCTCGGCCCAGATTTCGCCGGTCTGCTCGTTGATGATGTCCTTGGACACATAACGCCCGAGGATATAGTCGAACGGCACCAGAAGCTCGGTCACGGCACCGGACTCGCGCCATTGCTTGACCATCCGCGGCGTGGCCTTTTCGCCTGCCTTCAAGATGACTTCGCCGGTGGCCGCATCGACCAGATCATAGGTCGGCCGCGTACCCGACACACGGCTCGGAAAGAACTTTGTGATCCAGCCCTTGTTCTTGACGTGCCTGAACATGACGGTTTCGTAATAGGCATCCATGATGCCTTCCTGGCCCATGCCGAGGGCATAGAGCAGCGTCGTCACCGGCAGCTTGCGGCGACGGTCGATGCGGGCGAACACGATGTCCTTGGCGTCGAATTCGAAATCCAGCCACGAGCCGCGATAGGGAATGATCCGGCAGGCGAAAAGCAGCTTTCCGCTGGAATGCGTCTTGCCCTTGTCGTGGTCGAAGAACACGCCGGGGCTGCGGTGCATCTGGCTGACGATCACCCGTTCGGTGCCGTTCACGATGAACGTGCCGTTATGCGTCATCAGGGGCATGTCGCCCATGTAGACGTCCTGTTCCTTGATGTCCTTGACCGACCGGGCGCCGGTGGTTTCATCGACATCGAACACGATCAGACGCAGCGTCACCTTCAGGGGTGCCGCATAGGTCATGTCGCGCGACTGGCATTCATCCACGTCGTATTTCGGCTTTTCCAGTTCGTACTTCACGAATTCCAGGATCGCTGTCTCGTTGAAGTCCTTGATCGGGAACACCGACTGGAACGTGCCCTGGATGCCTTCGCCATCGGCGGGCTTGGGACCCTCACCGGATTGCAGGAACAGGTCATAGGACGATTTCTGAACCTCGATGAGGTTCGGCATGTCCAGGACTTCACGGATTTTGCCGAAATACCGGCGGATGCGTTTCTGGCCAACATAGGCTTGCGTCATGATCAAGCTTCCTTACCTTGCAGCAAGCGTAGACGACGGGGAACCGCTGTCGCTCGCATTTGTCGCCACGTCAAAGCTCTATACCAAACCGTCTTCCCATGACGGTTACCCGAGCTGATCGACTGGGCTTTCAAAACACAAACATCCGTTGTGCTTGGAAAGCGCAGTTCTCCGTCTGTCATTCGTTCGTCAGGCCCTTCGACAACGCTCCAAACACCCTCTTGACCTGGTCGACATGGGACTGGCGGCCGTATCTTTCGCGGATTCGCGCCGATGCCTTTCGCCGCATCGCCGCAATGCCCGCATCGCCGGACCGACATCGCTCTGCCACCGCCTCGATGCACAGCACGAAATCCTTGATGTTTCCGTCCTCGATCGGAAAGCCGACTTCGGCATCAAAGTATTCCTTGCCGCCAACGCCCGTGTAGCCGACCACCACACATCCCGCGCTCATCGCTTCGGCTGGCGGCAGCCCGAACCCCTCAAGTTCCGAAAAACTGAGGAAGATGCTGGCCTCGCCCATGGCTTTCGCCACGTCGCGATGTTGCATCTTGTCCAGCGGGCGAAGTTCAAAGTCGCCGACCTGGCCGCGATCCTTCAACAACTTGACCACGATCCTCACATCCATCTCGCGGCGGCGCGGCATGAAGGCGATTACATTCCTTTTCTGTTCCGTCCCCGCAAACTCGTCGTGATTGATCGCCAGCGGAATGCGGTAAAGCCGCTTCAAACCCATCAGCTCGGCCATCTGGTGACAGGCCTCGGACATCGAGATCGTGGCAACAAACGCCTTCGGATCCCACATTTCCGACGTCGCCACGTTGGCCACCACATAATAGCCCTGGTTCAGCAGGACGCATTTCTGTTTCGCAAACATGCCCGGCAACCAGTCGGACAGATATTCTGGCACAACAATCAGATCATCGGGGCGCAGTTCCGCGACGGCGTTCCTGCGAACCTTTGCAATATTGCGACCCCAGTTCATCGCCCGCTGTTTCACCGAGGCCGGCTCCACGATGCCGGGAATGTAAAGGATCGAGGGTTCAGGCGACATGTAGCGGTATGACGCGTCCGGGCTGGAGCAAATCGCCTCGGCATCGAACCCGAGGGTCTTGAGTGTCTGGATCAGGTCAAAGATGACGTTCAGCCCTCCGGTCGGATTTCTTGAATCCGGCACGTAAAAGAGAAAGCGCGTCATCGGCGAACCAACCCACAGTTTCGATGGATGGCGCCGCCCGCAGGATCCCTGCCGGCGACGCCCGCCTGCGATTACTTCAGCTCGACCTTGGCGCCGGCCTCTTCAAGCTTTTTCTTGAAGCCTTCGGCATCGGCCTTGGACACGGCTTCCTTCACCTTGCCACCAGCTTCGACCAGATCCTTGGCCTCTTTGAGACCCAGGCCGGTGATGGTGCGGACCTCCTTGATCACGTTGATCTTGTTCGGGCCGGCATCGGTCAGCACGACGTCGAATTCTGTCTGTTCTTCGGCAGGGGCTGCCGCAGCAGCACCGGCAGCCGGACCAGCCATCATCACGGCGCCGCCAGCGGCCGGCTCGATGCCGTACTTGTCCTTGAGGATCGTTTTCAGTTCTTGTGCCTGCAACAGGGTCAGACCGACGATGTCTTCGGCGAGTTTGTTCAGATCAGCCATTTTGCTCATGTTCCGTATGTTAAGATGGGTTCCAACGGCGTGGGATCAACCACGCGGGGTTTGGATCAGGCCGCAGCCCGCTCCTCGATGGTTGACAGGATGCTCGCGATGTTCGACGCAGGCGCACCAATGGCCCCGGCGATGGCCGCACCCGGTGCCCCGATGCACGACACGATCTGAGCGATCAGCTCTTCACGCGACGGCATGGTGGCCACGGCTTTGACTCCAGCCTGGTCCAGAACGTCACTGCCCATGGCACCACCAAGAATGACGAAGTTCTCGTTCGTCTTGGCATAGGCCTCGGTGACCTTCGCCGCAGCGACGGGGTCCTCCGAATAGGCAATCACAGTCATCCCCGTGAGCAGGCCACCCATCTTGACGCCGGGCTTCCCTTCAAGGGCGATCTTGGCGAGCTTGTTCTTGGCAACGCGCACGGACCCGCCTACGACACGCATCTTCGCGCGCAGGTCCTGCATCTGTGCAACCGTCATTCCCGCGTAATGGGCAACCACTACGACGCCAGAGCTTTCGAAGATCTGGCCGAGTTCTTCGACCACTTTCTCTTTCTGGGCTCTATCCACGAGTACACTCCAAGGTTGGGGGTTTCCCCCCGGCTCATATTCACCACCCCCGATGGGGGCAGCGTCGGGTCCGCGATATAGGGTCCCAAAGCCAGATTGCCCGAGGGAGACCCCCGGAATTCCTTGCTCGATCCCCATCTCGGGAGGGAAATTAAGGCGCCATTTCTGCCGCCACCCACCGTCTCGGACGAAGTACACTACCCCTCCGACGAATCGGATTGGTGGTGCAGACTGCGGCTATAGAAGTTTGCCCAGCGGTTTCCAAGCCCCGGAATGCAGATTTCCTGCGTGGCAATTGCCTGCGGCGTGCCTCAGACGTCGCCGACCAGCACGGGGATCGCGGCGCCAGACCCGTCCCGCGTCCAGATGGTCGCAAGGTCGCACTGGAACCGTTCGCGGCATGCCTCGATCAGCTGGTCCTGTTCGTGCCTGCCGAGGGAGCGCCAGTCGGCTCGCCCGTCGATGAAGCCCAGCGCCCTGAGGCGTCGCCCAACCTCGGCGAGGTCGATCTCGGCCAACAGCGACCAGGTCGGATTTTTCATGTTGTCGCGTCGGAACATCCGGGTGATCGCGTCGATGACATCCGGCGCGCGGCCGGTAAAACCGGTGATCTGGGGCAGCATTTCGCGGTCGCCGTGCAGGCGGCGAAGGATCAATCCGACCTGGACAGCCTCTGTCACCGAAAAGCCCACCAGATGCATGGCCGAACTGTCCGGCCCAAGGATGTGCGTCGCACCGAGATAGGTCGCGACCTGTTCGCGGAACGTGTGCTGTTCCGGCGAATAGGCGGTGTAGCCCTCGGCCTCTAGTCTGGTCCGCAGCACCTCTTCGGCAAGATAACCGCCGCGCCGCAGACCGTAAGCCTCGCGCGAGAGATACAGCCTTGACCCCGGATTTGCAGGTTCGATCCGGTGCAGGCGGTCGCGCATGAACTGGCGGAACGCGGGCGTACCCGACACCAGCCCACCATAGCCGCAGCCTTGCCGCGGCACATAGAGCCGCTCGATCTCGGTCGCGCCGTCGATAAAGAAGATCGGCAGGTCGATGCCCAGGATGTCCAGCACCGAACTGTGCATCGGGGCCGTGTCCTCCATCTTGCGGCCCTGAAAGAACACGACGCCGTCGATCTGGTCGCGCAAGGCGGGAAAAGCCCAGAGCCGGGTGATCGTCTCGAACAGGAAGTGCCCGAAGTGATGCCAGAACACGCCGCCAAACAGATAGCGCCCGGCAAGGCGGCTGGCCGGTTGGACGGTGCGTCGATCAACGAATTCTGCCGCGATCGCCTTGCCGTTGCCGGTCGTCACCGCATCCGCCACCGGGGCGCCTGCCAGGTCGACCACGGTATGCTGCTGCGGACCCTCGGGCGTGCGCGATGCCGGGACCGCAAGCGCGCGCTCGACGATCGTCATCGTCTCGGCAATGAAGTCACCGGCCTTTCGCTGCATCTTGATCATCCCGTTCAACCTGACGCGCATTACTCGCCCGCCGCGATCATCCGGGCAAGGCTCTTGCAAAGTAAAGAAAGCCGGCCCTGTGCGGCCGGCTTTTGCATCGCTTGTCGTCAGACGGCGCTATTGCGCCGTTGCCGATGCCAGATCGACCGAAACGCCTGGACCCATGGTGGAGCTGAGCGACACCTTTTTGAGGTAAGACCCCTTTGCCCCGGCGGGACGGGCCTTGCTGACCGCATCGACAAACGCACGGATGTTCTGTGCCAGCTTGTCTTCGGTGAATGATACCTTGCCGATCCCGGCATGGATGACGCCGGCCTTTTCGACCTTGAACTGGACCTCGCCGCCCTTGGCCGCCTCAACAGCCGTTTTCACGTCCATCGTCACGGTGCCAACCTTGGGGTTCGGCATCAGGTTGCGCGGGCCCAGGATCTTGCCCAGGCGACCGACCAGCGGCATCATGTCCGGCGTCGCGATGCAACGGTCGAACTCGATCTTGCCGCCCTGGATGATTTCCAGCAGGTCTTCGGCCCCGACAATATCGGCGCCCGCCGCCTTGGCCTCGTCCGCCTTGGCACCACGCGCAAAGACTGCGACGCGAACAACCTTGCCGGTGCCGTTCGGCAGCTGCACCACGCCGCGGACCATCTGGTCGGCATGGCGCGGATCGACGCCCAGGTTCATCGCGATTTCAAGCGTTTCGTCGAACTTGGCCGACGCCGCGCCCTTGATCAGCTTGACCGCGTCCTCGACGGTGACATTGGCCTTGCCAGCAAAGGCTTCGGTGGCCTTGGCGGTGCGTTTGGAAAGCTTTGCCATGATCTTATGCCTTCACTTCGATGCCGCAGGACTTGGCAGAGCCGAGGATGATCTTCATCGCAGCTTCGATCGACGTTGCATTCAGATCGGCCATCTTGGTCTCGGCGATCTTGCGGACCTGTGCGACCGAAATCGACCCCACGACGTCATGTCCCGGCTTCACCGCCCCCTTGGTGCGGTTGCGCTTGCCAACCGACGGCAGACCGGCGGCCTGCTTGACCAGAAAGGCGGCGGGCGGCGTCTTCAGCTCCAGGCTGAACGACTTGTCCTGATAGTAGGTGATGATCACCGGGGTCGGCGTGCCGGGCGGCAGGTCGGCGGTCTTGGCATTGAATTCCTTGACGAACGCCATGATGTTCAACCCGCGCTGGCCCAATGCAGGGCCAACTGGCGGGGACGGGTTTGCCTGACCCGCCTTCACTTGCAGCTTGAGGCTGCCCATAATCTTCTTGGCCATCTGGCCTTCTCCTTCATCACCGTTGGACCCCGGCCTGCGCCGGGGCATGGTTTAGTGGTTCGGTCTGTCATGACGGAAGAAGTCCGGCACGCGCGCCTCCCACGGACAGATCAGGTCCCTTTCGAGACCTGGGTAAATTCCAGTTCGACCGGGGTGGCCCGACCAAAGATCGAGACCGTCACCTTGAGGCGGCTCTTGCCCTCGTCGACATCTTCGACCATGCCTGCAAAGCCTTCGAACGGCCCATCGGTGACTTGTACCTTTTCGCCGATTTCGAACCGGATCAGGTTGCGGGGCGCTGCCTCGCCTTCCTCGACACGGTTCAGGATCGCGTTCACCTCGGCGTCACGCATCGGCATCGGCCGGCCCTGCGGTCCAAGGAAACCAGTAACGCGATTGATCGAAGAGATCAGGTGATAGCCGCGGTTCGACATTTCCATGTGAACCAGCACATAGCCCGGCATGAAGCGGCGTTCGGACGTCACCTTTTTCCCGCGACGGACCTCGATCACCTCTTCGGTCGGGACCAGAACTTCGTCGATCTCTTCCTCGAGACCGGCGTCTGCCACGGCTGTCTTGATCTGCTCGGCAATCTTCTTTTCGAAGTTCGAAAGAACACTGACCGAATACCACCGCTTCGCCATGCCCACAGTCATCCTTGCCATCTAGGGCAAAGCCCCCTAATTCCGTTTGGTTTCAAGTGGTTGGCCCACTTTGTCCGGAACAAAAAACAACGCGCGACCGAATCGCCGCGCGCTTTCTTTTCGTTATCGTCGGGGCGGGATAACGTCATGCCCGCCCAAGATCAAGCTATTTCACGCCACCGGCTACGCGCTAGAAGGCGTTGAGAACCGCGGCCAGACCCGTGCGGATGCCCAGATCGACAAGGCTGAAAAACGTCGCCATCAGTGCCGCCATGATGAACACCATCACCGACGTCAACATCACTTCGCGCCGCGTCGGCCAGGAAACCTTGGCAACTTCGGCACGGACCTGCTGGATGAACTGGATCGGATTGGTCGTGGCCATCATATATCCCCGCGCGGTGACGCCTTGCGGTCAGATACGCGCTGCATGGGGGGATTTCAAGCCTGATCGGTCGGCCCGTCGCGCCGGGTTCATGACCTTGCGCGGCAAGCCGCATGATCCTTCCCGAACCGCCCTGTCTGGCGGCATCCGACGTAACATAAACGCCAGGGGCATGACGGCTGCTGTTGCGGGAGTGTTTCACATGCGAGCCCGTAAAAACCATTTATAACAACCGCGACCGGGGGTAGAAGTTGGGCCGCGGATACCGAATATAGCCGTATGTTTACCGGCAGGCACAACAGATGGTTGCCGACACCGCCAAACATCGGCCTCGGGCCGCATCACCGTCAGCTGCCTTGCCTTGTCCCGATGTGCTGACGGTCGGCAAGCCCGCGCCGATACATACAAACTTGCATCGCCATCTCTTGGCAGAGGTTTCGCAATTGTCTGATTTGATGTAAGCAACCTTGGCGAAATGTACCGGATCTTCTGCGTGGCGCTGGGTGGGATCGTCCCGCAGCTGCCGGTTCCACGGGTCAAATGTAACGAATGGTTTTGCCGCATGTCAGTTCATCTCCCCAACCCCAAAGGTCGCGCGCGGGCCGTTAACAAGTTTATCATCTGCGGTTCAGATGGCATCCGGGCCTGACGGCATGAATGAACACCTGTCTGCCAAACGCGCGCCCGAAACGGCAGTCTTTGTCGAAAACGACGGGCGCACGAACCTGAACCCGGCTGGAATCAAGTTCCTGGCACTGGTCGGCGAAGACTACCGGTGCCACGGGCATGCGTTGTTTTCCCCCGGATTCTGGGCGTTGTTTTGGCACCGGTTCGGCAACTGGCGGATGGGCGTCAGGTCGCGGGCGCTGCGGGTTCCCCTGTCCGTTGTCTATCGCCTGATGAACTTCATGGTGAACCGAATGGCAGGCATCGAACTGCCCTACACCGTCAGGGTCGGGCGCCGTGTCATTCTGGAACATTTCGGCGGCATGATCCTGGTTGCGCAATCCATCGGCAACGACGTGACGATCCGGCAAAACACCACACTTGGCATCGCCCGGCTGGACGACCGTTCGGGGCGGCCGGTGATCGGTGATGGAGTGGAGCTTGGCGCCGGGGTCGTTGTGCTTGGCCGGGTGGTGATCGGCGAGGATGCGGTCGTGGGCGCGAATGCCGTCGTCGTCAAATCGGTGCCGCCGCTGGCAGTCGTCGGCGGCGTTCCGGCAAAGCTGATCCGCATGCGCACGAGGGACGAGGCCGCCCTTGGGCGAGCATTGCGGCTGCAAAGCTGAGCCTTCCCGGTCTGGCTGTGTAATGTGCGTGGCGGCAAGGTGGCCGTTTGGCAGGGGCAGCAGGGCTTGAACCCGCGACCTACGGTTTTGGAGACCGTCGCTCTACCAACTGAGCTATACCCCTATGCGGCGCAGGGGTTACGGCAGGTGCCACGGAAAATCAAGGGGCATTCCCACGTGCAACGGTCCCTTCCGGTTCCATCCGCAACTCCGTAAGGCTGCCCCCCGGCGCCGTCCTGCCGGTCGGCGCGCCCATGATCAGCGCCGGACCGCCGGTCTGGCACATGCCAGCTTTTTCGGCAACAGACCGCGTGCGGCAGATCGATGTTTCGGCCATATTCTGCAGGTTTTTCAAGGCTTCAGCCAAGGCCCTTGAGCCTGGCTGCGACATGGCCCACCTCTCCAGCAGGAGCCGGATCGCCCTCAAAATTCCCCGGCTCCGAAAACCCAAAGGAGAACGATCATGACAAAACTTCACCTCGCGATTCCCGCGGTTCTTGTCGGCCTCAGCCTGTCGCCGGCGATGGCGCAAGAGGTGGCGGATGCGGATGGCAACGGCACCTATTCACTGGAAGAACTGATGGTGTCCTATCCGAGCCTGACGGCAGAGGTCTATGCCACGATCGACACCAATGCCGATGGCGCGGTGGATGCAACGGAACTGAAGGCCGCCCAGGACGCGGGTACGCTGAAAGCAGGCTAACGGCCCTCGGCCGTCGCATTTGGCAAGGCCTGCCGGTCCCCGGGATCTGGCCCGCCCTCCCCCATGCCCGGGTCGGCCCTCCGGCACCTTTGCCAGGGAAAGACCCCGCACCCGTCAGGTGTGGGGTCTTTTCTGTCAGACATGCCGCCTGCGACCTGCATGTGCCAATCATGTGCGCCTTGTCGTGACGAATGCCTGCCAGTTCGCCCAACGCAGATTGATACGCGGGACATCCTTTCACTTGCTTTCTGGTCGGCTGTCTGACGGCAGAACCGCGATCCACTGTTGCCGGAAAGGCTCTTGCTGGCAGGTGCGGGGGGCGTGGCGCGGGGACGTTCCGGCTATCCCGCCCCGGCTGATCTCACACCCAGAATACAACTGGCCGGACACGCATCGCGCGCCCGGCCAAACTCGTTAAGGACCTTGTTGCCGCTGACCTTTGCCCCGGCGCAACTCCAGTCGGCACGCCTAACCCGAAATCATCGGCCCTGGTTCGGTGTCGCCGCGCGCCCCGAACGCCGCGCATCCTCGGCCTGACTGTTGAGCCTGTCGCGAAGGTGTCATTCGGCAGGCCGAAGTCGGCACTTGATTGTCACACGTAAACCCTTCGATCCCGGCAGGGAAGCCGGTTGGGGAGGTGGACCATGGCTTCCTCAGAAAGATGGTCACGTTTCGGTGATTCTAGCGGACCGGCATTTGCCTGGGGTAGTAGCCAACTACTACAGTCCGTTTTTCTGCCTATTCCGCAGCGATCCGTTTTCCGGCACGGGAAACCTGATCAAGTTCTCCCAGATGGATCGTGCAGGCACAGCGCAAAAGCGAGGTGAAATTCGAAGCCTCGCCATGCAGTTCCAGAACTTCGGAATGCAGTTTGGACAGGAACGCAGGGGTGGAGCTGCCGTCCTTTTCGGCCATCCGCTCGACGATGCCCCAGAAGGCCCGCTCCAGCCGGATCGAGGTTGACTGGCCATTCAGGCGCAGCCGTCGCGTCACATATTCATAGCGGGCGGGATCCTGCCCTGCAAAAATCTGGCACATCGCTGGCTCTCCCCCGCGTGATGTTGCCAAACTGTGGGCCGGATCGGGCGAATCGTCAAATCGGCAGTCGACGGCATGAAAAAAGCGCGCCGGGTTGCCCGGGCGCGCCTCTTTATGCCTGATCCTACTGTCCCGATTACTCGATGATTTTGCTGACGACGCCAGCGCCGACGGTGCGGCCGCCTTCGCGGATGGCAAAGCGCAGCTTTTCTTCCATCGCGATGGGGGCGATCAGCTCGACATTGAACTTCAGGTTGTCGCC
>JAJNPS010000052.1 GCA_021155205.1 Rhodobacterales bacterium
CCTTCCTTGCCTGGAACCAAGGGCGCGATGGCCGCCCACTGCCTGTCCGTCAATGTCCGTCTGCTCAAGATCGCCTCCGTTTTCGATCTTGAATCAGAACTTAACTCAAAGCGGAATCCCTCAAATGCAGACGCCGCCTAGGGGACAAGTTCGTCATGGCAGCGCCACGACCATGCCCCAAGCCTCACCGCACAATCCGCAGCCTTTGGTTAAAGCACGCAGCTGCCACAAATGCGGGCAATCGCGCGTCCCGTATGGCCAGTCTGGGCGCCCGATCCATGGCGCGCAAGTTTGCCGCCCAAAGTCCGGTCTCGTTGAGGTAGACTGCCCCCAACCACCAGCATGAATCGGGGATGATCCATGAACCAGCATGCCAGCCTGACCCATTGGGCCCTGCGCAGCGACCTTGCGGCGGCATTCCGCTGGGCCGCGCGGCTGAACCTGCACGAGGCGGTCGCCAACCATTTCTCGGTCGCCGTCAATGACGGCGGCACGCAGTTCCTGATCAATCCCAATGGCCGCCATTTCAGCCGGATCACCGCCTCAAGCCTGGTCGAGATCGACGCCAATGATCCCGCGACGTTGCGCCGCCCGGATGCTCCTGATCCCACCGCCTGGGGTTTGCACGGGTCCATCCACCGCGCCTGCCCACATGCGGTGTGCGTCATGCATGTGCATTCCATCCATGCGACGGTGCTGGCCAGCCTTGCGGACAGCCGCCTGCCCGCGATCGACCAGAATTCAGCGATGTTTCACAACCGCGTGGTGATCGACGATTGCTATGGCGGCATGGCATTTGAGGCGGAAGGTGCGCGTTGTGCCGCCCTCCTGGCCGATCCAAGGATCACCGCCATGGTCATGGGCAACCACGGCATTCTGGTCGTCGGACGCAACGTCGCCGAAACGTTCAACCGCCTCTATTACTTCGAGCGTGCTGCCGAGACCTACATCCGCGCCTTGCAGACGGGCCGCCCCCTGCGCGTGTTGCCCGACGACGTCGCTGAAAAGACCGCCCGAGAATGGGAGGCCTATCCAGGTTTTGCCGTGGCGCACCTGGCCGAGATGAAAGCGATCCTTGACGCCGATGACCCGGGATATGCGTCCTGACGCGGGCGTCCGGATCCTCGTTCAGACCCATCGACATTTGCATTCGAAAGCGTCGTTTCTGCACAAGCCCGCAACGGCGCGTTGCCCGAGGAACGTGGCCAGACCGGAGGATGCCAATGACCCGACCGAACATTCTGATCCTGATGGTCGATCAGTTGACCGGCACGCTGTTCCCCGACGGTCCGGCGCCGTTCCTGCAGGCCCCGAACCTGCGTGCGCTGGCGGCGAGAGCCGTCCGCTTTCAGAACGCCTACACCGCCAGCCCCCTTTGCGCCCCGGCCCGCGCGGCCTTCATGTCCGGCCAGCTTCCCCGCCGCACCCGGGTCTATGACAACGCCGCCGAGTTCGCCTCCGACATCCCGACCTATGCTCATCACCTGCGCCGGGCGGGCTATCAGACCGCCCTTTCCGGCAAGATGCATTTCGTCGGCCCCGATCAGCTTCACGGCTTCGAGGACCGCCTGACCACCGACATCTACCCGGCGGATTTCGGCTGGACCCCCGACTATCGCAAACCCGGTGAGCGGATCGACTGGTGGTATCACAACCTTGGTTCGGTCACCGGCGCAGGTGTGGCCGAGATCACCAACCAGCTGGAATATGACGACGATGTCGCCCACCAGGCGGTGCAGAAACTCTATGATCTGTCGCGCCAGGCTGATCCCCGACCCTGGAGCCTGACCGTCAGTTTCACCCATCCCCACGACCCTTTTGTCGCGCGGCGCAAGTACTGGGATCTCTACGAAAATGCCGCGGAGCTGGAACCGCCCGCACCCCTCGCCTATGACGACATGGACCCCCACAGCCAGCGGCTGATGGATGCCTGTGACTGGCGCGGCCTTGAAGTGACGCCCGGACACATCCGCCGCGCCCGCCAGGGTTACTTCGCCAATATCAGCTATGTTGACGACAAGATCGGCGAAATTCTCGCCACCCTGACCGCCACGCGGCAAGAGGCGATCATCCTCTTTGTCTCCGACCACGGCGAAATGCTGGGCCGCCGCGGCCTGTGGTTCAAGATGAACTTCTTTGAAGGCGCGTCCCGTGTTCCCCTGATGATCGCTGCCCCCGGCCTTGATCCCCAGCGCATCGACACACCCGTCTCCACGATTGATGTGACACCGACCCTTTGCGACCTCGCGGGCATCTCGATGGACGACATCGCGCCCTGGACCGACGGCCAATCCCTTGTCCCGCTTGCCACCGGCACCCCCCGAACCACCCCCGTCGCAATGGAATACGCCGCCGAAGGCACGATCACGCCCATGGTCGCCCTGCGTCAGGGGGCCTGGAAATACATCCACTGCCCCGCCGATCCCGACCTGCTCTATGACGTGACCAATGATCCCGATGAAACCACAAACCTCTGCGATGACCCCCGCGCCGCTGACATCCTCGCGCATTTTCGCGCCGAGGTGGCCGCGCGCTGGGATCTGCCCGCCTACGACGCCGAGGTCCGCCAATCCCAGGCCCGCCGCTGGGTGGTGTATGAGGCGCTGCGCAACGGGGCCTACTACCCCTGGGACCACCAGCCTCTGCGCGCCGCGTCGGAGCGTTACATGCGCAACCACATGGATTTGAACGTGCTGGAGGACAGCAAGCGCTTTCCGCGCGGGGAATAGGCGGACAGGCCGGACGCTCCGCGGGGGATATTTGTAGAAGAGAAGAAATCCGCTTCTGCTTTGCCGAAATACTCCCGCCGGAGGCGCTTACCTTGCGTCCTTCAGCACCATCTCGGCACCCTTCCACCCCATCAGGATTGCGGGCGCATTCGTGTTCCCCGCGATCAGGTTCGGGAACGCGCTGGCATCGACCACGCGCAAGCCCGCCACTCCATGCACCCGGCACCTCGCATTGACCACCGATGTCGCCGCATCCCGGCCCATCCGCGCCGTGCAACTGGGGTGATAGACCGTCCCCGACCGCGCACGGAAATCGTCGATCAGGGCCTCGTCCGACTGCACTGTCGGGCCGGGCCGCAATTCCTCGGCCACCAGCCGCGCAAAGGCCGGTTGGCTCGCTATCTTCCGCAGGAACTTCACCGCCGCCAGCATCTCGGCCACGTCATGATCGGTGGAAAACGCATTCGCCGTGATCACCGGATGCGCCAAGGGATCGGCGGAGCGCAGCCGGATATGCCCCCGGCTCGTCGGGCGACAGTTCGACAGGCCAAGCGACAGGCCCGAAAACGGGTCCGGCGTCAGCAGGGGCCGCTCCCCCGCGCGCGGTAGCAGGGTCGAAAACGCCTGCATGTACAGTTGCATATTGGGTCGCGGCAGATCCGGCGCGGTGCGAAAGAACCCGCCCCCATGGTTGATCGACTTGGCCAGCGGCCCTTCGCTGGTCAAGAGATACTGCAGCCCGACCATCAGTTTGCCCCACCAGGGCCGCAGCACGTCATTGTAGGTCGGCACCTTCATGGCCCATGTGTAGTTGATCCCCTGATGGTCGCTGAGGTGATCGCCCACATTCGCATTCTCGCGCAGGACCGCAATGCCAAGACGCTGCAACAGCCCCCCCGGTCCCACACCCGACAGTTGCAACAACTGCGGCGAGTTGATCGCCCCCCCCGACAGGATCACTTCCGCCTTGCAGCGCAGAGTCAGTTTTTGCCCGCCCCGAAGATACTCCACCCCGACCGCGCGGCCCCCTTCGATGATCACCCGCGTCGCCTGGGCCCCGGTGATCACCTGCAAATTCGACCGCCGCATCGCAGGCCGCAGAAACGCCCGCGCCGTCGAATTGCGCCGCCCGCCCTTGATCGTCATCTGGTAGATGCCGGCGCCTTCCTGCTCCGCGCCGTTGAAATCCGCGTTCTCCGCCAGCCCGGCCTGCCCGCAGGCCGCGACGTAGTCCTTTACCAGCGGATGCAGGCCCCGGCGATTGGCGCTGATGAACAACGGCCCGCCCGCGCCGCGAAAATCGTCGCCCCCGGCTTCGGTATCCTCGATGGCGCGATAGGCCGACAGGCACTCATCCCACCCCCAACCGGGATTTTCCGCCCCCCAATCCTCGTAATCCGCCCGGTGCCCCCGGATCCACACCATCGCGTTGATCGACGACGACCCGCCAAGGATTTTCCCGCGCGGCCAGTGATCGCGGTTGCCGTTCAGCCCCGGATCGGCCTCGGCCGCATACATCCAGTTGACCGCCGGGTTGTAGAACAGCTTGCCATATCCCAGCGGCATCGACACGAAAAACCGCCGGTCCGTCCCCCCCGCCTCAAGCAGCGTGACGCGGTGGCGGCCACTGGCCGTCAGGCGGTCGGCGAGCACGCATCCGGCGGACCCGGCACCGATGATGATGTAGTCGCTGTTCATGCTGTTCCCTGTACCCGCCCTGCGGACCGAACACGAATAGCGAGAGTTTCCATGGAACGTAAGGCAGGAACCGACCCGGATGCGTCGGTATTTGTGGCCCGTCCGGTTCGGCACCGCTGGACCACCAGCACACAAAAGCGGCTGGGCACCTGCCTGCCGCTGTCTGACCTGGCAGGCGAACCCCGGGGCGCGACTGGCCCGGGACAGCAAAGTCGCCCACCTGCGGAAACGTCTTGAACCGCGCGCGGCTTCACTGCAACCTGTGGTCCGATCCGTGCTTTGGATGGATGATTGGCGCGCTGTCGGCGGCGCGTCCGCGTGGCATTTGAAAAGGCGAAAAGTGAACCGAGTCGTGATCCCCTTTGTTGCGCCCGGAAAAGGCGTTCCGCGCATCCTCTACCAGATTTTCATGGAAGGCTTTTCCGCCCAACCCGACAAGGTTCACGACGGTATCGCAGACATGCGGGCCAGAAATCCCGGCTGGGACTACCGCTTTTATGACGCCGCCGCGGCCGAGCGGTTCATCAGGGACTTTTACGGCCCGGACATGCTGGCTGCCTATCTCAGGATAGACCCCGTCTATTCGGCCGCAAGAAGCGATCTCTTGCGCTATCTTCTGTGCTATGCGCATGGCGGCGTTTATCTTGATACAAAGTCAACCGCGACACGGCCGCTGGATGATGTGCTTTTGGCGGATGACTGCTTTCTGATCGGCCAGTGGAAAGAACTCCGCGACCTTCCGGCGGCACAAAGCAGTCACCCTGAAACGCGCCACATCGCCGGATGTGAATACGTCAACTGGTTTGTCGTCAGCGCGCCGGGCCATCCATTCCTGCGCGCGGTGATTGAACAGGTCCTGTCGAACATTTCGACCTACAATCCGTTTCGTCAGGGCGTCGGACGGCATGCAGTCCTGCGCCTGACCGGACCGCTGGCCTATACCCTGGCAATCCACCCGATCCGCTCCGCGCATCCCCACCGCTATGTCAGGTTTGATACGGATATCGGGTTTGAATATTCGATCTATGGCGATCCGTTCAGCCATCGGACCCAGTTTGGAAAGCACTACTCGACGGCCACGCGCCCGTTGACTATCGGCAATCCGGTGCGGCGCCATGCCACCGAGATCCTTTATGGCAGGATTACTCCCTTCGTCGAGAGGGTCCGCAACAAGCTCGCACGTCTTGTCCGCTAAACGGCACGGCGCGGACGACTGGCCGCGGCCCTGGTCTTGGACGTCCACCCCCCGGCGGTCAATCCAAAGGCGGCGCTCACCGCCCCTTCCAGACCGGATCGCGCTTTTCCGCAAACGCCCGCGCCCCCTCCAGCTGATCCTCCGACGAATACAACCGATCCACCGTTGCGAACTGCCGCTTCGTCACCCGGTTCAGCGCGTCCTGAAACCGCATGCCTTCGGCCTCGCGCACCACTTCCTTGATCGCCGCATAGACCAGCGGCGGCCCGCTTTCCAGCAGCCGCGCCAGCGCCCAGGCCTTGTCCAGCAACTCCCCTGGCGTCGTGATTTCCTTCACGATCCCCCAGCGCCGCGCCTCCTCGGCGTCAAACCACCGCCCCGTCAGCAACAGGTCCATCGCGACATGATAGGGGATGCGTTTCGGGAGCTTGATCGACGCCGCATCCGCCACCGTCCCTGACCGGATTTCCGGCAAAGCAAAGGTCGCATTGTCGGAACACAGGATCAGGTCGCAGGACAGCGCCAGTTCCAGCCCGCCGCCGCAGCAGATGCCATTGACCGCCGCGATCACCGGCTTGTTCAGGTGCGGCAGTTCCTGCAGGCCGCCGAACCCGCCAACCCCGTAATCGCCATCGACGGCATCGCCGTCTGCCGCCGCCTTCAAATCCCATCCGGGGCAAAAGAATTTTTCCCCCGCCGCGCGCAGGATGCAGATTCGCAGACTGTCATCGTCCCGGTATGCCCGAAAGGTCAGCCCCATGATCCGGCTGGTCTTCAGGTCGATCGCATTGGCCTTGGGCCGGTCCAGCGTGACCTCCAGCACCGCCCCCTCGCGGCGCGTGCGGATCGGCCCTTCGCTCAGCATCTCCATCCTACGCCCTCCTGATCAGCGCATCGACCGCGATGGCACCCGTCTCGCGGACCATCACCGGGTTCAACTCGATTTCCTCAAAGGTCGGATTACCCGCCATCAGCGCGCCCAGCCGAACCGCCATCGCCGCCACCGCCGCCACATCCGCCCGAGGTCGCCCGCGATACCCGTCCAGCAGCGGCCATAGCCGCAACCGCCGCATCCCGGCGACCACCTCCGCCTCCGTCACCGGCCAGATCATCGTCACCGTATCCGCCAGCACCTCTGCTGTCACCCCACCCATCCCGATGGTCAGGCTGACCCCATAAACCGGATCACGCCGCAGGCCGAGCAGCATCTCGGCCACCGCGCCCCCGACCATCTCTTCCAGCAGATAGCCCGTGGCCCCCGGCATCACCGCCTGGCCCGCCAGCGAGGCCAGCCCCAGCCGCACCGCGCCCGCCTCGGTCTTGTGCGCAAAGCCAAGGCCCTTCAACGCGTAGGGCGGGGTCAACCCCGCCACATCCAACCCGCCAAGCAAACCCGCCGAAACCCCTCTCGGCACCGTAACCCCGACCGCGCGCAGCAGGTCTTTCGCCGCCGCCTCGTCCAGCATTTCCCCCGCCACTACGACCGACCCCAAAGGCCGCCACCCCGCCGCCCCCGGCAAGGTCTGCGCCGCCCGTATCGCCGCCAACGCCGTCTCCAGCCCCATCAGCGTCGCCACGCCCTGATCCATCAACCGAATCGCATAGTCCTCATCGAAGTTCTCAGGCATCGAGGCCACCGGAAACGCCGGTACACCCGTCGCCCCCTGCGCCGCAACGATGGCATTCAGCGCCGGCTGATATCCCGAAGGATCGCATCGATCCCCGCGCGGCGGGTCGATGATGAACATTCCCGCGTCGTACCCGCCCAGCATCGTCGTGAACACATCCGTCGTGCGCGGCCCGTCGCCCCAGATGAAGGTGTGATAATCCAGAGGGTTGGCAATCGTCACAATCGGCCCGAGGATCTCCCCCAGCCGCACCCGCGCCGCATCCGACGGCGGCGGGAACTCCAGCCCGAAGGGTGCCGCCAGGTCCGCCACCAGCCCCGCCTCGCCGCCCGAGCAGGACAGCGAACACAGCCTTGTCCCCAATGTCCCATGCACGTGGAAAATCTTCAGCGTCTCGATCATCTCGGCAGGGGTGTTCACCTCCGCCACACCGATCTGCCGCAGAAACGCGCTCGACGCCGCCCCGCCCCCCGCCAGCGAGGCCGTATGCGACGCCGCCGCCGTCCGGCTCAACTCGGTCTTGCCAGACTTGATGCAGACGATCCCCTTGCCGAGCCTCCGCGCTGCCTCGGCCAATGCCGCGAAACTGGCCGCATCGTCGATCCCCTCGACATACATGCCGATCGCCGTTACGCGCGGATCGTCCAGAAGCGCCCCCGCCAGCTCCGCCAAGCCGACGACCGCCGCGTTCCCCAGGCACGCGACATAAGCCACCGGCAGCGCGCGCTTCTGCATCGTCATGTTGATCACGATGTTCGAGGATTGGCTGAGCAATGCCACCCCCCGCTCCACACGGCGCCCGCCATGCTGGTCCGGCCACAGGAGTACGCCATCAAGGTAGTTGATCACCCCATAACAGTTCGGCCCCAGGATCGGCATGCCGCCCGCTGCAGCCACCAGCCGCGCCTGCAGTTCCGGCTCCCCCGCCTCGGTCCAGCCGCTCGCAAAGCAGATGGCTCCCCCGGCCCCCATCGCCGACAGTTCGGCCACGACGTCGACCGTGGCAAAACGGTTCACCCCGATGAAGGTCGCATCCGGCGGTTCAGGAAGATCGGCCAGTGTCGGATGGGTTTTCAGCCCGCCAATCTCTGTCTTGGTCGGATGCACCGGCCAGACCGGCCCCGCGAACCCCATTTTGGCGCATTGCTCGATGACATTCTGCGCCCAGCCTGCCCCCAGAACGGCGATGGATTTCGGGCGGAGAAGGCGGTTCAGGCGCATGCTCTGCAGTCTTCGGCACAGGGACGAGCGCCGGGGGCTGTCTGCCCCCGGACCCCCGAGGATATTTCCAAAGAGAAGATGCCAGGTAAAGGACGCCCTGCCCCGCGCGAACAGGACAGGGACGCTTCTCCTCTTGCGGTCATCGGCGTCCCCGCCTGTACCGCCCGATCAGAGTGGAGGGGTTTGGTTAACACTTCGTTGCTTCTTCTCTTTGCAAATATCCCACGGGGGGCCGGGGGGTGTGAAACCCCCCGCTTCCGTCCCATCAGCCCCCCACCGCCCGCAGCAGCTCACGACTGATGATGTGCCGCTGGATTTCCGAGGTGCCCTCCCAGATCCGCTCTACCCGGGCGTCGCGCCAGATCCGTTCCAAGGGCAACTCTTCCATCAGCCCCATCCCACCATGGATCTGGATCGCCTCATCCGCCACCATCGCCAGCACTTCGGTCGCCTTCAGCTTGGCCATCGCCATGTCGGCTTCGGTCACCGTGCCCCGGTCGTATTTCCACGCCGCCTCGCGCGTCAGCAACTCCGCCGCCTTCAACTCCATCGCCATGTCGGCCAGCTTGAACGACACGCCCTGGAACTTGCCGATGGCCTGCCCGAACTGGCGGCGATCCGCGGCATAGCTCACAGCATGCCCCAACGCCCGCTCGGCCCGGCCAAGACAGGTCGAGGCCACCTGCAACCGCGTCGCCCCAAGCCAGCTATTCGCGACATCGAACCCCTTGTGGACCTCACCCAGCACGTTCGCCGCGGGCACACGGGCGTCATCGAACTCCAGCACGGCGTTTGTGTAGCCGCGGTGGGAGACGTTGCGGTAGCCGTCGCGCACCGTGAACCCCTTGGTCCCCTTGTCCACGAAAAACGCTGTGATCAGCTTCTTCGGCCCGCGCGGCGTCTCTTCCTCACCGCTCGCCATAAACACAATCGCGAACCCCGCCAGGTCCGCGTGCGAAATGAAATGCTTGGTCCCGTTCAGAACCCAGTCGCCGCCATCCAGCCGCGCCGAGGCTTTCATCCCCCGCAGGTCCGATCCCGCACCCGGCTCCGTCATCGCCAGGCAATCCCAGGTCTCGCCCCGGATACAGGGCATCAGGTACTTTTCTCGCTGCGCAGCATTTCCCGCGAGCAGGATGTTCGACGGCCGCGCTACGCAAGTCCAGTGCAGCGCGTAATTCGCCCGACCAAGCTCCTTTTCATACAGAAGCCAGGACAGCGTATCGAGGCCAGCGCCCCCCGCCTCCACCGGCATGTTGGCCGCATATAGCCCCGCCGCCATGGCCTTGGCCTGAATGTCGCGGATCAGGTCCAGCGGCAGCACCCCCGTCCGCTCCACCATTGCCTCATGCGGATACAACTCCGTCTCGACGAACGCCCGCGTCGTCTCCACGATCATCCGCTGTTCTTCGCTCAACCCGAAATCCATTGACTCAGTCCCTTTTCTGCCCGACCGCACGCCCGGCCCCTTCCGGCACCGGCAGCACGGCATGCGCCCCGGCGATCCGGCTCAGGTTGCCCCAGACCTCCGGCGAGGCCGCGCAGGTCTTGCCCGTCCCCATATCCACATGCAGGCACAACTGCTCTACCGTGGCCAAGCATTCGTCACCCTTCATGATCTGCACAAACGACCGAAAACGCTTTTCATCCGCGCTGATGACCTGCAGCGTGCACGTCAGCCGATCCCCCAGTTTCGCCTCGCCCAGATGCCGGATATGCGTCTCGGCCGAATAGTAGCTCTGCCCCGCCGCCACATAATCCATGCCCGCCCCGATCAGCCGCAGGAAGGCATCGACCGTCTCGGAATTGGCAAAGTAATAGCGGCTTTCGGTCATGTGGCCATTGTAGTCGATCCACCCCGGCAGCACCTGCATCTGCGCCATGACCAGCGGCGCCCCCGACGGCTCCGCGTCATGAAACGCCACCGCCCGCCGCGCGTCGTGTTCGCGCAGGACGCGCCCCGCACCAACGTTGCGGTCCTTGAGCGCGCGCAGGATGCCCACCAGGTTCTGGTCTCGCTGACGTTCCAGGTCGCGGATCGGGATGTGTCCGGATTGCGCGTCCGACTGCCCGGCCACCAGATCGACCAACGCGTCATTGAATTCGGGCACGTCTGTCAGCTTGGTCCAGGGCCATTTCAGCGCCGGGCCGAACTGCGCCATGAAATGCCGCATCCCGGCCTCGCCCCCGGCGATGCGGTAGTTCTCGAACAGCCCCATCTGCGCCCAGCGCAGACCAAAGCTCATGCGGATCGCATCGTCGATCTCCTCGGTGGTGGCCACGCCGTCCTTCAGCATCCACAGCGCCTCACGCCAGACCGCCTCCAGAAAGCGGCTGCCGATGAAGGCGTCGATCTCCTTGCGCATCACCAGGGGGAACATGCCGATGTCCCGCGCAATCGCGACCGTCCGGGCGATCACCTCCGGCGGGTTGGCCGGGGAGGCCGAAATCTCGCAGAGCGGCAGCAGATAGACCGGCGTGAACGGATGGGCGACAATGATGCTGGCGGGGTTCACCGCGCCCTTCTGCAGGTCCCCGGCCTTGAAGCCGCTGGTGGACGACCCGATCAGGACATCGGGGTTGGCCTGCTGCATCTGGGCGTAGACCCGGTGCTTCAGCTCCAGCCGTTCCGACACGCTTTCCTGCACGTATTCCGCGCCCTCCAGCGCCTCGGCCATGGTGGCGGCAAAGGTCACGCGGCCCTCGGGCGGCATCGGCACGTCGGACAGGGCGGGCACGGCCAGCCGCGCGTTGGCCAACATGATGGCCACGTTCTTTTCCGCGCCGGGCGCGGGGTCGAATACCGCCACGTCCCATCCGTTCAGCACGAACCGCGCCGTCCAGCCGCCGCCGATGACGCCCCCGCCGATGATGGCTGCTTTGCGTGTCATGCCGACTTCTCCACCGGCGGGCGTTTTTCAAGTCTCAACCGCGCCCGCACCTCTGCCGGCGTGATCACCCGCGCCCCCATGTTCTCGACAATCGTGCAGGCCCGCTCCACCAGTTGCGCGTTCGTCGCCAGCACCCCCTTGTCGAGCCACAGGTTGTCCTCCAGCCCCACCCGCACATTTCCCCCACCGAGCACCGCCGCCGCGACATAGGGCATCTGGTTCCGCCCGATGGCAAACGCGCTCCAGAACCAGTCGGCGGGCACGTTGTTGACCATCGCCATCAGCGTGTTCAGATCGTCCGGCGCCCCCCACGGCACCCCCATGCACAGCTGCACGAGGACCGGGGCGGGGATCACCCCTTCCTTCACCAGCTCTTTGGCAAACCACAGATGCCCGGTATCGAACGCCTCGATCTCGATCCGCACCCCCGCCGCCGTCATCCGCCTGGCCATGTCGCGCAACATCCCCGGCGTGTTGACCATCACATAATCGGCCTCGTTGAAATTCATGGTGCCGCAGTCGAGTGTGCAGATCTCAGGCCGGCACTCCACCACATGCGCGACCCGCTCCGCCGCCCCCGCCATGTCGCTGCTGGCCGACATCGCCCCCATCGCCTCGGTACCGTCGAACAAGAGGTCGCCGCCCATCCCGGCCGTCAGGTTCAGCACGACATCGGTATCGCTGTCCCGGATGCGCTCCGTCACTTCGCGATAGTATTCCAGCTTGCGGCTGGGTTTTCCCGTCTCTGGATCGCGCACATGGCAATGCACCACCGCCGCCCCCGCCTTGGCCGCCGCAATCGCGCTGTCGGCAATCTCTTTCGGGGAACGCGGCACATGCGGGCTGCGGTCCTGCGTCCCGCCCGAGCCTGTCACGGCACAGGTGATGAAGACCTCGCGGTTCATGGTCAGCGGCATGGCATCCTCCTTCGCAGGCCCCCACCATAGTCCCCTTGCGCGCCCGCGCTTTGCACTTTACGAAATCCATATGACGCAAAACGCACTCTTTACCCTCGCAACCGCGCCCCTGACCATCGCCCTATTCGTGCTGCCGCAAGCGTCAATCCTCGAGGTCGCCTCTGCCCTCGACCCCTTGCGCAACGCCAACCGCCACCTGGGGGATGAAGGCTACCGCTGGCGCGTCGTCACCCCCGACGGCGCCCCCGTCCCCCTTACCTGCGGCATCTCGCTCCCATCCTCCGGCCCCCTGTCCCATGCCGCCGGAGCCGATGCCCTCATCGTCATCGCAGGCTACCGCCTGGCCGAGGTCGCGACCCGCCCCCTGATCCGCGACCTGCGCCGCATCGCCCCCCGGTTCCAGCTTGTCGGCGGCATCGACGCCGCCCCCTGGGTGATGGCGCGCGCAGGGTTGCTCGACGGCTACCGCGCCACCGTGCATTGGGAAGACCTCGAGGATCTGGCAGCCGCCCACCCACATATCGACGTCGTCCCCGACCGCTACGTCATCGACCGCAACCGCGCGACCATCGGCGGGGCCGCCGCGGCCACCGACTTCATGTTGCACCTGATCCGTGCCCGCCACGGGGCAGCACTTGCCCGCCAGGTCGCCGCCAGCTTCCTCGCCACCGTCCGCCGCGGGTCAGAACCGCAGATCGCGCCCACGGGCCAGGACCCCGCGCTCGACCCCCGCGTTGCCCGCGCCGTCGCGTTGATGGAGGCCGGGATCGACACCCCCGAACGCATTGCGACCATTGCAAGGGCGGTCAGTCTTTCCCCCCGAAGGCTCGAAACCCTGTTCCGCGACAGCTTTGGCCTGACCCCGGGTGCCTACGCACTGTCGCTTCGCCTTGCTGCCGCCCGCCGGATGCTGACCGACACCAGCCATCCGTTGTCCGAAATCGCGCTCCGGACCGGCTTTTCCAGCCCCGCCACCCTTGGCCGCGCGTTCAGGTCGCGATTCGGCCGGCCGCCCGGTTCACTGCGTGGCTGACCGGTCCTCCCCCCCCCGCATCGGCCGCGCCATTTTCCTGCACGGCCGTCTTCAGCGGCGAAATCACACTCAGCGTCAGGAAGATCACCACGGTCATGATCACCGCGATGTCCAGATGGCCGTAGCCCACCGCCGCGCCGATCGCCCCGGTCGCCCACAGGCTGGCGGCCGTCGCCGTCCCGGTCGCCCGATCGCCCTGCTTCAGGATTGCGCCACCGCCGATGAACCCGATCCCGGTCATCAGCCCCTCGAGAATCCGCGCCTGTCCGTCCGCCTTGGCACCCAGCACTTCGATGGCAATCATCACAAAGCCGCAGGCCGCCATCGCGACCAGTGGAAAGGTGCGCAGACCGGCGCTTCGCTCTTCGCGCTCGCGGTTCCAGCCGATCGGCAGCGCAAGCAGATAGGCAACGACCAGTCCCACCAGATGCGACAGTGCGTCGTCGATATTCCAGTTCAGGAAAAGATCCACATCTGCTCCCTTGTGATTGCGTCGGCGTCAGGCTGGTTCAAGCAAACCCCGGCCCTGCAGCAAAGGTTCCACCCCCGGCATCCGCCCCCGGAATTTCAGATACAGGGCCTCCGCCTCCTCCGACCCACCCGCCGACAGGATGAATTTTTCCAGCCGCGCCGCCACCTCGGGATCGAACGGATCGCCCGCCTCCTCGAACGCGGCAAAGGCATCGGCGTCCATCACTTCGGACCACATGTAGGAATAGTACCCCGACGAATAGCCGTCGCCCGAAAATACATGCGCGAAATGGGGGCTGGCGTGACGCATCCTTATCGCGTGCGGCATCCCCAGCGCCTCCAGCACCTCGGCCTGTTTCTGCATCGGGTCCGCAGGTGCCGCCCCGGTATGGAACTCCAGATCGACCATCGCCGCACTGACAAATTCCACCGTCGCAAACCCCTGATCATACGTCCCCGCCGCCAAAAGCCGCGCCAGCATGTCGCGGGGCATCGGCTCGCCGGTCTCGTGATGCCGCGCATGCTGTTCCAGCACGGCTGGCACCTCCAGCCAATGCTCGTACAACTGGCTTGGAAGTTCGACGAAATCCCGCGCCACGTTCGTTCCGGAAATGAACCCATAGGTCACATCCGACAGCATCTGGTGCAGCGCATGGCCGAACTCGTGGAACAAGGTCCGCGCGTCGTCATAGGACAGCAGACACGGATCTCCCTTGGCGAAGTTGCAGACGTTGACCACGATGGGGCGCTGATCGCCCCCCAGCTTCCGCTGCCCCCGCATCGCCGAACACCAGGCCCCCGACCGCTTGGACCCCCGCGCAAAGTAATCCCCCAGAAACACCGCCAGATGCTCGCCGGCCCTTGTCACGTCCCAGCCCCGCACATCCGGGTGGTAGAACGGCCCGGGGATCTCGCGGAACTCCAGGCCAAACAGCCGGTTCGCACAATCAAACTGCGCCCCCAACATCGCCTCCAGGCCCAGATACGGCTTCAGCGCCGCCTCATCCAGATCATGCTCCGCCAGCCGCCGCTTCTCGCTGTAGTACCGCCAGTCCCACGGCTCCAGCGGCGCAGGCTGCCCATCCGCCACCAGCATCGCCTCCAGCACCCCCGCATCCGCCACGGCCTTGCGCTTCGCCGGTTCCCACACCCGCATCAGCAAATCCCTGACCGCGCCCGGCGTCTTCGCCATCTCCGGCTCCAGCTTGAAATGCGCGAAGTCCGGATATCCCAGTAGCGCCGCCCTCTCCGCCCGCAGGGCCAAGGTCTCCGCCGCCACCCCGCGATTGTCCGTCTCTCCCCCATTCTCCCCGCGCGCCACCCACGCCTCATAGGCCTTCTGACGCAGCGCCCGGTTCGGAGAAAACTGCAAGAACGGCACGATCAGCGACCGGTTCAGCGTCACGACCGCGCCCAGGCCCCGCTCCGCCCCGGCCGCCCGCGCCGCATCCTGCACGAACCCCGGCAACGCCCCAAGATCGGCCTCCGAAAGCTCCATGACCCAAACCCGCTCATCCGCCAGCAAATTCTGCGAGAACTGCGTCCCCAAGACCGCCAAACGCGACTTCACCGCCGTCAGCCGCTCGGCCTTCTTCCCCTCCAGCTCCGCCCCCGCCCGCACGAACATCTGCCGGTACAGCGTCAGCACCCGCATCTGTTCCGCCGTCAGCCCCAACCCCTCGCGCGTCTGCCAAAGGGCCTCGATCTTCGCCCACAACGCCTTGTTGTTGGCGATCTCGGATGAAAACGCCGACAGTTTCGGCGCCAGTTCCCGCTGCAACGCCTCGCGCGCCTCGGTACTGTCGGCCCCCGCCAGGTTCCAGAACACGCCCCCCACCCGGTCGAGCGTCGCTTCCGCCAGCTCCAGCGCCTCGATCACCTCGGTAAACGAGGTCCCCGGCCCGTCCGCAATCGCCGCAATCGCCGCCCGCGCCTCGGCCAGCCCCTGATCAAAGGCAGGCGCAAAATCCTCATCTTTGATCGCAGCAAAGGGCGGCAGGCCGAATGCCCCATCCCAAGGTTCCAGCAAAGCATTCATGGCGTTTCTCCTTTGCCCGCAAAGCTAGAACCCCGCCCCGCAAAGGTCCACCGCCCCCCATTCTTCTCTTTGAAAATATCCCCGCCGGAGGCTCCCGCCATCAGCGCTCGGTCCGGTCCCGCAGCCGCGCCTCGACCCGCCGCAAGACCAAACTCAACCCGATCGTGATCGTCAGGTAGATCAGCGCCGCCACATTATACGTCTCGAAATACTTGAAATTCCCTGCAGCCGTGACCTTGGCCAGTTGCGTGATGTCCCCCACTCCCAAAACGGAAACCAGCGAAGAATCCTTCACCATCGCCACGAAATCATTCCCAAGGGGCGGCAGGATCAGCCGGAACGCCTGCGGGAAAACGATGTGGCGAAACCGCTGCCACCCCGACAGACCAAGCGCCTTTGCCGCCTCGATCTGCCCCTTGTCGACCGCCTGCAGCCCCGCCCGGAACACCTCGGCCAGGAACGCCGAATAGGCCAGCGCCAGCGCCGCCACCGCCCGCCACAACAAGGGAATGTCCCGCGCCCGCGCAGGCTCGAACCCCAGCGGTCCCGTCACCCAGTTCCAGGCAATCACCGTCGCCGGGGCCAGCACGAATGCCACGTACAGCAGCAGCACGATGATTGGCACGCCCCGCATCACCTCGATGTACAACCGGCACACTTGCCTGATCACGATGAACCGCGACAGACACCCCAGCGCCAGCAACAGCCCGATGACGCAGGCCGACGCGTAGGCCACCAGCGTCACCATCACGGTGATGACGATCCCCTTCGACAGGGTCGACAGCACGGCGGCATAATCCGCGTCCGCCAGCACTTCATAGAACAGATAAAGCCCCACCCCGATCACGAGGAGCAGCCACCACGGAAAGTCGTCTTCAGGCTTGGCGTTCGGCGTCATGGATGTGGCCCCGGCGTCAAACCGGGGCCGTCCAACTTACTCGCCCATCTTGTAATCGACAAACCACTTCTGGTTCAACGCATCCAGCGTCCCATCGGCCTTCATGCTGGCAATCGCTGCATTGACCGGGGCCACCAGATCGGAGCCTCTGGGAAAAATGAACCCGAAATCCTCAGACGCCAGCGGCGCGCCGATGATCTTCAGCCCCCCGTTCGACGCGGCGACATAACCATTGGCCGCCGTGGAATCCGACAACGTCAGATCCACGTCGCCTGCCTTCAGCGCCTCAAGCCCCGCGCCAAAGGTCTCGAACTTGATCACGCGAGGATTCTCTTCGTTGCCGTCCAGAATGTTGTAGATCGCGGCGTAGAACGGCGAGGTGCCCGGCTGCGCCGAGACCAGCAGTTCCGGGATCGCCGCAAACGACGCCGCGTCGGTGAACCGCGCCTCATCCCCGCGCACGATCATCAGCATTTCCGACCGCATGTAGGGATCGGAGAAATCGACCGCTTCCTTGCGTTCGTCCTTGATGGTGATGCCGGTCATGCCGATGTCGTACTGGCCTTCCGACACGGCGGGGATCATCGCGTCCCAGGATGTGTTCTCGTACTTCACCGTGGCGTTCAGACGTTTGGCGATCTCGGCCATCGCATCATATTCCCAGCCGATTGCCTTGCCGTCCTTGTCCAGGAACTGCAGCGGCGGATAGGCGTTCTCGGTCACGACAACGATCTCGCGACCGGCAAGGTCGGGCACCGCCTGCGCAAAGGCATGCGTGGCGAAGCTCAGGGCCATCAGACTCAGGGCAGCGGTCAGTTTCATCGAAAATCTCCTGTCACAGACTTGATGCACAACTATGGCCGAGGGCCACGACCTTATGCAACCCGCTGGGCGCGGTTCAACCCGACATCCTGACCCCATCCTCCTGCGCGGCACATTGACCACCCGGTTGCGCAGCACCTTGCAGGTTCATTCCCGCCCAATCGCCCCGGCCCGCAAATCCGATTGGTGCGGAAACACCCCGGCGGCGATATAGTCCGCCTCCTCGGGCGTCGAGACCCGTCCCAGGACGGCATTGCGATGCGCATGCCGTCCAAAGGCCGCGATCACCGCACGGTGTCGCCTTGGCTGTTCGACTCCAAGTTCGTACGACTTGCGCAATCGTTCAGGGGCCGCTTCTACCATGGCTTCGGCAATCGCGATTGCACTGTCGAGGTTGGCCAGATGCGTTGCCGGATCGGGGCATTCGCAATGCTCCAGCGGCAACTTGTACATCGACTTGAACCAGACATTCTCCAGCGCGTCGAAATGGCCGTTGTCGAAACCCGCAAGGCAGATCGCCAGCGCCTTGGGGTCCGCCGCCCAGGCCGCCGGGGTTCCGGCAAAGACCGACCGGGGAAACTGGTCCAGCACGATGATCAGCGCGAGCCGTCCGCGCGGTGTTATGGCCCAATCATCCAGTTCGCCCCTGACCGCCTGGCCCGTCAGCCCGGAATACCGCGCCACGACCTCCGCCCCCGACCCGCCCCGCATCCGCCAGGTCCAATGCTCGATATGGGTCTGCGGCTCCGGGTCAGGGCCGTCGGGAAACCAGAAGTCGAGGATGTCGTCCGGGCTGGTCACTGTCGGTCCCCGTCTGCGTCCAGATGCGCAATTTGGATACCCTAGCGCGCCGACCCGCCCACTGTCGCCCCCCTATCGTCGGGACGGCTGCCATGGGTTTGCCAGACACTTAGCCGACACGGCGCGGCCCCCCGCAAACCGCGCAATCCGCCCGCCGGTCGATCCGGATCACCCGCGTCTCGCCGTACAGCGCGTCATGGATCACCAGCCGCCCCGCCAGCGTCTCCCCGGCGCCGGTCAGATATTTGACCGTCTCCATCGCCATCATCGACCCGATCACCCCCGGCAAGGGTGCCGCCACTCCGGCCTCGGCGCAGGTCGGCACCATGCCGGGGGCCGGTCTCAGCGGAAAAACGCAAGCGTAACAAGGAGTTCCGGTGGCGGGATGGTAAAGGCTGATCTGTCCTTCCCATTGCGTGATCGCGGCGGAAATCAACGGCTTGCCCGCCTCGGCGCACACCCGGTTCACCAGATACCGCGTGTCGAAATTGTCCGAACCGTCCAGAATCAGGTCGTAATCCGCCACCAGCGCCGCCGCGTTGGTCTCGTCCATCCGCCGGTTATAGGGCCGCACCAAGACGAAGGGGTTCAGCGCCTTGATCGCGATCTCTGCCGAAAATACTTTCTGCATCCCAATCCTTTGATCCGCATGAATAATCTGGCGTTGCAGATTGGTCGCCTCGACCTCATCCGCGTCGATCACCCCCAGCGTCCCAACCCCGCTCGCCGCCAGATACATGAGCGCCGGCGACCCCAATCCCCCCGCCCCCACCACCAGAACCCGCGCCTCTTTCAGCCGTCGCTGCCCCGCCCCGCCAATCTCGCGCAAGGCGATGTGGCGTGCATAGCGGTCCAGTTCCGCCGGGCGAAACGCAGTCGGGTCTGGGGTTTGCAAAGGACCCGGCAATGCGCCAGTCAACCGCTTGAAAAATATTCGGTAAATCCCGACACCCGCAGCCAGAAAGCCCAGCAGAAGCCACCCCTCCAACGTCCCGCCGACCAATCGTTGCAGCGGATTGCCGGGCAGCAGCAGCGGCGTATGCGCCATCACCAGCGCCACCCACCACAGCGCCGCGATCATCCAGCCGACCCGCGCGGGAAACCGTGCCCAGACCGCCGCCGCCCAGATCACCCCGAACCCCAGACTGCCGATCATCGCCTGCCGGTCGACCCGAACCCGCCAACCCCCCGATCCGTTTTGCCCAATGAATCAACTACTTGAAATTCCGCCTGCACCACAGGAGCCACGATCATCTGCGCGATCCGGTCGCCGTGACGGATCGTGTAGGGCGCGTCACCAAGGTTGACCAACGCCACCCCCAGCGGTCCGCGATAATCGCTGTCGATGGTGCCGGGCGTGTTCGGCAGGGTGATCCCATGCTTCAGCGCCAGCCCTGACCTCGGCCGGATTTGTATTTCGTAACCCGCTGGAATCTCGACCCGAAACCCGGTCGGTACGATCCGACGCTGCATCGGCTGCAGCACGATCCCCGCCCCCCGATCCGCCGTATCAAGGTTCGCCCGAATATCCGCCCCAGCCGCCCCAGCCGTCTCATAGGCAGGCAACGGAAGCCCCCGATCCGCCCCCTCCTCCCACAAGATCCGCAGCACCGGACGCATTCCCAGCCCCTTTCTGATTGGCTCAAATATCCCCGCCGGAGGCTCCGACGTCAGCCCAAAACCCCAGCAATCCGCTCCGCCAGCCGCCGCGCCACCGCGTCCTTGGCCATCCTCGGCCAAGCCTCCGCCCCCGCATCGCTGATCAGCGTCACCGCGTTCTCGGCCCCACCCATGATCCCGGTCCCCGGCGAGACATCATTGGCAACGATCCAGTCGCAGCCCTTGCGCAGCCGTTTCGCCGTTGCATGCGCCACGACATCATCCGTCTCCGCCGCAAAGCCCACCACCAGCTTGGGCCGCTTTGCCCGCTTCGACACCGCTCCCAGAATGTCGGGATTCTCGGCAAATTCCAGCGCCGGCGCCTTGCCCGACCCGTCCTTTTTCATCTTGTGCGGCCCCGCATTGGCCACCCGCCAATCCGCCACCGCCGCCGCCATCACCGCCGCATCGGCGGGCAGCGCGCGTTCAACCGCCGCCAGCATCTCGCGCGCGGTTTCTACCCTGGCCACCGTCACACCAACGGGCGGCGGCACCGTCGCGGGACCGGTCACGAACGTCACCCTTGCACCCAGATCGCGCAACGCCGCCGCAATCGCCGCGCCCTGCGCGCCCGACGATCTATTCGCAATAAACCTCACCGGATCAATGGGTTCATGCGTTGGTCCCGACGTGACGATGACATGCTTGCCCGCCAGCGGCCCGCCACCCAGCGCCGCGTCGATCGCGTCAACGATCTCCGCCGGTTCGGCCATACGCCCCGGCCCGTACTCGCCGCAGGCCATTTCGCCGTCGTTCGGGCCAACCGCAAGCACCCCATCCTCCAACAATACCGCAAGGTTCCGCCGGGTCGCCGGATGGGTCCACATCCGCACATTCATCGCAGGCGCAATCAACACCCGCTTGTCCGTCGCCAGCAGCAAGGTCGATGCCAGATCGTCCGCCCGCCCGCCCGCCATCTTGGCCATCAGGTCCGCCGTCGTCGGGGCAACCACCAGCAAATCCGCCGCGCGGGACAACTGGATATGGCCCATCTCGGCCTCATCCGTCAGATCAAACAGTTCCTGATAGACCCTGGACGCCGCCAGTGCCGACACGCTCAGCGGTGTGACAAACTCCGCCCCGGCCCGCGTCAGCACCGGCACGACAGATGCCCCGACCTTGGACAACAGCCGGATCAGTTCCAGTGACTTATAGGCCGCGATCCCGCCGCCAATGATCAACAGAATCCGCTTGCCGGCCAGCATCTGACGCTCCTGCAAGGGAACGAATACGTCCCTTTTCCAACCAAGGATTAAGGGGCGCGGGTCTGGAACTCAATGACCTTGCAGGATGGCCCGTCAGGTAAGGAAGTGATGCAGTTCGCGCGTCTGGCCCTCCAGACTGCGGCGCATCTTGGCAAAGGCAGCAGCCTCAAGCTGCCGGACACGTTCCTTGGACAGGCCCAGTTCATCCCCAAGGGATTCAAGCGTCCGGGGCTGCTCACGCAGCTTGCGTTCCGTGACGATATGCCGCTCGCGTGCGTTCAGAGACTGCACTGCGCGCACCAGCCAGGTGCGCAGCGTTGCCGCATCATGGTTTTCCTCGAACCTTTCGGTCGCCTGAACCGCATCGTCCTCCAGCGCGTCGATCCATTCGCGGCCCTCGTCCTCGGACGACTGCGTGGCGTTCAGCGAAAAGTCCGACCCTGACAGGCGGCCCTCCATCATTTCCACATCAGTCAGCGGCACGCCAACCTCGGACGCCACACGCTGGCGCAACTGGAACTGGTCCAGATGTTCGCCCGCCTGCGCCGCCTCACGTTCCAGTTTCGCCTGCACCCGGCGCAGGTTGAAGAACAGCGCCTTCTGGCTGCCGGTGGACCCGGTCCTGACCAGCGACCAGTTGCGCATCACATAGTCCTGGATCGACGCCTTGATCCACCAGACCGCATAGGTCGAAAACCGCACGCCGCGATCCGGGTCGAACTTGTCGGCGGCCTTCATGAGACCCAGGCTCGCCTCCTGGATCAGGTCGTTCATCGGCGCACCGTACCGGCGGAACTTCGACGCCATCGAAATTGCCAGCCGCATATAGGCGGTGATCAGGCGGTGCAGGGCCGCCTCATCCCGCTGGTCGCGCCAGGCATAGGCCAGCCTCAGTTCGGTTTCGGCATCGAGGAGTTCCGCCTTCATCGCTTGGCGGGACATCGTTTGGTCGTTATATCCGTCCAGTGCCATGACAACCCCCTGTGGTTCAGCAGCCGGCGATCACACCCTACCAAACTTGTTTACGGAGCATTCGCCTGACCGGATCACCAGAACATGCGACTTTTCTGGCGCCCGCGCTGACCCTTGTGGTCGGCGGCGCAAGATCGGGAAAATCCTCGCTGGCGGAGCGGCTTGCAGAGGGTACCGGACGCCCGAGACGCTATGTCGCGACGGCCGAAGCCTGGGATGACGAGATGCGTGCGCGGATCGCCGCCCATCGACGGCAACGCGGGGATGGCTGGACCACGGTCGAGGTACCGCTAGACTTGCCGGCAGCCTTGGCATCGGCAATTCCGCAAGAGGTGGTTCTTGTCGATTGCGCGACACTCTGGCTGACCAATCACATGCTGGCCGACCATGATCTTGAACACCACCAAGATGCCTTGTTGCGCGCATTGTCGTCATGCCCTGCACCCGTTATCATCGTGTCAAACGAAGTTGGCTGGGGAATAGTTCCCGATAATCCTCTGTCGCGCCGGTTTCGTGACGCCCAGGGGCGACTGAACCAGTGCATTGCGCGGCAGGCGGGGCTGGTAATCGGTGTCATGGCGGGCTTGCCGGTGGTGCTGAAGGGCAGCTTGTCCTCGGGCATCCTGTGACCCGTTTCTGGTGGGTCCGCCATGGCCCGACCCATGCCCGGTCGATGGTGGGGTGGTCGGATGTTCCCGCCGACCTGTCGGATACGGCTGCACTGGCGCGGCTGGACGGCTACCTGCCCAAAGGCGCATTGCTGGTCTCGTCTGACCTTGCGCGCGCCATCGCGACCGCCGACGTTCTCGACGCCAGCCGCCAGCGCCTGCGGCATGATCCCGCGCTGCGCGAAATCCACTTCGGCACCTGGGAGATGCGCCCCTTTGCAGAGGTCGAGGCCGAAACACCCGACCAAATCCGCGCCTTCTGGAACACCCCCGGCGACGTGCGGCCGCCCGATGGCGAAAGCTGGAACGACCTGTCCGCGCGGGTCAATGCCGCAATCGACCGTCTTCTGGCGGCGCATCAGGGTCGCGACATTGTCGTCGTGGCCCATTTCGGTGCAATCCTCGCGGCACTACAACGGGCCGAGCGGCTGTCGCCCGAAGCGGTCTTTGCGCACCGGATCGA
Organism: Rhodobacterales bacterium; assembly: GCA_021155205.1. Classification (GTDB taxonomy): domain Bacteria; phylum Pseudomonadota; class Alphaproteobacteria; order Rhodobacterales; family Rhodobacteraceae; genus JAJNPS01. The sequence continues at coordinate 23,310 of JAJNPS010000052.1, forward strand.
CAATCTGTCGGTCACATCCATGTCCCATCAGGGATCAGGCTGGCAAAGCCATGTGATCAATCACACACCGTGATGGCTCACTCCACACAACATCGCTTTTCGGCGGCATTCCGATCTACTAATCCAGTCGGGGATATGAAAGGACAATACTCATGACCTATGACCTGGTGATCGGCGACCGCGGCTATTCCAGCTGGTCCCTGCGCGGCTGGCTGTGCTTTGACGCGTTTGGCGTGCCCGTAAAGGTCCACACCGCGCGCCTCTACACCGACGAGCTTGCCACCCTTCTGCGCGACTTCGTTCCCGGCAGGACCGCCCCCACCATGCGAACCCCAGATGGGGTCGTGGTGCCCGAAACCATCGCGATTGCCGAGGAACTGGCCTCCCGCCACCCCGGTGCCGGTCACTGGCCGCGTGACCCAAAGGCCCGCGCCGTCGCCCGTGCCCTTGCGGCGGAAATGCACTCCGGGTTCAGCGCGCTTCGCAGCCATAGCCCGATGAACCTGCGCGTCAGCTATGCCGATTGCACGCCCCCGCCCGAGGTTCTGGCCGACTTGAAACGCCTCGAACTCATCTGGTCATACGCCCGCCGCGAAACCAACACCCGCACCCCCTGGCTCTGCGGCGACTATTCCGTGGCCGACGCCTTCTTGGCCCCCGTCGCCGCCCGCATTGCAGGCTACAACCTGCCCGTCGGTCCCGACGCGATGGCTTATGTCGCGGCGCATCTGTCGCATCCCAGCTTTCGCCGCTGGCGCGCCATGGGCCTTGTCGACGGCGCGGATCAGGAAACCTACCGCCGCGACTATCCCCGCCGCCCCTGGCCCGGCCCGGTCCCGCTGTCCGCCCGCGCGGTGGAAGGCAGCGATGCCGAAAACGCCACCTGCCCCTACAGCGGCGACGCGATCACCCATGTTCTTGAAACCGACGGTCGCCGTTTCGGCTTTTGCAACGCCTTTTGCCGCGACAAGACCGTGGCCGATCCCGAAGCCTGGCCGGAATTCGTGGCCCTCCTCCGCGCCTGAGCGGCAAACCTTTACCCTTCGCTAACCATTCGCCCCTATCCGTTAACATCGGTAAACGGAGCATGCGATGGTCGCGCGGGCCTATACGGTTGCGTTCGAAGGGGTGACGGCAAGGGTGGTGGAGGTGCAATGCGCCCTTGCCCCCGGCCTGCCCGCCTTCAACCTTGTCGGCCTGCCGGACAAGGCAGTATCCGAGGCCAAGGAGCGTGTCCGCGCCGCCCTGCAGGCCCTGTCCATCGCGCTCCCGTCCAAGCGCATCACCATCAACCTCTCGCCTGCCGACCTGCCAAAAGAGGGATCGCACTTCGACCTGCCCATCGCGCTTGCCCTCCTCGCCGCCCTCGACATCATTCCGAAAGACGAGGTTGAGGGGATGATCGCCCTTGGCGAATTGTCCCTCGACGGCAAGCTCATCCCCGTCCTCGGTGCCCTGCCCGCCGCCATGGCCGCCGCCGAGGAAGACCGTGCCCTCCTCTGCCCCAAGGCCTGCGGGGCCGAGGCTGCCTGGGTCGGGGCCACCACGGTCCTCGCCGCCGCGACCTTGATGGAGGTCGTCCGCCACTGCACCGGGCAGGTTCCGATCCAAGCGGCGACGGCCGGCGAGGTGACGGTGGAAACCCATTCCCGCGACCTGCGCGACGTCAAGGGGCAGGAACGTGCCAAGCGCGCCCTGGAAATCGCCGCCGCAGGCCGCCACAACCTTCTGCTCGTCGGCACCCCCGGTTCCGGCAAATCCATGCTCGCCGCGCGTCTGCCCGGCATCCTGCCGCCTTTGTCTGCGGTCGAGGCGCTCGAAACCTCGATGATCCACTCGCTCGCCGGGCTTTTGTCCGAAGGCGGCATTTCCCGCCAGCGCCCCTTCCGCGAACCCCACCACACCGCCTCCATGCCCGCCATCGTCGGAGGCGGCAAAGGTGCCAAACCGGGCGAAATCAGCCTTGCCCATAACGGCGTCCTCTTCCTCGACGAAATTCCCGAATTTCCCCGCGCCGTCCTCGAAAGCCTGCGCCAGCCGGTCGAAACCGGCGAAGTCGTCGTCGCCCGCGCCAACGCCCATATCCGATACCCCTGCCAGTTCATGCTGGTCGCCGCCGCCAATCCCTGCAAATGCGGCTACCTGAGCGACCCCGCCCGTGCCTGTTCGAAAGTGCCCCTTTGCGGCGAGGACTACCTCGGCCGCATCTCCGGCCCCCTGATGGATCGGTTCGACCTGCGCGTCGACGTCCCCCCCGTCGCCTATACCGACCTTGATTTGCCCAGTTCCGGCGACACCTCTGCAACGGTCGCCGCACGTGTCGCCGCGGCGCGTGCCGTGCAAACCCAGCGCTACGCCGATCATCCCGACCTGCGCGTGAATGCCGATCTTGAGGGCGAAGCGCTTGAAGAAGTCGCCGCCCCGGATGCCGAAGGGCGCGAGCTGCTGACAAAGGTCGCAACCAAGTTCGGCCTGTCGGCACGGGGCTATCATCGCGTCCTGCGCGTCGCCCGGACGATTGCCGATCTGGCGGGGTCAGAGCATGTGAGGCAACCGCATGTGGCCGAGGCGGTCAGCTACAGGATCGCCCTCAGCAAGGCGGTGTGATGAGCCGGTAGGTCGGGGTTCACCCCGACAAGCCGTAACACTTGTCGGCGTCGTCAGACCGCACCCGCGCCGACCATATCGGCCGCCCGGTCTTTGCCACCAACGCGAGCGGCGTCAAGGTCTGGTCTGCCACCCCATCCCGGCCCTCGAAGGCTTGCTCGGGCGTTCGGCGCTGAAGTCCTTTCACCGAATGGCCGTCCGGGCGCGCCTCACCCCTACGGCGGCGTCACCACCTCCACGGCACCGTCCGGCCGCGCGTTTCCCCGGCCAGCGGTTCCCGAGCTATAGCGGATTGCACCAGAACAAAGATGAAAGAAAACTGGGATAACAACTGGTTATCAGGGCATCACAAACCCGAAATCGCTGACCGACGCAGATGGGCGCAAGAGTACTTGGCGGAGCATGCTAGATCTTGTGCGTCATGTACTCCCGAAGACCTGCCCATGTCGACTCCTGGAGACCCTCCGGTATGAAAAGTATGCCTCCATCAATCACGCTAGCAACTGTGCTCTCAAAGTACACGATGACCCCGACCTGATCACCAGCGGCAATTCCGAGACCTTCACCTATACCCCGCGCGAGAACCTGACCACGGCGACCGGCCCCTATGGCGCGCCCGCCTATACCTATGACGGGGTGGGCAACCGGCTGACGGCCAATCTCAGGATCGCCACCGATACCGATACCTATCCCGCCACCTCCAATCGCCTGACGACCAACACACTCGCCACCGGGGGCTCGCGGGGCTACACCTATGACACCGCCGGGAACGTGACGGCCGAGGCGCGGACGGGTGGGCCTTACGCCTGTGCCACCAACGCCACGGGCCGGATGTCGCATTTCCGCATCAACGGGGTGCTGCAGGCGTCCTACCAATACGACGCGATGGGGTGAGGCGCGCCCCGAGCCTCCTTCCGGCGGGCCAATGCGAGCGCCGAGCGCCCGCCAGATGCCCGACACTTACCCGACAGAAACCCGGTGATTGCGGGACACCGACTTCGTCGTCACCCAGCACACACCTGGCACACGCAAAACACACGCTCCGTGGCACCCCTCACCGCACCGCCCGCTTCGCCTCGATGACCTCCCAAATCCGCGCCGCCCCATTCGTCCCATCGAACCGCTCCAGTTCCTGCAGCCCGGTGGGAGAGGTCACGTTGATCTCGGTCAGCCAGTCGCCGATGACGTCAATGCCCACGAAAACCTGGCCATGGTCGCGAAGGGTCGGGCCAATTGCGGCACAAATCTCCAAGTCGCGCGGGGTCAGGCCGATCTTCTCGGGGCGCCCCCCGACATGCATGTTGGACCGCGTCTCGCCGGGCTGTGGCACCCGGTTGATCGCCCCCACGGCTTCGCCGTCGACCAGGATGATGCGTTTGTCACCCTTTGCCACGTCAGGCAGAAACTTCTGGACGATCAAGGGCTCACGGTTGATGCCACTGAACAACTCGTGCAGTGAGGCCAGGTTCCGGTCGTCCGGCCCCAGGCGAAACACCCCCGCACCACCATTGCCGTAGAGGGGTTTCAGGATGACGTCGCCATGCCGGTCCTTGAACGCGCGGATCGTCGCCAAGTCCCGCGCGATTGCCGTCGGCGGGGTCAAGTCGGGAAACCGCAGGACAAGCAGTTTCTCGGGAAAATTGCGCACCCAGAACGGATCGTTCACCACCAACGTCCCGGGATGGATCATGTCCAGGATATGCGTCGTGGTGATGTAGCCCATGTCAAAGGGCGGGTCCTGGCGCAGCCACACGACATCAAACCCGGCCAGGTCAACCTCGGCCTCTGGACCATAGGCGACATGGTTCCCGGCCTCGCGCCGGACCTCGACCGGAAAACCCCGAGCCACCACACGCCCCTCGATATAGGCAAGTTTGTCAGGAGTATAGAAGAACAGGGAATGCCCGCGTGCCTGCGCCTCAAGCGCGATCCGAAAGGTGGAATCCGCGCTGATGTTCACGGTCCCGATCGGGTCCATCTGCAAGGCAACCTTCAACGACATGGCATCCTCCGCCGGATCTGAGACCCTTGATGGCGCATGCAATCGTCAGATGCAATTCATGCCGCGAAGGCGTTTTCCAGGATTTCGATCCGGCCGCGGCCGTCCACCAAGGCGACGTCGAAACGCGATGGGGTCGACTGTCCGCCGGGTTCGCCCGCAAGGTAATCCGACGCCGACGCATAGATGCGCGCCATCTGGCGCGGCGTCAGGTGTTCCGCCGCCTCCGCATGGGTGGTGCTTTGCTTGACTTCGATAAAGATGACTTCGTTGCCATCGCGCGCGATCAGGTCGATTTCGCCTGCCGCCCCGCGCCAGCGGCGGGCGCAGACCGTCCGGCCGGACCTTGTGTAAAGCTGCTCCACCGCAACTTCGGCGGCACGCCCGGCATGATAGGACCGCGCCCCACTCATATCCGCCGCCCCGCGGCAGACGACATCTGTCCAAGCCCCAGCCGGACTTGATCTATCCGCACCACCCTCATCGCGTGACCCGCCTCAGGGCCATCTGGTAGACATCGCGGCGCGATATGCCAAATGCGTCGGCCACCGACGCCGCAGCATCCCTGACGGTCATTCTGGTCAAGGCGTCTGCCAATGTCCGGTCCACGATGTCCATATCGACGATCCCTTCGGCCGCACGCGCGACCAGCACAACAATTTCGCCCTTGACCGTCCGGTCTGCATAGGACGCCACCAGTTCCGCCAATGTCCCGCGCGCGACCTCTTCGAATCGCTTGGTCAGTTCCCGGCAGATCGCAGCGTACCGCCCGTCACCCAGAATCTGCGACAAATCTTCCAACAATTGGTTAATGCGCTTGGGCGACTCGTACAGGACCAGCGTCGCCGGGACCCCCTGCAGGTCGCGCAGGAAAGCCCGCCGCGCGGCCTTGGCGGCGGGGGGGAAACCGGCAAAGAGGAACCTGTCCGTCGGCAATCCCGACACCACAAGTGCCGACAGCACTGCCGACGCGCCGGGCACGGCCAGCACCGGATGCCCAGCCGCAATCGTCGCACGCACAAGTCCATAGCCGGGATCCGACACCATGGGCGTGCCCGCCTCGGACGCGTAGGCGACGCTGCCGCCCGCGGCCAGACCCTGCAGCAGCCTGGGCAATGCCGTCTCTGCATTGTGTTCGTGATAGGCAACGATCTGCCGTCCGGCCAGTGCGATCCCGTGGATTTCCATCAGATGCCGAAGCGTGCGGGTATCTTCTGCCGCAAGCATCGTGGCCCCCCCCAGCACGTCGAGCGCGCGCAAGGTGATGTCGCGTGCCGCGCCGATCGGAGTGGACACAAGATGCAACCCCGGCGGAATGGCGCGCAAGGGGCCGCCCCCGGTCGCATCGTGCATCCGCAAATCTCCCCTGCCAATTTACTTCCCGGGACGATCTGCTATGGCTGTCTTGCACAAACCATCCCGTTTTCGCCGATCCGTCGTGAGGTTGTTCATGTTGTCTGCTTTCGCCATGGCCCGCAAGTCGCTGGTCCGCACGGGCCTTGCCGTCGCAGCATTGGCGCTTGCCGCCTGTGTGCCGTCCGGGCCGCGGACGGCGGGCGGACCCATGCTCGATGCAGGCGCGCCCGTTGCGGTTGCGCTGCTGGTGCCCGGCGGGTCAGGCCAGGCCAGCGACGAGCTTCTGGCGCGCAGCCTGCAGAACGCGGCCCAGCTTGCGATCGCCGACCTTGGCGGGGTGCAGATCGACCTGCGGGTCTACAACACCTCAGGCCAGCCCGGTCAGGCGCAGGCCATGGCGCTGCAGGCCGCCGAGGAGGGCGCGCAGATCATCCTTGGCCCGGTTTTCGCGCAAGAGGCGAATGCCGCAGGTGTCGCGGTGGCCTCGCGGGGGATCAATGTCCTCAGCTTTTCCAACAATCCCGACATTGCCGGGCGCAACGTCTTTGTCCTTGGCCCGACCTTTGCCAATACCGCCGAGCGGCTGGCCTCATACGCCGTGCGCAATGGCAAAAGCCGCATCATGATCGTCAGCGACCGCAATCAGGCCGGGACGGTCGGACGCGCGGCGGCAGAACGGGGCATCCGCGCGGCGGGCGGTTCCGTCGTTGCGACCGGCGACTACGAATTTTCCCAGAACGGCGTGGTGCAGGCGGCTCCGGCGATTGTCCAGTTGGCCCGGTCCAGCGGCGCGGATGCGGTCTTTCTGACCGCCGACACGGCCGGGGCGCTGCCGCTGGTGACACAACTGCTGAAAGAGAGCGGCCTTGATCCTGCCGTGACGCAATACATCGGGCTGACACGTTGGGACATCCCGGCGGCGACGCTGGCCCTGCCCGGTGTGCAGGGCGGCTGGTTCGCGCTGCCCGATCCCGGCCTTTATGCCCAGTTCCAGTCGCGCTATCAGGCGGCATTTGGCGAGGCGCCGCATCCGATCGCGGGACTTGCCTATGACGGCATCGCGGCCATCGGCGCACTGGCCAAGCAGGGCAAGTCGGACGCCCTTACCGCGAATGCTCTGACGCAGAATTCCGGCTTTGCGGGGGTCAATGGCGTGTTCCGGCTGCGTAGCGACGGCACCAATGAACGCGGCCTGGCGGTGGCCCAGATCCGCGACAACCAGATCGTCGTGATCGACCCCGCCCCGCGCAGCTTTGCCGGTGCAGGGTTCTGATCCGGCGCTGGCCGCGCGCCTTGCCGCGGTCCCGTCCACGCCCTTTCTGCTGGCACCCGGGGATATTGTCGACGCTGCCGACCTGACAGCGCGCATTGTGGGCGTGATGCAGTCTGCGCCGGACCTGCGCGCAGCCCGCAGCGATGTGGTCAGGATCCTTGCCGTGGCACGGCAGGCAGGCAATACCGCCCTTGCTGCCGCTTTTGCTGCGGACCCGCTTGCCGCGCGGGCGCTGGTCGCCGCGCAATCGTGGCTGACCGACGTGATCGTCACCGCCGCCTTCGACGTCGCGCGCCACCACTTGCATCCCGCCCCCACTCCGACCGAGGCGGAGCGCATCGCGCTTTTTGCTGTGGGCGGTTATGGCCGCGCGGAAATGGCGCCGCATTCGGATGTGGACCTTTTGTTCCTGACGCCATGGAAGATCACGCCCTGGGCCGAAAGCGTCATCGAAAGCATGCTTTACATCCTGTGGGACCTGAAGCTGAAGGTGGGGCATTCCAGCCGCACCGTCGCCGATTGCCTGCGGCTGGCAAAGACCGACGTGACCATCCGCACCGCGCTTCTGGAACACCGTTTCCTGGCCGGCTGGCAGCCGCTTGCGGCCGAGTTGGACGACCGGCTCTGGAAGGACCTGTTCCGGTCCACCGGACCGCAGTTCATCGAGGCAAAGCTTGCCGAACGCGCCGAACGCCACCGCCGGCAGGGCGGGCAACGCTACGTGCTGGAACCGAATGTCAAAGAGGGCAAGGGCGGGCTGCGCGACCTGCAGACGCTGTACTGGATCGGCAAGTACCTGCACCGCGTGCCCTCGTCGGAGGGGCTGGTCGGGGCGGGCCTTCTGACCCGTGATGAATATGACAGCTTTGCGCGGGCCGAGAATTTCCTGTGGTGCGTGCGGTGTCACCTGCACCTGATCACCGCGCGGGCGACCGATCAGCTGACCTTCGATCTGCAGGTCGAGGTGGCGGACCGCATGGGCTATCGCGATACCGGTGGCAGGCGCGCGGTGGAACATTTCATGCAGGACTATTTCCGCCATGCCACGCGGGTGGGCGAATTGACGCGCATCTTCCTGACCGAACTGGAAGCGCGGCACGTCAAGCCCGAGGCGAGCTTCATGGGGATGTTCCGGCGGCCGAAACGGATCGCCAGGGGCTACCGGCTGGTCCAGGGACGCATCGACGTCATGGATGCCCGCGCGTTTCTGGCGGACAAGCTTAATCTGTTGCGTGTCTTTGCCGAGGCATTGCGCAGCGGACATCTGCTGCACCCGAACGTGATGCGCCTGATCTCGGCCAACTTGGCCCTGATCGACGATGACATGCGCGCCGACCCCGAGGCCGCGCAGATATTCATGGAACTGCTGCTGGACCACGGCAACCCCGAACGCGCGCTGCGCCGCATGAACGAACTGGGCCTGCTGGGGGCCTTCATCCCGGAGTTCGAACCCATCGTCGCGATGATGCAGTTCAACGTCTATCACCACTATACGGTGGACGAGCACATCATCCAGACGATCAGTTGCCTGGCGCAGATCGAACGGGGCGAGCTGGTCGAGGAGCTGCCGGTCGCATCGGGTATCCTGAAGGCCGGGGTGAACCGCAAGGTGATCTATGTGGCCCTGTTGTTGCACGACATCGGCAAGGGACGCCCCGAGGACCACTCGATCCTGGGCGCGCAGATCGCGCGCCGCGTCTGTCCGCGGCTGGGATTGACGGCAGAGGAAACCGAAACCGTCGAATGGCTGGTGCGCTATCACCTCTTGATGTCGGACATGGCGCAGAAACGCGACATCGGCGACCCGCGGACGGTGCGCGACTTTGCCAAGGCGGTGCAGACGCGGCGGCGGCTTGACCTTTTATGCGTGCTGACGGTGTGCGACATCCGCGGCGTGGGTCCGGGGACCTGGAACAACTGGAAAGCGATGCTGCTGCGCCAGTTGTACCGCGACACCGCCGAGGCGCTGGACGCCGGCTTTGAAAGCGTGGTCCGGGCGCATCGCGAGGACGAGGCCAAGGCGGCCCTGCGCGCACGTCTTTCCGGCTGGTCGCCATCCGACATCGCCGCCGAGGCAGACCGCCACTATGCGCCCTATTGGCAAGGCCTTTCGACCGACACCCAAGAGGTGTTCGCCCGGCTGCTGCGCGGGCTGTCCGACGATGAAATCCGTATCGACCTTTACCCCGAACCGGCGCGAGACGCGACGCGGGCATGTTTCGCGCTGGCTGACCATCCGGGCATTTTCTCACGGCTGGCCGGTGCGCTGGCGCTGGTGGGCGCGAATGTGGTGGACGCGCGCACCTATACCTCAAAAGACGGCTACGCGACGGCGGTTTTCTGGATCCAGGACGTCGAGGGCAAGCCCTATGAGGTCACGCGCCTGCCGCGCCTCCGCGGCATGATCGACAAGACATTGAAGGGCGAGGTTCTGGCGCGCGAGGCACTGAAGGACCGCGATCGGGTCAAGAAACGCGATCGCGAGTTCCGGTTCCCGACCCACATCACCTTTGATAACGAGGGCTCGGAGATCTACACCATCATCGAGGTCGACACCCGCGACCGGCCCGGCCTGCTGTACGATCTGACCCGCACGCTGGCCGCCAACAACATCTACATTGCCAGTGCCGTGATCGCGACCTACGGCGCGCAGGTCGTCGACAGCTTTTACGTCAAGGACATGTTCGGCTTGAAACTCCACGCGAAATCGCGGCAAGACAGCCTGGACAAGAAACTGCGCCAGGCCATTACCGAAGGCGCCGAACGGGCATCCGCGTGAAACCCATCAGCCTGATCCGGTCAATCATGGTCGTCGGCGGCTGGACCCTGCTCAGCCGCGGTGCGGGGTTTGCGCGTGACGTGCTGATGGCCGCCTATCTGGGCGCAGGCCCCGTGGCCGAGGCCTTCCTGATCGCGTTTTCGCTGCCCAACATGTTCCGCCGGTTCTTTGCCGAAGGCGCCTTCAACATGGCCTTCGTGCCGATGTTCGCCAAAAAGCTCGAGGCGGGCGAGGATGCGCAAGGGTTCGCCCGCGATGCGTTCAACGGGCTGACGGGCATCCTGATCCTGGTGTCGCTGATCGGGACGTTGGCGATGCCATGGCTCGTCTGGGCGATGGCCTCGGGGTTCCAGGGGGACGAACGGTTCACGCTCGCGGTTCTTTATGGCCGTATCGGGTTTTCCTACATCCTGTTCATCTCGCTGGTGGCGCTGCTGTCGGGCGTCTTGAACGCCTATGGCCGGTTCACCGAGGCGTCGTTCGTGCCGGTCCTGATGAACCTGATGTTCATCGCCGCGATGTTTGCGGCTGATTATCAGGGCTGGGACATGGGACTGACGCTGGCCTGGACCGTACCGCTGACCGGGATCGCGCAACTGGCCTTCACCTGGATTTCGGCGCGCCGCGCGGGCTTCCGGCTTGCCCCCGGCCTGCCACGCATGACGCCCGAACTGCGGCGCCTGCTGGTCATCGCCGCCCCGGCGGTCCTGGCGGGTGGCGTCGTGCAGATCAACCTGATCGTGGGCCGCCAGGTCGCCAGTTTCACCGAAGGCGCGGTGGCGTGGCTCAGCTATGCCGACCGGCTTTACCAGTTGCCACTGGGCGTTGTGGGCATCGCCATCGGCACTGTCCTTTTGCCTGACCTGTCACGCCGCCTGCGGGCGGGGGATGCGGCCGGCGGGCAGGCAAGCTTCAGCCGCTCGACCGAGTTTGCGCTGATCCTGACCCTGCCTGCGGCGGTGGCGCTGGTGGTGATCGCGCAGCCCTTGTGTGACGTGCTTTTCGAACGCGGCGCATTCGGCCCGCAGGACACGGCCAATACTGCCATGGCGCTGGCGGCCTATGGCTTGGGCCTGCCGGCCTTTGTGTTTCAAAAGGTGCTGCAGCCGATCTACTATGCACGCGAGGATACGCGGCGGCCTTTCAACTATGCCGTCACCTCGATGCTGGTGAACGCGGCAATTGCCATCGGGCTGATGCCGCTGATCGGATTCGTCGCGGCGGCGCTGGCGACGTCGGTGTCGGCCTGGGTGATGGTCTGGCAACTTTGGCGCGGGTCGCGCAATCTGGGGCTGGCGGCGGAATTCGATGCGCGGTTCCGCCACCGCGGTCCCCGCATCCTGCTGGCCTCGCTCGGCATGGGTGTCACGCTGTGGCTGATGTCGTACTTTGTCGGACCCAGCTTTGACGTGCGGGGATGGCGGTTCCTGGGGCTGGCGGTGCTGGTCGCGTCGGGTCTTGCGAGCTATGGCCTCCTGGGCATCGCGATTGGGGCCTTCCGGCTTGCCGATTTCAAGGCCTTGCGCCGTCAGCGTTGACGCATCCGCCCGCGCAGGCGGGTCCAGCCGCCGGGGCTGATCACGAAGGACAGCGCAAAGCCGGTGACAAAGCCAGCCAGGTCCGCGACCCATTCCCAGCCGCCGCCAAAGATCGCGCCAAAGACAAGCTGGAACCCCAATAGAAACCCGATCAGCTGGAACGCCCGCATCTGGTTGCCACCCTCGGCCTGCAGGCGCGTCAGCATCAGGAACGTGAACGCCCCGATCAGCCCATAGACCGCCGGATACCCCCCGATCAGCGCCGCCCGCAGGTCAGGCACCAGCGTATAGGCAAGCGCGCCCGCAATGGTCGAGGCCAGCAACAGGAATGCCACCGCCCACCAGCGGAACACCTCGCCCACCATCTTGCCGAGGGCCGCAAAGATCACGATCACGAACATCGCGTGGGTAAGGCCGCCATGCACAAGCGGATAGCTGACCAGCCGGTACATGCCGTCCAGCGGATAGCGCCCGCTGTCCCAGAAATAGCGCATGAGTTCGGGCGAGAATGCCAGGTTCTGCACCGCGATGCTGCGCCAGCCGATGGCATCCGGGCCGCCTGCGATGCCGTACTGGCCTGCCGACAGCACCAGTTCCATTGCGATGATCGGCAGCGCGACGATCCAGACAATCGGCGGCAGCGGGTTGAGCGGCGGGGCATTCAGGTCTTGCATGATGGCGGGTGTCCTTGGATCGGGGGCCGATTGACGCCCCTTGCCCCATCCGATACGCGCAATGCAACCGTGATATCAAGATGGAGACGTCCCATGGCCGCGTCGGTCCAAACGCCGCAAGCCTTCCCCCCCCGCATCTTTTCGGGCATCCAGCCGTCGGGCGGACTGACCCTTGGGAACTATCTTGGCGCGCTGAAACGGTTTGTCGAAAAGCAGGACCAAGGTATCCCCACGGTCTATTGTCTGGTCGACATGCACGCGATCACGACCTGGCAGGACCCCGCCAAACTGCGCCATGCGACGCGCGAAGGGGCCGCTGGCTTCATCGCGGCGGGCATTGATCCGGCGCGCTCGATCCTGTTCAACCAGTCGCAGGTTTCGGCCCATGCGGAACTGGGCTGGATCTTCAACTGCGTCGCCCGCATGGGCTGGATGAGCAGGATGACCCAATGGAAGGACAAGGCTGGCAAGAACGCCGAGGCCGCGTCCCTGGGCCTGTTCGCCTACCCCGCGCTGATGGCTGCCGACATCATGGCCTATCACGCGACCCATGTGCCGGTGGGCGAGGACCAGAAACAGCATCTGGAACTGACGCGCGACATCGCGATCAAGTTCAACAACGATTTCGGCGTGAACTTCTTTCCAGTGGTGGAGCCGATCATCGAAGGCGCCGCGACGCGCGTGATGTCCCTGCGCGACGGTACGAAAAAGATGTCGAAATCCGACCCGTCGGACGCCAGCCGGATCAACCTGACCGATACCGCGGACCAGATCGCTGGCAAAATCCGCAAGGCCAAGACGGACAGCGAACCCCTGCCGGACACACTCGACGGGCTGAAGGACCGCCCCGATGCACGGAATCTGGTGAACATCTATGCGGCCCTGGCGGACATGACGCCTGCAAGGGTGGTCGCGGACCATGCGGGCGCGCAGTTCGGTACGTTCAAGCCCGCGCTGGCCGACCTTGCGGTGGCAAAGCTGTCCCCGATCACGACCGAGATGACCCGCCTGATGCAGGACCCGGGCGAGATCGACCGCATCCTCGGCCAGGGCGCCGACCGTGCCGAGGCCATCGCGCGCCCGATCCTGGATCAGGTCTATGACATCACCGGCATGATCCGCTCGCGCCGTCGCTGACGATGCGGGGGCTGGCGCGGGCCCTGATCGTTGTCCTGATGGCCGCGTCGGCCTTTGCGACCTGGCGCGCGGGCCTGGCGGTTTTGCGCGATCCGGCCCTGCGCCCTATGGTCGAGGCCGGCGCCGACCGGATCATCGCGGCAACCGACCGGATGATGGCTGCCGAGGCGACGTCCGACCGGATGGCCCTGCTGATCACCGCCCGCCTGGCCGAAGACCCGCGCAACTGGGTGGCACTGGATGCGCTGGACGAGGTGGTGGCCGAACGCGGGATGGTCTTGCCACCCGACGTCGTTGCGGCAATGTCCACTGCCAAGGCCAAAGACGACAGCCTGACCGCACAGCTTGGCGGCTGTGCCGCTTGCGCCTGGGACATCGCGCAATGCAGCCTGTCGCAGGCATTTGTCTGCAAGGCCCCGATCCTGATGACCCCGGTGGAGGATGTGCGCGGCATCGTCAAGGCAGGCGTCGACTACAGCACCGGAGCCGGGGTGGACCAGCTTGACCTGGGCCTGTCGGTGCTTGGGCTGTCGGCCACTGCGCTGGTCATCATCAGCGGCGGCACCAGCGGCGGCATCAAGGCCGGAACCGTGCTGGTGCGGCTGGCGCGCGGGATGGACCTTCTGTCGCCGCGCCTGACGGGTCGGCTGGTCGATGCCCTGCGCCGCGGGATCGACTGGGCGGCCCTGCCTGCCATGCGCAGCAGCGACGACGTGGCGCGGCTGATCAGGGGGGATCTGCTGGCTCCGGTCGCATCCATCGCCAGCGATCTTGCGCGGATCAGCGACGCCATCGGCCCGGCGCGGACGCTGCATCTGTTGCCGCTGGTCGATGACGCGGCGGATGCGCGCGGCATCGCCCGCGCCGCCGAGGCGCTGGGGCCAAAGATCGTCGGACAGGCCGAGGTTCTTGGCAAGGCGCGTCTGCTGCGCGCGACCGTGCGCGCAGGGTCGGTCGCGACAGAACTTGTCGCCGGGCTTGCCGGCCTTTTCACGGCCCTGGGCGTCGCCATCGCGGGCGCGGTACACGCCCTGCTCTTGCGGGGATTGCGGCGCCTGGTACGCTGATCAAGTCCGGTTTCGGGTCGCAGCCTGTCACATCGGGGAATCATTGGCCCCCTAGTGTCATCGTCGGCACTGAACCGCCATCCTGTGGCGCGGACTGTCCCCCCTGCCAAGACCGCGGCCTTCCCAGCCCGGTTTCCGCGCCCGTTCGGCCCCCGGACCCGTCCCGTCCGGGGGCCATTTTTGCGCAGGTCCTGTGCAGCAGAATGGCTGGTGCGCTGACCATGAGGCATATATCTTTCACCCTGTATCTGGTCGGAAAGGACGCCAACATGACCGCTCCCCCCGAAACCCGCGTGGGCCATGTCCATCTGAAGGTGGCCGACCTGGACCGCGCCATCGGCTTTTACGCCGGCGTTCTGGGGTTTGAACTGACCCAGCGCTATGGGGCGCAGGCCGCGTTCCTGGCTGCGGGCGGCTATCACCACCACATTGGCCTCAACACCTGGGAAAGCCTCGGTGCTGCGCCGCCGCCACCTGGCCATACCGGGCTTTACCATACGGCGTTTCTGTTTCCAGACCGGGCCTCGCTGGGGGCCGTGTTGCAGCGGGTGATCGAGGCGGGCATCCCCATTGACGGCGCGGCCGACCATGGCGTGTCCGAGGCGATCTATCTGCGCGATCCCGACCAGAACGGGGTCGAACTTTACCGCGACAGGCCACAAGGAGAATGGCCCCGCACCGCAGATGGCAAGCTGGCCATGGTCAATGCGCGTCTGGACCTGAATGCCCTGCTGGCCGAGGCCCGCTAGCTGCCGGGGCTTGCCACTGCCACGCCGGATCGGCGATGATCGGCGGCCAAGGGGAGAATCTGGCCGCCATGCGCAAGTTTCTGGTCGTTCTGGATGACAGCCGCGAATGTCTTAACGCGATGCGCTTTGCCGCCCTGCGTGCGGCCAAGACCGGCGGCGGGGTCACGATCCTGTCGGTCATCCCCCCCGAAGAGTACCAGCACTGGATGGGCGTCGCCGACCTGATGCGTGCCGAAGCGCGCGAACGGATCGAGGCGCATTTCGAGGTCTTTGCCAAATGGATGCGCGACCGGCAGGGCGTGAACCCCGAACTCGTCATCCGCGAAGGCGACCCGGTGGCGGAAATTCTGGCGCTGGTGCGCGACGACACGGAAATCGGCGTCCTTGTTCTTGGTGCCGGGACCGACAAGTCCGGCCCCGGCCCCCTTGTCACCGCGATGAGCCGCAATTCGGGCAACCTGCCGGTCCCGATCACCATCGTCCCCGGCGAGATGTCCAAGGAACGTCTCGAAAGCATTACCTGAGATGGCCGCGCGGTCCATCCGGCTTTGCGCGGCCCATGTCGCGCGCGTTCACCGCAGGGTCGAGGATGAGGGACCGCCGCCCGGAATGCGCCTGCAGACGGATGCCGACTATGCCGGCTGGGTCGATCTGACCGGGCGAACCAACCCGGCCCCCGATGGACCGATCCGGCTTTTCGCCTATGGATCGCTGATCTGGAAGCCCGAATTCGACTATATCGAAGCAGCCTCGGCAACGGCCTATGGATGGCATCGGTCGTTTTGCCTGCGGATGCCTCGCTTTCGCGGCACGCCGGATGCGCCGGGGCTTATGATGGTGCTGGATCGCGGCGGCCAGTGCCGGGGCGTGGTGTTCACCTTGCCAAGGTCGGACCCTGCGGCACAGCTTGACCAACTGTTCCGGCGCGAGTTCACCTTCAAGCCGATCAACAACATCCCCCGGTGGATAAAGGTTGCAACGGCCAATGGCCAGCAAGCAGCACTTGCCTTTGTCGTCAACCGCGCTTCGCCGCTTTATGCCGGGCGATTGCCGCCCGATCAGGTTGCCGACGTGCTGGCAAAAGCCTGCGGCCATTGGGGCAGCGGGGCCGAGTACCTTTTGAACACGGTCGTGGGGCTGGACCGGGCGGGCATCCGTGACCGGCGGCTTTGGCAACTGCAAGACCTGGTTGCGGCCCGGATCGAGGCGGCGACTGGACCAGTTCCGACTTTGCCGCCATAACCCCCCGGGGGATCGCCGCGAAAAGGCCCGCCATGCAAGATCAGAAACCGGACCCGCCCCGCCAGAAGCCACTGCCCGCCGCAGGACTGGCCCGCATCCTGGCGGCATCCGGCTATTCCCTTGGCGGCGCCCGTCGCCTGTGGCAAGAGCCCGCATGCCGGCAAGAGATTTGCGCGGCTGCGGCCGTGATGGTTCTGTTCGCGCTGAAGGGCGCGGGCGCGTCGGCATTTGTCGCCTTTGTGATCCTGCTCCTGATGGTCCTTGCGACCGAGGCGCTGAACACCGCGCTTGAAGAAGTCGTCGACCATCTTGCCCCGGAATGGTCGACCTTTGCCAAGCACGCCAAGGATCTTGGGTCTTTCGCGGTCATGTGCCAGATCATCGCGGCGGGGGTGTTCGCAGGCTATGTCCTGCTTGTATGACTGGCCCCCGTTCCTGATTTAGAACGGTTCCAAACCTTGACACCCGACGCCGCAAGGCGCATATCCGAGTGTAACAGTCGGAGAAGCCCCATGTTCATCCAGACCGAATCCACGCCGAACCCTGCGACGCTGAAATTCCTGCCGGGTCAGACCGTGCTGGAGATGGGCACTGCGGACTTCCCGAACGCCGAGGCGGCAGCGAAATCCCCCCTCGCACGCCGTATATTCGCGTCTGCCCCGGTGACAGGCGTGTTCTTCGGGACCGATTTCGTGACAGTGACCAAGGCCGACGCGGCGGAGTGGCAGTATATCAAGCCTGCCATACTGGGTGCGATCATGGAACATTACCAGTCGGGCGCCGCGGTGATCGAAGGCGAACAGGCCGCGTCAGGCCATGCCGAGCATACCGGCGAAAATGGCGACATCGTGCGCCAGATCAAGGAATTGCTGGATACCCGCGTACGTCCTGCCGTGGCGCAGGATGGCGGCGACATCACTTTCCACGGCTTTGACCGGGGGGTGGTGTATCTGCACATGCAGGGCGCCTGCGCCGGATGCCCGTCCAGCACGCTGACGCTGAAGATGGGGATCGAGAACCTCTTGCGGCACTACATTCCCGAAGTGACCGAGGTTCGTCCGGTTGCCGCCTGACACAATTCTGGCATTCGACACATCGGCGGCGCATTGCGCCGCCGCTTTGCTGTTGGCCGACCGGGTGGTGTTGCGCCATGAGGCGATGGACAAGGGCCAGGCCGAACGCCTGATGGCAATGTTGGCGGAAGTGCTCGCCGAGGCGGGCATCGCCTGGGCAGACCTGACCCTGATCGCGGTCGGCACAGGTCCGGGCAATGCAACGGGCATCCGCATCTCGGTCGCCGCGGCGCGCGGGCTGGCGCTGGGTCTGGGCATTCCAGCGACCGGCGTCACCCGCCTCGAGGCGGCGGCTTTCGGTTTGCCGCGACCTCTGGCCGTCGTGGAGAACGCACGCCGGGGCGAGGTCTTTGTACAGATCATGGACGCATCCCCGCATGCGCCCGAGATCGTGGCGGCCGGCAATCTGACCGCCTGTGTGGGGGCGCTGCCGCTGGCAGGATCGGCGGCAGGCGCGGTGCCCGGCGTGACGGCCGACCGCGTGCTGGATCAACCCGTCGCGCTGGCCGAAGCGATAGCCCGGATCGCGGCCGGTCGCGACCGCGCGTGCAGCCCACGCCCGTCACCCTTCTATCTGCGCGGGGCCGATGCCAGCCCGCCGTCGGGCCCGCCCCTGGTCATCCTGCCGTGACGCCTGATCGGCTTGCCGCCCTGCATGCAGCGTCGTTCGTGATGCCGCGGCCATGGTCCGCGCGCGAATTCGTCGATCTGCTGGCAAGTCCGGCGGTCTTTCTTCTGACCGATTCGGAGTCGTTCCTGCTGGCCCGCGTGGTGGCGGAAGAGGCAGAACTTCTGACGCTGGCCGTAGCCCCGGCGCAGCGCCGACAGGGCATCGGACGCAGGCTTGTCGCCCGGTTTGTGACAACAGCGAGATCACGCGGCGCAGCCCGCGCATTTCTTGAGGTATCGGCGGAAAATCTGTCAGCCACAAATCTTTACAAGTCCGTCGGTTTCGCAATTTCAGGACGTCGCAAAGCCTATTTCCGATCTGCGGAGGGTCGGACCGTGGATGCGCTGGTCATGACGTTCAACCTGCAGGGGTCGCGTGTCTGACAGTCGGCGCCCAAGCCTTGATCGAAAGGTCAAAACTTATGCCGGCCCGCGCAAATGGTGCTTGACCCCTGCGTGGGCTTCCTTCCTAAATTGGCGACGATCCTGCCGTGCCAGCCCGATCCCTCGGGCATGGCTTGGTGCGGTTAAAAAAATCACAACCGGGAGACCCCAATGAGCCTTTTGAAATCCTTCCTTGGTGCCACTGCCACGCTTGCCCTGTCGGCGGCGGCGGCGCTGGCCGAGCCTGCGCTGATCTACGATCTGGGCGGCAAGTTCGACAAGTCCTTCAACGAAGCCGCGTTCAACGGGGCCACGAAGTGGGCAACCGAAACCGGCGGCACGTTCAAGGAACTGGAAATGCAGGACGAGGCCCAGCGCGAACAGGCGCTGCGCCGTCTGGCCGAGGCAGGTGCCAATCCGGTCGTGATGACCGGATTTGCATTCGGGGACGTGCTGAACAAGGTGGCCCCCGACTTTCCCGACACCAAATTTGCCATTATCGACATGGTGGTCGACCAGCCAAACGTGAAATCGGTCGTCTTCAACGAGCATGAGGGCAGCTATCTCGTCGGCATGATGGCAGGTCTGGCGACCAAGACCGGCACTGTGGGGTTCATCGGCGGCATGGACATCCCGCTGATCCGCAAATTCGGTTGCGGCTATGCCCAGGGCGTGCTGGCGGCGAGACCCGACGCCAAGATCGTGCTGAACATGACCGGCACCACCCCCGCGGCCTGGAACGACCCGGTCAAAGGCGCGGAACTTGCCACCGCCCAGCAAAGCCAGGGCGCGGACGTGATCTATGCGGCGGCCGGCGGCACCGGCATCGGCGTGCTGCAGACCGCGGCCGACCTTGGCATCCTGTCGATCGGCGTGGACAGCAACCAGAACTACATGCACCCCGGCAAGGTCCTGACCTCGATGCTGAAGCGTGTCGACAACGCGGTCTACGAGGCGTTCAAGGAAGGCGTCGACCTCAAGCCCGGCATCAACGTGATGGGTCTGGCCAATGACGGCGTTGGTTACGCAATGGATGAAAACAACGCATCGCTGGTGACCCCGGAAATGCAGGCCACCGTGGACGCCGCCGCCGCCAAGATCAAGTCGGGCGAGCTGGTCGTTCATGACTACACCAAGGACAACACCTGCCCGGCCGCCACGTTCTGATGAGCGCTGCGCCGGACATGACGGGAACAGGGGGGCGGCAGGCGACTGCCGCCCCCTTTGCGATCGAACTGAAAGGCATCTCCAAGGCCTTTGGGGCGGTGCAGGCCAACAAGGACATCAACATCGCGGTGCCGCGCGGCACCATCCACGGCATCATCGGCGAGAACGGCGCGGGGAAATCCACGCTGATGTCGATCCTTTACGGGTTCTACAAGGCCGACGCCGGCCAGATCCTGATCAACGGCGCGGTGACGCCCATCCCCGACAGCCAGAGCGCCATCCGCGCCGGCATCGGCATGGTGTTCCAGCATTTCAAGCTGGTGCAGAACTTCACTGTCCTGGAAAACGTGGTCCTTGGGGCTGAGGATGGGCCGCTGCTCAACACCTCGCTGGCCAAGGCACGCAGGCTATTGACCGACCTTGCCCGCGAATACGAACTGGAGGTCGACCCCGATGCGATGATCGAGGATCTGTCGGTCGGCCACCAGCAACGCGTCGAAATCCTCAAGGCGCTTTACCGGCAGGCCGACATCCTGATCCTGGACGAGCCGACCGGCGTGCTGACCCCGGACGAGGCGGACCACCTGTTCCGCATCCTGAAGGGCCTCAAGGATCAGGGCAAGACGGTGATCCTGATCACCCACAAGCTGCACGAGATCATGGATGCCACCGACAATGTCAGCGTCATGCGGCGCGGCACGATGGTGGGCACGGTCAAGACCGCCGAGACCAGCCCCGAGGCGCTGGCCGAACTGATGGTCGGGCGCAAGGTCCTGCTGGAGGTCGAAAAGCGTCCCGCCAAGACCGGCGCGCTGATCCTGTCGGTCGAGAATCTTGCGGTGAAGGACGACCATGGGGTGGAGCGTCTGAAAGGCGTCAGCTTTGACATACGCGCCGGCGAAATTCTGGGCATCGCGGGGGTCGCCGGCAACGGCCAGTCCGAACTGCTCGCAGCCCTGGGCGGCATCACCCGGGCCACCGGCAAGATGGTGATGAACGGCGTCGAGCTGCCGTTGCGCGGGGCCGGGGCGGATGGCCAGAGCCGCCGCGCCGCCGGCATCGCCCATGTCCCCGAGGATCGCCAGCACCTGGGCCTGATCATGGATTTCACCGCCTGGGAAAACATCGCATTCGGCTATCACAACGCGCCGGAATACCAGCGCAACGCGCTTTTCATGGACAACGACGCGCTGCGCAACGATGCCCGCGCCAAGATCGAACGCTTTGACGTGCGCCCGGCCGATTGCTGGCTGCCCGCGAAAAGCTTTTCCGGCGGCAACCAGCAAAAGATCGTCGTCGCCCGCGAGATCGAACAGGACCCGGAACTGCTGTTGATCGGCCAGCCGACGCGGGGCGTCGATATCGGGGCCATCGAGTTCATCCACAAGCAGATCATCGCCCTGCGTGACCAGGGCCGCGCGATCCTGCTGGTGTCGGTCGAACTGGACGAGATCATGAGCCTGTCCGACCGCATTGCCGTGATGTTCGACGGTCGCATCATGGGGTTCAAGGACCCGGCCAAGACGAATGAGCGCGAGCTTGGTCTGATGATGGCCGGAATGACCGGCGCCGAACCGGCAAAAGGGGCCGCCTGATGGATCAGTTGCCGCGTTGGGCCGACATCATCCTTGTCCCATTGATCAGCCTTTTGATGGCCGCGATCATTTCGGCGCTGGTCTTGCTGTCCATTGGCCAAAGCCCCGTGGAGGCGATCAACGTGATGGTCGAAGGGGCGCTTGGATCGGCCTATGGCTGGGGCTTCACGCTCTACTACACCACCAGTTTCATCTTCACCGGGCTGGCGGTGACGGTTGCCTTTCACGCGGGGCTGTTCAACATCGGAGGCGAAGGGCAGGCGCAGCTAGGGGGCCTTGGCGTGGCGCTTTCCAGCCTTTTCATCCCCTGGCCGCATTGGTCGCTGGCGCTTTTGGGGGCAGCCGTCGCGGCGGCGGCGTTTGGTGCCGCATGGGCGGCCATTCCCGCCTACCTTCAGGCCAAACGCGGCAGCCATATCGTCATCACCACGATCATGTTCAACTACATCGCGGCGGCGTTCCTGATCTTCATTCTGGTCGACGTGCTGCGCCCCGAAGGGCAGATGGACCCGGCCACAGCGAACTTTCCGGTCACGACACAACTGCCGACGCTGAACCAGATCCCGGGGTTCAGTCTGTTTTTCCAGAAAGATGTGCCCGCCAACGTGACGCTGCTGATCGCGCTGGCGATGGCGGTCGTGGTCTGGGCGCTCCTTTGGCGCACGCGGCTTGGCTTTCAGATCCGCGCCTTTGGAAAATCGGAATCCGCCGCGCGCTATGCCGGCATCAACCCGACCTGGATCATCATGGTCGCGATGCTGCTGTCAGGCGGACTGGCCGGGCTGATGGCGGTCAACAACGTCATGGGCGAGGCCGGTCGCCTGCTGGGAAACTCGGCCTCCGGGGCCGGGTTCATCGGCATCGCGGTGGCGCTGATGGGGCGCAACCATCCGTTAGGCGTGGTGCTGGCGGCGCTGCTGTTCGGATTCCTGTTCCAGGGCGGGGCAGAGCTTGGCCTCTGGACCAAAATCCCCATCGAGATGCGCGTGGTCGTGCAGGGTCTTGTCATCCTGTTCACGGGCGCACTGGACATGATGGTGCGGATGATGCTGACCCGCACCTTTGGCCTGTTCCGAAGCCGCAAGCTGGGGGCCGCGTGATGGATTATGCCACGCTTTTGCAAATCCTCGACTCGACGCTGCGCCTGGCGACGCCGCTGCTGCTGGCCAGTCTTGCCGGGCTGTATTCCGAACGCGCGGGCATTTTCGACATCGGGCTTGAGGGCAAGATGCTGATGGCCGCAATGGCGTCCGGGGCGGTGGCTTTCCTGACCGGGTCGGTCTGGCTGGGATTGCTGGCCGGGATCGGAGCGTCCTTGGTGCTGGCGGCGATCCACGGTCTGGCCTCGATCACGTTTCGCGGCAACCAGTTGATCGCCGGGGTGGCGCTGAATTTCCTGTCGTCCGGGATCACGGTCCTGGTGGCGCAGCGGCTGTTCGGCCAGGGCGGGCGCACGCCACCCCTGACCGGGGAGGCGCGGTTCAATCCCATCACCCTGCCCTTTGTCGAAGAGGCACGCGGCATTCCGGTCATCGGACCGCTTTATGCCGATGTGATCTCGGGCCATTCCATCCTGGTCTATGCCGCCCTGGCGCTGGTGCCGATCTCGTGGTGGGTGCTTTACCGCACACGGTTCGGCCTGCGCCTGCGCGCGGTCGGGGAAAACCCGGCCGCGGTGGATACGGCGGGGGTGTCGGTTGTCGGTCTGCGCTTTGTCGCGGTGGCGATTACGGGCGTTCTGTGCGGCCTTGCCGGCGCCTATATGGCGACCGCGCTGCAGGCAGGGTTCGGGCGCGAGATGACTGCGGGGCGCGGCTATATCGCGCTGGCAGCACTGATCTTTGCCAAATGGCGTCCCGTTGCGGCGCTTTGGGCCTGCCTTCTGTTCGGCTTCTTTCAGGCGCTGGCGCTGCGGCCAGACGTGGTGCAGGCAGTTCTGCAGGTCAAGATCCCCGTGCCCTTCCTTGATGCGTTGCCCTATGTGCTGACGGTGATCGTGCTGGCGGGGTTCATCGGCAAGGCGAACCCGCCGCGCGCCGGGGGGAAGCCCTATGTCAAGGAACGCTGACGATCTGGCCACGCTGATCCGCGGCAGGGCGGGGTCGGCGCCGGTGTCGCTGGGCCTGATCCTCGGCTCGGGGCTCGGGCATCTGGCCCAGGCGGTGGACGGCACGGCGATCCCCTATGCCGACCTGTCCGGCTTTCCCCATGTCGGCGTGTCGGGCCACAACCCGAACCTTGTGATCGGCGATCTGGAGGGCGTGCGCGTCGCGGTCTTTGGCGCGCGCGAGCATTACTACGAAAACGGCAATGCCGCCGCCATGCGCCTGCCGCTTGAGGTGCTGCGCGCCCTGGGTGCCGCCGACCTGATCGTGACCAATGCGGCGGGGTCCATGCGTCCCGACATCCCGCCGGGCGATCTGATGCTGCTGTCGGATCACATCAACTATTCCGGCCTGAACCCCCTGATCGGAGAGCCGACGGATGCGCGGTTCGTACCGATGACAGCAGCGCATGATCCTGACCTGCGCGCGGCGCTGTCCGCCTCGGCCGCCGCCTTGGGCATCCCGCTCGCAACCGGGGTCTATTGCTGGTATTCCGGCCCGTCCTTCGAGACACCCGCCGAAATCCGCATGCTGACACTTCTGGGCGGCGACGCGGTCGGCATGTCAACTGTCCCCGAAGTGATCCTTGCGCGGTTCCTTGGCCTGCGGGTGGCGGCGATTTCCACCATCACCAACATGGCTGCGGGCATGAGCGACGAGGCGATCAGCCACGCCCACACCAAGGCGATGGCCCCGCTGGGTGCGGCAAAACTGGAACGCATCCTGCGGCATTTCCTGTCAAAAAGGCGATGATGGCGACCGCCGTTTGACTTCACCATCCATCGGGCGCAAGTCTGAAAGACCTTCCCGTCCACTGTTTCCATGTGCCCTGCCCGATGCAGCTTTACCTTCCCATCGCCGAAATGTCCGTCAATGCCTTCGTGATCCTGGGTCTTGGCGGGATCGTGGGGTTCCTGTCGGGCATGTTCGGCGTCGGTGGCGGGTTCCTGATCACGCCCCTGCTGTTCTTTGTCGGCATCTCGCCTGCCGTTGCGGTCGCGACAGGGGCCACGCAGGTCGTGGCATCGTCCGTGTCAGGTGTCCTGGCACAGCTTCGCCGCAAGGGAGTCGATTTCCGCATGGGACTGGTGCTGCTGGCGGGCGGCATCGCAGGATCTGGAGCGGGTATCTGGGTTTTTACCCAGATGTCGGCCCGCGGCCAGATCGACCTGTTCGTGCAACTGTCCTACGTGATCTTCCTGGGCGTCATCGGGCTGACCATGCTGCAGGAATCCCTGCGCACGATGCATCGGATGCGCAACACCAGCGCCGCGATCCGCCGCAGCCATGTCCACAACTGGGTGCATGGTCTGCCGTTCAAGGTCAAGTTCCGCACCTCGGGGCTATACATCTCGGTCCTGCCGCCGCTGGCGGTAGGGGCGATGGTCGGCTTTCTTGCCGCCATCATGGGGGTCGGGGGCGGGTTCATCATGGTTCCCGCGATGATCTACATCCTGGGCATGCCGACCAAGGTGGTGGTCGGCACATCGCTGTTCCAGATCATCTTTGTCGCCGCCTTCACCGCCTTCATGCACGCGGTCACATCGCAGACGGTTGATCTTCTGCTGGCGGCACTGCTCATCGTTGGGGGGGTGATCGGCGCACAGATAGGTGCGCGGGTCGGCATCCGGCTCAAGGCAGAACAGTTGCGCGTTCTGCTGGCGCTGATGGTGGTGGCGGTCGCGGCAAAGATCGCCCTGGACCTGCTCGTTGAACCTGCCGAGCTGTTCTCGATCTCGCCCGTGAGGGTGCGATGATGCGCGTTTGGGTCCTTGCCTTGCTCGCAGCCCTTGCGACCCCTGCCGCGGGGGCCGAAACGATCGTGTCCGGCCTCAGCCAGAACCGCGTGTCGATCACCGCGGATTTCGACGGTTCGGAGATCCTGATCTACGGCGCTGTCAAGCGTGACCGACCGCCGCCAAAGGGCGACCGGCTGGATGTCATCATCACCGTGCAGGGACCGTCAACCCCGCTGACGATCCGGCGCAAGGAACGCGTTGCGGGCATCTGGATCAACAACGCCGAGGTCGAAGTGGACCGCGCACCCAGCTTTTACGTCATCGCGACGACCGGCCCGCTGCCGGAAATCCTGACCCAGACCGAGAACCTGCGCCAAAAGATCTCGATCCCTTCGGCGATCCGTGCGGTCGGCATTTCCAGCGAGGCGTCGCGCGCGCCCGACTTTGTCGAGGCGCTGATCCGGTTGCGGATGGCGGACGGCACCTATGGCGTCAAGGAGGGCTCGGTCGAGCTGAACGAGGACACCCTGTTTCGTGCCGATGTCATGCTGCCCGCGAACCTGACCGAAGGCGATTATGTCGTGCGGCTGTTCCTGACACGGGGCGGCACGGTTGTGGCCACCCAGGAACGTACCATCGGGGTGCGCAAGGAAGGTCTTGAGCGGTTCATCTACCGCATGGCGTTCGACGCGCCCGTCCTGTACGGCATCCTTGCAATCACCATTGCGGCCCTTGCCGGGTGGGCTGCGTCGACAGCGTTTCGCTTGATGCGGTGGTAGCTGTATCCCAATTTTGGCGATGCCCCAGAACGACCAGAGAGTATCCGCTCCGCGCCCGCAGAGACGCGCGTTCCTTGTGCCGCGACGGCGTGTTAGGCTTGCGCCAGTTCTGTGCCTGCGGCCGGGCCGGGCAAAGTATTCCGGGCGCTGCAAACGGCACCAATCTGGGGGGGGGACAATGAAGGGCAGACCAACCTTTGCGGCAATGGCTGCCGTTCTCCTTGGCATGAGTCTTGCAACTGCAACCCTTGCGCAGACCGATGTGGTGCGCATCGACGGCCCGCAAAGTGATGGTCTGTTGCTCGACTGGTGCAAGGGCTTTGGGAAACGATGCGGCCAGCCCGCCGCCGACGCCTTTTGTCGCGCCGAAGGGTATCGCCGGTCTGTCAGGTTCGTTCAGCTGGTCGATCCCGGCAAACCCACACGGGTCATTGGCACAGGCGAAATCTGCAGCGACCCCGGCTGCGACAGTTTCCGGTGGATCGAGTGCCGGAAATAGCTGCGCTCCGCCCCGCCGTTTAGGCCGCGCCGTCGCCCGGCATCAGGAAATGCCCGGTCGCCTGGGCGAACAGGCGGCTGCGATTGTCCTGCCACGCCTCGACATGGACCGACGCATAGCGCCGACCCGACCTGTTCACGCGTGCCCGGGCATAGGCATCGCGC
The DNA here is from genome assembly GCA_021155205.1 of Rhodobacterales bacterium. GTDB lineage: Bacteria > Pseudomonadota > Alphaproteobacteria > Rhodobacterales > Rhodobacteraceae > JAJNPS01. Next base: position 49,905 of record JAJNPS010000052.1, read on the forward strand.
GGCAGTCCCGGACGCAGGTAGTCGATGGTAAAGTCGATGGTCTTGGGCATCTCCAGACCGTCCGCCCCGACGCTGGCCGGATCAAGCCGCCCCGCCTCCATCGCGTCCCAAAGCGAGGCCCAGGACAGCTCGACAATCGCCGCCACCTCAAGGAATGCGGCTGTCGCGCCGCCATGCAGGGCGGGCAAAATCGGATTGCCGATCAGGATGTCCTGAAACGGCAGGATGGCGGTCAGCTCGTCCCCGCGCCGGTCGAACCGGATGCCGAGGAACCGGATATAGGGAACCGCACCCACCAGCCGGTTCAGCGCGCCATCCCGCCGCTGCTTGATCGCCTGCACAGGCTCGGGCGGGGGCGTCGGCATCAACGCCCCCCGCGGTCGATGGTAAAGGCGCTGGTGGCGGTCGCGACCGGACGGCTGTCGTCATCGTCCATAGCCACCGCCCGCACAAACGCCACGCTGCGCGTCACGTGATGGCATTCGGCCCGTGCCCGCAGCGTCTGGCCTGGTGTCGCGGGCCGCATGTAGTCGATGCGCAGGTCCAGCGTGGCCGTGGTCAGGGGGGCCGTGGGGTGGACCATCACGGCAGCGCCCGATGCGGTGTCCATCAACGCGGACACCGCACCGCCATGGATCACGCCGGTCTGCGGGTCCCCGATCAGTTTCGGATCATAGGCCATCGACAGCACCGCCCAGCCATCGCCGATGTCCTCGATCTGCATCCCCAGCGCATGGCTGTGGGGAAGGGCCCCGATGAACGACTGCGCGATGGTCTTTCGGTCCGCCATGGTTGCCCCCTCGGAGGGTATGAAGCCTGCCGCCACGCGGAAGTTCAAGGGGGGACCTTTGCGTTGCAAGGTCCGGGTGATCGGCGTAGCTTTGCGTGCGCGGTGCCATGGAAACGAAGATGGACGAACCACGCCTCAGCCTAAAGGAGATGTGCGCCCGGTTCGAGGTCACGCCGCGCACGCTGCGCTACTACGAATACATCGAACTCTTGTCGCCCGAACGCGAGGGTCGATCCAGGTTTTACGGCCCCCGCGAAATCGCGCGCCTGACGCTGATCCTGCGCGGGCGGCGCTTTGGCTTCAGCCTTGAGGAAATCCGCCAATGGCTGCTGGTCTATCGCCAGCGCGGCACCCGCCCGCAGCTGGAACAGTGGCTGCAACTTGCGGATCGGCAACTGGCGGTGCTGCAGCAGCAGCGTATCGAGCTGGACATAACCATCCAGGACTTGAAGGCCCTGCGCGGCACCGCAGCGGACGAATTGCGCAAGCTGGACGAAGGCTGACCCGGACCCCGCGCGGGTGACGCCACGTCACGCAGAAACTGGCCGGACTGTCCTGTATGGTCACGGCAACGCGCCGGTCGCAAAGCGTTTTTTCCCGCACCCGGCAGACCTGAAGTGGAGGACCCGCGATGCCGCACTACACCGCCCCGGTCAAGGACATGCAATTCCTGCTGCATCAGGTGATGGCCGTCCGCCAGATGGATGTGCCGGGATATGGGGATCTCGACCGCGACTTTACCGCCGCGATCCTGGATGAGGCGGGCAAGTTCGCAACCGAGGTTCTGGCCCCGCTCAACCCGGTCGGCGACCGCGAGGGCTGCCATCTGGAAAATGGCGTCGTGCGCACCCCGGCGGGGTTCAAGGCGGCGTTCGACGCCTTCGGCGCCGCAGGCTGGCCCGCGCTTGACTGCGACCCGGCCTTTGGCGGGCAGGGTCTGCCCTACCTTCTGGGCACTGCCGCGGGCGAGATTTTCGTGGCCGCGAACATGGCGTTCTTCATGTATCCCGGCCTGACGCACGGCGCCTATTCGGCGATCCACACGCACGGCACCGACGCGCAAAAGGCCACCTGGCTGCCGCGCCTCGTATCTTGCGAATGGACCGGCACGATGAACCTGACGGAACCCCATTGCGGCACCGATCTGGGCATGATGCGCACGCGGGCCGAACCGCAGGCGGATGGCACCTACAAGATCACCGGCACCAAGATTTTCATCTCGGCCGGCGAACATGATCTTGCGTCCAACATCGTGCATCTGGTGCTGGCCAAGGCCCCCGGCGGGGGCGAAGGAACCAAGGGCATCAGCCTGTTCATCGTGCCGAAATATCTGGTCAAGGATGATGGCACCCTCGGCGCGCGCAACGCCGTCTCGGCGGGCAAGATCGAGGAGAAGATGGGCATCCACGGCAATGCCACCTGTGTGATGAACTATGACGGCGCGACCGGCTACCTGCTCGGCGATCTGCACAAGGGCATGCGCGCCATGTTCACCATGATGAACGAGGCGCGGATCGGCGTCGGCGTGCAGGGCTATGCGCAAGGCGAGGCCGCCTATCAGAACGCGGTGGCCTATGCGCGTGACCGCCTGCAGGGCCGTGCGGTGACGGGGGCGGAAAACCCGTCCGGTCCCGCCGATCCCCTGATCGTGCATCCCGACATCCGCCGCGCCCTGATGGACCAGAAAAGCTTTGTCGAAGGCGCGCGCGCCCTGACCTTCTGGGGGGCATCGCTGATCGACCGCGCAGGGCAGGGCGACGCCGCTGCCGAAGGGCTGATCAGCCTTTTGACTCCCGTCATAAAGGGTTTTCAGACCGACAAGGGGTTCGAGATGGCCGTAGCCGCCCAGCAGGTCTTTGGCGGGCACGGCTATATCGAGGACTGGGGGATGAGCCAGTTCGTCCGCGATGCCCGCATCGCAATGATCTACGAAGGGGCCAACGGCATCCAGGCGCTGGACCTTGTCGGGCGCAAGCTTGGCCAGGATAGCGGCAGGCACATCATGGCGTTCTTCGACATCCTTGCGGCGGAATGCCGCGCGCATGACGGCGACGACCGGATGAAGGGCTTTGCCGATCCCTTGAAGGTCGCCTCGGGGCAGGTGCAGCAGGCGGCGATGTTCTTTTTGCAGAACGGCATCAAGTCCCCCAATGCCGCACTGGCGGGATCAACCGACTTTCTGCACATGATGGGTCATGTCTGCCTGGGGTTGATGTGGACGCGGATGGCCAAGGCGGCCTATGATGCGCTGGAAGCAGGCGATGCGGACCAGGCGTTCCTCGAGGCCAAGATCGCCACCGGGCGCTACTACATGGCGCGCCAGTTGCCTGCGATCGCGCTGCATCTGGCGCGGATCGAAACCGGCGCCGAACCCGTGATGGCACTGGCGGCGGATGCCTTTTGAAACCGGGGAAACGATGCCGAAACGCCTGCGCCTGACACGCCGCTTTCCGGTCGCCATGACCGAGGACGCCTATCGCCGCCTGAAACGCTTTGCCTCTGAGGCGGGTCTGGACGAAGGCGAGGCACTGTCGTTCCTGTTCGAAAACTTCAGTTCGGTCATCAACGAGGACAACCTGACCCACCGCATGCGCCTGTTCAACGCCGAGCTGGAGGCGCGCAAGAAATGAACGGAGCGCGCAAGGACAGGCAGAATGAGTATTTGTGCAAATCAGAAGTGGCAAATGCTGCACCCCGGCGGCCAGGTGCTTGCGCGATCGACAGGCGAACAGCCGATCACCGGGGCGACTTCTGCTTTGGCGGTCATCGGCTCTCCAGCCTGTACCGCAGGTCCGAACCTGAGATAGGATGGTTAAGGGCACGTTACTCTTCGGCTTCTGATTTGCCCAAATACTCAAATCCCACCCAGACAGGCGTCCCCACGCCGGATCGGCTCGCATGACGATGAAACTCTACTGCTTTGGCGAATCCGGAAATGCCTACAAGGCGGCGCTGGCGCTGACCCTTGCGGACATGGAATGGGAGCCGGTCTTTGTCGACTTCTTCAACGGCGAGACCCGCAAGCCTGAATTCCGCGCGCTCAACGAGATGGGCGAGGTGCCGGTGCTGGTGGATGGCGACACCACGCTGACGCAGTCGGGCGTGATCCTCGATTACATCAGCTCCAAATCCGGCAAGCTGGGCGGGCGGTCGGCGGCGGAGCGGCGCGAGATACTGCGCTGGATGTTCTGGGACAATCACCGCCTGTCGGGCGTGATCGGTCCGCGGCGGTTCATCGAGAACTTCCTGCCCGAGGACAAGCGCCCGCCGGGCGCGATTGCCTTCATGCAAGGTCGGCTGAAGGCAGCCTACACCATCCTGGATGCCCATCTGTCGAACCGGCCCTGGGTGGCCGGGGCGGCGCTGACCATTGCGGACCTCAGTTGCTGTTCCTACCTCTATTACCCGGAACCCTTTGGCTTTGACCGCAAGGACTGGCCCCATATCGACCGCTGGCTTGATGCAATCGCGGCCACGCCGCGCTGGCAGGGACCCTATGATCTGATGCCCGGCAACCCTGCCGACCGCGCCTGAAGGAGGAAGCCCGTGACTGACGCCTTCATCTATGACGCAATCAGATCCCCGCGGGGCAAGGGGCGGCCCGACGGGTCCCTGCATGAGGTCACGGCCGTTGCGCTGTCGGCCAGGGTCTTGAACGCCATCAAGTCGCGCAACGGTCTGACAGGCCACGCGGTCGAGGACGTGATCTGGGGCAATGTCACGCAGGTCGGCGAACAGGGCGGATGCCTCGCGCGGTCCGCCGTTCTGGCGTCGGATCTGGACGAGGCGATCCCCGGCCTTGCGATCAACCGTTTTTGCGCCAGTGGCATGGAGGCGGTGAACATCGCCGCCAACCAAGTCAAGGGCGGCGCCGGCCAGGCCTATATCGCGGGCGGGGTGGAGATGATGAGCCGCGTGGCCATCGGATCGGATGGCGCGGCGATTGCCGTTGATCCGGCCTTGTCGATGAAAACATATTTCGTCCCGCAGGGAATCAGCGCCGACATCATCGCAACCGAATACGGGTTCTCCCGCAATGACGCGGACTTGCTGGCGGTCGAAAGCCAGCGCCGGGCTGCGGCGGCATGGAAGGACGGGCGGTTCGCCAAATCCGTGATCCCGATTCATGACCAGAACGGCTTGCCGATCCTGGCCCATGACGAATACATGCGCCCCGGCACCGACATGCAGGCGCTGGGTTCGCTGAAACCTGCCTTCAAGGACATCGGCGAGGGGATGCCGGGCTTCGACAAGATCGCCCTTATGAAATACCCGCATCTGGAGCGGATCAACCACATCCATCATGCGGGCAATTCTTCTGGCATCGTCGACGGGGCCGCGGCCCTGCTGATCGGATCCGCCGATTTCGGGCGGGCACACGGCCTGAAACCGCGTGCGCGCATTCGGGCCACCGCCAAGATCGGCACCGACCCCACGATCATGCTGACAGGCCCTGTCCCGGTGACGGAAAAGATCCTGCGCGACGCGGGCATGACCATCGGCGACATCGACCTTTTCGAGGTGAACGAGGCCTTTGCAAGCGTGGTTTTGCGGTTTCAGCAGGCATTCGATGTGGATCCGGGCATCGTCAACGTCAATGGCGGCTCCATCGCCATGGGGCATCCGCTGGGAGCGACAGGTGCAATCATCCTCGGAACCTTGCTGGACGAGATGGAGCGGTCAGGCAAAGGCGTCGGCCTTGCCACGCTGTGCATCGCGTCCGGCATGGGGGCTGCCACCATCATCGAGATTGTGTAATGCCGAAACTTGATCTGACCAAGGTGCCCGTGAAGACCGGCACGATCTATCCGCCGCCCTATGATGCCGAGGTTGCGGGGCGGTCATCCTTGCGCCTTGGCGATGCGGGCGGCCTGACGCAGTTCGGCGTCAACATCGTGATCCTTGCGCCGGGGGCGAAGTCCTCGATGCGGCACTGGCATCAGAACGAGGACGAGTTCGTGATGATCACCATGGGCGAATGCACGATGGTGACGGATGCAGGGCCGACCGTCATGTGCGTCGGCGATTGCGCGGCCTTTCCGGCGGGCGTGCCGGACGGGCATCACTTCATCAACCATACGGATGCCGAGATGCGGTTCCTTGTTGTCGGCACCAAGGCCAGGACCGAGATCGCGCATTACTCCGACGTCGATTTCCTGTTTCATCAGAGCGGCGGCGTGAACCGATTTACCTATCGCGACGGCACCGCCTGGACGGGACCGCGATGACCCTGCATCGCGCCTCTCACGCGCCCCGCGCCGCGGTGACGGATGACCTCGCCGAACGGAGGAAACCATGACCGATTTCGCCTATGACATCGACGCCGATGGCGTAGCCACGATCACATGGGACACGCCCGGTCGTTCGATGAACGTCATGAGCCAGGCGGGCTTTGTCGAACTTGACGGTCTGATTGACCGGGCACTCGGCGATGGGGCGGTCAAGGGCGTGATCCTGACCTCGGGGAAAAAGGACTTTGCCGGCGGCATGGACCTCAACGTCATCGCGCGGATGAAAGAGGGCGGTGCAGGCGGCATCTTTGCCGACGTGATGGCCACGCACGGCATCCTGCGCAAGATCGAACGCGCCGGGATGGACCCGAAAACGCTAAAGGGTGGCAAGCCGATTGTGGCCGCCCTGCCCGGCACCGCGCTCGGGATCGGGCTGGAGATCCCGCTGGCCTGTCACCGCATCATCGCCGCCGACAACCCCAAGGCCAGGATCGGCCTGCCGGAAATCATGGTCGGTATCTTTCCCGGCATGGGTGGCACCACCCGCCTTGTACGCAAGATGGGCGCGATGATGGCGGCACCCTTCCTGCTTGAGGGGAAACTCAGCGATCCCAAGGCGGCCAAGGCGGGAGGGCTGGTTGACGAGGTGGTGCCGCCGGAAAACCTGTTGATGCGGGCAAAGGAATGGGTGCTGGCTGCGACCGAGGCGGACCTCGTGAAGCCCTGGGACGCCAAAGGCTACAAGATGCCCGGCGGCACGCCCTATCACCCGGCAGGCTTCATGACTTTTGTCGGAGCCGCGGCGATGGTGCATGGCAAGACCTTTGGCGTCTACCCGGCGGCCAGGGCGCTGCTGTCAGCGGTGTATGAGGGGGCGCTGGTGCCATTTGACACGGCGCTGAAGATCGAGGCGCGCTGGTTCACCTTGATCCTGATGAACCCCAGTTCCGCCGCCATGATCCGCAGCCTTTTCGTCAGCAAGGAGGCGCTGGAAAAAGGGGCAAACCGACCGAAGGCAGGCGACCAATCCGTGCGCAAGGTTGGCGTCATGGGTGCGGGCATGATGGGGGCAGGAGTTGCCTATGTCAGCGCCAATGCCGGGATCGAGGTCGTCCTGATCGACGCAAGCCAGGACGCGGCCGACCGCGGCCGCGCACATTCCGAGGCGCTGCTCGACAAGGGCATCCAGCGCCGCAAGGTCACGCCCGAGAAAAAGGCCGACGTGCTGGGCCGAATCACCGCCACCACCGACTATGCGGCCCTGTCGGGTTGCGACCTGATCGTCGAGGCGGTGTTCGAAGACCCCAAGGTCAAGGCCGATGTGACCGCCCGGGTCGAGGCGGTGACGGACTGCATCTATGCCACCAACACCTCCACCCTGCCGATCACGGGCCTCGCCCGCGCCTCGAAACGCCCCGCCCAGTTCATCGGCATCCACTTCTTCAGCCCCGTCGACAAGATGAACCTGGTCGAGATCATCCGCGGCAAGGCCACCGGCGATGTCGCGGTGGCCAAGGCGCTGGATTTCGTCCACCAACTGCGCAAGACGCCGATCGTGGTTAACGACGCGCGGTTCTTCTACGCCAACCGCTGCATCATCCCATATATCAATGAAGGCATCCGCATGGTCGCCGAAGGGGTGGGGCCGGCGCTGGTTGAAAATGCGGCCAAGCTGGTCGGCATGCCGCTGGGGCCGCTGCAACTGGTAGACGAGACGTCGATCGACCTTGGGGTCAAGATCGCCATGGCGACCAAGGCGGCGATGGGGAATGACTACCCCGATGATGACGTGGACAGGGTGCTGTTCTGGATGGCCGATCAGAAGCGACTGGGGCGCAAGGCCAAGGCCGGTTTCTATTCCTATGATGAAAAAGGGGAACGGCTTGGCCTGTGGGAGGGGCTGGCGCACAGATACCCGGCGGACAAGATGCAACCCAGCCTGACCGACGTGCAGCATCGCCTGCTGTTCGCGCAGGTGCTGGAGGCCGTGCGTGCGCTTGAAGAGGGCGTGCTGACCGACATCCGCGAGGGTGATGTGGGGGCGATCCTCGGCTGGGGCTTTGCCCCTTGGTCGGGCGGGCCGTTCAGCTGGCTCGACATGCTGGGGGCTGCCCGTGCGGTGGAGGTTTGCCGGGGTCTGAGTGCGCAGTTCGGACCGAGGTTCCATGCACCGGCGTTGTTGCGCGAGATGGCGACCAAGGGTGAGACGTTTTACGGGCGGTTCGCGGGGGAAAAACGGGGGGCTTGATCGCTACACCCCAACCGCATCATCAAACCCATACCCGAACCGCGCGATATCCTCGGCACAGACATCTGCAACCAACCCGGCATCGGCGTCCGTGTAGTACCCTCTCCAGTCCCGCGTACGCGTGCTTTCGTTCACGCGCGGCAAGGGCGTCACGCGAAACCCCAGATGCGCCTCGAACGGGGCAAGGTCCGCCTCCAGATGCTCCAGCCGGGCGAAAAGGCGGCACCGTTCCACCCCCTGCCCGTCGCGCAGGTAGGCCCCATAGGGCCACATCCGCAGGCTGGCCTGTGTGTGGGGGTGACGCAGGAACGCGCTGAAATCCAGTGCCTTGGCCAGCCCGACCGCCGGATGGGCAAAGGCCTGGCTCCGCAGCCAGTGGTAATAGCTGACCATCCGGTCCCAGGGGTTGCGCACCAGCGTCAGGGTGAATGACCCGGCCAGTTCGTCATCGCCGAGCAGCCCTGCAATATCCGCCAGAGTGGAATGCTTCCACAACCGCCCCGCCGTCTTGATCCCCTTCAGTCGGCCCTTGCGCGCCCGCGCCTTGGGTGTGTCACCCACAAGCAGGTCGTCCTTCATCGCGCGCGCCTCATAGGCAAGCGCCAAGGCGGTCCCCCCGGTCTTCGGGACATGGACGAACAGAAATCCCCGGCCCCTGGAAAGGATCACGGCATGGCTCCGATGCGATGGCGCCCATGCACGCCGGAAGAGACCAAAAATTTTCGGCGAAAATTTTTCGTCATGCGCGGTCACACAAGGTTCGGCGGATCGCGCCCCTCGTCCCAGGCGATCAGGTTGTCCACCGCGATCATCCCCATCGCCTCGCGGACCTCAAGCGCGGCGGTGCCCAGATGCGGGATCAGCGTGACATTCTCCATCGAAATCAGGGCCGCTGGCACCTTTGGTTCGAATTCATAGACATCCAATCCCGCGCCCGCGATCCGGCCCGCCTGAAGGGCCGCAATCAGCGCCGCCTCATCCACGACGTCACCCCGGCTGATGTTGACGAAAATGCCCGAGGGTTTCATCCATCCCAGCGTCGTCTCATTGATCAGGTGATGCGTTTCCGCCCCGCCCGGCACGGCCACCACGACGACATCTGCCGCCATCGCCTCGGCCATCGTGATCTGCCGTGCGGGCATGCCGGGGTCCTCGACGGTGGAGCGGTTGAAGAACACGACCTGCATCCCGAACCCGAAATGGCAGCGCCGTGCGATCGCCTTGCCGATGCGGCCCATCCCGATGATGCCGACGGTCCTGCCGGTCACGTGCATGCCCAGCATCTGCACCGGACCCCAGCCGTGCCAGTTGCCCGCGCGCAGCACCCGCTCCCCCTCGCCCAGACGGCGGGCGGTCATCAGGATCAGCGCCAGCGCGATGTCGGCGGTGGCGTCGGTCACGGCGCCGGGCGTGTTGGTGACGGCGATCCCGGCTGCGCGGGCGGCTTTGGCGTCGATATGGTTGTAGCCAACGCCGAAGTTGGCAAGGATTCTCGCGCGGGGCTTTGGCACGGCGTCGAACACGTCGGCCTGGAATCGGTCGCCAAGGGTCGGCAGCACCGCGTCATAATCCGTCAGCGCGGCGCGCAGTTCGGCAGCGGTCAGCACCGCCGTTTCATCGCGCAGGGTGACGTCGAACCGCGCGCGGGCAGCTTGCAGAACCAAGTCGGGCAGGCGGCGGGTGATCAGCAGCTTTTTCAAAAGAGTTTCCCTCCCAACGGAACGTCGTGGCCGGGGCCGATCAGCACCACCTCGCCATCGGCATCCGGCACGCCAAGGACCAGTACCTCGGACATCACCGGACCGATCTGACGCGGTGGAAAGTTCACGACCGCCAGCACCTGTCGCCCGACCAAAGTCGCAGGATCATAATGCCTGGTGATCTGCGCAGATGATTTCTTTTCGCCGATCAGAGGCCCGAAATCGATCCATAGCCTGATCGCGGGCTTTCGTGCCTCAGGGAAGGATTCGGCGCGGGTAATGCGGCCTACACGGATGTCGACGGTCTCGAACTGACCATAGGTGATGGTCATGCGCCAAGCTCCCGTCCGCGATCGGCGGCGGCTTTGACGGCGCGGCGCAACAGGGGCGGAAATCCGGTCGCAGGGTCCATCAGCACTGCCAGAGCAGCGGCAGTCGTCCCACCGGGCGAGGTGACGTTGACGCGCAACTCTTCTGCCGTTTCCGGCGCACGGTAGGCCAGTTCGCCCGCCCCGCAGACCGTCGCGCGTGCCAGCCGCATTGCAGTGTCCGGGGGCAAGCCTTCCGCAACCCCGGCGGCGGCCATCGCTTCGATCAGATGGAACACATAGGCCGGGCCAGAGCCGGAAACGGCCGTCACCGCGTCGATCTGGTGTTCACCGTCCAGCACGACGACCTCGCCAACGGCCGCCATCAGAGCCTTGGCCAGCGCCACATCCGCGGTCGTCGCGTGGCTGTTGTGGCAAAGTCCCGTAATCCCGCGTCCGACCATCGCGGGCGTGTTCGGCATCGTGCGGACGATCGGCGTCTCTGCACCAAAGACCGTTTCGAATGTCGCGATGCTGGTTCCGGCCGCGATCGAGATGACCAATGTGCGACCATTGCCCAATGCCTGCAACGCAGGCAGCGCGGCACCCATCATCTGCGGTTTGACGGCAAGCAGTGCGACGGCGGGCGCGGGCGGCACACCGGCATTCAGATGCACGCCGGTCTTGCCCAGCCAGTCCGACGGGTTCGGTTCCAGCACCCAGACCGAAGCGGACGGCAATCCGGCCGCAAGCCAGCCGGCGAGCAATGCCGAGCCCATCTTGCCGCAGCCAAGCAGCACCATTCCTTCGCTGGCAATCCGATCCAGTACCATCCAGAGCCTCCGCTATCCGGCTGAAACGTTAGGCGGGGGCCATCACAGCTTCAATAGCGGTTTGCATGGCGGCGCGTCAGGCGCGGCCATAGGCTTCGGCAATCGCGATCTTCATGGCGTCGGCTGGCGTACGGTCGCCCCAGCAGGCCAGTTGAAAGGCCGGATAGAACCGTTCGGACGCAAGCACGGCTGCCGCGATCAACGTGTCGATCTGTTCCGGCAACGGGCTTTGCCCGCCTGCCAGCAACAGGCCATAGCGCCAGACCATCAGGCGCTGCTCGATCCAGTAGGTAAAGGCCCCGGTCCAGACCAGGTCGTTGCAGCGGTTCATCACGTCATAGAGTTTCGGCATCTGGTCCGTTGGCGGATCCATTTCAAAGGTACAGATCAGCCGCAGCGTTTCGTCCTGCGGCGACCATGCCAAAGTCAGCGAATAGGTTCGCCACTGGCCCTCGACCGCCATCGCAATCTGGTCATCCGTGACACGATCGAACTGCCACGCATGATGTTCCGCCAAAGACTCAACAATATCAATCGGATGTATGTCATCCGGCAGAAAGGTTTCGGAAAGCGACATTGCTCGACCTCATTGTCGTGCTTCCTTATGGGAACCCCACTAGAAGCTGATTATCGGGCAAGGACCTGCGTTCGCCCGTACTTTCATTACTAGATATGGTGTTCTCAAAGGGAAAGCCTGTAAAGCACTTTCTTTCCGAAACTTCTGTGGAGAAGTCGGTTGTGTGTGGCGTGACATTGAAAGTTGCACACATTGTCATTGGAGTTGGCATCAGAACGATTTTGCGGAATCGGCTATCCGAGCCTGAAATTGCTGATCAGCAGCTCCCTTCTCGCCGTCTGGTCTACGGCCTTTGAGCGGGCGATGGAGTAGGTCGTGGCGACCTCTGAAACCTCGAATCCGGCAAAGGTTCTGCGCACCTCGGGATGGTCGTTCAACGACAGGATAAACGCCCCTTTAAGGCCCGATAACTGATCCGCCATTGAGGCGAATGCTACGCGGTCGAACAGCCCTTTGCCATAGTCGCCTTCATTGCCGAAATACGGCGGGTCGAGATAGAAGAGCGTGCCCGCGCGGTCCAGTCGATCGATAAAGACCGCATAGTCGAGGTTCATCACCGTCACGCCCGAAAGCCTTGAATGCAGCGCCTCCAGATCGGGCTCCAACGTGGTCAGGTTGAACCGCGCGGGCCGGTCGGCCGACAGCCCGAAGTTGCGCCCGCTGACCTTGCCGCCGAACGCCAGGCGCTGCAGGTACAGGAACCGCGCCGCCCGTTGCAGGTCGGTCAGCGTGTCGGGATCGACGGCCACCAGCCGGTCGAAGTTCGCCTGCGTCGTGATCTGGAACCGGAGGAGGTCGAGGAAGGCCACGTAGTGTTCCTGAAGCACGCGAAACAGGGTGTAGACCTCGCGGCCGCGGTCGTTGATGAACTCGGCCGGGGGTCGCCGCGTGCGGCGCAGGAAGATGCCGCCCATCCCCACAAAGGGCTCGGCATAGGTCAGATGATCGTGCCGGTCGATCAGGGCGCACAGGCGACGGGCGAGGTTCTTCTTGCCCCCCAGGTAGGGCGCGATGGGACGAACCGGCGGGACTGCATCCATGGTCATTGGGGGCGATTCCTTAACACTTTGCCGCAACTGTCGGACGTGCGGGTGCGGCCATAAAGTGTGTCTGGCCGGCGGGGGGTGCGTGAAGTCGAACCCCGTGTTGAAGGGGCGTTGAAGCACCCCTTCAGCCACCCGTGCAGGGGCGTCAGTAATTCTCCCAGATGCGCCCCAGCTCACCCCCTTCGGAGGGCAGCGTCTCGCCCAGGTTGCCCGGCCAGAGGATATGGAAAAGGAACGAGAACGACTTGCGCTCCACCGCCGTATCGCCCGCCGCCCATGGGTAGAAGGCCACGCCGCTGGCGGGGGTCAGCACCTCCTCCTTGCCCTCGATCGTATAGGTGCCGTTGGCGATGATGCCGGGCTGGCGGTCGATGAAGACCGCCTTCGAGGGCAACGCGCGGGCCGAAAAGGTGACACCCGTCGCCAGCGCCAGGCTGAACCCGAACCGGTAGCCCAGATAGGGCATCCGGTCTCCGACGCGGATCGTGAAGATGTCGCTCATGGGATGACCTCCAAAACTGTGCCCCGGCGCACCGGGCTGATGATTTCGCCGCGGCGCACCGGGCTGATGACGGTGCCCCGGCGGGGACCCGTGGCAAAGGCGATGCGGCCCGTCGCGTAAGGTTGAACTAGCGAGGCGACTGCACTGCCGCTCATCTCCAGCAATCCCGCGACCTGCGCCTTGATCCGGGCATCGGCCAGCGCCGATCCGGTCAGGGGCAGACCAGCCTGAACCTGTGCCGCCGCGCGCAACGTCGCGATGGCTGATCCGCCGAATGGCAGGACGCCCGACGCCTGACCTTGCGCCGGAACTTGCGCCAGTGCCGACCCTGACAGCGCCAGGCTGGCGGCAAGGTTGGCCTGCGCCAGCAGGGTCGCCACCGCGCCGCCCGTCAGGGGCAAGGTCGCACTGGCGCTGGCACTGGCCGCAGGGGTGCCGACATTGGCGGTGGCGCTGCCCGTCAGCGGCAACTGGCCCGACGCCTGGGCAATGATTATGGCGGTCGCCGTGGCCGATCCGGTCAGGGGCAGGGCTGCCTGAACCTGTGCCGCCGCGCGCAGCATCGCCATCGCCGATCCGCCGATGGGCAGAACGCCCGCCGCCTGACCTTGCGCCGGAACTTGCGCCTGCGACGATCCCGCCAGTGCCAGCGCGGCGGCAGCATTTGCCTGTGCCAGCAGGGTCGCGACCGCATTGCCCGTCAGCGGCAAGGTCGCACTGGCGCTGGCACTGGCCGCAGGGGTGCCGACATTGGCGGTGGCGCTGCCCGTCAGCGGCAACTGGCCCGACGCCTGGGCATTGACTATGGCGGTCGCCGTGGCCGATCCGGTCAGGGACAGGACTGCCACGCCTTGTGCAACCGCAGGCGCTGTCGCCACGGCGCCGCCCGTCATGGTCAGGATGGCCGCGCCCTGAGCCGCAACAGGGGCCGTGCCCGCAGCCGTGCCTGTCAGGGACAGGGTGGCGCTGGCGATCGCATTGACTGACAACCCCGCCGTCGCGCCGGCCGACCCGGTCAATGGCAATGTGGCGGTCGTCTGTGCCTGCGCAGGGGCCGTACCCGTCGCCGATCCTGTCAAGGGCAGGCCAGCGGACACCAGCCCCGCCGCAGGTGCCGTGCCAGACCCGCTTCCCGTCAGGGTCAGCGTGGCCGCAGCACTGGCGGACGCACCCCCGCCGCCGCTGGCCGGGACAAAGATGATGACGCGACCTGCCGCACCATTGGCACCCAGTGCCTGCCCGTTGCTGCCTGACCACGACCCCGCGCCGCCGCCGCCGCTGCCGGGGGTGGTGGCGGCACCTCCGTTCACCGGGACGCCCGATGTGCCCGTCGCGCCGTTTGGCGCACCGCCTGCACCGGGACCGCGCGTACCCCCGCCGCCGCCACGGCCGTAGGTTACAGACGCCCCGCTGATGTCGCTGGTGACGCCTGCGCCGCCGTCTCCGCCGATCGCGCCGCCCGCGTCAAAGACAAAGTTTCCGCCGCTTGCGCCTGCACCCCTGCCGCCACCGCCCGCGCGCTGCGCATCGCCGGTGCCGCCGCCCGTGATTGTGCCGTTGCCACCCGCATAGCTGGTTGGATGGCTGGCCCCCGGAAGCGCGCCGGGCGCGGCGATCTCCGTGCCGCCGCCGCCGCCGCCCTTTACCGCAAGGACGTAGTTCGCCCCGGCTGTCCGCCCGCCCCCATAACCGCCGCCGACTGCTGTCAGACCAAGTGCCGTAGAATCGCCACCCGAGGTCGGCGCGGGCGTCCCTGTGCTACCACTGTTGACCCCGCCAGCCCCGACCGTGACGGGATATGTCGCGACACCGGCAGAAAAGGTGCCGGTCAGAACATCTCCCGCCGACCCGCCACCGCCGCCGCTCCATTCCGCCGGTGCGCCCGGACCACCGCCGCCAACGATCAGATAGTAGATCGTCCCGCCCTGGCTGAATGTGATGCTGCCGGACCCGTCAAAATCATAGACCGTACCGGTCAGCGCATTCCAGGTAACGCCGGTCGTGACGGTCGGCGCGCCGGTGGTGCCGTCAACGATGGCCCCGCCAGGGGGTGGCACACCAAAGAACTCGTTCCGCGCGATCACGCCCGCCGGGGAATTCGCCGACCACAGGTCGTCGGGAATGTCCGGGTCGGGAAACTTCCTGAAATACAGGGCCATGGCCTAGCCGTGCGCGATCTTGCCAGACCCGCGCAGGGTTCCCGATGTTGTGGTGGAACAGTTGACGGCCAGCATCAGGCAGGCGTCGTTCGGAACCTCCGGCGCGCCATCCGTCCAGTTGATCGTGGTGGGGGTGCCTGCGTTTCCGAACGCCTTGCCGATGCGCAGGCGCGTGCAGGTGAACCCGAAGTTGCCCGCCGTGCCGGTGCTGACCGACAGGGTGACGGAATTGATGCCCTTGATCTTCTTGCCCTGGTCGGCGGTCGGGATGAACGGGGTCAGCCCGATCAGGCGGCTGGCGCGCAAGGTGCCGCCGACGGCGATCACGTTAAGGTTGCCGGTCGTCGCATCGCCATAGGTCACGTTGATGGTCGCGTTCGCCGCCGTGGCCCCGCCATCGGTATAGGTTTCCAGGAACCACTGGACATCCGAATAGTCCGCAGCCCCCAGCCGGGCCGCGACAAGTCCCAGGGTTGCCAGGTCCAGTCCCGTGATGGTCTGCGCCGTCGCGACGTTCAGCACCAGCCCGCCCATATGGGCCACCCGGTCATGAACCTCGAACCCGCCGCCGCTGTTGCCGGAATAGATCATCGCCGAGCCAAGATATGACTTCGCGGGCGCGGTCTGGTTGGTAAAGTCGATGGCCCCCGGCGTGGCCTTTGTCGGGATCGCGGGCGTCGTGCCGGGAATGGCGGCAGCAGCGGGTTGCCCGGCCTGCCGCCACATGCTGGCCAGCGTGTTCGCCGTCTGTGCCGAGGCGCTGGTCTTGTCGATCGCGAATTGCGATGAATTGCCGGCAAGGGCGCTGAAAAGCCCGTCAAGGGTGGTGATGGCCATGGGGTCAGTCCTCGGTCAGGGGGCGGGCAAAAGGCATGGGATCAGGCCCCGCCGACGGTGATGCTGAACGCCGTCACGTTGAACTGCTGGCCGGTGATCAGGCTGGCATTGTCGATGGTCATGTCGAGGGTCGCCTGCAGCCAGGCCCAGGTGACGCCGCCATCGGTGATCGACCCGCCGGTGCCGGACGGCCCCCCGGACGGGGCCGACGTGCCCGCGACCGTTGCACGATAGACCGATCCGCCGTTCTGCACCTGGTCGCCCACGGCATAGGCCTTGCTGCCCTGCCAGGCATCGTGGCACAGGCCCTGCATGTGGGCGGTGGCCCCCTGCTTGATCCGGAAATGGCTGGCGCGCCCGGTGGCATCGGCGGACGCGTCCTGCCAGGTGCCGAGCAGCGTCTTGACCCCGGACGAGGCCGCCGAAGACCAGTCGGCCGGCAGCGCGATGGTGGCGAGGACCGTGCCCGCATCGGCGGCGGCACAGTCAACGGGCGGTGCGCCCGTGCGGATCGTCAGCGTGGGCGCCGTGCCGATCGTCGTCTCGACGGCATCGGCGCTGGCATTCCGGACGGCTGTGGAAAACTGAAAGCTCATCGTGTCGGTCCTCTCAGGGGTTGAATGGGGTCATCAGCGCGTGCAGCGCCTGGGTGAAACTCGTCACGGCGGCGGCGATCGCCGCTTCGTCGGGGGCGGTGGCAAGGGTCGCACCCAGCCCCATGCGCAGGGCCTCGGTCTAGGCTGCGACCTGCCGCCAGTGGCTGGCCATCCGCGCTGATGAACACAAAGGCCACCATCATCGCACCAGCCGCTGATAGGAAATCGTCGGGTTCGACAGCGTGATCGTCACCCCCACCGCAAGAGAGGTCGTCATGCTGTACTCGACCCCGAGGAACTGGCCAGAAATGACATCGCCGTAACCTACGCCAGCACCGCTCGTCTGACCGCTTGGGACGAGGATGCTGTAGATGGTTTCATAAGCCCCCCAGCCACTGACGTTGAGAATGCGTCGGCGCAGGATGACCGTCCCAGCGTTGCTGTTCGTGAAGACGGTTGTTCCAAAGCCGATAAAGAAGATGTCTCCGACAGCGACCGCGCCAAGTGAAAGGGGGATCCACGACACTCCATTGTGGGACGAGTTCAGGTTGCCAAGACTGGCCGTCGTCGTCGTGACCTTGTCCGAGACGGCATTGGCCGCCAGCATCGGGCGGCGGATGACCAGGCTGTTGAACTCCGCGTCGCCATTGTTCTGGATTTCCCAGCCCGCCGCGCCTGCGACAAAGTTGCTGCTGCGCAGCGCCCCGCCGAACACCGACAAGCCTGCCACCTGAAACGCCGGGCTGTCGAGGTCAGCGGGCTTGACAAAAACCGCGGGCGATGATGCGGGCAGCCATGCCGTCCAGACCGTGCCGATGCCGGGCGCTGTCAGCCGCGCGCGCGCCTGGTAACTCGTGCTGGCGATGATCCCGTCCGACACGATCAACAGGCCCGACGCCACATCCCCGATCGACGTGCGCTTGACCATCGCGCCGGATGCGGTCAGCCGCACCTCGAACTCGATGCCCGTGACCGCATCAAGGTCCGTGCCGTCCCAGGTGATCTGCAATGCGGGACGCCGCGCGATGCCGCCGGGGTCCAGCAGCGACAGCCCCGCCACGCCAAAGGTGGGCACGGCCATGTTGGCAGGCGCCACGCTGACCGATGACGTGCCCGCCGGGGCCACCAGGTCGCCGGGATAGTTGTAATCCGCCGCGTCCCGCTCGCGCGCCGTGATGCGCCGCCAGCCGGTCATCACATCCTCGACGATCTCCGCCGCCTCGAACAGCTTCGCTGTGTAGCCGTTTGCGGTGCTGGTCCAGGCCATGGCGTCCAGGGGTTCGAGATGCGCGCAATCGGCGGGCAGCATCTGGGTGTGGCGGCGGAACCGGCGTTCCTCCTTGATGTACGCCGACTGGATGCGCCGCACCTGCGCGCCGAACGGACAGGCGGGCAAGGACAGGTCCGCCACCAGCCGCTGGGCCTGATCCGCCGCCTCGTAGGTCGCATTGTAAAGGGGCGAAGCTTCCTTCGATTCCCACAGGGATGCGGGGTCCGGATAGGAGGCATGCACCCCGTTGTAGCTGTCGGCAAAGCTGGGGAACGGGCTGAAATCCTGGGCATCGGTGATCAGGATGTCCGCGTCGGCAAAGGTGTAGACCGCTACGCCGGGCGGGCCCACGCGCGCCTTCCACATGCCACCCACCTCGGCCAACTGCCCCGCGCAGACCTTGGACAGCTCGGCGATGACGGCCGCGGGCTGGTCGTCCACCGACACCTCGAATCCGGCGCGGAACTGTGGTTCTGTCCCCGACGCGCCGTCGCTGACCGAGACGTCGCACTCGTTCATCGAGGCAAACCAGCTGGCCAGCGGCAGGTCGGCGGCATCAAACCGCCCGCCCCAGACGCTGCCGTCGATCATGCCGATGCCCCGCCCGATGTTGTAGGTCATCACCATCGGGTTCAGGGTCTGCGCCCAGGTTGTCTTGTCGGCCCAGCGATGCGTGCCAGACCCCCCGACGGTGGTATCTTTCCTCGGGTCGTAAAGCGGGATGCCGTCCAGTTCGAACTTGAACCGCGGCAGGCCGCCCGGCCACTTTTCGGGCGAGTAGCGGCAGGTGACGATGGCATAGCAGAGGCCGCGCCCGATCATGTCGGACGACCAGGGCCGTTCGGGGTATGACCCGTATTTCGCCAGCAGCATCGCATCGGCGGTGGTCTGCGTGCCGTCGTAGTATTTGACCCAGGCGAACCCGGCCAGGGCCCCCGTGACCGGCAAGCCGTAATCGGGATGCACGGTGCCGCCCAGGGTCACATATTCGTCGTTGATGATCACCCGGCTCAGCGTCTGTCCCGCGATGCAGCCAAGCTCGATCACCTCGGTCAGATAGGCGTTCGGGGTCTTTCCCGCGGCGCCATGGCTCATCGGCGGGCAGATGCGCGCGCCCGCCGTGGCATAGCGCCCGATGACGAAGGACAGGGGGTTGTCGCCCCCGGTCTGCGTGACCTGCGTCTGGATGCCGGGCGGGCGCGGCTTCGGGGCCAGCGCCTGCATCAGGGCCGAGGCCGCAACCGAAATCGCCAGCCGCGCGAGGATCTGGCCCCCGATGCCCAAGCTGCCGATGGCAGTGCCGATCCCGGCGATGGCGGCTCCGATCGCGGGCATCAGGGCACCGCCCAGGCGTCGGTCGCCTGCATGCGGGGCAGCCAGCCCAGGCCCTCGGGACGCAGGACGGCGATCACCTCGCCCGCGACAATCCCCAGCGCGGGCATCCCCTCGGTCTGTTCTACGGCCGCGATGTCGCCGACCTGCGCCAGCGCCGTCGGGACCGGATCGAAATGGAGCCCGACGACGTGCTCGGGGCTGCGGAACCCGGCCTTGGACAGTGCCTTCAAGCCCCCTTTAAGGGTCGTGTAAGGACCGATCCCGGCCACCGGATCGCCCCCCGTCATCGCCTCGACCGCGCCCGCCGCGAACAGCGCACAGTCGAGCCGTCCGTACTGGAACGGCTCAGCCGCGACCGATGCCAGATAGGCATCCAGCCGCGTGCGCCAGTCGGCCAGGCGCGGCGGAATGGTGCGCTGCGCGGTCAATCCTTTCCCCTCCGCTGTCCCCACCAGACATCGACCGCGCCCGACACATCGGCATAGCGGCGGATGCGGTCATCGGACCGCAGGCGCTGGGTCGCATCGGACTTCTTCAGGGCAAGGACCTGCGTCAGCCGCCGGGCGGAACTGGCCAGCGTCAGGTCGCAGGTCGCCTCGCCGCCCTCTTCTGGGGTCGTGATCGCGACCTCGTCGATAAAGCCCTCGAAAAGGCGATGCGGCTCGGCCACCAGCGCGCCGTCCTCCGTGGAAAACAGCGCGCGGTGGATCTGCACCGGGGCGAACCGCGCGTCATAGGTCCGGATCAGGGTCACCACGGCGGGCGACAAGGGCGACAGGGTCAGCCGCTGCATCCGCACAGCCGTGCCGGTCTGCAGGACCAGGGGGTCCATCGCGATGACCGACCCCGCGCCGAAATAGGTACGGCTGGCCCCGAGGATGGTGAACACCCGGTCCTCCAGCCCGTTCCACAGACCCACCGCCTCGATCACGCCCGTGCTGCGGTTCAGCGCCTCGGCCCAGACCAGAAGGCGCATGACGGTGCCCGCCCGCCCCTGGAAATATGCCGCCGTGTTGGTGTCGAAATCCCTCATCGCAGCGACTGCGTCCAGTCGAACGCCAGGCCGTCCGTCATGACGGACTCGCGCGTGGCGGCCTCGATCGACCCCGGGATCATCACCGCCTTGCACCAGGCCTTATTCAGCGCGACGGCCGCCCCGGCTGATGCGCCGGGCCGGATGGAGGGTGTGATCTCGAACAGGGCCGTCTGGCCCGACCCGTTGGCGACAACCGTGGCGGGCACGACGCGGTGCAGCGCGCGGCGCACCGGGGATGTGCCATAGTCAAAGGACAGGTAGTCCCCGGCCGACAGGGTATAGCCCGCAGGCAGCCCCGCCAGCGACAGCTCGCGCGCATCGCCCCCCAGCGCCAGGATGATGACGGACGCAGCACCAAGAATCGTCCCGGCAGGGTCCAAGAGCGGGTTCGTCCGGTACCGGTCATAGATCAGGAACGACCGGCCCGCCTGGCGCAACAGATCCATCAGGACTTCGGGTCGGCCGACCTCGGTGCGCGTCATGCGGCCGAGCGTGATCCGCCCGCGCCAGAGCCGCTCGCCCAGGTCGGCCGTCAGCACGTCGCCGCCGGCGGTGCGCGACATCTGCACGATCTCGGGCAGGTGGAACGTCATGTCGCTGACCAGCAGCGTGTCGGCGAATGTCGCCAGGGCCAAGGGATAGGTCAGGGCCATCAGCCGATCCTCGTGGGGTCGCGCGAAATGCGGGCGACCGACCTCGGCAGCTCGCCCCGCTCGAACTCGGCCAGGGCGCGCTTCATGCCGCGATAGCCCGCGCGTTCGATCTCGCGGTCACCCCTCGCGCCCCTCAGGTCCATCGTGACCCTCATGTCGCGCGGAGCATCGCGGAGCCCTGTCCGCGCGGGGCCCCGCCCGCCCACCGGCCCGCCGACGGCCATCCCGGCCCCCATGCTGGCCCCCGAATTGATCGCATCCAGAAGGTGCCGGTTGCGGGCCGTGGCGCGGGCGTTGACGATGTATTCGCCGTTCGAGAGCGGCGTCAGGATGCTGTCCGACGTACCGGTGCCGGGGCCATGGACCATCCCACCCGCCGCCTTTCCGCCGCCGAAGATCAGGCTGCCTATTCCCTTGCCACCAAAAATGCTGCCAAGGGGTCCGGTGCCAAAGATCGCCGCCTGGATGGCGGCCTTCGCCAGCGAAGAAATCACGCCCTTGAGCACGTCTTGCAGGCTTTCGCCCTTGCTGATCAGCGCATCAAGGGCGTTCTCGACCAGAGATTCCTTGAACGCCTGCAGCTCCTCGATCTGCGCCAGCTGCGCTTTTTCCCGCTCGCGGACGATGATCAGCTGTTCGACCTGCGCGCGTTCGGCCTCGGTGGCACCCGCCAGCTGGTCGCGGTATTGCAGCATTTCCTTTTGCAAGGGGTCGAGGATGCGCAAGGATTCGACCTCGCCCTGCAGCTTGGCAATCAGCCCGCCCACGGCATCCGCCTCGGCCTTGGCCGCCCCGCCGCCGCCGCCACCGCCACCGCTGCGACTGCCCGATGCCCGCACGGCGACATTGTTGAACTGATCCAGCGCCGGTCCGTCATACTTGAACTCGCCGACGCCCTGCTGGTTGGAAGTCCGTGGATCACCGCCGCGCCCGCCATAGACCTTGCCGGCTGCGTTCAGACGTTGCTGCGCCGCCGCAAGGGCCCCCGCCTGGACCATGCCGTTCAGGATCGCGCCGACCTTGCCCAACAACGTGTCAGCCGCGCCAAAGGCCCCGGTAAAGACGCCGGCCAGGTTGACCCCTGCAGCGGATGCAAGGCTTGCACCGATGGCCGACACGACATCGTTCAGATCGCCGCCCGAACCGGCAGCACCATCCATGCTGGTCTCGACATCCCCTGTCGCGACCGCAGCGGATCGCAAGGCGGCCTCGGTATTCAAGACGCTGTTGTAGAAATCGAGCTGGGCAAGGTTCATGTTGCCCACGCCGCCCACAGCCGCGCTGATCGTGTCGGAAACCCGCCGCCACCCATTTGCCGCATCCAGCGGGTTTGCGGCCGACGCGGCTTCTTCCATCAGGGTGCGCAGCTCGCCTGCCTGCGGGAAGAACTGCTTTGCATTCACCCGCTTCAGCCCAAGGATGTCCTCGACATTGACGTTGCCCAGTTCCTCGCGCATCGACCGCGATGCCTCGGCGGCTTCGATGGCGATGCGCCGGATGTCGATGGCCAGCAGTTCGCGCTGCATGGCCACTATTTCGGGGGTGATCGCGCCGAATTCCTTGCGCAGGTCATTGAACGATTTGCCGCTCTGGTCACGCCAGTCAGATACGGCATCCGTGAGGTCGTTGATCTGGTCTTCCAGAGAACCGGCTTTTTCCCCCGCGCTGGTCAGCCACTGGAACATGGCCGCCCCTGCCGCGATGACGCCGATCGTGATCAGGTTTACCGGGCTGATCAGGGACAGGAACCCCTCTTTCAACAGCTGCAGCGCGCCGCCCGCGCCGGCCTGCCCGAACACCTGGCTGATCTGGGAACCCTGCTGGATCGCCAGCTGCAGCGGGTTCTGCCCCGCCGCCAGCATCACGCCGATATCGTTGAACTGGGCCGCGATGTTGCCGACCGAACCAGCTGCGGTCAGGTTCGCAGATGCCATCTCGCGCGATGCCGCCGCCGAGGCGCGCTTGGCCGCAGCGTCCGCCGTCGCCGCCCCCGCCCCCGCCTTGGTCTTGCCCGCCAGATCGACCGTGGCCTTGCCCAGGTTGTCGACACCGGTCTTCGTCTCGGCCAACGCGCGCCGGGCGGCCTCGTTCTCGACCTGGATGACCGCGCTCAGCGTCAGGCTCATTGCGGGGCCTCGCCCGCCGCCTGGCGTACGCCCGCCTCGATCACGCGCACCTCGTGGAACCGCTCGGGCGTCATGACGATGCCCGCCAGGTCCCAGCCGACGCGGGCCGCCGCATAGTCGAGACTGGAATGGCGGATCGTCCCGTCGCCAGGGCAGACCATGCGCCATTGCGACTGGACGGCCAGATAGGCCTCCACCGCCGCCGCATTCTCAAGCCAGACCCCGTCTTCATCCGCTTCGTCTTCCTCTTCAAAAATCAGCCCGAAGGCCAGCGCCTCGGCCCGTAACTCCGCCTCGGCAGTCGTCTGGTCGTGTCCGGACAGCTCGCCCCGCGCCCAGGCGCGACCTGCCCAGGTCAGTTTCCCACGCGGGCCTTGGTCATCGCCTCGAAATAGGTCCGCGTCAGCGCGGTCCGCACATAGGCCGCGCCCAGCAGCGCGTCCTTCAGGGCATCCGACATCGGCACCGCATCACCATTGTCATCGACCACGTCCTCGAACCCGACGCAGGCCGCGCGCAGGAACGTCTCCGATCCTTCGGGCGTGTTCAGGTCATGCTGGGAAAACTCGTCCACCGTCAGCGCGCGGAACCGGCATTTCAGGGACTGGGTCTCGTGGCCTCCGTCGATCGGGACCAGGACGGGCACGGTGTGGACGAAGGTCGGGTTCTTGGCGATCTTGAACATGGGCAGCCTCGCTTGGGGTGGGTGTGGGGAGGCACCCGAAGGCCCTCCCCCTTCTGGAACGGGGCGCGGGGCCCCTCTGGCATCAGGTCAGGGTCAAGGTCCACTGGTCGTTGCCGCCGACCGGCAGCGCAGCCAGGCTCAGCGGCCACTCGACGATGTTCTGGTTCTGCTCCAGCCCGGTCGGGCGCATCATCTGGGCTGCGGGCACCGCCAGCGTGGTGATCTTGCCCGCACCCACGCCATGGATCAGGCTGACCGGCACCGTGGTCTGGTTCGCCGCCAGCGAGAACGGGTTGAATGCCGCCAGCAGCTGCGCCTCCACCACCGTCTCGATCATGTCCGAACGGTCGGTGATCAGGATCGCCTCCGCCCCGATCAGGAACCGGTTCTCGACCTCGTTTTTGAGGTCCAGGCTGAAGGACCGCATTACCAGTGCCACCGAGTTGATGGTGAAGGTCGGAGTGTTGGTTGACGATGCGACCTGCGGCTTCTGGAACACGGTCAGGACCGGCGTGGGGAACGCCTGGTCGGACGGCTGCGTGAAAAGGCCCGTGAAGGAAAATTCGAGGTAAGGGATGCCTTGGGCATTGATCATCACCTTCACGTTGCCGCGCGCGCCGCGCATCACATACCGCGTGCCGTCCTTGTGCAGATAGAAAGTGCCCGACTCATGGTTGTCGGTGATCGGGTTGTAGACGACCGATACGCCGGCATTGATCACCTGGGCCACGCCACAGGCCCGCAACAGGGGGCCCCAGCCGGGGACGGTGCCGGCGGTGCCGGAAGGAGCCATTTCGACCTTGAAGGTCAGCTTGGCATGCAGCTCGTTCGGGATCGTGCCCTGCGCGCCGAAATAGGGCAGGTCCAGATCGCGGTCGACATCGGTCCCCTCCATCGGCTGCACCTTGACGTCGGTCGCAAGGATCGCGTTGGCGGCACCGGTCGGCACCGGATCGGTGCCATAGACGGTCTCGATCTTGAACAGGATGGCGGTCTTTTTCCACTTCAGCGCGGCGGGCATGTCAGGCCTCCTTTACCGGGGATTTCAGGGGGCGTTTAACGGCCGCTTCAACAGCCCGCTCGGTCGCCACGGCGGCATCCATCGTCGGCGGCTCGTCCAACGTCAGGCTGCCATCGGGGTGGCGGATGTAAGAACCGCCGCCATGCGGCAGGGGATGTTTTTCGGCGCTCATGTGGAAATCCTCAGCTGGTCGGGGATGGCAAAGCTCAGCTCGTAGACAAGGGTGCCCGCCTGCATCGACGTGACCTGCCCCTCCTGCAGCTGGAACGGGCCGAACGCGCCCTCGGGCTCCCAGCCGCACAGCGCCTCGATCACGGATGTGCGGACGGCCTCAACCCGGTCCAGCGCCCCGGCACCGGCACCTGTCGCATTGCGGAACGTCAGGATCACGCCGATCTGCTCGACGACCGGCTGGCGGAACAGGCCGGTGACCACGTCAGGCGCACCGCCCCGGATGCCGAGACCGATCACATGGGCGGCGGGCGAATGCTGGCCCAGTTGGTTCTGCGCGATCAGCTGGACCAGGCTTGCCGCCCCGTTCACCCGCGTCTGCAGGGCCGGGACAGCCTCTTTCAGCCGCGCGATGACATCGTCGACCAGCATCAGATGAACCCCGTCATGTTGTCCTGGGTCATCTGGCGGTCGCGGTCGGTGATCTGCACGCCGGTGCCCGACACATTCGGGGCCTCGACCCCGGCGGCGGTCAGGCCGACGGTGCCGGCCGCGATCCGGTCCAGGACCTTCATCGCCTCGGCATAGTCGGTCTTGATCTTGGGATCGGGCTCGGACGTGTGCAGCTTCCAGATCGCGATGGCCCCCGCCACATCGGCCAAGAGGGGCTGCGTCACGGTCAGGGGCAGTTGGTAGCGGCGCACGAGGTAGCCGTCGATCAGCGCGTCGGTGTCGGCCAGCGCCTGGTCGACCACGGTCTCGTCGATCGTGTTGGTCACGGGATAGGCCCGGTCCGTCAACGCCACCAGCATGACCTCGCCAAAGCGGGCCGTCAGCTGGGCAAGGGTGACATAGGACATCTCGGCCTCGGGTTGGTTGGTGCCGGTCTCTCCCGGCTGTCACGGGCCGCTTGCCCCGTTCCGTCCCCGCACCGCGCCGGGGCTCGCCTACTCGAACCGCCCCCGTGCCGGTTGTGGTCTGATCGGGGGATCGCGAATGGTTCTTTCGCCTGGGATCGGATCAGGTCGGTTCAGTCGGCTGCGGCCAAGGGATGGCGTCACATCGAAGCTCGGGATCGCCGTCAATCGCCTTCATCTGGGCTTCGGTCAGCTCGCTCAGCGGGATCGTCACGGCCTCGGGCCCGAAAAGGCGACCAATGCGCCAGCGGCCCTTGGCGGGACCTGTCACCACAACGGTCACGTGGTCCGGGCCCTTCGCGTCGGGGTCGCGCATGATCAAGTCGCCACCATCGACCGAGGGCTGTACCAGCGCCACGTCGGGTGCTGCCACGCCCTCCGTGGCGCTGGTGCCCTCCGCCGGGGAGTGTGGCGGAGCCGGAGTCGCGACGACCGGCATGTCCGGGGCGTCGGAAATGGGCTTGGCAGCTTTGTGGGTACGGGCCACGGGCAGGCTCCTTCATGGTCTGATCAAGGAAGGGGACGCCCGCCAGGTTGACTGGCGTCCCCTCTGCTAAATCAGACCGCCGGTCAGGCGAGCCACGGCACGACGAGGAGTTCCGCCGTGCCTTTCCACTCGTTGGTCACGCCGCCGGTGCCATATTCGGAATTCAGCAGCTGGCGGCCG
This sequence comes from Rhodobacterales bacterium, assembly GCA_021155205.1. Taxonomy (GTDB): domain Bacteria; phylum Pseudomonadota; class Alphaproteobacteria; order Rhodobacterales; family Rhodobacteraceae; genus JAJNPS01. The sequence continues at coordinate 76,613 of JAJNPS010000052.1, forward strand.
GGGCTTTCCAGCGACGGGGGCACGACCAGCAGGTTCGGGACCAGGCCCAGCGGACGGCCGCCATCGCCCTTCATGTTCTGAATGCCCGCCCGCGCGATCGCATAGTTCGCCGGGTTCAGGGTCTGCTTCGATCCCCAGGCCATTTGCGGAAAGCCGTAGCCGACATTGCAGCGCAGATCGGCGCCGTAGAGGTAGCGCCGCTCGCTGAAGACGTTGTCGTCGGATGACTTGTCCTTCGTGGTGAAGGTGGCAGGCTGGCGCTCCTGGAAGATGATCGGCTTGACCGACTGGTTCGTGCACAAAAGGAACCAGGCCGTGCCGGCACCGCCATCGGTGTTGGCATAGGTGCCGGTCGACCCGTCTTCCAGAACGACGGGGTGGTCGGTGTCAAAGAAGAACTGGCCGTCGAAGCAGTTGGTCGTGAACCCGTTCTTCAAGGCATTCCAGACCAGCTGCTCGGTATAGGCCGAGATCGCCTCGCCCATGCGCATCATCAGCATCGAATACTGGCCGAGGTTGTCGTCCTCAATGTCGTTCTTGTCGACGCCGATCGTCAGTTCGAAGTGGCGGTTCAGGATGGCATAGCCGTTCTCGGCCAGGTTCTGGATGACGCGGGCGCCGATCCATTCGCGCATGCCGGGCATCTGGTTCAGCCAGCCATAGCGGTTCTCCGCCAGGGTGGACTTCACCGTCATCGCCACCTTGTCCTTCATGATGGCGGCCATGCCGAGCCCCTTCTGGAACTCGGTCTTGTAACCGACGCGCAGGGCGTCAAGCGAGGCTTGGGAAATGATCATTGTCAGGTGTCCTTATGACAGGATGGCGCGGGTCAGGGCTTCGTCGAACCGCACCCAGACGCCCAGGGCGTCCACGCCGTCGATGATGCCAGCGGGACTGCGGGTGTTGGTGCCGTTGGTCTTGGCCACCGTCTGGTCGTCGACGATGTAGCAAGCGGCCCCGATGTCGGCGGTGACGATCAGGTCACCTGCGGAGGAGTTGGCGAAGCGGTAGGTGCCCGGGCGATAGCGCTGCGAGGTGACGCCGGCGGAGGTCGAGGTCCCGCGCTTTTCGGCGCGGCCCACACCGAACGATCCGGTCGCGGTGGCACCCTTGATCAGATGACCCGATGCGTTGCGCATGAGGATTGATCCGGCAAAGATCGATTGTGCGGCACCAAGCAGTCCCTCGCGTTCGACAGGCTGCAGTTCGGGGGTATTGCGATCAGCAGTCAGGGCAACCATCAGCGAGCCTCCTCAGCCAGCGTTTTCTTGTATTCGTCCTGACTCATGCCCAGGGCGGTGCAGGCGGCGATCTGCTCGGCGTTCAGCGACATCACGCCGTCCTTCGTCGCGGGCGGGATGGCGGCGGATGCGGATGCGGTCAGCATCGGCATGGCGTTGATCAGCTTTTCCGCCGTGTCCTTGTTGGACATGTGCAAGGTGATCAGCTCTTCGCGATTGCCGGCGTTCACCCCGGCGCGGCGATCGGTGATGGCTTTGTCGACAAAGGCCTCGGATGCCACGCGCGACCCGGCCGTTTCCATCGCCGTCAGTTTGGTCTGCAGGGTGGTGACCTGCGCCTGCAGCGCCACCATGCCCTCCTTGCCGCCCGCTGCCAGCTTGGCCGCGGCGATGACGACATCCGGCTTTGCCTCGCCCTCGATGCCCAGGGCCACGCCGATCGCCGCCATCGCGGACTGCATGGCCATGTCAGGCCCGTCACCCTTCATCGCCTTCATGGCAGCGATGATCTCGTCGTCAGTTGCACCGGGCTTGAGGCCGAGCATCTGCATAATTTGCTCCATGAGCGGCATGGATGTCTCCTGATTGAGAGCGGCGAGGCCGCGGAAATTGGGGCGGTTGACCAGCGATGCCCGCAGGATGGCGAACACCTTCTTGGTCTTGTCGTGGAGGATGACGGGCGACATCGCGCGGTAGGCGCGGTCGCGGACCAGCCGGTGTCCGGTGCGGGTCCATTCGACGCGTCCCCAGATGCCGTCGTCGCGCGCCTCCAGCGCCGTGATCCAGCCGCGCGCGGGGGAGGGCTCGCCCTTGGGCGATGCCAGGTCCTCGGCATGGTTCTCGTCGATCTGCAGCTTGGTCTGGCTGGCAAAGCTGGCGGCGATCAGGGCGGCGGCGTCCTCAATGATGTAAGGACCGCGCGCGTCGTTGGTCTCGGCCTTGCCCGACGCCGTCGGCAACAGATGCACCCATTCCGGCACCCCGCCATCGGCGAGGTCGAGGGCGGCCATCGTGGCCGGTGTCAGGTTGGGGACAGATGTTGTCATGCCCCGGATCATCACGGGGACTGTCACATGAAAACAGTCGCAAGGGCTTGTGCCCCGCGCGGCCGTGACGGGTCAGGGGGATGGCGTCAGCTTGGCCCCGCGCCGCGCATCGGTCAAGCGCCGGGTTCGGCCAGGCCTTTCAGCCACTCGCTCAGGATGTCGATGATCTGCACTTCGTCCTCGGCCGAGATGCCGATGAACGGCCGCGCCGGGATGTTGCCCCACAGATGCGGGAACTGGGCCTTGGTGCCCCCGAACTGCATCATGGCCGCGTAGATCATCGGCGATCCGACCTCGACCCGGTCGGGTCCGGGCTGCGAGAATATCTGCGACGACAGCGATCCCGACGGCCCGAACAGCGGCCGCGTGTCCACCCGGTTCGATTTCCGCGCACCATAGGCTGCCAGCGTCGCAGGCGATTTCGGGGCCCAGCGAACGCCCTCGGGCGATACGCCCGCCTGGAACCGCTCCTTCGTCGACCTGATCAGATACTCGCCGATATCGATAAAGGGGGCGGTCATGTCTGTCATGCCATCAGCGAGACGCCGAAGGGCCGGGGTCATTTCGTCGGTGGTGATGATGATCTCTGCGACCATGACGGGGCCTCTCGATGTCAGGCGGCGGGGACCGCCTCGGGCGGGGTCCAGTCGAAAGCACCCTGGCTTGCCGCGATGCGGCCAAGGTGCATGTCGTCGGCGGGCACGCCCTGGGCCATCGCCAGTTCGACCTGTTCCACCAGGAACGCGGTCAGACGGCGGGATGCCTGTTCGGCGGTCTGGAATTTGCCCCAGGCATCGGCAAAGGCGTCCATCCGGTCTGCTGCGCCCACCAGGTCGAACCCCGCGGCAACCCAGCGCTCCACCTGGTCGGTCGATTTCAGGTAGGGCACGAACGTGGCGCTGCCGTCGTCACGGATGACGGCACGGGCAGTCGGGTTCCAGGTCTTCGGCATGTCGGGCTTCCTTCGGCAGCACGGTGCGGGAATGCTGGCGGACCTCTTCGATCCAGACTGTCAGAACCCCGTCGCGCTCCGTCTTTTGTAAGATGGTGAATTGCAGGCCCGGTGGCAAGAGGATCTCCGATTCGCTCGGATGCTGCGAAACAATCTGCACGTCGCGGCCGGACCTTGCCTTGATGATGAACTGCAATGGGCCGGCAAAGGCGCTCTCCTGGTCGCGCGACGTGCTGGTAAAGGCGGTGAACTCGAACCGCGCGCCGGGCTTGGCCTCCCGAAAGAACGACATCAGACGGTCTCCCGGCAACGCGATCCCGCGCGCAGTGACCGCCTCGACCGGCTTCAGCTTCGCCAGCGTCGCGCGGAGGACCTCGACCAGGCGCGCACGCGGCGGCGGAACATCCTCGCCTGCCGCCATCATGCGCGCCACCTGGTTCAGGATGAACGCCCCCGGTCCGGTATAGGCATTCACCACCATCGCTTCGGCGAGGCTGATCTCTGTCAGCCCCGCCTTGGCGTACAGCGCGCGCACATCGGACGTCATTCCGTCGTCCCATTTCAGTCCGGACTTCAACGCCTTGGCCATCTCCGCCTCGGTTGGCGCGCGCACAACGGCCTCGGCCGTCGCCGCGAGATCGGCGCCCAGGGGCTGCGGCAGGGTCGCAGACTTCGGGCCGATCGCGCGGATGATGTCCTCTGCGACCGACCGCCCCGGCGCATAAGCCCAGCCCTTGTCGATGCCAGACGGCACGCCGGTGCGCGGATCGGGCGCGGCCCAGTTCGCCGGCAGCTTCAACCCCGGCTTGCCGCCCAGGCGCACCGCCCCCCGTTCCGACCGCGCGCCCAGGACATAGCAGCTGCAGCCCCACCCGTTCGGCGGCGCATGCGTGATCCAGAAAGGATGGTCCGGCGGCAGGATCAGCCCGTCCCAGCCCAGGTGCTGGATGCGGGGTTCCAGCGACCCGCCGTGCCGGTAAACCCACAGGGGATAGTTCGCTGCCACCAGCTGCGCCATGCGACCGGCGGCGTAAGCCGTGGCCATGTTGGTCTTGTAGATGACGCGCGTGCGCCAGGCCTCGCCGGCCTTCGTCCCCTCGCCCGTCCAGCCGTGCCAGCCGTGCTTCTCGACGATGCGGCGAAAGTCGCGCCGGAACTCCTGCAAGGATGTGCCGTTCTCGATCGACTTCTGCACCGCCGCCCCCAGGTCCGCCAGAAGGTCGGCCTTCATTGCTCCCGCCACGACAAAGGCGCGGTCATGCTGGGCGTGGATCAGGTCGGTCCAGGTCGCGGTCGGAACCAGGTTGCCAAGGCGGATGCGGAACGCTGCGACCTGCGCCGCAAAGGGCTTGCCGAATGCGCCTGTCAGATCGTCAGCCATCGGTCAGGACGGTCGCGACCCGACCCCCGGCATAGGCGGCCGTCATGGCGCGCGCGATCACGTCGGCAAGGTCGGACGTGTCGAGGTCGGGATAGGCCTCCAGAACCATCTCGCCGAACTCTTCCAGCGAGCCGGCAGCCGACAGCATCGCCTCGATCCGCGCCACCATCGCCTCCATCGCCGGACCCGCCTCGATCGCCAGCCGATCCGCCAAAAGGCCGGCGGGCGTTCCCCCCTCAAATCTGGCCGCTGAGGGGCCTTCCCGGTTCAGGGCAGCTTCCTTGTCCCGCGCAAGCCAGTCTTTCAGCGTTTCGATCTCGCCTCCCTGCGCGCGGATCACCCGCTCGGCAAGACGACCGATAGCCGGGTCGTCGCCATATTTTCTGACGGCCTCTGCCATTTCAATGGCGGCTTTGTGATGCACGATCATCGCGCTTGCAAACACTGTATCCGCGTCGCCGCCAGACAGACCCTCCATGGCTTCCATCATCCGCTTCATTATGGCGCCGTAGGCTTCGGCCGCAGGCGTGCCTCCGGCGCCCCTCATACCCCCCATTTTTTTGGCCGCTGAAGGGCCTTCTTGGTTCAGGGCCGTCTTGGTACCCGGAAGGGACTGACCCCGTTTAATTTCCGCTGAAACATGTTTATTCTCGCGATTGCCTTCCGGGTCCTCGGTCGCGGACGCGCCAGCAGTCGCCGGGCGCATCATTTTGGCCCCCGTCTCCGGTTTTTTCAGGCTGAACTTTTCCAGCACCTCGCTTTGGTCCACCTCAAGCCCGCGGTCGATCATCCCGCCGATCGCGGTGGCGAACGCCACCAGGTCCTCCTGGTCGGGTTCCGCGATCACCAGGCGCGGATAGACCTTCAACGGGCCGAAGTTCAACTGCATCCAGGGCTGGATCAGGTCGCGGTTCAGGATCGCGGCCAGCGCCTTGGCATCGGCGCGGGAAATCGACTTCTGCACCTCGCGGTGCTCCTTGCCCGACCCGAGGCCGCCGGTGACCGCATCGGTCGTCGCGGTCTGGCCAAGCACGGCCTTGGAGATCTGCTGGTCCAGCCAGTCCGCGCGCTTCAGATAAAGGTCGGACGACGCCCCGATCGAGTTGTTCTCGATGAACTCGATCATCATCGATTCCGGGATGATGGCCGCGCAGTCGCCCGCGATGTTCGATACCGCCTGAAAGAGCTTGGACTTGTCCGCCTCGGATGCGGATGCGCCGTATTTGCCGACACGCAGCGGCTGGCCGTAGGTCTGGGTAAAGATCGCCCAGTCCCGCTGGGTATAGGCCTTGAACATCCAGCCCCAGGCCCCGACCCGCGCCAGGCCCCCGCGCAGCGCAAGGCCGGACTTGGCCTTAATGCGGGCATAGATGAACTTGAACCCCGGCAGCGCCTCTTCCTGCCCGGTCTCGTTCAGCATCATGGGCGAGGCGAGGTCGCGCCTGTCGAACCGGAACCAGCGCGGGTCGCGGTATTCCAGCCGCTCGGGCATCCATTGGCCTTCAGACGTGTCCCAGATGATCTCGGTAAAGCTGTAGCCCTTGCCGATCGCGTCCAGGATGTCGAAGATCTCGTCCGCCAGCTCGTCGCGGTACAGCCAGTCGCGGACCATCTGGGCATGTTCCTCGGCCTCGGCGCTGTCGTCGCCCGCCTTGACGGTTGCAGTCATCTCCTCGATCGCGCGGCGGCGGGTGCCGAGGACGCCGAGGTAATGCGGATCGCGCTCCTCGATCGTCTCGGCCAGTTCCAGGTAGTGGATCGGGTCTCCGGCATCCGCCGCGCGCAGGATCGACGCCAGGCGCTGGGGGTTCATCCCGTCGGCCGGATAGCCCGCGATCGGGCTGCGGATGCCGCCGATCGTGGCGGCCGCGATTTCGGATTTCAGCGCCGCCTTGACGATGGGCTGGCCGCGGTGGTCCAGAAGCTGGGTTGTTTTCAAAAGACACCTCCTCGCAGACGCGCGCCCAGCGGTTGCCGCCAGCGGTTCGCCTCATCCTCGTCGGGCGGGCCCAGGGCCGACCGCGTGCCGCCCCCCGATCCCATGCCGCGATAGTCGTATTCGACCCAGCGCATCCGGCTGGCCCAATGCGCCAGGGCCAGTGCGATGGCATAGTCGCCGTGCCGCTTCTTGCCCGTCTCGCCCTCGCGCAGCGGCGGGACGCGGGCGATGCCCCTGACCAGCTTGACCATCCGCAGGTCGGCCAGGTGGAACTCGTCGGCGATCAGCGCGATCGCGTCGTCCTCGAACGCGGCCTTCAGGGGCGGCATGTGCAGGCGGTACCATTCCTCGGTGAACTTCACCGCCATGATCAGGCCGGAGCCCTCTGCGTGATCCTCACGGAGGCCGAATTTGCGGCCCATGTCCTCGGCCACAGTCCAGCCCATGCCGGTGGCGTCGAAGCCCGCGCCGATCAACTGGCCGCGCACCGCGTCCAGGATCAGCCCTACGATCATCTTCTGCTCGTCGCCCGGCACGTTGCGCATCTCGACGGACAGCGCCTCAGTCCGTTTAAGGGCCTGTTCAATGGCCAGTAACGAGACCGTTGAAAGGTCCGACACCCGGCCGAAGTCGAAGCCGAAGGCGTACTTCACGTCGCGCGGCAGGGCGGCCAGCTGCTCCTTCAGGTCGGCCAGGAACTCGGCCAGCAGGGCCTGCTGGTCCAGCCGGTGGCGGTAAAGGTAGTCTGCCGGCAGGTCGAGGCGCAGCACCTTCTGCTTCACCGTCATGCGCGCCTCGATCAGCGGGGCGGGCAGCCAAGCGCCGGAGGAGAGGCTCGGTACGCAGAAGAGTTCCTCGTCCGCCCCGTCGCCGTAGAAGTCGATGATGTCCTGCCGCCACTTCGCCTCGGCCTCGGGTGTCCAGGTCTTGCCGGTCACCAGCGCGATCCGCTGGTACAGCCCCTCGCGCAGCGCCTGGTCGAAGTCGATCCGGAGGTGGGCGTATTTCGACCGGCCGGACAGAATGTCCTGGATCGCCTGGTTGAACGGGTTCTCCGCCCCGTCATGGGTCGAACAGACCACGACCTGGCCACCCCACATCAGGAAGGCAAGTGCGGCCTTCAGAAGCTCGGCCAGCTGGTCGACGAACGCCGCCTCGTCAATGATCACCACGCCCTGCTTGCCGCGCAGGCCGCGCGGGGCGGACGACAGGGCCATGATCTCGAAGCCGGATGCGAACTTGATCCGGAAGGCGTTGATCGCCTTGTCGGCCTCGCCCTGGTCGAACAGTGTCTCTTCGACGGCCGCCGCCGCGCTGTCGAAGGCGCGGGCCCACATGGCGCAGGCGTCGATGAACTCCCGCGTCATCTCGCGGCTGTAGCTGATGTACATCACGTCCATCCCGCCCGCCGACTTCTGCCGCCCGGCGCGCAGCACGGCATAGGCCGCCAGCCCCCAGGTCAGGCCGATCCGGCGCGACTTCTCGACGAACAGGACCGGGCACACACTGTCCAGAAGCCCCACCGCCCGCGCCTGATAGGGCAGCAAGACCGAAGGCAGGCCATGCGCCTTCACCTCGGCCGGGATCGAGGCCATCGCGGCCGCGCGCGCATCCGCCCAGGCCTTTTCGGTCAGTGGCGTGGTCATGTCGCGCCCGGCCAGTCCGGCATATCGACGGTCTGGCCCGCCAAGGCATGCGTGCTGTCGGCGAGGTACAGCAGACGCCCTCGGGTCGCGTAAAGATGACAGATGGCGGGCGGCGCGCCGTTCTGCCCGGCATCGGACCCGTTATAGCTGGTCAGCACCGAGGGCGTGAAGGTCGGCACATCCTCGTTGTCGTCAAAGCCCCAGCCGTCGCCGGTTGCCGACCGCATGGTCAGGGCATGGGCGCGGTGGCAGGCCGGACACCAGAAGGCGACCCGGCCTCCTTCCAGACGGCGCAGCTTGGGCCCCAGGGCACTCATGGCCGACCCTCGATCATGTCGATCTTGTGCTTCAGGATCGCGTTCACGGCCTTGGCCACCAGCGACCAGACCGACTGCGCGCGCCGGTGGTATTCGATCACGGTGCTGCCCTTGTCGGCCGCGATCCCGATCTCGTTCTCGCCGTACTCGGCCCAGCGCAGGGCATAGTCGCCATGCGCTGACAGGTTCGACTGGTTTACCAGCCTGCCCTCGGCCACCACGCGTCCGTTCAGCTTGACCTCGATCGTCAGCATGTCCTCAGCCGACATCGCTGTCTTCCGGCAACTGCACCCGGTCAGGCCGAAAGACCGCCCGGTTGACCGCCATGAAGCCCTGCTCGATCTGGGTCCGCCCGATCGCCAGCCAGCGCTTGTCGACCTCGGGGTCGCGCGCCAAGTCGTCCAGGATGCGCAGAACGAACTCTTCGGTGTTCTTGTTGTCCGTGACGATCTCGACCGCGCGACGGTTTTGCGGCCGATAGCCAGGCACCGGCAGTCCGTTCGTCGTCTCGGTCATTTGGTCACCCCCAGAATTTCAGCCTTGATCTGTTCGGTCGTCTCGGCGGTCAGCCCCTTGGCCTTGGCCACGGCCTCCACCGCCTCGCCCAGCCGCTTTTGCAACTGCGCTGTTTCCTTTGCCTTGCGGTCCGAACTCATGTTCTGGGCCGTCTGGGCGGACCGCATCGCGTCGGCGAGCTCTTTCAGCTCTTTCGGGGCCATCCCGTCCGCCGCCTCGCCCAGCAGATGCAGAACGGTCGATTTGACCATCTCCCCGGCGATGATCGTCAGGTCGTCCGACGCCTTGGCGTCGTGCTTTTCGGCCAGCACGGCCACGATCTCGCGCGTCTGGTCCAGGCGGCGCGACAGCCGCGCCTGGCGCACCGAATAGCGGTTGAAACTGGAAAAGGCCGGAATGCGGAACTCCAGATCGCCCCGATGTTCGGCCATCAGGGCCTGGCAGCGGTCGACGAACTCGCCATAGATGTCGGTCTGGGTCTTGTCGCGGTCCGACAGTTCGGACGCCGCCCATGACACGATCGCATCCGCCTCCGGCGGCAGAAGGTCGAACGATGACAGGCGACCGCGCCCGATGGCCATGGTCATTCCCCCGGTCGGCTCGGGCGCTTGATGCCCTCGATCACGATGGCGCGCCGCAGATGGCGATGGCCCTTCTCGGCCAGGGTGGCGACCACGACCGGACCGGGCTTCACCAGGGTGACCGCTCCCATCTCAGCCAGCCAGTCGAGCTCGCCATGAATCCACTCGCGCGGCCGGTCGATGCCGAACCGGGACAGCTCCTCGGCCAGATATCCGGAATGCAGGCGCTCATCGACCTGGGCCGCAAGGGCCTTCAGAATGATCAGCCGCGCGTCCTCGCGGATCAGGGTGTCCATGTCCTTGCTCATTTCCGACCCTGTTCGATCAACAGTTCCTGCATCCGTTCGCTGATGGCGGCGACGGGTTTCAGCCGCTCGTCCAGCCGGTCGATATGCCCTTCCATCCGTGCCATCGCCAGCTCGACCCGGTGCATGGTTTCCGCGTTGGGCATCCGTTCCACGCTGTCGCGCAGCCGGGCATGCGAGGTCTCGATCGCTGTCAGGCGCAGTTCGTCCGCATCCAGGCGCGCGGTGTTCTTGCGGCTCGGTCCAGAAAACAACATCCAGACCGCCGTGCCAAAGCTCAGAAACGTGTTCAGGGCCACGATCCACAGGACGATCTCGCCGACACTCAACTCTGTCGGCGTCACTTGCCCGCCCCCGCCCAGCTCTTGACGGCTTCCTTCAGGGTGTGTCCCCCCATGTAGAGCGTGAAGTAAAGCGCCGTCAGCGCCATCAGCTGGTCGAACGGTATGGGCGGCAGGGCGATCTTCCACCAGGCATTCGACAGGTGCAGGATGATCGAGTTCCAAAGCCACAGGGTCAGGATCATCCACATGCCCGCCGGTCGCCAGGCGCGCATGAACCAGCCCCCGCCGCTTTCCGATTGCAGCACGGCCAGCTGGTATTGCTGGTCGGCCGCATAAAGGGCCAGCAGTTCGGGGGTCATGTATTCAACTACCTTCATCGCATCGCCAACCCGCTTGGGGTCTTCCTCGGCCAGGCTGTCCAGATCCTCGACGCCGACGCCCGCCCGGTTGGCCACGGACCGCAGGACATCCGCGGCCAGCTGGCCGTTCTTGTCACCCAGCTTTTTCGTCAGGACCTTCTCGACGATGGTCAGGCCAAGGTCTGCCGCGATGGCGATCAGTGCAGGGTTCATGCCTCTAACCTTCCGTTCCGGCAGGCGGCACGACCGGCGTTCCGGCGCCCGCCCTCCAGGACGTCCCCACGATGCGCAGGCAGGCCGACGCCGCATGATCCACGGTCATGGCAGACCAGGTCGTCCCATCCGGGTTCGCGGTGACCATCATGCGCGAGCCGTCATTCGTGACCGCCTCGAACAGCGGGCGCTCGCTGAACTCCGACGACAACGTCGCGAGCATCCGGTCCAAGGGGAGGCATGCCGGCATGGCCGGGGCAATCTGGCCCCGCACCGGCGACCACCCGCCCGAGACCGTCAGAAGCATCACCGCGATGACCACAAAGCACAGGGCCAGAAGGACGGATTGAAAGATGCGCATCAGAAATTCCTCAGCCAGGATGCAAGGCGGGGCAGACGGACCTGCACCCAGGCGGCGACGATGTCGCGGTAGGACCAGGCCTGCCACAACAGCCACAGGACCAGCCCGGCCAGCATCGCCTCGCCGATAAAGGGCAGGTTGGCGATCTGGTCGGACATGTCCGTGGACATCTCGGCCGCAGATGCCGGCACCGCGACGGCCGCCACAGGGACCGCCACCTTGGCCTTGTCGCGGGCGGCCATGGCGCGCTCCAGCGTCGACAGGGTGGCGCGGCCCAGGATGCCGTCGGCCAAGAGATCATGGGCGCGCTGGAATTCCACCACCTGGGCGCGGCTGATCTCGCCCTTCTGGTTGCCCGGGTCATAGCCCAGGCTGGCAAAGGACGCGCGCACAGCCTCGATCTCTTCCGGGTTCAGGCGCAGGGTGATCTTCGCCCCGGTCCCGATGCGCACCGCGGAGGCAGCGGCGCTTTGGTAGACGCCCATCCGCATCATCTCGTATTCCGCCTGCCGCCGGCGCTTGAGGCCCGGCAGGACGCGCCCGCCGCCTTTGACCCACTGGCGCAGGCCCTTCTCCACACCCGGCCAGAACCGCGCCCGCCAGGCCTTCACCCAGGACGCCCGGTGGATCGCCCCTGTGTTGAAATCGAAACTGACACCGGCGTCGAACTCGTTTTGCTTGGCATCGGGCATCGCCTTCGTCACGCGCGGCTCGTAGTTCTTCCGCAGGGCCTCCTGCAGCAGTTGTGTGGCCTGGTCGCGCCGGATCACCATCCCGGACTTCGGTTCGATCACACCCGACGCCCGGGTCAGGCCCGCCCCGATGGTCCAGATGCCCACCGGATCGCGATAGGCCTTCAGAACCACGCCTTCGTGCAGTTCCAGGTCAGCGACCCCTTGTGCGCTCGTCTGCATGGCGGCAACCCCCAAAGACCGGGTCAGGCCCCCGGCGGCAATGGGGTCAGGATGCGATGATTAGGGGGCGCAATATCATGGACAAGGGCTTGCGCCCCGGTTCAGAACAGGCGCGGCTGGCGCGGGTCTTCGGCGGGGGATGCGGCGGGTTCCGACAGGTACTTGCGCACCGTCACGTCGCTGCAATGCAGTCTGCGGGCGATTTCATTACCTGACAAGCCCTGTGCTGCCAGCGTGCGCGCAATCCAGGGCTTGGCGGTCGGCACCCGGCGCGGCAGGTCCATGGCGGCCAGTGCCCGCACCTGGTCGTCGGTCAGGATGCCCGACACCATCGCACGGCCCTTGGGATTGGCCGCAAAGTAGACCGGCGCCCCCCCGAACCGCAACAGGAACCGCAGGGCGAGGTCAGGCCCGAGGACGCGGATGTAGGGCTCGAGTTGGGCGGGCGGGCGCGGGGCGGTCATTCCTCGCGCTCCAGAATGGCGATGAGCCCGGCAAGATCGGCCTCGATCCGGTTCAGACGCTCATGCGCTGGCGCGGCCTTTTGTGCTTCCAGGTGGTCAATCCGCTGCAGGATTCGGTCAAGCGCTGCGCTCAACAACACCATCTCCGTCACATGGCGGTCGAACTCGCGCTTCTGGCGTTCAAGCGCGTCGACCCGGTTCAGCAGGTCCAGCAGGGCCGCTTCCTGCGGCAGCATCCGGGCGGGATCGGCGTCGATCCAGCGCATCATGCCGCACCTGCATAGTCGGACGCCCGCTCCAGCCGCTTGCGGCAGGGCGCGATCCATTCGAACCGGGGGACTGCGGGCGTGGGCCGTGTCCAGACGATCCAGCAATAGGCGGTGGCCGTGCTGCCCTTTGGTGCAAGCTTTCCCTTGTGCATCACGACCCGCTCGGTGAACTGCAGGATGCGGGCCGGCGGCGTGATCTGGAACAGGTCCCGGTGCCGCGCCACCCCTTCCAGGAAGGCCGACCGGACCAGCATCGCCACGCCATGGCGGCTGGTGTGCAGCGCGCGGCTGATGAAAGCTTGTGCCAGGCGGAACGGCGGGTTGGTGATCGTCCAGTCGACGTCCGGCGGGTTCGCACCCCAAAGGTAGTCCCGCACTGCAATGCCGACCCGATAGTCGAATATGTCCGACGTCTGGACCGTGCCGAACCATTCCGACAAGGGCCAAGCCATGTGACCGCGATTGGCGGCGGGCTCGCGGCATGTCAGATGGCGCACCTTGTCGCCACCGAACAGCGCCTCGCAAAGCGCCCGGGTGGCCCAGGGCGGCGTCGGAAAGTCGTCCAGCGAATGGTGCGGCTCGGATCGTTGCTGCATGACGGCAGAGGACCGGTTCTGGCTCATTCCTCGGCACCCTGACCCGGGTCGCGCGGGTGCGCACTCTCCCACCCGGCCTTCAGGATCGTCACCACGACGCCCTGGCTGATCCGGTAGTTGAACCCGCCCTTCACGACGCCGCAGGCCCCAAGCGCGATGCCATGTTTCACATCCGCATGTATCTGACGCCGCAATGCGTCGATATCCAGACCCATGACCCGCTCCATGTATCGGATGACCGCATGGTCCGTGACCGGGGGATCGCCGGGCTTGCCCTTCACAGCGCGATCCCCGCGCGGCGGCACATCGCCTTCAGGGCCTCGACCACGGTGGCGATCTGGCCCGCATCGCGCATCTGGTCGATATCCAGTGGCACCGCGCCCCAGGCAGCCTCGAACCGCACCCGGATGAACGCGTTCAGGCCTGCCGCGCCCCCTTTGTCGACCTTGCCCGCCCGGTACAGCTTGCCCCACATCACATGGGCGAACCGGGCATCGCCGCGCGTGGCGGTCGGGCGACCCTTGCGGGATGCGCCAGACGATGCCTTGAACCCGCGCGCCTTCAGCGCAGCGACAACACGGTCCAGCTCGGGGTCAGACATGTCTTTCAGGCTGGCCTTGCCGACCGCCCCCATCTGCAGGTCGTGGCGGGTGTCCTGGTCCAGGCCCAACTCGCGCGCGGCCACATGGATCATGCGGATGGTGGTGGCGCGGGTCATGTTGCGGCCCCCCAGTAGAGGGCCGCAGATGGGTCAGGTGCGGGGGATGTAGTCTTCCAACCGCGAAGCCGCGCGTTCACTGCTGGCTCCGAGGACATAGCAGGAACAGACGTAACTGTTGGGCGGTGCCCAGATGTCCCAGAACTCGTGTTCGGATGGCACGACAAGCCCGTCCAATGCACGGTGATCGTCGCTGCAGTCCTCAGTTCCTCCAAAACGATAGACGACCAACGCACGGCGGTCGAAGTCGCGTCCCTCGCCCCATGCTGTCCATCCGCCGCGCGTCGCGATGTCCCGCAGCTTCTTGCGGAACCAGCCGAGGCTTTGGCCGCTTTCGACCGCCTCCCCACAAAGGCGGTCAAACTCTGCACACGCAGCCGGTTCTGGCCCCGCCATAGCCGAATCCCCCGCGATGCGCCGGTGGGCAGCAGAGCAGGCATGCGGGATTTGATCAAGTTGGCAACCATCAGGGTCCTCCATCAAGGGGCAGCACCCCCGGCGTCACGCCGGGGGCGGGGGAAAATCAGGGCTGTGCGGGTGCTGCTCTTTCACCGGGGCGAAAGCCAAAGATGACTGCGCCCTTTGGCACCTGCATAAGGGTGTGAAAGTTGATCGCGCGAACGCGCTTTGCCCCCAACAGCGCTTCCTGGCCGTTGCCGGATCCCTCCGCGTCCGAATCTGGCGGAGTTTCGTTGGTCATCCCGGTGCCGGTGCCGCTGCCGACATTGCCGATACCACCATTGCGACTTACAGGGCTCCCGTTGCTCATGGACCTGTCACGAGCGACGGATGGTGCAGGTGCAGAGAGCATTGCAGCGATCAGGAGAAGCAAGAAAGTCTTCTGTGCCGTTTGGCAGGCGACAGTCGCAACAACGTTCATTTTGAAAGACTCCTTTCACGGGGGGGTTAAACGGGTCACTGGCTGGTGGGTCGGGCAGGTCAGCCGCCTGCAATACCCACCGTCCCGGCCGGGGAGGAGGCCCGTGATGGTGAACCTCGCAGCGATCCTCAGCCCTTTGCCTTGGACGCCTTGAAGGTCAGGCGCGACTGCGCGGGGATTTCGATGGCCTCGCCGGTGCGGATGTTGCGGCCCATGCGCGCGGGGTAAGCCTTGCGCTCGAACGTGCCGAACCCGGTCAGCGTGACGCGGCCGCCGTCTTCAATCCCCGCGATGAAATGAAACAGGGCATCCAGGCAGTGGCCGACTTCGGCCTTGCTCTGGCCGGTGGCGGCGGCGATGTCGGCGATCACTTGGGTCTTGGTCAAGGTTGTCATGGCAGTCTCTCGGTTCAGGGTTGCCGCCCTGGCGTCATGCCGGGGCGGGTCGGGGCCCGGCGGACGCGTCGCCGGGGGGAAGGGGTCAGGACGTCGCGATGGACCAGACCAGCAGGCCCTGGGCGGCCCAGAGCAACAGAAGGATGGCGAAGCCGAGCCGCGCTTCGCTGGTCTTTTCGCGGGGTGTCAGCGTGGGATCGACCTTTTCCTCAAGGAGGGCGGCGGCGACGACGTGGCTGATCGACGAAAGGATGATCAGGGCGACGATCTGGACGACGGTCTCGGTCATGGTCCTACACCTTCGCCAGGTCGATGCTGACGGGCTGCCACTGGCCGTCAAAGGCCTCGCGCAGGTAGACCCGGACATAGGTCTTCGAACCGACGGTGCGCATTGCATCCCGGATCGCCTTCATCGCGCGCTGCCACCGGTCGTCCTCGATCTCCAGCTGCAACAGCATGTAGATCTGGGCGCGGTTTACCTGGCCTTCCTTGTCGGTGTTGAAGGCGCGGGTCACGATGGTACGGATCTCGTCCCGCGACCCTGCGGCCCATTCGGTCAGGCATTCGTCGATCAGGGCCTTCGCGATCTGCAACTCGGGGCCAAAGACGACGGTATCGGCGACCTGGACCTGGACCTTCATCAATCCGTCAAACGTCATCAGGGTCATGTTGCCCTTCTTGCCGCCGACAGCCGCACCATACTCCTGCGCCAGAAGGGCCTCGAACCCCCCGATGTCGTCAAACGTGTGTTCCTTGAACCGCGCGACCTGCCCGCTCAGGGCAAGGGCGTAACCCATTACCTTGCGGACCAGCTCGTCCTGCAGCATGGCCTGCGGCTTGATCATCTTGACCGGGACCAGGTTGCCCTTGGCGTCGGACATGTACTCGCGCCCCTCAAGGGTGACGCGGCCATCCGGGATCGGGGCGGGCGTGAAATCAGAGGCCATCTTGGGGCTCCTCCTTTGGGGTGAAAATTAGCGTCTCTGGGCAGTCCTCGCCCGGCGGCGTGGCGACCAGGCCGAACGCGGCCAGTGTCAGGGCCATGGCGGCGATCTCGTCGACGCTCAGCTTCGTGATGCCGCGCAGGTCCTCGGCCAGCACCCGGCCCAGGGCGCGCGATGCGATCTCGAACATCTCGCGCATGGTCCAGTTGGTGGCGGGCGGGGGCATGTCATGCGCCATGGGGTGCCTCCCCCAACAACAGCTGCTGTGCCGCCTTGCGCGCCTCGGCATCGGTCAGATGCGGGTCGCGCAGGACCGACAGGGCCGCCAGCTGCCGCCAGTCCGCGACCGGGTCGGGACGAAACTGGGCCGACCGGATGCGTGCGACCAGGTCTGCGATCGCCTTTCGGTAATCGGGATCGGCCGCGATCCGGTCTGCCACGTTGGCGACACCCGCATGCACCGTCGCCATGTCACGGCCGCCCAGATAGCTGCCGATCGCCGACTGCGATTCGGCAGTCAGTTGCCGCAGGATGTACATCAGCTCGTGGCGTGGCCGGGCGATCGCCGCTGTCTTGACCTGCCCCTGCAGATCGGCAAGTTTCACGCCTGTCATTGCGACATAGGCGCCGATCACATCGCCGATCGACATTGTCGCGCAAGGCGGCGACGACGGATCCGCGCTGAAGGTGGCCTCCCGGACGCCCATCATTCTGCGGCCTCCTTGCGGTTGATGGGACAGGCGCGGCAGGCCCGGAACATGCGCGTGCGCAGCGGATTGCCCGCGGCAAAGGTGGCGGACTTGTCCCGCCAGTCCTGGCATTGCTGGCTCGGCAACTCGCCCAGGGCGGGACACTGGACGCGGCCGTCCAGATAAAGGCCGCGCACGCGTTCTTCGATGCGACTGGTGTCGGCGAGGTACTTGCGTTTCAGCACCTGATTGACCATGGCCCCGGACCGGCCCAGGGCTTGCGCGACCGCACGCTGGTTGGTCCGCCCGCAGGCGATGGCCAACGCCCGGACCCAGTCAGGCATATCCGCGCCCCATGCGGCCTCGGCGGTGGTGAGGTGTTCGTTGCCGCCCGTCATGACGCCACCTGCCCGATCACGACGATGGCGTTGGTGTTGTCGTCAATGACAGCGCGGACGCGCTTTTCCCGGGGCGGCTTTGGCCCGGTGTTCCGCGCAAGACGGTAGATCGCCTCACGGCGTCCTGGCTCGGCCTTTCGCGCCACACCCAGATAGCCGGCTGCGAAGAGGGCACGACAATAAGCCGTCGCATCCTCGTTTGTGATGACAAGGTTCGGACCTGTGGCATGGGCGCAGAGCTCGGTCGGGGTGAAGGATTTCAGGCCCCGCATCGCGGTCCAGAGATTGTCCTCCGCCGACCGGCCCTTGGCGAAAGACGGGCGCTGCGCCTGCGGCGCGATGGACCAAAGCTTGCGCAGGCCTCGCCCCTCCTGGACCACGACCAGCAGCCCGGCCGCAGTCCAGCCGCGCACGATTCGCACGGCCTGCTTGGCCCCGATCTTCAGCTCGGCCTCGATCTCGCCATAGCCGAAAGCGGTCATGCGCAGCGCAACTGCCCAAGCGGCATCGGCGACGTCGGCCTTGGTTTGTACAGTGACCCTCATGCCGCCACCCCGTAGGCTGGTGTGACATTGCCGCCGTAACGCCAATTTGCGTGGCGCTTCAGGATGAACTGCAAGAGGCTGTCTCTCTGCTCTTCATTCATCAAGTGGGTATGGATGCCCTTCGCCGCGCCCTTGAAGCGACAGTACTGGTTCAGCGAAATCAGGTGCTTCACTGCCTGGAAAAGGCTCTCTGCTTCGCGGGCAAACTTCTCTGCCCTATAGCAATTTGGGTCCTCGCCGGGCCTCTCGACGGCCCAGAGAAACACCTCTCTGGGGAAATCGCTCGGCAACCCGTCCATCACGTTGCGATAGAGGATCGGCATGTTCTTGGAATAAGTCATGCCGCCACCCCGATCCGGGTCCGGCGGGAGGGTGCGATCGAAGGACCGCGCAGGATCGCCGGTGGCTCGCCCGTGTGGAACGGGTTGTCGCCCCAATCGGCCAGCGACAGCCGGTCGAGCCCTCGGACGGCGGCGAACTCGCGGAACGCATCGAGATTGGTGCTGATGTAGCGGATCGAATGTCGCGATGCGGACAGAAGCTTGGCCCGCAGGTCGGCCGCGATATCGACATGGGGGGCATAAATCGCGGTCAGATGCTTGACGTCGTCGAGGGTGGCGGGTTCCGCCGCGACCCAGGCGAGGATGCGGCCATGGACGCGCTCCCAACGCTTGAGACGCTCGGGCAGAAGGCTTTCGCCGATCAGGATGACCGGGACCGAGGCAATGTCATGGAGCTTTCGCACGACCTCGATCATCGTGTCGCGCAGCACGAAATCCGCTTCGTCGATGATCAGGGTGCGGTTCGTCAGCGCCAGTTCCTGCGCGGCCTGGTCGAACAGCAGCGAGCTCGACCGTGCTGGCCGCAACCCGAGTTCGGTGACCAGGGTTTCCAACAGGCGCTTGACCCCGCCGATGGGTGCCGCCTCGATATGGCAGGCATTCTGCCAGTTCGTCGCGCAGATGCCCGCCGTCGTCTTTCCGTAGCCGGCGGTGCCATAAAAGCACCCCATCCCGGGCAGGCCGTGGGTGCGGTTGGCGCAGCGTTCGATCAGCGCGGCAAGGCGGGCGACGTTCGCCAGCGGGGCCACGTTGTTGTAGAGGACCGGTTTGTCTGTCATCTTCTTCCCTCTGCTCGTTTCTGTCGTTTCTACCGCCGCCCGTCGGAACTCTCCTCCGGCGGGTGGTGTCGTCATCCGAACATCGCCTCGCCGTAACGGTCCCAGATCAGCTTTTCGGCGCGGTATTCGGAGGTGGTCTGATACATGCGCAGCCAATGTTCCTCTTCGGCGGTGACGGGCTCGGCAGCGTCCAGGCGGCGGGCCACGTCCAGTGACCGGCGGAACATCTCGCGCGTGGTGATCGCGGCAGCGGGTTCCGGCGGGGCGCGGCGGGCATCGAGATCGATCACCATCTGCGCCTGGCGACGGGCGATATCGTCGCTGAGCGGCGCAGCGCTGAAAACAGGGGGGATGATCACCGGCTCGGTCAGGCCGGGCTTGCCAAAGACGGGCTTGACCACCTTGGCCTCGACCGGGACCGGCTCGGGCACGGCGATCTCGTCCAGCATCGCGCCGATATCGGCGGCCTGGTATGTCTTCAGGGCGGCCAGCGCCTTTTTCTCGGCGTTGATCCAGTCCTTGCGGGCCCGGGCGTGGACCTTGGCCTCCTCGGCATCAAAGAACCCGACCGCCTGGCGCACCGGCGCATGGCCGAGGTAAGCGCTGTCGGCGCTATAGACGTGCAGGCCCGCCAGAAAATCCGCCGGGTCGAACCGCACGACCACGCGCTTGCCCGCGACCTCGTGCATCCACGACGCCCAGAACTCATTCCCCTGGAACCAGACGGCGCCTGTCGTCGTGTCGGCGCGCAGGCCTTCGGCCCCCAAAAGCCACATCCGCCGTTGCGCCTCGGTCGCCTTGCGGATCGGGGCATTGGCATAGGACTCGTCGAACACCTCGGCATAGCTGCGCTTGTAGGCGACCGGCGACTGGCGGTCCTGTTGCAGGTTGTGCTTTGTGATCCGCTCGCCCACCACCTTCAGGAAATAGTCAAGGTCAATGGCGCGGCTGCCGTAATCCTCGGGCTTGGCCATGGGCGAATTGCCGGTATAGGCCCCGTCAAACCGGATATCCTTGGCGATCGAATGGCACATCGTGCCGAAGGCGCGCTCGATCGGCTTTGCCTGCCCGTGATAGGGGCTGGCCCAATGGATCTTGCAGTCCAGCGCTGAAAATAGGCCCAGAGGGTCTTCTTCCCTGACCTTGAACCGGAACCGGGTCGCGGCACCGCCGGTGATCGACTTCGCCGCGAACTCGCGACCGTTGTCGAAAAGGACGTGGCGCGGAATCCCCCAGGTCTCGATCATGTCGCCTGCGGCCAGCTGCACGGCGGTGCTGTTCGGGGTCTGGTCCATGCGCCAGGCAAGGATGCGACCCGAATAGATGTCCTGGAACGCCACCATCTGGGGGCGCATGATCGTGGGCTTCTCGTTCGATCCCTTGGGCGCGGGCCAGCGCACGAAGACGTCGAACTTGTGAAAGTCCGCGTTGACCGCCTCCATGGCCGACATCGCGGTCTTGTCGCGCACCTGCGCGGGGAAGTGGCGCTTGACCTTCTCCAGCCCATCGCGCGCCAGCACTTGGGCGACACGCGACACGGTGGCATCCAGGCGGCGGCGCATGGTGCGTTCGGGCAGGGTCGCCCATCCCTTTGCGGCGGCGATGGCCATCGCATCGCGGTAGCAGTCGGTGAAGCAGGGGCCGGACAGACGCAGATAGGCGCTACGGATGACGTCGAAGAATTCGGGGGAACAGTCCTTGGACCGGGACCGCCGTTCGGTGGCGGTGTTGCGGGGGACAAGGTAGGCCAGCCGGTCATCTGACCGCACGCCCTCGACCATGGACAGCCAGGACCAGATCGTGCGCGCCCCGACACCGTCCATCCGCGCGACTTGCACGACGGCAAGGTGACGGCCGATGGCGGGCTCCAGCGCCTCGACCTTCTGCAGGATCAAAAGGCGGGCGGCAGCCTTTGCCTTCACCGATGCAGACAGGCCTTCGTACCAGGTCCAGACCTCGTCGCGGGCGCGGGCCTCGGCGATCTTCGGGGCCACGACGGCCTTCAACAGGGCGCGCTGTGCTGCATTCGGGAAGACCCGCCACGAATACTCCCAGCCCCCACCCTTGCCCGCCCGGCGGCGCGCGAACTTCGTCGCCTCGCGCCAGCGCAGGCGGTCGGCAAGGGCGTTCACACCGCGCTCGGTCGCGGGCAGGTCTGGCAGGCCGCTGGCAGCGATCTGGGCGGGGGTCCACCATTCCTGGGCGGGGGTCAGGGTCATGCGTCGGACCCCTTCATGCGTTCGGCGCGGGCAGCGAGAACGGCACTGCCTTTGGCGTCCGCTGCGTCCAGACCAAGCTTTTCGTTGATCACACGCGCATCGCGGGCCTGTCCCAGCAGGTTCGACAGCTGCGGTTCGTTCTCGGCCACGAACCGGCGACGGGCCTCTAGGGGCGCGCGCGACCACAGCTTTGACAGGGCGGTAAAGGCCTCTTGAACGGGGTCTTTAGCGGGCGGTTGAACGTCACCCGCCTCGGCCTTCAGTGTCCGGCGCGCGTCGGCAGCGGACTTTGCGTTGCCGACCGAAAGGCGCAGGATGACGGCGTCCCGTTCTTCGGCATCACCGATGCGGGAAAGTTCGACCAGGTCCTTCAACGTGACCGGGCGCTTTGCCCCGCGCAGCGCGTCCAGATTGCCGCGGCCCAGACGCTCGCCAGCGGTAATGATCCTACGGACGTGTCGGATGCTGACCGCACGTTTCGCAGCGACGATTTCTGCAAAGGACTCCGAGGTCCCTTGCAGACCATGCCGCGCCAGCGCGCCCGCCACGCCCTGGGCGGTTTCCGGATGCTTGGCCAGATGCGCGCGCTTCCAGGCGGACAGGAACACCGCATCGTCCAGGGG
The DNA here is from genome assembly GCA_021155205.1 of Rhodobacterales bacterium. Taxonomy (GTDB): domain Bacteria; phylum Pseudomonadota; class Alphaproteobacteria; order Rhodobacterales; family Rhodobacteraceae; genus JAJNPS01. Next base: position 98,528 of record JAJNPS010000052.1, read on the forward strand.
CGACAGGCCACCGACGAGGTTCTGCGACGACTCCAGCAGCTGCGCGTCATCATCGGTCATCGAATAGACGCGGACGGGGATGGTGGTCAGCCCGGCCCGGCGCGTGGCCTCAAGGCGGTGCAGGCCATCGACCAGAACAAAGCCTGTCTTCTTGCGCCGCACGAGGATCGGGGTCGTCTGCCCGAACTCCGCAATCAGGTCGACCAGCGCCTGAACCTCGGCCTCGGCAAAGGGACGCAGCCGCGCGCCGACAGTAATGTCGGCCACTGCCAACTCGGTAAAGGTCGGAAGGTGGTCGATCATCTGGCCGTCGGCCCCTTTGTCATGGTGTAGTAGAACCGCCAGCCGCCGCCGTTCGGGGCGGCCTGGCGGACGCAGGCGATTTCCGCCCCGTGATGGCGAAGCTCGGCGATGCAGGCGTTCACCGCCATCACGCGGGCCTTGCGGACGATGTCGCGGGTCGTGTGCGGGCGGCCATCCTCCAGCACCCACAGCACGCGCTGCAGGCGGGGACCGTCGAGGGGCCCGGCATGAATGCTGCCCGTCGCGCGGCTCATCCCGGCCGCCCCCCGCGCCGCGCAAGGCCATGGGGGTTCCAGCCGTCGCTGTTGCGAAGCCGACAGGTCGGGCACATCCGGTTGTGGATGCCCTCGCTGTCAAACGTCCTGGCGCAACTGATGCAGGGGCGCTTGCCGCGTTTGGCGACGGTGTCTGCCTCCGCCTGCAGCCGGTCGCGCTTGGCATCGGCGCGGGCGTGATCGACAAAGCCTTTCGCAACGATGCGGCCATGAGGGTCAAGGACGACATAGCCGCCCCTGACATTCTTCACCGCGTAGCGTCCGCGATGGAGGCTCACGATGTGCCGCGCGCCGTCCATCAGACCGTCTCGCCCACGACGTCAAAGTATTTGGTGATCGCGGCGATCATCGGATCGGCGTCCTCGTCGGCCAGCAGCCTGACCACCCGGTCGAAATACGCATATGCCTCGTCCAGCAACAGCATCTCGCCCTCTTCGGACTTCGCCTCGCAGGCCTTGACCTCGGACCCGCGGCCTTGGGCGATCAAGGCGCAGATCGCGGCCCAACGTTCGCCGCGCGTCATCGGGGTTTCAGTATCGCAGACCAGGCGCGGGCTCACGGGCTCACCTGCAGAACGCTGACCCATCCGGTCGCGATGAACAGGATGACAAAGATCAGAAGCGTCCCGCCGACATCGCCAATGGACGTCTCTTCCAGGCGGGCGAGCTCGGACAGCAGATACCGGATCATTGGACGGGTCCTCCAAATGCCGCGCGGGCAAGGGCTTGAACGTTCAGGTCGGCATCGCGCACCGCCTCGGCCACGGGTATGAACAGCGCAGGGTCCTTGACCCCGACCAGCAAATCCCGCGCCAGCGCGATCCGGTCGATCGGCGCGCAGGCCGCCAGCAGGGATCGCGCGATGAACAGGGGAGTCGGGCGGGCCATCATGCGGCCCTGCCCTTCTTGGCGGCGGAAGGGCGCGTGATGTCGGCGGGCCATTGCAGGTCGGCGGGCCAGTGGGCATCGAACCAGTCAAGGACCTCCAACGCAGTCCGCATGGTGCAGGTCTTGCCCTCGGTCAGGCGCTTGAAGAATTGGCCGTTTCCACGCGCAAGAAAGGACATCCGCCAGTGGGTAATCCCCAGATGGGCAGCGTGGGCGTCCGCCAGTTCGATCAGGTTCTGTTCGGTCACGTTTTGCATGACTTACTTAAGGCTCAAAAATCTTATATGGTCAAGACACAAATGCCTTAGTTTCGAATCAGATTTATTTATCTCGTTCAGTGTGGTTCTGTGGTTTCATGTTGTTGACCGAAGCGAAGTCGGACGAATTTGCGCAGGGCTTGCGCCAGGCCGTCGATCAGGCGCTGCTTGCGCGCAACCTGTCGGCACGGCGCGCCTCCCTCGATGTTGTCGGGCATGACGGGTTGATCCGAGACATCAGGGCAGGTCGCATTCCGAGTGCTGATCGTGTTGCAGCGCTCTTCAATTATCTCGGGCTCGAGGCCTATTTTGGACCGCGGCGCGCTGCGCCCGTCGTCGCTCCGAAAGCCTTTGGCAACGCCGACCCGGACGACCAGGCACCAGCAGGATTCATTACCGTCCCGTGGGCAGAGATCGGCGCGCGGCCCGGCTCCGCGCCCATAGCCTTCTCGCGCCATTGGGTCGCGGACCACAAGCTTGTGCCTGACTTTCTGCAAGCGGCGATCCCGGACATCATTTCGCTTCCCGGCCCGCACCCCGCCGACACGGTGGCGCTGCTCGACAGCCGGATCGGCAACCGCAAGGGCCACGGTCTTTGGTGCTTTCGCTTTGCCGGGCAAGTCCGTGTGGCGCACATCACCTTCATCGACCAGCTGGCGGTGGTCCACCCGGCCGAGCCTGGCCAGCCGCCGAAGATCGTCGAGGAACCCGTCTCTCGCGAGTTGCGCTTACTAGGCAAGGTGGTCTGGCTCGGGCAGAGTGTCCCGTTCAAGGGAAAGATTGGGTAAGAGCACATGGCCAATTGCAGAGACTGCGGTGAACACCTTCCATTGCTCGACCGGGTCGATGGTCGCTGTCGATCTTGCCACTTCAATAAAGAACGAGTTGGTCTGGCGCCGGTTGTCCAGATCAGGACGGAAGAGGCTGCTCATGCCCGCGTGTTGCTTACGACAGAAGGGAATCCTGATCTTCCTGTAACCGAGCGACTCGCGATCGTGTCCGCTGAATTTGCCGTGGGAATGGGCCTGCTGACCGACATCTTCAACGCTTGGCGCGATGTCTTCGGGGGTCGTAGCAAGTCTTACCAGAATGCCCTTAAAGACGCCCGGATCGCAGTGCTCGACGAGCTGAAGCGCGAAGCCCATGAACTCGGGGCCCACGCCGTTATTGCGGTCGATCTTGACTACAGCGAGATCTCAGGCGGTGGGAAATCCATGATGTTTCTTGTCGCAACTGGCACCGCTGTCCGGCTGGGGCGGACCCAGTCGAACGCGCTTCGCCCAGGCGAATAGCCGCCCCGATTGGTTCCGAGTTAAGCCATCGTCCGCAGGGCCATCCGCTGCGCCATTATCTTTCCTTTTCAATACCTTACGGCCAACTCGGAACTGGAATTGCAACTCGGCGCGCCAGTTCCGAGTTCCGGAGTGCTGCACAGCCTCATTTTTAGTCGTTGTGACACCCGTTCTTCGCCGAAATCCCTTTATTACCGGCATGTTAAAGACTGCCGCACGTCGAGCAAGGATTTCGCGTGAAAAGCCCTTGAAGATGCACTCAAGGCCCGTTTAAGGCCTTTTGTGCTGACACGTCGCTCGGCTCCACTGGCCCTTTTCTTGCCCACGCAACCCTTTGTCTTGCCGCCCTTTTTCGGCTGTTCCCACCTGTTCTCACCTCTTCCCGCCTTTGTGCTGACTCTGGTGTCAATACACAGTGTGTGTGCATTGACACATAAACCTGCACAAAGGCGGGAAGAGGTGAGAACAGGTGGGAACAGCCGAAAAAGGGCGGCAAGACAAAGGGTTGCGTGGGCAAGAAAAGGGCCAGTGGAGCCGAGCGACGTGTCAGCACAAAAGGCCTTAAATCGGGTTGAACCGGCCTTAAGGGGTTCATGGCGCAAAACCGGGGGCCGAGAGACGCCGACCTTTGACATTTCGGGATTAAAGGGCTTTCGCGTCGGAATAGGCATCCTGCAAGCCTTTGTGTGCAGGTTTTGATGCCCGGAACATGCAACTGAGGCCGCAAGTTGGTGTGGCCAGTTGCATGTTTGGGAAAATGCGCCAAGACAATGGCTTAGGCAGATCAAGCCAGCGGAAAAGACCGCGCAAACATGCAACTGATTTCAGGCGCTTTCACGGGTTCGCGAGCAGGTCGTTGATCGCATTCAGGCGCTGGACGGAATTGTCGAGGTCGCACAACGACAGAGCAACGGCGAGCGCCTGCGGCCGTGCATACCGACCGTAAAGCCGGTCAGTAGCCTTGAGCCGCGCCGCCCCAAGACCGGCGTCGCAGTCGGCGGCCGCGTCGAGATAGGCTGCCTCGATCCGGGACGACTGGACCTACCAGAATGCAGCACCCGCGCCGCCCAGGAGTACGGCCAGGCCGAGAAGGAGAGGGCGGTTTATGGTCATCTGCGCATCCGATCTCTCTGGCGGCAAATATTGGTCCGGTCGCCCGGGAAATAGGGAGGATAGGTGCGCCAATCGCCGGGCACAAGCTTGGCCAGATCTCGGCCCGGATGCTTTCCGACGCCTCGCAGTCGGGCGTCAAGCTATAGGCGTACTCGCCAGGGCGACCCAGATGCGCGGAATGCCCGTCGGCCCTTTGCCGGTTGTAGACCCGCGCCGACAGCGTTGACACCAGAAGCGGCACGCGTTCGTGCCGAAAGCCCAGGCGGCGGCATAGGTTTCCAGAAACCACTGCACATCCGAATAGTCCGCAGCCCCCAGCCGGGCCGCGACAAGTCCCAGGGTTGCCAGGTCCAGTCCCGTGATGGTCTGCGCCGTCGCGACGTTCAGCACCAGCCCGCCCATATGGGTCACGTCCGGTGCGCCGACATCACCTACATCCCGATGCGGCGCGGGTTCCGCCACCTGGTCGCGATCATGGACTGGCATAGCCGCAAGGTTCTGGCCTGGCGCATCTCGAACACACAGGAGGCTGAGGTCTGCATCGAGGCGCTGAACGAGGCCATCCACCGGTTCGGCGCTCCGGACATCATGAACACCGATCAGGGCAGCCAGTTCACGTTCTTCGCCTGGACCGACCACTGAAACGGGCGGGCAGCCGCATCTCGATGGACGGCAAGGGCCGCTGCATCGACAGTGTCTTCATCGAGCGCCTCTGGCGGTCGCTGAAATCCGAGTGCGTCTACCTATACGCATGGAAGACCGGATCACAAGCCAAAGCAGGCATCGCCCGCTGGATCACCTTCTACAACCACCACCGCCCGCATTCATCGCTTGGCGGCACCCCGCCCGTCGCGTTCTATCGGCAGACCATCAACGCAACCCAACCCGATCAGCAGGTGCAAAAACCAGCTTAACTTACCCCGGAAACCGTCCAAGAGACGGGGGGTAGCTCAGGCTTTGGATTTCTTTGGCAAGGTCGCTTCGAGCGCCGCGATCCGGGTCGTCAGGGCCGCGTTTTCCTCGCGCGCTTTCTGGGCCATGTTGCGGACGGCGTCAAATTCCTCGCGCGTGACGAAATCGCGGTCCGCCATCCAGCGGTCGATGAACCCCTTCATCGCTGTCTCGGCCTCGGTCTTGGCCCCCTGCGCCACACCCATCGCATTGGTTATGAGCGCGCTCATGTCATCCATGAACTTGTTGCGGTTTTGCATGCCTGGACTCCCTTGCGGATGGTCGCGATTCTGACACCGCCAGCCTAATCCTATATGAGGTGTAGCCCGTTTGATCTCAAGTCTGTGATTGCCGCAGGTGCTGACGGCAGATTGACATCGTCTGCAGTGTCACGGCACATCCTGCCAAGGCTGCACAAAGGCGCTTCATGTCCTACATCCCGTTTCCCGACATCTCGCCGGTGATCTACGAGTTCCAGCTTTTCGGCTGGTCGTTTCCGCTGCGCTGGTACGCGGTCGCGTACATCGCAGGTATCCTGATCGCCTGGCGGATCGTGCTGGCAACGTTGCGCCGTGCGCCGCTCTGGGCCCCCGGCACCGCGCCGATGACCGCAGATCAGGCCGAACGCCTGCTGACCTGGATCATCCTTGGCATCATCCTTGGCGGGCGCTTGGGGTTTGTGCTGTTCTACGAACCGGGTGTCTATTTCGCCGATCCGTCAAAAATCCTGATGGTCTGGAAAGGCGGCATGTCCTTTCACGGCGGGTTCCTCGGCGTCATGCTGGCGTCGATCTGGTTCTGCAGGCGCGAGGGCATCCCGATGCTGCGGCTGGCCGACCTTTTGGCCATTTCGGTCCCGCCGGGCCTGTTCCTGGGGCGGATCGCGAATTTCATCAATGCCGAGCTTTGGGGGCGGCCGACCAGCCTGCCCTGGGGCGTGGCTTTTCCCGGTGAGGCCGCACAGGCCTGCGAGGGGATTGTGGGCGTCTGCGCGCGCCACCCATCACAGCTTTACGAGGCGCTGCTTGAAGGCATGTTGCTGGGGGCGGTGCTGCTGTGGCTGGGTTGGCGGCGCGGGTGGTTTCAATGGCCGGGGGCGCTCTTGGGGGTTTTTCTGGCGGGCTACGGCACCGCGCGGTTTCTGGTCGAATTTGTCCGCCAGCCCGATGCTTATTTTATCTCGCCCGGAAATCCCCTTGGCCTGGCGCTGCAGGTTGGCGGATACGGTCTGACCATGGGGCAGGTTCTGTCCCTGCCGATGATCGCCGCGGGCCTGTGGTTCCTGATGCGGGCACGCCCCGCGTGACAGCGCTTGCGGCGATCCTTCTGCGCCGGATCGCCGCCGCCGGTCCCATCACCGTCGCCGACTACATGGCCGAATGCCTGATGCATCCGGACCATGGCTATTACGCCACGCGCGATCCGTTCGGGACCGGTGGCGACTTCATCACGGCCCCCGAAATCAGTCAGATGTTCGGCGAACTTCTGGGGCTGTGCCTGGCGCAAAGCTGGCTGGATCAGGGATCGCCCGCACCGTTCACGCTGGCCGAACTCGGTCCGGGTCGCGGCACCTTGCTGGCGGACATCCTGCGTGCCACGCGCGGCGTCCCCGGGTTTCACGACGCCGCACATCTGGCACTGGTCGAAACCTCGCCGGTGCTGCGACAGGTGCAGGCCCGCACACTTGAACCCCATGCCGCGCACCTGTCAGGGCGGCTACACTGGCATGGCGCGGCATCGGACCTGCCTGCGATGCCGCTTTTCCTGATCGCGAACGAATTTTTCGACGCCTTGCCGATCCGCCAGTTCTTGCGGACGGATGCCTGGCACGAACGGCTGGTCGGAGGCGTCGATGGCAAGCTTGCCTTTGGCCTGTCGCCGCCCCTGCCCTTGCTGCCGGAAGGACCGCCGTTTGACGGCTGCCCGCGTGGCGGATGGGTCGAGGTTTGCCCTGCCGCCGACATGGTCATGCGCGACCTGTCCCCGCGCATCCTGCGGCACGGCGGCGCGGCGATCGTGGTCGACTACGGTGGCTGGCGATCGTTGGGCGACACGCTGCAGGCGCTGCGCCGCCACACGCCCGAGCATCCTTTGGCCAACCCCGGCGACGCCGACCTGACCGCCCATGTGGATTTCGAGGCGCTGTGCCGGGCCTCCGGCTTGCCGCATACCGGCGTGACGTCGCAAGGGAACCTGCTGCGCAGGCTGGGCATTGACGCGCGCGCGGACATTCTTGCCAGGGGAATGAAGGGTTCTGCGCTGGCCGCTCACCGGGCGGCGCATCGACGCTTGACCGATGGTGCGGAAATGGGTTCGCTGTTCAAGGCCATCGCCTTTCATGCGCCCGCCAGCGCGCCACCCCCCGGATTCGACCCGCACCCAGATGCTTGAGATTCTGACATCGCCCGCACTGCCCGTGAAGCACGGCTTTTTCACCCGCAAGGGCGGGGCGTCTTCGGGAATTTTCGCCGGGCTGAATTGCGGGCCGGGATCGTCGGACCAGTCCGAAATCGTGGCCATCAACCGCGGGCGTGTGGCCGATGTTCTGGGCGTGCCGCGCGATCATCTGCTGACGCTGAAGCAGGTTCATTCGGCCCGTGTGGCAACCGTGACCGGGCCATTTTCGGCTTCCCCACCTGACGCGGATGCGCTGGTGACGGCCGTGCCGGGACTGGCGCTGGCCGTCTTGACGGCCGATTGCCAGCCGGTGCTTTTCGCCGACCCGGTTGCCGGTGTCATCGGCGCGGCACATGCCGGCTGGCGCGGTGCTGCAAGCGGCGTTCTTGAGGCCACACTGGAGGCCATGGAGCGCCTGGGTGCGATCCGCGCGAACATATCGGCGGTCATCGGTCCGACGATCAGCCAGCGCGCCTATGAGGTCGGTCCCGAATTCTACGACAGCTTTGTTGACGAAAGCGTATCAAACGCACAGTTCTTCATCAACGGCAGCAAGGACCGCTATCTGTTCGACCTGCCGGGATTCGGGTTGAGGCGCCTGCGGGACGCGGCGGTCGGGTCCGCCGAATGGACCGGGCACTGCACCTATTCGGATCCGGCGCGGTTCTATTCCTATCGGCGCAGCGTCCATGCCGGCGAGGCTGACTACGGGCGGTTGATCTCGGTCATCCGGCTGTGATGCCCGCCGGTCGCGGACCCCGCTTGCCGGGTCGGCATCATCCGGCCTGAATTGCCACCGTTCCGGTGGTTCTTGCCCCTTTCCCAAGGGGTCTGTTCGCAAAGCGCCGACAGATTTCGTTGCGGCCCCCCGTATCCGTCCAAGTGCCGCCGCATTCGGCTGCCATACCCGGTGCAAAGGCAGACAGCAAATGTCGCCGCTCAAAAGGGATGGAAAACAGGATGCAAAAGCACCGTCGCTGGCTGAAGGCTGTTCTTGTCGCAAGCGCCGCGCCGCAACCGCCGGTCCCTTGGGCGCGCGGCCGCAAACCTGCCCGGGCCTCGCTCCGCAGGCCTTCTGTCGGTGCTTTGTGCCCAACGCCGCTCAACCAAAAGTAGATCCGAATCGATCAGACTGTGCCAGTTCCGCGGACAAAGCCGCAATCCACACAGGTCCAGGACACAATCTGCGCGCGAAGGACGGCATTGTTGTCCGATTCCGCCATTGTCCGGCAAGGTTTTGACAAACATCGCGCGCTCTGGCATCAAAACTGGACAGAGATCGGCCGGGGGCAAGTTCCAGGGCCAGTCTTCAGGACCGACCACCGCGTCGGGATCAGGATTGATGCTCGGTAAGGCGGCCCCGGTGTGACCTCTGCACACCATGAAGGGGCCGCCTATCTGGTTAAGGACCTCCGCTGTCAGGCGTTGCGTTTCAGGCGCCCTTCCAGCACGTCGAACGGCAGACCGGGCGCGTCCTTTGCGACGCGGATCACCAGGCTGGTCTTTACGTTCGCCACGTTTTCCGCCTTGAGCAGCTCGCCCGTCAGGAATGACTGAAAGCTGGACAGGTCGGGCGCCACGCATTTCAGGATGAAATCGATTTCGCCGTTCAGCATGTGGCATTCGCGGACAAGCGGCCAGGCCCTGCAACGCGATTCGAACAGCGCAAGGTCGGCCTCGGCCTGGCTGGTCAGCCGCACCATGGCAAAGACCTGCACCTCGAACCCCAGTTCGCGCGCATCGATGTCGGCGTGATAGCCCTTGATGTAGCCCGCCTCTTCCAGCGTGCGGACGCGGCGCAGGCAGGGGGGTGCAGAAATTCCGACCCGGTGCGCCAGTTCCACATTTGTCATGCGCCCGTCGGCCTGAAGTTCGGCCAGGATCTGGCGGTCAATGGGGTCGAGCTTGTTGCTGGCCACGCGGTCCGCCTTTGCAAAAGTTGCGTCACATGGCGATAGCAGACATTTTCTTGCGCGTTCAAGCAATATTCTGTTGCGGACGCGCGCCCGTATGCCTTTGGCGGCCCTGCCTGCCGACGGCGTCGGCCCGCCAAAGGTTGCAGCGCCTGCAACGCCGGTTGCTGACCCGCAAGGGTTTCCCCCGCCGGATCTTGACCCTATATAAGTGGTCCTGCTGCCAAAGAGGTTTGCCATGTCTGCGTCGCGCCACACACGGGTTCTGATCATCGGCTCCGGTCCCGCGGGATATACCGCCGCCGTCTATGCCGCCCGCGCGATGCTGAACCCGATCCTTGTGCAGGGCCTGGTGCCGGGCGGTCAGCTGACCATCACGACCGAGGTGGAAAACTGGCCCGGCGACACCCATGTGATGGGCCCCGACCTGATGGTGCGGATGCAATCGCACGCCCAGGCAATGGGCGCCGAGGTGATCTCCGACTACATCACCAGCCTGGACCTCAAACGTCGCCCCTTTGTCGCCAAGGCCGACAGCGGCACGACCTTTACCGCCGATGCGGTCATTCTTGCCACCGGCGCGCAGGCGAAATGGCTGGGGCTGCCGAGCGAGGAGAAGTTCAAGGGCTTTGGCGTGTCGGCCTGCGCCACCTGTGACGGGTTTTTCTATCGCGGCAAGGAAATCGTCGTGATCGGTGGTGGCAACACGGCGGTGGAAGAGGCGCTGTTCCTGACCAACTTCGCCTCCAAGGTGACACTGGTGCATCGCCGCGATACCTTGCGGGCGGAAAAGATCATGCAGGACCGCCTGTTCAAGCACCCCAAGATCAGCGTCGTCTGGAACAGCGAAGTGACCGAAGTGCTGGGCGACGAGGCCCCGCTTGGTGTGACCGCCGTGCGCGTGCGGAACCTGCAGACCGGCGCGGTGTCCGACATCCCCTGTGCGGGCTTCTTCGTGGCCATCGGCCATGCGCCCGCGTCAGAACTCGTCAAGGACCAGTTGCCGCTGCATTCCGGCGGTTATGTCGAGGTGGAACCGGGGTCAACCCGCACCGTCATTCCGGGCGTGTTCGCCGCCGGAGACCTGACCGACCACATCTACCGCCAGGCTGTCACCAGCGCCGGGATGGGCTGCATGGCGGCACTGGATGCGGAAAAGTTCCTGGCGGCGCAAGAGATGGACCTGAAGGCGGCGGAATAGCAACCGAATTGGTTCGCGCGAATTTTCGGACTCCTTCGAGGAGTTTTGCACCTGGAACAAGCGCCCAATTCCATGCTGCGCCGCAGAATCTTTGCCTCGCCGGAAATGCAAACCGCGCATTTCGGCCTTTTCGTATGCCCGCCTTTCGCATTCGCTTGAACTTTGCCCACAACCCGCGCTACTGCCGCGCCGAACGGCGGGACCACCTGCCTTGCGTGTGAAAGGCTGATCCGATGGCGCTCTCCAACCTTGCCCCGATCCCGGAGCTTTATGTTTCCGCCGATTCCGCCCAGAAGCTGAGAGTCGAGGCCGGGAACCTGCCCTCGTGGGATCTGACGGCGCGACAGGTCTGCGATCTGGAACTCCTCATGAATGGCGGGTTCCATCCGCTCAAGGGGTTCATGGGGCAGGCCGACTATGATGGTGTCGTCAGCGACATGCGGATGGCGGACGGGACGCTTTGGCCGATCCCGATCACGCTGGATATCACCGAAAAGTTTGCCGAAACCGTCCCGCCGGGCCAGGACATCGCACTCCGCGACGCCGAGGGCGTGATCCTTGCCATCCTGTCCGTCACCGACAAATGGGTGCCCAACAAGGCACTGGAGGCGGAAAAGGTTTTCGGGGCCGATGACCTTGCGCATCCGGCGGTGAACTACCTGCACAATCAGGCGGGCCGCGTCTATCTGGGCGGCCCGATCACCGGCATCCAGCAGCCGGTCCACTACGATTTCAAGGGCCGCCGCGATACGCCGAACGAATTGCGCGCGTTCTTCCGCAAGATGGGCTGGCGGCGCGTCGTCGCATTCCAGACCCGCAACCCCCTGCACCGCGCGCATCAGGAACTGACGTTTCGCGCCGCACGTGAGGCGCAGGCGAACCTGATCATCCACCCGGTCGTCGGCATGACCAAACCGGGCGACATCGATCACTTTACCCGCGTGCGGTGCTATGAGGCGGTGCTTGGCCAATACCCGTCCTCGACCACCACCATGTCGCTTTTGAATCTGGCCATGCGGATGGCCGGCCCGCGCGAGGCGCTGTGGCACGGCATCATCCGCCGCAACCACGGCTGCACCCATATGATCGTGGGGCGCGACCATGCCGGCCCCGGCAAGAACAGCCAGGGCAAGGATTTCTACGACCCCTATGCCGCGCAAGAGTTGTTCGCCAAGCACGCGACCGAGATCGGCATCGAGATGGTCGATTTCAAACAGATGGTCTATGTGCAGGAAAAGGCACAGTATTATCCCGTGGATGAGGTGCCAGAGGGCTCCACCGTCCTCGACATTTCCGGCACCGAACTGCGCCGCCGCCTGCGCGAGGGTCTGGAGATCCCGGAATGGTTTTCGTTCCCGTCCGTGGTCGAGGAGCTGCGCCGCACCAGCCCTGCACGGTCCAAGCAGGGCTTCACGGTGTTCTTCACCGGGCTTTCCGGTTCGGGGAAATCCACCATCGCCAATGCGCTGATGGTCAAGCTGATGGAAATGGGCGGGCGGCCGGTAACGCTGCTGGATGGCGATGTGGTGCGCAAGCATCTGTCGTCGGAACTGGGGTTTTCGAAGGAACACCGCGACCTGAACATCAAGCGGATCGGCTATGTCGCGTCGGAAATCACCAAGAACGGCGGCATCGCGATCTGTGCGCCCATCGCGCCCTATACCGCCACGCGCCGCGCAGTGCGCGAGATGATCGAAGCCTTTGGTGCCTTCATCGAGGTGCATGTGGCGACCTCCATCGAGGAATGCGAGCGCCGCGACCGCAAGGGCCTGTACAAACTCGCGCGCGAGGGCAAGATCAAGGAGTTCACCGGCATTTCAGACCCCTACGAGGCCCCGACCAAGGCGGAACTGGTGGTCGATACCGAGAATGTCGATGTCGACCACTGCGCGCATCAGGTGATCCTGAAGCTGGAACAGATGGGTTTGATCAAGGCATAGCCCGCTGTGATTGCGAACACCTTTCCGGGCGACTGGGCGTTGTTGGCCCGCGCTTATTCGATCAGTGTACGCTCATCGGGGTCGCGTCATGCTGGCGCGCCAGATGGAAGGCAAGCTTGCGGTCCGCGACCAGCGCCAGACGCTGCCCGTCAGCACCGTGGACGGCGTAGATTACCTCAAGATCGCCAATTTGTTCGCGCAAATCCTCGGGCAGGTCTGCCACCTGGATCGGGCGCACATAGACCATGCGGCCACCGTCCTTGGGGAAATTCTGAAAAGGGGTATTCATGACCTGCCTCCTTTGGGGCCGCTGTCCTTGTGCCCGATCTTGATCGTCTGCACCACGGTTTCCGGCACCGACCGGCGCAGGTCGATGTGCAACAGCCCGTGTTCCATCGCTGCCCCCGCAACCTCTACTCCGTCCGCCAGCACGAAGCTGCGCTGGAACGCCCGCGCGGCAATCCCGCGATGCAGGAACACGCGGTCGCCCAGATCATCGGCCTGACGACCGCGGATCACCAGCTGGCGATCCTCGATGGTGATCGACAGATCATCTTCGCAGAACCCCGCGACGGCCAGCGAGATGCGATAGGCGTTCTCTGCCACGGCCTCGATGTTGAACGGGGGATAGCCCTCGGCCCCGGATTTCGCGGTACGTTCGACCAGCCGTTCCAGTTGTTCGAACCCCAGAAGGTAGGGGTGGGCGCCAAAGCTCAGTTTCGTCATGCGGACATGTCCTTTGATCAAGCGACACTGCGGGTATCGGGCCCCGCATCCGGGCACCGCGATGTCTTGAATATGGGGGGCAGCCCGGCAGCCCGCAAGGGTCCGCCTTGGCGAGACCATCGGCAAATCGGTCGCAGATTTCTTCACGATCGCGGTTCGCTTCCTATATTGTCGGGTGAAACAGGCAAAGCGACTCACCCGATCGTCATGAACGCTCCCTCCGAACTCAACTTCGAAGAAATGCTGCGCATCCGGCTGGGTGTGCTGATGCGCGAACATCGCGACCTTGACGAGGCGATCCACGCGCTTGAGGTGACGGGCCGCCCCGACCAGTTGACGTTGCGGCGACTGAAAAAACAGAAACTGGCGCTCAAGGACCAGATCGTGAAGATCGAGGATCAACTGATCCCCGACATCATCGCATGACCTTGCGGATCTGATCGGGCCAAACCGAATTGCGCTTGCTCTTGCCATGGCTATAGTGCCGCCTTCTTGAAACGGGGGCTGCAATGGCATCAGTCGGGATCATCATGGGCAGCCAGTCCGACTGGCCCACGATGAAGGATGCCGCCCTGATCCTGGATGAACTCGGCGTGGCCTATGAGACCAGGATCGTCAGCGCCCACCGCACCCCGGATCGGCTGTGGGACTACGGCAGGACCGCCGCCGACCGGGGCCTCAAGGTGATCATCGCGGGGGCCGGGGGGGCGGCACACCTCCCAGGCATGATGGCGTCAAAGACCCGTATTCCGGTCATCGGCGTGCCGGTCCAGACCAAGGCTTTGGCAGGCATCGACAGCCTGTATTCCATCCTGCAGATGCCGCGCGGCTATCCGGTCGCCACGATGGCCATCGGGGGGGCGGCCAATGCAGGCCTGATGGCGGCGGGCATCCTTGCGATCAGCGATCCGGCCCTTGCCGCCCGGCTGCAGGCGTGGCGGGATGCCCTGTCCGCCTCGATCCCGGACGAACCGTCGGATGCTTGACCAAGGCGCGATCATTGGAATCCTTGGTGGCGGGCAATTGGGCCGGATGTTGTCTGTCTCGGCCTCGCGCCTGGGGTTTCGCACACATATCTATGAACCCATCGCCGGGCCGCCCGCCGCGGATGTCGCCTGGCGCACCACGACGGCATCCTATGACGACCATAACGCGCTGGCCGCTTTTGCCACGTCCGTCGATGTGATCACTTACGAGTTCGAGAATGTCCCCACCGCAGCACTCGACCTTCTGGAGACGCTCAGGCCCATCCGCCCCAACCGCCGCGCGCTGGCGATTTCACAGGACCGCATTGCGGAAAAGGATTTTCTGACCGGCCTTGGGTTGGCCTGCGCGCCCTATGCCTCCGTCACCAGCACCGCTGATCTGGCCGCCGCACTTGCGCGCATCGGAACCCCGGCGATTCTCAAGACCACGCGGCTTGGCTATGACGGCAAGGGGCAGGCCCGCATCATGGCCCCCGCCGACGCCACCGTTGCCCTTGCCGCGATGCAGGGCCAACCGGCAGTCCTCGAGGGCTTCATCGCCTTTTCGCACGAGGTTTCCGTCATCGCCGCGCGCGGCCCTGACGGTTCAGTCGCCTGCTATGATCCGGGAGAGAATGTCCACCGTGACGGCATCCTGCGCACCACCACGATCCCCGCCCGCCTGACCGCCAGCCAGCGCACCGATGCCGTGCTGCTGGCCGCGCGCATCCTGAACGCGCTGGATTATGTCGGCGTGATGGGGGTGGAACTGTTCGTCACACCGCAAGCCCTGATCGTCAACGAGATCGCGCCCCGCGTCCACAATTCCGGCCATTGGACCCAGGCAGGCTGCGCCGTGGATCAGTTCGAACAGCATATCCGCGCGGTGGCGGGCTGGCCCTTGGGCGACGGGTCGCGCCATGCCGATGTCGTGATGGAAAATCTGATCGGGAATGATGTCGCGCGCATCCCGGCCATCGCCCGCGAAAACGGCGCAGCCATCCACCTTTATGGCAAGGGCGCGCCGCGACCGGGCCGCAAGATGGGGCATGTGAACCGGATTGTTCCGCGCGGCTAGACCTCCGGCGACCCGGTGTCCTTTTCCCCGCGAAGGTGCTGCGCGCGCGCAATGGCAGCCAGGGTTTCATACTTGCCGCGGATCACCTCAATCTC
Source organism: Rhodobacterales bacterium (assembly GCA_021155205.1). Classification (GTDB taxonomy): domain Bacteria; phylum Pseudomonadota; class Alphaproteobacteria; order Rhodobacterales; family Rhodobacteraceae; genus JAJNPS01. The sequence continues at coordinate 113,921 of JAJNPS010000052.1, forward strand.
GCGCTCGTCCAGTTCTTCCAGATCCAGCAAGGCGTTGTGCGCGCCTTCTGTCGCGCGGATCAGTTCGTCCAGTTTCAACTGGATCGCCGCCGTGTCGCGGTTCTGGGTGTTCTGGATCAGGAATACCATCAGAAAGGTGACGATCGTGGTCCCGGTGTTGATGACCAGCTGCCATGAATCCGAATACTTGAAGATCGGTCCCGTGATGATCCAGATCACGATGACCAGCACCGCCAGCAGAAAGACTGATGGCTGCGCCGCCACGCGGGAAACGGCCTTGGCGACGCGGGCATAGAGGTTGTTGTTGTTCATTTTTTCTTTCCGTTGCGGCGGTTTCACGCTTTGGGACGAAAAGCCCTGATGACTTCGGGGTTCGTCTCGATCCGCCCCGCACCCAAAAGGTCGAGACAATAGGGCACGGCGGCAAAGACAGCGTTCAGACAGGTCGCGATGGCTGCGGGTTTGCCCGGCAGGGTGATGATCAGGCACTTGCCCCGGCTGCCCGCGGTCTGGCGCGACAGGATTGCGGTCGGCACCTCGGTCAGGCTGGCGCGGCGCATTTCCTCGCCAAAGCCCGCATATTCGCGGGTGATGACCTGCGCCACGCCTTCGGGCGTTTCGTCGCGGGGCGAAGGCCCGGTGCCACCCGTCACCAGCACCAGTTCGGCACCCTCGACGTCGATCACCTGGATCAAGGCCGCGGCCACCGATGCCGCACCATCGGGGATCACCCGCCGGATCAGCGTCACGGGCGACACCACCGCGCGCGCCAGCCAGTCGGCGATTGCCGGGCCGCCCCGGTCCTCATAAACCCCCATCGCGGCCCGGTCCGACACGGTGACGATGCCGATGCGCACGGCGGCGGGTGTGTTCATGAAAGTCCTGCCCTCGCCGTGCCGCCCCGTGCCAGCGCCCATGCTTCGCGCACGGTCATCGTGGTCGAAAACCGGCCATTCGCCAGAAATGTCAGCGCCTCGCCGATGACCAGAGGGCTGATCATCATGAACGTGTGGCTGACCGGCAGCACGATATGGTCGGTCATGCCGTCGACCTTTGTGCTTTCGACCGACACCTTGCCGTCGTTCGGTCCTGGAATCGGCGACGATACCATAGGGTTCAGCGATCGCGTCCCGGCGATCACGCCCAGGTCAAAATCAACCGCCGGCAAGGCCCGCGGCACCGACCCCTCGCCGGTTCCAAGCTGCAGACCGGCGGGACCGTTGACCCAGGCAAAGACCTGAAAGTTTCCAAAGGCATCAACCACCTCTGACCCGCCATTGGGTGGCGCCAGCATCACCACGCGCCCCAGATTTGCAGGGCGGTGCCGGGTCAGCCACTGGCGCAAGAGAATGCCGCCCATCGAATGCGTGACGAAATGCACCGCTCCCGCATCGGCGCATTCGGCCACGGCAGGGCCGACATGCGCCTCGGCCAGATCGGCAATCGACCCGGTGGTCGATGGATAGGTACGGTTGACCACGCGGTAGCCATTGGCGCGCAATGCGGCCTCGATCGGGGTCAGCGAAACGCCGGTGCGCGCCAGACCGTGCAGCAGCACGACCGCCGCGTCCCGATGGGGCGCGGGCATCAGTCGCGACAGGATCGGAGTGATCGGCTTCATACCGCTCAATCTAGCCGCATGCCCGGAAAATTGCGACCCCGGCCCATGGACAAAATCTTGCGACGGTTCCACCTTGGGTTGATGAACATGCCACGCTTGGCCGTCCGCGCCCTGATCCTGCACGAAGACCGGCTGCTGCTGGTCAATGCCTATCCGGACCGCAATTCCAACCTGTGGTGCGCGCCGGGGGGCGGGGTCAACGCAGGGTCATCCCTGCCCGAAAACCTGATGCGCGAGGTCGCCGAGGAAACCGGCCTGACCGTGGCCGTCGGATCGCCGGTCCTCGTGAATGAATTCAACGATCCGGCGGTCGGGTTGCATCAGGTAGAGATCTTCTTTCGCTGCACCATCACGGCGGGCAGGCTTGACCCGGACTGGCTTGACCCCGAACACATTGTCACGGACCGGCGGTTTTTCACGCGCGCCCAACTGATGCAGATCAGGTTCAAGCCCGACACCTTGCCGGTGGCGACCTGGGATGATCGCACCACTTATGACCCGCTGGAGCATATCGTTCGGTGATCGGCGCGACCTCCGATCGTACCGCAACAGAATGCAGCTCCGAACGTGATCCGACAGCGTGCCCGGACAGCCGTTCTGCTTGCCTTGACCTGGGACTGCGCCAGTTCAGCCTTGCCCGGAATACTTTGCATAGGACTCCATCCGACGCGCAAACTCGGTCTCAAAGTCATGCTTGCGGCCGAACTCCAGCGCCCTTTCCGACCGGATCGCGACCTCGCCTGGATTCTGCGCCAGCGCCGCCAGGCGTGCCGCCATCAGATCGGTCCTGGCCGTCGGCACAAGCCAGCCGCCACCGCTTGCGGCATGCATGGCGGACCACATCCGGTTGTCATAGCCGATGATCGGCAGCCCGCAGCCAAGGCTTTCCAGATAGGTGCAGGATGGATCCGCCTGCCGGTGGCAGGACAGAAAGACATCCGCCTCTGACTTCAGAAAGGGCACGAGGCCGGTTTCGAAATCGACCGGGGCGTGCAGGTATACAACCTCTTGCAGGCCTGCGGCCCTGATCTCTGCCGCGATTTCTGCTTCAAGCTCTCCGGTGCCGAACACATCCATGCGGAACCGCGCGCCAAGCCGCTGCATCTCGCGCGCCACGGGCAACAGGTCCTGCGCCCCTTTCATCGTCGCAAGTCGGCCCGAATGCACAATCCGAAGCGGCGCACCTGCGGCAAGGCGGCTTGCCCGTGCCGCAAGGTCCGCCTCACTTGCCATCATGCCGCGCCGCATCCGTCCATCAAGGTACAAAAGCCCGTCCCTGGCCAACCGCCCATAGGCCTGCTGCGCCGGATAGCCGTTGAACTGTACCGCATCCGCCGCGCGGAATGCCGCACGGCGGCGACGTTCATCATTGAGATGCCACAGCGTCGAACGCGCCTTGCGCAGCAGGCTGCGGTTGCGGTCCAGCGCCAGGATTTGCAGGCGCGTCTCCAGCGTATACTCTACCGTCAGCACAAAGCCTGCCCCCGCTGCCCGGCACAAGGGCGCAAGGCCAAGCACCCGTGACAGGTCGGCCGAGGCCGCTACGACTGCGGCGCCCCGGATGTCGTCCGCGCCGATCTCTTGTCCCGCTTCCAGGATTTTCAGCACAAATCCAAGGTCAGCAGGATCATACGCGCCGCCAAAGGGAATTGGCGCATCGGTTCGCCACAGGATGCAATGCACTTCGCCGTCCCACAGGCTCTGGTGCAGCCGCATGCCATCGACAAATTTGTGGTCAAGATAAAGCATGCCGCCTTCACGGACATGCACCGGCGCCGAGGCGATCATGGTCAGACGGTTACTGGACATGACCGGGGACTACCACGCTGTTGCTTTGGACGGCATCACTTTCTTGACCGCACTGTGTTCCCGCGCCGGACAACGCGCGTCAATCCTTAACTCATCCAAAGGGATAAAGACCGCCGTGCAGCACAAGTGCCGCGTCCCGGAATAGAGACGTCGGCACGCCCCCGCCGCGTTCTGCAAGGCCCTGCGCAGAATTGCATCTGGTGTTGTGACAACGCAAAGATCATGACGTGGCCGGCAACCGCTTGTCCGCCGCAGCCTGCCGTTTGGCCCGCCGCGCCTTGCGCCGGGCACGCTTGGCCTCCTTGTCCTCTGGAAACGCGGGATCGGCGGTCCTTGCAACCGTCGTCGATCGCGTTTTCGGCGGCGCTGTCGCTCCGCGCGGCATCGGCAAGAACCGCAGCTTTTTCCGCTCCAGCTGGCTTTCGATCCGGCTGACCGCAGCAAGGGCCTCGTCATTGGTCAGTTCCGGCCAGTGAAGGCCATTCGGGATGAACCCCGCCTCTGCCAGCGCCGCGGCAAGTTTCCCGAAATCAAGCTCGGCAAAGGAAAAGTTGTCGGCACCGCCCCGGTCTGACCGGACCCACTGCCGCGAAATCACGTCAAGGACCAGGGGAGCACGCCCGGTAAACGCCGCCAGATGCCGGATGATCATGTTCAGCCCGTTGCTGATCCGCCGCTTGATCATCGCAACCTGCTGGTCTTTTCGTCCGACCATTGCAAAAAGGTGCAGCGCCGATCCGTCCAGCGCCACGATCTGCCGCGCCGCCTTGTACCGCGCTATCTGCTCTGCCAGCGTGTGATGCTGCGGATGAAAGATGTCGTATCCGCAGGCGGCAAGTGCCCGTTCGATCCGCTTTTCCTCCAGCACGCTGCCCAGCGTCGCGCCAAGTTCGGACCGCGAGATGTACAGCCGCTCCGCCCCCCGGGGCGCGATGCGCGCGGCAAAACGGCGATGCATGACATCGCGAAAGATGTCTGTCCCGCTGGCCAGGGCCCCGATGCCGAACCCCTGGCCCGGAACTTCCAGCGTTTCGACCTGCGTCGTTTCGGTGATGACGCGGACCGGGACGCCGGGGCAGAAAAGATCAAGGAAATCGCGATGAAACCCCGCAAGATCGCCTGCGGGGACGTCACGACGCGCCACAAAGACCAGCCCGTCGATTGCCCCGCGCACCGCGTCAAGCGCCCAGAGCCTGCCCGTGCTTTCCATCAGGAAATGGCCGAAATGGCCGATCAGAACGCCGCCCCAGACCCAGCGGCCGGGCAGATCCTGCGCAACTTCGGGAACCGGGCCTGGCACCAGCATGGGTCGCCCGCGCCAAAGCACGGCCTCTTGCACAAAGGCCCCGCTGTCGTCATGGACCCCGGCCCGATGCACCAGATAGCCCTCGGTGATCGGCACGATGGTGGCCTTTGGCACGGTGCGGACGCGCGTGGACCAGCCGCCATCGGGATGCGGGGCATTGGCGGGATCGTTCAGGTCAGTCATCGCGGCCCCCCGTCGGCCCGGACGGCAGATACGACCACGTGAAACATGCACCGGGACCAACCGCGCCCGGCCGTGGCGGCAAGGACTGCGCAGCCCCGCGTCATGCCTTTGACTTGCCCTTTTCCAGACGGCGCGCCTCTTTGCGCGTCGCCTTGCGTTCCTGTCGGCGCGCCTCGCTGTCGGCTGCCTCGGCCGCAATGGCGGGCGCGGGCGCAGGTGCATGGCCATAGGCCGCAAGGAACGTCTGCATGACGCGCGCAACCCCCGCCGCCGACACCGACCGAAGGTTGGGTTCAAAGAACTGGCCGGCCGCCTTTGCCGAAGTCACGATTTCATAGGACGGGAAATAGTCGATCTGTGCATGGTCGGCGCAAAGCTCGCCCGCACAAGCCCGCAGGACGGATTTCGCCTGCGTCGTGGCGACCAGCACATGCTCGCCCGTAGCGGTTGCGGTCAACGGTACGGGCGACACCGTCAGCAAGACACGGACACCGGGATTGATCGCGCGGATCATTGCAAGAGCGGCCTCAAAGTCGCTGCGGATTTCGGCAAGTCGGAACGTCTGCAAGACGTGTCGGTCCGGATCGAACGTCCCGGCCAGAACCCCGGGGGCCACCGGATAGACCTGCCCCGATGCCTTGTGCGTCCACGCCTCGGTCAATCCCATCGTGAACACAAAGACATCCGCCTGCGCAAAGGCTTCGCGCACGGCGGCAAGATGCGCGTTGCGGGCGTTTTGCACGTCCATCTGCGTTGCAAATCCAGATGGTTCGATATTCGGTCGCAGGGGGTCAAAGGTGCGGCCCGCCTTTTCCCAGACCGAATCGGCCGGAATAAACTGGCCCTGTGCCTCGGCCAAGAGCTGGCGCAGCTGGCGCACCGTGTAGATGTTGCCGTAGCGCGCGGAGTAAAGGCCGTACCCATACTCGGCCGCCCGGTCGCCCAGATTGCGCGGATCGGAACTCACAGGTTCCGTGTCCACTACCTCAAACCCAGCCAGGCGCAGCGCGCGCCCGACATGCTGGGCAAAACACGACCCCGCGGTCACGATCCGGTCTTTGCGGTCCAGTCCCCAGCGAGGGCGGAAAATATCCGGCGGAGGGTATGGGGCTTCAACCACACCCGTCCGCCAGAAAGCGCGGGGCGGCAGTCCAGCATAGGGCGAGGACGCGGCTGCCATCAGGATGCCCCCTGCGCCCGCGCGCGCCGCAGGCGCGGCGGACCTGCGCGGACAAGCCCGAACCGGGGGGCCGCCTCGGTCCACCAGACTGCCCCATAGTCGGCATTCATGTGGGCGGCGTCACTGTCCGCCCCGTCACCCGTGATGAACCTGGACGCCCCCTTGTTGAACGCGGATTTTGTCACGATCCCCCGTTCCACCGTTACGGCTGGCTGCCAGATCATCGTTGCATGGCCACCGATGCCGTCCGTCACCGCTTCGGTGAAAAGCCGGGCGATCATGTCCGCGTCCCCCGAGGCGGCTGCCCCGGCCCAGCCGAAATCACTCTTTTTCCCGTCGTGGTCGGGCATCAGGGCCGACCAGTGCGGTTCCGGCGTCGCAAAGACGGGTTTGTCCGTCACACCTGACAGCATTCGGGCGATCAGGGCCAACCGCGTGCCGGCATAGCCCTCGGCCAGAAACGCGCGCGCGAAAGACCGGCTGGTCACGGGGCGCCCCGGATGCTGCTGCAGGCCAAACCAGCGATGCGTCCGGTAGAACCGCAAGGCCCGCTTCATGCTGGCGCCAAGACCAACCAGCAGAAATCCGTCATAGACTGCCGGGTCCACATCCGCGCGGCCACCCGACATGCGCGCGAAATGGTCGCGGACAAAATCGGCGGTCGGCACCAGGCGACCGTCGCGGACCGCCAGGTTCTTCAGCCCGTCGCGCGGCGCGCCAAAGAAAGTGGGCGCGATCGCACGTGTCAGCGCGTCCCCCCGGGCCGCAAGCTGATCCCAGCCCAGCTTGAACGCCGCAACATGCGAATTGCCGATGACACAAAGCCGATAAGTCATTTGCTGAACGCCTCCAGCAATTCTTCTTCGCAGATCACGGACGCGGATGCGGCGCCCTTTGCGGCCCGCTTTGCCCGCCGTTCTGCACGACGCGCCTTTTTCTGCGCGATGTCTTTGGGGCCGTCCGGTGCGGCCGGCATCGGGGCGGCAATGACGACATCTTCGCGCGGTGGCGATCCAAGGCACAGCGATGCGACACGCGCGCCGCCCTCTGGTGCCAGTTCGCCTGAGCCGGACTTGAAAAGCCCTGTTTGCTCCAGTGGCCCGGTACACAGTTCCCAGATGGGCACATAGCTGACATCCGCAAAGGCCGCCGACCAATGCGCCATCAGGACACGCAGGTCCGAAAGCTGACGCAGGACCGGCAGGTGCCCGGACAGGTCTTTTGCAGCCGCGCCGGGGTCGACCGGCATCGGCAGCAGTGCAAGGCGCAGCATCAGGCCGGGGTTGATGTCCGCAACCAGCCCGCGCAACGCCAGAAAATCGTCGTTGAGCCGCATCAGATCGGGAAAGACATGGGCCAGCCCGGCCTTTGCCCGGGGCTCTGCGCCCGAACCCGCGGCATAGGCGTAATGCGTGCCGTGCTTCGGATCGACCAGACAACCCTCGCCCGACAGGATCAGGATCAGCACATCGGCGTCACGCAGGACAGACAGCAATGCGGCATGGTGGGCGTGGCGCAGGAACAGGATTTCGTCTGCATCCTCAAAGCCATCCGGATCGACACCAATCCGGAACCCATCGCGCAACCGACCATCGGCGCCGGTCCGGATCCAGTCGGCGGGCAGCGACCCACCGCGCGCCAGGCGCAGCACTTCGACCAGCGCGGAAAGGCATCCCACGTCCCCGGTGCGCGCAGAAAGACGGCGATAGCCATGCCGCCGGGCCAGCGCGTCCGACGCGCCTTGCGGTGCGGGTTCATGGTCCAGAACATCCGCCCCCGCGGCACGCAGATGTTCTGCAAGCGACAGCCCGCCCACCGCGCCAAAAAGCGCGATCCTTGGCCGTGCCACCGCCTGCATCACCGGCTCACCGGCTTTTATCATCTGCGGGACCTCCCAAAAACGCGCCCGGCGACTGGCGCGCCAGGTCTGCCGCCACCCGTCGCCGAACGCGCAACCGAAGCCTTAGTTTGACAGGTGTTTCGCTGTCGGCAACCCCCCGGCCCAGAAACCTCGCGGCGACTGACATGCCGGACACGGGGCGAAGGGAACGGTGCCGGACCGCACTTGCCCATTGCCATCACCCCGCTGCGGGGACAGGGTCTGTGTCGGCCAAGCGGTGAGTTGGAGGAAAAGTGGTGGCGAGGGGGGGACTCGAACCCCCGACCCCGCGATTATGAGTCGCGTGCTCTAACCAGCTGAGCTACCTAGCCACTAGGCTGCGGTGGTTAGTGTGGCGGGTCTGAACCGTCAAGCGGAAAACAAGAAGCGGCCCGCCCGGTCTGGTGCAGGGCTGCCTATCCTGCCGCAACCCTCGGGCGCCCGGATGCCGTTGCGGTCAGAGTCGCCTCGATGAACATCGCGCGACCCTCGACATCCGCCTCGCGGATGTCCTGGGTCGTGGTGACATGGCAATCCTCGGCACCGGCCTCATGTGCCCGTGATGTGGCACTGCGCACCACCGCATCCAGCATCGCTGCAAGCGCCGCCTCCCGGCTTGCAAAGACCTTCACGCCTTGCGGAAAATGCGCGGCAAAGCGGCCCTCGCCCGGACTTGTGACCAGGCCGGTCACACGCTGCGACACCTGGCCCACGACCGCGCCAATGGCATTCGCAACACCTGCATGTTCCGGCAGAACCATCTCGCAGCCAAGGCGTGCCCCGACCGCGCCGTAATAGGCCGGGGCCGACGCCCCCAGCCCGATCACGGGAACGCCAAGGCGCAAGGACATCTCGACAACCCCCTTGTGCCGGTCAAGCCCGGCCATGGTCAGGCGGTGCCGGGCAAGAGTTTCCGGCGCGTGACCCCCGAATGCGGCATCCTCGGCAAAGGCGGCCTCCAAGAGGCAATCGACGGTCTGCGCGGTCAACTGGTCGATCACCGCCTGCGCCAGCACCTGCCCATCGGCGGCGACCCGCTCGCCGGAGCCGTTGCGCCGCCGCGCCGCCAGGTCCATCGCCTTGCGCGCCGCGATCGCGTCCCAGGCCGCCAGCCGGCCCAGCGCATGACTTGCGTCCGATGGCGTGACACCCGCGACCATGACGATCCCGCGCGCCACCAGCCGTTCCAGTGCCGCGACCTCCAGCCGCGATGTCAGCACCTGCGCAAGCGGCACCGGCAGGTCGATCCGCGCCAGAACTGCGGCCTCGCGCGGGGTCAGCCCCGAAAGTTGTGCCGCGTCGGTGCCGCCGACCCGCAGCGCAAAGCGGCCGTCAAACTCGCCCACCGCATCCGATGCCAGCGCCCGGTCAAGTGCGGCATGCACCATCGGCCCGTGATCCGCCGCCAAAAGCGACACCGGCACCAGACGGCGCGGCCCAAGCCGCAGCCCGCCATGCAGACCCTCGCCCAGCACGTGCACCTCGCTGTCGCCGCCAAGGCCCGTGGTGCGCATCGCCACCGCCTCGACCATGGTGCGAAACCCGCCGACGCGCGCGCCTTGCGGGTCGATCTGCGGAACCCCATCGCGAAGCAGCGCCACATCGGTCGTTGTCCCGCCGATGTCGCTGACCAGCGCATCCCTTGAACCGGTCAGCCAGCGCGCGCCGACGATGCTGGCGGCAGGCCCGCTCAGGATCGTCTCGATCGGGCGTTCGCGCACCACTGCGGCGGAAATCAGCGCGCCGTCGCCGCGCACCACCATCAGCGGGGCCGTGATGCCAATCCGCGCCAGATGACGTTCGCATGCCGCCACCAGCCGGTCGATCATGCCGATCAGCCGCGCGTTCAGCACCGCCGTCAGCGCGCGCTTGGGTCCGTTCAGTTGCGCCGACAATTCGTGCGAACATGTCACGGGACGCCCGGTCGCGGCGCGGATCGCGGCGCGGGCGGCAACCTCGTGCGCAGGATTGCGGGTGGCAAAGCGGGCGGCCACTGCAAAGCCCATCACATCGCCCCCCAGTTCGGCGAGCCCTGCCGTCAGCGCGGCAAGGTCAAGCGGCGCGATCTCGGCCCCGGCATGGCTGTGTCCTCCGGCAATGCGGATCACGGGATCGCCTTTCAGCGCATCGGCAAGGCCCGCGCGACCCAGATCATCCGCGTCAAACCCGATGGCAATCAGCGCGACGCGACCGCCCTGCCCCTCGACGAGCGCATTGGTGGCCAGCGTCGTCGACAACGATACCAGCGACACCTTCGGTGGCGCCAGACCGGCCGCGGCCAGCGCCGCATCCACCGCGCCGCCGATCCCGACGGACAGATCGTGGCGCGTCGTCAGTGCCTTGGCCTTGCCGATCACCCGGTCGGATGCCGCATCAAGGATCACCGCATCGGTGTAGGTTCCTCCCGTATCGACACCCAGATAATAGTTCATCCGTCACTTTCCTTGCGGGTTGTCGGCCGCCGCGACAGCCCGGATGCGTTCATAGCGGGACGCGCGGCGCGGTAAAGCCCGATTGCATGTCGGCACGACTGCACGCCGTCACGAAGAGGCCCGGTCCTTGCGGCGGCGATGCGCGGGCGGGATGCCCAGCATGCCGCGATACTTGGCCACCGTCCGGCGCGCCACGTCGAACCCGGGCGACGACAGGACCGCGGCAAGGGCAGCATCCGACAAGGGATGCGCCGCGTCTTCGGACGCCACCAGCCGGGACAGCCTTTCGCGCAAGGCGGCGGCGGACTGGCCGCCCTCGGACTTGGCCTGGCTGAACAGCGCACGCAGCCACCAGGTGCCGTGCGGCGTGTCGACTGCCGTGCCCGCAACAATCCGGCTGACCGTGCTTTGCGCCAGATCGACCTCCGCCGCGATGTCGGCCATCGTCATCGGGGCCAGCATCTGCGGCCCGCGGTCCAGCGCGGCGGACTGGTGTTTCAGGATTGCGCCCGCAACCTTCAACAGCGTCGCATTGCGCCCCTCGACCATCTTGATCAGACTGCGCGCCGCGCCGCGCTGGCCTGCCTTTGGGTTGGCCACGTCCGCGAGCCGCAGGTCCGGCAGCGCGGACCTGTTCAGCGCAACGACCCAGCCATCCCGGCCTTTTTGAACGACAAGGTCGGGTTCGCGCGTTGGCGCGGCAAAGGCCGAAAACTGAGCGCCCGGCTTGGGATCGAAACTGCGGATGACGCGCAACCGGGCGGCAACCTCGGCCTCGGTGATCCCGATGGACCGCGCCAGCCGCGCGAAATCGCCCTGTGCCAGCAGATCCAGCCGGTCCAGGATCGCCTGCAGCGTTGCGTCCAGCACCCCGGCATCGCGCGCCTGCAGGGCAAGGCATTCCGCCAGCGACCGCGCAAAAAGACCCGGCGGCTCGATCCCTTGCAGCCGCTTCAGCACAGCTTCGGTTTCCGGCAGCGAGGCGCGCGTCTCGGCCGAAATGTCGCGAAGGGGCCTGCCGATCCACCCCGATGGTTCCAGGGCATCGGCCAGCGCCTCGGCGATCGACTGTTCGCGCGGCGACAATCCCATCGCCTCGATCGCATCCATCACATGCGCCATCAGGCTGGGCCCGGCACCGGCGACCGTGTCGATTTCATCCGGACCGCCACCCTGGCCCATGCGGCGAAACGCGTCCGTCCAGCGCGGCAGCCATTCCGAATGGCCGCGCCGTTCCACAACCAGATGCGGATTGTCGGCCGCCGCCTCTTCCAGATAGCGCGACAGGCCGCTCGCGTCCGCCTTCAGGAACCGGATCGAGGTCAGAAGGCCGGTATGCAGCGTCAGCCGCTGGCTGGTGTTCTGCGAGATGCTCTGGCGTGATTTCATCGCCGCAACGCTATCGGGTGGGTGCGGCGCTGGCAATCACCGGCACAACTGGCCTTGGTCGACGCGGCGCGCTAGGGTCCGCCCGCCCGTCAGCCCCCGGAATCCATGCAGACCGAAACCTATCCTTTCGTGAAAGACCTGGTGCTGATCGGCGGCGGCCACGCGCATGCGCTGATCCTGCGGACCTGGGCGATGCGGCCGATGCCGGGCGTGCGGATGACGGTCATCAATCCCGGACCGACCGCTCCCTATACGGGCATGTTGCCCGGTCATGTCGCGGGCCACTATCCGGCATCCGCGATGATGATCGACCTGGTGCGGCTGGCGCGGGCGGCCGGGGCGCGGCTGATCCTTGACCGCGCAGCCGGCCTTGACCTTGACGGCGCGACGGTCCGGCTGGCGGACCGTCCGCCCCTGCCGTTCGATGTCGCAAGCATCGACATCGGCATCGGGTCCGGCTTGCCCGACCTGCCCGGATTTTCCGAACATGGCATCGCGGCCAAGCCGCTTGGGGCCTTTGCCCAGGTCTGGCAGGCTTTTGTCGATGGCAGGCCACGCGCGCCGGGCATTGTCATCCTGGGGGCGGGTCTGGGCGGGGTGGAACTTGCTCTGGCCGCCATGCACCGGCTGCGCCAGTCCGGCACCACCGCAACCGTCACGCTGGTCGATCCGGCCACCGCGATCCTGCCCGATACCGGCGATGCAGCGCGCCGCGCCATCCATGCCGAACTTGCCAGCGCGGGCATCACCCTGCGGCTTGGCCAAAAGGCGCAGCGCGTTGCCGACAGGGCGGTCCATCTTGCCGACGGCACCAGCCTTTCATCGGACTTTACCCTGTCCGTCGCCGGGGCGCGCCCGCAGGCCTGGCTTGCCGATACCGGACTGCACCTGACCGAGGGATTCGTGACCGTCGGCCCTACCCTTGGCACATCGGATGCCCGCGTCTTTGCCGTCGGCGACTGCGCGCACCTGTCGCACGCGCCACGCCCCAAGGCCGGGGTCTTTGCCGTCCGCGCCGCCAGGGTTCTTGACCACAACCTGCGTGCAACCCTGGCGGAAACCGGCACCTTGCGCCGCTATCATCCGCAGCGCGACTACCTGAAACTGGTGTCGCTCGGCAGACGCCGTGCGCTGGCCGACAAGCACGGCCTTGTCGTGCGCGGGGCCTGGGTCTGGCGCTGGAAAGACCGGATCGACCGGCGTTTCATGGCGATGCTCGACACACCCGTGATCCCGGTACGGCAGGACACGCCGTCCGGCGCGGCCGCGGGCCTGGCCGATCTTCTGGCCGAGGTTCCCTTGTGCGGCGCCTGCGGGGCCAAGCTGTCTCCTTCGGTGCTGACATCCGCGCTGGCTGGCCTGCCCCCGCCCCAGCGGCCCGAGGTCCTGTCCGGTCCGGGTGACGACGCGGCAATCCTGGCGCGTCCCGGCGGCGGCCGGCGCGTGATGACGACCGACCATCTGCGCGGCTTTACCAACGATTACCGCCTGATGGCGCGCGTCGCGGCGGTTCATGCCTTGGGCGACATCTGGGCGATGGGGGCCACACCCGAACATGCCGCCGCGCAGGTGATCCTGCCCCGCATGTCGCCGCGACTGCAAGGCGACACCCTGACCGAAATCATGGCCGAGGCAACGGCCGTCTTTCGCGCCGCCGGGGCCGACATTGTCGGCGGGCATTCATCGCAAGGGACTGAACTGACCATCGGCTTTACGGTGACGGGCCTGGCAGATCGCCCGGTATCCAAGGGCGGCATGAAGCCCGGCGACGCGCTGATCCTGACAAAGCCGATCGGCGTCGGCGTCATCCTTGCCGCCGAAATGTCCGCCACCCGTATGCCGGATGCGCTCTTGGGCGAGGTCTGGGCAGGCTGCGTCGCCGGAATGCAGCGCCCGCTGCAGGCAGCCTCGCGTCTCCTTGCCCCCCACGCCCGCGCGATGACCGATGTGACCGGCTTTGGCCTGGCGGGGCATCTGGCAGAGATGCTGGCGGCCGGCGATCCGGCAACGGTCGAGATCACTCTGGACGCGGTCCCGGTCTATCCCGGAGCTGCGGCGCTGGCGGCGCAGGGGCAGGCCTCCAGCCTGATGCCCGCGAACCGCGCGGCGCTCATCGGGCGCATTTCCGTGCCCGTCTCGCCCCGCGCAGACCTGCTCTTTGATCCCCAGACCTGCGGCGGGCTGCTGGCCGCTGTGCCTGGGAATCAGGCGCAGGCTCTGGTTGCGGCACTTCGGGCGGCGGGGGATCCGGCAGCGATCATCGGACATATCGGCGCAGGCCCCGGCAAGATCATCGTCCGCTGATCTGCGCAATCAGCGCGCTCAAATTGTCCGCCGCCTGCGACAGGGCGGCATCGTCCAGCACGTCGAGGTCGAGCCGCGCCACCGGAACCCGGCCCTGATCGCGGTTTCGCCTGTACCGCGGGTCATAGTGATGGGTCATCAATCCCTCGGCCAGGCCGACATGATCGCGGGCTTCGGCCAGACCCTGCCATTCCGCCAGGCGCTCGGCCGGCTGCAACCGGCGCAATGACGCGATCACCGACCGCAACTGATCGGTATCCGCCACAAGGTCCGGATAGCGCGTCACCAGGAATTGCGCGCGGGCCGACAAGGGGGCCGCGATCTCGATCCGCGGGGCGTCCAGCATCGCCTTCCAGACCGACACCGGCACACGGGACTGCCCGATCCTGGAGCTTTCAGCCTCGATCACCACGGGCCTTGCAGGGTCCAGCCGCGCCACCGCCATTGCAAGGCCGGTCTCGAACGCCTTTTGCGTGGGCTGGCCCTCCGTCATGCCGCCAAACAGCGACCCGCGGTGCCGCGCCAGCCCCTCAAGGTCGATCACCTGCACGCCCCGCGCCCCAAGCATCTGCAAAAGCACCGTCTTGGCGCTGCCGGTATTGCCGTCCAGCAAGACCACCGGGCTGGGAAAGGCCTGTCCGTAAAGCCTGTCCACCACCAGCGCGCGGTAGGATTTGTAGCCCCCGGCGATGGTCTCGACCCGCCAGCCGATCTGGGACAGGATCGACGCAAACGATCCCGACCGCTGCCCGCCGCGCCAGCAATAGACCAGCGGCCGCCATCCGCCGGGCTTGTCTGCCAGCGGGCCTTGCAGGTGGCGCGCGGCATTCTGCGCGACCAGCGCCGCGCCCAGCTTGCGCGCTGTAAAGGGGTTGACCTGCTTGTAGATGGTGCCGACCCGGGCGCGTTCCTCGTCATCCAGGACAGGCAGGCTGACCGCGCCGGGAATGTGATCTTCGGCCCATTCCGCAGGGGCGCGGACGTCGATGATGTCATCGAAGCCGTGATCGAGGATCTGGGCAAGCGCGGTGAAGGTGACGGCCATGTCGGTCCTCTTACTGGCCTCGGCGGCAAGACGCCACTGGCAGAAATCCCGACCTCGCCAGCGGGGCGGAAATGCGTTAGCCTTCCACCATGATCCGGACACTGTTGACCACGCTTTGGCTGACACTCGGGACCCTGCCGTTGCTGGCGGCGCCGGGCAGCGGCATGGTGCCATCGCATTTCGTCGCAGCGGCGCGCGAACAGGTCGGCGTGACAACGGGCTATGACCCCGCCTATGCGACACTGGCGTTTCCGGGTGGCGATGTGCGTCGTGACCGGGGTGCCGCCACGGATGTCGTCATCCGCGCCATGCGCGACGGCTGGCATGTCGATCTGCAACTGGCGGTGAACCGCGACATGACCGCGGAGTTCTCGGCCTATCCCGCGCTGTGGGGCCTGACGACACCTGACCGCAACATCGACCACCGGCGCGTCCCGAACCTGGTGACGTTGCTGACGCGACTGGGCGCCAGCCTGCCCGTTGACCCGCGCGAACCCACGCCGTTTCTGCCGGGCGATCTGGTGACATGGGAATTGCCGGGCAATCTTGCCCATATCGGCATCGTGTCGGACCGGCGCAGCGCGGACGGCACCCGGCCGCTGATCCTGCACAACATCGGACAGGGCGCAGAGGAAAGCGACGTCCTGCTGGCCTATCCGATCACCGGGCAATTCCGCGTCGATGCGCAGGTGGCCGCGCGGTTGCGCAACCTCGGGACCTGACGCCTAAAGGCCCGACACCAGCCGCGCGACCAGCGCCGCCAGCATCGCCTCGCAGCGCGCAAGCTGGTCCAGACTGACATATTCGTCCGGCTTGTGGCCCTGTGCCATCGACCCCGGCCCACAGATGACGGTGGGAACCCCGAGGCGCGCATGGAAAAGCCCGCCCTCGGTGCCGAACGCCACCTTGATCGTTGCGTTCGCGCCGGTCAGCGATTTCACGAAATTGACCACGGCCGCATCCGGCGGGGTGCCGAGACCCGGATAGTCCCATTGCCGCTCGATCCTGATGGCCGCCTCGGGAAAGTCCGCGCGCAAGGGCGCGACAAGCGCATCGGCCCCAGCCTGCAGCGTGGCGATCAGGCCATCGGTATCCTCACCCGCAAGAGACCGGATCTCGAAATCCGCGACGGCGTGGTTCGGCACGATGTTGACCTGGACGCCGCCCGACATCTTGCCGACATGAAGCGTCGTATAGGGCACGTCATAGTCCCCATCGCGAAATCCTGTCGCCGCGACATCGGCCTGCAATCCCCGCACCACGCCGATGAAATCCGCCGCCAGATGCAGCGCGTTCAGTGCCAAAGGGGCCAATGCCGAATGCCCGTCGCGCCCGGTGAACGTCGCGCGCAAGGCGATCTTGCCCTTGTGCCCCGTCGCCACCTGCATCAAGGTCGGCTCTCCCACGATGCAGAACCGGGGCCGGTGTGGGGCCGCCGCCAGCATGTCGATCAGCGACCGCACGCCCATGCAGCCGATTTCCTCGTCGTAGGACAGCGCCAGATGCAGCGGCGTCGCCAGCTTTCGCTTGCTGGCCACAACCATTGCCGCGATGGCGCAGGCGACAAATCCCTTCATGTCTGCCGCACCGCGCCCATAGATGCGCCCGTCGCGTTCGGTCATTGCGAAAGGCAGCACCGTCCACGCCTGCCCTTCGACCGGGACGACATCGGTATGGCCCGACAGCATCACGCCGCCCGGCCCCTCTGGCCCAACGGTCGCATAGAGGTTTGCCCTGCCGCCCGACGCATCCGGCACAAGGACCGAGGCAATGCCATGTTCGGCCAACAGCCCCTGGACATAGTCGATCAACGCGCGGTTCGGATTGGACGACACCGTATCGAAGGCGAGCAGGTGCCCCAGGATGTCCCGCATCATTCCGGGATCACCTTGCCGGGGTTCATCAGGCCCTTGGGGTCCAGCGCCGCCTTGATCGCCCGCATCACGTCCAGCGCCACCGGGTCCTTGCGCCGCCGCATCGAGGCAAGCTTGGACAATCCGACGCCATGCTCGGCCGAAAAGCTGCCGCCCAGTTCCTGCACGACATCCTCGACCACTTCCATGGCGCGGTCCGACAGGTCCTCATGCGACGGGAAGACCGTGAAATGCAGGTTCCCGTCGCCAAGATGTGCCACGGTGAAGTTGCCCGCCCCGGGATCGGCCACTGCCAGCCGCGCCACCGCCATTTCCATGAAATCGGCGACCCGGTCCAAGGGCAGGCAGACATCCGTATCCACTGCCGGATGCACGCCTTGCGTCAGTTCCGCCGCCGCCTCGCGCCTTGCCCACATCGCGCGGCGCTGGCCCTCGCTTTGCGCCACGACCGCATCAGTGATCCGCCCATCCGCCAACATTTCGCCCAGAATGCTTTCCAGAACCTGCGTCAGGGGCACCGTTCCGTCCGGGGCGGGGGTCGCATCGGCGGGAGCGGTTGTCGCGGCCTCGATCAGGACCGCGACCTCCGGCTTGTCGGCGAAGGGCTGCCCCAGATCGGGCCGCACCTCTGCCAGCCGCTCAAGATAGGTGCGCGGCATCAGTTCAAACGCCTCGACCCGACCGCCGGTCGCGTCCTGCACCCGGTTCAGCAGCACCAGCGCATCACCGATCGACCCCGTCGCCACGGTCGCGGTCGCATAGGCGCGGGGCGCTGGCACCAGTTTCATGACCGCCGCCGTGATGATCCCCAGCGTCCCCTCGGCCCCGATGAAGATATCCTTCAGGTCATAGCCGGAATTGTCCTTGTGCAGCGCGCTCATCAGGTTCAGCACGCGCCCGTCGGCCAGCACCACCTCCAGCCCCAGGCACAGGGCGCGGGTCGATCCATAGCGCAGCACATTCGATCCGCCTGCATTGGTGGACAGTGCGCCGCCCAGCATCGCCGACCCCCGCGCACCGAACCAGAGGGGGAAGTACAGCCCCTCGGCCTCGGCCGCCTCATGCAGGCGCGACAGCACGACCCCGGCTTCGGCCACGATCACGCGCGCGCCTCTACGCAGGTCGCGTATGCGGTTCATCCTTTCCAGGCTGATCATCAAACCGCCCGTGGTCATGGTGCCCCCGACCAGTCCCGTCCTGCCGCCCACGGGAACCACCGGCACGCCCGCCTCCGCCGCAAGGCGCAGGCACGCCGAAACCTCGTCCACATTGCCCGGCCGGACGACCGCCACCGGCGCGGCGACGAAGCGTTGCATCCAGTCCTGCCGATAGCCCGCCATGTCCGTGCCGGTCAGCACCTGCGACGGACCGATCGCCTGCCGCAACCCCTCCAGCAGCGCCGTCGTCACGGCTTGGTCCCCACACGCCCCAGCAGTTCGACCACCCTTGGCCCCAGCGCCGCCACGATAAGTTTGACGCCTTCGGGGTTCGGGTGAATGCCATCGGCCTGCAGGAACGGGGCAAAGGATGCCGGGTTCGACCGATCCGCGCCCGCCGCAACCAAACCGTCGAAAAAGTCCTTTGCCAGCAGGGCACCATACTCAGCCGCCAGGTCCGGATACATCGCATCGAACGCGGACTTGTAGTCCGCGCCAAAGTTTCCCGGCGCAGTCATACCCACCAGCAGCACCGGCAGGCCCCGCGCCGTTGCCTCCTTCAGGATACCATCAAGATTGGCGCGGCTTGTGGCCGGATCAATACCGCGCAGCATGTCGTTGCCGCCAAGCGTGACGATCAGCGCATCGGCGTCCGGCCCAAGCGCCCAGCCCACGCGCGCCAGCCCCCCCGCCGTGGTATCGCCCGACACGCCCGCATTCTGCACCACGGCCGGATGACCGTTGGCGCGCAACCACGCCTCAAGCTGGACGGTAAAGCCGTCTGCGGGTGCCAGGCCGTATCCCTGCGTCAGACTGTCGCCCAGCGCCACGATCACCGGCTCTTTGGCAACAGCCGCATTTATCATCAGAATCCACGCGATTGTGAGGTTGCGGAACATGCGGGCCGCGCCATATCCCACGTGGCGACCCATCCCGAGGACTGACCAGATGCCCGACACGATCCTGTCGCTGACCGATGCCCGCCTGACCCTTGCGGGCAATGCGGGGCCCGTCGATATCCTGCGCGGCATCTCGCTGACCGTGACGCGGGGCGAGACGGTGGGGCTGATCGGTCCTTCGGGGTCGGGCAAGTCGTCACTCCTCATGCTCATGGGCGGGCTGGAACGCGCCACGGGCGGAACCGTGATGGCCCTGGGGCAAGACCTGACCGCGATGGGTGAGGATGCGCTGGCCCGGTTCCGCAGGGGCAATATGGGCGTGGTGTTCCAGTCTTTCCACCTGATTCCGACCATGACAGCACTTGAGAATGTCGCCCTGCCGATGGAACTGGCGGGCAATGCCGACGCCTATGCCCGCGCGACCGACGAATTGCAGGCGGTCGGCCTTGGCCCGCGCATCAACCACTACCCCGCCCAGTTATCGGGTGGCGAACAGCAACGTGTCGCCCTTGCCCGCGCCGCCGCCCCGCGACCCGCGATCCTGCTTGCGGATGAACCGACCGGAAACCTGGACGGCGTCAACGGCCAGGCGATCATGGATTTGCTCTTTGGCTTGCGTGACCGGCATGGTGCCACGGTGGTCCTTGTGACCCACGCGCCGGAACTTGCGGCACGGTGCGATCGGGTGATCCGGCTGAATGACGGGCGCATTGCCAAGATGGACCTTGCCGCATGAGCCTTTCCTGGCGGATCGCGCGCGCCGAATTGCGGGGCGGGTTAAAGGGCTTTCGCATATTCCTTGCCTGCCTGGCGCTGGGCGTGGCGGCAATTGCCGCCGTCGGCACCCTGCGGGCAGCGATCGAGACCGGCCTTGGCGAACAGGGAGGCGTCATTCTGGGCGGCGATGCGCAACTGGAATTCACCTATCGCACGGCGACGCCCGAAGAACTTGCATGGGTGCGGGAACGGGCGACGAAAATTTCACAGATCATCGACTTTCGCTCCATGGTGGTGGTGGGCGAAGAAACCGGGCTGACGCAGGTCAAGGCGGTTGATGACGCCTATCCCCTGACCGGGGCGGTGGTTCTGGACCCCGCGCTGCCGCTGGCGGAGGCCCTTGCCACCCGTGACGGCTTGCCGGGTGCTGTCATGGACCGGGTTCTGGTGGACAGGCTTGCCTTGAAACCCGGCGACACGTTCCGGCTGGGCGAACAGACGTTCCGCCTGAGCGCGGCACTGCTGCGCGAACCTGACAGCGCGACAGGCGGGCTGACCCTGGGGCCGCGCACGATCGTCCTGACAACCGCGCTGGCAAAGTCCGGCCTGCTTGCGCCCGGCACGCTTTATGAAAGTGCCATCCGCATGACGCTGCCGCCCGGCACCGATCTTGAGGCGCTGAAGACCGCAACCGAGGCGCGCTTTGACGGGGCCGGCATCCGCTGGTCGGACCGGCGCCGCGCCGCACCCGGCATCGACAATTTCGTTGAACGGATTGCGGCCTTTCTGGTGCTGGTCGGTCTTGCGGGCCTGACGGTCGGCGGGGTCGGCGTGTCCTCGGCCGTCAGTGCGTATCTCGCGGGCAAGACCGCGACCATCGCGACGCTGAAAACCCTTGGCGCGACGGGCGGGCTGATCTTTTGCATCTACCTGATCCAGATCGGCCTGCTGGCGATCCTCGGGCTGCTGATCGGGCTGGTCCTCGGCATCGGCATCCCGATCGCGCTGTCGCCGCTGATCGAAGCACAACTGCCGTTTCCCGCCGACATCGCGTTTTCCGCGCGCGCGGCGCTTGAGGCGGTTTTCTACGGTATCCTGACGGCGCTTCTGTTCACGCTCTGGCCCCTTGCGCGCAGCGAAAAGGTCCGCGCGGCGGCCTTGTACCGGGGCGGCGCGGGCGGGTTTGGCTGGCCGCGCAGGCGCTATCTGGTGGCGCTGGTCCTGCTTGCCGTCCTGCTGATCGGGGGGGCGGTGATTTTTTCCGGCACAATGTGGCTGGCCTTGTCGACGGCCGGCGGCATTGCGGGGGCGATGGTCGTGCTTGGCGCCGCAGCCCTTGGCATGCGCCGGCTCACGCGCCGCGTGGCGCGGTCCGGGATCGCGCGGGGCCATGTCGCCTGGCGCAGCGCCATTGCCGCCATTGGTGGCCCGCGCGCCGAGGCCATGTCGGTGATCCTGTCCCTGGGCCTTGGCCTGACCGTCCTTGCCGCCATCGGCCAGATCGACAGCAATCTGCGATCATCGATCGCGCGCGACCTGCCGGCACGCGCGCCCGCGTTCTTCTTCATCGACATCCAGAACACCCAGATCGACGATTTTCGCGCCCGGATGGCGGCCAATCCCGCCGTGACCAAGGTCGACAGCGCGCCCATGCTGCGCGGTGTCGTGACCCGGATCAACGGACGGAATGCGCTGGACGTGACCGACCACTGGGTCGTGCGCGGTGATCGCGGCCTCACCTATTCCGCCACCCCGCCCGAAGGCACCAAGATTACCGAGGGCAAATGGTGGCCCGCCGACTATGCCGGTCCGCCGCAGATCTCCTTTGCCGCCGAAGAGGCCGCCGAGATCGGCCTGAAACTGGACGACATGATCACCGTCAACGTCCTTGGCCGCGACATCGAGGCCAGGATCACCAGTTTCCGCGAGGTGAATTTTTCCACCGCTGGAATCGGCTTCGTGATGTCGATGTCGCCGAATGCGCTGCAGGGCGCACCCCATACCTTCATCGCCACCGTCTACGCCCCGCCCGAGGCCGAGGCGGGCCTTCTGCGCGAGATCACTAAGGCGATGCCCAACGTCACCGCCATCCGCATCCGCGACGCCATCGACCGCGTGACCGAAGCGCTGACCGCCATCGCGACTGCGACCGCCTGGGCCGCGGCGGCAACCCTGATCACCGGCTTTGTCGTGCTGATCGGGGCCGCGGCGGCGGGCGAGCGCGCCCGCATTTACGAGGCGGCGGTACTGAAAACGCTTGGCGCCACGCGTGCCACGATCCTTGGCAGCTTTGCCTTGCGGGCGGCCCTGATGGGGGCAGCGGCGGGTGTCGTCGCGATCATCGCGGGGGCCATCGGCGGCTGGGCGGTGATGACCTTCGTGATGGATGCCGCCTATCGGTTCGAGCCGGTTTCGGCCTTTGCCATCGTCATCGGCGGCATTCTGGCGACACTTCTGGCAGGCCTTGCCTTTGCCTGGCGTCCGTTGGCGGCGCGGCCGGCCCAGGTGCTGCGGTCACAGGAATAGCCGGTCAGTGCCCGGCCAGAAACCCCGCCGGGGCGCGTGACAGCAGGTCCTCGGCCAGCGCAGTTCCAACGCCCGCGGCATCGCTGGCACGTCCGCGCCGTTCGCCCGCAATCGCCTCTGACCCGTCGGGCCGCAAAATCTCGCCGCGCAGCCAAAGCTGGTCCCCCTCGATCAGCGCAAGACCCGCAATCGGCGTCTCGCAGGACCCGTCAAGCCGCGCGAGATACGCCCGCTCGGCCGCCAGCCTGATGCCGGTCGGATGATCCTGGATCGCAGCCACCAAAGCTGCCGTTACGGGGTCATCCTCGCGCCGTTCCACCCCGATGGCCCCTTGGGCCACGGCGGGCAGCATCACCTCTGGCGCTATGGCGCTGCGCGCCATGTGCGCCATCCCCAGCCGGTTCAGCCCCGCCATCGCAAGGAATGTGGCATGTGCCACGCCGTCCTCCAGCTTTTTCATCCGGGTCTGCACGTTGCCGCGAAACTCGACCAGCTTCAGGTCGGGCCGACGCAGCGCCAGTTGCGCGCGACGGCGCAAGCTGGACGACCCGACCACCGCCCCCGCAGGCAGCGCCTCCAGCCCCGCAAACCGGGGCGAGACAAACGCATCCCGCGCATCCTCGCGCGGCAGATAGCAGTCGAGCCGCAGTCCATCGGGCTGCACCGTCGGCATGTCCTTCATCGAATGGACCGCGATGTCGATCTGACCTGCCAGCAGCGCCTCTTCGATCTCGCGCGTGAACAGGCCCTTGCCACCGATGTCTTTCAGGGCCCGGTCCAGGATCTGGTCGCCCATCACCTTGATCACGCAGATTTCGAACGCGCCTTCGGCCAAGCCAAATGCCACCATCAGGCAGCGCCGGACCTCGTGCGCCTGCCAAAGGGCAAGCGGCGATCCACGGGTTCCGATCTTCAGGGGTTTGGCGGGCGAGGGCAGGCTGTGTGTCATTCGCCCAGACTTAACGCTGTCATCCTGGCCTGACAACTCTCGTTCGGCTTGACTTCGCCCGCCCGCCATCGGACCCATGGGCCAAAGGAGCCGAGGCCATGACCCAAAAGACCATTTTGCGCGCCCTTGGCGGCGAAATCCTTCCCACACCGCCGATCTGGATGATGCGCCAGGCCGGGCGCTATCTGCCGGAATACCGCGCCACGCGGGCACAGGCGGGCGATTTCCTGTCGTTGTGCTACAGCCCCGATCTGGCCGCCGAGGTGACGCTGCAACCGATCCGCCGCTATGGGTTCGATGCCGCGATCCTGTTTGCCGACATCCTGCTGCTGCCGCAGGCGCTGGGGCCAAAGCTCTGGTTTGTCGAGGGCGAAGGGCCGCGGATGGAGACCGTCACGACGCCGCAGCAACTGGCGGGGCTGCGACCAAAGGACGACATCCACGACACGCTGGACCCGATCTATGAGACGGTCCGCATCCTTGCGCGGGAATTGCCGCGTGCGACGACGCTGATCGGGTTTGCCGGGTCGCCCTGGACCGTCGCCACCTACATGATCGGCGGGCGCGGGTCCAAGGATCAGGCGGCGGCCCACAAGCTGAAGGAAACCGACCGCGCGACGTTTTCGGCGCTGATCGACCTCATCGCCGATGCAACGGTGGAATATCTGTCGATGCAGGTGCAGGCGGGGGCAGAGGTGGTCAAGCTGTTCGACAGCTGGGCCGGGTCGCTGAAGGGCGACGATTTCACCGAGTTTGCGGTGAAGCCTGCGGCGAAGATCATCGCGGCGCTGAAGGCGCGGCATCCCGGCATGCCGGTCATCGCCTTTCCGCGCGAGGCGGGGCAAGGCTATGTCGGTTTTGCCAAGGCGACTGCGGCCGATTGCGTCGCCTTGGACAATTCGGTCAGCCCGGAATGGGGGGCGGCCAATGTGCAGGTCGATGGCTGCGTGCAGGGCAACCTCGCGCCCGAACACCTGGTCACGGGCGGGCCTGCACTGGTTGCGGCCACCCGGCATGTCGTGCAGGCGTTCCGAAAGGGGCCGCATATCTTCAACCTTGGCCATGGCATCACGCCGGACGCGAACCCCGCACATGTGCAACTGATGATCGACACGGTGCGAGGGGGCTGAGATGTCCGGCTGGCTCTGGGTGCTGGCGACGCTGGTCGCGGCGGCCGCCCAGACCGCGCGCAACGTGACGCAGCGGGGCCTGACGCGCCAGATCGGCACGCTGGGCGCGACGCAGGTGCGGTTCGTGTTCGGCCTGCCTTTTGCAATCGCCTTTCTTGGACTGACGGCCCGGGCGACGGGTGAGGCCATCCCGACAATGACCACAGCAAGCCTTGGCTTTGCCGCCCTGGGTGCCGTGGCACAGATCGCCGCCACCGCGCTGATGCTCATCACGATGAAATCGCGGTCGTTCGCCGTCACCACCGCCTGGATCAAGACCGAACCCGTCATGGTCGCCCTGATCGCCGCTGTCACCATCGGCGATGCCCTGACAGTGCCAAAATTCGCGGCCATCGTCGTGGCCACCGCAGGTGTCGTCATCCTGTCGACCCGGCCGGACACGGCACGCCTGATGCTGCGCGATCTTGGGCCTGCCGCCACCGGGCTGTTGGCAGGACTGTTCTTCGGCCTTGCCGCCATCGGGTTTCGGGGCGGCATCCTGCACCTGCCCGAGGGCGGCTTTCTGATCCGTGCCAGCACGATCCTTGTTGTCGGCCTCGCGATCCAGGCGGGGCTTCTGCTGGTCTGGCTTTTGCTGTTCGACCGTCGGGCGCTGACCGCGTCATTCGGCGTCTGGCGCACGTCGCTCGGGGCCGGGTTCCTTGGCGCATTTGCATCGCAGTTCTGGTTCATCGGCTTTGCGCTGACGACGGCGGCCAATGTCCGGACGCTGGCGCTGGTCGAGGTGATCATGGCGCTGGCCGTGTCGCGCCACTTCCTTCGCCAGCCCGTCACGACCCGCCAGATGATCGGCATCGCCATCGTCGTCATCGGGATCGGGCTTTTGCTGAACGCGCAAAGCGCTTAACGCGCCATCATCGCCTGCAAGGCCGCCGCAGCCTCTGCGCCGCCATCGGTTGCGTCGTCCCAATGGACGAGCACCCGCGAGACCGCCCCGAACCGCATCGCCATCGCGGGCCGGATCGTCAGCGCGATCAGCCCGTCGCCGAAATGGACCGCCTCCAGCGCGTCAAATGCGCCAAAGATTTCGTCGCTGACCTCAAGGTAAAGCGGCGCCGCGGGGGATGTGATGTCCGCTTGGACAAAGACATAGCCATCCTCCGGATCGTCACTGGCGGCAAAGGCCACGACACGCGCGCCATCATCGTCATGGACAGAACCGAATGCCGCATGCAGTTCCAGCTCGGACATCGCTAGTGCCACTTGGCGATCGGCGGCAGGCTCATCAGCACTGCGTTCGCGTCATGCCCGGTTTCCAGCCCGAACCTGGTACCGCGGTCATAGACAAGGTTGTATTCGGCATAAAGCCCGCGATGGGTCAGCTGTGTTTCGCGATCGGCATCGGTCCAGGGCGTCGCGCAGCGCCGTTCCACCAGCGGCACAAAGGCCGGGATGAACGCCTTGCCGACCGATTGCGTAAAGGCGAAATCCGCCTCCCAGTCGCCGGTATCCAGATCGTCATAGAAGATGCCGCCCACGCCCCGCGCGCGCCCCCGGTGCGGCACAAAAAAGTACTCGTCCGCCCAGGCTTTGAACTTGGTATAGTAGTCGGCGCCATGCGCGTCACAGGCGGCCTGCATGCGGGCGTGGAAATGAGCGGTATCTTCGGGATATTCCAGCGCCGGGTTCAGGTCCGAACCACCGCCGAACCAGGCCGCCCCGGGCGTCCAGAACATGCGCGTGTTCATGTGGACGGCCGGCGCATGGGGGTTGACCATATGCGCCACCAGACTGATGCCGCTGGCCCAGAACCGGGGGTCATCGGCCATGCCGGGCACGCCGCGCGCGGCCATCGCCTTTTGCGCGCGATCCCCAAGCGTGCCATGCACCGTGGAGATGTTGACGCCGACCTTTTCGAAAACGCGCCCACCCCGCAGCACGCTCATCAATCCGCCGCCGCCATCGGCACGCGTGGTGGGTATCACCTCGAACACACCCGGCTGGCCCGTGCCGTGCCCGGCCTCAAGCGTCTCGAACGCTGCAACAATCTGGTCGCGGAGGGTGCGAAACCACGCCGATGCGCGGGTCTTGCGGCTGTCGAAGGGGTCCGTCATCAAAAGCTCTCCTGTGCCTTGTGCCCATGCCTAGCACCCGGCAGATAAGCCGCCAACCAGGCTTTCGCGGTCCTGACCTGCGTCAATGCGCCGGGGCGGCGACCGGATCGATCAGGCTGCGCCCGCCATCGACCGTCAGGATCTGGCCGGTGATGAAGTTCGAGGCGTCCGACGCCAGGAACTGCACTGTTTCGGCCAGTTCCGCCGGGGCGGCGATGCGCTGCAAGGGCGTGCCTTGGGTGATTTCGGCGCGGTAATCGGGATTGTCCTTCAATGTGGCCTGCAGGCTTGCGCTCATCACCGAACCAAAGGCGACCGCATTGACGCGGATCCCCATCGGCGCCAGCGCCACCGCCATCGACCGCGTCATCTGGTCGACCGCAGCAGACGCTACCGAATAGCCCAGCAGCTCTGGCCGCGTCAGGTGCGCCGCGATGGAGGACAGGTTGATGATGGATCCGACAATCGCAGCCTCGCCCGCATCCCCCGAACGCGATGCCTGCTGGATCATCCGCCGCGCAGTCATCTGCGACAGTCGCAGGCTGGTCAGCACGTTGTCGCGCCAGAGCAGCTCCACCGCGTCATCCGCGACGCCAAGCGGGTCCGACACGGCCATGTGCCGCGCCGCATTGACCAGAATGTCGACCCGCTCGAACGTATCGATGGTAAAGGACAACAGGTTGTTGATCGTCAGCTTCTGGCACAGGTCGCCGCCGAACTTGCGGATCGGCCCCTCGGCGCGGGCCTCGTCGCCCAGTTCCGCCTCCAGCCCCGCCTCGTCCATGTCGGCAAAGACCACATTCGCGCCCTTGTCGACAAAGTGCCGCGCGATGGCCAGCCCGATGCCATGGGCTGACCCCGTCACAATGGCCGTCTTGCCAGAGATTGACATCGACATGGCAGTTCCCTTCGTTCAGTTGGTTTTCACGGGCCGGTGCGGTCTTGACGCCCGGATCAGCCGATAGGCGTTGGTGCCGCCGATGTCGGCCACCTCGCGGAACGCGCCCGCCAGCACCGGATCATAGGGAAGGTGGCGGTTCGCGACCAGCCAGAGCGTCCCTTCGGCGGCCAGCATCCGCTGGGCTGCGCGGATGAACGCCGCCCCCAGCGCGGGGTCTGCGGCGCGCGAGGTGTGAAATGGCGGATTGCAGATGACGGCATGGGCGGGTGCTGCCGGCTTGAACGTCAGCGCGTCCGCCCAGTGGAAATGGACGCGCGGATCGGTGACGTTTTCGCGGGCGCAGTCGAGGGCGACGCCGTCCGCCTCCACCAGGTCAAGATGCTGGACGGTATCGCGGGCAAGGATCGCGCGCGACAGATACCCCCAGCCTGCACCCAGATCGACCACACGCGACCCAAGCCTGGGCGGCAGCGCCTCGGCCAGCACGACCGATGCGGGGTCGGGCGCGTCGGCGGAAAACACACCGGGTCGGGTGACAAAGCCGCCTTCAATGATGTGCGGGACCGACCGCCAGTCACCGAAATCCGTCCCCGGCGCCACCACGACCAGCCGTCCATGCGCCTTGATGACCGGCGCACCGACTGTTGCCCGTACCGCAACCGCGCGGATCAGGGTGTCGATGCCGTCGGTCTTTTGGCCGTCCAGCACCAATTGACCATCTGGCGCAAGGCAGGTCGCGGCATCGGCGACCAGTGCCTGCGTCGCGACCCTTGCCCGCGATGCGCAGACCAGCGCCATCGCGGCCCCCGGTGTCACACCTGGCAGCACATCATAGCCTGCGGCGACAAAGGTGTCATGGTCCAGTCGCTGACGCGTGATCACTTGCACCCGGGCCTGCGGAAAGATCGTCAGGTCCTGAGAGGCTGCTGGCCCGAAGATCGCGATGCGACCATGGTCAGGCACCACGAGCGCGCCGCTTTCAACGGCATGGGACAACCTGTCTGCGCGCATGGGCGACCGGCGGGGCGGCCTATTCCTTTTCCATCGTGCATTGCAGCGGATGCTGGTGGCGCCGGGCGAAATCCATCACCTGCGCCACCTTGGTTTCCGCCACCTCTGCCGAAAAGACGCCAACCACCGCCAGTCCCTTTTTGTGGACCGTCAGCATGATCTCGAAGGCCTGCGCATGTGTCAGCCCGAAAAACCGCTCCAGAACATGAACGACAAATTCCATCGGCGTGTAGTCGTCGTTCAACAGCAACACCTTGTACAGGGGCGGGCGCGCGGTCTTGGTCTTTGTCTTGGTCAGGATCGACGCGTCGCTGTCCGACCCGTCCGTCCTGCCTGCCATGATGAAAGACCGTTGCGACACGTGAAGAACCCGTTCCGAGGACAAGATTTACCGCAGACCCCCAATATACCCTAAATCGCCTTGCCGAAAAGGGGCAGCCGCCCAACTATTGCCAGGTCAGCCGAAACGATCGGAGTCTCGTCATGCCGGATGCGGCGCTTCACACCATCGGATTTGATGCCGATGACACGCTTTGGCAGAACGAGGTGTATTTCCGGCTGACCGAGGACCGGTTTGCGGGTCTTCTGGCCGACTATGCCGAACCCACCCACATGCGCGAACGGCTGCTGGCGGCAGAGCGCAGGAACCTTGGTCGCTATGGCTACGGCGTCAAGGGGTTCGTGCTGTCGATGATCGAAAGCGCCATCGAAGTGACCGAAGGCCGTGTACCCGCCCGCGTCATCGCCGAATTGCTGGCTGCCGGGCGCGACATGCTGGAACAGCCGATCGAGCTGTTGCCGCACGCGCGCGCGGCGGTCGAGGGGCTTGCACCCGACTACCAGCTTTTGCTGATCACCAAAGGCGATCTGCTGGATCAGGAACGCAAGCTGGCACAGTCCGGTCTTGGCGATCTGTTCGCCGGGGTCGAGATCGTGTCGGACAAGACGCCCGCCGTCTATGCGTCGATCTTTGTCCGCCACGGCACGCCACCCGACCGCGCCGCGATGGTGGGCAATTCGCTGAAATCGGATGTCTTGCCGGTATTGGCCATCGGCGGCATTGGCATCCATGTGCCGCAGCCGGAGACATGGGCGCTGGAACTTGCCGACGCGCCCGTGGACGATCCGCGGTTTTTCGCGCTGCCCGACCTGGCCGGTCTCGCCGATCTGGTCAAAAATATGGCACTGGAGGAGCTACAGGTAGTTGCTTATTGATCAGCCACCACCACATATGGCGACTTCGAGGGCGACTGCAGAACCCGTGCAACAGTAAGCTTTGCCCGCAAACCCATTGAAACAGAGGGGTTTTCCTGAACCAACCTGCGTGCTAGGCTTGCTCAATAACAAGGATCGCGGCCTGAATTGCGATCCACGAGGCAGTGACAAGGAACGCGCGACGTGGCATCGCAGATCGGGCGGTATCTCCGCTATGTGGTCATTTTCTGGGTCGTCGTGGCGGGCGCCCTGCCGGGATCGGCCTCTTGGTCCGCCCCCTTTGCCTCGATTGTCGTGGATGCCCGCAGCGGCGAGACGCTTTATGAAAAGAACGCCGACGCCCGGCTGCACCCCGCGTCCCTGACCAAGATGATGACGCTGTACATCGTGTTCGAAGAACTGCGATCCGGCCGCATCACGCTGGACACAAAGGTGACGATCTCGAAAAAGGCCGCCGCGCAACCGCCCTCGCGGCTGGGCCTGAAGCCCGGACAAAAGATTGCCTTGCGCTATCTGATCCGCGCGGCCGCAGTGAAATCCGCCAATGACGCCGCCACCGCACTCGGCGAGGCCGTCAGCGGATCAGAGGCCGAATTTGCAAAACGCATGACCCGCACCGCCAAGGCGCTGGGGATGACGAACTCCACCTTCAAGAATGCCAACGGGCTGACGGCACCCGGCCATCTGTCCTCGGCCCGCGACCTGAACACGCTGGGGCGGCGGCTCTTTTACGACTTCCCCGAATACTACAACATCTTTTCCCGCCGCACCGCGGATGCGGGTGTCGCAACGGTCCGCAGCACCAACAGCCGCTTTCTCGACAGCTACAAGGGCGCGGACGGGATCAAGACCGGCTACACCGTCGCGGCCGGTTTCAACCTGACCGCCAGCGCCGAACGCGGCAACAAGCGAATCATCGCGACTGTCCTTGGCGGCACTTCGACGGCGCAACGGAATGCCACGATGGCCGAACTGCTGGACCTCGGTTTTGGCGAGGCCCCGGCGAATGCCAAGGTCAGGAAACCCGAAGCGCCGGCATATGCCGATGACGAGCTGATCGCGCTGGATGACGGGCTGCCCGAAAACGTGCCGGGATCCTCGGCAAAAACAGTGCGTGTCTCGGGCCAGGTTCTGGCATCGGCCAGGCCCAAATCCAGGCCGACGACAGACCCGGTTTCCGATGCCGTGGCCATCGCGCTGGCCGCCGGGATCGAGGGCGCGCTGGCCGAAGCCACAAGCCCGCCGCCGCCCGAAGGCACGCTGGAGGCTCAGGCCCTGATGCTGGCC
Source organism: Rhodobacterales bacterium (assembly GCA_021155205.1). Lineage (GTDB taxonomy): Bacteria > Pseudomonadota > Alphaproteobacteria > Rhodobacterales > Rhodobacteraceae > JAJNPS01. Next base: position 144,849 of record JAJNPS010000052.1, read on the forward strand.
GGGGCCGGGTCTGACCCGGCGGCACCAGATGACGCCGCTATGGTCGCTGATGCCGCGACCGAAGACCCGGCCGACCTGGCCGTGGCCTCGCTCGACCCCAGTTCCGACCTTGCGGCCCCGGTCACCTTGCCCCCCGAAGGCACGCTTGACGCACAGGCCATCGCGCTGGCTGATCCTGCCACCGCCGGAACGCTTGACGCGCAGGCCGTCGCGCTGGCCGACGCCGCCGCGCCTGATGATCCCGCGCTGATCATGGTCTCGTCCAGGCGCCCGCCGTCCCGGCCCGACGGGCTGATGCCGGAGGCTGCGCCCGACATGGCGGTGGCAGAGGTCGCCCCCGAAACCGTGGCCCCGTCTGACGTCGCGCCTGAAATCGTCGTTGCCGATGCCTTGGCGGGCGAGGCGGGCGCTGTCACCGGCGTGGAGGCCGTGTCCAGCACCGGCATGATCGCGGCACCCACCGAGACCTTTGCCGCGCTGTCGATGCCCGGAACCAGCCGTCGCGCCCCGATCTTTGACGCCGTTGCCAAACCCGCGCCCGCCCCCGAAGAGCAGGAGGTTGTCGTCGCCATCTCGACCTCTGGTGGCAGCCAATGGGGTGTCAGCGTCGGCGGATTCAATTCCTACGCCGCAGCGGAAAAGGCCATGTTCAAGCTGGCCCTGGCCGAAAGTGCCACCCTGCAGGGCGGCTTGCGCAAGGTCGTCCAGCGCAGCGATGGCTATTCCGCAAGCTTCCTGGGCCTGTCGGAGGCGCAGGCCGATCTGGCCTGCCGCCGGCTGGCCGCGCGTGCCGTGCCCTGCGAAACGGTCAGCCAGTGATCGCCGCGAACCGTCAGTCCAGGCTTTCGATCAGCGCCACCATGCGCGGCAGGCAGACCTTACGCAGGTCGTAGCGCCCGACAACAGTGTCGCGGGCGGCCGCGCCAAGATGCGCGAACGCCTTTGGCCGGGCCAGGCAGTCCGACAGCGTTGCCGCCCAGCCCGCAACGTCGAAGAAATCGACAAGTCGCCCGTTCACGCCATCGGTGATGACCTCTGACACGGGCGCAGTGCGCGACCCCACGACCACGGCCCCCGCCGACATCGCCTCCAGCATCGACCAGCTGAGCACGAAGGGATAAGTCAGGTAGGCGTGAACGCGCGTCACCTGCATCAGCGCCCGGAAAGTCTGGTAAGGCACCTTGCCGATGAAATGCACGCGGGACATGTCCAGCCGGTCGCGCACCTCGTCCAGAAACACGTCCTTCCAGCCGGTCCGGTCCTTGGGCGCGGCCCCATAGCTGACCCCCTCCCCGCCAACAATGACGACCTGCGCGTCGGGCCTTGCCCCAAGAACGCCGGGCAAGGCGCGCATGAAGATGTGATAGCCGCGATAGGGTTCCAGATTGCGGTTCACGAATGTCAGCACCTCGTCGCCCGCCGTGATGCGCCGCCCGCCCGGCAGGTCGACAAAGGCCGCGGCATCCGGCGTTACGGCATCCGTGTCGACACCATCGTGAATCACCTGCACGCGTGTCCGCAACAGCCCCGGATGGGTGTCGGCCTGCCATTCGGTCGGCGAGACCGCCAGATCGGCATGCACGATGGCATGCGCCAGATGCGCCGCGCGACCCTGGGCGATCATGACCTGATCAAACCCGGCCGCCCCGAATTCGGGATCGAACCCGACATCCGCGCCGGTGCCCCGATAGTAGAATTCGGCATAGACGACCAGCCGGGCCTCGGGCCAGACTTCCTTGAGAAACAGCGTCTCGCCCCAGCCCGAATGCCCGATGATGACATCCGGCACGTACCCGTCCCGCTGTCGCAGCTTTTGCGCCGCCCGAGCCACGGTGACGCCGCGATCGCTCATCGTGGTGTATTTGCGACCGAGACGCGTCTGAGCCGGATCGACTGCGGGCGCGTCGTGGCGATAGCGGACCAGCGGCAGGTCGGTGTCTTGGGTGTTCCCGACATCCGTCAGAACCAGAACCTGATGGCCCCTCCGCCGCAGCTCCGGCGCAAGATGCAGAAACTGGCCGGGAAAGTTCTGATGGACGAACAGCACCTTCACGGCGGCGCTGTCCCGAATGCCGCCTGCAACAGTTCACGGGTGTAGTCCGTGGTCGGGGCGGCAAAGATGGCGTCGCCCGCGCCCGCCTCGATCACATCGCCGGCGCGCATCACGATGACCTTGTGTGCCAGCGCCCGGATCACCCGCAGATCGTGGCTGATGAAGATGTAGGCCAGCCCGTGTTTGCGCTGCAGGTCGCGCAGCAATTCCACGATCTGCACCTGCACCGTCATGTCCAGCGCCGAGGTCGGCTCGTCCAGCACCACCAGCGCCGGGCGCAGGATCATCGCGCGCGCGATGGCGATACGCTGGCGCTGGCCGCCGGAAAACTCATGCGGATAGCGTTCCATCGCGGCAGGGTCGAGACCAACCTCGGTCATGATGTCTGCCACCATGTCGCGCCGGTTGCGCCCCGGTTCAACGCCGTGAACGCCCAGGCCTTCGGCGATGATCTGTTCGGCCGTCATGCGCGGCGACAGGCTGCCAAAGGGATCCTGGAACACGACCTGAAGGTTGCGGCGCAGCGCCCGCAGGTCTGCGCCTGCAAGCCCCCGCAGGTCGCGGCCCCGAAACACGATGGGGCCGGTTGACGACACCAGCCGCAGGATCGCCAGCGCCAGCGTGGTCTTGCCGGACCCGCTTTCCCCGACGATGCCCAGAGTCTCGCCCGCGCGAACGGTGAAACTGGCATCGTTCACCGCCTTGACATGCCCGACGGTCCGCCGCAGCAATCCGCGATGGATCGGAAACCAGACCCGCAGGTTCTGCGCCTCGATCACGACGGGCACATCCGCAGCCACGGGATCGGGCCGGCCCGCAGGCTCTGCCGCAATCAGCTTTTGCGTGTAGGGATGGCGCGGGTTTGCAAACACCTCTGCGGTGGTCCCCTGTTCCACGATTTCGCCACCCTGCATCACGCAGACCCGGTCGGCGATCCGCCGCACGATGCCCAGATCGTGCGTGATGAACAACAGACTGAGACCTTCGGACTGTTTCAGGTCGGCCAGCAGGTCCAGAATCTGCGCCTGGATGGTCACGTCCAGCGCTGTCGTCGGTTCATCGGCGATCAGCAGTTCAGGCCCGTTCGCCAGTGCCATTGCGATCATCACGCGCTGGCGCTGTCCCCCCGACAACTGGTGCGGATAGGCCCCGAGCCGGCTGGCCGCATCGCGTATGCCGACCTTGTGCATCAGGTCGATGATCCGCGCCCGCGCCGCGTCACCCGAGAGGCCCTGGTGCAGCGCAAGGCTTTCGGCCAGTTGCTTTTCGATCGTGTGCAACGGGTTCAGCGACGTCATCGGTTCCTGAAAGATGAAACTGACATCGTTGCCGCGGATACGGCGCAATTCGGCAAGGCTGGCCCCGACAAGTTCCTTGCCATTGTACATCACCGAACCCGACACGTCTGCGCTGTCTTGCAACAGCCCCACCGTCGCCAGCGCCGAGACCGACTTGCCCGACCCGCTTTCGCCGACCAACGCCAGCGTCTCGCCCTTTTTCACGGTCAGGTCGATGCCCTTGACGGCCTCGATCAGGCGGCCATCCTGGCGGAACCGCACCGTCAGGTTGCGCACCTCCAGCACGTTCATGCGGCAGACCCCCTCATCGGAAGGTCTTTCGCGGATCGAACGCATCGCGCACGCCTTCAAAGATGAACACCAGCAGGCTGAGCATGATCGCAAAGACAAAAAACGCCGTAAAGGCCAGCGACGGCATCTGCAGGTTCTGCTGCGCCTGCCGCGCCAGCTGGCCCAGCGACGGCAGCGACGCGGGCAGGCCGAAACCAAGGTAGTCCAGCGCCGCCAGCGACCCGATCGTGCCCGAGATGACAAAGGGCAGCATGGTCAGCGTGGCGACCATCGCGTTGGGCAGCACGTGGCGGAACATGATCACGCGGTCGGGGACACCCAGTGCCTTGGCTGCGCGGACGTACTCAAAGTTCCGTGCCCGCAGGAATTCTGCCCTGACGACACCGATCAACCGGGTCCAGCCAAAAAGGACCATGATGAGCAGCAAAATCCAGAAACTTCGCTGCCAGACCGAGAACACGATGATGATGAAATAGAGTTCCGGCACCCCGCCCCAGATTTCCAGCAGGCGCTGGACGAAGAGGTCGACCTTGCCGCCGAAATAGCCCTGTACCGCGCCCAGCGCGATGCCGATGATCGAGGTGAGAACCGTGACGATAAGCCCGAACGCGACCGAAAGGCGGAACCCGTAGATCACGCGCGCCAGCACATCGCGGGATGTGTCGTCGGTCCCCAGCCAATGCGTCGCGTCTGGGGCGGAAGGCGCCGCCTGCCCGCCCAGATCGTTGATCGTGTTGTATTTGAAGGGGATCAGCGGCCACAGGATCGACCCTTTGACAAAGCCGTCGGTCGCGGGGTCAAAGGTCCCCTCCCTGACCGACCGGGCTATTTCCTCGGGCGCGTCAAAGCACTCCACCAGCCCGCCGGTCAGGATCAGGCAGTCGAGCTCGGGCGACTTGTAGTTCGCCTCGGTGCGGAAATCGCCCCCGAAATCCTGCTCCGAATAGAACGTCAGGAACGGCAGCCGCCATTCGCCGCGATAGCTGACCAGCAGCGGGCGGTCATTGGCCAGCACTTCGGCGAACAGCGAAATGCCGAACAGGATCGCGAAAATCCACAGCGACCAGTAGGCCCGCCCGTTCGCCTTGAAGTTCCGCCAGCGCCGCTGGTTCAGGGGGGAAAGACGCATCTAGCCCCTCCGCTCGAAATCAATGCGCGGGTCGATCCAGACATACATCAGGTCCGAGATGATCCCGACCACCAGCCCCATCAGCCCGAACGCGAACAGCGTGCCAAAGACCACCGGATAGTCCCGCTGCACGGCCGACTGGAACCCCAGCTGTCCCAGTCCATCCAGCGAAAAGATTGTCTCGATGATCAGCGATCCGCCGAAAAAGACCCCGATGAACAGCGCCGGAAAGCCTGCGATCACGATCAGCATCGCATTGCGGAACACGTGGCCGTAAAGCACACGCCTTTCGCTCAGTCCCTTGGCGCGGGCAGTCATCACGTACTGCTTCTTGATCTCATCCAGAAAGCTGTTCTTGGTCAGCAGCGTCAGCGTGGCAAAGGACGAAATTGTCGAGGCCAGAACCGGCAGCGTGATGTGCCAGAAATAGTCTGCGATCTTCCCGCCCCAGGACAGTTGGTCAAAGTTTTCGGACGTCAGACCGCGCAGCGGGAATATCTGCCAGTAGGATCCGCCCGCGAACAGCACCAAGAGCAGCACCGCGACCAGCAGCCCCGGGATCGAATAGGCCGCGATGATGATGCCCGAGGTCCAGCTGTCAAAGGTCGATCCGTCGCGCACCGCCTTGCGGATGCCCAGCGGGATCGACACCAGATAGGCGATCAGCGTGGACCACAAACCCAGCGTGATCGACACCGGCATCTTTTCCAGGACCAGATCCACGACGCTTTTCGACCGGAAGTAGCTTTCGCCAAAATCGAACCGGACGAATTTGCCCATCATGATCAGGAAACGCTCCGTCGCCGGGATCATTTCCTTTTTGCAATCCTTGGCCTGCCGGGCGAGCGTACCCTGATACCCTTCGGGGCAAAGGAACCGCGCAAAGCCGAACTCCACCTCCAGCTTGGACCGGAACTCCGGCGGCAGACCGCGCGCGCCGACATAGCCGCCCTGACCATCGTTGGCAGGCTTTGCGGTCTTGCCTGAATCGTCCGCCCCCGCTCCGAGGGTGTCCGCCTCGCCCTCCAGCCGCGCCTCGATGGAATCGAACGGGCCGCCGGGGACGAATTGCGTCAGCGCAAAGTTGACCACCATGATCCCCAACAGCGTCGGGATCACCAGCAAAAGGCGGCGCAGGATATAGGCGATCATGCGGTTACTTCAGCACGCCTGCGGCCTTTAGCTTTTCCGCCTTTTCCGCATTGAACCACCAGAAGTCCATTTCGCCCAAGGCATAGGGCGGCAGGGTCTGGGGATGTTCGTACTGGTCATAATAGGCCGACCAGTAGGTCGGCTTGTACCATTGCGGGATCCAGAACCGTTCGGCCCGCAGAACCCGGTCCAGCGCCCTGACGGCCACATCCAGTTCCGCGCGCGTCTTGGCACCCTCGACCACGGTTGTCAGCCGGTCCAGCGCCGGATTGTTCAGGCCCGCGCGGTTCCGCGTCGAATTGTTCGCGGTGACGGTCGCATAGGCCTGCTTCAATTCGCTGCCCGGCTCGTACCCGCCATTGATGGCATTGCCCACGATGATGTCGAAATCGAAATTTGGTGGATCGCTGCGCTGGCTCATCTGCGCGGGGTCAACCAGCGTCAGTATCGCATCGACGCCCAGCGCGCGAAGGTTTTCGACATAGGGGTTGATCACACGTTCAAATGCGGGACTGTCCTCGACAAACTCCACCTTCAGCGTCTGCCCCTTGTCGTTGCGGCGCATGCCGTCGTCACCGGCAATCCATCCTGCGGCGTCCAAGAGCGCGGACGCCTTGCGCAGATTGCCACGGTCGAGCGACCTTTGCACCGTCGAGACGGGTGCCATCACCACTTCGTCGGTCAGGATCGACGCGGGCAGCAGGCCCTCATCCACCAGCGGCTGCAGGATCGCGATCTCTTCGGGCGTGGGCGTGCCCGTTGCCGCCATCTCGGTGTTTTGCCAGATCGAATTGATCCGTTCGTAAAGATCATAGAACAGCGTCTTGTTCGACCATTCGAAGTTGAACATCAGGCCGATCGCCTCGCGGACGCGCGGGTCCTTGAACTGGTCGCGCCGCAGGTTGAACAGGAACCCCTGCCCGGTGGCAATGTTGCCGTTCGGCAGTTCCGTCTTGATGACGGTGCCGTTCCTGATGTTCTCAAAGTCATAGGCGGTCGCCCAGTTCTTCGACGAGTTTTCGCTGCGAAAGGTATAGACGCCCGCCTTGAACCCCTCTAGCGCCGCCGTGTCGTCGCCGAAATACTCGATCCGGATGCGGTCGAAATTGTTCCGCCCGATGCCAAAGGGCAGGTTCTGCGCCCAATAGTCGGGGTTGCGCCGATAGATGATCTTTTGACCCGGCTGCAGGCTGTCAAGGACATAGGCCCCCGTCCCGACGAACGGCCTCAGGTCCGATTCCTCCAGATCGCGGTTGTTCTTTTGGTAGTCGGCCTTGGAAAAGACCGGAAATCCGCCCGCCGAGGCCGGCATGTCGCGAAAGCTGACGCCGGGGGTAAAGGTGAATTTGATCCGATAGGGGGCAAGAATTTCGACCGACTGATACTTTTCGTTCGCCACCGAACGGAACTCGGCGATGCCCTTGTCGCGGAACAGCTCATAACTGAACAGCACATCATCGGCCGTCATTGGCGTGCCGTCCGAGAATTTCACGTCCTTGCGCAGGTTGAAAATCACCCAGGACCGGTCTTCGGGGTACTCCATCGTCTCGCACAACAGGCAATAGGCCGACCCGATCTCGTCCGAGGTGCCGGTCAGGATCGACTCGTACGGGATCGACGACAGCGCGGCGGGCACACCCTTGACGGAATAGATGTTGAGCGAGTCGAACGTGCCCGGCGCCCATTCCGAAATCTCGCCGCCCTTCGGGGCATCGGGGTTCACATAGTCCAGATACTTGAAATCCGCCGGATATTTCAGCGTCCCGAACGTCGAAATGCCATGCGCGGTGATGACGGTCTCGGCCCGCGCCGCGATCGTCATGGCCGCCAGCGCCAGGATTGCGATCCCCGTTGCCAGAACTTCGCGCACATGTCCGGCGGGCCGGAGATGCGCGGCTTGCGCGATATGCGGGGCGGCGCGCGACCCCTGGGCCTGCATGAACCTGCGTTGCATCTGAGCCTTTCCCGTTCCACCTGATCGCGCGGGTTGTCGCCCGACGGACCCCTTTTATTTATTCATTACGCTAAATCTACGCGTGTCGATGTCTCAAGTTGCGTTTGCGTGAACGTGCGCGCAAGAAAGTGAAAAGGCCGTCCGTTGGGGCGGCCTTGCTGCAGTTCGGACGCGCGCAATCGTCACGGCTTGGTGGTTGACAGATAGGCGATCAGGTTGGCGCGGTCCTCGGGCTTGGGCAAACCGGCAAATGCCATGATCGTGCCCGGCATGTACCCCTTGGGATTTTCCAGGAACCCGTTCAGATTCTCAGGCGTCCATGCCTCACTCCCGACCGCGAGAATGGCTGCGGAATACTTGAAGCCCGCAATCGACGCCTTGGGGCGCCCGACGACCCCGTTCAGATGTGGCCCGGTTCCATTTGTGCCGTCGATCTTGTGGCAGGACTTGCACTTGGCGAACACCTTCTCACCTGCCGCGGGATCGGCAGACGCCAGCAAGGCGGCGAAATCGACTGCAAGCGCACCACTTTCAGCGGCTGGGGCCGCAGCCCCGGTGTCGATCACATAGGCCTGGGCTGGTTTTTCGCCATACTCACCCTTTTTCGGGGCATAGATTGCCTCGGCAGCCCAGTTACCCAAAAGGAACACCAGGAACGTCCCGCACAGCGCCCCAAGCGTTTTTGTCACCGTCATCGTGTCCAACATGTCGCGCCGTCCCCGTACCTTCGCCCGCGGGGGTATCTATCGCCTTCCCCCGTGCCCATGCAAGGTGTAGGAGCGCGACCAAACGCCCCTCTGTGGCGAAAAGAGACGGAGATTGCGCGAATGTCCGGCAAAATCGCGTTCCAGGGAGAACTTGGCGCCTATTCGCACCAGGCCTGCCAGCAGGCGCGCCCCGGCATGGAGGCCGTTCCCAGCACCACCTTTGAGGACGTTGTCGAGAAGGTCGCGCGCGGCGAGGTCGATCTTGGCATGCTGGCGGTGGAGAACTCTACCTATGGGCGCGTGGCCGATGTCCATTCCCTGCTGCCGAAATCGGGGCTGCACATCGTGGACGAGGCGTTCGTTCGGGTGCATGTCAACCTTTTGGGCGTCCCCGGCGCCCGTCTTTCGGACGTGACCGAAGCCTATGGCCATGTCGTGATCCTGCCGCAATGCGCGGGGTTTTTGCGCAAACACGGCATCCACGGGCGGGTCAGTTCAGACAACGCACGCGCCGCGCGCGAAGTCGCCGAAGTCGGCGACAGAAGCCGGGCCGCGCTGGCCAGCGACCTTGCCGCGTCGATCTATGGTCTCGACATCCTGGCCCGCCAGATCGAGGATCAGGCCAACAACACCACCCGCTTTCTGGTGATGGCGCGCAACGCCGATCACAGCCGTCGCGGCAAGGGCCGGATGATCACCACATTCACCTTTCGCGTCCGCAACATTCCCGCCGCCCTTTACAAGGCGATGGGGGGATTTGCGACCAACGGCGTCAACATGACCAAGCTGGAAAGCTACATGGTCGGCGGGTCGTTCACCGCGACCGAATTCTATGCCGACATCGAGGGCCACCCCGATGACGCCAATGTCGCGCGCGCGCTGGAGGAGCTGCGTTATTTTACCAGCCAGATGAACATCCTTGGCGTCTACCCCGCCGACCGCGAACGAGGCTAGGCCCGGATCAGCCGCCTGCCGCGCGATAACGCGCTTCGACTTCGGCCCCGAACTGGGCCAGTCGCTGTTCGAACTTGCGCACCACCCGCTGGCGCGCCAGCCGCATCGACTGAAACAGCAACCGCGCCGACAGGGTCCGCGCCTGCACCACCAGATCTGCCGAAATGCGGGTGCGATGGGGGCTCATTGCAAGAGGCACCAGGGTTGCCGTTCCCCATGCCGACTTGCCGACAAAGGACACCGTCACCCGTCCGGTCGGATCAAGTTCGACCACCTGCAATTCGATGTTCCTCGGCTTGCCGCGGAACGGAAACCGGGCCGTCCACGTGGACCCGAGCCCGGTCTCTGCAAGCCGGTCGGTCCGGCGCACGTCCAGACCCCGCCGCAAGGCTGCACGTTCCCAAGCCTGGAAATCCGCCAGCGTGCGCACGACAAAGGCCAGCGGCACATCGACATCATGTTTGCCGTTGATCTTCATCCATCCGTCCCCGGGCTATCGGCGCAAGGCCGGAAGCAGCAGCCATCTTGCTTCAAACAAGAGTGTCGGCAAGCCACGCCGACATCAGGAACTGCGCAATCGCACCCTGCCGTGGCGGCCGGATCACGCCGTGCTGCCCGGCCATGACCTGCAACAGTTCTTCCCGTCCGACCCACAGGGCGTGTTCCAGTTCCACCGGATCAAGGGTGATGGCGTCGGTCAGCGCCTCGGCGCGGCAGCCGACCATCAACGAGGCCGGGAATGGCCAGGGCTGGCTGGCAAGGTACTGCACCGCGCCGATCTGCACACCGGACTCCTCGGCCACCTCGCGGCGCACGGCAGCCTCGAGCGTCTCGCCCGGTTCGACAAAGCCCGCCAGCAGGGAATACATCCCCTCGGGCCAGCCTGGGCTGCGCCCCAACAGCACCCGGTTGCCGCGCAGTACCAGCATGATGACCACAGGATCGGTACGCGGGAAATGGCTGGTGCCGCAGGCGGGACAGTTCCGCTGCCAACCGGCCTTTGCGACAGCCGATGGCTGCCCGCAGGCGGCGCAGTACCGATGCGATGCGTGCCACTGCAACAGCGCCTTGGCCGTCGCCAGAAGTTCCGCCGCGCGGGGCGACAGATGCACCATTGCGCCGCGAAGTTCCTGAAAGCCCGCCTCGGCGGAAATTGCGGGGTGGCGCTGCATCGAGCGGTCGCTGAAACCGGGTTGCAGGTCCGCACCCGCATCCGCTGCCCAATCCGGCAGATCGCAGCCGAAATAACCCCGGTCGCCGTCACGGCCCAGAAAGACCGTGCCTGTCGCGGAGGCCAGAACGGGATGGCCGGACGCCAGCCATTCCGGCGCCATGTCCAGTGCGATCAACGGCTTGCCACGCCAGAACGGCATCACCAGACCATTGTCCCACAGGCGCGCAATGGCGGCGGCGTCGTCCCGCAGCGCCGCGGCCCGGTCCAGTCCCGACCCGCCAAAGGTGACTGTCTCTGCGATCCGCATCCTGTCCGGTGTTCCACATGCCACGTCACGCCCCTGTTGCCACGTCTTGTCCAAAGCGCCAAGGGCCGGTCCCAACTATGTCCGATTTACAACCCAAAGCTGACCACATCTCATGTAACTACGCCTCATGATTGCCAAATCAACGTTGCCACGCCAGCGCTGCAGAAAACGAAGGACCGCCAAAGGGTGCGGATCGAGGTCAAGAAAGCAGATGCCGCAGATCGTCTGGACCAAGGCCGCGACGGAGCCGCCCAGGTGACGTCCGCGCGCCCGGTCATCGGCCCTGGACAGGGTCCAAATATGCCGGCAACGCAGGTATCGGACGTGGCGTTGCGGATCATGGCCACCACCGATCTGCATGCCCATCTGGTGCCGTATGACTACTTCAACGACCGGCCGGTCGACGGCTACGGGCTGACACGGACCGCAGCCCTGATCCTGCAGGCACGGGCCGAGGTGACGCAGTCGCTGTTGTTCGACAACGGCGACTTTCTGCAGGGTTCCGCCATCGGCGACTACCTTGCGCGCGGCAGGACACGCCTGCCCCATTCGATGATCACGGCCTTCGGACAGCTTGGCTATGATGCGGGTACGCTCGGCAACCACGAGTTCAACTACGGGCTGCCTTTCCTGGCCCGCGTGCTGGCCGAGGCGCGCCATCCCGTCGTGTCCGCAAACCTGATGCTGAAACGCGGCAAGGACCCAAGCCTTGATCATCATCTTGTCCCGCCCTTTGCGATCCTGACGCGCCAGGTCGTCGACGGCACCGGTGCCACCCAGATGTTGAAAATCGGGGTGATCGGGTTCACCCCCCCGCAAATCCTGCAATGGGACCGTCAGCATCTGGAAGGGCGGCTGCAGGTCTGCGGCATGATCGACGCGGCACAGGTCTGGGTCCCGAGGCTGCGGCGGGCGGGGGCGGATCTGGTCGTGGTCCTGGCGCATACCGGCATCGCCGCACCGTCCGGGCCGACGGGCCGGCATGAAAACTGCGCGGTTGAGCTGGCGGCCATCGACGGCGTCGATGTCATGATCGCCGGTCACAGTCATCTTGCGTTTCCCGGGCCGGATCATCTGACCGGACCCGGCATCGACCCGAAGGCGGGGCGGCTGTCGGGCAAGCCTGCCATCCTGCCGGGTCATTTCGGGTCGCATCTGGGCATCATCGACCTGGCCTTGCGCAGATCTCCCTGGGGCGGCTGGTCCGTGGCGGCATCGCGGTCGCATCTGCGCGCCGTCACGGACCTGCATCCCCGGAAATCGGCGGGACCCGCGGGCGAGACGGTCCGCCAGCTTGAATCCGCCGCCATTGACGTCCACCGTGCGACGCGACGCTGGATCCGCCGCGAAATCGGCCGGACCGACCACCGGCTGCAAAGCTATTTTTCGCTGGTCGCCGACAGCATGACGCTGGGGCTGGTTGCGGCCGCGCAGGCGGATCATGTGGCAAGGGCGCTGCTGGGCACCGACCTCGCACCGCTGCCGCTGTTGTCGGCGGTGGCCCCGATCAAGGCGGGCGGCTGGGGTGGTCCGACGAACTATGTCGATATCCCCGCCGGGCCTCTGGCGTTTCGCCATGCCGCCGATCTGTGCCCGTTCCCGAATACCGTCGCCGCCTTGCGCCTGACCGGGGTCGAGCTTGCCGACTGGCTGGAACGCTCCGCATCCATCTACCATCAGATACTGCCCGGCGCGCAGGACAGCCCGCTGATCAACGCGGCCTTTGCAAGCTTTCATCAGGACCGTGTCTATGGTGTCGGCTACGAGATCGACCTGTCCTTCGCACCCCGCTTTGCACCTGACGGGACAGTTGTGGATCGCGGCAACCGCCGCATCCGGAACCTGACGCATCGCGGGCTTCCTGTGCGCCCGGAGGACAGTTTTGTCTTGGCCACCAACAGCTTTCGCAGCGGTGGCGCGGGGCACTACGTGAACGGTGACAGGGCGCATGTGGTGCTGGAAACGCGGCTGCTGTCGCGCGACATGCTTGCGCGCTTTATCCTGCAGACCGGCACAGTCGCCCCACCCGAACCACAGCTTTGGCGTTTTTCGGCGATCGGGCTGGACACATCGGTCACGTTCGACACCAGCCCCCGCGCCCTGGGCTGCCAGCACGATCCGCTGACGCCGGGGGCGGAGCCGCTGGAGATGACACCTGCGGGGTTCCAGCGATTTCGGATGCGCCTGTAACACCGCGCGATCTGCGACAGGCATCGAAGGCTCGTGCTTTCCCGCCGACTGCCCTATGCAGCGATCCGAGTGACGCGAAAAGGAACCTTGCATGTACGACGCCGTGCTTTTTGACCTTGACGGAACCCTGATCGACACCGAGGCGATCTCGGTCCTGACCGGCCGTAAGGCGTTTGCGGCACTCGGCCACGCGGTCACGCCGGAGTTCATGCACGGCATGATCGGCAAGGATGGCACCACTACCAGCCGCCTGATCGTCGCCGCGATGCCCCGGATCGACGTTGTTCGACTGAATTCCCTTTGGGCCGAGGGCTTTCGTGCCGCAATCCAGGACAGCGTGCCGCTCAAGCCGCATGCGCACCGCGTGCTGGCCGGGATTTCACTGCCGCGCGCCATCGTGACATCGTCGCGCCGTCACGAGGCGACAACCAAGCTGGGGCTTGCCTCGCTCGCGGGCTACTTTGACGAGGTGATCGTGGTCGATGACGTGGCGGTACCGAAGCCCGCGCCGGACGCCTATCTGCTGGCCGCCCGGCGTCTGGGGGTCAGTCCCGCGCGCTGCCTGGTCTTCGAGGACAGCGAGACCGGGGCGGAATCCGCCCATCGCGCGGGCTGTGTCGTGGTGCAGGTTCCGGATATCCTGCCGACGGCCGGGCGCTGGGCGCATCACGTCGCCCCGGATCTTCTGGCCGGGGCGACCCTCGCCGGCCTGCATCTTGGTCACAGTGCCGCGACCATCGACGGCGCAAAGAGATAGGGGGAAATGATCCCGCAGGTATCGGCCAGCGGCAACAGCGTGTCCGGCACCTGCATCCCGATCACCTTTCGCATGAACGCCGCGCGCGCGCCGCAGCGCGCGGCGACGTCCGGAAACCGGGCTGCAAGGTCGGCCCGCAACGCGGCATCGGCAAGGGCATAGCCGTCCTCCATGCGGGTGGACCCCCAGGCCGGATGGCCGGGAATGACATCCATCTGCATCGCCATGCCGGACGCCAGCGGGATATCCGATCCATCAGAGATCGGCGACGACATCCATTCGTCCAGCCCGATCAGATGGCCGGGGTTCAGCGTCACACCGTAGGTTGCAAAAGGCAGCGCTTCTTGCATCGCATCCCAGACCGCGCCGCCCGGCACTCCGGGCCGCATCAGGGCGCACCAGTCCGACATCGCCTGCAGGTAGGGCATGACGAAGTCATCGACATAGCCCTTTGCCATCGCCGGCAGATCGCCCGTATCGTGCGCCAGCCATCCCGCCCGGCAGATGTTCGCGCGCCAGTGGCACACATTGAACGAAATGGGCGTGCCCAGCTTCAGGACCTGGCCACTGGCACTGGACAGCCCCTGATCCGCCCGCGCGCCGGTCGCAAAGGTCATGTGGCAACCCAGCGGCAACCCGCCGACATGCCCCGCCGCCACCGCCTCGAAGTCGGTCATGCCGGGGCGAAACGCATGCGCCATCCGACGCAGCGCCGCGGCGGCCATGTGGTTGGCAAATTCCAGCCGCGCGATTTCGCCCGCATCGACGCGGGCGCGCAGACCATGGGCGGGATGCATCAGGAGGTCGGTCGCGTTCTCGACGCTGCCAGCCACTGCCCGCACGGGATCGGCGACAAAGGCGGGCACGTCCAGCGCGGTGGCGGGATCGTCGACCTCGTCCGCACCGAACCATTTCCAGCCGACCATGCCGACATTGGCCCCCCTTGGCACCGCCTCGGCCAGCCAGTCCGGCAGACGGCGGCTGTCGCGGGGCTGCGACGGCAAGGAAAGGCTCGCCGCATGGCCGACCGCGATCACCCCCGACGCGACCAGGGGCGCGGTCTGCGTGTAGGGCAGGCATTCGTTGCCCGCCAGCAGCAAGGCGCGGTCCAGGGCCACCACCAGGACCGCTTCCTCGAATCGCGGATCGAACCCGGTCAGCCAATGCAGGTTGGCGCTGTGCTCGCGGTCGCCATAGACGATCCCGATGTCATGGCCGCGCCGCGCCAGCGCCGCACGAAACGTCGACAATCGCAGGGAATATTCCGCAATGTCAGGTTCGGCCGGGACAGCGGGCGCGCCGTATTCGGGCCAGTCAATCCTGATCAGTCCGCCCATCGCCGGTCCCCGCCCCACCCAGGTTCACGTCGTTTCGCCGCAAGACGGGCGCTTGCGCGACCGCATCGCAACACTGGCCCCGAACCCATTGCGCTGCAACCCGCTTGCGCGCAAAGGCCCCTGCGCCTATATCCCGGCGTGAGAGGTTGGCGCGGGTAAGCGCCTCGCCAACCCGGTCAGGTCCGGAAGGAAGCAGCCGTAACGAGCCCCGCTTGGGTCGTTGTCCAGCCTCTCACCTTGTGAACCTGTCGAAAACGGAGGGTGCCCATGGCTGTCGTTGCATCGCTCCGGGCCGGGGCGCGCTAGGGGCAGAGGTCCCGTGACGTTCCCGCCCGAACTGGCCGCCCGCATGTCCGCACCGGACCTGCAACGGGCATGTTACATGTTTGCAAGGAACGCTTCCGTTGACGCAATCACACACGCTTGCCGGCCTTGGCTGGACAAATTTCTTTCTGTCCCAACTTGATGAGGCCGAACTTTTCCTGACCCCCGTCCGCATCGCCGGGGTTCACCGCGCCCGCATCGACGGGCTGTCCGAGGATGGCCCCGTCACCCTGCCCTTTACCGGCGCGATCAGTGCGGGCGATCTGGCCATCGGCGACTGGGTGCTGTCGGACGGCGAACGCATCTGCCGCCTTCTGGACCGCAAGACCGAACTAAGCCGCCGTGCAGCTGGGCACGGCAATGCGATCCAGCTGATCGCGGCCAATGTCGATACGCTGTTCATCGTCACGTCCTGCAACGCCGACTTCAACCCCGCGCGGCTGGAGCGGTATCTGGCACTTTCGGCCGAGGCGGGCACCGAGGCGGTGGTGCTGCTGACCAAGGCCGATACCAGCGCCGATGCAGAAGGTTATCGCGTACATGCCGAAAAGCTGCGCCGCAACCTGATCGTATTGGCGCTGGACGCACGTGATGCCGAGGTGGCGGCAACGCTTGGTGCCTGGTGCCGGGCGGGGCGGACGGTGGCGCTGCTTGGGTCCTCCGGCGTGGGCAAGACGACGTTGACGAACGCGCTGACCGGCCTTGCGGGGCCGACCGGGCCGATTCGCGAAAGCGATGCGCGCGGGCGACATACGACGACGATCCGGTCGCTGCATGCGGTTTCGGGCGGCGGCTGGCTGATCGACACGCCCGGCATGCGGGCGCTGTCGCTTGCCGATGCGTCCGACGGCATCGACGCGGTGTTCGAGGATGTGACCGAACTTTTGGGCCAATGCCGGTTTCGCGACTGCACGCACCAGTCCGAGCCCGGCTGCGCGATAAGGCTGGCGATCCAGGAGGGTCGGCTTGACGAAGCGCGCCTGAACCGCTGGGACAAGCTGAAGCGCGAGGACAGGTTTCTAAGCGAGACCCCCGCCGAGGCGCGGGAACGTGCGCGCACGTTCGGTCGCGTCATCAAGAAGAGCCTGGCGGTCAAGACCCGGTACGAAGGGGGCAAACGCTAGGCAGTCTGCACGCCGAACCGGGGCAGGTACCGCCCCGATTCGGCGTCTCGCCTTGCCCCCCTTATCGGCGCAGTCTAAGCTTGGCCGTCAGAGGAAGCCGCATGTCCGACCAACCCGCCTATCGCGTTCTTGCGCGCAAATATCGCCCGCAGACCTTTGCCGATCTGATCGGCCAGGACGCCATGGTGCGCACGCTGAAGAACGCCTTTGCCGCAGACCGGATTGCACATGCCTTCATGATGACGGGCGTGCGGGGGGTGGGCAAGACCACCACCGCGCGGATCATCGCCAAGGGGCTGAACTGCGTCGGCGCGGACGGCGCGGGCGGTCCCACGACGGAACCCTGCGGGGTCTGCGAGCCGTGCCGCGCCATCACCGAAGGACGCCATATCGATGTGCTGGAGATGGACGCGGCCAGCCGCACCGGCGTCGGCGACATCCGCGAGATCATCGAGTCGGTCCATTACCGGGCGGCATCCGCGCGCTACAAGGTCTATGTGATCGACGAAGTGCACATGCTGTCGACCGCAGCCTTCAACGCGCTGCTGAAAACGCTGGAAGAGCCACCCGCGCATGTGAAGTTCATCTTTGCCACCACCGAAATCCGCAAGGTGCCGGTCACGGTCCTGTCGCGTTGCCAACGGTTCGACCTGCGCCGGATCGAACCCGAGGTGATGATCGACCACCTGACCCGCGTGACCGGCGCAGAGGGGGCGGCTGTGGCCCCCGACGCGCTGGCCCTGATCACCCGCGCCGCCGAAGGATCGGTGCGCGACGCGATGAGCCTGCTGGATCAGGCGATCGCGCAGGGAACCGGCGAGACCACTGCCGCCGAGGTGCGCGCCATGCTGGGCCTGGCAGACCGAAGCCGTGTCCTCGACCTGTTCGACCTGATCCTGCAGGGCGATGCGGCGGGCGCGCTGCGGGAACTGGGTGCGCAATATGCCGATGGGGCGGACCCGATGGCGGTCTTGCGCGATCTGGCCGAGATCAGCCATTGGCTGTCGGTGATCAAGATCGCCCCCGATGCCGCCGATGACCCGACGACGCCCCCGGCCGAACGCGACCGGGGCCGCGACATGGCCGCCCGCCTGCCACAGCGCGTGCTGGGCCGTGCGTGGCAGATGCTGCTGAAGGCGATCGAAGAAGTGCCTTTGGCCCCGAACGCCATGATGGCCGCGGAAATGGCGGTGATCCGGCTGACCCATGTGTCGGACCTGCCAGATCCCGCCACGCTGATCCGCAAGCTGCAGTCCGGCGCGCCGCCTCCAGCCGCGCCGCAAACCGCGCCAACTGGCAATGGCGGCGGGACACCGCGCGGCCAGTTGCCTTCGGCACCCCGGCAGACATTGTCCAGCGGCCCGGCGATGGCATTGGCGACGCAGGTTGATCCGCTTGGCCCGCCCCAGCCGCACAGCATGGCCGAAGTCATGGAGCTGATCCGCGCACGCCGTGACCTGAAACTGTTGCACGAGGTCGAGATAGGCCTGCGACTGGTCCACTTCGCGCCCGGACGGATCGAGTTCGAACCCGGGCCTGCCGCACCGACTGACCTTGCGGCGCGGCTTGGCCAACAACTGTCGTCCTGGACCGGAACGCGCTGGGGCGTCTCTGTTGTCGGCGCGGGCGGTGGCCCCACCATCGCCGAACAGCGTCAGGCAGAACTGCACGCCGTAAACGACGAAGCGGCGCAAATTCCGCTGGTCGCCGCCGTCATGGCCGCGTTCCCCGGTGCAAAGATCACCGAGATTCGCACACCCCGAGCCCGCACGGACGAGGCGCGGGATGCCGCCCTGCCCGAGGTCGATGACGAATGGGACCCCTTTGAAGATGACTGAAAGGACGACACGATGCTGAAAGGTTTGGGCGGGCTGGCCGGTCTGGGCGACATGGCCAAGATGATGAAAACCGCGCAGGACATGCAGGCCAGGATGGCCGAAGCACAAGCCGAACTTGGGCGCACGGTCGTCATGGGCGAGGCGGGTGCGGGTCTGGTCAAGGCACGCTGCACCGGCAAGGGCGAACTGACCGGCCTCGACATCGACCCGTCGATCCTGGTCGCGTCGGAAAAGGAAGTGGTCGAGGACCTGATCGTTGCGGCGATCAAGGATGCCCAGACGCGGGCGGCGGAGCGGAACAGGCAGGAAATGGCCAAGCTGACCGAAGGTCTGGGCCTGCCCCCCGACATGAAGCTGCCCTTCTAGGCTTTCGCCCCTTGGCAAGCGAAACCGAAAGCATCGAGACGCTGATCGAGCTGATGGCGCGGGTGCCGGGGCTTGGTCCCCGGTCGGCGCGCCGGGCGGTGCTGGCGCTGTTGCGCAAACGCGGCGGCCTGATGGCCCCCTTGGCGGATCTGATGGGAACGGTCGCGCGCACCGCCCGCGATTGCACGGTCTGCGGCAATATCGGCACCTCGGACATCTGTGCGATCTGCGCCGATCCCCGCCGCAAGACGCCCGAGATTTGCGTCGTCGAAAACGTGGCGGACCTATGGGCCATCGAACGCGGGGCGATCTTTCGGGGGCGCTATCATGTGCTGGGGGGGACGTTGTCGGCGCTGGACGCTGTCGGCCCGGATGACCTGAGGATCCCCCGGCTTGTCCAGCGTGTCGCCGAAGATCACGTGACCGAGGTCATCCTGGCCCTGAATGCCACCGTCGATGGCCAGACAACCGCGCATTACATTGCCGACACATTGGCGGGTAAGGGCGTCAGGATCACCTCGCTGGCGCAAGGCGTGCCCATCGGAGGTGAACTGGATTATCTTGACGACGGGACCATTGGTGCCGCACTTCGCGCCCGCAAAGATTTCTGACAGTCGTGCGCCAATTGCATTCCCGCCACCTTGGCCCTATTTCCACTGCTGACAGCCGCGACCGAAAGGGCCCCAGGCGATGAACTGGATTTCCAACTACGTCCGCCCCAAGATCAACTCGCTGTTTTCGCGCCGCGAGGTGCCCGAGAACCTTTGGACCAAGTGCCCCGAATGTGGCACGATGCTGTTTCACCGTGAGCTGGCCGGCAACCTGAACGTCTGCACCAACTGCAATCACCACATGGCGATCAGCCCGCGTGAGAGGTTCAACTCGCTGTTCGATACGGGGATTTTCACCGAAGTCCGCGTGCCCGAACCGCTGCCGGACCCCTTGCAGTTCCGCGACCAGAAAAAATATCCCGACCGCCTGAAGGCTGCCCAGAAAGCCACCGGCGAAAAAGAGGCAATGCTGGTGGCCGAGGGCGAGATGGGCCGCACCCCCATCGTTGCCATGGCGCAGGATTTCAGCTTCATGGCGGGGTCGATGGGCATGTATGTGGGCAACGCGCTGATCGCCGCCGCCCAGCGCGCGGTCAAGCTGCGCCGCCCCCTGATCCTGTTTGCCGCTGCCGGGGGCGCCCGGATGCAGGAGGGTATCCTGTCCCTGATGCAGATGCCGCGCACGACCGTTGCCGTGGAAATGCTGCGCGAGGCGGGCCTGCCCTACATCGTCGTCCTGACCCATCCAACCACAGGCGGCGTCACCGCATCCTATGCAATGTTGGGCGATGTCCAGATCGCCGAACCCCAGGCGCTGATCTGCTTTGCCGGACCCCGCGTCATCGAACAGACCATCCGCGAGAAACTGCCCGAGGGGTTCCAGCGCGCCGAATACCTGCTGGACCACGGCATGCTGGACCGCGTCGTCCATCGCAAGCAGATGCGCGAGGAACTGATCACCATCACCCGCATGCTGATGAACCTGCCGCCTGCGATCAAGGGCGACCTGCCGCCGCCGGGCGCGACCCCCGAACCGACGCCCGAACCCGTCCTGGCCGGGGCCAAGGGGTGACAACCGGCTCCGACGCGCTGCTGCAACGGATGATGACCCTTCATCCGAAGGTGATTGATCTGACGCTGGCACGTGTCGAACGGCTGCTGGGGGCGTTGGGAAACCCCGAACGCCGGCTGCCCCCCGTGATCCATATCGCGGGCACCAACGGCAAAGGCTCCACGCAAGCCATGATCCGCGCGGGGCTTGAGGCTGCGGGGGCCTCTGTCCACGCCTATACCTCGCCGCATCTGGCGCGATTCCACGAACGCATCCGGCTGGCCGGAGAGCTGATCTCCGAGGAGTTCCTGACCGGGCTTTTGGACGAATGCGTCACCGCGAACGGCCCGGACGACATCACGTTCTTCGAGATTACCACCTGTGCCGCGTTCCTGGCCTTTGCCCGCATCCCTGCCGACTGGACGCTGCTGGAGGTCGGCCTGGGCGGGCGGCTGGATGCGACCAATGTGGTGGATCACCCGCGCCTGACCATCATCACTCCGGTCAGCCTGGACCATCAGGCTTTTCTTGGCGACACCGTCGCGGCCATCGCCGGCGAAAAGGCCGGCATCATCAAGCGCGGCGTCCCGGTGATCGTCGGCCCGCAGACCGAAGAGGGGTTGGCCGTGATCGAGGCGCGGGCCGCGCGGATGGACGCTCCCGTTCTGGCATTCGGACAGCACTGGTCAGTGGGCGAGGATCGCGGGCGGCTGATCTATCAGGATGAAAATGGCCTTTTGGACCTGCCACTGCCGAACCTGCCGGGACCGCACCAGATCCAGAATGCCGGGGCCGCGATCACGGCCTTGCGCCATCTCGGTTTTGACGCCCGTGCCTGCGAGGCCGCCGTGACCCGCGCCTTTTGGCCGGCCCGGATGCAGCGCCTGCGTCTAGGACCCTTGGTCGATATCGCGCCCGAAGTGGAGCTTTGGCTGGATGGCGGGCATAACCCGGCAGGGGCCGAAGTCGTCGCGGCAACTCTTGCGCAGATGTCACGGCGGGAAACCCATCTGATCTGCGGCATGCTCAACACCAAGGACGTCAGGGGCTATATGGCACCTCTGGCGGCGCAGACCACGCGCCTTTATGCTGTGTCCATCCCCGGCGAAAAGAACACTCTGCCCGCTGACGTGACCCGAGACGCGGCGAGCAGTGCAGGCATTGATGCCCTTACGGCACCATCCGTCGCCGAGGCACTTGTCGCAATTGCCGCGAAATCCCCCAACGCACGGGTACTCATCTGCGGGTCGCTTTACCTGGCCGGGGCCGTGTTGCGCGAAAACGGCTAAGGCCTTTTAACGCCGTAATGCGCCAGGAACATGTCCACGGCGCTATCGATGCCCCGACGCACCTCTTCGGGCTTGACGGTGTCGGCCATGCCAAAGACGATCCGGTCATAAACCGGCGCGCGGCACAGTTGCACGAACTGCTGGGCCGCAAGGTAAACGTCCGGCACCGACAATTCGCCGACATCGACATAGCACTGCAATCCGCGCGCAAGGCGTCCCAAGATCACACCCGGGCCGAACTGATACATCTGTTGCGCAAGTCCTGGAAAATGTTCTGCTTCGGCAATGACGATGCGAAACACCTGGCGACTGGACTCGCTCATCATCAACCCTGCGATCCGCTCCCCTGCATCCGTCAGCATGGTGTGAATGGGCGTGTCCGCTGCAATCGAGGCTTCGACATCTTCGACTTGCCTGCGGCACTCCATGCCGGCGACCTCGAGAAACAGCAACTGCTTGTCGGGAAAATAGGCATAGATCGTGGCCTTGCTGACCCCGGCCTCGCGCGCGATGTCATCGACCGAAGCCCGTTCGAACCCGTCGCGCAAAAAGATCGTCCGGGCGCCGATCAGCACCTGGTCAAACTTTCGGCCCTTGCGGACTGCCTGATCTAGTGCGGCTGCGCCCATTTGTCCCTCGTCGCCCGAGCATAGCGCGGGCAAAGACCTTGCGGCAAGCGGCCAGACGGGAATGGTCATCCCGTCCCCCTTTGCCCGCAGGGGCCGTATTTGACGTGCTTGATCAATCGTGTGGGCATGGTCGTGCTCCCGGACTGTGTCTCGCCATGTCATAACTAAACTCTCCGGTTCATTTTTCAACCGGTTGTGCCGGGACAGCTCTTCACGTTTGTGGTGTTGCCTGCGTCGGGAAAGCCGCTAGATTAGAATCATTCCAATCAGGATCGCCCATGCTGCCCGCCATCTCCTCGCGCCGCCGATTTGCCGATCTGACCGACCAGGAGGTTCTTGCCCTGGCGATCTCGTCCGAAGAGGACGACGCACGCATTTACCGCAGCTATGGCGAACAGCTTCGCGCCGACTTTCCCGCGTCGGCCGCCGTTTTCGACGGAATGGCGCAGGAGGAGGACGGCCACCGCCAGCGCCTGATCGACCTGCACCGGATGCGGTTCGGCGAGGTCATCCCCCTGATCCGCCGCGAACATGTGGCGGGTTTCTACGCGCGCAACCCGGTCTGGCTGACAAGGAATCTGGGACTTGACCGCATCCGCACCGAGGCCAAGGCAATGGAAACCGCGGCGCGCGATTTCTATGAACGCGCCGCCGCGCGCACGCCTGATGCCGCGACGCGCAAGCTTTTGGGCGATCTGGCGGCGGCCGAGGCGGGCCATGAGCGCAAGGCCGATCACCTGACCGACACGCACCTGACCGACGACGCGCGCGGGACAGAGGACGGCACCGCGCGGCGACAGTTTGTGCTGACCTGGGTGCAGCCCGGATTGGCGGGGCTGATGGACGGCTCCGTCTCGACCCTCGCGCCCATCTTTGCGACCGCATTTGCAACCCAGAACACATCGACGACGTTTCTGGTGGGGCTTGCTGCTTCGGTCGGCGCGGGCATTTCCATGGGCTTTACCGAGGCTGCTCATGATGACGGTGTGCTGTCCGGCCGTGGCAGTCCGCTGAAACGCGGGCTGGCCTCGGGCATCATGACCACCCTTGGCGGCCTCGGCCATGCGCTGCCCTACCTGATCCCGGATTTCTGGACCGCCACGACCATCGCCATTGTGGTGGTGTTTGTTGAACTTTGGGCCATTGCCTGGATCCAGAACCGGTTCATGGACACGCCCTTCGTGCGCGCTGCCCTGCAGGTCGTGCTTGGCGGGGCGCTGGTCTTTGCCGCCGGGGTCCTGATCGGGGGCGGATAGGCGCCCGTCCGGAACATTCCGCCATGCAGCACGGACGGCACCTTGTAGCCCGCGCCCCGGCATGAGACCAAAGGGACATGCTGGCGATCTTTCTGAAAACCCTGCCGTTCTTTGCCGTCATCGGTCTTGGCTATGTCGCTGGGCGATCAAGGTTCTTCAACCCTGAGGCCACTGCCTATCTGACCAGATTCGTGTTCTATTTTGCCTTGTCTGCGATGCTGTTCGGCTTTGCCGCCAATCTGTCTCTGGCATCGGTCTTTACCTGGTCCTTCGTCCTTGCCTATCTGCTGGCCAGCCTGGTGGTCTGGATGATCGTGGCGGCCGTTGCCCTTTGGCGCGGAACGACGCGCGAAGAAGCGGTGTTCGAGGCCCATACCGGCGTTATCGGCAATGTGGGCTTCCTTGGCATCCCGATGCTGTCGCTGCTGTTGGGACCGGCGGCGGTGGGGCCGGTCCTGCTGGTGCTGGCGGTGGACCTGATCGTCTTTTCCTCGGTCCTGACAATGCTTATGACCGGGTTTCGGTCGGGCCGGGTGAACCTGGGCACGTTCCGCATTCTGGCCGTCGGCCTGCTGGCCAACCCGATGATCGTGTCGGTCGGTCTTGGCCTTGGCTGGGGTGCGACGGGCTGGACGCTGCCGGTACCGGTCAACGAGTTCCTGACGCTTTTGGGGGCTGCCGCCACGCCTTGCGCGCTATTTGCGATCGGGGCTTCACTGGCGGGGCGAAGCGCCGAGCGGGTCGAGGTCGCGGCCTGGCTGTCCTTTGCCAAACTGGTGCTGCATCCGGCCGCTGTCGCAATCGCAGCATTGCTGCTGTTTCCGGTTGAGCCTTATGCCGCAGGTGTCATGATCGCCGCCGCGGCCTTGCCGGTCGCGGGCAACGTGTTCATTCTGGCGCAGCATTACGGGGTGGCCCCGCAGCGGGTCTCTTCGGCGATCCTGATCTCGACCGCCGCCAGCATCCTGACCGTGACCGGCGTGATCGCCTGGATCACCCCCTGAAAGGACCATGATGAAGACGATCTCGGAAAACCGTGCCTTTGGCGGCGTGCAGGGGGTCTATTCCCACGCCTCGACCGCCTGTGCCTGCGACATGACGTTCGGGTTGTTCCTGCCGGAGCAGGCCGAGGATGGGCCGGTGCCGATCCTGTGGTTCCTGTCGGGCCTGACTTGCACGCATGAAAACGCGATGGTCAAGGCGGGAGCGCAGCGCTGGGCGGCGGAGATGGGGATCGCGATCTGCTTTCCCGACACCTCGCCACGGGGAGAGGGTGTCGCCAACGATGCCACGTTCGATCTGGGACAGGGGGCGGGGTTCTATGTGAACGCGACCCGGAAACCCTGGGCGCCGCATTTCCGGATGTGGGATTACGTGACCGAGGAACTGCCGCGGGAGTTATTCCAGGCGTTTCCAGTCGCCGAGGCGGCGCAGGCGATAACCGGGCATTCCATGGGGGGCCACGGGGCGCTGACGATCGCCATGAGTTTTCCGGGGCGGTTCCGGTCGGTATCGGCCTTTGCGCCGATCTGCCAGCCCTCCCTCAGTGACTGGGGGAGAAAGCAGTTCACTGCCTATCTGGGGCCGGACGAGGCAACCTGGGCGGCGCATGATGCGACGGCCTTGATGAAGAAGCGGGGGTTTGACGGGCCGATGCTGATTGATCAGGGAACCTCGGATCAGTTCATCGACCTTCTCCGCCCCGAGGCGCTGGCCGAGGCGATGGCGGCGCGGCGGCAGGGGGGGTCTTTCCGGCTGCAAAAGGGCTACGATCACAGCTATTTCTTTGTGAGCACCTTCATGGAGGAGCATCTGGCGTTTCATGCCGGGGCCTTGCATGCCTGAGATGTCCCGAGCCGGGACGGTTTTGTAGTGATTTATAATCAATGGTTTAGAGTATCCGTTTTCACACTTTCTTAACCTTTGACACCTGGGAGGGCACCAGATGACGATCTACATCGACGCCGATGCCTGCCCGGTCAAGGCCGAGGCGGAGCGGGTCGCCACGCGGCTGCGGGTGCCGATGGTGCTGGTGTCGAATGGCGGGATCAGGCCCAGCCCGAACCCGCTGGTGCAAAGCGTGTTCGTCACTGATGGCCCGGACGAGGCCGACAAATGGATCGCCGAAGCCTGCGGGCCGGGCGATGTGGTGGTGACGGGGGACATCCCGCTGGCGGCCAAGTGCGTCGCCAGGGGGGCCAAGGTGGTCAAGCACAACGGCGAGGAACTGACGGGCGCGAATATCGGGATGGTGCTGGCGACGCGGGACCTGATGGCGGACCTGCGCGAGGCGGACCCGTTCCGGCAGGGCGGCGGGCGGTTGTTTTCGAAGGCGGACAGGAGCAGGTTTCTGGAGGTGCTGGATCGGGTGGTCAGGGGGCGGTGAAATGTTGCATCGGTTAGTTTTAAGCCTGCGAAGTTGAACGTAGGTCACGCGCGGTACCGTACTGGGGTATCACTGATCAATGCCTATTCTTTGAGTGCCGATGACCTTGGGCCGCTGAGACCGAAGGCGACGCCGCCGCACAACACGCTGCCCGCGATCTATCTGTCGATGATCGCCATCGACAAGCGAAGCCAGGGGCTGGGCCTTGGGTCGATCCTGTTGCACCATGCCAAGCAAAAGGCATTGGCGGCGGCAGATCAGGTCGGGGCCTTCGCGATGGTGCTGCATGTACTGGACGACGACGTTGCGGCAGAGACGCGGGTCGTGTGGTATGCCCGGCACGGGTTCCAGTCGTTCCCGAGCAATCGGCTGAAGATGTTCCTGCCGGTCGAGACTGTCCGGCGACCTATACCCTGACCAGCCGGTACTGACCCCGAACCCCATTGACTCATATGGAACGTTCCACTACTTCTCTTGGAACGTTCCATATGAGGTGAAGGATGAACTGGGGGCTGATCGGGGCACGTATGGTTGCCAGCCAGTTCATGACCGACGCGATCCGTGCTGATGATGGGATGGCGGCATGACCAAGGTGATGTCCCCTGCCGATGCGGTCGCGCGGATCGCGGATGGTGCGGTGGTGACGGTGTCGTCGTCCTCGGCCCTGGGGTGTCCGGACCTGGTGCTGAAGGCGATTGGCGCGCGGTTCGATGCCGAGGAGCATCCGCGCAATCTGACCACGATCCACCCGATTGCGGCGGGCGACATGTACGGGGTCAAGGGCGTCGATCACATCGCCAGGGACGGGCTGCTGGCGCGGATCCTCGGGGGGTCGTATCCGTCGGGGCCGTCAAACCTGCCGATGCCCGGGATATGGAAGATGATCGTCGAAAACCGGGTCGCCGCGTACAATGTGCCATCGGGCATCCTGTTCGACATGCACCGCGAAGCGGCGGCAAACCGGCCCGGCGTACTGACCAAGGTGGGCATGATGACCTTTGCCGATCCCTTGCGGCAGGGCTGCGCGATGAACGACCTCGCGGCGGAAACGCCCATCGTGAGCCGGGTGGCGTTCATGGGGGACACCTGGCTGCATTTCCCGAACATCATCCCAACTGTCGCGATCCTGCGGGCGACGACGGCGGATGAGCATGGCAACTTGACCTATGAACATGAGGGGGCCTATCTGGGCGGCCTCGAACAGGCGATTTGCGTTCGTAACCATGGGGGCCTCGTGATCGCACAGGTGTCACGGGTGACAAAACGCGGGTCCCTGCGGCCTCATGACGTGCGGGTGCCGGGGCATCTTGTGGATGTGGTCGTGGTCGATCCCGACCAGAAACAGACCTGCGAGACGCCGTATGACCCGGCGATTTCGGGGCAGGTGATGCGGCCCTGGGCAAGTTTCAAGCTGGCCGAGCATGGGGTGGAAAAGGTCATCGCGCGGCGCGCGGCGATGGAACTGCGCCCCGGCATGACCGCCAATCTGGGGTTCGGAATTTCCGCGATGGTGCCCCGCATCCTGCTGGAGGAAGGCCACCCGGAGGCAGTCACCTGGGCCATCGAACAGGGTGCCGTTGGGGGCATGCCGCTGACCGGGTTCGCCTTTGGCTGTGCATCGAACGCCGATGCCTACGTGCCTTCGCCACAGCAGTTCATCTACTTTCAGGGCGCGGGGTTCGACGTGTCGTTCCTGTCCTTCCTCGAGGTGGATGTGGAGGGGAATGTCAATGTCTCGAAGCTTGGGAAAAAGCCTTACCTGACGGCGGGTTGCGGCGGGTTTGTGGACATCACCAGTCACGCGAAGAAGATCGTGTTTTCAGGCTGGTTCGAGGCGGGCGCGGACATTCGGCTAACCGATCAGGGGTTGCGCGTCGTGACCCCCGGCAAGTTCACCAAGATGGTGGCGGCGGTGGAACATGTGACCTTTTCCGGGCAGCGCGCACGCGAACAGGGTCAGGACGTGATCTACATCACCGAACGCTGTGTGATGCGGATGGGCGACCGCGGATTGACGGCTTTCGAGATCATGCCCGGCATTGATCCCGACCGCGACATCGTGGCGGCGTCGCAAGGCCGGATCGCGGTTGCGCCGGATGCGATCACGTTGCCGCTGTCGCTGGTGCGCGCCGAACCGATGGGATGGGGCGCATGAGCGAGGTGCATCTGATCCTTGATGCCGGCATTGCCGAACTGCGGCTGGACAATCCCGCCCGGTTGAATGCCCTGACGCGCGACATGCTGGACCAACTGGACGCCCATCTGCACGCCATCGACCGCGACCCGGCCATCCGCGCCGTGATGGTGACAGCGACAGGTGAAAAAGCGTTCTGCACCGGGGCCGACATCAACGCGTGGGGGGATCTGTCACCGGCCGACTTTGCGCGCCACTGGGTCCGCGACGGGCATCGCATTCTGGATCGTCTGGCGCGGCTGTCAAAACCGACCATCGCCGTTCTGAATGGCCATGCCTTTGGCGGCGGGCTGGAACTGGCGGCGGCCTGCGATCTGCGCGTGATGGCGCCCGGCGTCACCCTCGCGCTGCCGGAGGCGGGCGTCGGGATCGTGCCGGGCTGGTCGGGCACGCAGCGCCTGTTGCGCCTGCTGCCGGAACTGGCCGTCAAGGAAATGGCCCTGTTCGGCAGCCGCATCAGGGCCGACCGTGCGCTGGCGATGGGATTTGTGGCCACGGTGGACGCCGATCCCTATGCTGCTGCCATGGCCCTGCTGGACCGCGCTATCGGCCTGTCGCCGCGCGCGGTGGAAATCTCGAAATCGATGATCCATGCCGCCGTTGGCGAAGACCGCGCGGCGATGGTCGAGGCTCTGGGAAGTGCCGCAATCGCCGCATCCGACGACCGCGCCGAAGGGGTCGCGGCCTTTCGCGACAAACGCAAACCAGCATTTACGGGACGGTAAGCGATGAAAGACCTGTACGTCGTTGCCGATCAGACGGTGGCCATGCCGGACGCTCCCTATCGGGCGCGGCATTTCATTGACGGCGTGGCCTGCGACAGTGTCGATGGCCGCGTATCGGACCGGATGTCCCCCTCGCACGGTGTCCTTGTCAGCGAGGCGGCCCTGGGGGGCGTGGAGGAGACCGAAACCGCCATCGCGGCCGCGCGGCGGGCATTCGATGACGGGCGCTGGAGCCGACTTTCGGGCAAGGACCGCGCTGCCATCCTCGTCCGGGTTGCCGACCTGATCGAGGCCAATGTCGAACGCATGGCCGTGCTGGAGACATTGGAGAGCGGCAAGCCGATATCGCAGGCGCGCGGTGAATGCGGCGGGGCGGCGGACCTATGGCGCTATGCGGCGTCGCTGGCCCGCACGTCCAAGGGTGACAGCCACAACACGCTTGGCCCCGACATGCTGGGCGTGGTGCTCAAGGAACCCATTGGGGTTGTCTCAATCATCACGCCGTGGAACTTTCCGTTCTGGATCCTGTCGCAGAAGCTGCCTTTTGCGCTTGCCGCCGGGTGTACCTGCGTGGTCAAGCCGTCCGAGATGACGCCTTCGACCACCGCGATGCTGGGCGAAATGCTCGCTGAGGCGGGGCTGCCTGCGGGAGTGTGCAACATCGTCCTCGGCTATGGCAACCCGGTGGGCAGCCTGATTACGACCCATCCCGATGTGGACATGGTCACGTTCACCGGGTCAACGGCGGTGGGCAAGCTGATCACCAAATCGGCGGGCGACACGCTCAAGAAGGTGGCGTTGGAACTGGGCGGCAAGAACCCGCAGGTGATCTTTCCTGATGCGGACCTGGACAGTGCCGTCGATGCGGTGGTGTTCGGCACCTATTTCAACGTCGGCCAGTGCTGCAATTCCTCCAGCCGGATCATCGTGCATGAGGAGATCGCGGATGATTTCGTGGCGCGGGTGGTTGCGCTGTCGCGGCAGGTGGCGTTCGGCAACCCCATGAACGAGGCAACCCAGGTCGGTGCCATCGTGACGGCGGACCACAGGGCCAAGATCGACCACTACGTGCGGCAGGCTGTAAAGGCGGGGGCCGAGGTCTGCCTTGGGGGTGGACCTTTGTCGGTGCCGGGGGTGGGCGCGCAGTTCTATCAGCCGACCGTGATCCGGGGCGTGACCCCGGACATGGCGATTGCACGCGAAGAGGTGTTCGGCCCGGTGCTGGCGGTGCTGACCTGCCGCACGCTGGACGAGGCCATTAGCCTTGCCAATGACGCCACCTATGGCCTGTCGGCGGGGATATGGAGCGAGAATGTCCATACCTGCATCGCCTTCGCGCGCCGCGTTCAGGCGGGGACGGTCTGGACGAACACCTGGATGGACGGATTCCCCGAACTGGCCTTTGGCGGCATGAAGCAATCGGGCCAGGGCCGCGAGATCGGCCAGTACGGCTTTGACGAATTCCTCGAGGTGAAATCGCTGGTGATGCGGATCGGCCGCACGCGCGCACCTTGGGTAAAGACCCCTGCGGCGATACCGCCGACAGCCGGCAAGGCTGCAGCACGGTGACGTGCTGCCCGCGACGGTGATGACGGAACCCGCGCGTGCGGATAGGTTCGTGACGATGGTTGCGGGCGACAAGGGCGGGCTGGTGCGGATGCGGGCGGATGTGGCAACGGGGTCGGGCGAGATGGTCGAAGCAGCGGTGAAAACGCAGAGGCCCGTATCCGTCGACCCCCAGCGCGAAAAGGGCATCCGGCCGTGACTGCCCCCGATGTCATCATCATCGGATCCGGCATGGGCGGGGCCACGCTGGCCGCGGCACTTGCCCCGACGGGCAAGCGCATCCTGATCCTGGAAAAGGGCGAGTCGTTGCGCCCGTCGCCTGCCGACCGCGATGCAGGGGCGATCTTTGGCCGGGGTCATTTCCGCCCGAAAGAGACCTGGTTTGACGGCAAGGGGCGGCCCTTCAACCCCGGCAACTATTACAATGTCGGGGGGAACTCGAAATTCTATGGCGCGGTCCTCTTGCGCTATCGGGCCGAGGATTTCGCGCCCATCCGGCATCTGCAAGGCACCACCCCCGGCTGGCCAATCGGCTATGACGATCTTGAACCCTATTACCAGCGGGCCGAGACGATGTACCAGGTGCGCGGCCAGTTGGGCGATGACCCGTCCGAGCCGCCTCATTCCGGCGTCTATCCCCATGCGCCGGTGCCGGATGAGCCTGTGATTGCCGACCTGCGGCGGCGGTTGCGGTCGGTGGGGCTCAATCCGGCGTCGCTGCCGCTTGGGGTCGATATCGACCATTGGCTCAGCGGCGGGCAGACGACATGGGATGCCTATCCGAATACCACCGGCGGCAAGATGGACGCTGAAACCATCGGCATTGCCGAGGCGTTGAAGCATCCGAACGTGACCTTGCGGACGGGCAGCGGCGTGACGCGGTTGATCGCGGATGCAATGGGGCAGATCAGCGGGGTTGAGGTGACGGGCGAAGTTCTGCACGCGCCGCTGGTCGTGCTGGCGGCGGGCGCGGTGCAGTCAGCGGTGCTGCTTTTGCGCTCGGGGCTGGCCAATGCCTCGGATCAGGTCGGGCGCAATTTCATGAACCACAACACCAGCGCGGTGCTGGCGATCCACCCGTTCCGGAAGAACCCCTCGATCTACCAGAAGACGCTGATGGTCAACGACTTCTATCTGTCCGGCGGGCCGGACAATGCGCCCTTGGGCAACATCCAGCTCTTGGGCAAGATCACCGGGCCGATCCTGGCTTCGCAGGTGGCGATCCCGAAGTTCATTGCTGGCTTCATCGCGCGGCGCACCATCGACCTTTATGCGATGTCCGAAGACTTGCCTGACCCCGACAGCCGGATCATGCTGCAGGGCGACCGGATCGTGATGGACTGGCGGCAAAAGAACTGGGCGGCGCATCTGGCCTTTGTGGCCAAGTTGAAGGGGCTGTTGCGCCGGGCGGGCTATCCCATCGTGCTGTCGCGGCCCTTTGACAGTCGCACGCCGTCGCATCAATGCGGCACGGCGCGGATGGGGCGCGATCCGGCGACCAGCGTGGTGGATAGGTTCTGCCGCAGCCATGACCACCGCAATCTCTTCATCACCGATGCGTCAGTGCTGCCGACCTCGGCGGCGGTCAACCCGGCGCTGACGGTAGCAGCACTGGCGCTGCGCGCGGCGGATCACATCAAGGGGACTGACTTTGCGGGCTGAAAGGGCGATCTGATGCCGGAAGGCTATGACTTCATCGTGGTGGGCGGAGGATCGGCGGGGGCCGTTGTGGCCGCACGCCTGACGGAGAACCCGAACGTCCGCGTCCTGCTGCTGGAGGCGGGGGGCAGCGATCGCCACCCGTTCTACCACCTGCCTGCCGGTTTCGCCAAAATGACCAAGGGGATCGGCAGCTGGGGTTGGGACACCGTTTCGCAAAAGCACATGCAGAACAAGGTGTTCCGCTATACCCAGGCACGCGTGATCGGCGGCGGGTCGGCGATCAACGCGCAGATCTACACGCGCGGGAATGCCCAGGACTACGACGACTGGCGGCAGATGGGCTGCACTGGCTGGGGATACGAAGATGTGCTGCCCTACTTTCGCAAGGCCGAGGACAACGACACTTTTGAAGACCATTTTCACGGCAAGCGCGGACCCTTGGGTGTCAGCCAGCCGATCGCGCCCCTGCCCGTCTGCGAGGCCTATTTCAAGGCGGCGGCTGAGGTCGGCATTCCTCGCAACATGGACATCAACGGCGAGAAGCAGGACGGCGTCTGCTACTACCAACTGACCCAGCGCAATGCGCGGCGGTCGTCGGCGGCGATGGCGTATCTTGCACCAAACCGGGGGCGGGCGAACCTGACGGTCAGAACCGGCGCGCAGGTGCGGCGGCTGATCGTCGAGAACGGACGCGCGACGGGCGTCGAGATGATGGACGGCTCGCGCCTGATGGCGGCGTCCGAGGTGATCGTGTCGTCGGGGGCGGTGGGGTCGCCCCGCCTGCTGCAACTGTCGGGGATCGGCCCGGCGGATCATCTGGCGGGTCTTGGCATCAAGGTCGTTCTGGACCAGCCGCAGGTTGGCGAGAATCTGCAGGATCATCTGGACCTTTACTGCATCGCTGAACTGAAAGGCCCCTATAGTTATGACCGCTATGCCAGGCCGTTCTGGGCAGCGCTTGCGGGCCTGCAGTACCTGTTCCAGCGCAAGGGGCCGGTGGCCTCGTCCCTGTTTGAAACCGGGGGGTTCTGGTATGCCGATCCGTCCGCCCGCTCACCAGACTTGCAGTTGCATCTGGGTCTTGGCACCGGGATCGAACATGGCGTCGCCTCGATGCCGCAGGGGGGGATCACGCTCAACTCCTGCTATCTGCGGCCCCGGTCGCGCGGCACGATCCGGTTGCAAAGCAGCGATCCCGCCCGCGCGCCCCTGATCGACCCGAACTATCTGGCTGATCCGATGGACCGCGTGATGTCGATCCGCGGGCTGAAACTGACACAAGAGATCTTGTCCCAACCGGCGCTGAACGATTTCATCCTGGCCCAGCGCCTGCCGGGACCCGAGGTCAAGACCGAGGCGGACTACTACAACTTCATCTGCCAGCATTCGAAGACCTCGCACCATTGCGCGGGCACCTGCCGGATGGGCGTGGATGATGGGGCGGTGGTCGACATCCGCCTGCGGTTCAACGGCATTGCGGGCCTGAGGATCGTCGACAACTCGATCATGCCGACCGTCATTTCGTCCAACACCAATGCTGCCGCGATCATGATCGGCGAAAAGGCCGCCGACATGATCAAGGCCGACCACGGAAGTGCCAACACATGATCCGCCACATCGTCCTCATCAAGTTCAACCCTGCCCTGCACAGCGCCGAGATCGACGACATATTTGCCGAACTGCACGCGATCAAAGGGAAGGTGCCGGGCGTGATCAGCATCACCTCGGGGCGGAGCGAAAGCCCTGAGAAGATCGAGCGCGGCTACATGCACGGCTTTGTCGCGGACTTCGCCGGTTGGGACGCGCTGCAGGTCTATCAGGACCATCCCGACCACAGAAAGCTGGGCGCGCGTCTGGTGGCGAATGCGGTCGGGGGCATCGACGGCATTCTGGTATTTGACCTTCCCGTGGGCGATGATGGGGCATGACCGCTGACCGAAGACCGACGATCATCGACGTGGCGCTGCGGGCCGGCGTGTCGAAATCGACCGTCAGCCTGGTCCTGCAGAACAGCCCGACCGTGCGCGAGGAAACCCGCGCGCAGGTGCGCGAGGCGATGGCCGAGATCGGCTATGTCTACAATCGCGCCGCTGCCAACATGCGGATGTCGAATGCGGGATTGATCGGGCTGGTCATCAACGACCTGCGCAACCCGTTCTTCACCGAATTCGCGACCTCGCTCCAGATGGCCCTGTCGGATCGCGGCTATGCGGTCGTCATTGCCAACACGGACGAAAATCCGCAGGTCCAGGCCCGGACCGTGGGCACGATGGTGGAACATGGCGTGTCGGCCTTCATCATCTCTCCCGCCTATGGCGAGGTTTCGGCGACCTTCGATCCGATCCTGCGTGCCGGGTTGCCCGCGATGCAGGTCCTGCGGAAGGTCGATCCACGGACCGATGTGCTGCCCTTCGCCGTGCCGGACTACCGCCATGGCAGCCGGATCGCGACGCAACACCTGCTGGATCAGGGGGCGCGGCGGATTGCCTTTGTCGGGGGACTGGAGGGGCGCGCGGTCACGCAGGAACGCATGTCGGGCTATCTTGAGGTACTTGACGGGAAAGGGATTACACCGCTTGTCCTGACCGGCAGGTCCAGCCGCGCCTTTGGCCGGGACATGGCACATGTGCTGGCGCGCGCGCATCCCGATTGCGATGCGGTGCTGTGCTTCAACGACCTCGTGGCGCTGGGAATGCTGGCCGGTTGCAATGCGCTGGGACGGCGCGTGGGCGACAGGTTCAAGGTGGTCGGGTTCGACGACATCGAGGACGCGGTGGAGGCATATCCGACCTTGACCACGGTGCGCTGCGATGTGGCCGGGTTTGGACGCGCGGTGGCGGCGACAATCCTCGACTGGCTTGAGAATGGCGTACTGCCTGTGCCGGAGCGGCGGACGCCGGTGGAATTGATCGTGCGCCAGTCGAGCCGTGCCGGGACCTGACGTCAGGCCAAGATTTGCGACATCCCCCGAACAAGTGCCTTTGGCGCGCGGGCACCGGCATGACGCAGCACCTCGGCGGACAGCGTTTGGCCTGCGGCAATCGCCTTCGCTGGCGAGTAACCCAGCAACCGCGCCGACAGGTAGCCGGCGTTGAAGGCATCCCCCGCGCCGGTGGTATCGCGGATTCCCGTGACGGTTGGGGTCGCCACGGTGTTGCCCACGCCGTCCGCTTGGGAAACGACGTCGCCCGGGCCATTTTTCACAACGACTTCCTGAACGCCCGCGGCCGCGTACCGCGCCACGGTCGCGGCAAGGTTGGCGTCATCCCAAAGGCTGGCCTCGTCATCGAAACTGGGCAGGGCGATATCGGTATGGGCGAGCATTGACGCCACCGCGGCGCGGGCCGCGTCCGGGGACGACCACAGCCGCAAACGGATGTTGGGGTCGAACGAGATGACGGCCCGGTTTGCACGGGCATCGGCCAGAACATTCAGCAGGGTCTTGCGGGCGCTCGGCGACAGGATGGCAAGGGTGATGCCGGAGAGGTGGATCAGGCCCGCATCCTGCACGGCCCTTGCCAGCACCGCGCGGTCATCGGCCAGCGCCCGTGCAGCAGACTCGCTGCGCCAGTAGTGAAAGCTGCGCTCCACCCCTTCGAGCGCGATGAGATAGAGGCCCATGGTGCGATCGGGGTCGCGCGCGATGCCGGTCGTGTCGAGGCCGTCGGCGGCAAGTTCAGCGATGAACCCATCCGACAACTTGTCCTGTCCGACGCGGGTGACATAGCCGACCTGCGCCCGGTCCCCCAGCAGCTGCGCCATGTGCCAGACGGTATTGAACGTGTCCCCTGCATAGCCGCGCGAATAAAGGCCCTCGCCGACCGGGGCCAGTTCCAGCATCGCCTCGCCGATGGCCACGACCTTGTGGTTGCGGAAGGTCAGCACGGCGCGCTTTGACCATAGATCGCACCCGTCAGCCAGTCCGCCCAGTCGCGTTCAAAGAACGACTTGGCGGCCTCATCGAAGGGGCGGTTCGGGCGCGCGGATACCTGCATCGTGCCATCCACCATGCGCACGACCAGCTGTTCGTCCTTGTGCACAGGGTTTTCCTTGCGGAACCGGTAGTCCTCCAGCGGTCCACGCGCCGTATCGGGCAAGGACGCGCCCGCAGGATCGCAGATGGCCCGTGCGCCCCGGCTGCCGCCGCCGTGGCGGATGTAGTGGTCGAGGGCGATCAGAACTGCCTCGGACGCCAGCGCCATGTGGTGGCGCTGGATGGCGCGGGCGGCATCGTTGGTGCGGCCAAGCGCGATGCCTTTGGCGGCGATTTCAGCGTTCAGTTGCCGCGCCTCGGTCAGGGCCCGTGCCACGGCTTCGGGCGTGCAAAGGATGCCTGCGTGATCGCTCATCCGTGCCTGCACCGCGTCGCGCAGGGCCTGAGGCGTTAGTGGGCTGTCGGGTTGCAGCAACGCCATGACCCCGTCGATGGCTTTGGTGGCGGTGGTCTTGTTGGTCTGTATCTTGGCACTAGGCGTGCTTGCGATATGTTCTGCCGCCCGCGTCCCGAACACCTGCCCTGCGTTCAAGGCCGCGCCGCCAGGACGTGTCACCCCATGCGTCCCTGCCGCCTCTCCGACGGCATAGCATCCCGGCAGCGAACTGCGGCCCCAGACATCGACGGCAATGCCGCCGTTCATGTGCTGGTGGTTCACCGCGAACGCCAAAGGCTCGGCGGCAATGTCGACCTTGTAGCGCCGGTAAAGTTCAATCGCGAGCGGGTTCATGTGACGCAGGCGGTCTATGGGCATGGGTTGCCGTGCGCCCGCGTTGCCAAGATAGGCCGCGACATCGGCGTCCAGCCGATCAAGGCTGAAGGGCTGGTCGCCCGGAACGCCAACCGGATTGCGGTTGAAGTCCATGAAGACCCGCCGACCCGCCGACCCTTCGCGAAAGATAGCAAGATCGACGAGGCTGGAGCCGAAATCGAGCATCCGCGTCGCGTGGAACGGCCACTGATAGCCTTTGCGAAAAACGTTCGCGGCAAGTTCCTGGGTGGTGCGATAGTAGTCGGCGAGAAAGTTGTACTCATTGCCCTTGGCATCGACCGAATAGATGTGAGGGATGGTCTGGACGTAGGTGCCTGACAGGTTCCACGGGAACCCTTCGCGACGCGTGCCGATGCCAAACTGGCTTTCGGTCAGGTTCACAAGGTCGATCCCCGCCTCAAGCGCCAGGCCGAGCGATCCGAAACAGCCATTGGGATAGACACTGTCACGATAAAGTTCACCCGGCCCCCCCGCCGCCAGAACCAGTGTGGCACAATGATAGACCGCGAATCCGTGGGGATTGTCGTCGGCCCGTGCATCGGCGCGTATCGCCAGCAGTCCCTGCACAACGCGCGCGTCACCCTGACCCGTGGCCAGGATGCTGACCGCGGTTGTCTGATTGTGAAAGGGGATCTCCAGCCGCATTGCCTCGGCCGCCAGCACCTTGACCATCAGC
Organism: Rhodobacterales bacterium; assembly: GCA_021155205.1. Lineage (GTDB taxonomy): Bacteria > Pseudomonadota > Alphaproteobacteria > Rhodobacterales > Rhodobacteraceae > JAJNPS01. The sequence goes on from JAJNPS010000052.1 coordinate 182,555, forward strand.
CGCGACGTGCGCGGCCCGCAACTGGTGGCACGCCCGACCTCGTCATGGTCGGTCTGGTAGCGCAGCGTACCGCCAAGGCGGTTCTGCGGCAGCGGCAGGCCCAGAAACTGCAGCGACGCCATCGCGCGGGACGACCCGACCGCCTCGACATAGGCGGTGTCCGCGTCCATCGCGCCCCCCGCCCGGATCGCCCGCGCCATCGCGATGTAGTTGTCACCCTGATCGGCAGAGTTGGCGGTGTGCAGCGTCTGCTTGTCCGACCCCGAACAGGCCGAGGTGCCGCCCCATGCACTTTGGCTGATGATCGTGACGTCGACGCCCCGGCGTTTCAGCTCCACCGCCGCGCGCAGACCTGCGGCCCCGCTGCCGACGACAAGGCAGCCTGCCCTTTGGACAGGAACGCGAAGGCCCGCAATCGCGGTCGGTTTACCTGCGGCTGCTGCCGGTGCCAGCCGCGGCATGTCGACATCGGTCAGGACGTCGAGAATCTGTTGCGGCACATCAATGCTCAACGGGTCTTGTCCTTTGGCCAGAGTCGGGCGTTCAGGGCATCAGATGATGTGGAACGTTCCAAATTGTTTAATCACTTTCCCGGTCCCGGTCAATCTCGGCGCGGCGCCGACGGTCGGCACGGCAGGATTTTGATAAGTACCGGCCCTTTCCTGCCGCACCGTGTCGCGGGCAGGACAGACCGCGGCGCTGCCGGCCGGTCACATGCCGCCATGGCCCTTTCGCGCAACCTGACCGGCATCCTGCTTGCCATCACCGGCACTGTGATCTTTTCGATCAACGATGTGTCGATCAAGTTCCTGTCGGGCGGCTACGCCTTGCATCAGGTGATCCTGATCCGGGCGCTGATCGGGATGACCTTTCTGATCGGGTTCATCGCCGTGACCGGAATCGGATTTGGCCAGCTGCGTTCACGCAGACCGGGGGCGCAGCTTTTGCGCGTGATCATCGTGATGGTGTCAAACGTCACGTTCTTTCTGGGACTGGCGGCGATGCCCATCGCGGATGCCAGCGCCGTGGCTTATGTCAGTCCGCTGGCGATCACGTTCCTGTCGGTCCTCGTTCTGGGCGAAAGCGTCGGCTGGCGGCGCTGGGCGGCGGTGGTGGTGGGCATGGTGGGTGTCATCATCATGCTGCGCCCCGGCGCCGGGGTGATCCAGCCGGCGGCCTTGCTGGTGCTGTTTTCGGCCGTACTTTACGCGACGGGAAACCTGATTACACGCGCGATCGGCAATACCGAATCGGCCGTCTCGCTCAGCTTTTTCGTACAGGCGGGGTTTGTCGTCGTCAGCACGGCCATGGGCCTTTGGGTCGGTGACGGGCATCGGGCAACCGACGATGCGTTGATGGGGTTCCTGTTCCGGCCCTGGATCTGGCCGCCGGTTGCCGACTGGCCGATCTTTCTGGCCACCGGACTGTCGGTCTGCATCGGGGGCCTGATGATCGCGCAGGCCTACCGGACCTGCGAGGCGGGTCTTGTCGCCCCGTTCGAATATGTGGGAATGCCGATGGCGATCCTGTGGGGCGCGGCGGTGTTCGGGACCTGGCCCGACAGGGTGGCCTGGATCGGCATTGCGCTGATCTGCGGCGCGGGACTCTATACCCTCTGGCGCGAGACCGCGCGGCGCAAGGAGACAGTGGGACCATTGGGGATCGAGACCGGGCAATGACGGTGGAGATGATCGGGGCCGAGGCGGAAACGTGCCTCGACTGGCACGGGCTGATGGCGGCGCTGGTGGCGGGGCATGACCGGCCCCGCGCGGCAATCGGCGATCTGATCCTGCGGCGCGGCGCGGACACGCTTCTGGATCGGGCAGCCTGGATCGACGGGCTTGGGGCGCTGGTCAAGGTCGCGACCGTCGTGCCGGGCAACGCCGCGCGGGGCCTGGGGTCGGTCAACGGCGCGGTCGCCCTGTTCGATGATGCGACCGGCGTGCTGTCGGCGATGGTCGATTTCCATCTGGTCACGAAATGGAAGACCGCGGGGGACAGCCTGCTGGCGGCCAGCCTTCTGGCGCGCAAGGATGCCCGCAACATCCTGCTGGTGGGTGCAGGGACAGTGGCGCGGTCGATGGTCGAGGCCTATCGCGCGGTCTGGCCCGATGCACGGTTCACGGTCTGGTCGCGCAAATCTGCAGCGACGATGGGACTGCCCGTGGCCGATGACTTGCAGGCGGCGGTCAGGGCCGCCGACATCATCTGTACCTGCACGATGGCGACCGAACCGTTGATCCGGGGCGACTGGCTGCAGCCGGGACAGCATCTGGACCTGATCGGCGCCTATCGCCCCGACATGCGCGAGGTGGATGACGCTGCGATGGCGCGTGCACAGGTCTTTGTCGATGCGCGCGCGACGACGCTGCACCATATCGGCGAGCTGATTGCGCCGATCCGGTCCGGCGCGATGACCGAGGCCGATGTGGTGGCGGATTTCTACGACATCGCGGCAGGCAGGTTCGCCCGCCGGTCCGACGACGACATCACCATTGCCAAGAATGGCGGCGGCGCGCATCTGGACCTGATGACGGCGGGCTACATCATGGATCGCTGGCGCGCGCTATAGCCCGTCACGCCCAGGCCTGCGGCGAACGTTTGCCGCGCCGTCACGGCCGCGTTGAGGGCAGCCTGATGGTTGCGCGCAGGCCGGTCGGATGCCGGTTTTCCAGCACCAGAACGCCGCCATGGGCCAGCACGATGCTGCGCGCAATCGACAGGCCAAGTCCCGCGCCGCCGGTATCGCCGCTGCGGCTGCCTTCGCCGCGGACAAAGGGTTCGAACATGCTGTCCAGCCGTTCGGGCGGAATGCCCGGGCCCTGGTCGTCGATGGTGATGACGGCCTCGTCCCCGGCAGCCGTCAGACCCACGCTTGCGGTCCTGCCATAGCGCAAGGCGTTGTCGACCAGGTTTCCGACGGCGCGGCCGAGGGCAACCGCACGCGCCTGAACGCGCGCGCCAGACCCGTGCCGGAAGGGCACGCCCCTGTCGGCGCAAAGGCGCGCAAGAAACGCCGCAAGGTCGATCGACTGCACCTCTTCGGCCTCGCGGCTGTCGCGGGCATAGCTGACCAGCCCGTCGGCCATCACCGCCATTTCTTCAAGCGTGCGGATCATCGGGTCGCGCAGATCCGGGTCGTCCAGCAGTTCGGCGCGGATCCTCAGACTGGTGATCGGGGTGCGCAGATCGTGGCCCACGGCGGCCAGCACCCGCATGCGTTCGGCGTCGAACCGGGCAATCTGCGCCTGCATCCCGTTGAAGGCGGACGCCGCATCGCGCATTTCGCGGGCACCGTCCTCCGGCACGCGCACGGTCCGGTCGCCCCGCCCCGCCGCGCGCGCCGCCGTCGCCAGCGTGGCAAGCGGCCGCGTCAACTGGCGCACGAAGATCATGCCGACGCCAAGCACCGCCACCAGCGACAGTCCCAGCACGATCAGGAACACATCCTGCTGCAGGCGGCTGTCGCCGATGCCGGCTGCAGCCGCCACGACATTCAGCCAGGCATGTGCCGCGTCGGCTGGTCCGGCTGGACGCAGCGCGACCGAGATAGCGATCACCTGCTGGCCACCGGGGTGATCGCCGCCATCTTCCTTTCCAGGAGCGCCGTGCAGTCGCCCGTCCGGATGCAAACCAGCCGCAATTGCCACCCTGACCTCGCGATCGCCAAGCGCCCCTGCCAGCCGCCCGGCAATCGCGACCGCGCGCGCATCGGTCTGGGCCACTGTCACGATCGGTCGCGTCTCGACCGACACTTCGGCAAACCGGGTCGAGGCATCGCGGGCGATCCGCGCGCGCAAGGCGGGATCGACCGCCTCCATCGTCGGCACCAGCGCGATGATCCTTTCGACCTCGCGCACCTCGTCGGAGCGGCGGTCCAGCCGTTGCCGTTCGAACGACAGAAGGCCCGCCGCGACCAGATTCGCGGCCACCAGCGCGATGGCCAGAAGCAGCGCAAACCTCCCCGCGAGCCCGTCCGGGATCCATCGGCGCGCGCGCTTCATCATGACCGCTCCGCCGATCCGGCATCGTCCACATCCACGGCAAGCCGGTAGCCGCCGCCCCATTCCGTCACCAGAAGCAAGGGACTGGCGGCATCCGCCTCCAGCTTGCGGCGCAAGCGGGCGACCTGATTGTCGATGGCGCGGTCATAGGGTTTCGCCGCGCGCCCGACAGTCAGGTCCAGAAGCCGCGCACGCGTCAGGACTGTCTGGGGATGGTCCAGAAAGATCGCCAGCAGCCGGTTTTCGCCCGAGGTCAGCGCCAGTTCCTGCCCGTCGCCGCGCATGATCCGCTGTGCGCCCGCGTCATGGACCCAGTCGCCAAAACGGCGGCGGCCGGACTTGACCGGCGCTGCCACCGGCGGCACCCGACGCAGGACGGCGCGGATGCGCGCCAAGAGTTCGCGCGGGTTGAACGGTTTGACAAGATAGTCGTCCGCCCCGAGTTCAAGCCCGACGATGCGGTCGGTCTCGTCGGCCATGGCGGTCAAAAGGATGACCGGCGTGCCCCCCCTTGCCACCAGCCAGCGGCACAGGCTGAGCCCGTCCTCGCCCGGCATCATCACGTCCAGCACGACAAGATTGATCGCCGCCTCGCCGATGGCCTTGCGGGCCTCGGCGGCATTGGCGGCAAGGCGCGTGCGAAACCCCTGCTTGCGCAGATACTGGCCCAACGGCTCGCGGATGTCGCGGGCGTCGTCGACGATCAGGATATGCGGTTCGATCTCGCTGGACATGCCCGGTCCGGTTTGGGGAACACCTTCTGGTCCCGCGGCAAGCCTATGGCAGCGGGCACCTGCCTTTCCAGTCGCATGATGCCGCCTGCCCGGCAAGTTTTGTCGCAAGTTGTATCAGCCGCGGCGCGGGGGCACAGGTCGCGACAAACCCGCCGTCGCGCTGACACACATTCCTTGGCATCACACCCCAGATCGCGATCACCGGACGGCATGACGCCCCGGTCAACACTGATGAAAGGACGACAGAATGAACACCTCGAAACTTTTGCCGATCTCGGCCCTTGTGCTCGCACTGGTCGGAACCGGCGCCGTGGTTGCCACCGCGCAGAACCTGACGGTCGATCCTGCAGCGCAGGGGACTGCGGCGCAGGTCACGCCGGCGGACTTTTCCGGCGGGCGCGACGGTGACGGGCGCGACGGTGACGGGCGCGATGGTGACGGGCGCGATGGCGGCGAGCACGGACCCCGCGGCAAAGGCGGCATGGGCTTTGGCGGCGGGCGCGGCGGCGAGATGTTCGCCAGCCTGATCGCCAAGATCGACGCCGACGGCAATGGTGCGATCACGCAGGCCGAACTCGATGCCTACCGGACCGCGCAGGTGACGGCTGCGGACGCATCGAAGGACGGCGCGCTGAGCGTGGACGAGTTCGAGACGCTATACCGCGACTTCGTGCGGCCGCAGATGGTCGATACGTTCCAGGGTCTTGACGAGGACGGCGACGGTGTTGTCACCAAGGCCGAGCTTGACGCCCGGTTCGGCGCGATCGTCGAACGGATGGACCAGAACAACGATGGTGCGCTGAGCCAGGATGACGCCGGGCGCGGTCATCGCGGCTGATGCCGACGCCGCGGGCGGGGGACCATCCCCGCCCGACACTCCGGGGTGGGGCGGATCGCATCACTGTCCTTTGCGTTGACGGGGCGTGCAGTCACGACCAACATCAGGGTCATTGCACATGCCGTAACATTCCCGTTTCATTCAAATGTGTATCATGGCCGAAAAAAGTGACGAGGCAGGAAAATGATGCAGCTTCCAAGCACCGGCGCCGCCGCGCCAGAAGATAACGGGCGGGGGTTTGCGACACTTTTCATTTCCGACATGCACCTGGGGGCCAGATCCTGCCGGGACGATGCGCTCTTGGATTTTCTGCAGGCGCATCATGCCGACAGGATTTTCCTTGTGGGCGACATATTCGACACCTGGCACGGGCTGGCGGCGCACTGGACCGACAGCCAGCATGCCATCATGCGGTTGCTGCTGGAGCGGGCAGCCTGCGGCGTCGAGATCGTCTATACCCCAGGCAATCACGATGCCTATTTCCGCAAGTTCATCGGGACGCGGCTTGGCAATATCACCGTTGCCGACCATGTGATGCATACCGCCGCTGATGGCCGCCGGTATCTGGTCATCCACGGCGACAGCGTCGATATCTTTTCGGAACGGTTTGCGCTGCTGTCGCGCCTCGCGGCCAAGACGGAACATGTGTTTCGCGGTCTTGGCACCCTTGCCCAGCGCCTGCTGCGGCGGTTCGACCTGCCCATTGACGACCGGGTTGACCGGGTCGTCGCGCGGGTCAATGACGTCATCCGGGCCCACGACGATTTTCCGCGGCGGCTGGCCGACCTGGCGCGCAGGCATGGCGCGGATGGCATCATCTGCGGCCATTTCCACCAACCCGCCCTGCACGACGATTTCGGCGTCACTTATGCCAATTGCGGCGACTGGGTGGAAAATGCCTCGGCCCTGATCGAGACGCGGGCAGGCACGCTGGCCATGGTGGACTGGTCCGCGGCGCGGGCCGCCCGCCGCGGTGTTCAGCAGCCCGCGCAAGCCGCCCTGGCCGGAGGATAATGACATGACCTTGCCCGTCGATCTGGCGTCCGGTTTCACGGGCATCGCGGTGGCGGCACAACTGGGCAGCATCGCACTTGCACAGGCCAAGCAGCGGATGATTGCCAAGCCGGTCGTACCGGGTACGCCAAAGGTGACGGTCCTGCGCCCGGTCTGCGGTCTGGAAAACAATCTTGCCGAAACGCTGGCCACGACCTTTGACGCCGACTATCCCGATGTCGAGATCATCTTTTGCGTGGCACGCCCGGATGACCCCGCTATTGCCCTGCTGACGCAGCTGATCGCGCGCCACCCCGGCAAGCCGACGCGCGTTCTGGTTGGCGACGATGCCGTGTCGGGCAATCCGAAACTGAACAATCTGGTCAAGGGCTGGCGCGCCGCCACGGCAGACTGGATTCTGATGGCGGACAGCAATGTGCTTTTGCCGCCGGACTATATCCAGCGCCTTTTCGCGGAGTGGTGCGTTGGCACCGGGCTTGTCTCCTCGCCCCCGGCCGGCATTCGCCCCGAGGGCTTTGCGGCGCGGCTGGAATGCGCCTTTCTGAACAGTCTGCAGGGCCGCTGGCAGCTGGCTTCGGCGCGCCTGGACAATGCCTATGCGCAGGGCAAGGTGCTGTTCTGGCACCGTGATGTGCTGGACGGCGCAGGGGGGATCGCGGTGCTGGGCCGGGAAATGGCCGAAGATGTCGCCGCGACAAAGCTGGTCCGGTCGCGCGGGCTTGCCGTCCGCCTGACGCGCCGGTTGTTCGCGCAACCCGTCGGGCGGCGCAGCCTGCGCGCGGTCTGGGACCGGCAGGTGCGCTGGGCCAAGGTGCGGCGGCTGGGTTTCCTGCCCCTGTTTCTGGCGGAAATCCTTCTTGGCAGCATGTTGCCGCTGGTCGCTGTCCTGGCGCTGGTCTTTGCGGGTGCGGTTCCGTGGCAGACTGTCCCGGCGCTGCTCGTGGTCTGGTATGGCGCTGAATTTTTGTTGGCGCGGGCATCCGGCTGGCCTGCCGGGGCCGCCGATGTCCTGGCATGGATATGTCGTGATGCGCTGCTGGTGCCGCTGTGGGTCACGGCCTGGTTCGGCAACGGCTTTGACTGGCGCGGCAACGCGATGACGGCCGACGCACCCGCCCCCGGCAAGCCGCGCAATGACGGGCACGACCTTGTCAAGTCTTGATGCCGCCCTGCAGCTGATCCAGAGTCACGGGTTGTGGATCCTGTTGCCGCTGTCGGCAATCGAAGGGCCGATCGTGACCGTGATCGCCGCCTACCTGGCGCAGCTTGGCTACATGAACGTGGTGGCGGTCTATCTTGTCTGCGTGCTGGGCGACCTGATCGGCGACTGCGTGCTATACACGGCAGGCCGCTATGGTCCGCGCTGGCTGCCGCAACGCGCGTCGCGCTGGATGGGCATCACGGACGCCCACCGGACCGCCCTTGTCGATCACTTCAGGACGGCCGGCGGACGCACGCTGCTGTTCGGGAAATGGACCCATTCCGCCGGCATGCCGATCCTCGTCGCATCCGGCATGGCCCGGATGAACTTTGCCCGCTACCTTTGGTTCAACCTGTTGGGAACGATCCCGAAAACCCTTGCTTTCGTCCTTGTCGGCTATTCGCTTGGTGCCGCCTACGCTTCGATCGACACCTATATCTATCGCGGCTCGCAGGTTTTGCTGGTCCTCGCCGTTCTGGTCGGCGGGCTTTACCTGTTTAGGCGGACGCGGCGCGCATGACCGTCAGTTGCATCATCCCCGCCCATAACGAGGCCGCCCGGATCGGCGCAGTGCTGGAGGTGGTGGCCAGACACCCCCTGATCGACGAGGTGATTGTGGTCGATGACGGGTCAACCGACGGCACCTCTGCAGTCGCAGCCGGGATTGCCGGCATCCGCCTGATCAGCCTGCCGCAGAACCGTGGCAAGACCACCGCGCTGGCCGAGGGGATCGCCCGTGCGCGCGGAGATTTGATCCTGCTGGTGGATGCCGATCTGATCGGACTTGCCGCAACGGATCTGACGGCGCTGATCCGGCCCGTCCTGTCGGGGCGGGCGGGCCTGTCGATCAGCCTGCGGCGCAACGCGCCCTGGCTTTGGCAGCGCATCGGGCTTGACTACATCTCGGGCGAACGGGTGCTGCCGAAGGCGTTGATCCAGCCGCACCTGGCCCGGCTGGACCACCTTCCCAGGTTTGGCTTTGAAGTCTTTCTGAATGACCTTTGCATCCGGTCCGCGCAACCGATTGCCGTGGTGCGCTGGCCCGGCGTCATCTCTCCGATGAAAGGGGTGAAATACGGGCGTTGGGCGGGTCTGCGAGCCGACTTGCGCATGATCGGCGACCTGTTGCGGTCGGCATCCCTGACGCGCCTCTGCCGCCAGATCGTCGCGATGCGGAACCTGCGGATCGGCCCGGCATAGGGTGCCGCGCATCCGCCGGGGGCAAACGCCGTTGTCAACCGTGCCAAGACCGTCCAGAAAGCGGTGACACGGCGGGAAACATCAGTATGCAGTGCTGGCGGGACTGAATGGCGGCTGACCTGATCCTTGGCCTCGACATCGGCACGACGTCGGTCAAGACGGCGGTGATCGGGCTGGACGGCCGCAGTCTGCTGGAATGGGGCGCAACCTACCCCATATCGCGGCCGGCCGGCGGCGTGGTCGAACAGGACGCGTCGGACTGGACGATCCGGATCGACCGCGCGGTGGCGCAGGTCGTCGCAGCGGGTCTGGTGCCACGCATCGCCGCCATCGGGCTGACGAGCCAGGTCAACACCCATCTATTCCTTGATGCGCGGGGCCAGGCCCTGATGCCCGCCATTGTCTGGCAGGACAGCCGCGCGGCGGCCGAGGCGGCCGAGATCGACGCAGGCGTCACGGCGGACCAGAAACTGGCCTGGTGGGGCGCACCGATGCCCATCGACGCCAGCCATGTTCTGGCCCGCATGGCGTGGGTCGCGCGCCATCGGCCCGAGGTCTGGACACGGACGGCATCCGTCGTGCTGCCCAAGGATTTCTGCCTGGCGCACCTGACCGGCGAATACCGCACCGATCCGCTGTCGAATATCGGCATGACGGATGCCGACGGTGCCTATCTCGCCGGTGTCCTTGACCTTGTGCCGGGGGCCGCGCAGCGGATGGTGCCGCTGGCGCGGGTGACGCAGATCATGGGCCAGGTCCGCAACGGCCATCCGCTGACGGGCGTGCCGGTGGTGACGGGAACAATGGACGGCTGGTGCGCACTTTACGGCGCGGGGGGATGCCGCGACGGCGCGGGCGTTTATGTCAGCGGCACCAGCGAGGTGCTGGGGATTGTCGCAGACGCGGTGCATCCGACCCCCGGCGTCATCGTCTTTCCCGATCTGGGCGGGGTTCGCCTGCATGCCGGGCCGACGCAATCGGGTGGCGCGGCGCTGGCATGGTTCGCGACGCTGGCGGGACGGACGCCGGATGCGGTGGAGGCGCTGGTGGCTGCAGCGCCCCGCGCGACCCTGACGCCCCTGTTCCTGCCGCATCTGCAGGGTGAACGCGCACCGCTTTGGGATCCGGGGCTGCGCGGGGTGTTTCTGGGCATGGATCAGGCGACGGGTCTGCCTGACCTTGCTCGGGGCGTCTATGAAGGCGTCGCGATGTCCGCGCGTCATGTCCTGCAGGTTCTGGAACGGTCGGCGGGGACGCATCCTGCCATCCTGACCTGCGGCGGCGGCGGGTTCCGGTCGGCCCTGTGGACGCAGATCCGCGCCGATGTGCTTGACCGATCCATGCGGCGGCTTGCCGTGAACGAGCCGGCGCTTCTGGGTGCGGCGGCGCTGGCCGCGCATGGCGCGGGCCATTTCGCGTCGCTGTCAGATGCCCACCGCGCCATGGTGCGATATGGCCCCGAGATCGCCCCCGATCCCGCACGGCGGGGGCTTTATGATGACCTTTTCGGGCTGTACCTTAGGGCCATCGACGCGAATGCCGCGCTGAACGCCGAGCTTGTCGCCCTGTCTGGCCGAGAACCCTGACAATCCGATGCCCACACGAGATTTCACGCAGGTGCGCATTCCCTTTGCCAATCCGCGCGATAGACTGAAGATAGCGACAACAAACAAGATCAACACGCGGGGGGATTCTGAACATGATGCGGACAATTCTGGCCACGGCGGCGGCACTGGCACTGTCGGCGGGCACGCTGGCAGCCGAAACGGTGGCGGTGATCACCCCCTATCTGGCCCAGCCCGGCACCCAGGCCTATGTGGAGGGGTTCCAGGCCAAGGCGGTGGCGGCGGGCTGGACGGTGAACGTCATCGACACCGCAGGGGACGTCGCGGCGGTGATCAGCCGGATCGAGGATGCGGTGACGCAAAAGGTCGATGCCATCGTGATCAACGTCGATCCGGCCCAGGTGGCGGCCGGACTCCAGACCGCCAAGGATGCGGGCATTCCGGTGATCGGCATGGATGCCGGGGCCGACCCACTTCTTGTCACCAATGTCACCTCGAACGGCTATGCGATGGCGGCGGAAACCGCCGTCTATGTCGCCAACCGGATCGGCGGCAAGGGGCGCGTGGTGATGTTCGTCTTTGACGCCTTTCCCCCCGTGCAGGTGCGCGGCGTGATCGCGGATGCGGTGTTCAAGAACCACCCCGACATCGAGGTGATCGACCGCATCACGCCGGACGTGCAGGATGGCGGCATCGCCGACAGCCGCGCCAAGATGGAGGCGCTGCTGGCGGCCAATCCCGAACCCGGCAGCATTTCTGCCGTGTGGGCGGCATGGGATCAGCCCGCGCTGGGCGCGCTGCAGGCCATCGAGGCCGCGGGCCGCCAGGACGAAGGCATCGTGATCACCGGCATCGACGCCAACCCGCAGGCACGCGACGCCATCGCGGCAGGCGGCAGTTTCGAGGCCTCGGTGGCGCAGGACTTTGCCGGGATCGGGGCCGCGGCCGCCGATGCCGCCCGTCGCGCCATGGCGGGCGAGATGATCAAGGAAAAGGTCATCTATGTGCCGACGGTGCTGGTGACATCGGCCAACGCGGCCCCGTGAAGGTCCTGGGCCGGGGCCATGGTCCCGGCCTGGCCCGGCCTCTTTTCAGGCAAACCGCCAAAGATGCCCTGATCTCACCTCAACACCGGATGCCGGACATGGAACGCCTGTCGCTGATCGGCCTGTCGAAGTCCTATGGCGGCCTGCCCGCGTTGCGCGACGTGACACTGCATCTGGCGGCGGGGCGGGCGCATGCGCTGATGGGCGAAAACGGTGCCGGTAAAAGCACGCTGATCAAGCTGGTCGCCGGGGTCGTCCGGCCCGATGCAATGACGGTGAAACGCGACGGCGAGGCGATCGCGATTGCGTCCCCCGCCGATGCGACGCGGGCAGGGTTCCGCGTCATCCATCAGGAGTTGAACATCGTCCCGCAGCTGTCGGTGGCCGAAAACATCCTGCTTGGGCGCCCAGCACCGCGCAAGCTTGGCATTCTGGTCGATTGGGGGCGGTTGGCGGACCGGGCGCGGGCGGCGCTGGAATATCTGGGTGCGGGCCATATCGACGTGACGGTTCAGGCGGGCGACCTGCCCACCGGCGACCGCATGCTGACGCGCATCGCTTCGGCGCTGGTGGTGGGGGACGACGAGGCCCCGCCCTGTCTCTACGTGCTGGACGAACCGACGGCGGCGCTGACTGCGGCAGAGTCCGACAAGCTGTTCGATGTGATCCGGCGGCTGACCGCACGGGGGGCGGCGGTTCTTTACGTCTCGCATCGGATGGACGAGGTCATGCGCATCTGCGACGAAGTCACGGTGCTGCGCGATGGGGCGCAAGTGACGACCGCGCCGATTGCACAGACGTCGCGTAGGGCGATCATCGAGGCGATGACGGGCCACCCGGCAGGTGATGCCGTCATGGTGCGCCGGACGCCGGTATGCGACGGCGTCACGGCCGTCGCGCAGTCTGTGGCGACCCCCCGACTGCGCGACATCGACTTCACCCTGCAACAGGGCGAAATCCTGGGCATCGCGGGCTTGCAGGAGGCAGGCCAAACCGACCTTTTGCGGCTGTTCCTCGGGCTTGGCCGCGTGACCGCCGGGCGGCTGCAGGTGCTGGATGGTGCGGGCCCGACCGATCCCGTTCAGGCCTGGGCACGCGGGATCGCCTATGTCCCGCGCGAACGACGGGCCGAGGGGTTGATGCTTGGCATGGCGGTGCGCTCCAACACCCTGTTGCCACATCTGCGCGACTACGGGCTGTTCGCGCGCAAAACGGCGGAAATCGCCCGCACGCGCGGGCTGGCCGAACGGGTCCGGCTGCGCTTTCAAGGCCCGGATCAACCCGTGGGGCAACTGAGCGGTGGCAACCAGCAAAAGGTTCTCTTTGCCCGCGCGGTGGCTGGACGCCCGCGCCTTTTGCTGCTTGATGAACCGACGCGCGGCGTCGATGTCGGGGCACGCGCGGAAATTCACGCGCTGATCCACGGGCTGAGCGCCGGTGGTTGCGCGGTAATCCTTGTGTCTTCGGACCTACCGGAACTGCTGGCCCTTTCGGACCGACTGTTGATCCTTAGGGAAGGGCGGCAGTCCGCGCTGATCGACCGTGCCGGATTGACGGCGGCCGATTTGCTGGCACGCATCTATTCATACCCCAAAGCCGCATGAGACCGCAACGATGCTGACCTATCTGCGCCAGTTCGGAACCCTTGTCGGGCTGCTGGGCATCGTCGTCTTTTTTGCGCTGCGCCTGCCCGAGACGTTCCTGACGGCGCAGAACCTGCTGAATGTCAGCCAGCAGATTTCGATGCTGGCGGTCGTGGCATTCACCATGACCATCGTCATGGTGATGGGCGATTTCGACCTGAGCGTGGGGTCCACGGCCAGCCTCGCCGGAGTCGTCGCGGCGGTCCTTTTTGCCGCAGGCTGGCCCGTCTGGACGGGTGTGGCCGCGGCGCTTGCGGTCGGCATCGCAGGTGGCCTGTTCAACGGCGCGCTGGTGGCCTATATCGGCATCCTGCCCTTCATTGCCACATTGGGCACCCTGACGATGTTCAGCGGCACGGCATTTCTGGTCAGCGGCGGCAAGACGATCTTTGGTCGCGACATCCCGGCCGGCTTCGCGGGATTTGCGCGGTCCGGCGTGTCGCTGGGCCAAGGGATCACGCTGCCGTCGATGACGATCGCGGCGGTGCTGGTGCTGTTCGTGGTCTTTGTCCTGTTGGAGCATACGACCTATGGCCGTCGCCTTTACGCCATAGGGGGCAACATCCAGGCGGCAGAACTGGCCGGGATCAACGTGCGCCGCCTGCGGCTGTCCGCATTCGCGCTGACGGGGCTGGGTGCGGCGGTCGCAGGGCTGATGTATGCCAGCCGCGTCGCGTCAGCCAATCCGACGCAGGCCTCCGGGCTGATGCTGGACGCGATCGCGGCGGTGTTCCTGGGGATGACGATGGGCCGTCAGGGAGAGCCGCGGGTCATGTCAACGCTGGTGGGCGTGCTGATCCTGGGCATCCTCGACAATGGCCTGACGCAGATGAACGTCGACAGCTATGTCCGCGAGATCCTGATCGGGGCGATTGTTATCGCGGCGGTCGCGGCATCATCCTTTGGCCGGAATAGGGCTTGACGCATTATTCGTGGGCTGGCTCACGGCAGGCTGGTCATAGGCAAGACGGACGCCAGCCGGTTCGATCCGCACAATGACTTCGCCTCCGGTCATCAGGTCAAGGGTCAAGGCCCCGCAACCTTCAAGCTCGGCAAGGATCCCGCGCAGCCAAAGGTCGGACTGCGCTTCTTTCCAGCTGACCAACTGGACGAGGCGCCGACGAAGGCGGGAACTGACCGCTTCGCCGCCAAACTCCTCGATCAGGGTGCGCAGAACAGCCGCCCGTTCGCCAACATGGTCAAGGGAGCCGAAATCGCTGTTGATCTGCGCCCAGGCACGCCTGCGCGGGCGGGACGTGGATGGTCCTTGCCCAAGCTGGCGGAAAAACTGATCGGCGCCGCGTTGGAACGTATCGGAAAACAAGGTCAAGACCTCCTCGCGCCTCAAGGTCGGCCCTTGCGCACGTCACCGCTGCCGACACGTCTCATCCTCGACGAGAAATGTGGCGCAATTGCGCCAAAGGCTGGGTAGCGGTTCGGTGGCCCTGGTCATCGGGACGGCAAGGGTCGGCGCCCGGAACGACCGGTTCCGGTGGCACGGGGGCGCCGCGTCATTCTGAACGAAAGCGGTCCGGTGTGAGGTGTTTCTTTGCCTCTTCCAGTACCAGGTCGCCAAGCCTCTGGAGGATCTCGCTTGACTGCATGCTGGCCTGCCAATGGAGGGACACGGTGACGTCGCGACCTGCGCTCAGTTCCACAAGTTTACCGTCCATGATGTAGGGATTTCCCGCAATCCGCGGTACAAGACCCCATCCAACGCCGTTCAGGCAGCAAACAAGATACCCCTCATAGGACGGGACGAAATGGGTTGAAACGGGCACGGAATCGCCAAAGCATAGCCTCATCCATTGGTCCTGGATGGTATCTTTGCGGTTGAACGCCAGGCAGGTCGACGCGCGCAGGGTCTGAAGCGAAACGCCTTTGGAAAATTCTTTCTTGAACAGTTCTGGCGACGCCACTGCGATATAGTCCATCGACCCGAGCGAAATTCGCCGGCATCCCTGAACGGGGGTTTCCAAGGTCGTGATCACGGCCAGCGCATTTCCCGATTTCAGGCTGTCCTCGGTGTGTTCCTGATCGTCGGGAAGGATGTCAAACCGAACGCCCAGTTCTTCGGTCGCGCGCTTGATCAGGTTTGGAAACCAGGTCGCGAGGCTATCGTTGTTCACGGCAAGGCGGATCATCGCGTGCTGCGCATCAGCACCCCCGATCAGGGTACGCATGCGCCCCTCCAGTTCCTGCTGCAGCAAGATCACCTGATCGAGATGCCGACAGAACTGAAGCGCCACATCGGTCGGCAGACAGGGACGCCCGCGGGCGACGAGGACCACGCCAACCTTTTCTTCCAGCTGCTTGATTCGCTGGCTCACCGCAGACTGGGACACATTCATCGATTTTGCGGCGGCTTCGAAGCTGCCTTCGCGCACAACCGCGGCGAGAATGGTGAGAGAATCATAGTCGACGCGTGACATATCGGCCCCTGCTCCAGAAGCACCTCTTATGCGAGTATTCGAGACCTATCCGAAATTCCTAGGGTGGAACAGCAACAGGCCTAAGTCTCCATAAGTTTCCCTAATGGATTGTTGCGAAAATGCAAATTTTGCACGCAGGGGTTTGAAATTTTCAGCAATCTGGGCATAAATGAGGCGAAATTGGGGTGGGCTCATGTCAGGACAAACTTTGCGCAAGGCGTATATGCGGCGCTTTGCAGGGATGACGCGGTATTCAAGAGCGGTCTCTTGGATGGTTGTCGGAGCCTATATCGGGGTGGTCATCGCCGCGATCGCCCTTGGGGCTTATCTGCTGTCACTGCCGGTCACGGTCTGGACGGTGGCCCTGATGGCGCTCACCTCGATCTTCATCGGAACGCGGCTTCGCGGCATCAACAACATCGTGCATGAATGCTGTCATTCGACGTTCTCGCAAAATCGCGAGGACAATGTGCAGATCGGACGTGTCTGCACATCGATCCTGATGAAGAACTTCCGCAAGTACAGGGACGACCACCTGTCGCACCATGCCAACAACGGCGACTACGAGAACGACGCCGAGTTCAAGGTGATCGAGAAGTTCGGCCTGCACGATCCCCTGACCGCGCGGACGATCTTCAGGCACTTTGTCACGCCATTGCTGGGCCGCCATTTGCCTTACTATGTCAGCATCAACATGTCCGGCGATGACGGGCGTTTCTACGTCTGGCTGAAACTGGTGCTGCTTGCGGGGATCGCGACGCTTTTCGTGGTCTCGCCGCTTGTTGCGATTTTCTTCGTGATCGTGCCGCTTTTCTACGTTTATCCGACCCTGAACTTCTGGACCGACTGCCTGGATCATGCCGGACTTCTCGGCGCGGAGGATGAACTCAAGGCATCGCGGAACGTGCTTGCGCCGTCAGTCATCCGGCTGCTTTTCTTCCCGCGAAATGATTCCTACCATCTTGTCCATCATCTCTTTCCGCAAATCCCGGCGCGACACCTGCACCGCGCACATGCCGAACTGAGCAAGGACCCGACTTATCAAAGCGTGCCGTCTGCGGTTCAGCCCGTCGGTCCAAGGCTTGAGAAGTCTCGCTTCGAGCAGGTTCTCTAGCCACGGCGGTCGCGCGACGCTCCGACAGGCCCGCGACAGAAGGGGTGTCAGAGTCCGCACGAACTCTCCGGTTTTCGTTGCAGATCATTGCATCTGAACATTCCGACGGGTTTTGACGACGATTCGCTTCATGCAGGGTGAATGGCTGTTCAACCGGGGCATTTCGCGCATCATCCGCACAACAGACTGTTTCTGCCATGGATCAATATTAGTCTTGCTTATGACGCATAAGAAATCTATCAATAGTGCATGAGTAATGTTTCAAACCTTCTTCTGTGATCGCTTTGTGAACGAGTATCGGCCGCGCGTGTTCCCCTCGTGCGGCCAGTTACCCAAGACCTGACCTGCTGTTGTTGTTGTGTCGCCGAGTTGTTCTTTCTTGCTGTATTTCGTTGTGAGTTACGAGTGTTACGAGTGTCTATTGGAAACGGGCGGCCCTGCGGGACGTTCAGTCGGGCTTGTGGCTGCGCCATGGTGCAGCCGTGATGCCTTGGCGGCTGAACAAGACCAAAGGCCGCCCGACAGCCAAAACCGCACGGAAATTGTCAGACGCTTCAAAGCGATCTGAGACACTGAAACAGGCACCTGAAAACCCTCGCCACGGGTACGGCGGGCCATTGCACCACTGGTCAGCGATCGCCAGTGCCCCGATTTTGCCATCTTTGCTGTTCACCACTGATCTCGGGTCGTGGGGGCTTCTTGATGGAGAAAATCGGATGAGCCACACGGACTGTCTCAAAGCCCAGATCTACGAGGACTTTCTTTGTTCCATTGCGTCGGTTCGCGCAGGCACGAGTCCGGGCACCGCTTTCCGCGACCATGAATCGCGAGTCGCTCAGCTGAGGATGCAGGTGGCTGCTGCCGAAGCGGGCTATCTGCATCAAGCAGACGTCATATCCCTCGTCGCCTGAAGGCAAGATCGGACGCCTTGCGCGGCTTCGCCAGAAGTGGCGCAGGCTTGCGCATCGGCAATCTGGCAAACAGTGAACTGCTCGCCGAGCATCGGACACGTCCAAGACAAATTCCTGACGTCTGTTGGCCGTAAGGCACGAGGAGATGGCCTTGTTGCGCAAATCCCCTGAAGTCCGGAATATCCCTTTCCCTGGACGGCCTATCCTGCGGGCCGCGAGAGCGGCGTCCCGGGGGCGGTGCAGCGGTTCAGGATGGCGGCGATGGCCTGGCGCGCGGCCACCTGGAAGTCCTGCGCCATGACTCGCGCGCCCAGGAACTTGAAGCACCGCCTCTTGGCCTCGACCAGACTTCGTCGGGGGTAGCCGGTCCAGCGCTTCCAGATGGTCCGGCCGAGGCGGCGGCAACTGCGCAGGGCATCGTTGCGCACTATTGCCCGCGCTTGCCGCCAAGCTCCGCCAGCCCGTGCCTTTCGGGATCGACCCAAGATCAGCAACGATCCGCGCCCGGCCAGAGCGGCATTGTACTCAGGCCATGTCGTGATGCGGCAGGAGGGGGGCTTCGGCCTGCTCATGCAGACCGGCTATCACGCTGGATTCAAAACGTGAATCCTTCACCGCATTTGCGAACAAGGCCCGATCACCCCCCACCCCTTCCCACGCGGGAGAGGGGTGGCACGGATCCTCCCCACGTGCAAAATGGAACACCCGCAGGGTGGGCTTCCACCTCATCACTTTCCCGACACATGGTGGGGCGCAACCCCACCCTACAAAGGCCCGTCCATGCCCCCCGAGCTCACCGCCCTCGCCCTCGCCGGTCTCCTTCAGGGCATCCAGTACGCCCTCATGGCGATTCCCGCGAACCTGGAGCTTGGCCCCGGCAAGACCCTCTCCCCCCGCGACCCGGACCGCCTTGGGCGTCCGCTGATCGAGCAAGTCTCGCCCCGCACCGGCCGCCTCTTCCGCGCGCTCAACAACCATTTCGAGGGGCTGATCCTTTTCACCCTCGCGGTGATCGTCGTCACCCTCTCTGACCAGTCCACCGCCCTGACCCAGACCTGCGCCTGGACTTACCTCGCGGCCCGCGTCCTCTATGTCCCGGCCTATGCCTTCGGCCTGGTCCCCTGGCGGTCCCTCATCTGGTTTGTCGGCTTTCTTTCCACCATGACGATGATTGCCGCCACGCTGATATGACATTCACCTGTCGTGACGGATGCCCTACACATGCCCGACAGAAACCCGACACGACTTTCCGAAAGGATTTGACCCATGGCAAGCTTTGACGTGATCTATATCGGTGCCGGTCCCGGCGGCTATGTCTCGGCCATCCGGGCCGCGCAACTGGGCCTGTCGGTCGCCGTGGTCGAGGGGCGCGAGACCCTTGGCGGCACCTGTCTCAACATCGGCTGCATTCCGTCCAAGGCGCTGTTGCATGCGACCCACCTCCTTCACGAAACCCATGAAAATTTTGAGAAAATGGGGCTGATGGGGGCTGCGCCAAAGGTCGATTGGGCCAAGATGCTGGGCTACAAGACCGATGTGGTCGGCCAGAACACCAAAGGGATCGAGTTCCTGTTCAAGAAGAACAAGATCACCTGGCTAAAGGGCTGGGGCAGCATCCCCGAGGCGGGCAAAGTCAAGGTCGGGAATGACACTCATGAGACAAAAAACATAGTGGTTGCAACGGGTTCTGAAGCCTCTAGCCTGCCGGGTGTGGCGGTCGATGAGGTCACTGTCGTCACCTCAACGGGTGCCCTGACCTTGCCGAAAATCCCCAAATCCATGGTCGTCATCGGCGCCGGGGTGATCGGGCTGGAAATGGGATCGGTCTATGCCCGTCTTGGCACGCAAGTCACCGTCGTCGAATACCTTGACGCCATCACCCCCGGCATGGATGCCGAGGTCGCGAAGACATTCCAGAGAATCCTTACAAAACAGGGACTCAAGTTCATTCTTGGTGCCGCTGTCCAGGGCGTCACGACCGGCAAAAAAGGTGCCAGCGTCGCCTACAAGCTCCGCAAGGACAACTCCGATGCCACGCTGGAGGCCGAGGTCGTCCTCGTCGCCACGGGCCGCAAACCCTATACTGCTGGCCTCGGCCTCGAAGGCCTTGGCGTCGAGATGCTGCCCCGCGGACAGATCAAGGTCGACGCGCATTACCAGACCAATATCAAGGGCTTGTACGCCATCGGCGACGCCATCCCCGGTCCCATGCTGGCCCACAAGGCCGAGGATGAGGGCGTCGCCGTTGCGGAAATCCTTGCCGGCAAGTACGGGCACGTCAACTATGGCGTCATTCCCGGCGTGATATACACCACGCCCGAGGTGGCAAACGTGGGCATGACCGAGGAACAGCTGAAAGAGGCGGGCGTCGCATACAAGGTTGGCAAGTTTCCCTTCATGGGCAACGCGCGCGCCAAGGCGGTGTTCCAGGGCGACGGTTTCGTGAAAATCCTTGCGGATCAAGCCACTGACCGGATTCTGGGCGCGCATATCATCGGCCCGATGGCGGGCGATCTGATCCACGAGATCTGCGTCGCGATGGAATTTGGCGCGTCTGCACAAGACCTTGCAATGACCTGCCACGCACACCCCACATATAGCGAGGCCGTGCGTGAGGCGGCCCTTGCCTGCGGCGACGGCGCGATCCACGCCTGAGCCAGTCCGCGCCAGGACCGTCGCGTCTGATTCAGTGTTGAATTGACAGATGGGGTGCACCACCCCAGCCTCGGTCCTATGTCCTGAAACGAGGGGAGTCGCCTGCCATGCCGCAAATCAGTTCCGTGATGCGCCGGGTCGTGCTTGGCACCTTGGTCAGCCTTGCGGCGGCTCACATGGCCAGCGGGTTTGAGTTTCCCGCGCGGGAACCAAGCCCCCTGACCGTCCGCCAGATCCACAGCGGCCACAGCCTGTCGGACGCCTATGGCAGCGCGCCCTGGCCGGGCCGCCTTGTGCTTGCGACCGACGCTATCTTGGGCCGAAGTTCCTACGATACCATTGCACGCTCGATCATCCCCGGATCACCGCTGGACTGGCGGTGGGAAAACCCGACCGATCCGCCCGACGCGCGTCGCAACATCGCGGATTTCGAACTGCTGGTGACAACCGAGACCGTTCCCCTGACTGAAAACCCCGAATGGTTTTCGCAAGGCACGCTGACCTGGTTCGACCGCTGGGTGAACCTGGCGGGAACCAAGGGCAATGGCGGCAAGGGTGCCGAGGTGATGCTCTATTCGACCTGGGTCAGCTGGCGCGACGGCGGCGGGGACAACACCCCCTTCCGCACCCGGCTGGACCGCCAGGGTCGGCTTTGGGAACAGATGCAGGATCAGGGAAACGCCAATCGCCCCAAGGGCATGAAGCCGATCTACATGATCCCGGGCCATCGGCTGATGATGCGCATCTATGACGACATCGAGGCCGGGCGTGCCCCCGGCATGACATCCATTTCCGATCTCTTCGGGGATGACATCCACGTCAACAATCTGGGGCAGTATGCGGTGACGGCGCTGGTCTATGCGACGATCTACCAGCGCGATCCGGCCGAACTGCCCGACAAGCTTGCGCCAAAGGAGGACACGCTGACATCCGAACAGGCGCGCTATTTCAAGAAGATCGCCTGGGAGGTTGTCCGGGCCTATCCGAGGTCCGGTGTCCCTTGATGCTGCCCGGGCTCTGTTTCTCAAAACCGATAAGGAATTCATGCTGTTAATCCAGCATGGTAGCTGGAGGGGATGAGCTCAGCTTTCCCGCATGCGGCAAGACAGCCTCAAGCGCGCGGCAAGGAAGAGGACACCGGGCGGCAAAAGGCGATGGACTTGCAGGGCGGGATTAACCCCGCTGCGGCGCAAGACGGCGGGGTGAACCCCCGCCCTACGCAAGGTTGTCACCCCTTCTTCAGCACCTTGCTGCCGAGCAACTCCGCGATCTGCACCGCGTTCAACGCGGCACCTTTGCGCAGGTTGTCGCTCACGATCCACATCGACAGGCCGTTTTCGATGGTGCTGTCCTCGCGGATGCGGCTGACATAGGTCGCGTATTCGCCGACGCACTCAATCGGGGTGATGTAACCGCCGGGTTCGCGTTTATCGACAACCATCACGCCCGGCGCCTCGCGCAGGATGTCTTGCGCCTCTTGCCAGTCGAGCGGGTCCTCGAACTCGATGTTGACCGCCTCGGAATGGCCCACGAACACCGGCACGCGCACGCAGGTCGCCGTCACCTTGATCTTGGGATCAAGGATCTTCTTGGTCTCGGCGACCATCTTCCACTCTTCCTTGGTGAACCCGTCATCCAGGAACACGTCGATCTGCGGGATGACGTTGAAGGCGATCTGCTTGGGGAATTTCTTGGGTGCGACTTCCTGACCCACGACATAGATGCCCTTGGTCTGGTCCCACAGCTCGTCGATGCCCTCTTTGCCCGCGCCCGAGACAGACTGATAGGTCGAGACCACCACCCGCTTGATCCGCGCGCGGTCGTGCAGCGGCTTCAGCACCACCACCATCTGCGCGGTCGAACAGTTGGGGTTGGCGATGATCATCTTGTTCTTGTAGCCCATGATCGCGTCGGCATTCACCTCGGGCACGATCAGCGGCACCTGCGCGTCGTAGCGATAAAGGCTGGAATTGTCGATCACGACACAGCCCGCCGCCGCCGCCTTTGGCGCGTAGATCTTTGTCGCCTCGGACCCCACGGCGAACAGCGCAATGTCCCAGCCGGTGAAGTCGAAAGTGTCCAGATCGCGGGTCTTGACGGTCTTGTCGCCAAAGCTGATTTCCGTGCCCAGTGACTTGCGGCTGGCCAGCGCGGCGATCTCGTCCACCGGGAACTCGCGTTCCGCCAGGATGTTCAGCATTTCGCGGCCCACATTGCCCGTGGCGCCCGCAACGACGACCTTATAGCCCATCAGGGTTCTCCATTCGATAGCGGGGATGCCTTATCGGATCGCCGGGTTCAGGGAAAGGGGCGATCAGGCGGGTTGGGCCAGCATGGGCCGCTCGCGGATCGGCAGATGCACGATGGCCGAGAACGCACCCACCCGTCTGGCGGACCCGGGACACCCGCCACAAGCGTCCAAGACGCTTTGAAAAATAACCTGTCCGACTGTATCGTTTTTGCAGAAACATGTCCCCGCGTGCGGGCGGCCACGGGGGGAATGCATGCAGGACTGGTGGCGCGGATCGGTGACGTATCAGGTCTATCCGCGGTCGTTTCAGGATGATGACGGCAATGGCATCGGCGACCTGAAGGGGATCACCCGCCGCCTGCCGCATATTGCCAGCCTTGGCGTCGATGCGATCTGGCTCAGCCCAATCTTCACCAGCCCGCAGGCCGATATGGGCTATGACATCTCGGACTATACCGACATCGACCCGCTGTTCGGAACGCTGGCCGATTTCGATGCGCTGATCGCAACCGCGCATGACCTGGGGCTCAAGGTCTTCATCGACCAGGTGCTGAGCCATTCATCGGCGGAGCATCCTTTCTTCAGGGAAAGCCGACAGTCTCGCGACAATCCGCGCGCCGACTGGTACGTCTGGGCCGAGGCGCATCCCGAAGGCAGCCCGCCGACCAACTGGCTGTCGGTGTTCGGCGGTCCGGCATGGGAATGGGATACCCGGCGGCGGCAATACTACCTGCACAACTTTCTGCCGTCGCAGCCCGATTTCAACTACCACAACCCGGCCGTTCAGGACTGGGCGCTGTCGGTGCTGCGGTTCTGGCTGGAACGCGGGATCGACGGGTTCCGGCTGGATACCGTCAACTACTTTTTCCACGACGCCAGACTGCGCGACAACGGCCCGCAGCCCTATGCCGAGGCCCTGCCGCCGGTGAATCCCTGCGACATGCAGGATGGCGTCTATTCCAAGTCGCGCCCCGAAAACCTGAAATGGCTGGAACGCATCCGCGGGCTGCTGGATGAATACGACGCCCGCGCCACGGTGGGCGAGGTGGGGGATGCGCCCTATCGCGCGGTCAGGATCATGGCCGACTACACCACCGGCAAGCGGCTTCACATGGCTTACAGCTTCGACATGCTCGGACCCGACTACAGTGCCAAACATTTCCGGTCCAGGATCGAGGGGTTTTTTACCGGCGCGCCGAAGGGCTGGCCGATGTGGGCGTTTTCCAACCATGACGTAACGCGCCACGTGACGCGCTGGAGCGACCACGGGACGACGGACGCCATTGCGCGACAGGCAGCCTGCCTGCTTCTCAGCTTTGAAGGGTCCATATGTCTTTATCAGGGCGAGGAACTGGGCCAACTGGAAACCGAGATCACGTTCCAAGAACTGACCGACCCGCCCGGCATCCGGTTCTGGCCCGACTACAAGGGACGCGATGGCTGCCGTACACCGATGGTCTGGGATGCCTCGGCACTGGCCGGTTTCACCACGGGAACACCCTGGCTGCCGATCAAGCCACCCCAGCGCGAAAGGAATGTCGCCGACCAGATGGTCGATGACACCAGTGTCCTTGCCCACTATCGCCGCATGATCGCCTTTCGCCGCGCCACGCCCGCGCTGATCACAGGCAAGACCCGCTTTGTGGACCTGCCCGAACCGCTGCTGGCGTTCACGCGCGGCACCGGGACGGGGGCGGTGCTTGCCGTGTTCAACCTGTCGCCTGACCCCCACAATCTACTGGTCGAAGGCCAGGCTGCGCTGACAGGTCCGGGCCTTGCCGCAGACCTTGCCGGACGCCGACTGTCGCTGGGACCGAACGCGGTGGCGTTTCTCAAGCCCACCGGAGATCAACCGATTTCTCTGCGCCACACGACCTGAACCCGCATCATCTGGTGGCGGGCCTCGGCGTCGGTGCGGTCAAGGGCTAGACCCCTTGCCAAACCCCGCCTTTGCGTTTAACCCCGCGCCACGGTCGGAGCGTAGCGCAGTCTGGTAGCGCACCTGCTTCGGGAGCAGGGGGTCGGAGGTTCGAATCCTCTCGCTCCGACCAATCATCCCCCTGAAATCATGAACAAAAGTACCATCCCTTGCAACTTCCTCCGGCGAAGTTGTGGGAACGGAAGGGAGCCAAAATCGCAGATTCGGCACCGAGAATCCCGAAACAAGCCCCGGACTGGCGTCACTCGCGCTCGACTTCTTTGGTTGCGGCTGCGGTGATGCGAGTGGCGGGTTTGACACAGTGTGGTACGGTGTCACGACCACGCTTGGCGCCAACGTCGAGGTCCTCGTTCTGACTGGCCGCCTCGACGGCCTGCAGACCATCGTCCCGCACGCAGCTCAGGGTCTGGACCATCTGCCGATCGCCATCGTCACTGCCCTCCAGCTTGCGCCGGACGACGGCCATGGCCTGTGGCAGGATCAATGTCGCCTCACTTCGCGCAGCTCGATCAACTGACGGTCAGGCCCCCTTCCCCCTTCCACCTTGCCCCCTCCCCCCACCTGCCCTAAACAGTCCCTAAGTCACTGAGGGAGACCCGCATGCGTCGCGTCGTGATCACCGGGATGGGTATTGTGTCCTCCATCGGCAACAACGTCGCCGAGGTCGAAGCCAGCCTTCGCGCGGGAAAGTCCGGCATCGTGTTCGCCCCCGACTATGCCGAACACGGGTTCCGCTGCCGGGTGCATGGCCAGCCGAACATCGTGCTGGAAGACAATATCGACAAGCGCGACCTGCGCTTCATGGGCGACGGCGCGGCCTACACTTTCATCGCAATGGACCAGGCGGTGAAGGATAGCGGACTGGACGACAGCGACATTTCCAACGACCGCACCGGCATCATCGTGGGGTCGGGCGGGCCGTCCACCAAGTCCTTTTTCCGCGCCCATAACATCGTGCGCGAAACCGGCAGCCCAAAACGGATGGGACCGTTCATGGTGACAAAGGGAATGTCCTCCACCGTGTCCGCCTGCCTGGCCACGCCCTTCAAGATCAAGGGCGTGAACTATTCCATCACCTCGGCCTGCTCCACATCCGCCCATTGCATCGGCAACGGGGTCGAACTGATCCAGATGGGCAAGCAGGACATCGTGTTTGCGGGCGGCGGCGAGGAACTGGACTGGACGCTGTCCTGCCTGTTCGACGCGATGGGGGCGATGTCATCGAAATACAACGACGCCCCCGAAACCGCATCCCGCACCTATGACGCCACGCGCGACGGGTTCGTCATCGCCGGGGGTGGCGGCACTGTGGTTCTGGAAGAACTGGAACATGCGCTGGCCCGGGGTGCCAAAATCTACGGCGAGGTCACGGGCTACGGCGCCACCTCCGACGGCTATGACATGGTGGCCCCGTCGGGCGAAGGCGGCGAACGTGCGATGCGACTGGCCCTGGCGACGCTGCCGCAGGGGCGCAGGATCGACTATATCAACAGCCACGGCACCTCGACCCCCGTGGGCGACGTGACCGAGGTAGAGGCGATCCGCCGCGTGTTCGGACGCGGCTCCACCCCCCCCATCGCCTCCACCAAGTCGCTGACCGGCCATGCCCTTGGCGGCGCAGGCGTGTGGGAGGCGATCTATTCGCTGATCATGATGAACGGCGATTTCATCGCGGCTTCGGCCAACGTGACCACGCTGGACCCGGCACTCGACCCTGCCGAGATCGTGACGACCCTGCGCACCGGCGTCAAACTGGACACCGTCCTGTCAAATTCCTTTGGCTTTGGCGGCACCAACGCCACCCTGGTCATGTCGAAATACCTCGCATAAGGACACCGCCATGGCCGATCTGCTAACGGGCAAGCGCGGGCTTGTCATGGGCGTTGCGAACGAACGGTCGATCGCCTGGGGGATTGCCGCCGCACTGGCGGCCGAGGGGGCCGAATTGGCCTTCAGCTATCAGGGCGAAGCGTTCGGCAAACGGGTGGAACCCCTGGCCGCATCCGTCGGATCCGACTTTCTCGTCCATGTGGATGTCACCAATGACGACAGCCTTGACGCCTGTTTCGCAGGCCTGAAAGCGCGCTGGGGCAGCATGGATTTCCTGATCCATGCGATCGCCTTTTCCGACAAGACCGAACTGACGGGCCGCTTCATCAACACCTCGCGCGGGAATTTTGCCAATTCCCTGAACATCTCGTGCTTTTCCTTCATCGACGTGTCGCGCCGCGCGGCGGAACTGATGCCGGATGGCGGGTCGCTGATCACCCTGACCTTTCAGGGCTCCAACCGCGTTTCGCCCAATTACAACGTCATGGGCGTCGCCAAGGCGGCGCTGGAATCCGCCACCCGCTATCTGGCCAACGACCTCGGGCCCCAAGGTATCCGCGTCAACGCAATCAGTCCCGGTCCGATGAAAACCCTGGCCGGGGCCGCCATCGGCGGCGCCCGCGCCACATTCCGCCATACCGAGGCCAACGCCCCCCTGCGTGCCAACGCCACGCTGGAGGCGATCGGCGGCACCGCCGTGTGGCTGTGCTCCGCCGGCGGTGCCTGCACGACGGGAGAGGTGGTGCATGTCGATGGCGGCTATCACGCGCTGGGATTCCCGCAGGCCGAAAACCTTTGATGCCTTGGTGTTAAACTTAGCCTGATGGCTAAGTTTTGGCTTGCCGACTCGGGTTTTCCTCGGCCAAAGTCACAGAAATCCAAGCCAGGGGAGCCCGGCCATGTCCCAGATGATGTTCGTCAACATTCCCGTCACCGACCTGAAACGGGCGCGGGCGTTCTATGAGGGCGTCGGGTTCACCATCAACGAGCAGTTTTCCGATGATACCGCCGCCTGTGTCGTCATTTCGGACACCAACTATCTGATGATCCTGACACGGGAAAAGTTCGCCTCCTTTGCCACCTTGCCGGTGGGCGATCCGTCAAAGGCCTGTTCCACCCTCATCGCGCTGTCGCAAGCCGACAAATCCGCTGTCGATGCCTTTGCCGCCAAAGCCCTGAAACACGGCGGGTCGGAACCGAAGCCGACCTCTAACCTTGGCTTCATGTACCAGCGCACCATCGCCGATCCCGACGGCAACACGTTCGAGCCGTTCTGGATGGACCCCGCCGCGATGCAGGGCTGACCCGCGTCAGGCAAGTCCGACGGTTGCCGAGGCCACGAACCCTGCCGTCGCGTCGCCCGTCATCGCCACCACGCCGCGTCGCCGCGACACCATCGTCAGGTCGAACTGCAGCCCGCGATTCTGCAGGTTATCCTGTCGTGGGATTGAGCGTCAGTCATGTCATGCTCCCCTGGCGTTGCGGCACCTGCCAACGTTCCCCGGGACCGCGGATGTTGCCATGCGGTTTTTGCACGCGGCGCGCGAAAATCCGCCCGATGCCGACAAAGGCGGCAGATGTCCAGAGGAGCGAAGTGGATTGGAGCGGGCGGCGGGAATCGAACCCGCGTCTTTAGCTTGGAAGGCTAAGGTCTTACCATTACACAACGCCCGCGCTGACGGAGCCATAGCATCGGTCGCGCGCGGCCTCAAGCCCGGCGGCTCTGATGGGGGATCGCGGCGGGATTCGCCCGAAATGGTTAATGCATTGCACGCCCGACAGCTGTCACAACGGATGCCATACACCTGGCATACGTTTCGCATACGCTTTGCACCCCCAGTTTTCGCAAGATTTTCTGATTAACAGCGCGTTCTCAATCGCTTACTGGCACGATCAGCTCTGCCCCTGACGCCCTGCCGGAATTGACCCGCGCATCAACCCGGAAGGGTTCTTTCAGCACGCCGGGGACCGATGCGGTCATCAGGACCGCAGCACCATGTCCTGACTCTCCCAGCCACAGCGGCCCATCGGTTGTTCAAGAATGACCGGCTCGCGGTGATGCAACCCGGCCATTCCCGGCCCGGTCCCGGTCGAGACGATGGCCACCGTGTCAACGTCTTGCCAGCGCTGCCAGATGCCGGCAAGCGCCATCGGCTGACCGTCCCTCCGGGTAAAGTACCACGGCAGGCGCGCGCTCTTATCCCATTGGTTCCATTCATAAAAACCGGTTGCGGGGACAATGCAGCGGCGACTGCGGACGGCATCGAGATTGGCTGGTTTGGTCGCCACCGTGTCAGCACGGGCATTGATGATCAGGGGGCTATCATCGGGACCTTGTACCAGGCCGGGATGAACCCCCACCGCATCGTGCGCAGCCGCCGCCCGCCATCCGATGTCACCACAGCGACGGCGTTCGTCGGGCAGAGGTTGGAGTTCGCACTGGGCGGCAGATCACTGCCGGGCACCGCCTCGAAAAGGTTGGCAATCGCTTCGTTCGGATGGGCGATGATGAAACGCCCGAACATGTGCCAAAGGATGCCACGGGGCCAACCGTCAGGCCAGCCCCGGCGTGCGATTTATCCTATTGTCCCAAGACCTTGATCCGCCCCTCGACCGCCGGCTTGATGGTGCCCAGCTTTTCGACATAGGCCATCACGTCATTCGCGACGAGGCTGCTTGTCGGCCCGTCGGTGACGATCTTGCCCCCGCCAAGTGCCGCGTATCCATCGCCTCCACCCAGAATGTAGTCGTTGACGACAACGGTATAGACCACGTCGGGCTGCAGCGGCGCATCCCCCACCATCACATCGGACACGCGCGATCCCGGTTCGGCCGTCGGGTCCATCACAAAGGTCAGGCCCGACACCTGCGGAAACCGGCCCGAACCCTTTTCGACCTGCGAGACGCCATTTTCCAGCGCCAGCAGGATCTGGCTGCCCGGAAGTTCCGTCACCACGCTGACATTTCCGAACGGGAGTTCGGTCAGGATGTCCCGGCGCGTCAGCTTTGCCCCGGCATCATAGGTCCGGTCGCCGCGGATGCCGCCGCCGTTCATGATCGCGACCTGCGCGCCGGTGGCGTCGCGCATCCCGTCCGCGATCAGGTTGCCCATCGTCGCCTCGCCCGTCCGCACCACGTTGCGGCGGCTGTCAAGCGCGGTTTCGGTGGTACCGATCTCGACATTCAGGGTCTGGTCAAGCTTGGCCCGGTAGTCATCCGCCAGCGCCTTGCTTTCGGGATGCGGCACAACCGCCGCCGTGTCGATGAACCGGAACACCGGCGTCCAGCTGATCGTCCGCTTGCCGTCCTTGTCGCCGACCTCCACCATCAGGTCCACCGGCGACAGATATTGCCCGTCAATGGATGTTTCGACATAGGCGGTGACACCGTCATAGGCGGTCGCGTAGGAATGGTCATCGCCCGACAGAATGACGTCAAAAGCCTTGCTGGCCATCAGCTTGCGGTCATTGTCCATATTGGTCTGGACCACCCCGACGACAATATCTGCACCGTCCTCGCGGGCCTTTTTCGCGGCGGCAACGCCGGTCTCGACCGTCGGCAGAAAGACCAGCGACCCGGTCGAGGACACCTCGGGCGAGGTATCCTGCGCCACCGGGATCAGTGCCACCTTCAGCCCGCCGACCTCTTTCATCATCACGCCCCCAAGGCCCTCGATCGGCCTGCCGTCCGCGTTGCTGATGTTGATCGCGGCCCAGGGATATTTCGACGCCTTCATCTTTTCGATGAAGTTCTCCGGTCCGAAATCAAATTCATGGTTGCCGGGGACGGCCAGATCGAACGGCACGAGGTTGGTGAAATCAATCGTGTTCTGGCCCTTGTCGAACCCCGATTGCAGCGATGGCGACAGCATGTCCCCGTCAAAGAGATAAAGCGTGTTGGGGTTCGCTGCGCGTTCCGCCAGCGCCACAGCGTTCAGCCGGGCAAACCCGCCGCGCCCGTCCTCTTCTTCAAAACTGTACACGTCGCCGACCCCCAGGATGGTCAGCTTGACCGTTTCAGCGGTGGCTGCGGCCGACATCGCCAGAACACTGCCCGCGGCGAGCAGGAAGGTGGTCTTGCACCTGTGGGAAAACATCATCGCGATTCTCCTTTTTTGATAAAGTCGATCTGCCGTCACACTCTGCCCCCGGCCGGGCGCGGGGGCAAAGCTGTTGGCGCACTCTGCCGGGGCGAGTTTTCAATGACGTGACAGGCGGGTTGACCCTTGCCTGCCAAACCGGCAAAAGCCAGCCCATGCTGATCTACAAGATCTTTCGCCGCCCCGAATGGGATGCGTTCCGCGCTGCAGGCCAGACGCTGGGCGCGCCGGTCGATCTTGCGGATGGCTACATCCATTTCTCGACCGCCGCGCAGGTGGCCGAGACAGCCGCGAAACACTTCGGGTCCGAAAGCGATCTGGTGCTGGTGGCGTTCCATGCGGACGCACTGGGCGCAGACCTGCGCTGGGAGCCGTCTCGGGGCGGCGCACTTTTCCCGCATCTTTACAGGGCGTTGTCCATGTCGGATGTGGTCTGGGACAAATCCCTGCCGCTGGGCGCCACCGGCCACATCTTTCCCGAGGGCGTCTGGTGAGCCTGTGGGAACGGGCGGGCCTTGCGGCGCTGCGCCGGCTAGACCCGGAACATGCACACGGGTTGGCACTGACCGCGTTGCGGATGGGCCTGGCGCCAATGCCGGGTCCGGTGACGACGCCCCGCCTTGCCACCAAGCTGGCGGGGATGTCGCTTTTGAACCCCGTCGGTCTGGCGGCGGGTTTCGACAAGAACGCAACCGCCATCGCCGCTCTGTCCCGCGCCGGTTTCGGGTTCCTCGAGGTCGGGGCCGCAACACCGCTGGCGCAGGAAGGCAATCTGAAGCCGCGCCTTTACCGGCTGCCCGAGGACCGCGCCGCGATCAACCGGTTTGGCTTCAACAACGTGGGGATGGGGCTGATTGCACGACGCCTGGCCGCACGGGTACGGGGTCCGGTGCCGGTCGGGCTGAACCTTGGCGCGAACAAGACGGCCCTGGATCGCGCGGCAGATTTTGCAACGGTTCTGACCGTTTGCGGGCCGCATGTCGATTTCGTAACCGTGAATGTCAGCAGTCCGAACACCGAAAGGCTGCGCGATCTGCAGGGATCTGCAGCACTGGCAGAACTGCTGCAGCGGGTGATGGCGGCGCGGGCAGACCTTGTGCGCCCGATTCCCGTTTTCCTGAAGATCGCGCCCGACCTGGATAGTGACGCGCTGGCGCAAATTGCCGAGGTGGCGCTGGCTGCAGGCATCGCTGGGATCATTGCCACCAATACGACCCTGTCGCGCGACGGGCTGCGCAGTGGTCACGCATCGCAGGCCGGTGGCCTTTCGGGCGCGCCGCTGTTTGAAAGATCAACCCGTGTCCTGGCGCGGCTGTCGCACCTGACCGACGGCAAACTGCCGTTGATCGGTGTCGGCGGGATCGGATCGGCCGAGGACGCCTATGCCAAGATTCGCGCCGGGGCGTCGGCGCTGCAGCTTTACACAGCGATGATTTATCAGGGGCTTAGCCTCGTTCCCCGCATCGCCATGGGCCTCGATGCATTGCTGGCGCGGGACGGATACGCTTCGGTCCTCGGCGCGGTCGGAACCGACCGAACGCCTTGGCTCTGACCCCAAATCCTTCGAAGGATATTGACAAGTTTGGCGCGTGAAATCTGAATCTAGAATGCCTTGAACGTCATCGTCGTCAGGGTTCGCACGATCCCCGGAATGTCGAACAGGCGGTGCGACAGGTAGTGGCCCACATCCTGGTCATCCGGGATGTAAACCTTGGCGATCAGGTCATATTCGCCGCTGGTGGAATACAACTCGCTGACCGCCTCGCGGTCCCAGATCGCGTTGGCCACCTCGTAGGTCTTGCCAGGGGTGCAGCGGAATTGAACGAACACCAGGGCCATCGGGGTCTCCTTGATTGCACCGCCAGACTAGCGCCCCCGTTGCTGCAGGGAAAGATCACATGGCGGCCTCTGCGCCAAAGGCCAGCGGCGCGGGCGTGTTGCGCAGATCGTCGACCGACAACGGTCGCAGGGGGCGGGCAAGGCGGTTTCTCACCACCCACATCAGGCGCGTCTCGGCCCGCGTGATCGCCACATAGGCAAGACGTTTCCACAAGGGCAGCCCGGCCTCGGTCCTTCCCGCCTGCGCGGCGGCATAAAGGTCGGGCGCAAACACCTGCACGGTGTCCCATTGCGAGCCTTGCGCCTTGTGGATCGTCACCGCCGCCCCGTGCAGGAACGCAGCACCCATATGCGCCGCATGAGGAATAAGGGGTTCCTCCTGATCGGGACGTTCGATCTTGATGATGGATGCCGCCGACACCTGCGGCTCTTCCGCGCCGACCACGTGCAGTCTTGCAAATCCCTCGCGGGTTCCTTCGCCCATATAGATCACCTGCGCGCCCTTGATCAGGCCACGTGCCTCCAGGTCGATGCGTTTCTTGCGGTGCTTCAGGGGCAGTTCGATCCCGTCGCAGATCAAGGGTTCCCCCGCCAGCAGCCTGTCGGCGGGCGCATCATGCACAGATCGGAAGGCAGTGATCAGCTTGATGCGGGTCACGTTGCGCCAGACCAGCACCGGGCTGCGGGCCATCAGGTCGGCATCCACCCGTTCAGCCCAGACCACCCGGTCGTCGCGGCGGGCGCGATCCTGCACCATCCGTTCAAAGTCCTCGAACCCGAGATCGTCATCGCCCAGCGCATGCGCCAGATCGAGGATCGGATTGTCCTCGGCCTGGCGGTGGATGCGGCTGAGCGTGACCTTGCGGCTGTCGCCCAGACGGTCGAACACCATTTCGCCCGACTGGCCGACGGGGGCCAGCTGTGCGGGGTCGCCAAACAGCACCAGCGCCGGGAATATCTCCCGCAGGTCTTCAAGCTGGCGTTCGTCCAGCATCGAGGATTCGTCGACAAAGCCGATATCCAGCGGTTCTTCGCGGCGTTTCCATCCCTTGATGAAATCGCTTCCCTTCAGCCCCGCCGCCGCCAGCGCACCCGGGATCGAAGCCACGGACTGATAGAATGCGTGAGCGCGGTCAAGCGCCATATCGGTCAACCCCTCGACCACCGGACGGGGCGCGTTTCCAGCCAGCCATTCGGCGATCTTTTCGTATTGCGGGTCATAGACCGGTGTATAGAGAATGCGGTGAATCGTGGTTGCGGGCACCCCCCGCTGGCGCAGGACCGAGGCCGCCTTGTTGGTCGGGGCCAGGATCGCCAGCGTCCGGCGGTCCTTGCGGCGGCGCCCCTCGTAATCGCCCGAGACCACATCGACCCCCGCCACCTTCAGCGCCCGGTAAAGCGCGCCAAGCAGCATCGTCTTGCCGGACCCGGCCTTGCCGACCACGGCCAGCACCGAAGCGCGGCCTTCGGCCATCGGGGTCACGGTTCCGTTCGCAAGATCAACGCCATGCCCGAAAAGCTCGGCCGCCATGCGGTCAAATGCTTCGGCCTGGTCGTCCGACAGTGTGACGGGGGACAGCGACATGGCGCGACCATATTCTGCCGCCCGCAAAAGGACCAGCGCGGGCCGCAGCCGGTTCATTGGGCGCGCCGCAACGCGGCGGTGCCGTCGCCTGGTGCGTGCGTGCCTGCCCTGTTGCGCCGCGGGCGACAGGAGGTGTCAGTCGTCCTTGTCGTCAGGATCATGGGGCTGGGCTCCCAGATTCCCGGCACCGATTTCCGTCCTGGCCACCAGCAGCGCCGCGTCCAGCTGCGCCATCAGCAACGGCAGACCATTCTTCTGCGAATAGCTGCGCATGTCCTGCAAGACCTCGAAAATCCACTCGTGCGCCATACCACCTCCCAAACGCGCGGGCGAAGGATGCACACCCCCGACTGCCGCACTTGTATGGGAACCGTTACAGTCCAGTGGTCAACAGAAGGTGTATGATAAAATTTGATCTCTAGCAGAAATCCGCTGCAACCGGAATGGCTTGGCGTGGTCAATCCGTTCTATCGGAAAGGATTGTCGCACGCCTGCCAACAACCGGAGCAGCGATCTCAGGCGGCGTTGTTGCGCCTGCCCCACCGCTATCTCTAACCATGACGGCCCGCCTCCAGCGTGTCTTCATAGGTCCGCAGGCCGGGACGCGGGGCCTGCACCAAGACCGCCATATTGCCGGGCTTGTGCTGGTTCTTCCACATCAGCATGTGCGCGCGAGGGATCTCGGCCCAGGGAAACACCTCGGACATGCAGGGATCAAGCCTGCGCTCCACCATCAGCTTGTTGGCCGCCGCTGCCTGTTTCAGATGTGCGAAGTGCGACCCTTGCAGGCGTTTCTGGTGCATCCACATGTAGCGCACGTCAAAGGTGCAATTGAACCCGGTGGTGCCGGCGCAGATCACCACCATGCCGCCCTTTTTGCAGACCAGCGCGCTCACGGGGAACGTCGCCTCGCCGGGATGTTCGAACACGATGTCGACGCTGACCCCCTTGCCGGTGATGTCCCAGATCGCCTTGCCGAACCGCCGCGCCTCTTTCAGCCAGTCGTTGTATGCGGGCGTGTTGACCGCCGGCATCTGGCCCCAGCAGTTGAAATCGTTGCGGTTGATGACCCCTTTGGCCCCCAGGCCCATCACGAAATCGCGCTTGCCCTCATCGCTGATCACTCCGATCGCATTGCCGCCAGCGGTGTTGATCAACTGGATCGCATAAGACCCAAGGCCGCCCGAAGCCCCCCAGACCAGCACGTTCTGCCCCGGTTTCAGGTCATGCGGTTCATGCCCGAACAGCATCCGGTAGGCCGTCGCCAGGGTCAGCGTGTAGCACGCGCTTTCCTCCCAGGACTGGTGCCGTGGACGCGGCATCAACTGCTGCGCCTGCACCCGGGTGAATTGGGAAAACGAGCCGTCGGGCGTCTCGTAGCCCCAGATGCGCTGGCTGGGCGAATACATCGGATCGCCGCCATTGCAATCCTCGTCGTCGCCGTCGTCCTGGTTGCAGTGGATGACGACCTCGTCCCCGACCTTCCAGCGTTTCACCTTGTCGCCGACCGCCCAGACGATGCCGGACGCGTCGGATCCCGCAATATGGTAAGGCTGCTTGTGTCCGTCCAGCGGGCTGATCGGCTGGCCAAGTCCAGCCCAGACGCCGTTGTAATTGACCCCCGCCGCCATCACGAGGACAAGCACCTCGTTGCTGTCGATCTTCCACGTATCGACGACCTCGACCTGAAAGGCGCTGTCGGGCGGCCCGTGACGTTCGCGCCGGATGGTCCAGGCATACATGCGGGCCGGGACGTGGCCAAGCGGGGGAAATTCACCGATCTCGTACAGGTCTTTCACAGCGGGCTTGTCGGTCACGGGATCGTCTTGAATGTCCAAAGCCATGTTGCACCTGTCACCATCA
The DNA here is from genome assembly GCA_021155205.1 of Rhodobacterales bacterium. GTDB lineage: Bacteria > Pseudomonadota > Alphaproteobacteria > Rhodobacterales > Rhodobacteraceae > JAJNPS01. The sequence continues at coordinate 218,318 of JAJNPS010000052.1, forward strand.
CATAAACGTGCCGCAATGCAGAATCGCCGCGCCTTATTGGCACGCTAGAAATATGCACGCAATTTTGCAATAGTTCTTGATCTATATTTTGTAATTTTATGTCTGCGGCAACGCAGCATTCGAGGCCTTGGTGGGAACGGATGCCGCATAGAACCGCAGGACCTCGCGCCCCGACGCCACGGGCTGAAGGTCATTACCGACCAGTCCCCGCGCGATCAGCGGCGTCAGGCCCTCGTCCAGCGTGGCCTCGATCCCCTGGGGCGGCAGTTTCAGGACCGCACCTGCCGACTGAAGCTGGGAAATCAGCCCCTCGACCCGCTCCCGCAGTTCTTCGCGCGATGCGGCCCCGTCGCCCAAGGCCGCAGCGACCAGCGGCACGGGCAGCACCGGCACGACCGATGCGATCCGCGCCATCAGGGTTTCACCCAGGGTTTCCACGGTATTTCCGGCGGCCAGAAACGCGCGCAGGGAAACCGGCGCACCGAACCCCGCCGCCGCCGTGCCAAACCCCTTGAACCGGCCACAAAACCGGTTCCACAGCATCCGCACCGCATAGACCAACACGCGCAAGGGCCGGTTGCGGAACCTGCGCCCGCCTTCTGCCGCCGCCGCTACCAGCACGCGGTCCTCCAGTACCCGGTCATAGCCAAGGCCCACCGGCACAAAGACGACATCCCGTCCGCCCGGCTCGAACCCCTGCACGATATAGCTCAGCAGCCCCATCCTGGCCGGGCCAACCCGTCCATCAAGGCTGAGGCCGCCTTCGGGAAAGATCGCCTGTGTGGTGCCATCCTCGGTCGCCATCTGGACATAGCGCGCCAGAACCTTGCGATAGAGCGCGTTGCGGTTTCCGCGCCGGATGAAATAGGCACCCATTGCCCGGATCATCGCCGACAGCGGCCAGACCCGCGCCCATTCGCCGACCGCATAGGAAATGGCAGATCGGTCCGCGACCAGCCATGTCACCAGAACGTAGTCCATGTTGCTGCGGTGGTTCATCACGAAGATCACCGTGGCCCTGGGGTCGATATGGGCAAGGGCCGCATCCACCTTGCCCACCCGCACGCGGTAGAGCATCCGGCTGAACGCTTTGGCGGCGCGGGTGGCAAACCCGAAATAGAGCGTCGCCGAGAACCCCGGCACGATTTCGCGCGCATAGCGGCGGGCCTCTTCGAACGCGACGGAACCCGGAACATGCGTTTCCGCTGCGTGTTCGCTGACGGCCTCCAGCACGCGCGCATCGTACAAAAGCCGCACGATCATGTCCTGCCGCCGTGCCAGCTTGAAGGGTTCGATCTTGCGTTCCAGACGGGCATTGACCCGCGACAGCGCCCGCTCCATCCGGCGGCGCAGGAACCAGCGGATGCCGGGGCCGATGATCCGGTCCAATGCCGCGATGGCCGCAAGCAGCCCTGCGACCCACAGCAACCAGACCGGAATTTCCACCGTGCCGAACATCGGGCAGACCCTATCCGATCCGGGCAGTCCCGCAATCTGGTTTCACCTTCGCCCGAATATCCCGGGGACGGCGCGGCCTCGCCGCGACGGGGGCAGCGCCCCGGCTTGCCGCGATGCAGCGAATTGACATTGGCATAAAGTGTCCGGTATCTGTTTTGTCACGAAATAATATTTCGCAAAGGCGCAGGCCCGATGACCAAAGATGCCCCCTGGCTGTTCCGCACCTATGCCGGGCATTCCACCGCCGCCGCGTCGAACGCGCTTTATCGCGGCAACCTCGCCAAGGGGCAGACGGGGCTGTCGGTCGCGTTCGATCTGCCGACGCAGACGGGCTATGACAGCGACCACGTGCTGGCGCGGGGCGAGGTCGGCAAGGTCGGAGTCCCGGTCGCGCATCTTGGCGACATGCGGACGCTCTTTCGGGACATCCCGCTGGACCAGATGAACACCTCGATGACGATCAACGCCACCGCCCCATGGCTGCTCGCCCTCTACATCGCGGTGGCCGAAGAACAGGGGGCCGACATCGTCGCCCTGCAGGGCACCGTGCAGAACGACATCATCAAGGAATACCTGTCGCGCGGCACCTACATCACCGCGCCTGCGCCCAGTTTGCGGATGATCACCGATGTTGCCGCCTATACCCGCCGGCATCTGCCGAAATGGAACCCGATGAACGTCTGCAGCTATCACCTGCAAGAGGCCGGGGCGACGCCGGAGCAGGAACTGGCCTTTGCGCTTGCGACCGCCTGCGCCGTCCTCGACGGCCTGCGCGCCAAGGTCGCACCGGCGGATTTCCCCGACATGGTCGGGCGCATCAGTTTCTTCGTCAATGCCGGCATCCGCTTTGTCACCGAGATGTGCAAGATGCGCGCCTTTGTCGACCTTTGGGACGAGATCTGCCGCGACCGTTACGGCATCGCGGATGCCAGGTACCGCCGCTTCCGCTATGGCGTGCAGGTGAACTCGCTGGGCCTGACCGAGCAGCAGCCGGAAAACAACGTCTACCGCATCCTCTTGGAAATGCTGGCCGTCACCTTGTCGAAAAACGCCCGCGCCCGCGCCGTGCAACTGCCTGCCTGGAACGAGGCGCTTGGCCTGCCCCGCCCCTGGGACCAGCAATGGTCGCTGCGGATGCAGCAGATTTTGGCCTATGAGACCGACCTTCTGGACTACGACGACCTTTTCGACGGCAACCCGGCGGTGGATCGCAAGGTTGCGATGCTGAAGGACGGCGCGCGGGCCGAACTGGCGGTGATCGAGGCCATGGGCGGGGCGGTGGCGGCGATCCCCTACATGAAGGAACGACTGGTCGAGGCGAACGCCGAAAGGTTTGCGCGGATCGAGCGGGGCGAGACGGTCGTCGTGGGCGTCAATCGCTATACGACGACCGAACCTTCGCCTCTCACGACCGGCGACGGAACCGTGATGGCCGCCGATCCAGAGGCCGAGGCAGACCAGATCGCGCGGCTTCGGACGTGGCGGGCGGCGCGGGACGAATCTGCGGTCAGGGCCGCACTCGCCGACCTGCGTGCCGCCGCTTACAGCGGGGCCAATATCATGCCGCCCTCCATCGCCGCCGCCAGGGCGGGCGTCACCACGGGCGAGTGGGGCACCCTGATCCGCACGGCCTTTGGCGAATACCGTGCGCCGACAGGCGTCAGCCGCAATCCATCCAACCGCACCGAGGGCCTCGAGGATATCCGCGAGGCCGTCCAGGTGGTGTCCTCGAAACTCGGTCGGCCGCTGAAGTTCCTGATGGGCAAGCCCGGCCTCGACGGCCATTCCAACGGCGCCGAACAGATCGCCGCCCGCGCGCGGGACTGCGGCATGGACATCACCTATGACGGCATCCGTCTGACCCCCGCCGACATCGTCGCGGCCGCCGCCGACCAGCGCGCCCATGTCGTCGGCCTGTCGATCCTGTCCGGCAGCCATCTGCCCCTGATCCGCGAAACACTGGACCGGATGCGGGATGCGGGCCTGTCCGACATCCCCCTGATCGTCGGCGGCATCATCCCGGAAGATGACGCCGCCACCTTGCGCGCCATGGGGGTTGCGGCGGTCTACACCCCCAAGGATTTCGAGCTGAACAAGATCATGATGGACATCGTCGGGCTGGTGGGCGCCCGCGCGGTGGCGGCGGAGTAACAGGCCACGGCGGCGCGCCATTGCCGCCGCACCCGTTGTGCGCTTTCGCGGACGCGCCTGATCCGCTAGGCTGCCCGCAAAGCAAAACAAAACAACGAGGCAGGGCATGGCAATCTCGCGGCGCATGATGATCGCAACTTCGCTTGCGACGCTGGTTTCTGGATGCGTTTCCGGCGGCGGGACCAGCCGTGGCAGCGCTGGTACATCGACCACCTTCCGTGCCGCACCCAACGCCGGCTATGACGCCTGGGTCGAAGGCTTTCGTGCCCGCGCAGCCGCGCGGGGGATATCGGACGCCACCCTCAGTGCCGCCTTTCGCAGGGCGGGGTTTCTGCCCGACGTCATCGACCGCGACCGCAACCAGACCGAGTTCAAGCGCAGCCTTGAGGATTACCTTGCCATCGCCGCGTCTGAGGAACGGGTCAGCCTTGGGCGCGCGAAACTGCGCCAGAATGCCGGCACCCTGAACGCCATCGAGGGCCGCTACGGGGTGGAGCCGCATGTCGTGGCCGCTGTCTGGGGCCTGGAAAGCTTCTTCGGCACGCGGCGCGGCAATGTCCCGGTGATCTCGGCCCTGTCGACGTTGGCCTATGACGGGCGGCGCGGCGCGTTCTTTGAGGGCCAGTTGATCGCCGCCCTGCGCATCCTGCAGAACGGCGACATTTCGGCCGACCGCATGACCGGCAGCTGGGCCGGCGCGATGGGGCATACCCAGTTCATCCCGACCTCATACCTGGAATTTGCCGTCGATTTCACCGGCGACGGACGGCGCGACATCTGGTCGGATGATCCATCGGACGCGCTCGCCTCCACCGCGGCCTATCTGTCGCGATCGGGCTGGACGCGCGGGCAACCCTGGGGGTCCGAGGTACGTCTGCCGCAGGGCTTCTCCCCCGGGCTTCTGGGACGCGGCAAGGGAAAGTCCGCTGCCGCCTGGAGCGACCTTGGGGTGACGCTGGCTGATGGCGGCCGCCTTCCCGGCACTGCGTCCGGGTCGATCATCGCACCGAATGGCCCCGGCGGTCCTGCGTTCCTTCTGACCAGAAATTTCAACGTGATCCTGCGCTACAACAACGCCGAGAACTATGCCATCGGCGTGGGCCACCTGTCCGACCGGCTGGCGGGCGGCGACGCGATCCGCGCGTCGTTCGGCCCCGATGCCACAGGCATGACCATCGCCGACCGGCAGGACCTGCAGCGCCGCCTGACCGCCGCGGGGTTCGACACCGAAGGGTCGGACGGGGTGATCGGGCCAAAGACCCGCGCCGCAATCAGCGCCTATCAGGCAAGCATCGGCCTGCCCGCCACCGGCGAGCCGTCGCTGGATCTGTTGCGCCGCCTGCGCTGACCCCCTTTCGCAAGGCACCCTGCCCCGTTAGCTTGCGCGAAAGTCAGGGGGACAGTCATGACCTTTCATATCGGTGCCAAACCCGGCGACATCGCCGAAACCGTGCTGTTGCCGGGCGACCCCTACCGCGCCCGCTGGGCCGCGCAGACATACCTCAAGGACGCCGTTCTGGTGAACGAGGTGCGCGGCATGCTGGGCTATACCGGCACCTGGAACGGCCACCCTGTCACCATTCACGGATCGGGCATGGGGATGCCGTCGCTGTCGATCTATGCCAATGAACTGATCCGCGACTACGGCGCGCAGACGCTCATCCGCATCGGGTCGGCGGGCGCGCTGCAACCGCATGTCAAGGTGCGGGATGTGGTGCTGGCGATGACCGCCTCGATCGCCGGATCACCGTCGCGCACGATCTTTCGTGACCTCAATTACGCCCCCTGCGCCGATTTCGGCCTGCTGGCGGCAGCGCACAAGGCCGCGCAGTCGATGGGCGTGCCGATCCACACGGGCGGCATCTATTCGTCAGACACCTTTTATGACGAACGCCCCGACCTGGTCGAACAACTGACCCGCCACGGAACCCTCTGCGTCGAGATGGAGGCAGCCGAGCTTTACACCCTCGGCGCCCGCTATGGCCGACGCGCGCTGGCGGTACTGACCATTTCCGACCATATCGTCACCGGGGAGGCCCTTCCTGCCGACCAGCGCGAGAAAAGCTTTGGCGCGATGGTCGAGGTGGCACTGAAGGCCGCCTTCGCCTGATCACCCTTACGTGACGCGGCTGGCATCACGGGCTGCACGGGCCTACCTCAAATAGGCCCCAACAGATTGGTCCATCATGAAAGCCGCCCGCATCCACGCCTATGGCGAATCTTCGGTCATCCGTGTCGAAGACGCCCCGCTGCCAGTACTGCAGGCCGATGAGGTGCTGATCCGCGTCGTCGCCACTTCGGTCAATCCGGTGGACTGGAAAATTCGCAAGGGCTATCTCAAGACCTTCATTCCTTATGACATGCCGCTGATCATGGGCTGGGATGTCTCTGGCATCGTTGAGAAAACGGGCAGTTCCGTGACTCGGTTGAAAACCGGCGATGCGGTCTACAGCCGACCCGACATCGTCCGCAACGGGGCCTATGCCGAATACATCGCCGTGCGCGAAGCCGAGGTCGCGGCCAAGCCCGCAACCATCAGCCATGTCGAGGCGGCAAGCCTGCCCCTCGTCTCGATCACCGCATGGGAGGCGCTTTTCACCACAGCCAACCTTTCAAAAGGCCAGCGTGTCCTGATCCATGCCGGGGCGGGCGGCGTCGGCTCCATCGCCGTGCAACTTGCCCGCGCCAAGGGCGCACATGTCACCGCAACCGCGTCGGCCGGCAAGGCAGCACTTGTCCGCTCGCTTGGCGCGGATGCGGTGATCGACTATCGCGCAGAGGATTTCAGCGCTGTCGCCCGCGACATGGACGTCGTCTTTGACACCGTTGGCGGCGAGGTGCAGGAGAAGTCCTGGGCCGTGCTGAAGCCCGGAGGGATGCTTGTCTCGATCACGGACCGCCCGTCGGAAGACCGCGCCAAGGCCGAGGGCAAGCGCGCAGCCTATGTCTTCATCGGCCCGAACGCCGCGATCCTGAAAGACCTGGCGGGGATGATCGACCTGGGACAGGTCAGGCCCTTGATTGCAGCCGAGTTCGGCCTGAACGACACTGCCAAGGCGCAGGATTTCAGCGAAACCGGCCGCTCCACCGGCAAGATCGTGATCTATGTCGGCCACCCCTGACCTGACCCTCATCGGCCATTGCGCCGCAAGCAACCCTCTGCTTCACATGGCGGACAAAGGAGTCCGCCATGCCCCACCTTGCCCCACGCCCATGGGTTCCGCTCGCTTGCGAAACCCTGATCCAGCGCATCGCGCGCGAAACGGCCAGCGCATCGACCACCGTTTCCGACCGGATCGAGGCGCTGATCGTGCAGAACATGGCAATCCACGACCGCGACTGCTTTAACCTGAACCCCGCGACCAACGTGATGAACCCGGCCGCCGAGGCGGTTCTGGCGCGGGGCCTCGGGTCGCGCCCCAGCCTGGGCTACCCGGGCGACAAGTACGAGATGGGGCTGGAGGCGATCGAGGAAATCGAGGTCATCTGCGCCGAGCTTGCCGCCGAAATCTTTCAGGCGACACATGCCGAGATTCGCGTCGGCTCTGGCGCGCTGGCGAACCTTTACGGGTTCATGGCGCTGGCGAAACCGGGCGATGCCATCATTGCGCCGTCACCTGCCATCGGCGGTCATGTCACCCACCATGCGGGGGGATCGGCGGGGATGTACGGGCTGGTGACGCACACAGCGCCAGTGGATGCCGACGGCTACACCATCGACCTGGCGCAGCTGGCAACGCTTGCCCGGCAGGTGCGCCCCAGGATCATCACGGTCGGCGGCAGCCTGAACCTGTTCCCACATCCCGTCGCCGAGATCCGCTCCATTGCCGACGCGGTGGGCGCAAAGGTGCTTTTCGACGCGGCCCACCAATGCGGCATGATCGCAGGTGGCATCTTTCCGAACCCCTTGGCACAGGGCGCGCATCTGATGACGATGAGCACCTATAAATCCCTTGGCGGCCCGGCGGGCGGGCTGATCGTGACCAGCGATGCGGAAATTGCCGAACGGCTGGACACAATCGCGTTTCCCGGAATGACTGCGAACTTCGACGCTGCAAAATCGGCAGCCTTGGCACTCAGCCTGTTGGACTGGCGCGCGTATGGCCCCGCCTATGCGCGGGCGATGGTGGACCTTGCGCAGGCGCTGGCGCGGGAACTGGCCGCCCTTGGCCTGCCGGTCCACGCGGCCGAGCGGGGGGCAACCCAGTCGCATCAGTTCGCCATCGCGGCAGCGGCGTTCGGTGGCGGGCAGGCGGCGTCGAAAACCCTGCGCAAGGCGGGCTTTCTGGCATGTGGCATCGGCCTGCCGATCCCGGACGTGCCGGGCGACATGAACGGGTTGCGCATCGGAACACCCGAACTGGTGCGGCGCGGCGTGACACCCGCCGATGCCCCGGCGCTAGCGGCGCTGATCGCCGAAGGCCTGCGCAGCAATGCCCCCGAAACCGTCGCCCCGCGCACGGCGGCGCTCCGGGCACGGTTTCAGGGGCTGCATTACATCAGGCAGGGTTGACTAAACCGATTCGTCCGCGTCAGGTGCCATCCCCCCGACAAGATGGAGATGGTGATGCAACAACGGCAATTGGGCAGGGACGGCCCCATGGTGTCGGCGATCGGCCTCGGCTGCCTGTCCTTCGGCGGGATTTTCGGCGCGACCACGCAGGACGTGTCCCTGCGCTGCCTCGACGCCGCCTGGGACCATGGCATCACGTTTTTCGACACCGCCAACATCTACGGGAATGGCGTGTCCGAGGATGTGCTTGGCGAATGGCTGCGCACCCGCCGCCGCCCCGCCGTGATTGCGACCAAGGCCGGCATCGTCGGCGGTGCGAACCGGCGGATCGACAATTCCGAACCATATCTGCGCACCGAACTTGAAGGCTCGCTGCGACGCCTTGGCCTTGATCACGTGGCCCTTTTCTACATCCACCGCCACGAAGAGGCGCGTCCCATCGAAGAGGTTGCAACAACCCTTGCGGCCCTGGTGGCCGAGGGCAAGATCGGCGGCTACGGCATGTCGGAAATTGCGCCCTACACGCTGCGGCGCGCGCATGCAGTCCATCCATGCCGTGCGGTGCAGAACGAGTATTCGCTGTGGACGCGGCAGCCCGAACTTGGGCTGATCCAGACCTGCGCGGAACTGGGGACGGCCTTCGTGCCGTTCTCGCCGCTGGCGCGCGGCGCGCTGGGGCATAGCATGCTGGACCCGATGACGCTGCCCGAGACCGAGTTTCGCCGCCATATCCCAAGGTTTTCGGCCGAGAACTGGCCGCGCAACCGCCGGATCATAGAGAAATTCCGTACCTATGCGGCGGATCGGGGTGCCTCGCCCGCCGCGCTGGCGATTGCCTGGGTGCTGGATCAGGGACCGCATTTGATCCCGATTCCGGGAACAAGAACGGCGGCGCATGTCGGGGACTGGGCAGATGCCTCATGCCTGCGCCTGACCGATGCAGACCGTGCCATGTTCGCCGAGGTCATGCCGGTGGGTTGGGCCTGCGGCGACCGCTATAACCACGAGCAGGCCGGGACCGTCGAACGGTACTGCTGACCCGAAGGGCGCCGGATCAGCCGGCCAGTGCCATGCGCGGTTCCGATACCGGCTGCAATGCGGCGACCGGCAGCGGCATATCGGCAAAACCATCATCTTCGCGGCGCAACTGGATGAAATCGGACCCGGCGCGGCGCGACGCATGCTGCGTCGAATAGGCTGCGGGCATCGTCAGAACCGCATAAAGCCTGCCGTCCTCGTCGTTGCGGTAAGGTTCGCCCAGCCGCGTCGCATCGTAACCAAGCTGCCGCAAGGCCCGCATCAAGGCCAATGACGACAAGCAGATCAGTTCGGTCGCGCCGTGGGCAATCGCGGTCTCGACCAGTCCATCCACGATCAGGCGCAGACATTCGCTGCGGTCGCGCTGCGTCGTCAGGCTGTCCGAAATGACCAGCCGCGTGCATTCCCAGACCATCGGGCTGGCGATCTCGACCGACATCACATGCGCCGGGATATGCGGCAGCTTGCCCGAATAGGCGTCGCGCAGCATGTAGGTGTGTTCGCCCCAGCTGGCAGTGGTCGCCATGGCACGCGCACCGCCGACAACCACACCGTCCTGCATCACCAGCGAGTAATGCGCGACCGGCGTGTCGTACTGGTCCATCTCTATTGTTTCGTTATGCGGGATGTCCCACTTCAGCTGATCGACAAAGACCTGCTTGCGCAGACGCAGAAAGTCCCAGAACGCAGGCCCGTGGCGGTGCAGACCACAAAAATCGAAACGCAGATTAAACATCGCAATCCCCCAAGTCACGGAAACAATCTGCCCGAAAACGCGGGAAAGAACTACCCCCACAAGTTGTATTGTGGTGTGATTGAGAGAAAAGAATGGCAAAAATCCGACATTTGGGGCCGAATCGAGACTAATAAGTGCAAGCCTGAAATCGGACTGTCCAAGTTTTCGCAGGATTGGTCTGCAAGCAGTGCATACCATCCAGAAACAATGTGGGAAAAGTGCAAGTCACGGGTGGCGCTGATCAGGTCAACCGGACACCGCTATGAACCGATTCGCATGATGTCCGCGCAGGTGTTGGCGCGTTTCCAGCCTTGCCGAACAGCAACCAAACCGTCGCGTGCCGGGCGGGACTTGTGGATTTTGCGGCCGCAGTCGGGGAAGGTCTTCTAAAAGAGCCTGCGCGACGCGGCGATGGTCGCAGCCTGCGAGACGGTACGCGCAGACAACTTGCGCTTGGCCCCGTTCAGCCGCGCCTTGACCGCACTTTCGGAAATGCCGATCGTGTCGGCAATCTGGCGCAATCGCATGCCGCGAGACAACAACCTCAGCGCCTCGATCTCGGCGCCGGTCAGCGCCTGATCCAGGGGTTGCGCCTGGTCGGAATGCAGCATCGACAACATGGACGACAAGAGGTCAAGTTCGGGCGCCAGATATTCCCGGTCGCCACGGAAAAAGAAGCCGAAGCTGCGCCGCCCGTGATCGGTCGGCAGATGCGCCGAGGCGACAGCGCCATGTGACAGTCCGAACAGCGCCGCGGTCGCAACCACGCCCATCGGATCGGGTGATTCGATTTCCGAAACGCGCGCGATGCCAGTGCTCGCATAGACCCACTTCATCAGCGGGTCATACACCACCAGCCCGTGCTTGGTGTAATGTTCGACCCACGGATCGGGCAACTGGTTCAACTCTTCGGACGGAAACGAAAAGCCCACCCGCAACGCAACGTAATAGCCGGCCGGCGCCAGCATTCCAATTTGTTCGGTGAACTCCTGCAAACGTGTCATCTGATCAAAGCAGTTGCCGAGCGGGCCAATGAGACTTACCGTGCATTACTAACGCATTACCCGGCTCGGTTGATCTGCCGCGTTGGCAGCAGCTTAGAGATGAACGATGGCGAAGGAAATGAGAAAAGTCGAAGAGATGCGGGACCTTCTCGCACAGATCGGCACCATCTGCGACACCGGGTTCGCGCTTGCCATCCACATCCGCTTTACGCGGTCTGCCCTGCTTTACCGCACCTACGACCCTCAATGGATCGAACATTACAGCGAAAAAGGCTACTTTCTCTCCGATCCCGTTGTGCATTGGGGGTTGATGAATGAAGGTTCGGTCGACTGGGATATGCTTGAACCGCAGGACAGCGCGGGCGTTATGGCAGATGCCAAGCGTTTTGGCCTGTTCAATGGCTGGACGTTTGCGGTCGGCCCCGCAACCTCTCGGACGATTTCCGGTCATACCAAATCCGGGCTGCCCTTCACGGCGGAAGAACGTCGCAAGATCGAAGCATTGGTCACAAAGGCGCATGACATGACCAACGACATCGACACCATGGACCCTGCCACAGTCGAGGCGCTGCGCGCGCTCTGACGGCGGCGCGCGGTTCAGACGACGCGATCGACCATCATGTGCTTGATTTCCGCGATAGCCTTGGCCGGGTTCAGCCCCTTGGGGCAGGTCTTGGCGCAATTCATGATGGTATGGCAGCGGTACAGCTTGAACGGGTCTTCCAGCGCGTCCAGCCGCTCGGGCGTCGCCTCGTCGCGGCTGTCCGTGATCCAGCGATAGGCGTGCAACAGCGCAGCGGGTCCAAGATACTTGTCCCCGTTCCACCAATAGCTGGGGCACGATGTCGAACAACACGCGCACATCACACATTCATACAACCCATCAAGCTTGCCACGGTCTTCTATCGACTGACGCCACTCCCGCGCAGGTTGAGTTGTTTTAGTCTCCAGCCATGGCATGATCGAGGCGTGCTGGGCGTAAAAGTGTGTCAAATCGGGGACGAGGTCCTTGATCACGGACAAATGTGGCAAGGGATAGATGCGCACATCGCCCTTGATTTCATCCAGGCCATAGATGCAGGCCAGCGTGTTGATCCCGTCGATGTTCATCGCGCAGGACCCGCAGATCCCCTCACGGCAGGACCGCCGGAAGGTCAGCGTGGGGTCGATCTCGGTCTTGATCTTGATCAGCGCGTCAAGAACCATCGGCCCGCAGGCATCAAGATCGACGAAATAGGTGTCCACGCGGGGGTTCTCGCCGTCATCGGGCGTCCAGCGATAGACCTGGACCTTGCGGATGTTCTTGCCTTCGGGCCGGGGCCAGGTTTTTCCCGTGCGGATTTTTGAATTCTTGGGCAGCGTGAACTGAACCATGGGATCAGCCTTTCCAGTCCGGGAATGAATAGAGCGGCCGCGACGGCGGCACGCCGACGCGCTGCACCACACAGGCGTCATAGACCGCCGACGGGTCGCGCCCCATGATGTAATCCGACGTCACCGTCACTTCCAGCGACCCAGACGTGCGGCCATCCGACCCGGCACCCACGGCAATCTCGCCGCGTGGCTGCTGGGCAAGGCGCGCGCGCTGATAACAGTCCCGTTCGGCCTGGGCGAGCGTCACCGGCCCGCAGGCGGCAAGGACCGCGACAAGCCCGAGGGCCGGACTGCGCAGATGACTTGGCATCCCGGGCCTCACAGGATCGGCGGCACGCCCGCCGCCGCATAGCACGCCCGAGCGCCGGGCCGCAGCGCGATGGCGCGGATCGTGGCCTTTGTGGATGTCCCGGCCTCCACCCCCACATCGCGGGCCAGGATGTCGATCTCGTCTTGCGTCGCGGCGTTCAGGATACAGTCCGTCGCTGCCTGCGCCAGGCCGAGCGGCATGTTGACGTTGACCACCGGCGTCACGACTGTTTCCGCCGTGCGGCGCGCAACCTTGTCCAGCGCCTCTTGCGGCGAGCAGGCGGCAAGGACTGCAAATGTAGCACCGAGCATCAGACGTGTCATAAGGTTCGCCCCATCGTTCGCAAACTCCAGCATCGCGCGTCAACCGGCAGCCCGCAAATCACCTTGCGTATCGGTTTATGCCTTTTGCCTGTCATGATTGCCAAAATCAGTAAACCCGCGCCTTGGGTGCGATCTTTGCCAGATCAATCCCGCCATCCGCCGCCTTTGTCAGTGGGTCAAGATGCACCGGGCGCGTCCCGAGCCGCACTTTTGCTTCATCGACATAGGCCAGCGAGTGCACCCGCCAGTTCACGTCGTCGCGGTCCGGGTAATCCTCCTGCGCATGCGCACCGCGGCTTTCCTTGCGCGCCTCGGCCGCGACGATGGTCGCCAGCGCATTCGGCATCAGGTTCTGCAGCTCCAGCGTCTCCATCAGGTCCGAATTCCAGACCAGACTGCGGTCGGTCACATGGATATCCGCCATCTTGTCCGCGATTGCGGTCATCTTCTTGACGCCATCGGCCAGCGTCCTGTCGGTGCGGAAAACCGCCGCATCGGCCTGCATGGTCCTTTGCATCTCCAACCGCAGGGCCGCCGTCGGGGTGCCGCCCTTGGCGTTGCGTGCGGCATCGAACCGGGCCAGCGCCTTGTCGACCTCCACCTTGTTCAGCCCAGGCACCGCCGTCTTGGGGTCAACCACTTCCGCCGCCTTGATCGCCGCCGCGCGGCCAAAGACCACCAGGTCGATCAGGCTGTTCGACCCCAGCCGGTTCGCGCCATGCACGGACGCGCAGCCCGCCTCGCCCACCGCCATCAGGCCTGGAAAGATAGCGTCCGGCTTGCCCGGTTTGGGGTCCAGCACTTCACCCCAATAGTTCGTGGGGATGCCGCCCATGTTGTAATGCACGGTCGGGATGACCGGGATCGGTTCCTTCAACAGATCCACGCCTGCGAAAATCCGGGCACTTTCGGTGATGCCCGGCAGACGCAGTTCCAGGGTCTCCTTCGGCAGGTGGTTCAGGTTCAGGTGGATATGGTCCTTGTTCGGCCCCACGCCGCGCCCTTCGCGGATCTCGATCGTCATGCAGCGGCTGACCACATCGCGGGACGCCAGATCCTTGTAAGTCGGCGCATAGCGTTCCATGAACCGCTCGCCTTCGCTGTTCGTCAGATACCCGCCCTCGCCCCGCGCGCCTTCGGTGATCAGACACCCCGAGCCGTAGATGCCGGTCGGATGGAACTGCACGAACTCCATGTCCTGCAAGGGCAGGCCCGCCCGCGCCACCATGCCACCGCCATCGCCGGTGCAGGTGTGGGCTGAGGTCGCGCTGAAATAGGCCCGCCCGTAACCGCCGGTCGCCAGCACCACCATCTTGGCGTTGAAGACATGGATCGTGCCGTCATCGAGCTTCCACGCCACCACGCCGGTACATGCGCCGTCCGTGATCACAAGGTCCAGCGCGAAGTATTCGATATAGAACTCAGCGTTGTTCTTCAGCGACTGGCCATAAAGCGTATGCAGGATCGCGTGCCCCGTGCGGTCGGCGGCGGCACAGGTGCGCTGCACCGGCGGGCCCTCGCCAAACTCGGTCGTATGGCCGCCAAAGGGGCGCTGGTAGATCTTGCCATCCTCGGTGCGGCTGAACGGCACCCCGTAATGCTCCAGCTCATAGACCGCCTTCGGCGCCTCGCGTGCGAGGTACTCCATCGCATCGGTATCGCCCAGCCAGTCCGACCCCTTGACGGTGTCGTACATGTGCCATTGCCACGAATCCGGCCCCATGTTCCCCAAGCTGGCCGCAATCCCGCCCTGCGCCGCCACCGTATGGCTGCGCGTCGGAAACACCTTGGTCACGCAGGCCGTGCGCAGACCCTGCTCCGCCATGCCCAACGTCGCGCGCAGGCCCGCGCCCCCGGCACCGACAACCACCACGTCATAGTCATGCACTTCATAGGGATAGGCGGTCATTCCGGTTCCTTCACAACGCGATCTTGATCAGGGCGAACAGCCCCGTTGCGGCAATCACCCAGGCCAGCGAGATCACGAAGATCACCAGCATCTTGCGCGCCGTGCCGCGCGCGTAATCCTCGATCATCATCGTGGCCCCCATCGCGAAATGGCGCATGCCGACGACCAGCACCAGCGCGGTCAGGATCGCGAGGAACGGGTGCGAAAACGCCCGAACCACCGCCGCATGGTCCTGCCCCAGGGTCGATCCGAACAGATAGACCCATGTTGGCACCAGAAACGCGAGCGCAACCGATGACACCGTCATCGACCAGTGACGGGCGGTGCCGGTATGCCCGGCCCCACGGCCTTCGGCGCGCTTGCGGGCGGTCAGATAGCGCATGTTGCCCCCCATCAGACGATCAGGATGGTGACGATGGTCAGGACGACCGACCCGATGATGCAGGCCCATCCCAGCCGTTCCGCGGTCGGGACGTCCAGCCCGTGACCCGCATCGAAGTAAAGGTGCCGCAGCCCCGCCAGAAAGTGATACCAGACCGCCAGCGCCGACGCGGCAAAGACCAGATCGCCGAACCAGGATGTCGCGACGGCATTGGCGACGGCAAAGTATTCCGGCCCGGTGGCCGCCGCCAGCAACCACCACACGGCTAGGATCACCCCGAAGATCAGCGCATTGCCGGTGATCCGGGTCAGGATCGACGACACGGATGTCATCTGGATCCGGTAAACCTGCAGATGCGGGGATAGCGGCCGCTCGACTTGCTTGGCTTGGGTCATCAGGGCTCCGTCTGTCGCTTGGGTCGCCGCCTCAGCGGCGGCAGGTTGCGCGCGACCATCTAGTTAGCGGATATTTCCGACGAGTCACGCGCAACGTCGCCGCAGTTGCAGCATGTTTCCGTTAACAGGACAACAAAATCTGACTTGTGATCACTATTTTCCGGGCTGTGATCACGTCGAATCACCGACCTAAACGGGCATCAGCGCCCAATAGTCCATGTCCAGAAGAATATCCGGGTCGTAGCCTCCGCCTTCATCGCGCAAGGCAAAGGGTGCGGCCCCGGCCTTGACCGCGACGGTGCGCAGGCGGATCGCCCCTGTCCCGGGGGCCGCGGTCGCGGCCGTGTCCAGCACTTCGGACCAGGCCCGCACCGTATCGCCCGCATGACACGGATTGGCATGCGCGCCTGCATTCAGCGCCACGATCAGTTGCGCATTGGCCAACCCGTTGAAGGACAGGCTTCGCGCCAGGCTGATCACATGCCCGCCATAGACCAGCCGCCGTCCATCCGGTCGCGCTGTCGCGTCGAAATGCACCCGCGCGGTATTCTGCCACAGGCGTGTGGCCATCATGTGTTCGGCCTCCTCCACTGTGGCGCCGTCAACGTGGTCGATCCGCTCTCCCACAGCATAGTCGCCCCAGCGGTGCGGCTCTCCGGCCATGGCAAAGTCATAGTTCGTGAAATCAAGTCCCTGCGGGATGACAAGCTGGTCCGCACTGACCAGTGGCGCAACATCGGGCACCACGGTCGGAGGCGCGGTTGCGCCAAGGTCACGCTTTTTCACCATCACCCAGCGCACATAGTCCAGCACCGGCTGGTCTGCCTGGTTCAGCCCCGTGGTCCGGACATAGACCACGCCGGCCTGGCCGCTGGAATTCTGTTTCAGCCCGATCACGGTTGACACCGCCCGCAATGTGTCGCCCGGCCAGACCGGCCGCAGCCAGCGCATCCCGGCGTATCCCAGATTGGCGATGGCGTTCAGGCTGATGTCCGGGACCGTCTTGCCTAGGATCAGGTGAAACACCATCAGATCGTCCAGAGGCGATCCCGGCAGCCCGACCCGCCGCGCAAATTCGTCCGACGAATGGATCGCGTGCCGCGAAGGGTAAAGCGCGTGGTAAAGCGCACGCTCACCGCCCGACACGGTGCGCGGCACGGCATGCACGATGGTCTGCCCAACCGCGAAATCCTCGAAGAACCGGCCCGCGCTCGTCTTCATTGGTCCGACAGCTTGGTCTCGGGCGAATATTCGCCATGCGCGTCCTTGACCACCGCCTGCCCGCAGCGCATCACGCCGCGCGCCGCATCAAAGGCATAGGCCGGCGGACCATGCAGGCTCCAGCCCTTGTTCAGCGCCGCCGTGACCTTGTGGCAGAACGCGGATGTGTCGTCATCACTTAGAAAACGGTAAAGTTTCATGGATTTAACCGAACGGCCAATAGCCAAGCCAATTGTGTATGAACCCGATGACGGCCAGCACCACCACGGTTCCGATCACCGCCTGCACCTCGTTCTTCACTGGCCAGCCGTGTTCGGGCACCCAGTCCCCGCTGGCCCGGTTGATCACGATCACCGACACCACCGCCCAGACCAGCAGCCCGCCGAACAGCACCAGCGATGCAAGGTCGCCGTTGACCAGCAGATGCGCCACCGCCCAGGTCTTGACCGCTGTCAGTTGCGGATGACGGATTTTCGTCGTGATCCAGGTCTTTGCCCCGCTGGAGACGAACAGGTATATCGCAAGGATCATCAAGAGGTTGTTGACACGCGTCAGGAACGGGGGCGACGACCACAGGACAACCACGTCCGCCGCGCGATAGCCGATCACCATCAGAACGATCGCGGCAAGCGATGCAACCGCCACGACGGCCTTGCCGGGATCGCCCATTCGCGCCCGCGCATCCGGGGCCAGACGTTTGAAAAGGTGCGCGGACGACCACAGCAACAGGCCTAGGATGAGCAGGGTCATAGGTGTTCTCCATTCGGGTTTTGCGCTACCCTGCCGTCAAATGCCGCTGGCGGCAATCGCCTCTGCGCGGGCCAGTGTGGCGCGGGCCGCGGCGACATGCAGGTTCTCCACGATACGCCCGTCCAGTACCGCGACACCCTGCCCGGCCTTCAGTGCCGTCTCAAAGGCCTCGATCTGCCGTCGCGCCAGCGCCACGTCATCGCTGCTTGGTGAAAAGGCCGCATTCGCCGCCGCGATCTGCGCCGGATGGATCAGGGTCTTGCCGTCAAACCCCATGTCGCGCCCTTGCTGACATTCCGCTGCAAATCCCGCGTCGTCGCGCAAGGTGTTGTACACGCCGTCCACGATCACCTTGCCATGCGCGCGTGCCGCCAGCACGCACAGACCAAGACCCGTTATCAGCGGCAGACGGTCGGCGCGCGCCCGCGACCCCAGGTCCTTGGCAAGATCGTTGGTGCCCATCACCATGCCCGCCAGACGCGGATGCCCGGCAATGGCTGCGGCATTCAGCATGGCCAGCGGCGTCTCCATCATCGCCCAAAGGGGGATCGCCGGAACCCTTGCGGCCAGCGCGTCCAGATCATCGGCCGTCTGGACCTTGGGCAGGATCAGCCCGTCGACGCCGGCATGACGGGCAAAGGCCTTTATGTCCGCCTCGGCCCAAGGCGTTCCCAGACCGTTGACCCGCACCAGCCGCACGCGCGCGCCAAAGTCGCCAGCGCCCAGCGCATCCGCCAGCGCGTCGCGCGCCTGCGCCTTTTCATCCGGCGCTACCGCGTCCTCCAGATCCAGGATCAGCGCGTCGGCGGGCAGGGATCGCGCCTTGTCCATCGCGCGCGCATTGCTGGCCGGAATGTAGAGAACCGACCGGAACGACCGCAGCATGATTCGCCTTTCAGCAATTTTCTTTCGTTTCGAAGCACGCTCTTGCCATATTCGGCAAGAGATTTTCCGCTGCGGTGCAGAAAATCCCCCGCGCATCCGCATGAACGCCGCGTTAACCCGTTTTTGGCCCGCCCTGATCAGCCTGTGCCCGACAACCGCGTCCGCAGGTGCCGGATCGTGGGAACCATATCCGAAAGGCAACACCTATGATGCGCATGATGATGGCTTTGTCCCTGGGATTTGCAGGTGTGGTGCTTGCCGTCCAGATTGCCCGCGCCGAACCGCAATGCGCCACACGCGAGACGGTGGTGCGGGTATTGGCCGACCGCTATGGCGAGAACGCCGCAGCCTTGGCCTGGCAGGACCCACACAGGTGAGGGAGGTGTTCGCCAATGACGGCGCCGGTACCTGGCCATGACGCTGACCATGTCCAACGGCGTGACAGGCATGGTGGCCTCGGGACAAGGCTTTTAGACGCTTGACGACCCGCTGCCGGCGCGCGGTCAGAACATCTAGATCAGCGCCGTCGCACCGTCCCAGATCAGCTTTGCCGAAATCAGCAAAAGCGCCCAGACGACCAGCCGGAAGAACAGCTTTTCGGGCAGCCACCTGACCAGCCTGACACCGACAAAGACTGCAATGACGGCAGGTATCGCCAAAGCTGCGGCGGTCCGAAGGTTCCCGATACTCAACTGCCCCAGCGCGTAATAGGGCACCAGCTTGACCGCGTTGATGACCGCAAAGGCAATCGTCGTCGTGCCGGCAAACACCTCTTTGCGCATCCGTAGAGGCAGGGTGTAGACCTGATAGGGCGGCGCGCCGGCGTGGCTTACAAAACTTGTAAACCCGGCGACCGCACTCCAGAAAAGGCCGCGCGCCACTTCGGCCCGCTGCGGCGGCCCTTCGACCCCGCGCCGAAGGATCAGCGACAGCGCAAAGGCCACGCCGATCACCCCCACGACCAGCGTTACCGCCGGTTCGGGCACGATGCTGGCGGTCGCCCAGCCAATCCCTATCCCGACAACTGCGCCCGGAATCACGATGGCCAAGACGCGCCGGTCAAACGCCTGACGATAAGCATAAAGCCCAAAGACGTCCGATACCACAAAGACCGGCAACAGCAGCCCCGCGGCCAGCACGGGCGACATCACCAGCGCCATGACCGGCACCGCCAGCATGCCCACGATCGGAACGCCGCCCTTGGACATGCCCACCAGCACCGCCGCAATCGCCGCCGCCACCCAGAACCAGACGTCGTGCATGCGTGCCTCCTACCCTTGCCGGGGTTAGCGCTAAACCCCGCGTGAGGTCGACGAAAGCCCTTTTTTGTGCCGGTTCACGGCGCAGCGACGGCTTGCCACCCGCCGCGGATCGGCTTACCCAATCGGCCAAACCTCACCAAGGCGGAGACCTTTCCCATGGCCAGACCAAAGATTGCCCTGATCGGCGCCGGGCAGATCGGGGGCACGCTTGCCCATCTCATTGCGCTCAGGGAACTGGGCGATGCCGTCTTGTTCGACATTGCCGAAGGCACGCCGCAGGGCAAGGCGCTGGACATCGCCCAGTCCGGCCCGGCCGAAGGTTTCGATGCCGAAATGTCGGGCACCAACGACTATGCGTTCCTGCGACGCGCCGATGTCTGCATCGTCACCGCTGGCGTGCCCCGCCGCCCGGGGATGAGTCGCGACGACCTTCTGTCCGTGAACCTCAAGGTGATGAAGTCGGTGGGTGAGGGGATCAAGAAACACTGCCCGCAGGCGTTCGTCATCTGCATCACCAACCCCCTCGATGCCATGGTCTGGGCGTTGCGCGAATATTCAGGCCTGCCGCACAACCGCGTCGTGGGCATGGCGGGCGTGCTGGACTCGTCGCGCTTTCGCCACTTCCTGTCGCTTGAATTCGGCGTGTCGCAGCGTGACGTGTCGGCATTCGTTCTGGGCGGCCATGGCGACACGATGGTCCCCCTGGTGCGCTATTCCACCGTCGGCGGCATTCCCCTGCCCGACCTGGTCGAAATGGGATGGACGACGCAGGAAAAGCTGGACGCCATTGTCCAGCGCACCCGCGACGGCGGGGCCGAAATCGTGGGCCTTCTGAAAACCGGATCGGCATTTTACGCGCCGGCCACATCTGCGGTGGAAATGGCCGAGGCGTTCCTCAAGGACCAGAAACGTGTCCTGCCATGTGCGGCTTACGTCAAAGGCGCCTATGGCCTGAAAGGCATGTATGTGGGCGTTCCGACCGTGATCGGGGCCAACGGCATCGAAAAAGTCATCGAGATCAAGCTGAACAAGGCCGAACAGGCGATGTTCGACAAGTCGGTCGACGCGGTCAAAGGCCTGGTGGCCGCCTGCAAGGAAATCGACCCCTCGCTGGCGTGACCCGCAGGGTGTGCTTCAGCGCACCACCCCCGACGCGCGCCCTGCCTGGCGCGCGTTTCGCATTCCGGGCCGACCTTGACACCCCCGCTCCCCTGATCCCAACTCCGCCCCGACGCCGGAGCATCCCCATGACCCAATTCGATGCCGAACTTGAATCCCGCCTGCTGCGCTATGCCGCCATCGACAGCCAGTCCGATGCCGACAGCCCCAGCGCGCCTTCGACCGCAATCCAGCTGGACATGGCCCGCCTTCTGGTCAGGGAACTGACTGAAATGGGTGCCGCAGACGTCACCCTGACCGCCTACGGCACCGTCCTTGCCACGATCCCCGGCACCGCGCCCGGCCCGACGGTCGGGTTTCTTGCCCATGTCGATACCGCACCGCAGTTTAACGCAACCGGCGTCAAACCGCGCGTGATCCGGGGCTATAACGGCGGGGCGATCACCTATCCCGACAATCCCGACCTGGTCCTGTCGCCCGACATCTCGCCGCGCCTGGCCACGAAACAGGGCCATGACATCATCACTGCATCGGGGCTGACTCTCCTTGGCGCGGATGACAAGGCCGGGATTGCGATTCTGATGACTGCCGCCCGTTACCTGATCGCCAACCCGCATATCCCGCACCCGCAGCTGCGCCTCGCCTTCACCCCCGACGAGGAAATCGGCCGCGGCGTCGATGCCCGCCTGCCCGCCGATCTGGGGGCGGCCTTCGCCTACACCTTTGACGGCGGCGCGGTGGGCGAGATCGAATATGAAAGCTTTTCCGCAGACGGGGCAAAAGTCACCGTGACCGGCGTCTCGATCCATCCCGGCCTGGCCAAGGGCAAGATGGTCAACGCCATTCATCTGGCCGCGAAAATCATCGCTGCCCTGCCGCAGCAAACCATGCTGCCCGAACTGACCGACGGTCGCGACGGGTTCATCCATGCCACCGAAATGACCGGCGGGTCGTCGGAAATGGTGCTGAAATTCATCCTGCGCGATTTCGAACGTGAGGGCCTCGCGAAAACGGGCGACATCCTTCGCGCCGTCTGCGCCGCCGTGCAGGCCTCCGAACCCCGCGCGACCATTACCTGCGAGATCACGCCGCAATACCGCAACATGCGCTACTGGCTGGAAAAGGATATGACCCCGGTCAACTTGGCGCTGGATGCCGCGCGGTCGCTGGGCCTCGATCCGGTGTCGGTGCCGATCCGGGGTGGCACCGATGGTTCTCGCCTGACGGAAATGGGGGTGCCCTGCCCGAACCTTTTCACCGGCATGGCCGAAATCCACGGGCCGCTGGAATGGGTCTCGGTGCAGGATATGGCCATTGCAACCCGACTGGGCCTTGCGCTGGCCGAGCGCGCCGCGACCAAGTGAGCCGTCCCGCTTCCCCCTACCTCGCGCCCGGCTTTTACGACGACGCCCTCGCGAAAGGTCGCCATCGCGACATTGTCGGGGGCCGGTGGGAGGAGACGGGCCGCCTGCAAATAGCCTTGCTCCGCGATGAGGGCCTGCAACCCCACCACCGCCTGCTTGACATCGGCGCGGGTTCCCTGCGCCTTGGCTGCAAGGCCGTCCCATACCTTGAACGCGGACATTACTGGGCCACTGATGCGTCGCTTCCCCTGATGCAGCGCGGCCACCAGGCGGAACTTGCCGACCCCGCGCGCCTGCCCTTGGCGCATTTGATCGAGGATGCCGATTTCGCGTTCCCCGGTATTCCCGACAGCATCGACTACGTCATCGCCTGGGGCGTCTTTACCCATTTGCCCGGCGAGAACCTTGGCCGCGCGCTGACCTCTTTGCGCCATCGCTTTCCGCGCCTGCAAAAGTTTCTCTTCACGCTCTTTCTTGCCGACGATACCGCTGTCCACGCCCCCATCGCCCAACCCGACGGCGTCGTCACCCACCCCGCCCGCCCGCCCTACCACGTGCTGACCCGCGACGTGTTTGCGCAATGCTCCAGCGCCGGTTTCGCCGCCTTTGCCCGCGACAACCGCCTGCCGCGCGGCCAGCGGCTTTGGGTCGCCTGGCCCGCATGACGTCGCGACCATTCCGGGATTACAGACCGTTCGACCCATTGATCGCCATCCCCAGCCAGCGCATCCTGCCCATGCCATTTGACCCCAAAGGACACCGCCATGCGCGCGCCCCTGATTGCCCTGACCCTTTTCATCGCCACGCCTGCCCTTGCCGAACGTTCTGCCCTTTCCACCGAGATTGCCCAGAACGGCCTTGGTCCGACCGAGACCCGCCTGGCCGCCCTGCCCGCGCCCACCCCGGATGAGCTGTTCGCGCTCGCGGGCCTCCAGTTCCTTGGTGGGATCGAGGATGCCCTGCAAATCCGCTGGCGCACCGGCATCCAGTCCGATTGGTCCGAATTGCCGATCCTGCGCCTGCCGATCCCCGAAAACCCCGATGCGCAACCCTTCGGGTCCACCGATTTCATCGACCTCATCGCCGGCCTATCCACCCGGATGGACGATGCGCGCGCTGCCCTTGCCCGCCTCGGCACCCGGGACTTCGCGCTGGAAATCGCACTTGGCGACCTTTGGTTCGACATCAACGCGAACGGCGCGCGGGACGACGGCGAAGGCGTCAGCGACGTCGCGGGCCTGACCCTTGGTGGCGCGGGGCGCATGGGGATGCAGGCGATCAACGACCCTGTCATCCGCTTTGATACCGCCGATGGCGCCTGGCTGTCAGCTTACACCAACTTTCTGTCCGCATTCGTCACCCTGGCGCAAGCTTACGATCCTGCCCCCGCCATCGACCGTATCCTGGCTTCGAGCGAAAAGATGAAGGCGATGTGGGGCACCACGCCGCCCTCCAACGCCTTTGACATGATGTTCGGACGGCAGGTTGACCGCGTTGCCATGGTGTTGACCGCCCTGTCGCAGACCCCCGACCCCGACCTGGCCAAGGCCGCCCATGCGCATCTTCTGTCGATGATCACCGAAAACCGCCGGTTCTGGAAACTGGTCGAGGCCGAGACCGACAATGACAGCGAGTGGGTGCCCAACGACCGGCAGGTGTCGGGCCTTGGCCTGACCATGCCACCCGGCACCGGCGCACGCTGGCAGGCGGTTCTGGCGGATGCCGAAAAGTTGCTGAAGGGCGAGCTTCTGATCCCCCACTGGCGCTATGGTGCCGAGGCTGGCATCAACCTGAAAAAACTGTTCGATGCCCCCGTTCCTGTGAATCTGGTCACATGGGTCCAGGGCGAGGGCCTGTTGCCTTTCGCAGAAAAAGGCCCGCGCGCCAGCCCGTTTGCCTGGAACGAATTCACCTCGCTGGTGCAGGGGGATGAACTTCTGTTCGCGGTATTCCTGAACTGACACCGAGCGCACCGCCGTCGAATCACCGTCGCAGCCCCGCAGCATTCCCCTTCCAGCCCAAATGTGATCACGATATTTCATCATGTGATCACACCACTTATTTACGTGATCACGCATAGTGTTTTTCCTGTTATTCTATCGAATTGCAGTGGAATCCTGCTCGGCGCGGGGCCAGTTTCCTGCCATTGCTTCGCCGATTGATCCACAGGTCCGGAACCGCGCCCATGAATATCCACGAATACCAGGCCAAGTCCCTTTTGCGCAGCTACGGAATACCTGTCAGTGACGGTCGCGTGGTCCTGCGCGCCGAAGAAGCCAAGACCGCAGCAGGCGAACTTGACGGACCGCTCTGGGTGGTCAAGGCGCAGATCCATGCAGGCGGTCGCGGCAAGGGCCACTTCAAAGAGGCCGAGGCCGGGGAAAAGGGCGGCGTCCGCCTGGCGCGTTCCGTCGGTGAGGCCGCCGAATTTGCGCGCCAGATGCTGGGCCGCACGCTTGTCACCATCCAGACCGGACCCGTGGGCAAGCAGGTCAACCGCATCTACATCGAAGATGGCAGCGACATCGACCGCGAGTTGTACCTGGCGATCCTGATCGACCGCAAGACCAGCCGCATCTCCATCGTCGCCTCGACCGAGGGCGGCATGTCGATCGAGGACGTGGCCCACGGCACCCCTGAAAAGATCCACACCTTCACCATCGACCCCGCCACGGGCCTGCAGGACTTCCACGGCCGCCGCGTCGCCTTCTCGCTTGGCCTTGCCGGCAACCAGGTCAAGCAATGCGTGAAAATCGTCCGCGACCTCTACCGGATGTTCACCGAAAAAGACATGGACATGCTGGAGATCAACCCCTTTTGCGTGTTGAAGGATGGCAGCCTGAAACTGCTCGACGCCAAGATGGGCTTTGACGGCAACGCGATGTACCGCCACCCCGACATCGCCGCCCTGCGGGATGAGAGTGAAGAAGACCCCAAGGAACTCGCCGCCTCGAAATTCGACCTGAACTACATCGCGCTGGATGGCGAGATCGGCTGCATGGTCAATGGTGCCGGGTTGGCGATGGCCACGATGGACATCATCAAGCTTTACGGCGCCGAGCCTGCCAACTTCCTCGACGTCGGCGGCGGGGCGACCAAGGAAAAGGTTACCGAGGCCTTCAAGATCATCACCTCCGACCCGCAGGTGAAAGGCATCCTCGTCAACATCTTCGGCGGCATCATGCGCTGCGACATCATCGCCGAAGGCGTGATCGCGGCGGTCAAGGAGGTGGGGCTGAAAGTCCCGCTGGTGGTCCGGCTTGAGGGGACGAATGTCGAACTGGGCAAGGACATCATCCGCAAGTCGGGGCTGAACGTGATCGCCGCGGATGACCTGAAGGACGGCGCGGAAAAGATCGTGAAGGCGGTGCGGGGGTGAGCTTGTATTGGCGTGAATACGCTTTCGGCCGATATTGATACTGTCGTCCAAGCAAGAGTGGAGTCGGTCCTTGAAACTTGTGCCTAGTGAGGAGCCTCGGGTGAAAGCGCCTCGCACTGATGCGATGGTGTCGGATGCCTTCATCAATTACATGCATATGCGGACAGAGCTTTCGGCCTTCGTAGAGTTTTACCACAAGATGGCGAAGCAAGCTATTTCACGCGATGACAGTCAAATAGATGAAGCACTGTACGAGGAATACCGTGGCCATTCAGCGTTCTTCCTTGAAAATTATATAACTCGAATCTCAGATTTATTCGACCTATATATTGAACATTTAGTTTACTGCGTCTGTGTGAAAAAACGAGACTTCCTGCCTGAGCGCGCTTACGAGAAAGCTAGATCAAGATTGGCAACCATGGGCTTAAGGCGGCCTACTGAAGACGAAACTGTATTCGAAGCTTCGATTCAGTTTGGGCAGAGAGATAGAAATGAAGTTGCCAAACACTTTGTGAATTCAGTTGGGTTTGATATACCTGCAAAGTTAGGCTCGCTCTGGACGGATGCTCTATTGTGTAAGAAAATCCGAAACTTGATAGTACATAGAGCCTCAATTATGGATGAACGATTTGTTGAATATGCAGACGGCAAAGACTGCCCATTTCCAGTAGCTGTCGGAGAACATCTTATCATGCCCGAAGCGTGGATACTTAATCTCGCTGTGAAGGTTGATAGCTGCATCATTCTAATCGATGGAGCGATTAGTGACCACGTTGCAGTAGAAAAACGCAGCAGGTATGGGCACTTCTGGTTTCCTCGTTCAGTATGGTCAAATCCGGTTAAGAATACCACTAAGAACGAAATGCACGGGAAACGATAGCGTCGGTGGCTATCAATGAGTCCATCTGCGTCAACTTCCAGCAACTATAGAGAGCCCCGCCCCATGCGCCCATTCCTCGCCCTTATCCCCTTCGCCCTCCTCGCCGCCTGCGCCCAGCCCGATACCAAGTTCAACGCCCCCGAACGCACCGACGCCGAACTTTGCGCCGATCAGGCCGCTGCAGCGACCGCAGGCCGTACCGACGGCACCCCGATCACCATCACCTGTCCTGCCGAATAACCCGACCGATCCCCTTTAGGAGGCCCCGATGGCCGTTCTCGTCAACTCTGCCACGCGCCTGATTTGCCAGGGCTTTACCGGCAGCCAAGGCACGTTCCACTCCGAACAGGCCATCGCCTATGGCACCAAGATGGTCGGCGGCGTGACGCCCGGCAAAGGCGGGACCACGCATCTGGACCTGCCGGTCTTTGACTCCGTTCACGATGCGATTGCGAAAACCGGGGCGAATGCGACGGTGATCTACGTGCCGCCACCCTTTGCCGCCGACAGCATCCTTGAGGCGATCGACGCCGAAATGCCGTTGATCGTCTGCATCACCGAAGGCATCCCGGTCCTCGACATGATGCGCGTCAAACGCGCGCTCCAAGGGTCGAAATCGCGGCTGATCGGCCCGAACTGCCCCGGCGTCATGACCCCTGGCGAATGCAAGATCGGCATCATGCCGGGCAGCATCTTCTCGCGCGGGTCGGTCGGGGTCGTTTCCCGCTCCGGCACCCTGACCTATGAGGCGGTCAAGCAAACCACCGATGTGGGCCTTGGCCAGTCCAGCGCCGTCGGCATCGGCGGCGACCCGATCAAGGGCAGCGAGCATATCGACATCCTGGAGATGTTCCTGGCTGATCCCGACACCCATTCCATCATCATGATTGGCGAAATCGGCGGGGCCGCCGAGGAAGACGCAGCGCAGTTCCTGGCGGATGAGAAGAAACGCGGTCGCTGGAAACCCACCGCCGGCTTCATCGCCGGGCGCACGGCCCCTCCCGGTCGTCGGATGGGCCATGCCGGTGCCATCGTCGCCGGTGGCAAGGGCGACGCGGGGTCCAAGATAGAGGCGATGAAGCTGGCCGGGATCGTTGTCGCCGACAGTCCGGCGGGACTGGGTGAGGCCGTCCTCAAAGCCATCGGACAGTAAATCCGTAGGGCGGGGTTCACCCCGCCGTTGTTCCCCATGGCGGGCTGAACCCCGCCCTACAAGGAAACGCGATATGACCGAACAATCCCCGACCGCCGCCTTCACCGCCTCGTCCTTCCTCGACGGGGCCAACGCCGATTACGTGGACCAGTTGCAGGCCCGCTATGCCGCCGATCCGAACACCGTCGACGCCACATGGGCCGAGTTCTTCCGTGCCCTCGGCGACAGTGAACTTGACGCCAAGCGCGCCGCCACTGGTCCTAGCTGGGCCCGCACGGACTGGCCGCCGCACCCCGTAGATGACCTGACCGCCGCCCTGACCGGCGAATGGGCGACGCCGCCCGCCGCCAAGGATGCCCGCGCTGCAGGCGACAAGATCGCCGCCAAGGCTGCCGAAATGGGCACCCCGGTCACCGACGACCAGATCAAGCGCGCGGTGCTCGACAGCATCCGCGCCATCATGATCATCCGCGCCTACCGGATCCGGGGCCACCTTGCCGCCGACCTCGACCCCCTCGGGCTGACGGACACCAGGCACCACCCGGAGCTTGACCCCGCCTCCTACGGGTTTGCCGAAGGCGACATGGACCGCCCGATCTTCATCGACAATGTCCTCGGCCTGACGCACGCCTCGATGCGCGAGATCATCGACATCGTCAAGCGCACCTATTGCGGCACCTTTGCGCTGCAATACATGCACATTTCCGACCCCGAACAGGCCGCCTGGCTGAAAGAGCGGATCGAAGGCTACGGCAAGGAAATCCAGTTCACGCGTGAGGGGCGCAAGGCGATCCTGAACAAACTGGTCGAGGCCGAGGGCTATGAAAAGTTCCTCCATGTCAAATACATGGGCACCAAGAGGTTCGGTCTCGACGGCGGGGAATCCCTGATCCCCGCGATGGAGCAGATCATCAAGCGCGGTGGCGCCTTGGGCGTGAAGGAAATCGTCATCGGCATGCCCCACCGGGGCCGCCTGTCGGTTCTGGCAAACGTGATGATGAAGCCCTATCGCGCGATCTTCCACGAATTTCAGGGTGGCAGCTACAAGCCCGACGAGGTTGATGGTTCGGGCGACGTCAAATACCACCTTGGCGCGTCGTCCGACCGCGATTTCGACGGCAACATCGTCCACCTCAGCCTGACGGCGAACCCCAGCCATCTTGAGGCGGTCAACCCCGTCGTCCTGGGGAAAGTCCGCGCCAAGCAGGACCAGAACAACGACCCCGAGCGTGGCACGGTGATGCCGATCCTGCTGCACGGCGATGCGGCCTTTGCGGGTCAGGGCGTGGTGGCCGAATGCTTTGGCCTGTCGGGCCTGCGCGGCCACAGGACCGGGGGTACGATCCACATCATCGTCAACAACCAGATCGGCTTTACCACCGCCCCCTCGTTCAGCCGCAGCAGCCCCTATCCGACCGACATCGCCCTGATGGTCGAGGCGCCGATTTTCCACGTCAACGGTGACGACCCCGAGGCTGTGGTCCATGCCGCCCGCGTGGCGACGGAGTACCGGCAGAAATTCCACAAGGATGTGGTGCTGGACATTTTCTGCTATCGCCGGTTCGGCCACAACGAGGGGGATGAACCGATGTTCACAAACCCCGCGATGTACACCCGCATCCGCAAGCAGAAAACCACGCTGCAGATCTACACCGAACGCCTGGTAAAGGACGGCCTGATCCCCGAAGGCGAGATCGAGGATATGAAGGCCGCCTTCCAGGCCCGCCTGAACGAGGAATTCGAAGTCGGCAAGAATTTCAAGCCGAACAAGGCCGACTGGCTGGATGGTCGCTGGAAGAACATGGCGACCAAGGACCTCAACAGCTATCAACGGGGGGAGACCTGGATCAAGGCCGAAACCTTGGCCGAGGTCGGCGCCGCCCTGACCCGCGTGCCCGACGGGTTCGACCTCCACAAGACCATCGCCCGCCAGCTTGATGCGAAAAAGGAAATGTTCAAGACCGGCAAGGGCTTCGACTGGGCCACCGCCGAAGCCCTGGCCTTCGGCAGCCTTGTCACCGAAGGCTTCCCCGTTCGCCTGTCGGGCCAGGACTGCACCCGTGGCACGTTCAGCCAGCGCCATTCGGCGTTTGTCGACCAGACGACCGAAGAACGCCACTACCCCCTGAACCACATCCGCCCCGGCCAGTCCCGGTTTGAGGTCATCGATTCCATGCTGTCGGAATACGCCGTCCTTGGGTTTGAATACGGTTATTCACTTTCCGAACCCAACGCCCTGGTGATGTGGGAGGCGCAGTTCGGCGATTTCGCCAACGGCGCGCAGATCATGTTCGACCAGTTCGTCTGTTCGGGTGAAAGCAAGTGGCTGCGCATGTCGGGCCTCGTCTGCCTTCTGCCCCATGGCTATGAAGGCCAGGGGCCGGAACATTCCAGTGCCCGGCTCGAACGGTTCCTGCAGAATTCGGCCGAGGACAACTGGATCGTTGCCAACTGCTCCACGCCTGCGAACTATTTTCACATCCTGCGCCGCCAGTTGCACCGCACCTACCGCAAGCCTTTGATTCTGATGACGCCGAAGTCGCTCCTCCGTCATCCGATGTGCATCTCCAGCGCGGCAGATTTCACCGACGGTTCCACCTTCCACCGCGTCCTGTGGGACGATGCGCAAAAAGGCAACTCGACGACGAACCTGAAACCGGATGCCCAGATCCGGCGCGTGGTCCTGTGTTCCGGCAAGGTCTACTTCGACCTGCTGGCCGAACGCGACGCGCGCGGCATCGACGATGTCTACCTGTTGCGCGTCGAGCAGTTGTATCCCGTGCCGACGCTCTCGCTTGCGCAGGAACTCGGGCGCTTTTCCGCGGCCGATGTGGTCTGGTGCCAGGAAGAGCCTAAGAACCAGGGGGCCTGGTCCTTCGTTGAGCCATATCTTGAACAGATACTCACAAAACTTCGCGGGCACGAAACGCGCACGACCTTCATGGGCCGCAAGCCTTCGGCATCGCCCGCGACGGGTCTTGCCTCCCGTCACAAAGCTGAACAGACAGCCCTCGTCAACGACGCGCTGACGATCTGAGGAGAAGAACATGACCGATGTAATGGTGCCCGCCCTTGGGGAATCCGTGTCCGAGGCCACCGTATCGACCTGGTTCAAGAAACCCGGCGACGCGGTGAAACAGGACGAAATGCTGTGCGAGCTGGAAACCGACAAGGTCTCGGTGGAGGTGCCCAGCCCCGTAACGGGCGTTCTGGCCGAAATCCTCGCGCCCGAGGGCACGACTGTCGCCGCCAATGCACGGCTGGCCATCGTGACCGAAGGGGCCGCAGCCCCCGCAAGACCGGCCCCGGCTGCCGCCGCTGCCGCTGCACCAGTTGCCGCCCCTGCGAAATCCACCGAAGACGCCCCGTCCGCCAGGAAAGCCATGGCCGAAGCCGGCCTCTCCCCCGATCAGGTCCAGGGCACTGGCCGCGACGGCCGCATCATGAAGGACGACGTCGCCCGCGCCGTCGCAGGTGCCCCCGGAGCCGCAGCAGCCGGTGTCACCCCGGCGCCTGCCCCCGCCGCCCTCCCGCGTGCGCCGGTCCCCGCCGATGACGCCGCGCGCGAGGAACGGGTCAAGATGACGCGCCTGCGCGCGACCATCGCCCGCCGTCTCAAAGACGCCCAGAACACCGCCGCAATGCTGACTACCTATAACGAGGTGGACATGTCCGGCATCATGGGATTGCGAAACGAATACAAAGACATGTTCGAGAAAAAGCACGGTGTGAAACTGGGTTTCATGTCGTTCTTCGTCAAGGCCTGCATCCACGCCCTGAAGGAAGTGCCCGAGGTCAATGCCGAAATCGACGGCCAGGACGTCGTCTACAAGAACTACGTCCACATGGGTGTCGCCGTCGGCACTTCAAATGGCCTCGTCGTCCCGGTCGTGCGCGACGCCGACCAGATGGGCTTTGCCGCCATAGAGAAAAAGATCGCTGAACTGGGCCTGCGCGCGCGCGACGGCAAGCTGTCGATGGCCGAAATGCAGGGCGGGTCCTTCACCATTTCCAACGGCGGCGTCTACGGCAGCCTCATGTCCTCGCCGATCCTGAATCCGCCGCAGTCTGGCATCCTTGGCATGCACAAGATTCAGGACCGCCCCGTGGTGGTGGCGGGCCAGATCGTCATCCGCCCGATGATGTACCTTGCGCTCAGCTACGATCACCGGATCGTCGACGGCAAGGGGGCGGTGACGTTCCTCGTGCGGGTGAAAGAGGCGCTGGAAGATCCGCGCCGGTTATTGATGGACTTGTGATGCGCGTTGCGATCACCTGATTCTTATCGGGATCTTGGGGTTTGCAATTGTACCGCAAGGCCCTTGGTTTTCTAGCCTTTCAAGGACAGTGCTGATCTTGCCGCCGGGGATGCGTAAAGGAAACCGTCGCGCAGCAGGGCATCCGTCCCTGCCCATTCCTGTGGCGAGGGGATCGTGATCTGGAATCCCGGTCTTGATGCTGTTTCAAGACGCTGGCGATCCTCGCCATGACCCCATGTCCCTGCCGCCAACGAAGCACGGTCGCGGGCCTGCCAGTCGCCCGCGAACATGTAGCGGCGGATCGCGATGGTCACGTCGGCGACCGTCACATTGCCCGCGCAATGGGGGTGCGACATCAGTTCGATGCTGGCGAGGTTGCGCACAAGGATGTGCTTGGTCAGCACCGGATCTTCGGCAAAGACCAGCTTGCGCAGGCCACCCGCCAGCATCTGCACCCCCGGATCGGGGGCCGGATTGTTGCGGGTGAACCAGTCCAGGTGAAACGACGGGTCGCCGTAAGGCACCCGTTCAAGGCCGCCTTGCGTGTAGCGGCTGGTAGTGCGCGCATCGGCATAGGTTGCACCGACCCCTGTCGGCGCCATGTCGAGATCCTGGCCAAGGACGGCCGTGAAGCCCTGCGCGTTGGCATAGCGCAGCAGCAGGGACAGGGCTGCAGGTGGTTCGGCCATCTCGTCCGGATCGGCAAAAAGCACCCAGCCCCCCTCCAGGACGCGCCTCGCGGCGGTGGTACGAAGCGCGCTTTCATGGTCCATCAGGGGCAGGTCGCTGGATAACAGCGTGACCCTTGGATGGGCTGTTGCGATGGCGGCGGTGCGGTCATCCGACCCGGCGTCGATCACGACCGCATGGACAGCGCCCAGCGCAAAGTGGTGGTCAAGGCAGTCTCGCAGGAACCAGCCCGCATTCCGCGCCA
The DNA here is from genome assembly GCA_021155205.1 of Rhodobacterales bacterium. GTDB lineage: Bacteria > Pseudomonadota > Alphaproteobacteria > Rhodobacterales > Rhodobacteraceae > JAJNPS01. Next base: position 251,117 of record JAJNPS010000052.1, read on the forward strand.
GGATGACGACGCCCGCCGCGTCATCGGCAAGGCGGACCTGCTGCGGCCCGCTGACGTGGCGCAGGCCGGTCGCCAGCTTGCGCGCGGACAGATAGGTTTGCACCCGTCGCCTGATGCGACCGATCACGCGCGCCGACCAACGACGGCGACGCCAAGGGTTTCCAGCACCTTGGCCTCGATCCGGGCGGCGTCCATGCCGGCGACGCGGTACATCGCCGCGGGCGACGCCTGGTCGATGAAGATGTCGGGCAGCACCATGGAGCGGTATTTGAGACCCCTGTCGAAAACGCCCTCATCGGCGAGGAGTTGCGCGACATGGGAGCCGAACCCGCCGATGGCACCCTCTTCCACCGTGATCAGCGCCTGGTGATGGGCGGCAAGCTGCAGGATCAGGTCGCGGTCGAGCGGCTTGGCGAAACGCGCATCGGCGACGGTGGGGGCCAGACCGCGCTGGGAAAGGGACTCCGCAGCCTTCATAACTTCGCCCAAGCGTGTGCCAAAAGACAGGATCGCGACGCGCGCGCCTTCGCGCAGTGTGCGGCCCTTGCCGATCTTCAGCGCGATACCCCTGGCGGGCATGTCGACGCCCATGCCTTCGCCACGGGGATAGCGGAACGCGATGGGGCCAGCGTCATGTGCGGCGGCGGTCGCGACCATGTGAACAAGCTCGGCCTCGTCGGCGGCGGCCATGACGGTGAAACCGGGCAGGTTGGCAAGGAAGGCCACATCGAAGGCGCCGGCATGGGTGGCGCCGTCCGCGCCCACCAGCCCCGCCCTGTCGATGGCAAAACGGACCGGCAGACGCTGGATCGCGACGTCATGCACGACCTGATCATAGCCGCGCTGCAGAAAGGTCGAATAGATCGCGCAAAAGGGTTTCATGCCCCCCGCCGCCAGCCCGGCGCTGAAGGTCACGGCATGCTGTTCGGCGATGCCCACATCAAAACTGCGGCGCGGGAAGCGGGCGGCGAAATGGTCCAGTCCTGTACCATCGGGCATCGCGGCGGTAACGGCGACGATCCTGTCGTCACGCTCCGCCTCGGCGATCAGGGATTGAGCGAAAACCTTGGTGTAGCTGGGGGCATTCGAGGAAGCCTTGGCCTGCACGCCGGTAGCCAGGTCAAACTTCGCCGTCGCATGGCCCTTGTCGCGGGCGGCCTCGGCGGGGGGATAGCCCTTGCCCTTTTTGGTGATGACGTGGATCAGCATCGGCCCGGTCGCGCGGTCATGGGCGGTCCGCAGCACGGGCAGCAACTGATCAAGGTCATGGCCGTCGATGGGGCCGACATAGGAAAAACCCAGTTCCTCGAAAAGCGTGCCGCCGACGGTCATGCCCTTCAGCATTTCCTTGGCGCGGCGCGCACCTTCCTGCAGGGGTTCGGGCAACAGGCTGACCACGCTGCGGGCAGCCGTCTTCAACTCCTGAAACGGGGCTTCGGCGTACAGCCGCGACAGATAGGACGACAGCGCACCGACCGGCGGGGCAATCGACATCTCGTTGTCGTTGAGGATGACAAACAGGCGCTTTTTCAGGTGGCCCGCATTGTTCAGTGCCTCGAACGCCATGCCTGCCGACATTGCCCCGTCGCCGATGACCGCCACTGCGTCGCCCGGATCGCCGCCTAGGTCTGCGGCCATGGTGAAACCAAGCGCGGCACTGATCGAGGTCGAGGAATGCGCGGCACCAAAGGGGTCGTAGGGCGACTCGCTGCGTTTGGTGAACCCCGACAGGCCACCCTCGGTCCGCAGCGTCCGGATGCGGTCGCGCCGTCCGGTCAGGATCTTGTGGGGATAACACTGATGGCCGACATCCCAGATGATCTTGTCGCGCGGGGCGTCGAACACGGCATGAAGCGCCACGGTCAGTTCCACCACGCCCAGACCCGCGCCAAGATGGCCGCCGGTGACAGAAACGGCGGAAATCGTCTCGGCCCGCAATTCGTCGGCCAATTGGCGCAAGTCGCGGTCGGACAGGGATTTCAGATCCGATGGCAACGTGACCCGGTCCAGAATGGGGGTATTGGGTCGATCAGACATGCCGTACCTGTCAGTTGTCGCGGGAGATAACGAAACGCGCAGCCTCGATCAAGGTTGCCGCTGTCGCACCATAGGGTTGAAGGGCGGCTTCGGCCTCCGCGACAAGGGCGCGCGCCTTGGCCCGCGCGGTGTCGAGGCCCAGCAACGACACGAAGGTCGCCTTGCCAGCGGTGGCGTCCTTGCCGACCGCCTTGCCGGTTTTGGCGGCATCGCCGGTCACATCAAGGATGTCGTCCGCGATCTGGAACGCAAGGCCCAGCGCGTCGCCGTAAGCGATCAGCGGTTTGGTATCCGCCCCAGCCATCCGCGCGCCCGCGCTTGCCGACCAGGTGATCAGCGCCCCGGTCTTGCCCGCCTGAAGCGTGGTGATCTGATCCAAGCTTAGCGGTGTCGCCGTCGTTTCCGCCGAAATGTCCAGCGCCTGCCCGCCGACCATGCCCCGGATGCCGGCTGCGTGGGCGAGGGTTGCAACCAGGTCCAGTCGTGCCTGCGGAGGGCATTTCGTGCGGGTGATCAGTTCGAATGCAAGCGCCTGCAGCCCGTCCCCGGCCAGAACCGCCGTCGCCTCGTCCCATTTGCGATGCACCGTCGGTTGGCCCCGGCGCAGATCGTCATCGTCCATGCAGGGCAGGTCGTCATGCACCAGAGAATAGGCGTGGATGCATTCGATGGCGGCGGCGGCGGGCAGGGCGTCCTGCGCGCTGAACCCGTGCAGGCGCGCGCCCTCCAGCACCAGAAACCCGCGCAAGCACTTGCCCCCGGCGACAGCATAGAGCATCGCCTCGGCAACCGGCTGGTTGACACCGGATAAGCCGCTGCGGATATGGGCGTCGACGCCTTTACGGGCGAGACCCATGGCATCGGACAAGGTCATCCCTTGCGCAGGGATCGCAGAGATCACATCCCCTCCACCGGGGTGGTGCCGATGGCGCGGCCTTCCTGGGCACGGATCAGTTCGACCTTTTCCTCGGCATCTTTCAGCTTGGCCGCGCAATGCGCCTTGAGCGCGGCACCGCGTTCGTAAAGCGCGATGGACTTGTCCAGTTCCACGTCGCCCTTCTCCAGCGCGCCCACGACCTGCTCCAGCGCGGCCATCGCCTCTTCAAAGGACATATCTGCCACGATTTTGTCGGTCATCTGCCGCGTTCCTCCAAGACACCCACATGTGCGGCAACCGAGGCTGCCAATGCGTCCAGATCATAGCCACCCTCCAGCGCGGATACCACCCGGCCCCGACAGGTTTCGGCAAGATCGCAGATGGCTTGCGTCAGGCGCGCGAAATCGTCGGTCGTCCAGTTCAGTGCCGCCAAAGGGTCGTCGCGATGGGCGTCGAACCCGGCCGAAAGCAGGACCAGTTCGGGCTGCCAGTCGACCAGAGAGTCCAGCACCGGCCGCCAAGCTGCCCACATCTCTGGCCCACCGGAACCCGGTGCCAGGGGCAGGTTGGTTATCTGGCCATGCGCGCCGCGTTCCGATGGTGCTCCGGTGCCGGGCCATAACGGCATCTGTTGGGACGAGACGAACCGGATGCGAGGCTCCTCCCACAGCAGATTCTGGGTGCCGTTGCCGTGGTGGACGTCGAAATCAAGGACGGCGACGCGGGACAGGCCGTGGTGATCCAGCGCCCGCATTGCCCCGATGGCGACGTTGCCGAAGAGGCAGAACCCCATCGGGGTGTCCCGTTCGGCGTGGTGGCCCGGCGGACGGCAAGCGACAAAGGCATTGGTGGCGGTGCCGGACAGGACGGTGTCCACGGCGGCCGAGACCCCACCGACCGCGCGCAAGGCGGCCTCCATCGTGCCGGCCGACATCCAGGTGTCGGCGTCGAGAGCGATGGTGCGACTGGCCGGCGCAAGGTCACGCAGCCGCGCCAGGTAATGCGCCGGATGACAGCGCAGGATGTCGGCATCATCGGCAATCGGTGCCTCGCGGTGTTCGGCAACGATGCCCATGAGTCCCTTGGTCACGGCAGTCATCCGCGCCACCTGTTCGGGATGGCCTTCGGGCGTTTCGTGACGCAAGAAGGCGTCGTGATGGTAGATCAGCGTGCTCACCCAGCGCCTCATGCTTCTGATTTGCGAAAATACTCCGGGGTGCGGGGCAGCGCCCCGGCGCCGTGACCCGTCAATCCGGTGCCAGCATATAACCCTCGCCCCGCACCGTCTGCAGATAGCGCGGCTGGCGGGGGTCTTCCTCGATCTTTCGGCGCAGCCGCGTGATCTGCACATCGACGGCGCGCTCGGCCCCGGCTGCGCCCCCGTCCTTGTCCATGTCGCCGGTCAGCTTGTCGCGGCTGACCGCCGACCCCGCCGATTGCGCAAAGACCCGCATCAGCTGCGCCTCGGTCGCGGTCAGCCGCACCGGCTGGTCGCCGCGCCACATCTCGCCCCGGTCGATGTCGTAGCGCACAGTGCCCAGATGCAGCACCTTGGGCGTCGTCTCGGCCTTGGCCACCGGCACCCGGCGCAGGATGGCGTTGATGCGCAACAACAACTCGCGCGGCTCGAACGGCTTGACCAGATAGTCGTCGGCCCCGGCCTCCAGCCCCTCGATACGGTTCTGTGCCTCGCCCCTCGCGGTCAAAAGCAGCACGGGCACGGCGGACCTGCGGCGCAATTCGCGCGTAAAGCTGATCCCGTCGCCGCCGGGCATCATCACATCCAGCACCACAAGGTCGAAGTCGAGACCCAGAAGAATGCGGCGCGCCTGATCGGCATCGCGTGCGATCGTGACCAGAAACCCGTTGCGCATCAGGAATTTCTGCAAGAGTCCCCGGATGCGTTCATCATCATCGACGACCAGAAGATGTGCCATGGGTTCGATCAAGGTCCGCCCTCCCGCAGCCGTTGATACTGTTTTCGCTGTTCGGGGTCCATCATCCCCTCCAGCACGGCGCGAAATCCCTGCACTGCCTGGGGACCGGCGGCGCGATAGGCGGCGCGCATCCGGGCACGCTGGGCGTCCGACAGCGCGCGTTCCAGGATCAGGCCCTGTTCGGTGAGGTAGAGATGCCGTTCGCGCTGGTCGGCGCGCCCTTTTTCGATGCGCACAAGACCCTGGTCGATCAGCGCGCGCAGGACGCGGTTCAGGCTTTGCTTGGTGACGCCCAGGATCCCCAGCAGGTTCGACACCGTGGTGCCGGGGCTGCGATGGATGAAGTGGATGGCCCGGTGATGGGCGCGGCCATAATCCATGTCTTCCAGAATCCGGTCGGGATCGGCGGTAAAGCCCCGATAGGCAAAGAACATCGCCTCGATGCCCTTGCGCAGCTGTTCATCGGTCAGGAACAGAAGGCTTTCGTCGCCAGAGGTGTTTTCCGCCATCTTGCCCTCACTTCCTCCCCAAATTTATGTCAGCCTTGTTGACATTCCAAGTCACAAAGATTAGCAATTTGGCGGTTTGGCGCAAGATTATGTCCGAAACGGACCTTTCCAGCGCAACATTCGAAAATGCAGGAGGCCGGTATGGCGGGCTATGACGATCGCGACGGGTTCATCTGGATGGACGGCAAACTGGTCGACTGGCGGTCGGCCAATGTCCATATCCTGACCCATGCGCTGCACTATGCGTCCTCGGTGTTCGAAGGGGAGCGATGCTACAACGGCAAGATCTTCAAATCGACCGAGCATTCGCATCGCCTGCGCCGGTCGGGAGAGCTTTTGGACATGCCGATCCCGTACACCGCCGCCGAGATCGACGCGGCCAAAGAGGCGACGCTCAAGGCCAACAATCTGACGGACGCCTATGTGCGCGCGATTGCCTGGCGCGGCGCAGGTGAAGATATGGGGGTGGCGTCGCTTTCCAACCCGATCCGCATGGCCATCGCGGTCTGGGTCTGGGGCAGCTATTACGGCGAAGCCAAGTTCAAGGGCGCAAAGCTCGACATCGCCAAGTGGAAGCGCCCCAGCCCCGAAACCATCCCGTCCGAGGCCAAGGCCGCGGGCCTTTACATGATCTGCACGATGTCCAAGCATGCCGCGATGGCCAAGGGCTGTTCGGACGCGATGATGTTCGACTATCGCGGCTATGTGGCCGAGGCGACCGGGGCCAACATCTTTTTCGTCAAGGATGGCGAGGTGCATACACCAAAGGCGGACTGCTTCCTGAACGGCCTGACGCGTCAGACCGTGATCGGCATGCTGCGCGACATGCAGATCAAGGTGCACGAACGGCACATCCTGCCGGGTGAACTGGAAGGGTTCGAACAGTGCTGGCTGACCGGCACTGCGGCCGAAGTCACGCCGGTCGGCCAGATCGGCGACTACAATTTCGAGGTTGGCGAACTGACCAAGCGCGTGTCGCTGGAGTATGAGCGGCTGGTGCGGGCCTAGCCAGGAGGAGAGCCGCGTTTAGATCGGCGGCGGGGTATACCGGTCGAAGGAGAGGGTTACAGCCAGACCGGGCGCCGCGTCGGAGAGTTCCAGTCTGGCGTCGTGCAGATCTGCAACCGCGGCGACGAGGGCAAGGCCAAGCCCGTTCCCCGGCGTGGTGCGGCTGCGTTCGAGCCGGTAGAGCCTGCGCAAGACAAGGGCGCGTTCCGCCTGCGGAATGCCGGGGCCGTTGTCTGCGACCGAGAGGATGGCCTTGTCCCCCGTCTCGCTGAGGGCAAGGCGGATCGTTGAGTCGGCGGAGGTGTGACGCAGGGCATTCTCGATCAGATTGGCCACGACCTGCCCGAGAAGGTCCTTGTCGCCTTGAACCAGAACCGGCTGCCCGGACGGCAGGTCGACCATCAGCTTGTGACCGCTGTCCTCTGCGGCCGGGCCGTAGATGTCGGCAAAGGTCGCGACCACTGCAGCAAGGTCTACCGGGCGAAACCTGGCCTTCGGACTGCCCCCCTCGATCTGGGCGATCTGCAACAGCGACTGGAACACCCCGACCGCCCTGTCGGCCTCGGCGACCGCCCGCTCGGCAAGATCGGCTTCGGGTGACCCGTCAAGGGCACGGTCGCGCAGGTCCGAGACAAGGACAGCGATGCGCTGCACGGGTGTTTTCAGGTCATGCGCAATGTCAGACGAGACCTGCTTCAGCGCCGCCACCGATTGTTCCTGCGCGCCCGCCATCCGGTCGATGCCGGCAGCGATGCGCGCAAGATCATCCTTCCTGGCCGGAGTTTCGGCGACACGCGCCTCCAGATTGCCATCCGCAAGCTGCACAAGCGTTTCTTCGATATGTACCACTCGCCGGGCACTGCGCGCCGCGATCACCAGCGCCGCGAACAGCGAAAGGATCACCGTTGGTACAAGGCTGAAACCGACAAGCGCGATGAAGATGCCCGCCATTTCACCCAACGGGTCGCGGCTTTCGCCCAGGATCAGCGTGCCGCGATCATCGGTCTGCACGCGGACGGCATAGCCGTATTCCGACAAAGGTCGGCCCGTCAGCAAGGGCGCGAACTGGGCGGTTTCGCCACGCACCTGGGCCACCGCGTTGCCGATCGTGGGACCATCCGGCGGGATCAGCACGATCACGCGAAGCTCCGGGTCGGCCGCCGCTGCCTCGGCTGTCACCTGCTGGCGCAGGGCCTCGGCGGTCGTCGCAGTCGAAAAGCCGGCGGCGGTCTGGTCCAGCGAGGTCTGGATCGTCTCGGCCAGACCCTCGCGGATGCGCAGAAAGGCGACGCCGGTACTGCCAAGGCTGATCACCGCCACCAGCGCCACCACGCCGATGGCCTGCCGCACGGGGGTGGTTCGCAGCAGGTCCAGCGCGCGGGCCGCCATCCGGTCAGCCTTCGATCTTGTATCCGGCACCGCGCACGGTGCGGATCAGTTCGCGGTCAAAGGGGCGGTCCACCTTGGCGCGCAACCGCGAGACATGGGTTTCCACCACGTTGGTCTGGGGGTCAAAGCTGATGTCCCAGACGGCTTCCAGCAACATGGTGCGCGTCTGCACGCGCCCCTTGCGCCGCAAAAGATGTTCCAGCAGTGCAAATTCGCGCGGCAAAAGATCGATGTCGGCGCCGTTGCGCGTCACCTCGCGGCGGATCAGGTCCATCCGCAGATCGCCCGCCGACAGCACCGTTTCGGTCGCCTGCTGCACCGGGCGGCGGGCAAGGGCCGCGATGCGCGCCGACAACTCGCCAAAGGCAAACGGCTTGACGAGGTAATCGTCGCCTCCCGCCTGCAGGCCCTCGATCCGGTCATCGACACCGCCGAGCGAGGTCAGAAAGATCGCCGGCGTCGCCACCTTTGCCGCCCTGAGCGCCCGCACCAGCGACAACCCGTCAAGTCCCGGCAGCATCCTGTCAACGATCATCACATCGTAATTGCCCGACATCGCCACCGACAGTGCGTCGCGTCCGTTCGGCACATGGTCAACCACGTTCCCTTCCTGCCGCAGGCCACCCAGAATGTAGTCGGCGATGGTCTGGTCGTCTTCGATCAGCAGCAATTTCATGATGAGGGGCCAGTGGGACATGGAATGCGCGCGGACTTACCAGATAGGCGAAAAATGCCGGGGGCGAAACCTGCACCGGGTGGGGCGGTGCAGATTCTTGTCGGGACGGGCCGGGCGGTCACGCAGGCTGCGCCGCCTCGTCACGCCCGGCGGGCTGTTGCTGGTCCTCGTCCGCGGCTCTGCGTCGATAACGCTCGCCCGAGCCGATCATCGCGATGCGGATGGTGGCGATGACCATCAACCCCAGCACCGCCGCCGCACCCGCGATCAAAAGGCCGAACCCCAGACTCATGACGATAACAAGCGCAAACAACGCCCGCGCCGCAAACAGTCGCATCTTGCCGAACATTTTCCGATCTCCTTGCTTTTATACCACCAAGATGGCGGTGCGCGCTGACAGGTGGATTTCGGCGGGATCACAAAGGTGCAATCTTTGTCGCAATCAGCCGCGCCGGGTCAGCCCCGCAGCGCCGGTCTTGCGCCAGTGGTGCCGCCGATCAGACGGGCGGCATCTGCAAGCGGCAAAAGCGGCAGCATCGCCGAAGGTGCGGCCAGATAGCGCGGGTGCCAGTCGGGATCGAACTTGTCCTTGAACGCGCGCAAACCTTCGAAATTGTAGAAATTGCCGCCATGGCGATAGATCAGCGACCCGAACCGGTCCCAGAGCCGGTGGCTGCGTTCCGGCGCAAGTCCCGAAAGCGGTGCCATGCCAAGCGAAAACGCCGCATAGCCCTCGGTGCCAAGGCGCAGCATCAGGTCGGTGAACAGGAATTCCATGGTTCCGGCAGGCGCATCGCCCGCATGGCGCATCAGGTCGATCGACGCCACTTTCCGGGTGCCGGTGGACAGGATGTTGGCAAAGGCGACGACACGTCCGTGGTGGCGCACCAGTGCCAGCGCCCAGCGGTCGAGCCAGACCTCATCGAAACGCCCGACCGAGAACCCTTTCTCGCGTGTCTTCTTGGCAGCCAGCCAATCATCAGAAATACGGCGCAGGTCAGCGATCAGCGCGGTGTCGTGCGGCGGGCGCACGATGTCCAGCGTCAGTCCGTCGCGCCCGGCACGGGAATAGGCGGCGCGCAGCCTCTTGCGCCCCGGACCGTCAAGCGAAAACCGCGACAGATCGACCATGGCCTCTTCGCCCATCTTGTGCAGCGTCAGCCCGAGGTCGAGCATCAGCGGCACATCCGTGGCGTCGATCTCGTAGAACACCGGCCGCGCGCCCGCGCGCCGCGCCGCGTCCACAAAGGCAATCGAGGCCTCCTCACCGGAGTCCCGTGGCCCGACCGGCCCGCCAAAGGCAAGCCAGGATCGGCCCGACACCCCGAACATGACAAACGCCCGCCCGTCGCCGGAAAAGACCAGCGACTTGTCGCCGGTCAGCGCAAAGCCTGCATCCGGATTGTCGACCGTCGCAATGATGTCCTCGGCGCGGGCAAGGTCTGCAGCATCTGGCGATCCGGTCCGCACCACCGGGGCCTTCAGCAGCATCCATAGGGCAGAAAGCCCGACAATCAGGCTGGCCACAAGGCCCGCCCGCAAGGCGCGCGGGGCACGTTCGTCAACCGCGAACTGCCACCACAGATCCTGTGCATAGGGTGTGCCCTTGTGGGCAAAGAACAGGACAAACCCAAAGCCCGCGATCGCGGCAATCACGGCGGCGATCCAGCCAGGCGCAAAGGCCGCATGGGTCAAGTTGGTGTGTCGGTGGAAACCGCGGCGGAACGGCAACAGCAGCCCCACGGCGATCAGCAGGGCCAGCCCGCGTTCCCAGTCGATCCCTTGCGCAAGTGCCACCGTGATGCCCGCCGTCAGTGCCGCAATCGTCAGCCAGAACGCCCCCGCACTGCGCCGCAGGATGCCGAGCGACAGCAGGATCAGCGCGGCACCAAGCGCACTCGACATCAGCGCTGAGCCTTCGACGAACGCGAGCGGAAACAGGGCCTCCGCGGCCTCTGCGGCGTCCGATGCGGGGGGCAGAAGGGCCGAAAGGCTCATCCACAGGCCCGATCCGAAGACCATCGCGGCAAGAACCAGCGGGGCCACCGGGGCTACCGCTCGTAGTCCGGGTTCCATGGTCGACAGCATGAGACCGAACCTGCCGCCCGCCACGCGACCGCCTGCTGCCCGCCAGCCCTCGTAGATCGCCAGCACCACAAGGGCGAGCAGGAACGGCAGAAGGTAGTAGACCAGCCGGTAGAGCAGCAGCGCCGCCGCAACCTTGTCCACCGGCGTGCCGGCAGGCATCGCGGCGATGACCACCGTTTCGAACACGCCGATCCCGCCGGGCACATGGCTGACGATCCCCGCCATGGTGGCGGCGGCGAATACGGCCAGAAAGGTGAAAAAGCCAAGGTCAACGGTCGGAATGAACAGATACAGCGTCAGCGCTGAAAAGCCGATGTCGCCCAGGCTGAACAGGATCTGCCCGCCCAGGATCGGCAGCGACGGGGCGTGTATCGTGAACCGACCGATTCGCAGGCTGCGCCCGGTGGCCGAGGCCCAGACCAGCGGCACCATCTGCACGAGGATCAGGGAGATGGCGGCGATGCGCACAGTGGATGGCGGAAAGGGGATTATGGATGCCAGCGCGCCGGGGTGGATCGCCAGCGCGCCGAGGCCGACGATCGTCGCAGCGACGCCAAACGAAACAGCGGCAAAGGTGGAGACGACCGCGACGTCATAGCCCTCAAGCCCCAGACCCGAATAGACCCGCCACCGCACGGCACCACCGGACACCGCCGACAGCCCGATGGTGTTGCCGAAGGCATAGGCCATCAGTCCGCCGGTCAGGACGACCGGGATCGGCAGGGGCTTGCCGATGTAGCGCAGCGCCGACCAGTCGTAGCCTGCAAGCGAAAGGTATCCCCCAAGCGTGGCGAGTGCCGCCAGCACCATTGTTGTCCACGGCGTCATCCGGATCTGTGCCGCGACATCGGCGAAATTGACCGGGGCCAGCAGGCGATAGAGGGCATAGAGACCAAGGGCAAAAAGACCAAGGGCAAGCAGATACGGAGCCGCGCTGCGCAGCCGTTGCCAGAACCCGCTCGCAGCTGCGGTGTCAGCCTGAAAATCGGCCGGTTGATGTTCTCTGGTCACGCGTTCCTCGACCAAATACTCGTACTGAACTATGTTTGCGATATGAAGTTCGTGCAATGACGCTCCGATTTTCCGGTCAATCATTTGCCAAAGTCGTTTGCGTGAGCTGCGCTGAGGACAGTCACCACAACCATCCTTGGCGGCAAGAGGACAGCAGCCTGCCCGGGAAACATGATCGCTGACATGTGACCGATCACGATCAGACCCCGGTGTGTAGCCGGTTCCGACATGATCTGCGCCCTCGAAAACAACCGGCACTTGAACCACAGAAAGATCGGCCCGCCGCTCCTTTCGGAGCGGCGGG
>JAJNPS010000004.1 GCA_021155205.1 Rhodobacterales bacterium
CTCGGCCCGCGCCAAAGGCCGTGGCAACCGCATCAGCAAACCCACGTGTCACATCTACGTGACGGTTGGCAACTGAAGAGGTCACAGGAATATGGGACAAAAAATCAACCCCACCGGGTTCCGCCTCGCAGTTTCCCGCAACTGGGCCAGCCGCTGGTACGCCAGCAACCGTGACTTCGCCGGCATGCTGGCCGAAGACATCAAGGTGCGCGAGTACCTCAAGGGCAAGCTGAAGAACGCCGCCGTGTCGCGCGTCGTCATCGAGCGTCCCGCCAAGAACGCCCGCATCACCATTTACTCGGCACGTCCGGGCGTGGTGATCGGCAAGAAAGGCGAAGACATCGAGAAGCTGAAGAAAGAACTGGCGGCCAAGTTGGGCGTGCCGGTTGCGGTCAACATCGAAGAGGTGCGCAAGCCCGAGATCGATGCCAAGCTGATCGCCGACAGCATCACGCAGCAGCTTGAAAAACGCATCATGTTCCGCCGCGCCATGAAACGCGCCATGCAGAACGCGATGCGCCTGGGCGCACAAGGCATCAAGATCATGTCGTCGGGCCGTCTGAACGGCATCGAGATCGCACGTTGCGAGTGGTACCGCGAAGGTCGCGTGCCGCTTCACACCTTGCGCGCCGACATCGACTACGGCACGTCCGAAGCCAAGACCACCTACGGCATCATCGGTGTCAAGGTCTGGGTCTACAAGGGCGACACCCTGGGTCGCAACGATGCGCCTGTGGCCGCCGAGCCCCGTGCCGAAGAAGAGCGCCGCCCCCGTGGTCCGCGCCGCGAGCGTCCAGCAGGTCCCCCTGCGCGCGCTGCGGTTCGTCGCCCCGGTGCCAACGCCGCTCCAGCCGATGGCAGCGACAAGCCTGCCGAAGCCACGACCGGTACCGAAACCAAACCCGCCGTTAAGCGCGTTCGCAAAGACGCCGCGCCCGCATCTGCAGCTGCGGACGGCAAAGGAGAATAAACATGTTGCAACCTGCTCGCCGCAAATTCCGCAAGGAACAAAAAGGCCGCAATACCGGTGTCGCCACCAGCGGCGCCACCGTCGCGTTTGGTGACTTCGGTCTGAAGTCCACCGACCGCGGCCGTCTCACGGCCCGCCAGATCGAAGCCGCGCGTCGCGCGATTTCCCGTCACGTCAAGCGTGGCGGCCGCATCTGGATCCGCGTGTTCCCGGACAAGCCGATCTCCAACAAGCCTGCTGAAGTCCGCATGGGCAACGGCAAGGGTTCGGTGGAGTACTACGTGGCCGAGATCCAGCCCGGCAAGGTGCTGTACGAGATCGTCGGTGTGCCAGAAGAGCTGGCCCGTGAGGCGTTCCAGCTGGCCGCCGCCAAACTTCCCCTGCGCACCACGTTCGTGACGCGCATGTTGGGTCAGTGATTCAGGAGAACACAAGATGAAAACTGCTGAACTGCGCCAAAAGGATGTGGCCGGCCTCGAGGCCGAAGTGAAATCGCTGCAAAAGGCCCACTTCGGTCTGCGCATGCAAAAAGCCACGCAACAACTCAACAACAACGCCGTGCTGGGTGATACCCGCCGCGCCATCGCTCGCGCCAAGACCATCCTGGCCGAGAAGCAGCGCAACGCGGCTTCTGCCAAATAAGGAGTGACCATGACGGAAGCTAAAACATCCCTCAAGCGCACCTTGATTGGCAAGGTTGTCAGCGACAAGCGCGCCAAGACCGTGACGGTCCTGGTGGAGCGTCGCGTGAAGCACGAGCTCTACGACAAGATCGTCGCCAAGTCGAGCAAGTACCACGCCCACGACGAAAAGGGCGAGTACAAGACCGGCGACACGATCGAGATCACCGAGAGCCGTCCGCTGTCGAAGACGAAAAACTGGGTCGCCACCCGCCTGGTCCAAAAGGCCGAGCTGGTTTAAGCGCGATTCACGCTGCTTGCAGCGCTGAACTGAAAAGCGACCGACAATGCCGGTCGCTTTTTCTTTTTCCGGGGCCGTTTTTCGGCTCCCCACACCACGGCCCACAAGCCCAAAACCACGAGGAGCACAGCATGATTCAGGTTGGCGACAAGATCCCGGCGGCAACGTTGATGGAGTACAGCGAAGTTGAGGGCAACGGTTGCAGCATCGGGCCCAATGCCGTGGACGCGCACAAGGCCGCCACAGGCAAGACGATCGCCGTGTTCGCGCTGCCCGGCGCCTTCACCCCGACCTGCTCTGCCAAGCACGTGCCCGGCTATGTGGAGCACGCGGCCGACTTCAAGGCGGCCGGCGTGGACGAAATCTGGTGCCTGAGCGTGAACGACGCGTTCGTCATGGGTGCCTGGGCGCGTGACCAGAAGACCGGTGACAAGGTGCGCATGCTGGCCGACGGCAGCGCCGACTTCGCCAAGGCCACGGGCCTCACGCTGGACCTCACGGGCCGCGGCATGGGCCTGCGCAGCAACCGCTACTCGATGCTCATCAAGGACGGCGTGGTCAAGGCGCTGAACGTCGAAGCCCCGGGCAAGTTCGAGGTGAGCGACGCAGCGACCTTGCTGGCCCAGGCCAAAGCGGGCGTCTGAACGCGGCCTCAAGCCAATCAAAAGCCGCTGGTGGTCACATCAGCGGCTTTTTTCTTGGGTGAAGAGCGCCTCGCGCGCCCGGTGCCTCAGAGATTCACCTTGAGGTAGTGCGCTCCCGGAATCGGGTTGTGATAGTAGGGCGCCACCTCCACAAAGCCCGACTCCTGGTAGAGCGCGCGGGCGGTCTCCATGTCGCTGAGCGTGTCCAGCAGCATGGTGGTGTAGCCGGCCAGGCGCGCGTCGCTCAGGACCTGTTCCACCAGCAGGCGGCCCAGACCAAAGCCCCGGAAGGCGCGGCGCACGAACAGGCGCTTCATTTCGCAGGCATCGAGGTGGTCTGTGTTGGTGAGCGCCCGAAACGCGCAGCAGCCTGCAGGCTCACCGTCCACACTCGCCACGAACACCGAACCCGAGGGTGGGGCGTATTCTCCCGGCAGACCCGCCAGCTCGGCATCGAACCCCTGAAAGCACAGGTCGATGCCCATGTCGGCCTGGTAGTCGCGAAACAGGGACCGGACGGTGTCCAGGTCGTCGGGAAACTGGGCCAGTCGGAGCGTGACGCGGGCTGTCTCGTTGGGTCTCATGCAGGATGGGGGTCTGAAAAGAATCGAAGACGGAGAGCCACTATACGGCGGGCATCGCCCCTGGGCGGTTAGAAGGCATGGCCCAGCTGGACCAGCCAGGCCACAGCCCCGCCGCAGAGCGCCAACACCATCAGCGCCAGCACCCGGGAGGCGGCGGAATCGCGCGCGCTGGGCACCGGGAGGCCGGCTGCCATCTGCTTGTCGCCCACCACCATCGGGCGCACGAGGTTGTCCTTCTTCACCCACTTGTAGAACACGATGGCGGCCACGTGCAACACCACCAGTGCGATCACGATGAACTTGCCCACGTTCTTGTGATAACTGGTGGCCATGGCCACGGTATCGCCAGACACAAAACGCACCAGCGGGCCGAAGAAGGCGATCTCGTCGTCGCTCATGAGGCCGGTGGTGACCTGGGCGAGCAAGATCAGCAGCAAGGCAAACACCGACAGCGCCCCCAGCGGGGTGTGACCCACCCGGTGTTCGGGCCTGGCGCGGCCGCGCAGGTAAGCCAGCACCGACGACGGGGCGTAGATGAAGTTGGCGAAGCGCGACCAGTGTCCGCCGACGAAACCCCAGACCAGGCGAAACAGCAGCAAGGTAAGCACCGCATAGCCCAGGCGCAGGTGCCAGTTCATCCAGTTGCCGCCCACGTTGGCGGTGATCACAAGGCCGATGACGGCGGCGGCGAGCAGCCAGTGGAACAGACGGGTGGGCAGGTCCCAGACGCGGATGGTTTGCATGATTTCAATGGCAAGATGACAAGGTGAAGTGGAGGCTGGGGACATCAGAACAGTTCCGACGGAACTTAAACGATGCCGGCACACTCACGCGCAGGCAGCAACTTCGCTGCCTTTTGTATTCAACCACGCTCAGGAGCGCTCATGAAAATTCTTGCCCCGTTGGCCATGGCTATGGCGATCTCCAGTCTCTCAGTCCCGGCATTTGCCCAATTCCAGAAGCCTGAAGACGCCGTGAAGTACCGCAAGGCGGCCTTCACCGTGATGGCCAGCCACTTCGGGCGCGTGGGGGCGATGGCCAACGGCCGTGTGCCGTTCGATCCCAAAGTGGCGGCGGACAACGCAGCCATTGTGGAGACGATGAGCAAGCTGCCATGGGATGGTTTCGGCCCGGGCACCGACAAGGGTGATACCCGCGCGCTGCCCGCCATCTGGACGGAGCAGGCCAAGTTCAAGGAGGGCGCGGACAAGCTGCAGGCCGAAGCGACCAAGCTGAGCGCGGCTGCAAAGACCGGCAACCTTGACGCCGTGAAGACCGCCTTTGGTGCCGTGGGCCAGACCTGCAAGGCTTGCCACGACGCTTACCGCAAGGAGTGAGCGGGTCGGCCCACTTGGCCACCATGAAAAAAGCCGGGGTCGAGCCCCGGCTTTTTGTTGTGCGCTGCTGATTGCGCTTCAGGTTTGCGCGAGCAGCTTTTCGATCAGCTGGTGCAGCGCCGCGAAGTCGGGCTCACCCACGTAGCGTTTGACGATGCGGCCCTGCTTGTCCACCAGGTAGGTGGTGGGCGTGAGTTTGACGTCGCCCCACTGCTGCGCCAACTCACCCGTGTTGTCCAGCGCCACCTTGAACGGCAGTTGTCGGCTCTGCGCAAAGTTGAGCACCCAGTTCGGCGGGTCGTACTCCATGGCCACGGCCACGGTGTCGAAGCCCTGGCCCTGGTACTTGTGCCAGGTGGCCACGATCTGCGGCATTTCCTTCACGCACGACACGCAGGTGGTGGCCCAGAAATTCACCAGCGTGACCTTGCCCTTGAGGTCGGCGGTGGTGGCCTTGGAGCCGTCCAGCAGCACAAACGTGGAGTCGGGGGCCGCTTCACCAGCGGCGCAGCCCGCCAGGCCCAGCACAGCGGCTGCGCCCAGGGCGGCCACGGTGGTCAGGCTGCGTCGGCGCAAGAGGCCAGCTCGGTCGAGTTCGGTCATTGTGTTTTCATTTCCCGGGGGCTACATTGCCCCACGCCATTCGTTCATCAGCATCCAGGAGACACCGCATGCAGCGCCGCCAGTTTACCCAGTCCACCGCCGCCATCGGCCTCCTGATCCTCGCCGCCCACCAGCAGGCCAGGGCCTTGTCGCTGGGGGATCTCACCGAAGGCGACGCCACCCAAGGCATCAAGGTGGCCTTGGAAAAAGGAGCCATTGCGGCAGTGGCCTTGCTGGGCAAGACCGATGGATTCCTGGGCAATCCAAAAGTTCGGATTCCGTTGCCCGGTTTTCTGGAAGATGCGTCCAAGCTGCTCAAGCTCACCGGCCAGGGCAAGCGGGTGGACGAACTGGTCACCAGCATGAACCGGGCGGCCGAAGCAGCCGTGCCCATGGGCAAAGACTTGCTGGTGAACGCGGTGAAGTCCATGAGCGTCTCGGACGCCAAGAACATCCTGGGCGGGGGCGACAACTCGGTGACGCAGTTCTTCGCCGAAAAGACTCGCTCGCCGCTGGGCGAAAAATTCCTGCCCATCGTCACCAAGGCCACCGAAAAGGTGGGCCTGGCCAACCAGTACAACAAGGTGGCCGGCAAGGCGGCGGGCATTGGGCTGGTGAAGTCCGAAGACGCCAACATCCAGAAGTACGTGACCGGCAAGTCGCTGGATGGCCTCTACACCATCATTGGCGAAGAAGAACGCAAGATCCGCCAGGACCCGGTGGGTACCGGCAGCGCCATCCTCAAGAAGGTGTTTGGCGCTCTGAAGTGAGCGCCGGCTGACGGCTCAGCCTTTTTTCAGCTTGCCGCGCGCTTCCTGCAGACGCGCCTCCAGGTACTCGCCGTAAAAATCGGGCACGGCCACGCCCACCAGGCGTTCGGCGAGCTCCTGGCCGTCGGGGCCGAAGAACATCACGGTGGGCGTGAAGCGCGCCTTCCAGGCACGGGCCTGATCGGCGGGGGTGGTGGTGTCACCCGCAAAGCCTTGCAGGTTGTACTGGCGGTCTTGCACGTCGATCTGCACCGCCACCAACAGCCCCTCGCGGCGCATGGGCGCCAGGTAGTGGTTGCGCACCAGTTCGCAGTACACGCAGCCTTTGAGCGTGGTCATCACCACCAGCGGCTCGCCGCGCGCGGCGGCGGCCTGGGCGGCACCGCGCAGCGAGGCGGGGGTGGGCAAGGCGGCGGCGGTCATGGGTGTCAGACCGCGCCGCCGCGCTGCAGCGCAGCAAGCTGTTCGGGCGTGTGGCCCAGCCAGTCGCCCAGCACCTCGGCCGTGTGCTGGCCCAGCAGCGGCGGCGGCAGATCGTTGCGCACCGGCGTGGCGCCGAGCTTGATCGGGCTGGCCACCAGATCGACGTCGCCAGCCAGCGGGTGCTCCCAGAGCTGCACCATGCCGCGCGACAACACATGCTCGTCGGCAAACACCTCGGCCAGGCTGTTGATCGGGCCGCAGGGCACCTTGGCGGCTTCCAGCGCGGCCAGCCAGTCGGCTTTGCTGCGGGACTTGAGGATGGTTTCCAGCAAGGGCACGAGCACCGCGCGGTGGCGCACCCGGTTCTGGTTTTGCGCAAAGCGCGGGTCGGCGGCCAGGCCGGGCTGGCCGGCCACGGCGCAGAACTTGGCGAACTGGCCGTCGTTGCCCACCGCCAGGATGATGTGTTGCGCCTGGCCCTGTGCGTCGGGGGCGACCTCGAACACCTGGTAGGGCACGATGTTGGCGTGGGCGTTGCCCGCACGGCCGGGCACCTTGCCGTCCTCGCGGCCGCGCACCAGGTAGTTGGCGCCCAGGTTGGCGAGCATGGCCACCTGCGTGTCGAGCAGGGCCATGTCGATGTGCTGGCCTTCGCCGGTGCGCTCGGCGTGGCGCAGCGCGGCCTGGATGGCCACCGTGGCGTACAGGCCGGTGAAGAGGTCGGCCACGGCAACACCCACTTTCTGCGGCCCGCCACCGGGCAAGTCATCGCGCTCGCCGGTCACGCTCATGAGGCCGCCCATGGCCTGGATGGCGAAGTCGTAACCCGCGCGCTCCCTGTACGGGCCGGTCTGGCCGAAGCCGGTGATGGAGCAGTACACCAGCCGGGGGTTGATGGCGCGCAGGCGCTCAAAGTCCAACCCATAGCGCGCCATGTCGCCCACCTTGTAGTTCTCCACGAACACATCGGCCTTGGCCGCCAGGTCGCGGATCAGCGCCTGACCCGCTGGCGTAGCGATGTCGCAGGTGATGGAGCGCTTGTTGCGGTTGGCGCCCAGGTAGTAGGCGGCTTCGGCGGTGTCCGCGCCGTCGCGCCCGCGCAGGAAGGGCGGACCCCAGCCGCGCGTGTCGTCGCCACCCGGATGGCCTTCGCCCGGCGGGCGCTCCACCTTGACCACGTCGGCGCCCAGATCGGCCAGTGTCTGCGTGCACCAGGGGCCCGCCAGCACGCGGGACAAATCGAGTATGCGGATACCATCCAGAGCATTCATGTTGCCATTGTGCGTGAGGCCACCGCGACCGCGGTGTCGCCGCTGCGGCGCACCCGTTCCCATCCCATGTTTTCCATCTTCTTCGATCGTGCGAAGCGGCACCGCTGGTCTTTCGCAGCGCTGGCCTTGCTGGCGCTGAGCGCTTGTTACCCCACCTTCAACTGGCGCGAACTGCGGCCCGAGGGCACGCCGCTGCAGGCGCTGCTGCCGTGCAAGCCCGAAACGGCCGAACGCACCGTGCCGCTGGGCGGAGCGCCCACGGTGCTGCACATGCACAGCTGCAAAGCCAGTGGCCTGACCTTTGCGCTGGCCTGGGCCAACGCGGCCGAACCTTCCGCTGTGCCCAACCTCGTGACCTATTGGCAGCGCGCATCGCTCGCCGCGATCCGCCTCGACCCCGCCTTGCACACCGACCCGACCCACCGCTGGAACGCCGCCGTGGCCGGCGCCTCGATGGCGCAAGGCGTCCTGGCACAAGGCACCGACCCGCAGGGCCAGCCGGTGCAGGCGCGCTGGGCGTATTTCACGCGTGGCACGCAGGTGTTTCAGGCGGCGGTGTACGGCGCCGCCAGCGACGAAGTGAAGACCACGTTTTTTGACGGGCTCAAGCTGCCATGACCGCCGCACCGACACACGCCGGCGGTGATGCGCTGGGCACACGCGCTGCCGTCATTGTTTTCCTGACGTTCGCCATTGCGTACTTTTTCTCCGCCCTGGTGCGCGCGATCACCGCCACGCTCTCGCCCACGCTGAGTCTGGAGCTCTCGCTGAACGCGGGCGACCTGGGCTTGCTGGCCGGCGGCTACTTTCTGGGTTTTGCCATGACGCAGCTGCCCTTGGGCAACTGGCTGGACCGCCATGGCCCGCGCAAGGTGATCCTGGCGTTTCTGGCGGTGGCCGTGGTGGGCTGCATGGCTTTTGCGCTGGCCACCAGTTTTTCGGGCCTGCTGGCCGCGCGCGTGCTCACCGGCATGGGCGTGAGCGCGTGCCTGATGGCGCCGCTCACCGGCTTTCGCCGCTGGCTCGCGCCCGCCACGCAGCTGCGCGCGAACTCCTGGATGCTCATGACCGGCTCGCTCGGCATGGTGGCCGCCACCCTGCCGGTGCAGTGGCTCATGCCCTACACCGGATGGCGCGGCCTGTTCTGGCTGCTCGCGGGGCTGATCGCCTTGTCGATGGTGGCCCTGGCGGTGGTGGTGCCGCGCTGGCGTCCGCCGTTACAGGGGCAGCCCGAGGGGCAGCCACCGGCCACCACCGGTTACAGCCTTATCTGGCGCAACCCCTACTTTCGCCAGATGCTGCCGATCGGCTTCGTCAACTACGGCGGCATGGTGGCGGTGCAGACGCTGTGGGCGGGGCCGTGGATGGTGAAGGTGGCGGGCTACACGCCGCAGGAGGCCGCCGCCGGCTTGTTCGGCATCAACCTCTCCATGCTCTGCACCTTCTGGCTCTGGGGCGTGGTCAACCCGCACCTGGCGCGGCGCGGTCTGCGACCCGAGCGGCTGATCGCGTGGGGACTGCCATCGAGCTTTGTGGTGCTGACCGCCATCGTCTGGTTGGGTGCCGGCGCGGGCTGGGAGCTGTGGGCCCTGTTCTGCGTGACCAGCACCTTCGTGTCGCTGTCGCAGCCGGCGGTGGCGCTGGCGTTGCCGCCGGAAGCCGCGGGCCGAGCCCTGTCGGCCTACAACCTGGCCATTTTCGGGGGCGTGTTCGGCGTGCAGTGGGGCATCGGGCTGTTGATCGAGGCGCTCGGCGTGTTCGGCTGGAGCGAGCCGGTGAGGTACCGGGGCGCCATGGCGTTCTTCGGCGTGTGTTGCGTGTTCGCCTACCTGGCTTTCTGGCGCGCGTGGCGCTCTCGCCCGGGCGTGCAGGCCGGCTAAACTGCGCCCATGAACGGCATCCTCATCATTGCGCACGCGCCCCTGGCTTCGGCCTTGCGACAGTGTGTCATGCATGTGTTCCCCGACAGCGCCGAGGCCGTTTCGGCGCTCGACGTGCAACCCAACGTACCGCCTGAAGAATCGCTGGCGCAAGCGCGCGCACTCATGCGCCAGATGCGCTTGCCGCAAACCCTGGTGGTGACCGACGTGTTCGGCGCCACACCGTGCAACGTGGCGCAGAGGCTCATCGACGGCATCAACTCGAAGTTGATCACCGGTGTGAATCTGCCCATGCTGCTGCGCACCGTGTCGTACCGCCACGAGTCTTTGGACGCGCTGATTGCGCGCGCCATGATCGGTGCCACGCAAGGGGTGATTCAGGTGGCGGTGACCGCTCCGCAGAACCAGGCCAGACGAGCCACCCATGATCAAGACCACCGTGACCATCAGCAATAAGCTGGGCCTGCATGCGCGCGCCTCGGCCAAACGCACCAAACTCGCGGGCAGCTTCGCCAGCGATGTCTGGATGTCGCGCGGTGACCGCCGCGTGAACGCCAAGAGCATCATGGGTGTGATGATGCTGGCCGCCGGCCTGGGCAGCACGGTCGAGGTGGAGACCATCGGTGCCGATGAGCAGGTGGCGATGGACGCACTCATCGCGTTGATCAACGACAAGTTCGGCGAAGGCGAATGATGGCCTTGCCCCCACGCTCCACCGCTGCGCGGGTCGCTGCCCCCCGAGGGGGCGGTTTCGCCTTGGGGCGGCCCGGCGGCGAAACCGCTTGCACAGGCTTCGCATGAGCTTCTCTGTCCACGGTCTGGCCGTCTCCCGGGGCATTGCCATCGGGCGGGCGGTGATCGTGGCGTCGAGCCGGGTCGACGTGGCCCACTACTTCGTGCAGACCGAACAGGTCGAGGGCGAAATCGAGCGGCTGCGCCATGCGCGCAACGAGGTGGCGGCGGAGATCCTGAAGGTGCAGCACAGCCTGCACGACCTGGGTCCTTCGGACGCCCACCCCGAGCTCACCGCCCTGCTCGATGTGCACCTCATGCTGCTGCAGGACGAGCAGCTCACCAGCGGTGTGAAGCACTGGATCGTGGAACGGCACTACAACGCCGAATGGGCGCTCACGACGCAGCTGGAGGTGATCGCACGCCAGTTCGACGAGATGGAGGACCCCTACCTGCGTGAGCGCAAGGCCGACCTTGAGCAGGTGGTGGAACGCATCCTGCGGGTGATGCGCGGCGTGGCGTCTCCGGTGGGGGTGGGTCAGCCGCGCCCCGGGCAGGACAACGTGGTCGATGTGCCGCTGGTGCTGATTGCGCACGACCTGTCGCCCGCCGACATGCTGCAGTTCAAGCAGAGCGTGTTCGCCGGTTTCGTCACCGACGTGGGCGGCAAGACCAGCCACACCGCCATCGTCGCGAGGAGCATGGACATCCCGGCCGTGGTCGGTGCGCGCTCGGCCAGCCAGCTGATCGAGCAGGACGACTGGGTCATCATCGACGGCGATGCGGGTGTGGTGGTGGTCGATCCTTCACCCATCCTGCTGGCCGAATACGGCTTCAAGCAGCGCCAGGGCGAGGTTGAGCGCGAGCGCCTCTCGCGCCTGAAGAACACCCCCGCCGTCACGCTGGACGGGCAGAAGATCGAGTTGCTGGCGAACATCGAACAACCCGAGGACGCGGTGGGTGCGCTCAAGGCCGGTGCGGTGGGTGTCGGGTTGTTCCGCAGCGAATTCCTCTTCATGGGGCGCAACGGCAAGCTGCCCGACGAGGAAGAGCAGTACCAGGCTTACAAGCGCGCCGTCGAGGGCATGCAGGGCCTGCCGGTGACCATCCGCACGGTGGACGTGGGGGCCGACAAGCCGCTGGACCGCGTGGCCCCGCGCGCGGGCGAAGACCACCTCAACCCCGCCCTGGGCCTGCGCGCCATCCGCTGGAGCCTGGCCGATCCCGCCATGTTCCTGGCGCAGCTGCGCGCCATCCTGCGCGCCGCCGCGCACGGTCCGGTCAACCTGCTCATCCCCATGCTGGCGCACGCCAGTGAAATCCGCCAGACGCTGGCGCTGGTGCATCGCGCGAGCGAGCAGCTCGAAGCCGCCGGTGTGCGGCAGGGCGCGGTGAAGCTTGGCGCCATGATCGAGGTGCCTGCGGCAGCACTGACCATTCCGCTGTTCCTCAAGCACTTCGACTTTCTCTCGATCGGCACCAACGACCTGATCCAGTACACGCTGGCGATCGACCGCGCCGACGAAGCGGTGTCGCACCTCTACGACCCGGTGCACCCCGCCGTGCTGCACCTGCTGGCCAGCACCATCGAGCAGTGCCAGGCGCAGGGCAAAGGGGTCAGCGTGTGTGGCGAGATGGCGGGCGACGTGGCCATGACGCGCCTGCTGCTGGGCCTGGGCTTGCGCACTTTCTCCATGCACCCGTCGCAGATCCTGGCGGTCAAGCAGCAGATTTTGCGCTGCGACACAAGCCGCCTGCAGACCTGGGCGCAGACGGTGCTGGCGGCGGAAGATCCCGCCGCGCTCATGACCGACTGAAGCTCAGTGGGATGGGCGCGTTGCCATGACGGCCGCGCCCACGATCATCAGCGCCGCCAGTCCGATGGCCGGACTCGGCATCTCCCCTCGAACCAGCAGCAGCGTCAGCGTCGACAGCAGCGGCGTGAGAAAACTCAGCACGCCGATCTGTCTCGCATCGCCGCGCTTGAGCGCCGCGTCCCACAAGAAGAAAGCGCCACCCAGCGGCCCCAGGCCCAGCACGGCAATGAGCAGCATGTCCTGGGTCGAGAGCGAAACGGAGGGCTCCAGCAGCGCGTGGCACAGCAGCGCGAGCACGCCCGAGAGCAGCGCAAAGCTGCCGATGGCCGAGGTGGGGAAGGCGCGCACGCGTTTCGTGAGCAGCGAATAGCTGGCCCAGATGAAGGCCGAGGCCAGCGCCGGCACGTAGCCCCATGCCCAGCGGGTGTCGCCGGTGTCACCGGCGCCGCCGAGGATGGCCAGCGCCGCACCCGCGAAGCCCAGCAGGGCGGCAAAAATGTGTCTGGCCAGCAGCGTGACGCCCGGCAGGAACAGCGGCGCCATCACCACAATGCCCAGCGGCCAGAGGTAGTTGACCAGGTTGGCCTGCACCGGTGGCGCGTGGCGCAGGGCGATGAAGAGCAGGAAGTGAAAACCAAACAGGCCGTAGACCCCGAGCGCCAGCGTGCTCGCGGGCACGCGCCACTGGCGCAGGTCGAAGCGCGAGAGCGGCAGCGCGATCAGGCTGCCCACCAGCAGCGACAGGCCGGTGAGCAAGAAGGGCGGCACATGGGCCAGTGCCACGCCCAGTGCAGCGAGCGAGGCCCAGAGCGCCACGGCACCCAGGGCCAGCAGGTTGGCGGTGTTCAAGGGAAACGGCTGAGCAGGACGCGCTTCACTTCAGGACGCCGTGGGCCTGCTGGTCGGCGTGGTAGCTGCTGCGCACCATGGCACCCACCGCAGCGTGGCTGAACCCCATCTTGTAGGCCTCGGCTTCGAACATCTTGAAGGTGTCGGGGTGCACGTAGCGACGCACCGGCAGGTGGTGGCCACTGGGTGCGAGGTACTGGCCGATGGTGAGCATGTCGATGTTGTGCGCGCGCATGTCGCGCATGACTTCCAGGATCTCCTCGTCGGTCTCGCCCAAGCCGACCATCAGGCCGCTCTTGGTCGGCACGTCGGGGAACAGCGCCTTGAATTTTTTCAACAGGTTCAGGCTGAACTGGTAGTCCGAGCCCGGGCGTGCTTCCTTGTAGAGGCGCGGCACCGTTTCCATGTTGTGGTTCATCACGTCGGGCGGGGCGGCTTTCAGGATCTCGAGCGCGCGGTCGTCGCGGCCACGGAAGTCGGGCACCAGCACCTCGATCTGCGTCTGGGGCGACAGGGCGCGGGTCTTCTCGATGCAGGCCACAAAGTGACCGGCGCCGCCGTCGCGCAGGTCGTCGCGGTCCACGCTGGTGATCACCACGTACTTCAACTGCAGTTGCGCGATGGTCTTGGCCAGGTTGTCGGGTTCGTTCACATCCAGCGGATCGGGGCGGCCGTGGCCGACGTCGCAAAACGGGCAGCGCCGCGTGCACTTGTCGCCCATGATCATGAAGGTGGCGGTGCCCTTGCCAAAGCATTCACCGATGTTGGGGCAGCTCGCCTCCTCGCACACCGTCACCAGCTTGTTGCTGCGCAGGATGTCCTTGATCTCGTAGAAGCGGGTCGTGGGGCTGCCGGCTTTCACGCGGATCCATTCAGGCTTCTTCAGCACCTCGGCCGGCACGATCTTGATGGGGATGCGCGCGGTTTTGGCCTGGCTCTTTTGTTTCGCGCTCGCGTCGTAGCTGGCGGCGGGCTGGGCTTCTCGCACGGTGGCGTTGTCAGCGGGGGAGTCGGTGCGGTTCATGGCGGCAGCGCGGGCAGCGCGTGGAGGCGGGGTTGGTCAGGGTGACAAGGAGGCGACGAGCTTCTGGCTCAACACATGCGCGGCCTCGTCCCAGGAAACCGCCACCCCGATTGTAGAAAGGTCCACCGTTTGAAGGCCGGTGTAGCCACACGGGTTGATGCGCTGAAAGGGTTGCAGGTCCATCGCCACATTCAGCGCCACACCGTGGTAAGTGCAGTGGCGGCTGACCTTGATGCCGAGGGCGGCGATCTTGCCCAGACCGGTGAAGTCGGGTGGCGGCAATGGCTCGCCGGGGTTTCTTTTTTGCGGGCGCTGGGGCAGCAGGGCGTGGCTGAAGGGGTCGTCCAGGCGCACATAGATGCCCGGCGCACCGGCCACGCGGTGGCCTGTGACCTCAAACGCCGCGAGCGTGCGGATCACCGCTTCCTCCACGCGGTAGACATACTCCTTGACGTAGTAGCCCGCGCGCTGCAGGTCCACCAGCGGATACGCCACCACCTGGCCCGGGCCGTGGTACGTCACCTGCCCGCCCCGGTTGGTCTGTACCACGGGGATGCCACCCGGGGCGAGCAGGTGGTCCTCGCGACCCGCCAGGCCTTGGGTGAAGACCGGCGGGTGTTCGCAGATCCAGAGCTCGTCGATTGACTCGGCCGTGCGCTCGGCCGTGAAGTTCTGCATGGTTTCATAGGTGGTGCCGTACGGCACCTTTCCCAGAGGTCGAATGATCACAAGACGATCTTGACCATGGGGTGGGTGGTCAGTGTGCGGTAGAGCTCGTCGAGTTGTTCGCGGCTGGTCACGTGCACGCTCAGCGTCAGTCCCATGTAGTTGCCCGCCTTGCTGGGGCGCTGCTCCACGGTGCCGGCGTCGAAGTTCGCGTCGAAGGCCCTGGCCACATGCACCATGGCATCGACAAAGCCGTCAACGTTGGCCCCCATCACCTTGATCGGGAATTGGGTGGGGTACTCGATGAGCGATTGTTCGGGTGGAATGTCGCGCGGTTGTTCCATGGGTCTTCTCCGGTTCAGGCCGACAGGGCGGCCACAGCCTGCTGGTAGCCAGCGTACAGGCGTTGGTAGATGGGGCCGGGGCGACCGTTGCCAACAGGGTGGCCATCGAGGCGGGTGACGGGCAGCACCTCCTTGGTGGCCGACGACAGCAGCAGTTCGTCCGCAGCAAACACCTCGGTGCGCGTGAGTGGGCGCAGTTCAAACCGCAGGCCCTGGACCCGGCAAAGTTCTTCGATCAGCCCGAAGCGGATGCCCTCCAGCACCAGGTTGTCTTTTGGGGGTCCCATGACCACGCCGTTCTGGATCACCCAGACGTTGCTCGACGCGGCTTCGCTCAAATGGTCGCCGCGAAACATCACGGTTTCAGTCGCACCGGCGTCCACGCTGATCTGTCGCGCAAACACCGCACCCAGCAGACTGGTGCTTTTGATGTGGGCTTTCTCCCAGCGGAAATCGTCGGCCGTGACACACGCCACGCCGTGCTCGCGCTGCGCCGGGGTGGCCAGTTTCATTTCACTCACCATCACGAACACCGTCGGGACGGTGTTGGCCGGCATGGCGTGGTCTCGCAGCGCCACGCCCCGGGTGACCTGGATGTAGATCAGCTGGTTGGCGACACCGCGGTCGTCGCGCAGCGCGTGCGCCAGGCGCTGCGCGATCGCCTGCCACTCGGAACGAGGCAAGGGGTTGGCGATGCGCAGCTCGGCCATAGAGCGGTCCAGGCGCGCCATGTGCTGCTCGAAACGAAACGCCACGCCGCCGTAGCAAGGCAGCACCTCGTACACACCGTCACCAAAAATGAAACCTCGATCGAGCACGCTGACCTGGGCGTTGCGCAACTCGGTGAATGTGCCGTTGAGGTAGCACAGGGTGTCGGGCAGGTCGGGGGGGTGGCCCCAGTTCGCAGCGGTCATGAAGGGATTATCGGCGGCGGTGGCCGCAGCAGGCCCATGTGGTGCGCCCAGCCTTGACGACCCCATGGGGTTTCTACGTATAATCAGCGGCTTTGCGAACGTCGCCCAACCGTAACCTGTCTGTAACCATCCATGTCGACAATGCAACGCGTCGATCCGGATTCGCAGACCCAGGCAGAGGGGGTAGATGGTGAGCAAGAGATCGAATTCAAGCCGCTGACGCGCGAAGAAGCGCAGCAGTGGCGAGCCGGCCATCCGCGCTTGTCCTTGTGGCGTCTCGTGGCTGTGCAGTTGTTGGTGGGTCTGACCGCTGGCGCCCTGTCCTGGTTGTTCACGCAATCGGCTTCGGTGGCGGCATCGGTCTTGTACGGTGCAGCCGCGGTGGTGTTGCCCTCGGCCTTGATGGCCTACGGTTTGACATCCAGTGCATTGAGCCGCCTGCTGGCGGGTTATGCGCAAGCCGCTTTCGCCGGGTTTTTGTTGTGGGAAGGGGTCAAGATTCTGTTGGTGGTGGCCATGTTGTGGTCGGCCCCGTGGATCGTCCCCGAGCTGAATTGGCTGGGCCTGTTGGCCGGTCTGGTGTTGGTTCTCAAGGTGTACTGGTTTGGATTCTGGATCCAGACCCGGCGCGCAAATCTAAACGGTTGAATTTCCGACAAATCGGTGCAAACGAACATGGCAACTGAAGGCAGCGCTCTGACCCCCGGCGAATACATTCGCCACCACCTGGTTCATCTGACGAACAAGAAGCAGGAATCGATCGTCGACTTTTCCGTCATCAACGTTGATTCGGTGATCGTGAGCTCCCTCTTGGGCGCCTTGGTGTGTTTTGTGTTGTGGCTGGCCGCCCGCAAATCCACCGCCGGCGTGCCCGGTCGCTTCCAGGCCGCTGTGGAAATGCTGGTCGAGATGGTCGACAGCCAGGCCAAGGCCGTCATTCACAACGCGAACAGCCGCAAGCTGGTGGCACCTCTGGCGCTGACCGTGTTTGTGTGGATCTTCATGATGAACTTCATGGACATGATCCCCGTGGACCTGTTGCCCTCCATGTGGCACGTCGCAGGCCCGGCCATGGGCTACCCCGATTACTTGCGCGTCGTGCCCACCGCCGACCTCTCCACCACGCTCGGCCTGTCTGTCTCTGTCCTGTTGATGTGCCTGTTCTACAACATCAAGATCAAAGGCCTCGGCGGCTGGACGCACGAACTCGTCACCGCGCCATTCGGCACCAGCAAGAACCCCATCTGGGCGCTGCTGCTGGGCGTGATCAACTTCCTGATGCAAATGATCGAGTTCGTGGCCAAGACGGTGTCCCACGGCATGCGGTTGTTCGGAAACATGTTCGCGGGTGAGTTGGTCTTCATGCTGATTGCGTTGCTGGGGGGCTTTGCTTCCCTCTCGCTCGGCGGTGGTCTGTTCTTCGTCGGACATGTGATCGCAGGCACGGTTTGGACCTTGTTCCACATCCTGGTCATCACCTTGCAGGCGTTCATTTTCATGATGCTGGCCCTGATTTACCTCGGGCAGGCGCATGACGCTCACTGAGTTGCGCGGCCTGTCCTCGCTCTGAGTTCTCGTTTCTTTCTTTCCTTTTCTCAACTTTCGTTCATCTCATAGGAGTCATCATGGAAAACGTTCTGGGTCTTGTCGCATTGGCTTGCGGTCTCATCGTCGGTCTGGGCGCCATCGGCGCATCCATCGGCATTGCGCTGATGGGCGGCAAATTTCTGGAAGCTTCCGCTCGCCAGCCTGAGTTGATGAACGACCTGCAAACCAAGATGTTCATCTTGGCCGGTCTGATCGACGCAGCCTTCCTGATCGGCGTGGCCATCGCCCTCCTCTTCGCCTTCGCCAACCCCTTCACGCTGGCTTAATGGGATTTGCTGCCTCGTCGGGCAGCGTCTTGCACAGCCGGGTCTCAATGACTCCCGGCAGTCGGCGCACCGACGCAGCTGCAACTGCATCACCACTTACGTCAACACACAGAAAGGCGTTGCGATGAACATCAATGCAACCCTCTTCGCGCAGGCCATCGTCTTTGCGATCCTGGTGTGGTTCACGATGAAATTCGTGTGGCCCCCGATCGCCAAGTCGCTCGATGAGCGTGCGTTGAAGATTTCCGAAGGGCTTGCCGCCTCTGAAAAGGCCAAGTCCGAGCTGGCCGTGGCCAACAAGCGTGTGGAAGAAGAGTTGGGCAAATCGCGCAACGAAGCCGCCACCCGTCTGGCTGACGCCGAGCGCCGTGCACAAACCGTGATCGAAGAGGCCAAGGCGCGTGCGACCGATGAAGCCAACAAGATCGTGGCCGCCGCTCACCTCGAAGCCGAACAACAGGTCGTCAAGGCCCGCGAAGCCCTGCGCGAGCAGGTGGCTGCGCTGGCTGTCAAAGGCGCCGAGCAGATCCTCAAGCGCGAAGTCAACGCCGGCGTTCACGCCGAGTTGCTGGGCCGCCTGAAGACCGAGCTCTGATCCACCGACACGGCACCAAAGGACAACCATGGCCGAAATCGCCACCATTGCCCGCCCTTATGCGGAAGCGCTGTTCCAGGCCTCGGGTGCCGACGCAGCAGGCACCGCCGCCTGGCTCGACGAGCTGGCGTCGGTGGCTGCCGACGAACAGCTTCGCCTGTTCGCCGACAATCCCCGCACCATGCCAGAGCAGGTGTTTGGCCTGATCACCGGCGTGATCAAGACGGGTCTGCCTGCGATGGCGCAGAACTTCTTGCGCACCGTGATCGATAACGGCCGCCTCGCTGCAATGTCCGAAATCGCGGACCAGTTCCGTGCTTTGAAGAATGCACAACAAGGCGCCTTCGATGCTGTGGTGCACAGCGCCTTTGCGATCGACAACGCGGCGTTGGCCGACCTCTCCGGTGTGCTGGAAAAGCGCTTTGCCCGCAAGCTCAACCTCCAGGTCGAACTGCAGCCCGAACTGATTGGCGGTATCCGCGTGGTGGTGGGCGATGAAGTGCTCGACACCTCGATCAAAGCCCGTCTGGAACACATGAAATCCGCCCTGACCGCGGCTTGACCGCTGTCTCTCCGCGCCCGCCTGCTCACCATTTAACGAAAGAAGGAAAGAGTCATGCAACTCAATCCCGCTGAAATCTCCGAACTGATCAAGTCCCGCATCGAGGGACTCGGCACATCGACCGATGTGCGCAACCAGGGCACCGTGGTGTCGGTGACCGACGGTATCGTCCGCGTTCACGGCCTGTCCGACGTGATGCAGGGCGAGATGCTGGAATTCCCGGCCAACAAGGACGGCGTGCCTTCCTTCGGCCTGGCGCTGAACCTGGAGCGTGACTCCGTGGGCGCTGTGATTCTGGGTGAGTACGAGCACATCTCCGAAGGCGAAACCGTCAAGTGCACGGGCCGCATTCTGGAAGTGCCTGTGGGTCCCGAGCTGATTGGCCGCGTGGTCAACGCCCTGGGCGCTCCCATTGACGGCAAAGGCCCGATCAACGCCAAGATGACCGACGTGATCGAGAAGGTCGCGCCCGGTGTGATCGCGCGCAAATCGGTGGACCAGCCAGTGCAGACCGGCCTGAAGTCGATCGACTCGATGGTGCCCGTGGGCCGTGGCCAGCGCGAGTTGATCATTGGCGACCGCCAGACCGGCAAGACCGCCGTGGCGATCGACGCGATCATCAACCAGAAGGGTCAGAACATGACCTGCGTTTATGTCGCGATTGGCCAGAAGGCCTCGTCGATCAAGAACGTGGTGCGTGCTCTGGAGCAGGCCGGTGCGATGGAGTACACCATCGTCGTGGCCGCTTCGGCCTCTGAATCCGCTGCCATGCAGTACCTGTCGGCTTACTCCGGCTGCACCATGGGCGAGTACTTCCGCGACCGAGGCCAGGACGCCCTGATCGTGTACGACGACCTGTCCAAGCAGGCCGTGGCCTACCGCCAGGTTTCGCTGCTGCAGCGCCGCCCACCCGGCCGCGACGCCTACCCGGGCGACGTATTCTATCTCCACAGCCGTCTGCTGGAGCGCGCAGCCCGCGTGAACGCCGACTACGTCGAAGCCTTCACCAAAGGCGAAGTCAAGGGCAAGACCGGGTCGCTGACCGCACTGCCCATCATCGAAACGCAGGCCGGCGACGTGTCCGCTTTCGTGCCCACCAACGTGATCTCGATCACCGACGGCCAGATCTTCCTGGAAACCAGCCTGTTCAACGCCGGTATCCGCCCCGCCATCAACGCCGGTATCTCGGTGTCGCGCGTCGGTGGTGCTGCCCAGACCAAGCTGATCAAGTCGCTGTCCGGCGGTATCCGTACCGACCTGGCCCAGTACCGCGAACTGGCCGCGTTTGCACAGTTTGCCTCCGATCTCGACGAAGCCACCCGCAAGCAGCTCGACCGCGGTGCCCGCGTGACCGAGCTCTTGAAGCAGGCCCAGTACAGCCCACAGTCGATCGGCCTGATGGCATCCACGCTGTTCGCCGTGAACAAGGGCTACCTGGACGACATCGAAGTCAAGAAGGTGCTCTCGTTCGAAAACGGCATGCACGCTTTCCTCAAGGACAAGCACGCAGCGTTGCTGGCCAAGCTGGAGAACGACAAGGCCATGGACAAGGACGCCGAAGCCCAACTGGCAGCCGCCATCGCCGACTTCAAGAAAACCGGCACCTACTGATCCGGCCCATTGACTTCTTAGAGGAAACACAATGGCAGCAGGCAAGGAAATACGCGGCAAGATCAAATCGGTGGAAAACACCAAGAAGATCACCAAAGCCATGGAAATGGTCGCCGCCTCCAAAATGCGCAAGGCGCAGGACCGCATGCGTGCGGCCCGGCCTTACGCAGAAAAAGTGCGCCAGATCACCGGCAACCTGAGCCGCGCCAATCCCGAGTACACGCACCCCTTCATGCAGACCAACGACGCCAAGGTCGCGGGTTTTGTGGTGGTGACGACCGACAAGGGCCTGTGCGGTGGCTTGAACACCAACGTGCTGCGCGCGGTGACGACCCAGCTCAAGGACCTGCAGGCGCAGGGCCAGACCGCTGAAGTCGTGGCCATCGGCAACAAGGGTCTGGCGTTCATGAACCGCATCGGTGCCAAGGTCGTGTCCAGCGTGACCGGCCTGGGCGATACGCCGCACCTGGACAAGCTGATCGGCCCGGTGAAGACCTTGCTGGACGCGTACACCGAAGGCCGCGTCAACGCGGTCTACGTCTGCTACACCAAGTTCATCAACACGATGAAGCAGGAGTCGGTGGTCGAGAAGCTGTTGCCGCTCAACGCGGGTGATCTGCAGGGCGACACCACCGGACGTGACTGGGACTATGTCTACGAGCCCGATGCACCGGCCGTCATTGACGAGCTCCTGCTGCGTTATGTGGAGGCACAGGTCTACCAGGCCGTGGCCGAAAACATGGCGTCCGAGCAGTCCGCGCGCATGGTGGCCATGAAGGCCGCCACCGACAACGCCGGCAGCGTCATCAGCGAACTCAAGCTGGTCTACAACAAGACCCGTCAGGCAGCGATCACGAAAGAGCTTTCGGAAATCGTCGCCGGCGCCGCAGCGGTCTGAAGCAGCCGTTCAACAGAATCCAGAGAATTTAAAAGGTATCCACCATGTCTCAAGTACAAGGCAAGATCGTTCAGTGCATCGGCGCCGTGGTTGACGTCGAGTTTCCTCGCAACCAGATGCCGCGCGTTTACGACGCTCTGAAAATGGAAGGTTCCGCGTTGACGCTGGAAGTCCAGCAGCAGCTGGGCGACGGCGTGGTCCGCACCATCGCGCTGGGCTCGTCCGACGGCCTGCGCCGCGGCATGGTGGTGACCAACACCGCCGAACCCATCATGGTTCCCGTGGGCAAGGCAACGCTGGGCCGCATCATGGACGTGCTCGGCGCGCCCATCGACGAGCGCGGCCCGGTAGACCAGGCGCTGACCGCCTCCATCCACCGCAAGGCCCCGGCTTATGACGAGCTGTCGCCTTCGCAAGAGCTGCTGGAAACCGGCATCAAGGTGATCGACCTGATCTGCCCGTTCGCCAAGGGCGGCAAGGTGGGCTTGTTCGGTGGCGCCGGCGTGGGCAAGACCGTGAACATGATGGAACTCATCAACAACATCGCCAAGGCCCACAGCGGTCTGTCAGTGTTCGCCGGTGTGGGTGAGCGCACCCGCGAGGGCAACGACTTCTATCACGAGATGGCCGACTCTGGCGTCGTGAATCTGGAGAACCTGGGCGAGTCCAAAGTGGCCATGGTGTATGGCCAGATGAACGAGCCCCCAGGCAACCGTCTGCGCGTGGCCCTGACCGGCCTGACCATCGCCGAGTCGTTCCGCGACGAAGGCCGTGACGTGCTGTTCTTCGTGGACAACATCTACCGCTACACGCTGGCCGGTACCGAAGTGTCCGCCCTGCTGGGCCGCATGCCTTCCGCCGTGGGCTACCAGCCGACGCTGGCCGAAGAAATGGGCCGCCTGCAAGAGCGCATCACCTCCACCAAAGTTGGCTCGATCACCTCCATCCAGGCCGTGTACGTGCCAGCGGACGACTTGACCGACCCGTCGCCCGCCACCACCTTCGCTCACTTGGACTCCACCGTGGTGTTGAGCCGTGACATCGCTTCGCTGGGCATCTACCCCGCTGTGGATCCGCTGGATTCCACCAGCCGCCAGCTGGACCCGCTGGTCGTGGGTCAGGAGCACTACGAAGTCGCTCGCGCCGTGCAGAACACCCTGCAGCGCTACAAGGAACTGCGCGACATCATTGCCATTCTGGGCATGGACGAACTGGCTCCCGAAGACAAGCTGGCCGTGGCCCGCGCGCGCAAGATCCAGCGTTTCCTCTCGCAGCCGTTCCACGTGGCCGAGGTGTTCACCGGCTCGCCCGGCAAGTACGTGACCCTGGCCGAAACCATCCGTGGTTTCAAGATGATCACCGCCGGCGAGTGCGATCACCTGCCCGAGCAGTCGTTCTACATGGTCGGCACCATCGACGAAGCGTTTGAAAAGGCGAAGAAGATGGCGTAAAGCAGTTGAGGTGGGTGCCGGCTTGCGCTTGTCACCCGCCCGCTTGCTTTCCATCCATCTTCCTAAGGAGACCCTATGAGCACCATCCGCGTCGATGTGGTGAGCGCCGAAGCTTCCATCTTTTCTGGCGACGCCAAGTTTGTGGCCCTGCCAGGTGAGGCCGGTGAACTGGGCATCTTGCCTGGTCACATTCCGCTGATCACACGCATCAAGCCCGGTGCCGTGCGCATCGAAAAGGCCGATGGCGGCGAAGAGTTCGTGTTTGTGGCCGGCGGCATTCTCGAAGTGCAGCCGCACCACATCACGGTGTTGTCCGACACCGCTATCCGGGGCAAGGACCTCGACGAAACCAAAGCGACCGAAGCGCGCCGGCAGGCCGAAGAGGCCGTGAAGAATGCCAACAGCGATCTCGATCTGGCCAAGGCCACATCGGAACTCGCCGTCATGGCCGCGCAAATTGCAGCGTTGCGCAAGTACCGCCAAAAAAAGTAAGCGACCTGTGTCGTTTATCAAGAATGGACCGGCCACGCGCCGGTCTTTTTCTTGGTATCTGTCGCTCGGTATGCAACAGTCCGACTACCATCGATCGCCCAGGCATTAAAGGACCGCGCACGACATGTCTTCCATATTCGAGAGTCCAGACACTGCTCCCGAGGAGGTGGCGGCGCGTTTGCTGGTGACGTCGTCGGCGTTGGCCGATCTGACCTTGGGCGATGCCCTGAAGGTGGTGGGCTATATGCGGCCCAAGCTCATCAAGGCGGGCACCGTCATCATCCAGGAAGGCGAGGTCAAGCAGACCGACTACATGCTGCTGGTGCTGGAGGGCGACATCGCGGTCGAGAACGAGTTGCCTGGCCTGCACGAGAGCATGGTGGTGAACATCATGGGCCCCGGGCACCTGATCGGTGACATGGGTGTGCTGGACGGCGCGCCCCGCTCGGCCACCTGCACAGCCAACACCGATATCGCCGTGGCCGTGCTGTCGCGCACGGCGCTCATGCGCTTGCTCAAGGACGACCCGAAGCTGGGCGCGCGCCTGCTGCTGGCGATCTCCAAACGCATGGCCGATCGCTTGCGCGAGACCACGCGCAAGCTCAAGACTTTTGCGCAGATGAACAAGGCGCTGCAGCAGGAACTCAGCGTGGCCCTGAACAGCCGCTCGGCATTTCCGGACAAGCGCGGGCGCGGCTGAGCAGCAGAGCCTGAACGGCCCGATACGTCGTCAACGGCGCACGACGTTGTCCGACAGTTCGTTGGCCCGCACCGCGCCGCTGTCGGCCGGGAAGTGGGCCACCAGCAGCGCCGACACTTCTTCCAACGCTCGCGTGAGGCCGTCTTCGAAATGGCCTTGGCGCAATTGCGCGCCCAGGCGGTCGGCGATGGTTTGCCATTCGGCATCCGGCACACGGCGCGAGAGCGACCGGTCGGCCACGAACTCGATCGCGTGCTCGGCGAGCAACAAGTAGATCAGCACGCCATTGTTGTGCTCGGTGTCCCAGATGCGCAGGCGTCCAAACCAGGTCAACGCGCGTTCGCGCACCACGGCCGACAGCGGCGTGGCCGCATCGATGCGCCAGAGGTAGCTCAGGGGCAGCGAAGCCTCCACGCACAGGCGCACCTCGCCGCTGTGCCGGGCTTCGCTGGCGGCCACGCGGCGCGCCAGGCGCTCGGCCATGTCGTCGGGTACGGCGCGCACGGTGTCCGAGATGTCAAGCCAGCGGTGCTTGAGGATGCGAGCCAGTTTGTTCATGCGCAGTTGTCTTTCATCACCAGCCACCGGACGCACCGCCGCCGCCGAAGTTGCCACCTCCGCCAGAGCTGAAACCACCGCCGCCACCAAACCCGCCGGAACGACCGCCGCCGCCACCGAAGCCGCCTCCGCCCCAGCCACCGTGGCGTCCCGAGCGCCCCGAGCCGCCCGACGTGGGCGCCGGCAGGAATTGCAGGAACAACGCAGCGAGCATGCCCAACAAGCCAGCGCCAATGGCCACCCAGAGCACTGTGGTCAGCACCCACGCCAGGCCACCCGCACCGACGCCCGTGAGCACGGTGCCGAGCTTGTTGCCGAACATGCCGCGCAGCACGGCCGACCCGATGGGGACGGCAAAAACCAGAAAGACCAACGCGTCCATGAAGTCGAAGTCGCCCGCAAGGCCTCTGGAGCGCGATGGCTGTTCGGTGGGCAGCGGCAATTCTTCACCGCGGATGCGCGCGAGGATCTGATCCACCCCGGCCTCGATGCCGCCGGCGTAGTCACCGCTGCGGAACGCGGGCGTGACCGCGCCGTCGAGAATGCGGCGCGCCATCAAGTCAGGGATCGCCCCTTCCAGTGTCTTGGCTGTGGCAATGCGCATGCGCCGATCGTCCTTGGCGATGACGAACAACACGCCATCGCCCACGTCGCGGCGACCGATCTTCCAGGCGTCGCCCAGGCGTTGCGTGTAGTCCGCAATGTCTTCCGGTGCGGTGGTGGCCACCATGAGCACGACGACCTGCGATCCGTTCGATTTCTCGAACGCTTCCAGCTTGGCTTCGATGGCCGCGAGGCGGCTCGCGTCGAGCGTGCCGGTCTGGTCCATGACGCGCGCACGCAACTCGGGCACGGCTTGCTGCGCCAGCGATGGCGTGGCGACAAGGAAGACGCAGCACAGGCCCAGAAGCGCGAACAGCGGTCGGGCCAACCAGCAGATCATGGCTTCTTGTCGAAGTCCACCTTCGGCGGTGTCGAAATTTCCGCCTCGTTGGCGACCTGGAAGTTGGCCTTGGCCGCGTAGCCGAACACCATGGCGGTGAGGTTGGTCGGGAAACTGCGCGCGAGGACGTTGTACTCCTGCACGGTCTGGATGTAGCGGTTGCGCGCCACGGTGATGCGGTTCTCTGTGCCCTCAAGCTGCACGCGCAGGTCGCTGAAGCCCTGGTTGGCTTTGAGGTTGGGGTACTGCTCCACCACCACCATCAGGCGGCTGAGGGCGCTGCTGAGCTCGCCCTGCGCGGCCTGGAACTGCTGCATCGCGGCTGGGTTGTTCAAGGTCTCGGGCGTCACCTGGATGGACGTGGCCTTGGAGCGCGCTTCGATCACACGGGTAAGCGTTTCCTGCTCGAAGTTGGCCTCGCCCTTCACCGTGGCGACGATGTTGGGGATCAGGTCGGCACGGCGCTGGTACTGGTTGAGCACCTCCGACCAGGCCGAGCGGCTCTGCTCGTCCAGGCGTTGGAAATCGTTGTAGCCGCAGCCGGTGAGGCTGGCCGCGAGCAGCAGCGTGGCGATCCAGGTGAACAGGCGACGTCGAGCGGGTGCATGCATGAAACCAACCTCCGAGGGTGCGTGGGCCTCAAGCCGGACGTCGGCATGGCGACCACGGTCTGCGGGACTATACCCCGCGGTCATGTCATGCTGGCGCTTCCAGCCCACGGAGCAGACGGCAAAATACGCGGCATGTCCAAACCCAAACTTCCCCCCGGCTCACCGGACGACACGGAGGCCGCTTTCTACGACGCCTTGCAGCACGCCGACATCGAGCGCCTCATGGCGTGTTGGGCCGACGAGGATGACATCGTGTGCGTGCACCCCGGTGGCCCCCGGTTGTTGGGGCCTGCCGCCATCCGCGCCGCCTTCGAAGCCATGTTTGCCAACGGCAGCGTGCAGGCCCACGCCGAGAAGGTGCACCGCCTCGATGCGGGCGGCTGCAGCGTGCACAGCGTGGTCGAGCGCGTGGCGATCATGACCGATGACGGCCTGCAGCACGCCTGGGTCGTCGCGACCAATGTGTTCGTGAAAACCGCGCAAGGCTGGCGATTGGTGGCGCATCACGCCAGCCCGGGTTCGCGGGCGGAACCACCTGAAGTCCTCACAACCAAACCGGTGCTGCATTGACTCGCGATCGCTTCTCCTATTTCGCACCGTGGTGGTTGCCCGGTGGCAATGCGCAAACCATCTGGGCCGCGCGCGGCGCCCGGCGTCATTTCGGGCCGGCGCCGCGCTGGCAGCGCAGCCGCTGGGACACGCCGGATGGCGATTTCATCGACGTGGACGAAGCCCTGCACGCCAGCGCGCCGCAAGCGCCGTTGCTGGTGTTGTTCCATGGCCTCGAAGGCTCTTCGG
Organism: Rhodobacterales bacterium; assembly: GCA_021155205.1. Lineage (GTDB taxonomy): Bacteria > Pseudomonadota > Alphaproteobacteria > Rhodobacterales > Rhodobacteraceae > JAJNPS01. The sequence continues at coordinate 26,843 of JAJNPS010000004.1, forward strand.
CCAGCCAGTACGCCGTGGCCTTCGCCGATTTCGCCGCAGCCCACGGCCTGGCCTATGCCGTGCCCCACTTTCGCGGATGCTCGGGTGAAATCAACCACGCCCCCCGCGCCTACCACTCCGGCGATTTCAGCGAGATCGACTGGATCCTGCGCCGCTTCGCCCACGAGAACCCCAGCCGGCCCTTGTTGGCGGTTGGCGTGTCGCTGGGCGGGAACGCGTTGATGCGATGGGCCGGCGAAATGGAACAGAGCGCGGCGCAACTGGTGTGCGCCATCGCGGCGGTGAGCTCTCCGCTGGACCTCGCCGCTGGCGGTTACGCCATCGGGCGCGGCTTCAACCGGATGGTCTACACCCGCATGTTCATGGGCACCATGGTGCCCAAGGCCCTCCAGAAGCTGGAGCAGCACCCCGGGCTGTTCAAGCGCGAGGCGCTGCTCGCCGCGCGCGATCTCTACGAATTCGACAACCTATTCACCGCGCCGCTGCACGGGTTCCGCGACACCGTCGACTACTGGACGCGTGCCTCGGCCAAGCCCGTGCTGCACCGCATCCGCGTGCCCGCGCTCGCCCTCAACGCGCGCAACGACCCCTTTGTGCCCGCCGTCTCGCTGCCCACCTTGCAGGACGCGGGGCCCTCGGTGACGCTGTGGCAGCCCGCGCAGGGCGGCCACGTGGGCTTTCCGGTTTCACACGGACCCTTCGGCCTGCCGGGTCACGTGCGCGCCATGCCCGAAGCCGTGGGAAACTGGTTGCTCGCGCAGCTTTGAGGAGGAACGCCATGGACGACATCGTCAAGGCCGCAATGGCCAAGTGGCCCAACGTGCCCCACTGTTTCGGCTGGCTGGGGCTGGACGCGCGCGGCAACTGGTACATGCGCGACGACCGCATCCAGGCCCAAGGCCCGTTCGCGGTCAGCAAAGGCTCGCTGCTCACGCACGAGAAGCTGATCGACTTCATCCACCGCAACTACGCCGCCGACGAGAAGGGGCAGTGGTTCTTCCAGAACGGGCCGCAGCGCGTGTATGTGGAGCTCGAGATCACACCGTGGATCTGGCGTCTGCAGCCCGATGGGCGCGTGTTGTCGCACACCGGCGTGGAGAGCGGGGCCGTCAAGGAGAGTCTGCTGGACGAGGCCGGCCGCTTGTACCTGATCGCCGACCTGGGTGTGGGCCTGGTGCACAGCGCCGACATGGCCATGGCGGCGGATGCGGTGGAAGCGGGTCGCTGGACACCGCGCAACGTCACGGCGTCTGCGCTGCCCGAGCGCCATGGCTTTGTGCCGAGCCCGCAGCAGCAGCAGGCTTAGCGCGGACGGATTCACCCGCCCATAAAAAAACCGGTCTCGCGACCGGTTTTTTTTCGTTGCTGCAGCGGCGTGCTTACTTCACCGCGGCCAGCATGTACTGCACCGCAGCCTTGATGTCGGCGTCGGGAGCCGTCGAGCCACCCTTGGGCGGCATGGCACCCTTGCCCTTGATCACGGTAGCGGTCAGGGCGTCGAGGCCCGAGCCGACGCGGGGGGCCCAGGCGGCCTTGTCACCGAACTTCGGTGCACCGGCCACACCGGCCACGTGGCACACCGAGCAGGCTTGTTTGTAGAGTGCTTCACCAGCGCCACCCGCCACCGTGGCGGATGCCGGCGCTGCGGGCGCCGCGGCGGCTGGTGCAGCCGCAGCCGGTGCGGCCGCAACCGCTGCAGGAGCCGGTGCGGCGGCGGCTGCCGCCGGAGCCGCAGCGGGCGCCGCCAGTTGCGGCTCGGCGAACTTGCCGCCTGCGGCGTTGGCCATGTGCACGACAGCGCGGCCGATTTCGGCGTCGCGGAACGCGCCGCCGCCTTGCGCACCCATCGCACCCTTGCCTTTGAGGGCCGAGTTCAGCAGCGCGTTGTAGCCGGTTGCGATGCGAGCGGACCAGGCGCCGGCGTCGCCGAACTTGGGAGCGCCCGCCAGACCCGCGCCATGGCAAGCCACGCACTGGGCCGTGTAGACCGCTTCACCCGACTGCAACGGACGGTTGGCGTCGCGCAGCTCCAACGTGCCCACGCGCTGAATGCGTTGTGCCGTGGCCTGTTCCACATCCACCGCACCGGCCGCCGGCTTGTTGGCGGAGATGACGTAGTACACCAGGCCGATGATGATGAAGATGGGTGCGACAAACGCAAAAAAAGAAGTCCACAACAGTTGCGTGGGCGTCTTGATCGGGCCAGTGTGGTCTTCGTGCGCGTGGTCGCTCATGGTGTCCTCGGGGGGTGGCGAAACAAGGCCAGTAAAGTAATGGGGCGAACCTGTCGTGGGGCAGGCAAAACAGCCTTGGATTATAGCCAAGCGCCCTTTGGCAGCAGGGCGGCGCGCGGAGGGGGAGGGGCGGGCCGGTACAATACCGGCGGTTGCGGCTGTAGCTCAGTGGATAGAGTATTGGCCTCCGAAGGCTGTCGTCATCGGAGCAAAACGCAACAGATAGACTATTGGTCTCCAAGCAGCATGCGGCTGTAGCTCAGTGGATAGAGTATCGGCCTCCGAAGGCTGTCGTCATCGGAGCAAAACGCAACAGATAGACTATTGGTCTCCAGACAGCATGCGGCTGTAGCTCAGTGGATAGAGTATCGGCCTCCGAAGCCGAGGGTCGTGGGTTCGATCCCCGCCAGCCGCACCAGTCACGTCCAAGCCCTTGATCTTCAAGGGCTTTGTCGTTTCTGGGTCGCCTGCTACATCGCCTTGCTACAAAGGGCGAGCGGTGGAAGGTTTATTTCGACGTGGTGGAACTTGGTGGGCGCGCCTGGTCGTACCGACTCGACTGCGGGAAGCAGCGTGCAGGCGCGAGTTCGTGAAGTCCACTGGCACCCATGACAAGAGTGTCGGCAAGCTCGTGGCGTCCGTGCTGCTGGCGGACTGGCGCAAGCAGCTTTTTGAACTGGAGCGCGGTCGAGTGGATGACGAGAGCGTGTTGAGGCTGGTGGACGGTACACCGGAGCTTGGGGTCGTCGGCGGATATGTGTCTTTGGCACACGCCGCTGTTCTTTCTGGAATGGACGAGCAGGTGCTTGTGCGGGCTTCGGCCGTCGGTAAGTTAAGCCTTCACTGTCGCTTGAGTCGTTCCATCGGGCGGGGCTTCCTGGTGAATGTGGCTGACCTCGAATTGGACGATCCCGAATCTGGCAGGTCGGGGGGGCTTGTGATTCCCGCGATGAGCGCCAACACGGCCGCGATTACAAATCATGGCGGGCAGGTCCTGCGCGTGGTGGAGAGCCCCGAGATCGCCAGCGCCATCCAGGCACAAGGTCTGGACGAGGTCGAGATTCTTGCGCTTGAGGCCCCGGGCCGGCCTGCGATGTGGTTCTGTCCAGAGAGTTCGCTTCGCGTCCTTGTCAGTGCGCTGGAGGTTTCAAGTGCGGAGGTCGAGGCACTGCGCATCGCCCTGGCAGCCAAGGTGTCTGCGGAGCGCGTGGATCGCGCCAGGAACGCGCTGACGGCTCGACGTGGGGAAGAGGGTGCGGCGACCGGGAAATGGGCGCAGAAGTGCTTCTCGGAGGCGCTGGCTGTTGAATTCCATTGATCTCTGACCCGACATTTCCATCGAATACTGACCCACCCGCTTTGTGAGCAAAGCAGCTCACGGTGTGGATAAGTGCTTCGTTTTCTCCTTTTCAGATCTAGTGTGTGGAGCTGCAGCAAAGTGCGCCGCTGTTTGCGCGACTTTGTTGCCTCGATCGACAGCCAGGTGGAGAGTCTTTCAGCGTAAGGATCGAGCTTACTGGAGCTCGCACGCTTGGCGTAACGGGGCTCTTCATCGCCCGCCCGCAGGTAC
>JAJNPS010000010.1 GCA_021155205.1 Rhodobacterales bacterium
ATCGCCGTCGCCAGATACATCGACGGGTTCTATAACCCCATCAGGCGGCATTCATCGCTCGGCTTCCAAAGCCCCATCGCCTTCGAGCGAAAGGTCCGGGAAGTGAGCTAAACGCTCTCCACAAAAGTCGGGCAAGTCCACGTCTGGAACGGCCTTGCCTGCGGCGATCAGCAGTACGGGGCCGCATTGGTGGCGTTCAATTCGGTATTCCAGATCCTGTTCTTTTCGACCTACGCTTGGGTGTTCCTGACCGTCCTGCCGCCGCTGTTCGGGCTGGAGGGCCAGGTGATCGACGCAGGCTTCTGGATGATCACCCAAGCCGTGCTGATCTATCTGGGCATCCCCTTTGCCGCCGGGTATCTGACCCGCCGCATCCTGGTGTCACGACACGGCGAGGGCTGGTATCAGACCCGCTTCCTGCCGCGCATCGCCCCGGTCACGCTGGTGGCGCTGCTGTTCACCATCATGGCGATGTTCGTGATGAAGGGCGGCGAGGTTCTGCGCCTGCCCGGTGACGCGCTGCGCATCGCGGGGCCGCTGGCGCTGTATTTCCTGATCCAGTTCGGCATCGGCTTTGCCTTGGGCCGACTGATCGGGGCGGATTATCCGCGCACCACGGCGGTGGCCTTCACGGCGGCGGGCAACAACTTCGAGCTGGCGATTGCGGTGGCCATCGCCACCTTCGGGCTTGCCTCGCCAGTCGCTTTTGCCACCGTGATCGGCCCGCTTGTCGAAGTGCCGGTGCTGATCGGGCTGGTCTCGGTGGCGCTGTGGCTGGGGCGCCGGTGGTTTGCGTTCACCGCACCGGGGAAGGTGTAAGCGATGAGCGACGCGCCCACATTCCCTGCGCTTGACGAAGCCAGCTTTGCCGCCATCGACCACGCGCGCCTGCTGTTCCCGCCAATCTCGACCCATCCGCCCCGCATCCTGCTGCTCTATGGATCGCTGCGCCCGCGCAGCTTCAGCCGCCTTGCTGTCGAAGAGGCCGGGCGTATCCTGACCCGTCTCGGGGCCGAAGTCCGGGTCTTTAACCCGTCCGGCCTGCCTCTGCCGGATCAGCCGGGCGCTGACCTGACGAAAGTGGACGAATTGCGGTCGCTGGTGATCTGGTCCGAGGGGATGGTGTGGTCCTCGCCCGAACGCCACGGCGCGATGACAGGAATCATGAAGGCGCAGATCGACTGGATCCCGCTGTCGATGGGGGCCGTGCGGCCGACGCAAGGCAAGACGCTGGCGGTGATGCAGGTGTCGGGTGGGTCGCAAAGCTTCAACGCCGTCAACCAGATGCGCATTCTGGGGCGCTGGATGCGGCTGATCACCATCCCGAACCAATCCTCGATCCCCAAGGCGTTTCAGGAGTTCGACGAGGCGGGCCGGATGCGCCCGTCGCCGCTCTACGACCGGATCGTCGATGTGATGGAGGAGTTGATGAAGTTCACCGTGCTGACCCGCGACCGCGCCGATTACCTTGTGGAGCGCTATTCCGAACGCAAGGAAACTGCCGAGGTGCTCATGAAGCGGGTCAACTTGTCAGCGGCGACCTGAGGCGGTGGGTCCACGTCTGGTGCATTCCCGCAAGAGATAGCCTAGGCTTTCACGGCTGGGAGGCTGGACAATGGCTTTTACACGGAGGAACTTTCTTGCAGGCACCGCAGCCTTGGCTGCACCTGCTGTGCTTGCGCAGTCGACTGATGCCGTCAGATTCGCGCTGACCCCGGTGTTTCTGGACAACGATGCAGCCGTGATCTCGGCCCTTCAGACCGCCCTTGCGGAAGGGATGGGCCGTTCTGTCGAACTGGTCCAGCGACGGACCTATCAGGAAATCTCAGGCGCGCTGCTGGATGGGTCGGTCGATGCGGCCTGGACCTGTGGTTATCCATTCCTGCAGCACCGGAGCGAACTGGTGCTGCTGGGTGTCCCGGTGTGGAACGGGCAGCCGCTGTATCAATCCTACCTGATTGCGTCGTCGGATGACCCGGCGCAGAGCCTTGATGACCTACGCGGCGGAACGCATGCGTTTTCCGATCCCGACAGCAATTCGGGCTTCCTTGTCACCGCATCTGACCTTGCACGCATGGGGCAGACGCCCGAGACGTTCTTTGCCCGGACGATCTTCACCTTCGGGCATCGCAACGTCGTGCGCGCCGTCGCCGGGGGCCTGACGCGGTCGGGCAGCGTCGATGGCTATGTCTGGGAGGCGCTGAGCAAAGTCGAGCCGGACCTGACAGCCCGCACGCGGATCGTGGCCCGGTCCGAATGGCTGGGATTTCCCCCGTTCGTCGCGCGCAGTGACCGCACAGAGGATCCGGTTGTCGCTGCCTGCCGGTCGGCCCTTCTGGGCCTCGCAGGCACACCTTCCGGGCAAGCGGCCCTGTCGTTGCTGTTTCTGGATGGCGTCGCGCGCACCGAGCCGTCGCTGTTCGACGGGATCGCCGCACGAATGGCGGCAATCGGGAAGGGGCCATGAGAGAAGGGTGGTTCCAGAGCCTTCCGGTCACACTCCGGGTGCCGCTGGTCACCGCAGTGCTGATGATCGCGCTTGGCCTTGTGGCCAGCCAGGGCGTCCTGACGGCCCTTCGGCGGGTGCAGGATTCCCGACTGGTCGAAACCGCGCGGTTGCATGTCGAGGGCCTCTCGGTGGCCTTGGGGCCGTTCGTGCTGCGACAGGACGTATGGGAGGTATACGACATCCTCGAACGCGCGCGGGCCGCTTCGGACGGGCAGCGGCTGTTGCAGACCGTGGTGGCGGACGCAGGCGGGAACGTACTGGCTGCAAGCGACCCGAAGCGTGCCCCTGTCGGCAGCGAAATGACCCGCTACGAGGTGGATGCCGTCGCCCCCGGCGCGATCACGATGACTGGCGATCCCGTCCTGCGGGTGGCGTCACCCCTGAAGTATCAGGGCCGGGAGGTCGGGCGCATCGTCACCGAACTGGACGTGACCGATCTCCTGGCCGAGCGTCGCCGGGTGACGCTGTGGCTTTTGTTCGGCAATGCGGCAGCAACCGCCGTTCTGGCCTTTGCGGGCTGGCTCGCAGTTGCGCGCATTCTTCGCCCTGTGGGCACACTGGTCCGCGCAATGGACGCCACCGAAGGCGTGCCGCGCCCGATTGCAGAGGCCGATATCCCGCGCAGCGACCCCGGCCTTGCCCGGCTGATCGCCACCTACAACCGGATGACGACAGCGGTCGAGGCGCGGGCCGAAGCCGAGCGGCGGCTGGCGGAGCGCGAGCGGTTCGTCAGCCTTGGCCGCCTTTCGTCGTCGCTGGCGCACGAGATCAACAATCCGCTAGGTGGCTTGCTGAACGCCGCCGACACCGTCGTGACCTATGCCGACCGCCCCGAGGTGGTGCGCGAATCCGGCAACCTCATGCTGCGTGGCTTGACACATTTGCGGGATGTGGCGCGCGCGATCCTTGACCAGAACCGGCTTGACCGGACGGGCCAGCCGCTGCGGGCAGTGGATTTTGAGGATCTGCGACTGTTGTTCGAGCCCGAGGCGATCAGCCGCGAACAACGCCTCGACTGGCAGATCACGGCAGGTGACGCCACGCTTGCGGCGCTGCCATCGGCACAAGTGCGGCAGGTGACGCTGAACCTGCTGCTCAACGCCTCCGAGGCAGCGGGAACGGGGGGGCGCGTCGGGCTGTCGGTCCGCAACGGTGCGGATGTGCTGTCGATCGTGGTCGATGACACAGGACCGGGCCTTGGCCCGGATCACCTCGCGCGGCTGTTGTCATCGGGGCCCTTGCCACCGGGCGGGGGTGTCGGTCTGCGACTGGCCCATGACATCGTGGTGGGCCTGAACGGCCGGATCACCCACACTCGTAGTGACGGCGCGACGATCATCCGCGTCGATCTGCCTGCACGGGTGCAGGCATGATCTCGGGGCGCTGCATCGTGCTGGTCGAGGATGACGAGATCATGGGCGCGTCGCTGATGCAGCGGTTGACGCTGGAGGGGGCCGAGGTTCAGTGGCACCGCCAGATCGCCCGCGCCTTGCCCGCGATCCGCACACCGCGCAAGACCATCGACGCGGTGATCTGCGATATCCGCTTGCCCGACGGCACGGGTGAAGAACTATATGACACACTCACCCGCTATGGGACGCCGCCGCCGTTCCTGTTCATCACCGGTCAGGGTGGCATTGATCAGGCGGTGCGGCTGATCCGGTCGGGCGCTGCCGATTACATCACCAAGCCGTTCGACATCAGCCGTTTTCTTGAACGGCTCGCCATCGTCATGCGGCCTGGGGGCGACCTTGAGATGCCCCCTGAAACAGGTGTATCCGCCGCCGCCCGCAGGGTGGACCGCCAGACGGCCGAGGCGGCGCGCCGGGATGCACATCTGCTGATCCGGGGTGGTCATGGGCTTGGAAAGGCGCGGCTCGCGCGGCGGGTGCATGACCGATCGGACCGGCGCGCGGCGCCTTTCGTCCTTCTGGATGCCTTGCGTCAGCCAGTTGACGCCTCTGCCGTCGACATCGCGGCGCGCGAGGTCGGTGAAGGCACGTTGTTGATCATCGGCATCGGGCAGCTTCTACCCTTGGCGCAGGACAGCTTGATGCAGATGCTGCGCGGGGGCCCGTTCCGGCTGATCGCAACGGCAGGCATGGGAATCGAGGACAAGATCGCAGCGGGTGGTTTCCGCGCCGATCTGTTCCATCTGCTGCAAAGCCACGAAATCGTCATCCCGCCGCTGGCCGACCGTCCCGAGGACGCGGTCTGGCTGGCAGTGCGTCTGTTTCCGGGCCTGAACGCCCGGCGTGCAGCACCACTGACCGGATTGGCCGCCTCGACCGAGGACGCCATCCGCGCACATAACTGGCCCGGCAATGGGCGCGAGTTGCGCGCCCGCCTGATGCGCGCGGTGGAACAGGCCGAAGGGGCAAAGGTGTTGCCGTCCGATCTGTTCCCCGAACGTGCCGGACAAGAAGCTATCCGCCCGCTTGCAGCGGTCCGCGATGCTGCGGAACGGGCGCAGATCGTGGCGGCGCTGGAGCGCACGCAGGGGCAAGTCACCGAGGCGGCAAAGCTGCTTCAGGTGTCACGCACGACCTTGTGGGAAAAGATGCAGAAGCTGGGTCTTTAGGCCCGCCTGCCTGTTCGGAAATCCGAACGCCAAAAAATAGGGCATGGAATGAACGGCTTGCCGCGCTGCGGCAACCTCGCCGTGGCCATAGTCGCGCCGCTCTCCCGGTCTGTAAGCTGGTTCAAAATCATAAAGCCAGGGAGGATCCTAGCCATGAAGTGCAACAAGCTGGTCGACGTCGGCAGGCGTCAGTTTCTGCGGGGTGGTGCCATCAGCGCCGTCGGGGCCGCCGCCGCCACGATGCTCGCCCCGGCGCAGGCCCAGGCACAGTCGCTGGCCATGGTCAGCTATCCGGCAAACCGGCTGGCCAACCTTGCCGATCTGAAACCCAACGAACCGATGGACATCTCCTATCCCGATGCCGACAGCCCGGGTGTGCTGATCAAGCTGGGCAGCAAGGTTGAAGGCGGCGCTGGCCCGGACGGCGACGTGGTCGCCTATTCGGTGATGTGCCCGCACAAAGGCTGGCTTCTGTCCTACAACGCGGACGACAAGACGCTGAATTGCCCCGGTCATTTCAGCCGCTTCGACGCCGAGGCGGGCGGTCAGCAGACCTGGGGCCATGCCACGCAGAACCTGCCGCAATTCACCCTGCGGGTGGACGACAAGGGCGACATCTACGCCGAGGGCGTGGACGAGCTGATCTACGGCCGCCTGTCGAACGTTCTGGCATAGGGGAGAGAGAACAATGGCTTACAAACGTCAGATCGACCGCCTGCCGATCATTCCCGCAGACGCAAAGGTGCAGAACGTCACCTGCCACTACTGCATCGTCGGCTGCGGTTACAAGGCCTACACCTGGCCGATGAACACGCAAGGCACCGCCGCATCGAACTGGTCCGGTGAGGACCTGACCACGCAGCAGCCGCTGAACACCGCAAACTGGTACGCGCCCTCGATGTACAACGTGGTCAAGCAGAACGGTGCGAACGTGCATCTGGTCATCAAGCCCGATCATGAATGCGTCGTGAACTCGGGCCTCGGCTCCGTGCGCGGGGCACGGATGGCCGAAAACCGTCGCAGCGACGTGACCGGCACCCAGCAGCAGCGGCTGACCGATCCTTTGGTCTGGCGCTATGGCACCTGGCAGCCGACGACCTGGGACGATGCGCTGGACCTGGTGGCCCGCGTCACCGCGCGTGTGATCAGCAAGGAGAATGAGGACAATCTGTTCGTGTCGATGTTCGACCACGGCGGCAGCGCCGGGGGCTATGAGAACACCTGGGGCACGGGCAAGCTGTATTTCGAGTCGATGAAGGTCAGGAACACCCGCATCCACAACCGCCCGGCCTATAACTCCGAGGTGCATTCGACCCGCGACATGGGTGTGGACGAGCTGAACTACAGCTACAGCGACTATGAGGTGACGGACACGATCTTCCTGATCGGGGCCAATCCGATCGAGACCCAGACCAACCTGTTCCTGAACCACATGATGCCGGGGATGCAGAACGGCGCGAGGGTTCTGATCGTCGATCCGCGCCGCACCGTCACCGTCAATGCCTGCGAGGAAATCGCCGGCGCGGACAACGTGATGCACCTTCAGATCAACTCGGGCACCGACCTTGCGCTGTTCAACGCGCTGTTCACCGAGATCGCCGACAAGGGCTGGGTCGATGCCGATTTCATCGCCGCGTCCGGGTTCCAGGGCGACGTGGCAGTGGCCGAGGATGCCCAGCATCCGGCCGCACTCGGGTCGTTCGAGGCGGCGCGCGCGGCCGTCAGGCTGTCGCTGGCCGAGGCGGCGGACATCTGCGGCGTCAGCGCCGAGGATATCGCCAAGGCCGCTGCCTGGATCGCCGAACCCAAGGAGGACGGGACGCGCCGCAAGACGGTGACCGCTTACGAAAAGGGCATCATCTGGGGCAACGACAACTACCGGACCGTCGGCGCGCTGGTGAACATCGCCCTTGCCACCGGCAACGTCGGCCGCGAGGGCGGCGGCGTCTGCCGTCTGGGCGGACACCAGGAGGGCTACTACCGCCCGAGCGACGCGCATGTAGGCCGCCCGGCACCCTATGTCGATCAGTTGCTGATCGCAGGGCAGGGCAAGGTCCACCACATCTGGGCCAACGACCACTACAAGACCACGCTCAATGCCTCCGAGTTCAAGCGCATCTACAACAAGCGCACGAACATGGTGAAAGAGGCGATGGACGCGAGCCAGGGCAAGACCCGCGCCGAACAGGTCGATGCCATCGTCGCGGCGATTGATGCGGGCGGGCTGTTCAGCGTCAACGTCGACATCATCCACAGCCAGATCGGCCAGGCCGCACACGTGATCCTGCCTGCGGTCGAGGCAGGCGAGATGAACCTGACCTCGATGAACGGCGAACGCCGCCTGCGGCTGACGGAAAAATACATGGACGGCCCGGGGCAGGCGATGCCCGACTGCCTGATTGCTGCGCGTCTGGCCAACCATCTGGAACGGGTTCTGACCGAGGAAGGCCGCGCCGACTATGCCGCGCAGTTCAAGGGCTATGACTGGCAGACCGAAGAAGACGCCTTCATGGACGGCTACAACAAGGGCAACCCGGAAGTGACCTATGCCCGCCTGCGCGACATGGGCACCAACGGGGTGCAGGAGCCGGTCACCGGCTTTGCCGACGGCAAGCTGACCGGCACCGCGCGGCTTTACGAGGACGGCATGTTCACCCGCCACGGGCGTGAGGACAAGAAGGCGCTGTTCGCGATGGGCGCATGGCGCGGGCTTCAGGCTCCGGGCAAGGACGCGCAGAAGGCCGCGCACAGGTTCCTGATCAACAACGGCCGGTCCAACCTCAACTGGCAGAACTGGTTCCTCGACCAGGACAGCGAGTTCGCAATGGACCGCTTCCCGCTGCCGTTCATCCAGATCAACCCGGCCGATGCCGCCGAGCTGGGGCTGAAGAACGGGGACATGGCCGAGGTCTACAATGACGTCGGGGCCACGCAGGCGATGGTCTACATCGAACCCACTGCCCGACCTAACGAAACCTTCATGCTGTTCGGTGCACCCGGCGGCACGCAAGGCAACGTGATCAATGCGGGCGTGAATGAACTGATCCTGCCGAACTACAAGCAGACCTGGGCCAACATCCGCAAGATCGCGGACGCAGGCCAGGCCACGGCAATGCTCAGCTTCAAGTCCTGGGAAGTGGCTCTCTGACGACACATGAGGGTTGCGCCTGACCGATGTGTCAGGCGCAACCGCTTTGCCTTGGAAAGGAACCGCATTGCAGCTGGCTTACATTCTCGCCTCGGATCCCGGGGTCACAGATCGGGTGCTTGCCGAAGCCGCCGAACAGTTGGCTTCGCGGTCGGTCGCACTCTGCGGTGTAGTACAGCACGAGACGCCGGCGGGTGCCGGGCATCGATGCCACATGGACCTGCGCATCCTTCCCGGGGGACCGGATCTGCGCATCTCCCAGGATCGTGGTGTGCTGGCCCGCGGGTGCCGTCTTGATCCGGACGCGCTCGAGACGGCAGTGGCAGAGACGGCGCGCCGCATCGGCAAGGGAACCGAACTTCTGATCGTCAACAAGTTCGGCAAGCACGAAGCGATGGGGCGGGGGTTCCGGACCGTCATTGCAGCCGCGATAGAGCTGGATGTGCCCGTCCTACTCGGCGTCAATGCCCTGAACCTTGAGGCTTTTGAATGGTTCGCTGGCGGGTTGGCAACAAGGCTGGAGTGTCGATCTGCCTCAGTCCTGTCCTGGGCCGAGCGGTTGAATATCGTTCCCCTGACGGACATCGGGCAAAGTACCCAGTTCAGGGCGCCTGTAGGTGACCTGAGAGCGCTGTCTTCAGATCACTAACTGCTGCAAGATCAGCGGTTTGCATAGCCTTGCGGTCTTACTGATCTCTCGCTTCGCAGGGTAGGGCGAAGTCCAAACTGCGCCCGCACAATGAAAAGTCGCATAATACATATTATGTCATTAATATGTGTCTGGTGGAGCAACAATATCGGTCATATCACTTTGAACCCTAACAACATGAAAAGCCACCGATGCCCCCGAACCGTCCCCTGATCATCGCGCCGTCGATCCTGGCTGCGGATTTCGCGAATTTCGGCGCGGAGTGTCGCGCGGTCGAGGCACAGGGTGCTGACTGGGTCCATGTCGATGTGATGGACGGGCATTTCGTGCCCAACATCACCTTTGGCCCGCAGATGTGTGCCGCACTCCGGCCGCATATCAAGACCGTCATGGATGTTCATCTGATGATTGCGCCCGTCGACGGCTTCATCGCGGCCTTTGCGGCGGCGGGTGCAGACCGCATGACCGTGCATGTCGAGGCTGGACCGCATCTGCACCGCACGCTGCAGGCGATCCGCGCCACCGGCAAGGAGGCGGGCCTTGCGATCAACCCGGCCACCCCGGCTGAGGTTGTGCTGCCTGTCCTTGATGACATCGGCATGATCTGCGTGATGACGGTCAATCCGGGCTTTGGCGGTCAGGCCTTCCTGATGTCGCAATTGCCCAAGATCCGGGCCTTGCGGGCGATGATCGGCGATCGCCCGATCCATCTTCAGATCGACGGCGGCGTCACGCTGGAAACCGCACCGCTGGTGCGTGCCGCGGGTGCGGATGTGCTGGTGGCGGGATCGGGAATTTTTCGCGGCGGGTCGGCGACTGCGCCGGAGGCCTATGGGCGCAACATCGCGGCCCTGCGCGCGGCGGCGGGATAGGTACCCCGGTCCCCTGCCCCGGTGGAAAAGCATCTTCGGCTTGCGCGCGAGGCACTGGAAGTCGAGAGAATCCTGCCGGCAAAAGGAAACGGTGCGGTCATCCCCTGACCGCACCGTTTCTTGTCGGCTTTGGCTGAGATCAGCCCTGAACCATCTTGGCGACTTCGGCGGCGAAGTCCTCTTCCTTTTTCTCGATCCCTTCGCCCACGCCCATGCGGACAAAGCCGGTGATCGTGACGCCCGCATCCTTGGCGGCCTGCGCCACCGTGATGTCGGGATTGATCACGAACATCTGGCCGAGCAGGGTATTTTCGGCCAGGAACTTTTTCATCCGGCCGGGGATGATGTTGTTCTGGATCACCGCATCGGGCTTCGGTTTGGCCGAGGCTGCGTTTTCCTCCAGCGCCTTGCTGGTCTGCACCGCCAGTTCGCGTTCCACCACAACGGGATCAAGGTCGGCCTCCGACAGCGCCAGCGGATTGGTCGCGGCAATGTGCATCGCGAACTGCTTGGCGATCGCCGCGTCGGCGCCCTTGATCGCCACCAGCACGCCGATCTTGCCCAGACCATCGGCGACCGCATTGTGGACGTAAGCCGCCACATGCTCGCCCTCGACCGAGGCCATGCGGCGCAGGGTCATGTTTTCGCCGATGGTGGCAACGGCTTCCTGGATGACAGTCTGCACCGGCTGGCCGGCAAGGTCGGCGGCCTTCAGTTCTTCGACATCCTGGCAGCGGATCGCGGTCCTGGTGATGTTGTGGACCATTGCCTGGAAATCGGCGTTCTTGCCGACGAAATCGGTTTCGGAGTTCACTTCGACAGCGACGCCGCGCCCGCCGGACACAGCAACGCCAACAAGACCTTCGGCGGCCACGCGATCAGCCTTCTTGGCGGCTTTGGCCAGGCCCTTGGTGCGCAGCCAGTCAACCGCGGCTTCCATGTCGCCGTTGACCTCGACCAGCGCCTTCTTGGCGTCCATCATGCCTGCGCCGGTGCTGTCGCGCAGTTCTTTCACCATTTGTGCGGTGACGGTCATGTCACGCTCTCCTCAATATCTGAAAATGGCTCTGGCGGGGCATATCCCCGCCAGGTTTCCGTTTCGTGACGGCAAAAGATCAGGCGTCGGATTCGGCCGCGACGGTTTCAGCAATGGCTTCTTCCTCGGGGGCGGCTTCAAGCGCGCCAAGGTCAACGCCTGCAGCACCGAGCTGCGCCGACATGCCGTCAAGGGCCGCGCGCGCGATCAGGTCGCAGTAAAGGGCGATGGCGCGCGCGGCGTCGTCGTTCCCCGGGATCACATAGTCGATGCCCTTGGGGCTGCAGTTGGTGTCAACCACCGCGACAACCGGGATGCCCAGTTTCTGCGCCTCGAGGATCGCGAGATCCTCCTTGCCCGCGTCGATGATGAAGATCAGGTCCGGCGTGCCGCCCATTTCGCGGATGCCGCCCAGGGATGCCGTCAGCTTGGCCTGGTCGCGTTCCATGCCCAGACGCTCTTTCTTGGTCAGGCCTTCGCTGCCCTGCCCCAGCACCTCATCGAGATGCTTCAGCCGCTGGATCGACTTGGACACGGTCTGCCAGTTGGTGAGCGTGCCGCCCAGCCAGCGATGGTTCATGTAGAACTGCGCGCATTTTTCCGCCGCCTCGGCGATCGGCTTTTGTGCCTGGCGCTTGGTGCCGACGAACAGGATCCGCCCGCCTTTGGCCACCGTGTCGCGCACGGTTTTCAGCGCCGTGTCCAGCATGGGCACGGTCTGCGTCAGGTCGATGATGTGGATGCCATTGCGGTCGCCGTAGATGAACTCGCCCATGCGGGGGTTCCAGCGCGCCGTCTGGTGGCCATAGTGAACGCCAGCTTCCAAAAGCTGACGCATGGTGAACTCGGGAAGAGCCATGCCTTGTCCTTTTCCGGTTTGAACCTTGATGAGGCCGTCTTCACCCCCGGAGGGGGCAACCGGCGGACGATGCGGGATTTCTCCCCGCAAAGCCCAAGCCTCACCTGTGAAGTGCGCGCCGGTTAGCGGCTTTCGCCCCCCGCCGCAAGTCTTATTGTTCAGCCGAAGTCGTCGTACCCCTCGACGATGGCAACATCAAAGTCGGCGATCCCGTCGTACATGAGAAGAGCGGTCTGTTGGGCAATGTCGGCAAACGCTTCCTGCGCTGCTGCCAGCGAGGCAAACTCCACGACCACGAGTCTTGGTTTCGGCGCGCCCGCCGCGACAATCACCTCTGCACTTCGAATGACCATGCGACCACCCAGACGGTCAATCGCGTCCACAGCGACCTCGAGGTAGGTGAAGTATCGGGCCTGATCGATCACGCGGGCCGAGATCACCCAATAGCCTCTGGCAGGACCTTCGCGCACACATGGCTTGGCCTGAACAAAGCTGTGCCCGTATTCGTCCATCCGTCCTGACCCTACCGGAGATTGATTCGCATAATGCGATTTACTATCGGAACGTGCAGATGCATTCGGCAGGTGTCAATTCACGACCAGATGGTGCAATTGACGCTGACCATTTGACTCTCCAAGAAGACGCTATGACAACCGACATCCTCTGTATCGGTTCCATCCTGTGGGACATCATCGGCCGCTCGCCTACCGCCATGCGGCTGGGGTCGGACGTGCCGGGCCGGATCACCCGCCTGCCGGGCGGCGTCGCGATGAACATCGCGGTGACGCTGCGGCGGTTCGGCATGACCCCCGCCCTGCTGACGGCCATCGGCCGCGATGCCGAGGGGGACGAGTTGATCGCATCCTGCCACCGGATAGGGCTGCTGACCGAATACATCTACCGATCCGACGACCTGCCGACCGACCGCTACATGGCGATCGAAGGCGCGAACGGGCTGATCGCCGCCGTGGCCGACGCGCATTCGCTGGAGGCGGCGGGCGACAAGATTTTGCGTCCGCTGGCCGATGGCCGCCTGGGGTCGGCGTCGGGGCCATGGCCGGGTCTGATCGCGCTGGACGGCAACCTGACCGAGGCGCTTCTGGCCGACATTTCCCGCTCGCCGCTCTTTGCCGCCGCAGACCTGCGCGTTGCTCCGGCCAGTCCGGGCAAGGCCGAACGGTTGCTGCCCTTGCTTTCCCATCCGACGGCGACGCTCTACGTCAACCTCGAAGAGGCGAACCTGCTGTCGAAATCTCACAGCACGACGGCGGGCGGCGCGGCGCGGGCACTGCTCGCGCGTGGGGCCGCCGCGGTGCTTGTCACCGATGGCGGCAAGGCCGCCGCCGAGGGTCGCCGCGGACAGGGCGTGATCGAGGGCGCACCGCCGCCCGTGCTGGTGACGCGCGTCACGGGTGCGGGCGACACCTTCATGGCGGCCCATATCGTCGCCGAAGCACGGGGCGCCCCGCGCGAGGCATCCCTGGCCGCTGCCTTGCGTGCCGCCGCAGACTATGTTTCGGGAGAGATCGGATCATGAGGACCCTGCCCCTGACCATTTCGCCGGAGGTTGCCGAGGCCCGCGCGACGGGCACACCGATTGTCGCCCTGGAAAGCACGATCATCACCCATGGCATGCCATTCCCGCAGAATGTGGAAACGGCGCGCCGGGTGGAGGCCGAGGTGCGCGCCCATGGCGCCGTGCCTGCCACCATCGCGGTCATGGACCATGCGGTCCATGTCGGGCTGACCGAAGGACAGCTTGCCGCCCTGGGCCAGACCGCAAATGCCGCAAAGCTGTCGCGCGCCGACCTTGCCGCCTGCCTTGTCACCGGCGGCACGGGGGCCACCACGGTTGCCGCGACGATGATCTGCGCGCATCTGGCAGGCATCGACGTCTTTGCCACCGGCGGCATTGGCGGGGTGCATCGCGGGGCGGAAACCTCGTTCGACATTTCGGCCGACCTGCCCGAACTGGCGCAGACGCCGGTGACGGTGGTGGCGGCCGGGGCCAAGGCGATCCTCGACCTGCCAAAGTCGCTGGAATATCTCGAAACCCACGGCGTGCCCGTGATCGCCTATGGCCAGGACGATTTTCCCGCCTTCTGGTCGCGGTCGTCGGGTCTGCGCGCGCCCTTGCGCATGGACAGCGCCGCCGACATTGCCGCAGCACATCTGATGCGGGCGCAACTGGGGCTTGCGGGCGGGCAACTGGTTGCCAATCCGATCCCGCCCGACGCCGAAATCGCGCTCCAGGACATCGACCCGATGATCGAAACCGCATTGCGGCAGGCCGCGCTTGCCGGCATCGCGGCCAAGGCCGTGACACCGTTCCTGCTGCAGCGCATCTTTGCGCTGACGGACGGCCGGTCCCTGACGGCCAACATCGCCCTGGTGCTGAACAACGCGCGGCTGGCCGCGGCCATCGCGACCGAGATCGGCCGCCAGCGCGACCGACCCTGATCCGGTCCCGCAGGCGCGCGCGCCTGTTGTCCTGCCATGTTGCAGAACGGGCATTGTGCCGTTCCACGCCGCTGCCTATCCTTCGCCCCGATACAGGGGGCTGATGATGAGCGATCCGAACGCAAAGGCCAGACGCGGCGTCCTCGGCAGCCTGCGCGGCAGCTTTCTGACCGGACTGGTCGTGGTTCTGCCGGTGGGGCTGACGATCTATCTGATCTGGACCTTCATCGGCTGGATCGACGGCTGGATCCTGCCCCTTATTCCCGGCGCCTACCAGCCCGAGGCGCTGCTCAAGCGGTGGTTCGGGCCGGATGCCAACTTTCCCCTGCGGGGCGTCGGCGTCATCGTGTTCCTGGTCTTTACGGTGATCGTGGGCTGGATCGCCAAGGGGCTGATGGGGCGATCCATCATCCGCTGGGGCGAACGGCTGGTGGACCGCATGCCGGTGGTGCGGTCGATCTACAACGGCATCAAGCAGATTGCCGAGACGGTCTTTACCCAGACCAACTCCAACTTCGAGCGGTCCTGCGTGGTGGAGTTTCCGCGCACCGGCATGTGGTCGATCGGGTTCGTCGCGCGCCATGTCAAGGGCGAGTTGGCGCAGCGCCTGCCCAATGGCGACCGGATGCTGACGATCTTTCTGCCGACCACGCCCAATCCGACCTCGGGCTATCTGGTCTATGTCGCGGAATCCGAGGTCATCATGCTGGACATGTCGCTTGAGGACGCGGCCAAGCTGATCATTTCGGCGGGGCTGGTCTATCCCAATGCCAAGGATCCGGTCCAGCCCCCGCGGCCCATCTGATCAGCAGTAGATCTCGCGCAATCTGACCGAAGGCTGCTTGCCGATCTTGGGACCGTGTTCGGTGATGAAGGCATCCGCCGCCGCGCGACCGGCCTCTTTCAGGCGGTCCAGCAGTTGCGGCGTCGGTGCCAGCTTGCTGGACGCGGTCAGTTCGGTCATCAGCGCGTCGTCCGAAATCATGTGGACACGCACGTCTTTCATCACGCCCTTTTCCATCCGTCCCTCGGCAATCAGACGCTTGACGAAGTCGATTGCGCGCAACTCGCCCAGAAGGCTGGAGTTGAAGCTGATCTCGTTGATCCGGTTCTGGATTTCCAGCGGCGTGTCCGGCACGGCGTCCCGCACCAGCGGATTGATCGACACGATGACCAGATCGTCGGGCAAGGTCGGCTCGTATAGCGGGAACAACGCGGGATTGCCGGTGTAGCCGCCATCCCAGTAGGTGTCGGTGCCGATGGTCACGGCCTGAAACGCGGTCGGCAGGCAGGCCGAGGCCATCAGCGCCTCGGGGGTGATGTCGGTGCCTTCGAACACCTTGATCTTGCCGGTCCGCACATTGGTCGCCCCCACGAACAGGCGTGGCGCGTCCGTGGCGCAGACGCTGGCGAAATCGAAATCGCGCACCAGGGGTTCCAGCGGGTTCGACCAGGCATCGCCCCAGGCATAGGGTGAATAAAGCTGGGCCGCGATGCCTTGCGAGGACACCGGGAACAGCGATGTCGCCATCGCCTGCCAGCCCTGCCAGAACGGCATCATTGCCGCCATCCAGGGCACCAGCCGCATGTCGCCCACATCGCCGATCCGGTCCCACAACTGATCCAGCCGCTTGCGCGCCGCCAGCCGCCCGCCCGCGACCAGACCGGCCTTCAGCGCGGCCCCGTTCAGCGCCCCCGCCGAGGTGCCGGAAATGGCCGCGATCTCCGGCCCGTCATCCTCCAGCAGCCGGTCAAGCACCCCCCAGGTGAACGCGCCATGCGCACCGCCGCCCTGCAGGGCCAGGCTGATCGGCGCACCGCGAAGCGGCGCCTGTCGCGCGTCGTCCTTCATGCCGCCACCCCCATCACATCGCCGTCCAGCCGCCATCGACCGACAAGGCCGTGCCCGTCACCTGGTCGGCCGCCGAACTGCACAGATACAGGACTGTGCCCCCGATCTGTTCAACCGTCGCAAACTGCTTGCTGGGCTGGCGATCCAGAAGAACCTCGCGGATCACCGTCTCGCGGTCCATCTTGTGAACCTTCATCTGCTCGGGGATCTGCGATTCGACCAGGGGGGTCAGCACATAGCCGGGGCAGATCGCGTTGCAGGTGATCCCCTGCCCCGCCGTTTCCAGCGCCACGGTCTTGGACAGGCCGACGATCCCATGCTTGGCCGATACATAGGCCGACTTGAACGGCGATGCCCGCAACCCGTGCGCCGAGGCGATGTTGACGATGCGCCCCCACCCCGTCTTGCGCATTCCGGGCAGCGCCGCCGCCGTGGTGTGGAATGCCGAGGTCAGGTTTATCGCGATGATCTGGTCCCATTTTTCGACCGGAAAATCCTCGATCGGCGACACGAACTGGATGCCGGCGTTGTTGACCAGGATGTCGCACCCCCCTGCCTTGCCGATCAGCGCCCGGCACTCCGCGCCACTCGACATGTCGGCGGCGATGTAGGTGACGGCCACCTTGTACTTTTTGGCCAGCGATGCCGCCAGGACATGATCCTCGGCGCGGTCGGTAAAGCTGTTCAGGACGACCGCAGCCCCCGCCGCCGCCAGCGCCTCGGCCACGCCCAGCCCGATACCGGAATTCGATCCCGTGACGATCGCGCGCCTGCCTTTGAGTTCCATCATCGCACCTGTTCCTGTTCCTGTTGCAGTTGCAGCCTACATGCTGCATCTGCAAAAGTCACCGGAACATGGTCGTGATGACAAAAAAACGCCGGCACAAGGCCGGCGTCGAGTTATTGAGGCAGGTTTCATACAGGCAAGAAACCTATCGAGCAGTAGGCATGTTATAGCCCTACGTGCCTGCGGGGCCAAGTTAAAAGTTTGAAAAGGCCAAGTCGCCGGCATAGGCTTTGCCGATCCGTCCGCGACGAAGAAAGGTCCCCGAAATGATGCTTTGCCTGACCCGTCGGCTTTGCAGTGCCGCCGCTGTTGTTGTCCTGATCGGCGCGGGCTCCGCTGCCATTTCGGAGCCGACATATGGCATAGCTATGTATGGCGACCCTGCCCTCCCCCCGGATTTTGTGTCCCTGCCCTATGCCAATCCCGACGCGCCCAAGGGCGGCGAGATCCGGTTCGGCGAGTCTGGCACCTTTGACAGCCTGAACCCGTTCATCGTCAAGGGACAGGCTGCGGCGGGGGTGTCGCTCCTGACGGTCGAGACGCTGATGGGGCGGTCCTATGACGAACCCTTCTCGCTTTACGGGGTTCTGGCCGAATCGATCAGCACCGACGATTCGCGCAGCTACGTCGAATTTACCCTTCGTGAGGGCGCGAAATTCTCGGACGGCAGTCCGGTCACGCCCGAAGACGTGCTGTGGTCGTTCGAGAAACTGGGGACCGAGGGCAATCCCCGCTATGCCGCCGCGTGGAAGAAGATCGCTACGGCGGAACAGACTGGCGAGCGTTCGGTCAGGTTCACCTTCAATGTCGCCGACCGCGAACTGCCGCTGATCCTGGGCCTGCGACCGATCCTGAAAAAGGCACAGTGGGAGGGCAAGGATTTCACCGCCAGCAGTCTGGAGCCTGTCATCGGGTCCGGTCCCTATGTCGTCGACAAGATGGAGGCGGGCAGATACATCACCTACCGGAAAAACCCCGACTGGTGGGCCAGGGATCTGCCTTTTTATCGTGGCCAGCACAATTTCGACACCGTGCGCTATGACTATTTCGGCGATGGCGGCGTGGTATTCGAGGCCTTCAAGGCAGGCGCCATCACCACCTATCGCGAAGGCAACGCGGCCAAATGGCTGTCGAACTATGACTTTCCCGCCGTTGTCTCGGGCGATGTCGTCAAGTCCGAGATTCCGCACCGGCGCCCGTCGGGCATCGACGGCTTCGTGTTCAACACCCGCAAGCCGATCTTTGCCGACTGGCGCGTGCGCGAGGCGCTGATCCAGGCGTTCAACTTCGAACTTGTCAACACCACCATCACCGGCGGCACACAACCGCGCATCACATCCTATTTCGGCAATTCCATTCTGGGCTTGACCCCCGGCGCGCCGGCCGAGGGCCGGGTCCGGGACCTTCTGGAACCGTTCAGGGCCGAGCTTCTGCCGGGCGCACTGGAGGGCTATGCGTTCCCGGTATCCGACGGCACCGAGGCCAACCGCGCGGGCCTGCGCAAAGCGACGCGCCTGATGGAGGAGGCGGGCTGGACCGTGCAGGACGGCGTGATGAAGGATGCCTCGGGCACCTCGTTTGCCTTTGAAATCCTGCTGGCGACGGGCGCGGATGAAAAGATTTCCATCGCCAACATCTATGTCGAGGCGCTGAAGCGGCTTGGCATCGCCGCCACCGTCACCACGGTGGACTCTGCCCAGTACAAGGAACGCACCACCAATTACGATTTCGACATGGTCGACTATATCCGATCGCTGTCGCTGTCGCCCGGCAACGAACAGACACTTTATTGGGGGTCGGCGGGGGTGACGGAACCCGGAACCCGCAACTGGATGGGCATGAACGCGCCCGCCGCCGAGGCGATGATCGCAAAGATGGTCGCATCCCCCGACCAGACCGAATTTGTCGCAGCCACGCAGGCGCTGGACCGCATCCTGACCACGGGGCGCTATGTCATTCCGTTCTGGTATGCCGAAAAGTCCCGGATCGCGCATCGCAAGGAGCTGCGATACCCCGAAAAACTGCCGCTATATGGTGACTGGCTTGGCTTTCAGCCCGAGGTGTGGTGGTATCAGGACTGAAAGACGACCTTTGGGGATACGCATGGCACGCACGATCATCCTGATATTGGCACTGACCGCACTGGCAGGCTGCAACACGATTGCAGGCGTTGGCGAGGATGTCAGCGCCGGGGCGCGAAAGGTTCAGAACACGTTCTGACACGGGCGCGCGTCAGGTCGGCGGCGCCCTGGTCACTTCGGCATCTGAGGTTGGTGCCCCTGGTGCCAACGTCATGCGAACGCGGCGCTGTCGGCAACTGCGGGGATTGGCCGGGTTGCGGCAAAACCACCCTTGCCCCCGCACGCGATCTTTGCAAGCTGGCGCGACCACGCCATTTGCCCCGGGGACCCGCGCATGATCCGCCTCGACATCTTTTCCGACCCGGTCTGCCCCTGGTGCCTGATCGGCAAGGCGCATCTGGACCGTGCGCTGGAGGGCTCCCCCGGCCATCCCTTTGCGATTGCCTGGCATCCGTTCCAGCTGAACCCCGAGATGCCGGTCGAAGGGGTGGACCGTGCGACCTATCTTGAGGCGAAGTTCGGCGGGCGGGACAAGGCGCAGCGCGCCTATGCCCAGGTCGAGGCGGCGGCGTTGCAGGCGGGGATCGAACTCGACGTGGCCTCGGTGCCTTTTGCCTCGAACACACTGGACGCGCACCGGATGATCCACTGGGCCGGGATCGAGGGACGGCAGTCGGCGATGGTCAGCGCGCTTTTCCGCGCTTATTGGAAGCAACAGCGCAACATTGCGGATCATGACACCCTTGCCGACATCGCGGGCGAGGTCGGCCTTGACCGCGATGCCATGGCGCGGCTTCTGGCCAGCGATGCCGACCGTGAGGACATTCTTGCGCGGGACCTCGACGCGCGCCGCAAGGGCGTCACGGCGGTGCCGACCTTCCTGATCGCTCAGCAATATGTCGTCTCGGGCGCGCAACCGCCGGAATTCTGGGGACGGGTGATCAGCGAACTGGGCGAAAAGGCACAGGGATGAAAACGCCGTCCCAGGCGGAATTCATCGCCATGATGGCGATGCTGTTTGCCACAATCGCGCTGTCCATTGACGCCATGCTGCCCGCCCTGCCCGCAATTGCGGCGGAACTGTCGCCGGGCGACACGAACCGCGCGCTGCTGGTGGTGTCCAGCTTTTTCCTCGGGATGGGACTGGGGACATTCGTTGCGGGGCCGGTTTCGGATGCGTTCGGACGCAAGCCGGTGATCCTGGCTTGCGCAGTCATCTATGCAGCCGCGACGGTGCTGTCCTATTTTGCGCCCAGCCTGGAACTGCTGCTGATCGCGCGCATCCTGCAGGGTGTCGGCGCCGCGGCCCCGCGTGTTGTCGGCATGGCGATGATCCGCGATCTTTTCAAGGGGCGCGAGATGGCGCGGATCGTGTCCTTTGTGATGACCATCTTCATGATCATGCCCGCGGTGGCCCCGCTGGTTGGTCAGGGCATCCTGCTTGCGGGCGGCAATTGGCGCACGATCTTTGCGGCACTTCTGGTCTTTGGCGTCGCATCGACTGTCTGGATCACTCTGCGCCAGCCCGAGACGCTTGGCCCTGACACGCGCCGCCCCTTGCAACCGGCATTGCTGTGGCGGGCGTTCAAGGACATGGCGCGCAACCGGATCGCCGTGATCTCGACGCTGTGCCAGACGCTGGGATCGGCATCCCTGCTGTCCACCGTCTCGTCCCAGCAGGCGATCTTTGAGCAGCGCTTTGACCGCGTGGCGACCTTTCCCTTGTGGTTCGGGTTCATCGCCCTGTGTGCGGCCAGCGGCAGTCTGCTCAATTCCCGCGTGGTGATGCGGCTGGGCATGCGGTCGGTGATCACCACCAGCTACATCGCGCAGGTCATCCTGACGCTTGCGATCCTGGGCCTGGATGCGACGGGGTTGATGCCGGCAGCACTGGTGTTTCCGGCACATGTCCTGTGGTCGGTCAGCGTCTTTGCGATGATGGGTCTGACGCAAGGCAACCTCAGCGCCATGGCGATGGAACATCTGGGCCATATCGCAGGCTTTGCCGCCTCCATCATGGTGGCGATTTCCACCGTGGCGGCGGCAATGCTGGCGGCCCCCGTCGGGCTTGCCTTTGACGGCACGCAGATCCCGCTGATGGTGGCGGTTGCGGCCTTTTCCAGCATCGCGCTTGGCCTGATGCTGACGGTCAGGGAAAGCACGGCCTAGGTTGCGGCTTTCGCCGCCTCGGCCAGATCGCGGGCGATGTTGAAGGCGCCCTTGATGCGGTCGCCTTCGGACTTCATCTCGCCCTGCAGCACGATCTTGTTGCCCTTGACCTGCGCGCCGTTGCCTTGCGCCTTGAGGAAGGTCACAAGGCCAGCCGGATTGGCGAACTTGTCGTTGTGGAACTGGACGGTGGCGCCCTTTGGCCCGGCGTCCAGCCGCGCGATCCCAGCCCGTTTGCACATCGCCTTGATGCGGACGATCAGCATCAGCGTGTTGACCTCGCGCGGGACAGGGCCGAACCGGTCGATCAGTTCGGCGGCGAAGCCTTCAAGTTCGACCTTGGTTCCCAAGGATGACAGGCGGCGATACAGCCCCAGGCGCACGTCCAGATCGACCACATAGCTTTCCGGGATCATCACGGGGACGCCGAGGTTGATCGTCGGGCTCCAGTCATCATCGACCGAAGCAAGCCCCTGCAACTCACCCGACTTGATCTTGGCAATCGTCTCTTCCAGCATCTGCTGGTACAACTCGTAGCCGACTTCCCTTATGTGACCCGACTGTTCCTCGCCCAGAAGGTTCCCAGCCCCGCGCAGGTCAAGGTCGTGGGAGGCAAGGTTGAACCCCGCCCCAAGGCTGTCGAAACTGGCCAGGAGGCGCAGTCGCTTGGTCGCCTGCGGGGTCAGGGGCGCGCGGGGTTTGGTCGTGAGGTAGGCATAGGCGCGGGTCTTGGACCGCCCCACCCTGCCCCGGATCTGGTAAAGCTGCGCCAGGCCAAACATGTCGGCGCGGTGGACGATCAGGGTGTTGGCGGTCGGGATATCAAGGCCCGATTCCACGATGGTCGTGGCCAGCAGCACATCATACTTGCCGTCGTAGAACTGGTTCATCCGGTCATCGAGGTCGCCTGCCGCCAATTGCCCATGGGCAATCGCATAGGTGACTTCGGGGACATGGTTCTTGAGGAAATCCTCGATCTCGTGCAGGTCGGAAATGCGCGGCACCACATAGAACGACTGCCCGCCGCGATAATGTTCGCGCAGCAGGGCCTCGCGGATGGTAACGGTGTCGAACTCGCTGACATAGGTGCGGATGGCCAGTCGGTCGACGGGGGGTGTGGCGATGATCGACAGATCCCGCACGCCGGTCAGCGACAGTTGCAGGGTGCGCGGGATGGGCGTCGCGGTCAGCGTCAGGACGTGCACCTCGGACCGCATTTCCTTGAGCCGTTCCTTGTGGGTGACGCCGAAATGCTGCTCCTCGTCGATCACCAGGAGGCCAAGGGTCTTGAACCGCACCGCCTTGGCCAGCAACGCATGCGTGCCGACGACAATGTCCACGCGCCCCTCGGCCATCATCGCGCGCGTCTCGTTGGCGTCCCTGGCGCTGACAAAGCGCGACAAGGGCCGGACCGTGATCGGAAACCCCCGGAACCGTTCGGCAAAACTGCGATAGTGCTGGCGCGCCAGCAGCGTCGTGGGGCAGATCACCGCGACCTGCATCCCCGACAACGCCGCGACGAACGCCGCGCGCATCGCCACCTCGGTCTTGCCGAACCCCACATCGCCGACGATCAGCCGGTCCATGGGGCTGCCTTTTTCCAGGTCGGCCACCACATCGGCGATGGCGTTCAACTGGTCATCCGTTTCCTGATACGGGAACCGCGCCGCAAACGCCTCCCAGATCGAATGCGGGGCCTCAAGGATCGGCGCGTGGCGCAAGGCGCGCTCGGCCGCGATCCGCATCAGGCGATCTGCAATCTCGCGGATGCGCTGTTTAAGCTTGGCCTTCTTGGCCTGCCACGCCCCGCCGCCCAGACGGTCGAGCAGACCTTCCTCATGGCCGTACCGCGACAGAAGTTCGATGTTCTCGACCGGCAGGTACAGTTTCGCGTTCTCGGCATATTCAAGCGCCACGCAGGCATGCGGTGCGCCCAGGGCTGTGATCGTCTCCAGCCCCAGATAGCGCCCGACGCCGTGTTCGACATGCACCACCAGATCGCCTGGTGTCAGGGTGTCGACCTCGCGCAGGAAGTTGTCGGCCTTGCGCTTGCGGCGCGGGCGGCCGACCAGCCGTTCGCCCAAGACGTCCTGTTCCGAGATGACGGCAAGGCCGGGGGCCACGAACCCCGCCTCCAGCCCCCAGACCATCAAGTAAAGGTCCCCCTTGCCGTCGGGGATGTCGCGGAAGTCCTTGGCGAGTTTCACTGCCGAGATGCCCTGATCGGCAAGCAACCCTTTCAACCGGTCACGCGCACCATCGGACCATGAGGCAATGACAACTTGCCGATGCTTCAACAAGACCTTCAAATGATCTGCCAAAGCTTCGAAAAGGTTGACATTTTCCTGTTGGCGTTCTGGCGCAAAATTGCGGCCTGCGCGGCCTTGGGCGTCGAGCACCCCCGGCCCCGGCGCCTGCGGATTGGGCGACAGCTGCACGACACGGTGATCGGCAAGGGCCGCTTCCCACGCCGCGTCGTCCAGATAGAGCAACCCCGGCGCAGCAGGCTTGTAGACGGAATCCATCCGCCCCTTTTGCCCCATCGCCTCGCGGCGGGCATCGTACTGGTCCTCGATCCCCTCCCAGCGCGACAGGCGCATGGCCGTCACCTGGTCGTCCAGAATCACCGACGCCTCGGGCAAATAGTCAAAGATCGTCTCGAGCCGGTCGTGAAAGAACGGCAGCCAGTGTTCCATGCCCGCATGTTTGCGGCCCGCGCTGACCGCCTCGTACAGGGGATCGTCCGACCCCGCTGTGCCAAATTCGCCCCGGTAGGTCTGGCGGAACCGGGTGATCGAGGCGGGGTCCAGCAGCACCTCGGACATCGGCGCAAAGGCCACCTCGGACAGCTTTTCCACCGTGCGCTGGCTGATCGGATCGAACCGCCGCGCGCCATCAAGCTGGTCGCCGAAGAAGTCGAGGCGGATGGGTCCGCCACGACCCGGCGGGAACAGATCGACGATGCCGCCCCGGATCGCATAGTCGCCGGGTTCCGCCACGGTCGAGACGGGCGAGAACCCCATCCGCGCCAGAAACGCCTTGAGATGCGCCTCGTCGACGCGCTGGCCAACGCGGGCGTGAAACGACGCCTCGCGCAGGACCGTGCGCACGGGGATACGCTGCATGGCGGCATTCAGCGTCGTCAGCAGGATATGCGGTCCCGGCACCCCCCCGCCCGCCAGCGCCGCGAGCGTGGCCATCCGGCGGGCGACGATATCGGGATTGGGCGAGATGCGGTCATAGGGCAGGCAATCCCAGGCGGGAAAGTCCAGCACCGTCGCAGTCGGTGCCAGAACCGCCAGCGCGGCGCGCATCGCCTCCATCCGCCTGTCGTCGCGCGCGACGTGGATGACCGGCCCCGACGCCTCCATCTCGCGCGCCAGCAGGCGCGCGTCGAAGCCCTCGACGGCACCGCCGAGGTGGATGCGCTTTGGGGTTGGTGTCATGGTGGGGATCGGCCTGTGCTGAATGCCGGTCAGTTCAGGACGCCGGTCGAAAGATTCTGCCACATGCCATACATGCCGGTCACAAAGATCGCCAGCATCCCGACGCCTTGGGTTGCAAAACGGTGCCGCGAGATCATCCGGTAAAGGTCCGCCCCCGTGGCACCAGAGGCCTCGATCCGGGTCGCTGTCCGCAGCGACAAAAGGCCCACCAGCGTCAACGGCGCCGCAAAACAGAACACCGCCTGCGCGATCTCGAAATCATAGTAGAACCCGAGGCTTGCCAGACCAGCCAGGATAAAGCTGACAAAGGCAACCGCCCAGACGCCGGATGTGCGCGCGATGTACAGAAGACGACGCACATTGATGCCCAGGATCGTCTCGTAATCCTCGGCCGCTTGTCCGCCCTGCCGCCGCGCGCGGATAAACATGTCGTGTGGTACGCCCAGCACCCAGTGGCTGGTCGAGGACCAGATGACCGCCAGCATGATCCAGTACCAGAGGTTGGAGAAGGATCGCATGTCGATCACTTCAAAGATCTTCAGAGACAGGTCCAACGAATATCCCCCGAAACCGCCAAGCTGCCCCGCAATCGCGACTTGAGGCACGGGCATTTCCATGGCAGGCAAGGCGTGAAACCGCAAGACCCAGCCAAGGTCTGTGCTGTCGCAGGCGGAGCCCCTGATGCCACAAAGCCAAGCCTCCTACCCCGCCGCCCGGTTTCGCCGGTTGCGGCGCATGCCTGCCTTGCGCGCCTTGGCGCAGGAAACCCAGCTGGTCACGGGCGATCTGATCTGGCCGGTATTCGTGCGCGACGGTCACGACGTGGCGGACCCGGTGGCGTCGATGCCGGGCGTCAGCCGGATGTCGGTCGACCGCGTGGTGCGCGCGGCAGAAGAGGCCGCGACACTTGGCATCCCGGCGATCTGTCTGTTCCCATATACAGACCCCGCAATAAAGACCGAGGATTGCGCCGAGGCGTGGAACCCCGACAACCTGGCCAACCGCGCGATCCGGGCGATCAAGGCGGCGGTGCCCGAAATCGCCGTGATGACCGATGTGGCGCTCGACCCCTACAATGCCAACGGGCATGACGGGTTGGTGCGGGACGGGGTCATCCTGAACGATGAAACGATCGTCGCCCTGGTCCGGATGGCGCTGGTGCAGGCCGAGGCGGGGGCGGACATTCTTGGCCCGTCCGACATGATGGACGGGCGGATCGGCGCGATCCGTGGCGCACTTGAGGCCGCGGCCCACACGGACGTGGCGATTCTGAGCTATGCGGCCAAATACGCGTCGGCCTTTTACGGGCCGTTCCGCGATGCGGTGGGCGCCACCGGCGCGCTGAAGGGTGACAAGAAGACCTACCAGATGAACCCCGCCAACGGCGACGAGGCGCTGCGGCTGGTGGCGCGCGATCTGGCCGAAGGCGCGGACATGGTGATGGTCAAGCCGGGGATGCCCTATCTCGACATCTGCCGACGGGTCAAGGACGCCTTTGGTGCGCCGACCTATGCCTATCAGGTATCGGGCGAATACGCGATGATCGCGACTGCTGCCGAGCGGGGCTGGATCGATGGCGAGGCCGCGATGATGGAAAGCCTGATGGCCTTCAAGCGTGCCGGGTGCGACGGCATCCTGACCTATTTTGCCCCGGCAGCGGCGCGCATCCTGGGGCGCGGGCGCTGGTTCTAGCCAGATCTACCGCATCGGTCCGAAAACCGCGCGCGCATTCAGGATGCGGGAAAGCGCGGTGACAAGGCACAGGATGCCAAAGATCGCCGCCGCGGTTGGAAAGGCGGTCGGCCACAGGCAGATGAACACGAAGAACGCGATCGTTTCGGTCCCTTCCAGCAGCCCGGCGGTGAAATAGAGCGTCTTGATCCCGCGCCGGGTCGTCTGCAGGCCGGCCTTGGCCGCCAGCGCCGCATAGCCAAGGAAGGTTGCACCGTTGATATAGAATGTGGCCAGCAGGAACGCCCCGGCAAGACCATTGGCATCCGCATCCCGGATCACAAAGGCCAGCGGGATGGCGGCGTAAAAGATCATGTCGCAGACGATGTCGAGATAGCCGCCCCAGTCCGACAGGCCCCAGTCCGACAGGCCGCGCGCGCGCGCCACTGCCCCGTCCAGACCGTCGGCAAGCCGCCCCAAAAGCAGTGGCGGGATCGCGGTCCAGGCGGGCCAGCCCAAGGCGATCAGCGCCGCCGCGACAAGCCCGGCAGCCAGTCCCAGATAGCTGATCGTGTCGGGCCGAGCCCCGCGTCGCGCCAGCACCAGGCCCGCGCGATCCAGCCCCGGCCCGACGATTTGCCGCATCACGCCGTCCAGCATTCCTTACGTCCCGCTGATCCCATGGTTCGTCTTTGCGCCATCCCCGCCCTGTCTGGCAAGCCTCGCCTGCCCGCGCCGGATCACGTCTGCGTAAGGGACCGACAGGATCAGCGGGCGATCTCCAGATCGGCACGCAGGCCGCCCAGCGTCGGGCTGTCGGACAACCGCAATGCGCCACCGTGGCTGCGCGCGATGTCGGCGGCAATCGACAGCCCCAGTCCGACGCCGCCGCCCCGGTTGGGATCGCGCGCCTCGGACAGGCGCACAAAGGGCCGCAGCGCGTCTTCGCGCTGGTCTTTCGCGATGCCGGGGCCGTCGTCATCGACCGAAAAACGGACCATGCGGTCGGTCACGGTCAGCCCGACCTCGACCCTTGTGCCGAACTTCAATCCGTTGCCGATCAGGTTTTCCAGCGCCCGCGATACCGCCATCGGACGCAGGCGGACCTGTCCACTGCCGGTGACGGGGCCTTTTGCGACCTTGCCGCCCGACCTGCCTGCCGCCTCGATCACGCGGTCCAAAAGTGCCTCGGGATCGGCCAGTTCCTCGCTTTCGAGCGCATCACCCCGCACGAAGGCAAGGAATTCATCGACCAGCCGTTCCATGTCGGCGACATCGGCCATCAGGGCCTCGGTCTCTTCCGTATCGGGCTGCATCGCCAGACCCAGCCGCAGGCGCGTCAGCGGTGTGCGCAGATCGTGGCTGACACCCGACAACAAAAGCGTGCGTTGTTCGATCTGCCGCTCGATCCGCGCGCGCATGTCCAGAAACGCGGTCCCCGCCGCCCGCACCTCCAGCGCGCCGCGCGGGCGGTAGGGCAGATGACGGCCCTTGCCAAAGGCGGATGCGGCATCTGCCAGCGCGGTGATCGGCTTTAGCTGGTTGCGCAGAAATAAGTAGGCGATCAGCGTCAGCAAAAGACTCGCGAACACCATCAGCACCAGCAACTGATGCGGATTGGAGGCAGACACCCGGCGGCGCTCGATCTGCACCTCCAGCGGGCCGGTCGCGGTCGATGTCACCAGCCGCACCGTCCGGTTCAGGCTGATCAGGTCGACCATGCCAAGGCCGGGCCGCAGCTCTTCGCGCAGGGTCTGGATCACGGTCCGGCCGGACAAGTCATAGAAATAGCGCTTTTCGGCCACGGCAAGTTCATCGGGGTTGCCGGGTGCCACCTTCATGCCCAGGATCGCGGCGCGGCGCGCGGCTTCGGCAAGGGACTGGTCGGCCCCGTCCAGCACAAAATCCAGTTCGGTGGCGATGCCTTGTGTCATCTGCCGCGTCACGCCCTCGAAATGGCGCTGCAGGAACGCGGTGGAGACGATCAGTTGCAGCACCACGATCGGCAGCACCAGGATCAGCGTTGCCCGCCCGTAGAGGCCGCGCGGCAAAAGCGATCTGAACCGGAAGGCCGTCATCGCGATGTCCCACCGCCAAGGCACCCACCAGACCGCAAGGACCGGCCCCGCGGCACCTAGCGGCCCAGCCGCCGGGTCAGCCGCGCAGCATCCTTGGCGCGTCTGGCAATCTCGCGCGCGGCCCGGGCCTGATCCTTTTCCTCGGGCGTCATCTCGGCCTCGGGTTTGCCCCGGCGCGCAAGATAGTCGATGCCGATCCTGGTCAGGGGACCGATCAGCATCCGAAGCACGGTCTGCACGGCACGGTTCAGATCCATCGGGTTCTTCCTTTCGGCTGCCTGTCGCTACTGCGAAAACATCTCGTCCTGGTCGGCCTCGGCCTCGCCTGCGTCCTCGTCCGCCCCGGTCCCCGGCGGCGGGCGGTTGTCCAGAAGGCCTGCCGCGCGCAGTTCCTTGAGCCCTGGCAGGTCACGCGCGGATTCAAGGCCGAAATGATCAAGAAAGGCCTCGGTGACGACAAAGGTTCCGGGCCGCCCCGGTGTCATCCGCCGCCGACCGAGCCTGATCCAGCCCAGCTCCATCAACTGGTCAATCGTTCCGCGCGACACTGCGACACCCCGGATTTCCTCGATCTCGGCGCGCGTCACGGGCTGGTGATAGGCGATGATCGCCAGCGTCTCGACCCCGGCCCGGCTCAGCTTGCGCTGTTCGGTCGTGGCGCGCTGCATCAGGAAACCGAGGTCCGGCGCCGTCCGGAACGCCCATGCGTCCCCCACCCTGACCAGGTGAACGCCGCGCCCCTCATAACGCCGGCGCAAGAGTTCCAGCGCCGTTGCCGGGTCCGACCCGTGCGGCAGCCGGTCGGCAAGGTCCCTTGGTCCGACCGGATCGACCGAGGCGAACAGGATCGCCTCCACCATCCGTTCCTGTTCGGCCAGGGGGGGCGCATCAAACAGCGGTGGTGTGTCATCGTCCGCCCGCGTCATGGCGTGCCCTCGCGTCGGCGGACTTCGATTGCCTCGAACAGGCCACCTTGGCGCAGGGCAACATGGCCGGACTTTGCCAGTTCCAGAACGGCGGCGAAGTGGGCTGCGGTGGCAGAGCGGCGACGCGCGGGCGTGGTGTCCCAGCCTTTGGGCAGGAAACTGGTCAGATCCGCCCACTCGCCGGTAAAGCCGATCAGGTCGCGCATCCGTGTCAGCGCCTGTTCCATCGTATAGATGCTGTCGCGATCCAGGCTGAAGGGGCGAAACTCATCGCGGGTGCGGATCCGCGCATAGGCCCGCATAAGGTCCAGCAGGGTTGCGTCAAAGACCGTGTGGCGGGTGACGGCGACCCCCTCGGGCAGGCCGCGCACGAAAAAGTCGCGGCCCTTCTGGTCGCGCGCCATCAGTTCGGCGGCGGCGCGGCGCATCGCCTCCAGCCGTTCCAGTTGAAACGCCAGATGGGCGGCCAGTTCCTCGGCGGACGGGCCATCCTCGCCGGGTTCGGGCGGCAGGAGAAGCCGTGACTTGAGATAGGCAAGCCAGGCCGCCATCACCAGATAATCCGCCGCCAGTTCCAGCCGCAAGACCCGCGCGCGTTCGACAAAGACCAGGTATTGTTCGGCAAGTTGCAGGACAGACACGCGCCGCAGATCGACCTTCTGCGTCCGCGCCAGCGCCAGCAAGAGATCAAGCGGACCCTCGTAGCCGGTGACGTCGACGATCAGCGCCTCGGCCTCCAGCCGTTCGGCGGGCGTGGCGCGCAGGTCAGTCGTCCAGTCGTCATCGGCCATTGTCAGCCCCATGCATTGCCGCAGACAGCTTGGCCCCAAGGGCGGCAATGTCAATGTCCGGCACCGGACCCCGGCGGGCAAGGGCCGCCCGGGCGCGCCCTTGCGTCGTCTCCGACATCTCGCCCGCGGCCCCCGCCACGGCGATCATCTCGTCCATGCAGCCCTTGCAGTGCAGCGCCAGATCGCAACCCGCCGCGCGTGCGGCCGCGGTGCGTTCCGCCAGCGTGCCGGGCAGCGCCTGCATGTTCAGATCGTCGGTGACAAGAAGGCCCTGAAACCCGATCACCTCGCGGATCACCCTGATCATGGCCGGGGATTGCGTGGCCGGACGCTGGCGGTCATATGCGGCAAAGATGATGTGGGCGGTCATCGCCATCGGCAGGTCGGCCAATGCGCGGAACGGGGCAAAGTCGGTGGCGATCAGGTCCTCGGCGCTGGCCTCGACGGTGGGCAGGTCGTGATGCGTGTCGGCGATGCTGCGGCCGTGGCCGGGCAGATGCTTCATCACCGGCAGAACGCCGGCGGCAAGGCAGGCGTCCGCCACGGCCCGCGCGATCAGCGTGACGGTGCGCGCATCGGTGCCGTAACAGCGGTTGCGCAGGAAAGGATGCGTTGCGTCCGATGCGATGTCCGCGATCGGGGCGCAATTGGCGTCGATGCCGACCGCGCGCAGTTCCGATGCAATCAGCGTCGCCCGCAGCGCCAGCAGCGTTGCGGCATGTTCCGCACTGCCCGCGGCCAGCGCGGTGTCCAGCGGCGGCGGCCAGTCGCGCCAGTGCGGGCCGCGCAGTCGCTGCACCCGCCCCCCTTCCTGATCGACAAGCACCGGCGCATCCCGCCCGACCGCATCGCGCAGATCGCCGGTCAGGCGGCGCAACTGGTCCGGGGTTTCGACATTGCGCGCAAAAACGATGAAGCCAAAGGGATCGGCATCGCGGAAAAATGCGCGTTCTCCGGCATCAAGGATCGGTCCGGCGCAGCCGAAGATCGCGGCCAGCCGGCCGACGCTCATCTGACGGCCACGGGAATGCAGTCGGGAATGTCCGCCAGCATGGCCGAACAGAACCGGCGGGCCTCGATCTCGTCGGCGAACCCGTGCGCGCGCAGGCGGTAGAATTCCTGCCCGCCGCTGGTCGCGGCCTCGATCACCATCGCCTTGTCCCCCATGAGGTCGCCTGCCCGTGCCAGCAGGTTCACCCATGCCGCGCGGGCGGCGTCACGCGTCGCAAAAGCGCCGAACTGCACCAGCCGCGTGCCGGGGGTCAGCGTCGCGGGGTCGACCTCTACAATGTCCACCACCGGCGTCGAAGCGACATCCGCAACCGCCCCCAGTTCCGCACCCGGGCGCGTCACCGGACGGATCGAGCGCGCCATCGCCCCTGCGGGCAGGTCGGGATCGGCCAGGGCTGACCCCTCGTCATCCGCCAGCGCCTCGGCCAGGGCCAGGGCGATGGCATCCTCGGTTCCGATGGCTTCCGCCACGGGCGCGGGCTCCAGCGCCGTCTGCAGCGATTGAGCCACCACCGCATCGGTGTCGGGCACCGTCAGCGGGCCAAGGCCGGGGGCGTCGTCAGGCGACAGTTCGACCGGCCTTGGTGCCAGCATCAGGCGGTCCGGCGGTGTCGCGGCAGTCCCCACTGCGGCCACTTCGTTGACCGCAAGTCCCTGATAGGCTGCAATATCGCCACCGGGTGTTTCGGGCGCGATCCGGATGGGACCTTCGAGGGCGCGCACCACGGGGATGCCCGACACGTCGCGCACCGCCAGCCGGTAGCCCCAGAGCGCCAGGCCCACCACCAGCGCGCCAGACACCGCGGCACCCGCCAGCGATACACTCATGCGTAGCTTGTGACGGCCCGTCGCGCCCATGTCGAACCGTCGAAAATCGCCGTCCAGTCCCGCCATTCTCTGCCCCATCTCACAGTCTTTGGACCAGCGCCCCGACTGCTTGTCGTTTGCTCATGCCGGGCGGGATGGCGCCATTCAGCGCATTTCTTCGACCGGCGTGACCCCGAGAATACCCAAACCGGCGGAAATCACAACGCCTGCCGCCCGCGCAAGGGCGATTTTCGCCAGCGTTGTGGCGGCATCACCGTCCTGAAAGAACCGCAGGGACGGATCGTCGTTGCCCTTGTTCCAGTGCCCGTGCAGGTCCGAGGCCAGTTCATAAAGGTAGAACGCGACCCGGTGCGGTTCGTTTCCGCGTGCCGCGATCTCGACGAGGCGGGGCCATTCGGCGATCCTGGCGGCCAGCGCCAGTTCCGACGGATGTGACAGCCGCGCAAGATCGGCGCGCGCCAGACCCCCATCGGCGACATCCAGACCCGCCTCGCGCGCACGGCGCAGCACCGAATTGATCCGCGCATTGGCGTACTGGACGTAAAAGACCGGGTTGTCCTTGGACTGGTCCAGCACCTTGTCGAAATCGAAGTCCAGCGCCACGTCGTTCTTGCGCGTCAGCATGATGAAGCGGGTCACATCGGGCCCCACCTCGTCGATGACATCGCGCAGGGTGACAAAGGTCCCTGCCCGCTTGGACATCTTGAAAGGTTCGCCGTTCTTCCACAGCTTGACCAGCTGGATCAGCTTGATGTCCAGGGGCACACGGTTGCCGGACAAGGCCGCCACCACGGCCTTGAGCCGTTTGACATAGCCGCCGTGATCGGCGCCGAAAATGTTGATCAGCGCGTCAAACCCGCGCTGCACCTTGTCATAGTGATAGGCGATGTCGGGCGCAAAATAGGTCCAGCCACCATCGGATTTCTGCACCGGGCGGTCCACGTCATCGCCAAAGGCGGTGGACCGGAACAGCGTCTGCACGCGCGGCTCCCAATCCTCGGGTTCCTTGCCTTTGGGCGGTTCGAGCGTGCCTTCGTAGATCAGACCCATATCGCGCAACGTGTTGATCGCAGCCTCGATCCTGCCGGTGCCATAAAGCGATTTTTCCGACGAATAGACATCCATCTGCACACCAAGTGCCGCCAGATCGTCGCGGATCATCTGCATCATCATTTCGGTGGCAAACGCGCGCACCTCGGCCAGCCAGACCTGTTCGCCCTTGTCGAGGAAACTGTCGCCAAAGCGGGCCTTCATCGCCTGCCCAACGGGGATCAGATAGTCGCCGGGATAAAGACCCTCGGCGATCTCGGGCGACAGGCCATGCGCCTCGCGGTAGCGTTCATAGGCCGACCGAGCCAGCACGTCGACCTGCGCGCCGCCGTCGTTGATGTAGTATTCGCGCGTGACGTCCCAGCCCGCAAACGCCAGAAGCCGCGCGAGTGCATCGCCGACGACCGCGCCCCGGACGTGGCCCACATGCATCGGGCCGGTCGGGTTGGCGGAAACAAATTCGACATTCACCCGCGCCCCGGACCCAAGGGACGAACGTCCATAATCCTGGCCGTGTTGCAGCGCCGATTTCACCACCGCTTGCCAGACATCCGGCGCAAGCCGCAGGTTCAGGAACCCCGGCCCTGCCACCTCGGCGGCAATGATGCGCGGATCGCGCAGCAGCGCCGCCGCGAGCGCCTCGGCAATCGCACGCGGCTGCTGACCCGCAGACTTCGCCAGCACCATCGCGGCATTGGTCGCCATGTCGCCATGCGCGGGGTCGCGGGGCGGTTCCACCGTGATCGGGCCGGTGTCCAGACCCTCGGGCAAGAGCCCCGCGTCCTGAAGTCCCCGGACCTCGCCCAGGACCAGCGCCCGCATATCGTTGAAGAGGTTCATCCTGGAAAATCCTGTCTCGCAGCCTTGGGGGATGCCAGAGGCCGCGAGACAGGTCAAGGCGCGCAAGGTTAGCCGATCAGGGGGCCGGACCGGCCATAGGTTTGGTCATAGTGCCGCCGCAGCCGCTGCAATGCTATGCGCAGCACGATCTTGCCGGAACGGGACGCCCACCCCATGCGCTTTTCGGCGACCTCCAGACCTTCGAGGAAACAACAGCAGCGCAGCGCCACATCCCCCAGGCCAGGCCCCAGATCGCGCAGCGCCGCCGCCACCCGGTCGCGCGCGGCATTCGGCCCTTCGGCCAGGCCGCTGTCGCCGCGAAACCCGCCCCGGTCGCCGCCGGTCAGGAACCGGTCCCAGTTCTGCGCCACGCGCGGCCCCATCTGGGCCAGTTCGAAATCCTCGCGCAGGCGTTCGGCGGCGGTGACAAGTTCCGGTTCCAGAAACACGCGGCCATCCTTGTCGCGCCGCCGCCCCAGCACGGCCACCGGACTTTCCGCCAGATTGTAGCGCAGGCGGCGCGACGTGCCGTCCTCGCTGACCGTGCGGGTCGCCCATTCGCGGTGCTGGTCGGCAAAGGGGGTGGCCGCCTCGGCCAGTCCGCGCAGATCGGAACCCTCGGCGTCGATCATCTGACGCAAGGCCGCGCGCCCCGCCGACGTGATCTCATAGGTCACGATGCGCCCGACCTTTTTCGGCGCGATCCAGTCCTTCAGCACGAATGCCTCGGCCGCGTCGCGGTCAAGGACAGCCGTGCGCACCGACCGCCCGTCGGGCAGTTCGCGCAGCACCACGGCCTTGTCCATGTCGGGGGCCACCACCAGAACGGCGCCGTTTTCCGCAAGGCGGCGCAGGATGCGGCGGCCTTCCAGCCCGATCGCGGCCTCGTCAATGCCAAAGCTGTTGCTGCGCGGGGGAGCACTCATGTCGGTCAGGTCCTTTCGGGTTTCGGGATCGTTCAAGGGGGCCACGGGGCGGCTGACAAGGCGCGTCAGCGCTGCGTCGAGCAAGGGGTCGTCGCGGCGGTTCTCGTACCGGCGAACCTGGCGCATGACCGTCGAGGCATGCACGCCTTCGCGCCGCGCCAGCGCACGCAGCGACACCCCATCCTCGATATGATGAAGGTAAAGCCGGACCGAACCGGGAAGCCATGCAGGCAGGTCACAGACACCGGACGAAACTATTGACGACATCATGCACTTTCCGTTGCCCCGCGGTCAGGTCGATGCCGGTCCGGGGACGGGTTCAACCTAAAGTCGAAAATGGTTACTCGTTCGTTAAGGAACGATTGCGGCCAGAATGGTTTCCAAATCCTAAATTTTTTCCATGGAAGCGTGCGCTTCAACCAAGGATTGTGCAACGCTTGGTTGTTGCAGGGCATGGTGGCCGCCTGAATTGATTGGAGACCGGAATGCCCCATCCCCTGTCGGACCTTCGCACCCTGATCGACAACCTGAAACGTCCGCGCCTGTTGATCCGTGCGGCGCGGTTCGGTCAGTCTGACTATCGCCGCGACCGCGACCTGCGGCGGCTGATCGAGACGACGGCCACCCCCGAAACCGCACTGAAGCGCCTGTTGTCGGTCGAGGACGGCATGGAGCAGACGCGGCGCGCGGGCGATGCGTCCTATTCCATCGCGCGCCACATCGAGGTGCTGATCGCGCTGATGGCCGAGGCCCGAGTGGTCTTGCGCAAGGCCGCAATCTGACAAAGACTTGCGCAACCGAAAAAGGCCCGGGACATCCGCCCGGGCCTTTTTGTCAGAACATGGGGGCGGTTCAGACGAAGGCGTCCGGCATCTCGGACTTGCGCCGCGCCACATAGTCATCAAGGCTCTCGCGGATACCTTCATCAAGATGCGGCTGCTGATAGTCCCCCAGCATCTTTTTCACCCGCGCTTCGGCCAGCGTTGCGGTATCGCGCGCACCTTCCTCGGCCCAGGTCTCGAACGGTTTGTAATCCAGCAGGTCCGATCGCCAGAAGGCCGACTTGAAATTCGCCTGGGTGTGTTCGCAGCCAAGATAGTGTCCGCCCGGACCCACTTCGCGGATGGCATCCATCGCCTGGCCGTTGGTGTCCATGATCACGCCCTGGGCGAGGTGGTGCAGCGTGCCGAGCTGATCGGCATCCATGACGAACTTTTCATAGGAACTGACCAGCCCGCCCTCCAGCCAGCCACAGGCATGAAGCATGAAGTTGACCCCGGCCAGCAACGCCATGTTCAGGCTGTTCGCGGTCTCATAGGCCGCCTGGGCATCCGGCAGTTTCGACCCGCAGAATGATCCGCCGGACCGATACGGCAGCCCCAGACGGCGGACAAGTTGCCCCGCGCCATAGGTGATATGCGCGGCCTCGGGTGTCCCGAATGTCGGCGCGCCGGAGTTCATGTCGATGGATGTCACGAACGCGCCTGCAATCACGGGGGCGCCGGGGCGGACCAATTGGGAATAGGCGACGCCGGCCAGAACCTCGGCCAAGACCTGCGTCAGCGTGCCCGCCACCGTCACCGGGGCCATGGCGCCACCCACGATGAAGGGGCTGATGATCGTCGCCTGGTTGGCGCGGGCATAGACCTCCAGCGCACCCATCATGATCCCGTCAAAGGTCATGGGTGAGTTGATGTTGATCAGGCTGGTCATCACCGTGTTCTGGTCGACGAAATCAGCCCCAAACAGCAGCTTGGACATCGCCACCGAATCCGCCGCCCGGCTCGGTTCCGTCACGGACCCCATATAGGGCTTGTCCGAAAGGGTGATATGGGCGTGCAGCATGTCGAGGTGACGCTTGTTCACCGCGATATCGGTCGGCTCGCACACCGTCCCGCCGGAATGGTGCAGCCATTTCGACATGTATCCGAGGCGCACGAACTGCTGGAAATCGTGGATCGTCGCATAGCGCCGCCCGCCAGCCACATCGCGGACAAAGGGCGGGCCATAGACCGGGGCCAGCACCAGATTGCGCCCGCCGATGTCGACATTTCGGTCGGGGTTGCGCGCATATTGGGTGAAGTTTTTCGGCGCCGTGCCGCACAGCTTGCGGGCAAGGCCGCGCGGAATATGGACCCGCTCACCCTTGACATCCGCCCCCGCCGCCCGCCACAGGTCCAGCGCCGCCGGGTTCTCGACGAAGTTGACGCCAATTTCCTCAAGCACCGTATCGGCGTTCCATTCGATGATCTGCAACGCCTCTTCGTTCAGGATCTCGAAATTCGGGATGTTGCGCTGGATGAACTTCGCGGTGTCCAGGCTGACGGCGGTGCGCTCTGCCCGCCGTGCCGATCCGCCGCCGCCCCGCGCACGGCGCCCTGCCCCGCCAGCCACATCCATATCGCCCATTGCCCGTGCCTCCGCATGTCTTTGTGCATCTTATGCCGTTTCGGGCATGCCGGACCCCCGATGATTGCGGCGCTTGTCCGCCAAAAGCGACACCGATCCGCGCCATTTGCGACGCTGGCCGGAATCCTCGCGCGGGCCGCTTTCCCTCGGCCACCCTATCGCCTATGACGCAAGCCATCCCCTTGACCACGCCCCGAGGCCCAGATGTCCGACCCCGCAATCACGCCCGACCTGATCGCAGCCCACGGGCTGAAGCCGGATGAATACGCGCGGTTACAGGACATCATCGGGCGCGAACCGACCTTTACCGAGCTTGGCATCTTTTCCGCGATGTGGAACGAGCATTGCTCCTACAAATCCTCGAAAAAATGGCTGCGCACCCTGCCGACCACGGGCCCGCAGGTCATCTGCGGTCCGGGCGAAAATGCCGGCGTCGTCGACATCGGTGATGGCCAGGCCGTGATCTTCAAGATGGAAAGCCACAACCACCCCAGCTATATCGAGCCTTATCAAGGCGCTGCGACGGGTGTTGGGGGTATCCTGCGCGATGTCTTTACCATGGGCGCGCGCCCCATTGCGGCGATGAATGCGCTGTCGTTTGGTGTCCCGGATCACCCCAAGACCCGGCACCTCGTCAAAGGCGTCGTCGCGGGCGTCGGCGGCTATGGCAATGCCTTTGGCGTGCCGACCGTGGGCGGCGAGGTGCGGTTTCACCGCAGCTACAACGGCAACTGTCTGGTCAATGCCTTTGCGGCAGGCCTCGCGGATGCCGACAAGATTTTCTATTCGGTGGCGTCCGGCGTCGGCATGCCCGTGGTCTATCTGGGGGCCAAGACGGGCCGCGATGGGGTTGGCGGGGCCACCATGGCCTCGGCCGAATTTGACGAGACCATCGAAGAAAAGCGCCCCACGGTGCAGGTCGGCGATCCCTTTACCGAAAAGCGCCTGCTGGAGGCCTGCCTTGAACTGATGCAGACGGGGGCGGTGATCTCCATTCAGGACATGGGCGCGGCCGGCCTGACCTGTTCTGCGGTGGAGATGGGCGACAAGGGCGGGCTTGGCATCCGGCTGCAGCTGGACGACGTGCCGCAGCGCGAGGCGAACATGACCGCCTACGAGATGATGCTGTCGGAGTCTCAGGAGCGCATGCTGATGGTCCTGCGTCCCGAAAAAGAGGCCGAGGCGCGGGCGATCTTTGTCAAATGGGACCTCGATTTCGCCATCGTGGGCGAGACGATTGCCGAAGACAGGTTCCTGATCCTGCATGGCAACGCGGTGAAGGCCGACCTGCCGCTGTCGAAACTTTCGTCCAGCGCACCGGAATACGACCGGCCCTGGGTCGAGACACCTGCCGCAACGCCTTTGGGTGCTGTTCCCGCCATCGACCCCATCGACGCCCTGCGCGCCCTGATCGGCAGCGCGAGCTATGCCCACAAGTCCTGGGTGTGGGAGCAGTATGACAGCGAAGTGGGTGCCGATACCGTCCTGCCCCCCGGCCATGGCGCAGGAATTGTCCGGGTGCATGGCACGTCAAAGGCATTGGCCTTTACCTCGCACGTCACCCCCCGCTACGTCCGCGCCAACCCGTTCGAAGGCGGCAAGCAGGCGGTAGCCGAGGCTTATCGGAACCTGATCGCGGTTGGTGCGCGGCCCTTGGCGACGACCGACAACCTGAACTTCGGCAACCCCGAAAAGCCCGCCATCATGGGCCAACTCGTGTGCGCTATCAAAGGTATAGGCGAGGCAGTTCGCGCGCTGGACATGCCGATCGTTTCGGGCAACGTGTCACTTTACAACGAAACTGACGGCCAGCCGATCCTGCCCACGCCCACCATCGGGGCGGTCGGGCTGATCGCGGACGTGGCGGACCGGATCGCAGGGGTGCCGCAGGACGGTGATGTGGCACTGGTGATCGGCGACACACGCGGGCATCTGGGTCAGTCGGCGCTGTTGGCCGAGGCCTTCGGGATCGAGGATGGCGACGCCCCTCCGGTCGATCTGGCCGCCGAAAAATCCTCGGCCGGCGTGATCGTTGCCTGCGCCAGGTCCTTGCGGGCCTGTACGGATCTGGGCGATGGGGGGCTGGCGCTGGCTGCGTTCCGGATGGCCGAGGGCGCGGGTCTGGGGCTGGTGCTGGGGGCCGGGGACATCGCGACCCTTTTCGGCGAGGATCAGGCCCGTTATCTGATCGCCTGTGCGCCGACCGCGATGTCTGCCGTCCAGGCCGAGGCGGCACGGGCAGGTGTGTCCGTCACGGTCGCTGGCGCCTTTGGCGGCGACAGGATCACCCTTGGCACCTCCTCCGCGCCGCTGGCCGGGCTTTCCGCACTGTATCGGGGCGCCTTTGCCCGCGCGGTCGGATGAGGCTGCGCCATGCACCCTTGCGAGCGGTCGGCTGCGGGCTTACATTTCCTGTCAGACCGCCCGAGGACACTCCATGGCCATCGACGCCCACGACATCGAAACTCTGATCCGCGCCGCCTTTCCCAGGGCCCGTATCACCGTGCAGGGCAATGACGGATCGCATTTCGCGGCCGAAGTCATCGACGAAAGTTTCCGGGGCATGAACCGCGTCCAGCAGCAGCGCGCGGTCTATGCCAGCCTCAAGGGCCGGATGGACGGCCCCAGCGGTGCCCTGCACGCGCTGGCGCTGACCACCAAGGCCCCCGATTAACCGCAAGGACCAGACCATGACCGCACGTGACCGCATCCACGACACCGTGACCAAGAACGACGTCGTCCTCTATATGAAGGGCAGCAAGATGATGCCGGGCTGCGGCTTTTCCAGCCGCGTCGCCGGCGTCCTGAATTTCATGGGCATCGACTATGTCGATGTCGACGTGCTGCAGGACGCTGAAATCCGCCAGGGCATCAAGGACTACGCCGACTGGCCGACCATCCCGCAGCTTTACGTCAAGGGAGAGTTCATCGGCGGTTGCGACATCGTCACCGAAATGACCCTGTCAGGCGAACTCGACGCCTTGTTCGAGGCCAAGGGTGTGGCCTTCAACAAGGACGCGGCAGAACAGATTCGCGCCGCAAACGCCTGACAGGTCTGCAGGTTGCTCACCGCGGCCCCAACCGCTTAGGTCGTGACGTGCAAGATCGGTGTGAACCCGCCCCAGATCATGCGCTTGGGGCTCATCGGCGGATCATTTTCAAAGATTTCGGTCATGGCAGGACCGCTTTCGGCCATGACAAGCGCATTGACCCGGTCACGCGTTGTGCGGTCGGCATAGGTGATCCAGGAAAAGAACACCACCTCGTCCGGCTCCAGCTTGACCGCCATGGGAAACGAGGTCACTTCGCCGTCCGGCACGTCGTCGCCCATCGCCTCGACGACCGACAACGCGCCATGCTTGACCCAGCGTTCGGCCATGTCCCTGGCCATCGCCTTGTAATCTTCGATCCGATGCCGCTTTACGGGAACGACGAAACCATCGACATACATGGTTGCTATCCTTGTCAATCGCGTCAGCGGCGGCGCGAGGCCAGGACGGCCTGAACCAGCGCCGTCCCCTGATCAGGTTTTTTCCTCGACCCGCGCGGCCAGCGCCTCGGCCCGCGCCGCGATTTCGGCAAGGCTGTCGACAACCTGCCGCGGGATCACCGGAACCTCGACGCGGTCCTTTTCGCCACCGGACTTGGCCCCCGCCATCTGCGCCTTGAGCGCGCGGTTCTCATCCTCGACCGCCGCCGTCTTGTCGGCCAGCATCAGGCCCGCCATCAGCAGCAGGCGGCTTTCGGGCAGGCGGCCCAGTTGCGTGACAAGGGGTTGCGCCTCGGCGTCCAGCATCTGTGCGGCACCGCGCAGGAAATGCTCCTCGCCCTCCTGGCAGGACACCTGGAACGTGCGTCCGCCTATCGTGATATCGACATCAGGCATGGGCCGGGGCCTCTTCCAGCAGGGGTGACAGTTCCGCGATCAGTTCTTCCATTTCGGCCATCTCGGTCATCCGGGTCGCGCGCAACGCCTCCAGTTCGGTCAGCATGGCCTTGTTGACCAGTTGCGGGTTGGCGT
Source organism: Rhodobacterales bacterium (assembly GCA_021155205.1). Lineage (GTDB taxonomy): Bacteria > Pseudomonadota > Alphaproteobacteria > Rhodobacterales > Rhodobacteraceae > JAJNPS01. Next base: position 41,001 of record JAJNPS010000010.1, read on the forward strand.
CGCCCAGTTGCGCCTCGCGGATTTCCCTAAGCTGTTCACGCAGTTGCACGGCAGTCTTGCGCATTCGTTGCAGCTCCAGCCCCTGCGTGTCCAGTTGCCGCGTCAGGCGCTGGCATTTCTCGTCCAGTTCGGTCCGCAGCAGCGCCTCTTTCTCCTTGACGGATTTCAGCCGCTCGTTCAGTTGCGCCGTCACCATCCGCTCTTCCTCAAGCGCGGCCTGGACACGGGCCAATTCTCTTGCGGGGGCCTCGCCGGGAGGGGCGGGCGCCACCGGGACGGATGACGGCATCCGGTCCAGGCCCTGTCCGATCCGGTCCAGCGCCGACGAAATCCTGCGTTCAAGCTCTGCGATATCTTGCATCGCCATCCTCTTGTTGTGCCGCAGCTATTTCATTTGCCGCGCGCGCTTTGATTTCTATCAGAGTGCGAATCGTTCACCGCCCCGTCAACCCCGAACATAACGCGAATTGCAAAAAGGCGTCGCCCCTTTCCGCCTGACCCCGAAGGCCCCTGCTTGATCTTGCCGGTCCGGGCCGGTAACAGCCTGTGGCAACCCCGTCATTTCTGTCCAAAAAGGATAACAGCCGTGGATATTGCCGCCCTCCGCGCCGCCCACCCCGACCACTGGATGCGCGCTGCCGCCATCCGCACCCTGACGCTGGACGCGGTGGCGGCGGCCAATTCGGGGCATTCCGGCATGCCGATGGGCATGGCGGATGTGGCGACGGTCCTGTTCGAGAAACACCTGAAATTCGACCCCGCCGCGCCGCGCTGGCCCGACCGCGACCGCTTCATCCTGTCGGCGGGACACGGGTCGATGCTGATCTACAGCCTTCTTTATCTCACCGGCTATGCCGACATGACGCTGCAGCAGATCAAGGATTTCCGGCAGTGGGGGTCGATCACCGCGGGCCACCCCGAATACGGCCATGTCGCGGGGGTGGAAACAACGACAGGTCCCTTGGGTCAGGGCCTGGCCAACTCGGTGGGTTTTGCGATTGCCGAGGAATCCCTGCGCGCCCGGTTTGGCGCCAGGATCATGGATCACCACACCTATGTCATTGCGGGCGATGGCTGCCTGATGGAGGGCGTCAGCCAGGAGGCGCTGGCCCTGGCCGGCAAACAGCAGTTGAGCCACCTGATCGTGCTGTGGGACAACAACGGCATCACCATCGACGGCAAGGTGTCGCTGGCCGACGTGACCGATCAGATGGCGCGCTTTGCTGCCAGCGGCTGGGATGTGTTTGCCTGCGACGGCCATGATCCGGTCGACATCGACCGCGCGCTGACGGCGGCCAAGGCCAGCGCCGGCCCCGCGATGATCGCCTGCAAGACGCATATCGCGCTGGGCCATGCCGCGCAGGACACCAACAAGGGGCACGGCGCGCTGACCGATTCCGCGCAGTTGAAGGCGGCAAAGGACGGCTATGGCTGGCCCTATGGTCCGTTCGAGATTCCGGGCGAGATCAAGCGTTGGTGGGAGTCGCTCGGTGCACGTGGAGCCCGCGCCCATGCCGAATGGCACACGCGCCTGAACGCCCTGCCCGCGGCCAAAAGGGCCGAGTTCGAACGGGTGTTCCATGGCACCCCGTCCGCCAGACTGGCCGCCGCGATCCGTGCGGTGAAAAAGCAGGCCGTGGCCGACATGCCGAAACTCGCCACCCGGTCGGCGTCGGAAAAGGTGCTGGTCGCGGTCAATCCGGTAATGCCCGAGACCATCGGCGGTTCGGCGGACCTTACGGGATCCAACAACACCCGGACGCCAGACCTCGGCGTCTTCGAACCCGGCAACCGCAAGGGCCGCTATGTCAATTTCGGCATCCGTGAACATGGCATGGCGGCGGCGATGAACGGGATGGTTCTGCACGGCGGCATCCGGCCCTATGGCGGCACCTTCATGTGCTTTACCGACTATGCGCGCCCTGCCATGCGCCTTTCCGCCCTGATGGGCGTGCCCGTTGTCTATGTGATGACGCATGACAGCATCGGTCTTGGCGAGGATGGACCGACGCATCAGCCGGTCGAGCATCTGGCGATCAGCCGCGCCACGCCCAACACCCATGTCATCCGCCCCGCCGATCTGGTGGAGGTGGCCGAGGCCTGGGAAGTGGCGCTGATGTCGGCCAGGACGCCGACGGTGCTGTCGCTCAGCCGACAGAATCTGCCTGCGGTGCGGAAAACCCACACCAACCAGAACATGGTCGCCAAGGGCGGCTATGTGCTGGCCGATGCCGTCGCCCGACGCCAGGTCATCCTGATGGCCACCGGGTCCGAGGTCGAGATCGCGCTGAAGGCCCGCGACCTGCTGGAGGGCGAAGGGATCGGCACGCGGGTCGTGTCGATGCCCTGCTGGGACCTGTTCGAGGCCCAGGACGATGCCTGGCGCCGCCGCGTCCTGCCCCCCGGCCCCGTCCGTGTTGCGATCGAGGCGGGCGTCCGCTTCGGCTGGGACCGCTGGCTGTTCGGCGAGGGCGGCCGACGCGAAAAATCCGGATTCGTCGGGATGCACGGCTTTGGCGCTTCGGCCCCGGCAGACCGGCTTTACAAGGAGTTCGGCATCACCGCCGAGGCGGCCGTGGCAAAGGCGAAATCGCTGCTGTAGCGCCGCATCTATGGGCGCAGGGCAAACCGCCCTGCCCCATGGGCTGCCAGGATCAGGCAACCTCCGGCAATCGCCCAGTTCTTGACAAAGATCGACATCTGCCAGCCATCGGCGGGGATGTAGTGAAAAAGGCTTGTCACCGCAGCATAGGCGGCCAGCGCCAAGGCCACCGGGCGCACCCATAGCCCCGCGACCAGCGCCAGCCCTGTTCCAAGATTGAACGCCAGCGCGGGCCAGACCAGCCACATCGGCCAGCCCCGGGCCGCCAGCAGACCCTCGACCGCCGAGGGGTCGGTGCCTTTCTGCGCGGCACCGGCCAGAAACAGCGCCGCAATCAGGATGCGCCCGACAAGGGTGGCAAGATCGCCGGTCACTCTGCCGCCTTTGCGCCCGTCATACCGCGCCACAGCGGGCCGACAATCCGCGTGGCCACCGGGATCAGCGCGACGCCAAGGATCAGCCCCAACACGCCGTCAACCGCCGCGGTCACAGCCCAGAACACGAACCCCTGCGCAACCGGCACGACCGCTGAAACCGCCGTCGCAAGATACTTGATCTGGTCGTAAAGCCAGGGCCAGCCCAGCACATCAAGGCCGTGGATCACGATATTGCCACCGACCCACAGCATCGCGGCGGTGCCGACCACCGACAGGACCGCCATCAGTTTTGGCATCCCGACAACCAACCCGCGCCCGAAGGCCCGGCCCGCACGGGTCCGCGCCGCCCGCGCCATGTACAGCCCGGCATCGTCCATCTTGACGATCAGCGCGACGGCCCCATAGACGGCGCCGGTGATCAGCGCGCCCACCACCGCCAGCGTGATCGCCTGCATCCAGAAATTCGTGCTTTCGATAGTGGCCAGCGCGATGGTCATGATTTCTGCCGACAGGATGAAGTCGGTCTTGATTGCGCCTGCGATCTTTTCCTCTTCCAGCCGGGTCGGATCCTTGGTGTCGAAATCGGCTTCGACCGCCTTGTCGGCATGGGGCAGAAGGCTGTGATAGACCTTTTCGGCGCCTTCGAAACACAGATATGCCCCGCCCAGCATCAACAGCGGCGTGATCGCCTGCGGCAGGAAATAGTTCAACGCCAGGAGGCCCGGCAAAAGCACGATCACCTTGTTCTTCAGCGACCCCAAAGCGATCCGCCAGATGATCGGCAATTCCCGTTCGGCGGAAAAGCCTGTGACATATTTCGGCGTTACCGCGGCATCGTCGATCACCACACCCGCCGCCTTGACGCCCGCCTTGGTCGCCGCAGCCGCAATGTCATCGACCGAGGCCGCCGCCACCTTGGCGATCGCCGCCACATCGTCCAACAGCGCCAGAAGTCCGCTCATCACCATTCCTCATGCCGGTCGTCCCGATCCACTTAGCGCGGGAGTGGCAGCTTGGCAAAGCGTCGTGCGGTTGCCCCCCTGCCGTCATCACCCGGATGCAGCACTGTCGCCTTGCGGGTCACGCAAAATCAGGGAATGTGTCGCGATGACGGATCGCATTCCCGTGGAAAGGAGGCCGCAGTGACGGACCGTATCGCCCTGGCCTTGGGTCTGATGATCGCGGCGGCGCTTGGCGCGGACGTGCTTTTCAATGACAGCGCGGTTCTTTTGTTCCTGCTGCGCAAGTTTGTCGACATGGTCGAATGGCTGGCCTTTTGGCGCTGAAACCCTGAAACCGGGTTGAATCTTTGTCCAAACTGGCGTTGTTAGCGCCAGCAGTCCCCCGGCATTGGGGGCACAGAATCGCAACCACGCCACACGTCACCCAAACGTCGGAGGAACCATCATGGCCGTCAAGGTCGCCATCAACGGATTTGGCCGCATCGGGCGCAACATCCTGCGCGCCATCGTGGAATCAGGCCGCACCGACATCGAGGTCATCGCGGTCAACGACCTTGGCCCGGTGGAAACGAATGCGCATCTGCTGCGCTACGATAGCGTGCATGGCCGGTTTCCGGCGACCGTCACGACGACGGCGGACACGATCAATGTCGGGCGCGGACCGATCCGCGTCACTGCGCTGAAGAACCCGGCCGAACTGCCCTGGGGCGATGTCGACATCGTGCTGGAATGCACCGGCATCTTCACCTCCAGGGAAAAATGCGCCGCCCATCTGGAAAACGGGTCCAGGCGGGTGCTGATCTCGGCCCCCGGCGACGGCGCGGACAAGACCATCGTCTATGGCATCAACCACCACACACTGACCAAGGACGACATCGTGGTGTCGAACGCCTCTTGCACCACGAACTGCCTTGTGCCGGTGGCCAAGGTGCTGAACGACGCCATCGGCATCGAGAAGGGGATGATGACCACCATCCATTCCTATACCGGCGACCAGCCGACGCTGGACACGATGCACAAGGACCTTTACCGCGCCCGTGCGGCAGCCTTGTCGATGATCCCGACCTCGACCGGGGCGGCCAAGGCCGTGGGTCTCGTGCTGCCGGAGCTGAAGGGCAGGATGGACGGCATTTCCATCCGCGTGCCCACGCCGAACGTGTCGGTTGTGGACCTGAAGTTCGTCGCCAAGCGCACGACATCGGTGGAAGAGATCAACCAGGCGATCAAATCGGCGGCAGACGGGCGGCTGAAGGGCATTCTTGGCTATACCAATGACAAGCTGGTCTCGTCGGACTTCAACCACGACCCGCATTCGTCGGTGTTCCACATGGACCAGACCAAGGTGATGGACGGGACGTTCGTGTCGATCCTGTCCTGGTATGACAATGAATGGGGCTTCTCGAATCGCATGGCGGATACTGCCGTCGCGATGGGCAAGTTGATCTGAAGTCGCTGATATTGCGGCAAAGGGCACCTTCGGGTGCCCTTCTTTCATGCGCAGAGCCATGCTTTCCACGCATAGCTGCACCGCAGCATTGACGGTTGTTAGCGGTAGCGGAATGGCCAAGTATGAGCCACGCAAGGAGAACAAGCAGACCCTTGCAGGATGAAAGGACCTGATGATGATTTCCGCCTTTACGATGCTGAAAGATGCCGCGCGCAACTATGCCGCCTACCGCAAGACCCGCGACGAGATTGCGAACCTGCCGTTGGACATCGCGCTCGACCTGAACATTTTCCCTGGTGACGCCGAGCGCATCGCCCGCCAAGCGGTCTATGGCAAGGCCGCCTGAGGGCGCCGGTCAGATCGCAACGATGCAAGGGGGCCAACCGGCCCCCTTTTGATTTTTCGCCCATCGGGTCAGGCGAACTTGCGGATCAGTGCCGCGTTGACGGGCGCGGGCACGAACTTCGTGACATCGCCGCCCAACCGCGCGATCTCCTTGACCAGTTTCGATGCGATCGCCTGGCGGCGCGCATCCGCCATCATGAACACCGTCTCGATCGAGGCATCAAGCGCGCGGTTCATGCCGACCATCTGGAATTCATACTCGAAATCCGCCACCGCGCGCAGCCCGCGGATGATGATCGTGGCACCCACGTCCCGGGCGCAGTCGATCAGCAGATTTTCGAAGGGATGCACCACGATCTCGCCGCCCGTGCGCGCCGTGATCGCGGCGCATTCCGCATTCACCATGGCGACCCGCTCTTGCAGGCTGAACAAGGGGGTCTTGTCGCGGTTGATCGCGACACCGATCACCAGCCGGTCGACCAGGGCCATGGCGCGCTGGATGATGTCGGTGTGGCCCAGCGTGACCGGATCGAACGTGCCCGGATACAACCCGATGCGCATGGAAGGCCCCTTTTCATCCCCGACCCGCACGCAACAATATTGCCGGTGGCGGCGCAAGCCCGAATCTGGATGGATCAGAAGCCCTTGATCATACCCTCCAGCGCCTCTTTCTCCATCGACAGCTCTGCCAGGCGCGACTTGACGACATCGCCGATGGAAATGAACCCCACCATCACGCCCCCCTCCATGACGGGCATGTGGCGGAACCGGCCGTCAGTCATCTTTTGCATCACTTCGGTCGCGCGGTCGGCGCGGGTGCAGGTGACAAGTTTTGTCGTCATGATCTTGGTGATCGGATCGGACATGCAGCCAACCCCGCGCCGCCCCAGTTCGCGCACGATGTCGCGTTCCGACAGGATCCCGAGCGGCACCTTGCCGTCATCGGACACCACGACCGCGCCGATCCTGCGTGTCGACAGGACTTCGGCGACGCTGGACAGGGTGGAACTGGACGGCACCGTGACGATGGCAACGTCCCCCTTTATCTTCAGAATGTTCTGGACAGTCATGGCAGCCTCCCTCGCTGTCCGGAAAAGTCAACGCCCGTGGTCAGATTCTGTCAAGCCGCCGCCTCAAGCTGTTGGACTTCTTTGCGGATTTCAATGCCCAAGAGTTCGGCAAAACGGTTGAGCCGGGCGACCCTGCCGTCGTCGGCATGCCGGATCAGCCAAAAGGCCCGCGTCAGCGTCACATCGGTCGCCAGAACCCGCGTCAGTTCCGGGGCCGAGGGCAGCGCAAAGTCATGCACCACGCCCACCCCTGCCCCGTGGCGCAGCCAGTTCAACTGGACCGAGACCGAGTTCGACGTCAAAGCCGCCCCGGCTACGCCGATCCCGGCAAGATAGTCCAGTTCCTTGTCAAAGATCATGTCGGGGATATAGCCGACCATCCGGTGCTGGCTGAGGTCGGCCAGCCTGGCCAAGGGCGGTGCGCGGTCCAGATAGGCGCGCGATGCCGCCAGATGCAGCCGATACTCGGTCAGTTTTTGCACCGTCAGGCGGCCCGCTTCAGGTCTGGACACGGCAATCGCCATGTCCGCCTCGCGCTTTGACAGGTTGAAGACGCGCGGCAGCGCCACGATCTGCGCCTCCAGCCCCGGATTGGCATCGCAGATGCGGGCCAGCACCTGCGGCAAGAGGTAATTGGCACAGCCGTCCGGCGCGCCGATGCGGACCTGCCCCGTCAGCCCCTCGGGGCCGGTCAGCGCCTCGGACGCGCCGTCCAGCGCGGATTCGGCCCGTTCGGCATGAGGCAACAGGCGGGTGCCCTCAGCCGTCAGCGCATAGCCTTGCGGAGATTTCGCGAACAGCCGTGCGCCCACGGCGTCCTCCAGCCGCGCGATCCGCCGCCCCACGGTCGCGGGGTCGATCTTCAGCCGCTTGCCCGCGCCCGACAGGCTGTCGGTCCGCGCCACCGCCAGGAAAATCCGCAGGTCGTCCCAGTCCATCTTGCATTTCCGCAAAGTGCTTTTGCCAAAGTAGCCCTTTGTCAGGCGTTTGTGCAATGGTATTGTATGCGCAGCACAGGGAGAATGGCGATGAAAGAGATCGGTCACTGGATCAACGGCAAGCATGTGGCAGGCAAGTCGGGGCGATTTGCGGATGTCTATAACCCCGCCACCGGCGAGGTGCAGGCGCGTGTTGCGCTGGCCTCGAAGGAAGAGCTGGACGCCGCCACCAGCGACGCGGCCCGCGCACAGGTGAAATGGGGGGCAACAAACCCGCAGCGCCGCGCCCGGGTGATGATGGAGTTCGTCCGCCTTCTGAACCGCGACATGCAGAAACTTGCCGAAGTGCTGTCGTCCGAACACGGCAAGACCATCCCGGATGCCAAGGGCGACATCCAGCGGGGGCTGGAGGTGATCGAGTTCTGCATCGGGGCGCCGCATCTCTTGAAAGGTGAGTTCACCGACAGCGCCGGCCCCGGCATCGACATGTACTCCATGCGCCAACCCATTGGCGTTGCAGCCGGAATCACGCCGTTCAACTTTCCCGCCATGATCCCGATGTGGAAGATGGGACCGGCCCTCGCCTGCGGCAATGCGTTCATCCTGAAACCATCGGAGCGTGATCCGTCGGTCCCGATGATGCTGGCCGAACTGATGCAGGAGGCGGGCCTGCCGGATGGCGTCCTGCAAGTGATCAACGGCGACAAGGTGTCGGTTGATGCGATCCTCGACAATCGCGACATCGCGGGCGTGGGCTTTGTGGGCAGCACCCCGATCGCCGAATACATCTATTCGCGCGGCACTGCGAACGGCAAGCGGGTGCAGTGCTTTGGCGGTGCCAAGAACCACATGATCATCATGCCGGATGCCGACCTGGATCAGGCAGCGGATGCGCTGGTGGGGGCAGGCTATGGCGCCGCTGGCGAGCGTTGCATGGCGATTTCGGTGGCGGTGCCGGTGGGCGATGCCACGGCGGATGCCTTGATCGAACGTCTGATCCCGCGCATCGAAAAGCTTAAGATCGGCCCGTACACCGCTGGAAACGATGTGGATTATGGCCCGGTCGTTACGGCGGCGGCCAAGGCGAACATCCTGAAGTTGATCGAATCAGGTGTAGCGCAGGGCGCGAGACTGGTCGTCGACGGCCGTGGGTTCAAACTGCAGGGCTATGAGGGCGGGTTTTTCGTCGGCCCGCATCTGTTCGACCATGTGACCACCGACATGGACATCTATCGCAAGGAAATTTTCGGCCCCGTCCTGTCCACCGTGCGCGCGAAAACCTACGAGGATGCGCTGAAAATGGCGATGGACCACGAATATGGCAACGGCACCGCGATCTACACCCGCGACGGTGACACCGCGCGCGACTTTGCCAACCGGGTGAATGTCGGCATGATCGGGATCAACGTGCCGATCCCGGTGCCACTGGCCTATCACACCTTTGGCGGCTGGAAGAAATCCGGCTTTGGCGATCTGAACCAGCACGGGCCGGACAGCTTCCGGTTCTACACGCGGACCAAGACGATCACCTCGCGCTGGCCCTCCGGGATCAAGGAAGGCGCGAGCCTGAACTTCAGGCCGATGGAGTAGGGCGCTGGCGGGGCAGAACTATTTTCTGTCCCGCCCGATCCGCCCCAGATGAGTGTCGGCGAACCCCGTCGTTTCCTTCAGTCCATAACCGAACATCCGATCAAACCCTGCATGTGCTGTCCAGAGCAGCCCCAGCGTGATCAGATCGAGGTTGGGGCCGACCGCAAAGCCGACGCCGACCAGGCCCAGCCCGAACCCGTAAAGATGCACGAGGTTGTAGGTGGCAGCGCCAGCGCGCGGGCCTGCCAGATAGCCGGCGAAGGACAAATCGGGGACAAAGAACAATAGCAGCATTGCCCAAAGCGGCGCAAAGCTGCTGGTCGCATCAATCAAGATCAGCACGGTCAGGATGGCTGCAAAGACCAATCCACCCTCTATCCGCTGCCAAACGATCGCATTCATTCCGCCGCCATCTTCTTCGGTTTCAGCATGTCCTTGAGGTACCTCCCGGTGTGACTGCTCTCGACCTTGGCGATCTGCTCCGGCGTGCCGGTGGCCACGATCACGCCTCCGCCGTCGCCGCCCTCTGGCCCGATGTCGATCACCCAGTCGGCGGTTTTCACCACGTCGAGGTTGTGCTCGATGACAACAACCGTATTGCCTTGTTCCACAAGGGAATGAAGCACTTCCAGAAGCTTTCTTACATCCTCGAAATGCAGGCCGGTGGTCGGTTCGTCCAGAATATAGAGCGTGCGCCCCGTGGCGCGGCGGGAAAGTTCCTTTGACAGTTTCACCCGCTGCGCCTCGCCGCCTGACAGGGTCGTCGCCTGTTGCCCGACCTTGATGTAGCCCAGCCCCACCTCACACAACGCCGCCATCTTTTCGCGGATCGCGGGCACAGCCTGAAAGAATGCCAGCCCTTCTTCACATGTCATGTCAAGAACATCTGCGATACTTTTGTTTTTGAATTTTATTTCAAGCGTTTCACGATTGTAGCGATGACCCTTGCAGGTCTCGCAGGTCACATAGACATCGGGCAGGAAGTTCATTTCGATCTTGAGGACACCATCACCCTGGCAGGCCTCGCACCGTCCACCCTTGACGTTGAAGCTGAACCGGCCGGGCTGATAGCCGCGCGCCTTCGCCTCGGGCAGGCCGGCAAACCAGTCGCGGATCGGACCAAAGGCCCCGGTATAGGTTGCAGGGTTGGACCGCGGCGTGCGCCCGATCGCCCGCTGGTCGATGTCGATGACCTTGTCGAGGTGTTCGAACCCCTTGATCGTCTCGCACGGGGCCGGTGTCTCATGCGCGCCGTTCAGGCGCATCGCGGCGGTCTTGAACAGGGTCTCGATGGTCAGCGTTGACTTGCCGCCGCCCGACACGCCGGTCACACAGACGAACTGGCCCAGTGGAAATTCCGCCGTCATGTTCTTCAGGTTGTTGCCGCATGCACCCACAACCGTGACCTTTTTCCCGTTGCCCTTGCGGCGGACCTTGGGCACGGAAATCTCGCGCGCGCCGGACAGGTACTGCCCGGTCAGGCTGGCGGGGTCCGCCGCCACCTGTTCCGGCGTGCCGTGGCTGACCACCTGCCCGCCATGCACCCCCGCCCCCGGCCCCATGTCGAACACATAGTCCGCCTCGCGGATCGCATCCTCGTCATGTTCCACCACCAGCACGGTGTTGCCAGTGTCGCGCAGGCGTTTCAGCGTCGTCAACAGCCGGTCATTGTCGCGCTGGTGCAGACCGATGCTGGGTTCATCCAGCACATAAAGCACGCCCGTCAGCCCGGACCCGATCTGGCTGGCGAGGCGAATCCGTTGCGATTCCCCGCCGGACAGCGTGCCCGCATTGCGCGACAGCGTCAGGTAGTTCAGACCCACATTCACAAGGAATCCAAGACGTTCGCGGATTTCCTTCAGGATCGCCCGCGCAATGGTGTTCTTCTGCTCGCCCAAGGATGCAGGAACCGATCCGATCCACTCGAACGCCTCGGTGATCGACATCCGCACCACCTGCCCGACATGCAGACCCGCGATCTTGACCGCCAGCGCCTCGGGCCGCAGCCGGTAGCCGCCACAGGCCCCGCAGGCGCGGTTGTTCTGGTAGCGCTCCATCTCCTCGCGGGACCAGGCAGAATCGGTCTCCTTGTAGCGGCGTTCCATGTTGGGGATGACGCCCTCGAACACGCGCTTCACCTCATAGACCCGGCCCCCCTCGTCATAGCGGAACTGGATTTCCTGCCCGCCTGAACCTTGCAGGAACAGCTGATGCACGGATTCCGGCAGGTCGCGCCATTTGGCCTTTTTGTCGAACCCATAGTGTTTTGACAGGGCGTCGATTGTCTGGGTGATGTAGGGGCTTTTCGATTTGGACCACGGCGCAATTGCCCCTTGGGCCAACGACAGCCCCTGGTCGGGCACAACCAGCCGTTCGTCAAAGAAGAGTTCCACCCCCAACCCGTCACACACCGGGCAGGCGCCGAAGGGCGCGTTGAACGAAAAGAGCCGCGGCTCGATCTCGGCAATGGTAAAGCCCGACACCGGGCAGGCGAATTTCTCGGAATAGGTGATGCGCTGCGGCTCCGCCCCCTCGGCCGCATCGGCCAGTTCCACCACCGCGATCCCGTCCGCCAGGTTCAACGCGGTGCGGAAGCTGTCGGCAAGGCGGGTCTCGATCCCCTCCTTCACCACAATCCGGTCGACGACCACGTCGATGTTGTGGCGGAATTTCTTGTCGAGGGTCGGCGGGTCCTCCAGATCGTGAAACGCGCCATTGACCTTGACACGCTGGAACCCCTGTTTGCGCAGGTCGATGAACTCCTTGCGGTATTCGCCCTTGCGGTCGCGGATGATCGGGGCCAGCAGATAGGCGCGCGTCCCCTCGGGCATCTCCATCACGGCATCGACCATATCCTGCACCTGCATCGCAGTGATCGGCAGGCCGGTGGCGGGGCTGTAAGGCGTGCCGACACGGGCGAAAAGAAGGCGCAGGTAGTCGTAGATTTCCGTGACCGTGCCGACGGTCGAACGCGGGTTTTTCGACGTGGTTTTCTGCTCGATGGAAATCGCGGGCGACAGGCCCGAGATATGGTCCACATCCGGCTTGCCCATCATGTCGAGGAACTGCCGGGCATAGGCCGACAGCGATTCCACATACCGACGCTGCCCCTCGGCATAGATCGTGTCGAAGGCCAGCGAGGATTTGCCCGACCCCGACAGCCCGGTGATCACCACCAGCTGGTCGCGTGGAATGTCGACATCCACGTTCCTGAGATTGTGTTCGCGGGCGCCCCGCACCTCGATGAACTTCTGTTCCGCCATGGCCCACCCCGCTAGACCGACAAGACATAGAATGCTTTGTCCGAGTCTCCAACCGTATATTGTGAACGAAAGAAGAACAATACGAGGTTTAGGCGGTCGCGCGGCGACGATCCTGCACCAGATGCAGCACAATCCCAAGGACGGAGAATCCGATCAGAAAAATTGCCAGTCCAGAAACCCCTAGCCCGGCCAAAATCAGGGCCAGCATCGGCGTGCCTGTGGTCGTGCCCAGATTTCCAAGTTGGGCGATGGCGCCGGCCGCACGGGCGCGGTCGTCGGGGTCCGCGTTCAGCTGCGGGATCGCGGCAAAGCTGGCCCCCTGCACGACGCCCATCGAGCCCGCCACAAGACAGGCAAAGACCGCCTCGGCCAGGCCCTGCCCCCAGAACAGCCATAACCCCAGCGCGGCGACGATCACCACCGCAAAGCCCGATTGCACCAGCCGGATCGCAGGCATCCGTCCCAAAAGCCAGACGCCCAGCGTGAACGATACCAGGATCGAGACCAAGGGCATAGCCACGGCAATGAAATGCCCCCAGGCCGGGTCGACCGCGCCCGGCAGCAGGGTCAGCACCGCGACATAGGTTACGGTGTAGCACACGAACCCCATCGCAGGCGCCGCGATGCGGGCGGATCTGTAGGTTTCCAGATGCTGCGCGACGATGCCCTGCCGCACGCGCCCGACACGCTGTGGGGGATCGACAGGCATCAACACCCACAGGGCGGCAAGGCACAGCACCAGCCAGAGCGCGTGCAACTGGAACAGCAGCCACGGCCCACGATCCGCCACCAGACCGGGGCCAAAATAGGCAAGCACGGTGAATGTCAGCCCGAAAAAGCTGCCCCACAGCGTCATCACCAACCCCTGAAACCGCGGCGTGGCCGTCGCCGCTATCGCTGTCGGGCCGACCACCACGATGGCCAGATGCGACAGGCCCTCGGGCATGCGGCTGACCAGCATCAGCGGGTAAGGCGGCATCAGCGATTGCAGCAGACTGACCGCCGCCCCCAGTGCCAACGCCACCAGCATCACGCGCCTTGGCCCGAGGCGGCTGACCAATCCGCCAGCCGTTGTGCCAAAGACCAGCCCGATGATGCCGATGATCGAGACCATGAACCCGATGCCGACGCCGCGATGGTCGGGATAGACCGCGCCCAGCTGGTCATAAATGACCGACATCTTGCCGAACTGCGCCGCAGCGCCCAGCCCCGCCGCCCAGATCGCAAGGGCCGTAAACAGGTTGCGCATCGGGGTCGGACCGCTTTCTGACTGGATCAAATATCCTCGGGGGCGGCTGCGGGTCGCGATTGGTTCAAGACCGATTGGCGGCGGCTGGAACCCCCCATCTTCACATATGGATGACGCGACCATAGGCGTCCAGCACCGCCTCGTGCATCATCTCGGACAGCGTCGGATGCGGATAGACCGTGTTCATCAGGTCTTCCTCGGTCGTCTCCAGCGTCCGCGCGACGATATAGCCCTGGATCAGTTCGGTGACTTCGGCGCCGATCATGTGCGCGCCCAGCAGTTCGCCGGTTTTGGCATCGAAGACGGTCTTGATGAAGCCTTCGGCCTCGCCGAGCGCAATCGCCTTGCCGTTGCCGATGAAGGGGAACCGTCCGACCTTCAGCTCATAGCCCGCCGCCTTGGCCTTTTCCTCGGTCAGACCAACCGATGCCACCTGCGGCTGGCAATAGGTGCAGCCCGCGATGGAGGTTGGCTTGATCGGATGCGGATGCTTGCCCGCGATCAGTTCGGCGACCATGACGCCCTCGTGGCTGGCCTTGTGGGCAAGCCAGGGCGCGCCCGCGATGTCGCCGATGGCGTAAAGGCCGGGAACGCCGGTGCGGCAGTATTCGTCCGTCACGACATGGGTGCGGTCGATCTTGACCCCCAGCGCCTCAAGCCCGAGATTTTCGGTATTGCCGATGATGCCGACCGCGGAAATCACCGTGTCGAAATCGTGGGTTTCAACCTTTCCGCCGATGTCGATATGGGCCGTCACACCCACGCCCGGCTTGCGGTCCAGTTTCTTGACGGCGGCCTTTTCGAGGATCTTCATGCCTTGCTTGACGAAAGCCTTCCTCGCAAAGGCCGAAACTTCCGCATCCTCGACCGGCAGGATGCGGTCCATCACCTCAACCACGGTGGTATCCGAACCCAGAGTGTTGAAGAACGACGCAAACTCGATCCCGATGGCGCCCGACCCGATCACCAGCAGCTTCTTGGGCATCCGTTTGGCCACCAGCGCATCGCGGTAGGCCCAGACGAGGTCGCCATCCGCCTCCAGCCCCGGCAGTTCGCGGGCGCGCGCGCCGGTGGCCAGGATGATCGCGGGCGCGGTCAAATCTTCGGTGCCTTTGTCGGTCTTGACCGACACCGCGCCAGCCTTGGGCAGGGTGGCCGTGCCCATGAACACCGTCACCTTGTTCTTTTTCATCAGATGGCCGATGCCGCCCGACAATTGCTTGGCCACGGCCCGGCTGCGGGCGACGACGGCTGGCAAATCATAGCTGATGCCAGTAGCACCAAGGCCAAATTCCTTGGCGCGGTGCATCAGGTGAAACACCTCGGCCGACCGCAGCATCGCCTTGGTCGGGATGCAGCCCCAGTTCAGGCAGATGCCGCCCAAGTTCTCGCGCTCAACGATGGCGACCTTCTTGCCAAGCTGGCTGGCACGGATGGCGGCAACATAGCCGCCGGGGCCTGCGCCGATCACGATCACGTCGAATGCCGATGCCATCTTTTCCTCCCACAGAAAACTGGTTTGGCGTTAAACCATTTCCAGACCCCAGGCAACAAAGCCACCGCCGCAGGCCCATGCAGTCAACGCATGGCTAGGACTCTGCAGCCTCTCGCATCTGCCTGACCAGCGCCGGATAGGCGCCGGCCTCAAGAAAGGCGATTTCTTCGGGTGTGCTGGTCCGCCCAAGGGCCGCGTTGCGATAGGGAAACCGGCCGAAACGCCGGATCACCTCGGCATGAACCCGGGCGTGAAAGGCAAAGTCCGGATGGCCCGGCAGACGTTCGGTGACAAGCGTGACCGACAGGTCCTGATCCTTCGGGTCTTCGGAATGTTCGAACGGAAGGTAGAAAAAGTTCCGCTCCGGTTCCGGTGCATTCATATCCCACCCCTGATCGACCGCCTGACGCGCCGCAACCAGTGCCTGCGCGTCGGTCGCAAAGGCATCCGGTGATCCGCGGAACATGTTGCGCGGGAACTGGTCGGTGACGATCAGAAAGGCCAGCGTGCCGACCGTGCCATCGACCCAGTGGTCCAGCCCGCCGTCGCGCGCCGCCTGCCAGACATCCCGAAACCGTGACCGGATGGCCTCATCCACCGCGTCACCGCCGTTGAACCAGCCGTCATAGCCGATCTCGCCCAGCCAGAAATCCAGCACCTCAACCGGGTCTGCCATCACGTTCTCCCGCAAATTCTGCACCGAACGTGACAGGCTTTGCCGCGCGGGGCAACGGTCGCATCATGCGGCGCGCTTGGGATCGTTGGCCAGCACCGCATCGACCGCCAGCGAGCTTGCCCCCGGTGCGACACCCCGGAAGGCGCCCGACGCCGACGGCGAGGCGCGCCGCGACATCCGCCACACGGCATAGCCGGTCAGCGCGACGTAAAGGATGCCGATGAACAGAAAGAACCCCGACGGCCCTGCGGTTTCCATCATCCAGCCGGTGATCAGCGGGCCAAAGATCGCGCCGAACCCGTTCAGGAAGATCAGCCCCGCCGATGCCCCTGCCATATCCTCGCGGCTGAGGAAGTCGTTGGTATAGGCGATCAGCAGGGCATAGACCGGGTTGGTGATCCCGCCCAGAAGCAGCGCCACCCCGATCAGCGCGGCGAACGGCAAGGGCAGCGCCGCCGCCGCCAGCATCGCCAGCGCACAGGTCCCCGACATGGCAGCGATCAGGACCCGCCGGTCAATGTGGTCCGACAGCCAGCCCACGGGGTACTGCAGCACCAGCCCGCCGACATAAAGGGCACCGACAAAGATCGAGATCTGCTGCACGGTCAGGCCTGCCGCCGACCCCCAGACCGATGCCATACCGAACATCGCCGAAAAGACGCCCCCTGTCAGCAGCATCCCCACGCAGCCCAAGGGCGAGATGCGAAACAGCGCCCGGAACGACAACCGCCTTGCGGAATCGAAATCCGGTGCCGGAGTGGCTGCCAGCAGGATCGGCATGAAGGCCAGCGACACCAGCACCGAGGGCACGATGAACAGCGCGAACCCGGTGGAATCCGGCAGGTTCAGGAGTGCCTGGCTGGCGATGATGCCCAGCATCTGCACGATCATATAGGCCGACAGCGCCTGCCCGCGCGTCTCGTTCGTGGCGGTGTTGTTGATCCAGCTTTCCGCCGTGATGTAGATGCCCGAAAAGCAGAACCCCGCCAGCACCCGCAAAAGGGTCCAGGTGATCCAGTCGGGATAGACCGGATAGATCACGAGGATTGCCGAGATAAGCGACCCCAGGGCTGCAAAGACCCGGACATGGCCGACCCGGCGGATCATCACCGGGGCCAGACGCGACCCGAACAGGAACCCCACGAAATAGGCCGACATAACCACCGAAAGCTGATAGGTCGAAAACCCCTCGGACGTGCCGCGGATGCCCAAAAGAGTGCCCTGGATGCCGTTGCCGACCATCAGCAGCATCACGCCCGTCAGAAGGGGCCAGGAATGGGCAAGGACACGCAGCATGGGATCAGCCTTCGGATGGGCGGTCAGGACCGCACGGCAGCAGCAGGGACGCATCGCCATAGGAAAAGAAGCGGTAGTTGCCGGCAATGGCATGGGCGTAGATCGCCTTGATCCGGTCTTGTCCCATCAGCGCCGAGACCAGCATCATCAGGGTCGATCTTGGCAAGTGAAAATTGGTCATCAACCCGTCCGTGACGCGAAAGCGGTAGCCGGGATAGATGAAGATGTCGGTGTCGCCTGTCCACGGCGCGACGGTGCCGTCGGGCAAGGCCGCAGTTTCGATCAGCCGCAGGGCCGTGGTGCCTACCGGGATGATCCGGCCCCCTGCGGCGCGCGCGGCGTTGATCTCGGCGGCGGCGACGGCGGTGACTTCGCCCCATTCGGCGTGCATGCGGTGGGTGGTCACGTCCTCCACCTTTACCGGCAGAAAGGTGCCCGCACCGACATGCAGCGTCACCTCGGTCAGGCGCACGCCTTTGGCCACCAGCGCCTGCAACAGGGCGGCGTCGAAATGCAGCGATGCGGTCGGCGCCGCAACTGCCCCGGCGTGGCGGGCAAAGACGGTCTGGTAGTCGGTGCGGTCCTGGTCATCGGCGGGCCGCCTGGCCGCGATGTAGGGCGGCAAGGGCATCGCTCCGGCCGCGTTCAGGGCCGCCTCAAAGGCTGCGCCCGCACAGTCAAAGTCAAGCTGCAGATCGGTCGCGGACCTGGCGGTGACGGTCGCGGAAAGGCGCGCGGAAAACGTGATGACCTCGCCCGCCTTGACCTTGCGCAGCGGTTTTGCCAGCGCCCGCCACCCGCGTGCCACGGGCTCCAGCAGGGTCACTTCGATCCGTGCCGATGCGTCGCCGCGCAGGCGGTGGCCGAACAGCCGTGCAGGGATGACGCGGGTGTTGTTCAGCACCAGCCTGTCGCCCGGCCGCAGGATGTCCACAAGGTCATAGACATGTGCATCGCGGATCGCATCGCCCTGTGCCACCAGCAGGCGGGCATGGGTCCGGGGCCGAGCGGGGCGCGTCGCGATCAGCCGGTCCGGCAGGTCAAAATCAAAGTCGGAAAGTTTCATCCGCCCGGGTTCCGCAAGGTCGGGGGGGCGGCGCGAAAGATCTCGCGGAACATGCCGGGCGTCAGGATCGACAGCGGATTGACCGAGATGTCCGGCGCATCCGCAAGCCCCCGCAGGCGATAGTTGAACCCGAACAGCCCTTCGCCCCGGCGCGAGAATATCTGGCCTATGCCGTTCAGCAGGTAAAAGGGCGATATCGTGCCCTGCAGGTCGATCATGCTTGTCTCTGCATTGTAAAGTCCGGCGAACGACACCCCCATCGACGCCCCGGTCGCGGCACCCCTGGAAACTTGCACGGAGCCTGATTCGATCTCGAAGTCGAGTTCGACGCGCGAGAACAGCAGACCGGCTCCGTTCAGTTGCTCCAGCAAGCCGATCACGCTGATCGCATTCAAAAGCGACGCCAGCACCGGGGCATCCACGACGCGGATCGACGAGATGTCTGCCGTGCCGCGATAGCTGCCGGGCGTTTCGCTGCTGCGCAGCACCACTTCCAGCGCGCCGCCGCGTCCGGCGGAAAAGATGCCCGCCGCACGCAAGACCTGCCCGGCATCATCGGACCGGATGCGGATGGCGCTGCCGCCCGATTGCGGCACGATCGCCCCCTGGATGCGGCCCGCACCATTGACGCCGGAGACGAAATCGCCGGTCAGGCCACCCTTGTTGACGGTCTCGCCGCGCAGGTCCGTCAGCGCGATGCCGCCCGAGACAATCACCTTGTCCAGCCGCACCGACAGGGGCGGCGCGCCGGGTTCCGACGCCGCCAGCCGGGGCATCCGGCGCAGGTCCAGCGACCCTCCGGTCAGCGCAATCTGCACCGGGCGCTCCGCGCCCTGCCCCGTGATGTCGACCGACGCATCCAGCCAGTCGCCGACGGTCAGGCGTTCGACATGCATGACATCAAGGCCGCCCCCCTGCCGGAACGAAATGGTGCCGTTTGCGGCAAGACCTGCGGCGGAAATCGTCACCGCGGTGACTTCGGGCCGTGGCCCCAGCGTCATCTCCACCACCAGGTTGCCCTTTGTCCCCTTGCCCTTGGTCCAGCCAAGCGACGGCACCGAGATCGCCAGCCCGTCCATGTCACTGGTGATCTTCAGCCGCCCCGGCGCGTCCTTTTGCAGATCAAGCACAACCTCGCCGTCGGCCTGACCGGCCAGCGTCCCCTTGGGCAGGACCACGCCAAAGGCACGCAGCGTGTCGTCAGACAGCATCACATGCCCCTCGATTTGGGATTTGCCACCCGCCTCC
Organism: Rhodobacterales bacterium; assembly: GCA_021155205.1. GTDB lineage: Bacteria > Pseudomonadota > Alphaproteobacteria > Rhodobacterales > Rhodobacteraceae > JAJNPS01. The sequence goes on from JAJNPS010000010.1 coordinate 60,625, forward strand.
GGTCCAAAGGGTTGCCTGAAACTGGCGTCAAAGGGCGCACCGTCCAGGGTGCCCTTGCCGCTGAGCGCAAGGCCGTCACGCGTGACCACGGCCTCCAGCGCCCCGGCTTTGAGGATGCGGCCCGGCACCAGGACCGACGAAGTCAGATCGCTGATCCTGCCGGTGGCCGCATAGGTCACATCCGTCACCCTGACCTTGGGGACCAATGGCAGCGACAGCCGCGTCACCAGATCGGCGCGTCCCTCGCCCAGATCGACGGGGCGGCCGACCTTGGTCAGAAACCGGAACGGCGGCTGGTCCAGCAGCGACAGCGTCGCCGTCAGGCTGGCGGAGGTCATCAACATGATGTTCGCCCGCGACGGGCGCTGGGTGATGTCGGGCACCTCGAAAACCGATCCATCGACAATCACCTTGCCACCCTTTGGCGCCTCAACCCGACCGCGGTCCAGCGCCATGACATAGCGCGGCCCCTCGACCGAGGCGCGGCCGTAGCCGTCGTTGATCGGAGGCAGACCGCGCAGGAAACGCACGTCGATCCCCGCAAATTCATAGGCCAGGCTGAACTTCGGGTCTTGCCCGGGTGCTGTGCGCAGCGCCGCCGTCAGGTTGAACAAGTTCCCCGACTGCACGTTTTCAACCAGCCAGTCCCGCGTCTTGGGCACAAGTTGCAGCGGCCAGAGCTTGACCAGCCGCGCATAGGGGATGCGGTCAAGCGCGATGTCGAACCGGCTGGCCCAGCCGTCCTTCTCCGCCTCAAAGGCGCCGGTCAACAGCAGATGCTCCGACCCTTCGGCCAGTGCCAGTTGGCCGATCTCGACGCGAAAGGGCCGCAAGGTCAGGCGCATATCCAGCGCGCCCGAGGAAAACCGCACCGGCGCCTCGAACAGACCCTCGGGATCGACCTGAACGTCGGAAAACTGCACCTGGCCCAGGATGACCTCCGGAACGTTGCCCGTCGCGACAACCTTGCCCACCTTGTCGCGCAGGTAGATGTTGCCGGTGGCGCTGAGCCTGACCGACCTGCTTTGCACCGACAGGCGCTGCAGCGTCACATCGGCGGTGGCGGGATCATAGGCCAGCGTCAGCCCCGCCTTTTCAAATGCAAGTGGCGCCACGCCGGCCTCTGCGCGCAGCGATCCCGCACCGAGGTCAAGCGCGCCGTCCAGCCGTTGAAGCGTGCCATCCTTGCCAAGGCTGCCCGAAATGCGGCCCGAAATCGGGGCATCCAGCACCGACAGAAAGGCCAGCGGCGCCGCCAGCGCCGCCACGTCGGGGGCGGCCATTCCGGTGACGGTCGCGGTCAGGCTGGCCGAGGAATCCATCAGCGCCGTCGTGACGGAGATTGCGGCCATCGCGGGCGCCTTGCCCCCCTCGATCAGGGTCACGCTCAGATCCCCCGCCAATGCCCCGTCGCGCCGTTCCAGGACCAGCCTGCCATCGCCCAGCTCCCACTGCCTGCCGGCGGCGGCATCCGTGACCGACAGGCTCAGACCCTGCACGTCGACACGGTCCAGCGCCGCCAGCGCGGGTGAGCGGAAAACCTCATCGCCGGCATCCAGAAGGTCGGAAAAGCTGCGGTTGTCGGCCAGCGACGCCCCGGCACTGCCAGCCGCCAGGTCAAAGGCGCCCTCGGCATCGCGGCGCAGCGTCAGTTGCGCGCCGGACAGCGACAGGCTTGTGACCTGCAGACGTCCGCCGACCAGGGCCGCCGGATCGACGGTGATGCGGGCCTCGGGCAGGCTGACAAGCATCTGTCCGTCGGGTCGGCGCAGGCGGACATCCAACAGCTGAAAGCTGGGCACCCGGTCCTTCGCGACGACGACCTCGACGCCGCCGAGCGACACCGCCATCGCCGATCGCGGGTCGCCGCCCGCCGCGATGCTGCTGTTCAGGCGGTCTTCGACCTCGGCCACGGCCCAGACCGGCAAACGGATCGTCTTGCCGGTCGATGCGAGGATCACAAGGACACCAAAACCAAGCGACAACAGCACCAAAAGCGTCACGGTCAGCCGCGCGACGCCATGCCAGCGATGCCGCCGCCGCATGGGTGGACGCCGCCCTGACGGGAGGTTTCCGACCGTCTCGGGATCTTCGGCCCCGCTCATTCCTGCCCTGTCCTCGTGCGCCGCGCTGCGGCCCCTTTATCTTGCGGGAAAACAGACTAGAACCCCATTGCGATATTTGACCCCAAGCAAGGAGCCGCCCATGATCGCCCAAGGCAGCCAAGCCCCTGATTTCACTTTGCCCCGCGACGGCGACGGCACGATCACATTGTCGTCGCTCAGGCCCGGCAAGGTGGTCCTTTACTTCTACCCCAAGGATGACACGCCCGGCTGCACGCTGGAAGCACAGGATTTCAACGCCCGCATGGCCGATTTTGCTATGGCGGGCACAACCGTCATCGGCATTTCCAGGGACAGCGTGAAAAGTCACGACAAGTTCTGCCGGAAATACGGGCTTGGGATCATCCTGGCGTCGGACGAAAACGGCCGCGTCACCGAGGATTACGGGGTCTGGCTGGAAAAGAGCATGTATGGCAAGACCTATATGGGGATCGAACGGACCACGGTTCTGATCGACGGGACGGGCAAGGTGGCGCGGGTCTGGAACAAGGTCAGCGTCAAGGGCCATGCGGACGAGGTGCTGGCGGCGGCAAGGGCATTGTGATCCGCGGCGTGACCTTGGCAGGGATGGCGGTGGCAGTCCTGACCACCGCCGACGCCCGCGACAAGGCAAGGCTCAGCCGCATCCATGCGCAGACCTGGCTTGCGGCACGTGCGGCGGGAACGGCACTGCCCCTGGGCGATGCCGCACCGCCCCCGCAGCCCGGCCGCCCTGCCCGCCCCGAACTTCTCGACCCGCGCGACGTGCCGCGCCGCCGTCCCGGCAGCCCCGCAGGCCGCATCGCGCTCTTGCACGCGGTTGCGCATATCGAACTGAACGCGATCGACCTGCACTGGGACATCGTCGCGCGCTTTGCGCGGTCCGGCATGCCGATGGGGTTTTTCGACGACTGGGTGCGCGCCGCCGACGACGAGGCCAAGCATTTCATGCTGCTGGCCGATTGCCTTGAGGCAGCGGGCAGCCACTACGGCGCGATGGCGGCCCATGCCGGGCTATGGCGTGCCGCCGAAGACACTGCGGGCGACCTTATGGGCCGGCTGGCGGTGGTGCCGATGGTGCTGGAGGCGCGGGGGCTGGATGTGTCGCCACAGATGATCGACATCTTTGCGGCGGCGGGCGATGCGCAGGCACTCGCCGCGCTCAACATCATCTATGCCGACGAGGTGGCGCATGTCGCCTATGGATCGAAATGGTTCAACTGGCTCTGCGGGCGCGATTGCCTTGACCCAAAGGTGGCGTTTCACAGCCTTGTCCGGCGCTATTTCCACGGCGATCTGAAACCGCCTTTCAACGAGGCCAAACGCGCCGAGGCCGGATTGCCGCCCGATTTCTACTGGCCCCTGACCGGCCAGAAGCCGGTTTCGCACACGATCGGCACGGCGGAAACCTGATCCGGGATCGGCGGCTTTCTGCCGATAAATTGACCCTGCCGGGGGGGGAACCGGCCTGAAAAGGTCAAAGCAGTTGCGACAGCCGGACCCGGTGGTTAATCAGGGACACCTTCCCGCGTCGGCGACTGACGGGACCTTGGCCACCAGAAACGGATCGGAACAGACCCTCGTGCCGACGCATTTCTCCTATCGCATCAACGCGGCCCTGGAACGGTATCTGCCGGAACGCAGGCTGTTCCTGAAATCGGATACCGAGACCCGCTTTATCCGCCTGCGCCCCGCGACACAGGCGATTGCGATGGGCGTGGGCATCGTGGTGTTCAGCTGGACCGTGCTGGCGACCGCGATCCTGCTGCTGGATGCAATCAGTGCGGGGACGTCGCGCGATCAGACCATGCGCCAGCAGGCGCTGTTCGAGGAACGGTTGACCGAACTCTCCGCTGACCGCGACTTGCGGGTGGAGGAAGCCGCCCGCGCGCAGGAACGGTTCAATCTGGCGCTGGAGCAGGTCTCCACCATGCAGGCGGCACTGCTGGCCTCCGAAGACCGCCGCCGCGAGTTGGAAACGGGCATTGACGTGATCCATTCCACCCTCAGCCGCACGATCAACGAACGGGATGCCGCCCGCGCGGCCCTGGCAGGATACGATACGGCTGCAACCGGCGGTTCCGGTGCATCGGATGCCGGGCGTGCCCGCGACGCGGTTGCGACCGTCGCGCTTTTGACCGACGCGCTGGACGACATCGCGCTTGAACGCGACCGGATGGCCAAGGACGTTCTGGCCGCCCGCAGCGACGCCGAAAAGATCGAGACCGCGCTGAAGGTGTCAGAACTTCGCAACGACGCTATTTTTGCCAAGCTGGAAGAAGCCGTGACCGTGTCGATGGAGCCCTTGGACAAGATGTTCCGCGCCGCAGGCCTGTCGCCGGACCGTCTTCTGGATGACGTGCGCAGCGGCTATTCCGGTCAGGGCGGACCTCTGACCGCGATTTCCATCTCGACCGCGGGCGGCATGCTGACGCCCGAGGAAATCCGCGCCAACGCCATTCTGGACGGGTTGGACAAGATGAGCCTATACACCCTTGCCGCCGTCAAGACGCCGTTTGCCACGCCAATAACCGCAAGCTACCGCCTGACATCGGCGTTCGGCATGCGCAGCGATCCCAAGGGTGCCGGAAACCGGATGCACGAGGGCGCCGACATGGCCGGCAGCTATGGAACGCCGATCTATGCGACCGGCGACGGTGAGGTGCTGGAGGCGGGATGGGATTCGGGTTACGGTTGGACCGTTCTCATCCGGCACGACTTCGGCATCACGACCCGGTATGCCCATATGAGCCAGGTTCGTGTTGAAAAGGGCCAAAGAGTATCGCGCGGCGATCAGATCGGTGATATGGGAAATTCCGGGCGATCGACGGGGACGCATCTTCACTACGAAGTCCGCGTTGGCGGCAAGACGATCAATCCGATGACCTTCATCAAGGCAGGCAAAGATGTTTTCTAAAAGTCGCATCAACGAGCCCGGGCAGAAACCGGCCGAGACTGACAAACCAAGAATCGAAGGAACGCCCGTGAGCAAGCCTGCAATGGATTTCACCCCGACTGCCCCCAAGGTCAAACCGTCGCCGTCGGTCCTGTCGGCGGACCTGACTGTCGTCGGAAATGTCCGCACGACCGGCGACATCCAGATCGAGGGCACGGTCGAGGGTGACATCCGCGCGCATCTTCTCACGGTCGGCGAAAGTGCGACGATCCGGGGCGAGATCGTTGCCGATGACATCGTGGTCAATGGCCGCGTCGTGGGCCGGGTGCGGGGCCTCAAGGTCCGCCTGACATCGACCGCGCGGGTCGAGGGCGACATCATCCACAAGACCATCGCCATCGAATCCGGTGCGCATTTCGAAGGGTCCGTGCAGCGCCAGGAAGACCCGCTGGCCAATGGCCGTCCTGCGGGCGCGACAGTGCGTGCGACAGCAGAACCGGCAGCCGACGCCAGCTGAAGCCAGCCGCGATGGCCACCATGACACGGACCCCAGAGATCGCCCCAGTCGACTTTTGTCGGGCAGGATCTAGTTGTCGTGGTTAGCCTCGGCGCGACTTTTGCCTGAGACATCCATCGCCAGCGTCGCCGCCATGAAGCGGTCGAGGTCCCCGTCCAGCACGCCTGCCGTGTCGGATGTCTCCACCCCCGTGCGCAGATCCTTCACCATCTGGTAGGGCTGCAGGACATAGGAGCGTATCTGGTTGCCCCAGCCGGCATCGCCCTTGGCCTCATGCGCCTCAAGCGTGGCGGCGTTCCGTTTGTCGAGTTCCATCTGGTAAAGCCGCGACTTCAGCGCCTTCATCGCGATGTCTCGGTTCTGGTGCTGCGACTTTTCGGAACTTGTCACCACGATGCCAGATGGAAAGTGGGTGATCCGCACGGCCGAGTCCGTCTTGTTGACGTGCTGGCCGCCCGCACCGGATGACCGATACGTGTCGATGCGGATGTCCTTGTCCTGTACGTCGATCTCGATGTTGTCATCGACCACAGGATAGACCCAGACCGACGAAAACGAGGTGTGCCGCCGCGCCGCGCTGTCATAGGGGCTGATGCGCACCAGGCGATGCACGCCGGATTCCGATTTCAGCCAGCCATAGGCATTGCGGCCGGAAATCTTGTAGGATGCCGATTTGATCCCGGCTTCTTCACCCGCGCTTTCGGACTGCAATTCGACCGTATAGCCCTTCTTCTCGGCCCAGCGGACATACATGCGCGCCAGCATCGACGCCCAGTCACAGGATTCCGTGCCCCCTGCCCCGGCATTGATCTCCAGAAAGGTGTCGTTGCCGTCCGCCTCGCCGTCCAGCAATGCCTCCAGTTCCTTGGCGGCAGCCAGTTCGACCAGGGATTTCAGCGCCGCCTCGGCCTCGGCCACGATCTCGGCGTCACCCTCGGCCTCACCCATCTGGATCAGTTCGACATTGTCGCGCAGACCGCTGTCGATCAGCTTGTAGGTTGACAGCGCATCCAGCAATTGCTGGCGTTCGCGCATCAGCCCCTGCGCCTTGGCGGGGTCGTTCCACAGGTCCGGCGCCTCGATCATCGCATCGAATTCTTCCAGCCGGTGCGGGGCGGTGTCCCAATCCATCCGCTGTGCCAGAAGGGCCAGCGATTTGCGGATTGCCTCCACATGGTTCTGGGTTTCGGCGCGCATCGGTCGGGTATTCCCTGGCAAGGTCGGTCAACGCCGGGGTGATAACGCGTGCGCCTGACCCCGGCAAGGGCTGCCAGGGCCGCGGTCTAGTAAAGACCGCCCGAGCTTACGGTGCCGAAATCCGCCTTTCCAGGCACCACCGCCCGCTCGCCCGAGGAGGTGGTGACGGTATCGGCCCCGTCCCCGCCCGCGGTTTCGCCATAGGCAAACAGCGGCAGGTTCGATCCCATGCCGAACCCGCCATCGACGATCATGCCAAGGCCAAACAGCGGATCCTCGCCCTGCCGGAAATACTCGGCCACGACATTGTCGCCGGTGGCATCGTCGGGCAGGCGCGCGCCGGTAAAGCGGTCGATCTTGGCGAAATACCCGCCGGGCGGCACGGCAAAGCTGGCGCCGCCATATTTCTTGATCGAGTCTTCCATGAAATCCTGGAAGACCGGCACGCAGAGCGTCCCGCCGAAGGCGGATTCGCCAAGGCTGCGCGGCTGGTCATAGCCGATGTAGCAGCCCGCGACGATGTTCGAGGAATAGCCGATGAACCAGACATCCTTGCTGTCGTTGGTCGTGCCGGTCTTGCCCGCGATCGGCACCGGCAGGTTGACCCCGCTGCCCGAGCCGCGCTGCACCACGCCCTCCATCATCGAGGTCAGCTGATAGGCGGTGATCGCGTCCATCACCCGTTCGCGGTTCGACGTGATGGTCAGTTCCGCGCCGGGGTTGAGGCTGGCCAACTGGCAATCCTCGCAGATCCGCTTGTCATGGCGGTAGACGGTCTTGCCATAGCGGTCCTGCACGCGGTCAACCAGCGTCGGTTCGACCCGCTCGCCGCCATTGGCAAACATCGCATAGGCCGCGACCATCTTGAACAGGGTGGTCTCCTGCGCCCCCAGCGCATTGGCAAGAAAGGGCTCCATCCGGTCGTAGACGCCGAACCGTTCGGCATAGCTCGCGACCGTTTCCATGCCGATTTCCTGCGCCACGCGGACGGTCATCAGGTTGCGTGACTGCTCGATCCCGGTGCGCAGCGGTGCGGGACCATAGAATTTGTTCGAGGCGTTCTTGGGGGACCAGATGCCCTCGGCGGTGTCGACCTCGATCGGGGCGTCGATCACGATGGTGGCGGGGGAAAAGCCGCTGTCCAGCGCCGCCGCATAGACAAAGGGCTTGAAAGACGATCCCGGCTGGCGCTGCGCCTGCGTCACGCGGTTGAACACCGAATCCTGATAGGAAAAGCCGCCCTGCATCGCCAGCACGCGCCCCGTATTCACATCCATCGCCATGAAGGCACCCTGAACTTCGGGCACCTGACGCAATGACCAGCGGTCAAAACTGCCGTCCTCCTTTGCCATCTCGCGCACCAGGACGACCTCGCCCACGGCCACCAGATCGGCGGGCGTGGCCGCCTTCTTGCCCGGCGACCCATCGGGCTGGCGCTTGCGCGCCCAGGTGACATCCTCGGCCGGAATGACATGGCCGCCGGCAGTTTCATCGACCCCTTCGATGCCGATGCGGGCCGATGTCTCGCCCAGTTCCAGCACCACGGCGGGGAACCAGCCCTGGATGTCGCGCGGGACTTCAACGGCAGCGAGCGCGGCGCGCCACTGCGCTTCTGACCCGAGCTGGTCAACGGGGATCGTCTTGCCAGTGCCGCGCCAGACACCCTGCGCGCGGTCATACTTTTCCAGACCTGCGCGCAAGGACGCGGCCGCCGCATCCTGCAGCAAGGGATCGACGGTGGCCCGGATGGTCAGACCGCCGCCAAAGAATTCTTCTTCGCCAAAGGTGCCGGACAACTGGCGGCGGATTTCATCGGTGAAATAGCCACGCGCCGGCAGGCTGTCGCGAAAGGCCGCAAAATCGCCGTTCTGCACGGTGCGCAGCGGCTGGTCCTTTTCGGTGGTATAGGTTGCCTCGTCGATATAGCCGTTCTGCCACATTTCGCGCAGCACATAGTTGCGCCGTTCGGTCAAGCGATCCTTGGCCGTTACCGGATCAAACTTGCCGGGCGCCTGCGGCAAGGCCGCCAGCATCGCCGCCTCGTGCGGGGCAAGGTCGCTGAGCGGTTTGTTGAAATAGGTCTGCGCCGCCGCCGCCACGCCATACGAGTTCTTGCCAAGGAAAATCTCGTTCAGGTACAGTTCGAGAATCTTGTCCTTGGACAGGCTTTGCTCCAGCCGCGTGGCCAGGATGATCTCCTTGATCTTGCGCTCCACCGACCGGCTGCCGTCCAGAAGAAAGTTCTTCATCACCTGCTGGGTGATGGTTGAGGCCCCGCGCATCGACGCCCCGCGCGTCTGCACGGCCTCAAGAAGTGCCGCCACCATGCCGCGCGTGTCATAGCCGTTGTGGGTATAGAAATTCTTGTCCTCGGCGCTGACAAAGGCGTATTTCACAAGGTCAGGAATGTCCTCGGCGGGCACGAACAGGCGCCGCTCCTCGGCAAATTCGTCGATGATCTTGCCTTCGCCGGAATAGATCCGGCTGATTGTGGCGGGCGTATACTGCGCCAGGCTGTCATGGCTCGGCAGGTCGCGCGCATACATGTAAAAGATCGCGCCGACCGTCAGCGCGCCAAAGAACACACCCAGCGTCAGCGTGGAAAAAACCGCCCCAAGGGCAGAGCCTATGAATCTGACCACGCGCCACCCGTTTGCGAAACCATTTGGCCTTATACACGGGTAAGGGCGGCAAGGTCAAAAGGAAGGGTTTCGCGATGGTGTGATGGCGCGTCCGCCGACCCGTCGCTGTCCCGCGCGCCTATCCGCCGTTCAGCGACCGCAATGCGCGATCCTCGTCCATCCAGGACACCAGCCCGTCGCGCAGGGCTGCCGCCATCTTTTGCCGCCAGTCCTTGTCATCCAGCCGCGCCAGATCCTGTTCCGACGACAGGAAGCCCAGTTCCACCAGGACAGACGGAATGTCAGCCGATTTCAGCACCGAGAACCCGGCAAACTGGCGCGGCTGAGGGTGCATCCTGATGCCCCCCTCCTTGATCGACACGGTCAGCGCATCGGCCAGCCGGTCGGTGCGCGGTGCCGTCGAGGTGCGCGCCATGTCCATCAGCACGGCAGCGACCTGGTCGTCCTGCGCGGTCAGATCGACGCCCGACAAAAGATCATCGCGGCGGTGGCGTTCGGCCAGGGCGGCGGCCGCCGCGCCCGACGCCTCGTCCGACAGGGTGTACAGCGTGGTGCCCGTTGCCTCGCCCTCTGCCAGCGCGTCGGCATGCAGCGACAGGAACACATCCGCCCCGGCGGCGCGTGCGATGGAGATACGGCTTTCCAGCGGCACGAACTGGTCTTCCTCGCGGGTCAGCACCACCCGGAACCGTCCGTCACGCAGCAAGACCTCTTTCAGTTCGCGCGCAAATGTCAGGATCACGTCGGCCTCGGTGAACGTGCCGTTTTCCGCGCCGGGGTCGATGCCGCCATGGCCGGGGTCAAGCACGACCGTCAACAGCCCCTGTCCGGCGGGTTTGGGGCCCGGCAGGTCGGCGGCAACCGGCAGCGCCCAGCCGGGCGGGTCCGGCAGGGCCGCGGCTGCCGCAAACGGCGCCTGCAGGGAAGTCGCCAGCGTAATCCGGATACGGGCCGCACCATCGGCGGTCTGCATTGCGGCCCGATCCACCAGCATCGGGCCGGCCAGTTCGAGGACCAGCCGCGACCAGCCTGCCCTGACCGCCCCTGCCCGCACCCCCAGAACCATGCCATCAGGCAGCGCGATCGTCCGGATGCCGCGCCAGTCCACCTCGCGCAGGTCAAGGACCAGGCGCGGCGGCGCGTCAAGGACGCGAACCCGCCACGGCACCGGCTGCGACAGCGCGAGGTCAAGCGTCAGGCCGGCCGCATCCGCCGTGATGGTCGAGGCCGCAGGATCAAGCCGTGCGAGCGCGGACAAATCCTGCGCCGCGCTTGCGGTGGCAAGCAGGCCCGACAGCATCGCCGCCAAGACCCGCCCCCCGCAGCCCGTCACCTGCATCACCCTGCCCATGTACCGCCCGATACCCCCGAAGGATGTAGGTTTCCGCCGCAACACCACTATCGGTAGGAATTACGGAAATGTCCAATCGCCCGCAAGGCTGATCGGAGCCGTACTGGCTCCGGCGCTGACAGGCGGCGCTGTGACCCGCCTGCAGCGCGCCGCGCTCACCCCCGGATCTGTCCACGGAGCGCGGGCTGCACGGCGCCAATCCGGGGGCGTTGAAGTCCTATTCCGCCGCCGCCAGTGCGGCCGCTGCATCAAGCTCGGCGGCCTTTTTTTCCACCAGTTCGACGATATGGTCGATCATGCGCTCATTGCCCAGCTTGTGAATCTGCTTGCCCGCCAGATACACCATGCCCGACCCCGCCCCGCCGCCGGTAAAACCGATATCGGTCATCAATGCCTCGCCCGGCCCGTTCACCACGCAGCCGATGATCGACAGCGACAGGCTGGTCGTCACATGGGCCAGCCGGTCCTCCAATGCTGCCACGGTCTTGATCACATCAAAACCCTGCCGCGCGCAGCTCGGGCAGGAAATGATCGTGACCCCCCTATGCCGCAGGCCCAGCGATTTCAGGATTTCGAACCCGACCTTGACCTCCTCCACCGGGTCGGCGGACAGGCTGACCCGGATCGTGTCGCCGATCCCCATCCAGAGCAGGTTGCCCAGCCCGATGGCGGATTTCACCGTCCCGCTGACCAGCCCGCCCGCCTCGGTGATGCCGAGATGGATCGGCGCATCGGTGGCGTCTGCCAGTTGCTGATAGGCGGCAGCAGCCAGAAAGACATCCGACGCCTTTACGGAAATCTTGAACTCGTGAAAGTCGTTGTCCTGCAACAGCTTGATGTGATCCATCCCGGATTCCACCATCGCCTCGGGGCATGGCTCGCCGTATTTCTCCAGAAGATGCCGTTCCAGCGAGCCTGCATTCACGCCGATACGGATCGAGCAGCCATGGTCCTTGGCGGCACGAACGACCTCGGCCACCCGTTTGGCATCGCCGATATTGCCGGGGTTGATGCGCAGGCACGCAGCCCCGGCCGCCGCCGCCTCGATCGCGCGCTTGTAGTGGAAATGGATGTCGGCCACGATCGGCACCGGGCTTTCGGCGACGATCTCGTGCAGGGCGCGCGAACTGTCCTCGTCCGGGACCGACACGCGCACGATGTCTGCCCCGGCAATGGCACAACGTTGGATCTGTTCGATCGTTGCCGCCACATCCGTGGTCAGCGTGTTCGTCATCGTCTGGACCGAAATCGGCGCATCACCGCCGACCAGCACCTTGCCCACCCGGATCTGGCGCGACGCACGGCGATAGACATTGCGCCAGGGTCTGACGGGGTTCAGGGACATGGGTCTCTCCGACATCGCTTCGCGCCAAGGATAGGCCCATGAGCGGACCGGGGCAACGCCTTCAGGCAGGGATTTTCACCGCGCGACGGGTTCAGTCCGCCACCGTGTCCGGCAGGGCTGCGGCAGGTCCGGCCTGTGCTGTGGCGAACTTGGCCAGGTCAACATCGGCCGAAGGATCTGCGGCGGCATAGCTTGCCATCAGGCTGTCGGGCAAAAGCGAGATGTTGCTGACAACATTGGCCCCCGGCGCCGCGGGTCCGAATGTGGCGCCATTGACGACAAAGTAGATCGACCCCGAATTGCCGGTGCGGAACAGCGCGCCTTCTTCCAGCGGCGGCACCGAATACCGCTCACCCGCGTCGAGGATCTTTTCGAAAAGCACCGTGCCGTCCGCCGACGAGACCCGCACCCAGGACGGGCGCACGGCCAGGACCTCGACGCCGGGTTTCACATCGGCAACGACCTGTATCGCGTCAGCAGTCCCGACCAGCGCCTCGCCCAACGCGGCCTCGATCGCGGCGTCCGTGCCCTGTGCCACCGCGTCCGTGCCCTGTGCCACCGCAAGCGCGCCGGTTTCACGCGGATTGATCGCCGCAATCGGGCCGTCCCGCGCCGTCAGCACCGGGACATCCAGCGCCTTGGGTCGGTAAAGCCGATCCAGCGGGTCGGCCGTTACACCCGCCTCGGCCGCTGCGGCGCGTGAGGCCTCGTCGGGTTTCGGCGCCGATCGAACCAGCGCGGGATCGGCCGCCACATTGCCCAACGGGTCGATTTCTGCCACCACGGTCGGCGCCTCGTCGATCGGGGCCAGTTGCACGCGCTGCACTTCCCGCAGCAAGGACCAGCCGCCATAGCCAAGTGCCGCGATCAGCGCGACCAGGACCAGGATCGACCCGATGGCTCCGGGTTCGACCTGTGCCATCACGCTTTCGCCGCGCGGCACAAAGGTGGCATTGGGATTGGCCAGGGGATCGTCATAGTCCGCGCGGTTGCGCGAGGCGGAAATCAATTTGGTCGAGGCAGCCGCGCTCATCCCATGCGCCACGGCGAAATTCGCTTCGGCGCAGAACCGCTGAAAACTGTCTTCGGGGTCCATGCCCAGATAGCGCGCATAGGACCGTACGTACCCTGCGACAAAGCCGGGGGTTTCAAAGGCCGAAACATCGGCATTCTCGATCGCGGCAATGTAGGTGGCCTTGATCTTCAGCTCGCGCTGAACGTCGAGCAGGGATTTCCCCAGCGTCGCCCGTTCCCCACGCATGAGGTCGCCAAGGCGCAGCTCAAAGTCGTCGAAACCCTTGGGTTTCTCGACCTCCGCCTGCGAAGGCTTCAACCTCCAGCCGATCATCCCGTGCCTGTCCCTACTGCCCCTTGTGTTGCCAAGCCACCCCCGCGACTCGGCAACGTTCGTATTCAGGGAAAATTAACACAGGGCAAGGTCTTTTGCACAGGTCAAAGGCACTATGCCGAGGTGACGGCGCGATTCAGCGCACAATGGCCCCATAATTCATCCATTGACCGGATGAGGTGGTCGATGTCGGTCGCGCGGTGCAACGGCGACGGCGTGAACCGCAGCCGTTCCGTGCCCCGGGGAACGGTTGGAAAGTTGATCGGCTGGGCATAGATGCCGTGCTGCTCCAACAGCATGTCCGACAGCATCCTGCAATGGATGGGGTTGCCGACATGGACGGGCACAATATGTGACCCGTGATCCATCAGGGGCAGCCCAAGCCCCTTCAGCCGCATCTTCACCGTCCGCGCGGTCGCCTGATGTGTCTCGCGCAATTCCTGGGCGGATTTCAGCAGGTTCACCGACGTCGTCGCCCCCGCCGCAATCGCCGGTGGCAGCGAGGTGGTAAAGATGAAGCCGGGGGCATAGCTGCGCACCGCATCGACCATTTTGGCCGAGGCCGCGACATAGCCGCCAAACACGCCGTAAGCCTTGGCAAGGGTGCCGTTTATGATGTCCAGACGCGCCATCTGGCCGTCCCGTTCGGCCACGCCGGCCCCGCGCTGGCCGTACATTCCGACGGCATGAACCTCGTCCAGATAGGTCAGCGCGCCGAACTCTGCCGCCAGATCGCAGATCGCCGCGATGGGGCCGAAATCGCCATCCATCGAATAGATCGATTCAAACGCGATCATCTTGGGCGCCGCCGGATCGTCGGCCTGCAGCAAGGTCCGCAGATGCGCCACATCGTTATGCCGGAAAATCCGTTTCTCGCCGCCGCCGCGACGCACGCCTTCGATCATCGAGGCATGGTTCAGCGCGTCGGAATAGATGATCAGGCCGGGAAAGATCGTGCGCAGCGTCGACAGCGTCGCGTCATTGGCGATGTAGGCCGAGGTGAAGACCAGCGCCGCCTCCTTGCCATGCAGGTCGGCCAGTTCCGCCTCCAGCGCGCGGTGATGCAGCGTCGTGCCAGAAATGTTGCGCGTACCACCCGACCCCGCGCCCGACCGCGCGATCGCGTCCTGCATCGCCGCGAGGACTTCGGGGTGCTGGCCCATGCCAAGATAGTCGTTGCCGCACCAGACGGTAATGTCGCGCAGGGTGCCGTCGGGGCGGCGCCAGACGGCCTTGGGAAACTGCCCTTGCTTCCGTTCGATGTCGATGAACGTCCGGTAACGCCCCTCGTCATGAAGCCGGGTCATTGCGGCATCTAGTGCGGCTTCATAGGTCATCTTCGTCTCCGGCAAATTCGGCATGTCCCGTCGCTTTCGGAATGAGGGCCGCACGCTCAGGGCGCGGGCGCAATCTCAAGCAGGATGACGCAAGGCTGCGCCCCCTCTTTTTCCGCCTCGCAGGCCTTGAGCGCCGCGGCGCGCGCGGTGGCGGCATCGGGCAGATCGCCGACCGCCACGGCCGATCTTACCGGAACGCCTGCCCGCACAAAGCCGTCATCGGGCGAGGCTGCAAGGGCCGCAAACCCGCCCTTGCGCGGCACAAACAGCGCCAGCGCCTGTTCATTTTTCATCACCAGACGCAGCGTCGCCACCTCTTGCCCGGACAGAAAGGGATGGGCATGCAGCGTGATTGCGGACGACCCCAGGACCGCGCGCTCCACCGGCACCGCCTGCGCCGAGGCGGCCATCGCCATCAGCGTCCAGAGCACCCCTGCCTTTGCGATCATCACCGACCTCGTGACCTGGTTTCTGTCATCGGCGCTGCATCTAGCGCAAGTCGGCCGGTCTGGACAGTCCCCTGCCGCCTGATAGGCTTGGGCCTGCCGTCACAAGAAAGAGAGCCGCCGATGTCCGACATCCTTGACCCCGTTCTCGCCCGGATTGATGCCGACCTGCCGGCGGCGCTGGACCGGCTGATGGAATTGTTGCGGATCCCGTCGATCTCCACTGACCCGGAGTACGGGGCCGAATGCGCGCGGGCGGCAGACTGGCTGGTGGCCGACCTTCAATCCTTGGGATTCGACGCCGCCAGCCGCCCGACACCGGGTCATCCGATGGTGGTGGGCCATGGCGGCACGGGGGGGCGGCACCTCTTGTTCTATGGTCACTATGACGTGCAACCCGTTGATCCCCTGTCGCTTTGGGGCCGCGACCCGTTTGATCCGGTGGTCGAGGACACACCCAGGGGCCGCGTCATCCGCGCACGCGGATCCTCCGACGACAAGGGCCAGTTGATGACCTTCATCGAGGCCTGCCGCGCCTGGAAGGCCGTCCATGGCACCCTGCCCGGCAAGCTGACGGTGTTTCTGGAGGGTGAGGAGGAAAGCAGTTCACCCTCCCTGATCCCGTTCATGAAGGACAATGCCGCCGAACTCAGCGCCGACCTCGCGCTGATCTGCGACACCGGCCTTTACGGCGATGACACGCCCGCGATTTCGACCCAGCTGCGCGGGCTGGCCAAGGCGGAGTTCACCCTGCATGCCGCCACGCGCGACCTGCATTCCGGGGCCTATGGCGGGTTGGCACGGAACCCGATCCATGTGCTCACCCGAATCCTGTCGGGCCTGCACGACGATACGGGTCGCGTGATGGTGCCGGGCTTTTACGATGATGTCGCCGAACTGCCGGACACGTTGCGCCAGCAGTGGCAGGGCCTTGCCTTTGACCATGCGAAATACCTTGGCGACGTGGGGCTGTCGGTCCCGGCGGGTGAACAGGATCGCACGCCGCTGGAAATGCTGTGGTCGCGCCCGACGGCCGAGGTGAACGGCGTCTGGGGTGGTTACAACGGTGCGGGCTTCAAGACCGTGCTGCCCGCCGAGGCGCATGCCAAGGTCAGTTTCCGGCTGGTGTCGCAGCAGGACCCCGACAAGATCGTCGCAGCGTTCCAGGCCTGGGCCGAGGCGCAACTGCCCGCCGATTGCCGGATCGAATGGCATGATGTCGGCGGCAGTCCGGCGTCAGTCATGTCGGTGGCCGACCCGGCGTTCGAGGCCGCGCGACAGGCGCTGACCGACGAATGGGGCCGACCGGCGGCGTTCGTTGGCGTAGGCGGGTCGATTCCGATCGCCGGGTACTTCAAGACCTATCTTGGCATGGACGCGATGCTGATCGGCTTTGCCAGGGACGACGACCAGATCCATTCGCCGAACGAGAAGTACGACCTGACAAGCTTTCACAAGGGCATCCGCAGCTGGGCGCGGATACTGGCGCGGATTGCCGGAGACCGGGGGTGAGCCAACCCTTTGAAATCCGGGACATCGCAGCGGCGGACAAGGCAGACTGGCTTGGGCTTTGGTCGGCCTATCTGGCGTTCTATGCGGTCACCCTCGACCCGGCGGTGACAGATCACACCTGGGTTCGGCTTCTTGATCCTGCATCTGCCCTGTCGGCGCGTGTGGCGGTGGGATCGCCGGGCCTTTTGGGTTTCGCGATCCACCTGCACCATCCTTCGACCTGGGTGCCGGGCGACGACTGCTATCTTGAGGACCTGTTCGTGGCGGACACCGCCCGGGGAATGGGGATCGGGCGCGCTTTGATCGACGACCTGCAGGCCGTAGCCCGGAGACAGGGCCGGCATCGTCTTTACTGGCACACCGATCGGGACAACAGACGCGCCCGCGCGCTTTATGACAGCATCGTGCCCGATGACGGGCATGTCCGCTATCGGCTGAAGCTATAGGGAAATCTGGCGCGGTGGACGGGGCTCGAACCCGCGACCCCCGGCGTGACAGGCCGGTACTCTAACCAACTGAGCTACCGCCGTGCAGGATCGAAAACGTCCGGGGAACAAGCGGGGCTGGCGCGGTGGACGGGGCTCGAACCCGCGACCCCCGGCGTGACAGGCCGGTACTCTAACCAACTGAGCTACCACCGCAGACCCCACCCGGTTCCCCGGACGTGGCCGTCTGATAGGGCAGCCATCCGGTGCAGTCAAGGCATCCCGGCCACCATTTGGGAAAACGAATGGATGACCGAGGCGGGAAAAAAGGGTATGTTGCGGTCGCGTCTATTCTGGCGCGTACAACCACATTGATTTTACAAAATGGCTACTTCAGTTCGGCTGCTCTATCGCGGCATTCAAGGTCGCGTGCGGCAAAACGTCAACATGTCCCCCATCACCGAAAAATCCGCGGTCCTGATTTCAGCCGCGGAATGGCGGGCCGATGGGGGCATCTTTGGTGCCCTTTCCGGTCGCCCGTTTCTGGGCGAGGCGAATGTCTACGTGACCAATATCGGCCCGCATGACCCCGAAGGCGGCCCCGGCAGCGTGGGCGGGGTGGAGTTCCACCTTCACGCCGATTCGCCGTCGCCACTGGATGTGATCGTGACGATGACTGTCCTTGACGACGTCGCAAGCTTCAGCGCCGCGTAAGTCCATTCCTTCGGACGGCGGCGCGGCCAGGGTCGCCGTCCGACCTTCTTATCGCTCGGGCGCAGGGATGAATTCTTTGTCGTCCCCGGGTGGCAGCTTGAACCGGCCATGCGTCCAATCCCCAGCCCGCCACGCCTCTTTTGCGGCATCAAGCCGGTCCTTGGACGAGGCCACGAAATTCCACCAGATGTGGCGCGGGCCATCCATCGTGTCGCCCCCCAGCGCCATCAGCCGCGCGCCCTGCGGCCCGGCCTTGACGCTGATCCGGTCGCCGGGGCGGAAGACCAGCATCTGGCCTGTCGGAAAGGTCTGGCCGCCAACCGCTATTTCGCCGTCGAGAATGTAAACACCCCGATCCTCGTGGCTGTCTGGCAATGGAAGCGATGCCCCGGGCGCGAGGATCGCATCGGCATAGAACATCCTTGAAGGCGTCGGCATCGGGGCAACTTCGCCCCAGGCGTCCCCAAGGATCAGCCGAACTTCTTTGCCCTCACCCTGCAGCACCGGCAACGCGCCTTTCGGCACATGCGCGAAATCCGCCGGGTCATCCTCGCGGTCGCGTGGCAGCGCAAGCCAGGTCTGCAACCCGAACAGGCTGTGGGGTTTCTCGCGCATCCCTTCATCCGTGCGTTCCGAATGGGTGATGCCGTAGCCCGCCTTCATCCAGTTCACGGCACCCGGTTCGATCCACTGGTCGGTGCCCAGGCTGTCGCGGTGATGGATGCGCCCCCGCATCAGGTAGGTGACGGTGCCAAGCCCGATATGCGGGTGCGGGCGGACATCGACCCCCTGCCCGGTCAGGAACTCGGCCGGGCCCATCTGGTCGAAAAAGATGAAGGGGCCGACCATCTGGCGCGCCGCCGACGGCAGGGCGCGCCGCACCTCGAACCCGCCAAGGTCGCGGGCGCGCGGCACGATGACGGTCTCGATCGCGTCAACGGCGTCGCCGATCGGGATCGTGGGGTCAAGTGCGGGGTTCCAGCTCATCGCCATCTCCTTTTTCCTGCTGACCCCCAAGATAGTCCTGACGCTGCCCTGCCCCAACCGCAGATTCCGGAACGGTGCCTGTGCGCATGCGCTCAGCACCCCGCAAAGGCGTCCGGGTCGGCCCTTGTCTCCAGAAACGACAGCGGCAGGTCCTGCACCTCGGCCAGCAGCCTGACCAATTGCCGCGCTGCGTGATCCAGTACGGCCCGCCCCTTGTCCGCCGTGGCAAGTGCCGCATTCCCCGCCGCACCGGCCGCATTCAGGTCCTGCATCTGCCACCCGAGTTTCCCTGCGGGCGACAGGCCAAGATGCGTATAGCGCAACGCGAGTTCCGCATTCCGCGGCGTGAAGTTCCGCGCATGCTCCATCTGCACAAGGTCCGGATGCAAGGCGCGCATCACCGATGTTTCCATGTCGCCCGCATGGATGCCATGGCGCTCCTCCTCGGCACTGAACAATCCGGCAGGCATCCCCATGGCAAACCAGTTTGCCGCAACGCAGATCATTCCATGCGCAACCCGAAGATCGCGGGCGACAATGTCCATGGGCGCAATCTGCCCCCCGTGGGAATTGAGGATCACCAGCTTGCGCACGCCCGCCCGCGCGACCGACGCCCCGACATCCGACCACAGCGCCATCAGGGTCGTGGCCGAAAGGGTCAGCGTGCCGGGCCATGCGCCATGTTCATTGGACTTGCCGATGGGCAGGGTGGGCAGGAACAACGCCGGGCAGTCCTTGGGGATCAGCGGGATCGTGGCGTCGATCACCCCGTCAAGGATGGCCTGGTCCACCGACAGGGGCAGATGCGGTCCATGCTGTTCGGACGCGCCGACCGGCAGCACCGCGATCACGCTGGCGCGATCAAGGGCGGCAAAATCCCGCGCGGTGTAGTCCGTCCAGAACCTGTGTTTCATTGCCGTCGTCCCCTGCCCCGCGCCCCGGACGCATCTCAGCGCGATCAGGACGGCAGGGTCAATCCCGGAACATGCGGGCCAAGGGGACTGGTGGGCGGTGAGGGACTCGAACCCCCGACATTCTCGGTGTAAACGAGACGCTCTACCAACTGAGCTAACCGCCCGACCTTTGCGCCATACACCGCGATCTGCGCCCCTGGCAAGCCGCCTTGCGCGCGGCGACGGGTACCCGCTGGCGCAACATTCAGAAGGCGCGCCCCGGCGGACGCGCCGTTCGGCGGCAGGATGGTGGGCGATAACGGATTTGAACCGCTGACATCTTCGATGTGAACGAAGCGCTCTACCGCTGAGCTAATCGCCCGGAACCCCGGCTCGGTGGCGGGTTTCTAGTCGTCATCCCCCGTGGCCGCAAGGCCCTTTTGCCCCGGTTTGGCGCCGCCCTGGCGCAGCTTCAGCGTCATGACCGCGGTGCCGTCCCTGGCATCCGTTTTCACGACCCGGACCTTGCCAAAGCCCGGCAGGTTCAATTCGTCCCCGCGCGCCAGCGCCTCGCCGATTCGCGACAGCGTCGCCTCGACGACATCCTTGACGCCCTTTTTCCTTGATCCCGTCGCCTTGACCACCTGATCGACCAGCATCCGCATCTTGAAACTGTCGCCCTTGGGCTGAAGGCGCGGCTTTTCTGTTGGGGTCGCCGGTGCCGCCACAGCACTGGCGGGTGCCGCCTGTGCCGGGGCCAGTCTGGCCTTGGGCGCTGTCGGCGACTTGACCGCCGCCGGTGTCGGGGAGGCCTTCACGGGGGCCGGTTTTCGGGCCACCGCAGTTGCCTTGGCCGCTGCAGGTTTTGCGGTCGGGGCCTCTGCCGCAGGGGCTGCGGGCTTTTTGGTCGCGGGCTTTGCGACCGCACGCCCTGCCGAGGGCGCAGCTTTTGCCGGGGCAGTCCGCACGGTTTTCCGCGCCGGTGTTTTTGGGTCCGTCATTTCACGTCGCTTTCCGTCATGACCGTTTGCATTCGACAAACAGCTTACGGCCTGTGGTTGCATCGCACCACGAAAATTTTCCGCCTTCATTCTGCCCGAACCCTGCCGTGTGCGAAAGCTTCCGACCGCACGAACAATCGCCAGGCGAGCCTGCCAGCGAAACCGAAGGAATTTTGCGGACCGCAGACCTGATGCCGCCGCTTTCGCTTGACGGAAATGCCCTACTCCCTGTCTCATTCCCATCGCGCCAGAAGCTGCGTCTGGCAACGCAACGCAGGCCCGGTCCGCTCCGGGCGTTTTCGGGGGGAATCGAACCATGAGACTTTTGTTCACGACTGCCGCCGCCATGGGTCTGGCTGCCACAACCGGCGCTTTCGCAGGCGGATTGGCCGAACCTGTGATGGAGGCCGAGGTGGTCGAGGCTGCCACCTCGTCCGCATCGCAAGAATTCATCGTTCCGCTGCTGCTCCTGCTCGTCATCCTTGCGGCTTTGTCGTCGCCCGATGCACCGCTGCCCTGAAACGAAAGGGCGAACACGCCGTTGAACGGCGCCGACATCGGTGTGCCTTTTGTGCGCCGCAAGACGCGTTTTCTGACAGTCAGGTTGACAGCCCACATCCCGTTGACAAGGGTCATCTCGCTCACGACGTGTTGCCCGGGGCGACAAAAAATATCCTGTCCTGGGGGGCAAAGCCTGCAAGGCCGGGGTCAAATGCTTCGTGTCTGAGTCATGTGAAAGGAACTGACATGAAGAAACTTCTGCTTCTCTCCTCGGCGCTGGTGCTTGCGGCATCGGGGTCGGCCAGTGCCGGTGGCCTGGCCGAACCCGTCATGGAACCCGATGCCGTCGAAGCCGCGACCACATCCTCGGCGCCGGGCATTCTCGTCGCCTTGCTGCTGCTCGTGATCATCGCTGCCATGGCGTCGAATGGCGGCGGCGGTGGTCCTCCACCGAAGTGATCCGCCTGATTGGATGCAGTGCAGGGGCCGGGTTGCGACACGCAGCCCGGTCCTTGTCTTGCGACCCGACGGGCCCTGATCGCCCCCCCTCAATCTGTTTGATTTTCACACAAAGGCGCGCCGCGTTCGGGCGCGCCCTTTTCGTATGTGGCAGGCGATGTCAGTGCGCCGTCTGCACCGGCGGGGCGCTTGCCGCTGCCCGCGCCGCCGCCTCTTCGGCCAGTTCATCCCATTCTACCGGCTCGGGCTGACGGACCAGCGCCTGGGCCAGCACCTCACGCACATGGGATACCGGGATGATCGTCATGCCCCTGGTGACGCTGTCGGGTATATCGGTCAGGTCCTTGGCGTTTTCTTCGGGGATGAACACGGTCTTGATGCCCCCCCGCAGCGCCGCCAAGAGCTTTTCCTTCAGGCCGCCGATCGGCATCGCATTGCCGCGAAGCGAGACCTCGCCGGTCATGGCGATATCCTTCCTGACCGGAATGCCGGTCAGCACCGACACGATGGACGTGACCATCGCAAGGCCCGCGCTGGGACCGTCCTTGGGCGTCGCCCCGTCCGGCACGTGGACATGGATGTCCATCGTCTCGAATTTGGGCGGCTTGACACCGATCTGGGGACTGATCGACCGCACATAGCTGGATGCGGCCTCGATCGACTCCTTCATCACGTCACCCAGCTTGCCGGTCGTCTTCATCCGACCCTTGCCGGGCAGCCGCAACGCCTCGATCTGCAAGAGATCGCCGCCCACCGATGTCCAGGCCAGGCCCGTCACCACGCCGACCTGATCCTCTTTCTCGGCCAGGCCATAACGGTACTTCTTGACGCCCAGATAGCCTTCAAGCTTGTCCGGCGTCACTGTCACCGACTTTTCCTTTTTCTTCAGGATGTCGGTCACGGCCTTGCGCGCCAGCTTGGCGATCTCGCGCTCCAGGTTCCGCACGCCCGCCTCGCGGGTATAGGTGCGGATCATTTCCATCAGCGCCTCGTCGGTGATCTGGAACTCGCCCTTTTTCAGCCCGTGGCCGGTTGTCTGCTTGTCGATCAGATGGCCCTTGGCGATCTCGCGCTTTTCGTCCTCGGTGTAACCGGCCAGCGGGATGATCTCCATCCGGTCCATCAGGGGGCCGGGCATGTTGTAGGAGTTGGCCGTGGTGATGAACATCACGTTCGACAGGTCATACTCGACCTCAAGATAGTGGTCGACGAACGTGTTGTTCTGTTCCGGGTCAAGCACCTCCAAAAGCGCGCTGGCCGGGTCGCCGCGGAAATCCTGGCCCATCTTGTCGATTTCATCGAGCAGAATCAGCGGATTGGTCGTCTTGGCCTTTTTCAGGTTCTGGATGATCTTGCCAGGCATGGAACCGATATAGGTCCGCCGATGGCCGCGGATTTCGGACTCGTCGCGCACACCGCCAAGGGAAATGCGGATGAACTCGCGCCCCGTGGCCTTGGCGACCGACCGGCCAAGCGAGGTCTTGCCGACGCCGGGCGGCCCGACGAGGCACAGGATCGGCCCCTTCAGCTTGGCCGAACGCGCCTGCACCGCCAGATATTCGACGATCCGTTCCTTGACCTTTTCAAGGCCATAGTGATCGGCATCCAGCACCTTTTGCGCCGCGCCAAGGTCTTTCTTGACCTTGGATTTGGTGCCCCACGGCACGCCAAGCAGCCAGTCCAGGTAGTTGCGCACAACGGTCGCCTCGGCGCTCATCGGGGACATGCTTTTCAGTTTCTTGACCTCTGCATCGGCCTTTTCCCGGGCCTCCTTGCTGAGGGCCGTCCTGGCAATCCGCGCCTCCAGCTCGGCGACCTCGTTCTGGCCTTCCTCGCCGTCGCCGAGTTCTTTCTGAATGGCCTTCATCTGCTCATTCAGATAGTATTCGCGCTGCGTCCGCTCCATCTGCGACTTCACGCGGGTCTTGATCTTTTTCTCGACCTGCAGAACCGACATTTCGCCCTGCATGTGGCCATAGACCTTTTCCAGCCGTTCGGCGACGTCAAGCGTCTCCAGCAATTCCTGCTTCAGGCCCACGTCGATGCCCAAATGCCCGGCCGCAAGGTCGGCCAGCCGCTGTGGATCGCGGGTTTCCGACACGGCGGCAAGCGCCTCTTCGGGGATGTTCTTCTTGACCTTGGAATAGCGATCAAACTCGTCACTGACGGCGCGCACCATTGCCTCGACCGACGCGGCGTCACCGGGCGTTTCGGTCAAAAGCTCGGCGCCTGCCTCGAAGAACACGGGGTTTTCAATGAAATGGGTGATGCGCACGCGCGCCTTGCCCTCGACCAGCACCTTGACGGTGCCATCGGGCAATTTCAAGAGTTGCAGCACATTGGCCAAGACGCCGACGCGGTAGATGCCCTCGGCGGCGGGGTCGTCAACGGAGGGGTCGATCTGGCTGGACAAGAGGATCTGCTTGTCATCTGCCATCACTTCTTCCAGTGCGCGCACCGACTTCTCGCGGCCCACGAACAGGGGCACGATCATGTGCGGAAACACCACGATGTCACGCAGCGGCAACACCGGATAGCTGGGGGACAGTTTGTCGGTCATCGGTCTATCCTTCTTTGCGGCAGACAGTGCAGGCCCCGCTCATCGGCAACCCCCGCCATCTCCATCGGGATCAGGAGTGTTAACTTGTGCGCCCGCAATTGGGGTTTCAAGCGCCCTGACACACAATACTTTGCCCCCCAAATCCGGGCGGCCGCAAGACCCCTGCCCGAAAAAGTGACGCGATGTTTACCCAAAGGCGACGGTCCCGCTCAGGTAGGGTCAATGTCGCCGTTCGCCCGCATCGCATGAAACTCCGCCACGAACGCCGCCAGCCGCCCTGCGCCGATGGCGTCGCGCAGGCCCTGCATCAGCATCTGATAATAGTGCAGGTTGTGCCAGGTCAGCAGCATCGAGGCGATGATTTCCTGCGCGCGCAGCACGTGGTGCAGATAGGCGCGGGAATAGCCCTGACAGCACGGGCAGGTGCAGGTTTCGTCCAGGGGGCGCGGGTCGTCCTGATGGCGGGCGTTGCGCAGGTTGACCTGGCCCCGGTGCGTCCAAGCCTGCCCGGTGCGCCCGGATCGGGACGGCAGCACGCAGTCCATCATGTCCACCCCCCGTTCCACCGCGCCGACAATGTCGTCGGGCTTGCCCACACCCATCAGATAGCGGGGCTTATCCTCGGGCAGCATGTCGGTCGCGTAGTCAAGGACACCGAACATCGCCTCCTGCCCCTCGCCCACCGCCAGCCCGCCGATGGCATAGCCGTCGAACCCGATGCCTTTCAGTGCCGTCGCGGATTCTTCGCGCAGATCGCGGGTGACGCCCCCTTGCATGATCCCGAAAAGCGCATGCCCCGGACGGTCGCCGAACGCATCCCGCGACCTTTGCGCCCACCGCATCGACAGGCGCATGGCGCGCGCCACCTCGTCGTCGGACGCTGGCAAGGCGGGGCATTCGTCAAAGGCCATGACGATGTCGGACCCCAGGAGTTTCTGGATCTCCATGCTGCGTTCGGGCGACAGCATGTGTTTTGACCCGTCGATATGGCTGGCGAACCGCACGCCCTCTTCAGTCAGCTTGCGCAGGGCGGCCAGCGACATCACCTGAAACCCGCCCGAATCCGTGAGGATCGGGCGGTCCCAGTTCATGAACCTGTGCAGTCCCCCCAGTGCCGCAATGCGTTCTGCCGTCGGGCGCAGCATCAGATGATAGGTGTTGCCCAAGAGGATGTCGGCCCCGGTCGCCGCCACACTTTCGGGAAGCATCGCCTTGACCGTCGCCGCCGTGCCCACCGGCATGAAGGCCGGCGTGCGAATCTCGCCGCGCGGCGTCGAGATGACGCCCAGACGCGCCCTGCCAACCTGCGCACTGCGCCCGAAGGCAAAGCTGCGTGTCATCCTTTGGCATCCCTTTCGGTCAAGTTCGCGGTCTTTTGCGGCAAATTGCACCAAATGCCAAGAACCGCCCCGAAATGGTTCCAGCAACGCTTGACCTTTGCGAAAGGTTGGCTATGTCTGCGAATGAACGTTCATTCAGTGGCCTTGGGCGGAAAGCATAGATGCAGATCAGCGTAGCCCCGCCCTCGCCCGCACTTGACAGCCGCATCGCCGAAATTCTCGGGCTGGTGCGAAAGGCCTTTGTCGAAAAGGGCTTTGACGGGGCGTCGATGCAGGACCTGGCCCGCAGTGCGGGAATGAGCGTCGGCAACTTCTACCGCTACTTTCCGTCAAAAGATGCGATTGTCGAGGCGCTCGTGGCCTGGGACATGGACGAGATCGACCAGGAATTTGCCCGCATCCTGCAGGCGCCCGATCCGATGGTGGTTCTGCGGCATGTTCTGGCCGAACACGTGATGGACGACAGCTGCGAGGACGAAGGCGCGCTCTGGACCGAGATCTGTGCCGCCGCCAAGCGCAAGCCGCGCATCGCCGAGGTGTCGGCCCGGATGGAACGCGCCATCGTTGACCGGCTGGTCAAGGTGTTCCAGATGGCAACCCAGTCCAACGACAATGTCCGCCAGCAGGTCTTTGTGACCGAGGCGCGGATGCTCGTGCTGTTGGTCAAGGCCAGCAAAATGCAGGGCGGTGACGACGTGGATGGCGATACTGAACTGAAACACCGCGTGTTGCGTAGCATAGACGACATATTGAATTCCGTATCCAAGGACTGACCCCTGTGCCGAACTTTGACATCCCGAACCGCGTTTTCCTGACCATCGGCGTTTTTGCGCTCGCGCTGACGGGCGTGCCTTCGGCGGCCCAACAGGCGTCGACCGCCCCGGCCGAAGCTGCCGCCCCCGCACTGCCAGCGATCACCGTCACGGCGGTCAGCAAGATGGTGCTGAAAGACCGCGTGCTGGCCTCGGGCTTGATCGGCCCGGTCGAACAGGTGCAGGTGCAGCCGCTGATCGAAGGCCAGCCGATCGAGACGCTGGAGGTTGATGTCAGCGATACCGTGGTCAAGGACCAGGTGCTGGCGCGGCTGTCCAAGACCTCGCTCGACCTGCAGGAAAGCCAGTTCCTCGCCTCGATGGCCGCCGCGCGCGCCACCATCGCGCAGGCCGAGGCCTCCAGGGTCGATGCCGAGGCCACCGCGGCCGAGGCACGCCGTGTCGCCGAACGGACCGCCAAGCTGCGCCAGCAGGGATCGGCGACGCAGGCGGCCCAGGACACCGCGCAGGCAGGCGCGATTTCCGCCGCCGCCCGCGTTGCCGTGGCTGTGCAGACGCTGGAGGCCGCACGCGCGCAGCTGGCCTTGGCCGAAGCACAGCTTGACAATGTACGCCTGCAGCTTTCCCGCACCGAAATCCGCAGCCCCGTGGCGGGCGAGGTGCTGGAGCGCAATGCACTGATCGGCAGCATCGCCACCGCTGCGGGCCAGCCGATGTTCGTCATCATGAAGGATGGCGCGCTTGAGGTTCGTGCCGACCTGGCCGAGGCGGACCTCTTCAAGGTCGCTGTGGGACAAAAAGCCGAGCTGCGCTTTGGCAAGGGCGAAACCACCGTTCCGGGGACGGTGCGGCTGGTGGAACCTGCGATCGACACCACCACGCGCCTCGGCCGCGCCCGCATTGCGGTTGACGCCAAGAGCAGCATGCGCTCCGGCGTCTTTGTCGAGGCCGAAATCATCGTGGCCGAACACGAAGCACTGGCCGTGCCGCTGACCGCCGTCAGCACCACCGGCGGCGTGTCCACCGTCATGCGCGTCAAGGACGGCACCGTCGAGGAGGTGCCTGTCACCATCGGCATCCGCGATCGTGGCATGGTCGAGATCGCCTCGGGCCTTGCCGAAGGCGATCAGGTCGTGCTCAAGGCCGGTTCCTTCGTGCGCAACGGCGACAAGATCAACCCGGTCATGAACTAGCAGGGGACCAGAATCATGAACTTTTCCGCCTGGTCGATCCGAAATCCCGTTGCGCCGCTTTTGGCGTTCTTTCTGCTCTTGGTGCTGGGCTGGCAGTCCTTTGTGACCCTGCCGATCACGCGCTTTCCCAATATCGACGTGCCGCTGGTGGCCATCAGCGTTGTGCAACCGGGTGCGGCGCCGTCAGAAATGGAAAGCCAGATCACCAAGGAAATCGAGGATGCGGTGGCGGGCCTGACCGGGGTCAAGAACGTCACCTCGAACGTGACGGACGGGCTGTCCACCACGGCGGTTGAATTCCGCATGGACGTGGCGACCGACAAGGCGGTGCAGGATGTCAAGGATGCCATCGACCAGATTGTCGGCAACCTGCCCGGCAATGTCGAGACGCCGACCGTCACCAAGATCGACGTCGAGGGCGGCGCGATCATGACCTTTGCTGTGTCGGCACCGAACAAGACGCTGGAAGAGCTGTCCTGGTTTATCGATGACACCATCGCGCGGGCGCTGCAAGGTCGTCCCGGCATCGGGCGGATCACCCGCATCGGCGGCGCGGACCGCGAGATCAGGATCGAGCTTGACCCGTTGTTGCTCGATGGTTACGGCGTCACCGCGCAGGCCGTCAGCGCCCAGATCGCCGCGACCAACGCCAACCTCGGCGCGGGCGAACTGGAGGGCGAAAGCTCCAAGCAGATCATCCGTACCCTTGGCAACAGCGACACCGTCGAGGCGCTGGCGGGCATGACCATCGCCCTGCCCTCCGGGCGCTTTGTGCGCCTGTCCGACCTGGGCGCGGTCAAGGACAGTTATGCCGACCTGCGATCCTTTGCCCGCGTGGACGGCAAGGGATCGGTGGCGTTCGCGGTGTTTCGATCCAAGGGCGCGTCCGAGATTTCGGTGGCCGAAACCACCAATGCGGCGCTGGAGGGAATCCGCAAGGCCAATCCCGATGTGCAGATCGACCTGGTCGACGATTCCGTATTCTACACCTACGGCAACTACGAGGCAGCACTTGCAACGCTGGTGGAGGGCGCGATCCTGGCGATCCTGGTCGTGCTGCTCTTCCTGCGCAACTGGCGCGCAACGCTGATTTCGGCGGTGGCACTGCCCCTGTCGGCCATTCCGACCTTCTGGGCGATGGACCTGCTGGGGTTCTCGCTGAACCTCGTGTCGTTCCTTGCGATGACGCTGGCGACCGGCATTCTGGTTGACGACGCCATCGTGGAGATCGAGAACATCCAGCGCCACATCCGCATGGGCAAGACACCCTACCGCGCCGCGATCGAGGCTGCGGACGAAATCGGTCTGGCCGTCATTGCCACCTCTGCCACCATCGTCGCAGTCTTTGTCCCGGTCAGCTTCATGCCCGGCATTCCGGGGCAGTACTTCCGGCAGTTTGGCCTGACGGTCGCCATCGCGGTGATCTTTTCGTTGCTGGTCGCGCGCCTGATCACGCCGATGATGGCCGCCTACCTGATGCGCGCCAAGGATGCCGAGGAACACGCCCAGAAGGACGGCGCCATCATGCGCGGCTACCTTTGGTTCGTGTCGCAATCGACAAAGGTGTGGAAAATCCCCGGCCTGCCGGTCAGGTTCGGCAACTATTACCTGACCGTGGTCGCCTCGATCGCCATCGTGATCTTTTCGGTGATGGCGATGCTGGCGGTTCCCGGAAACCTGTTCCCGCCGGATGACGAAAGCCGGTTCTCGCTGTCGGTGGAAATTCCGCCGGGATCGACGCTGGACGACACTGACCGCGTGACCGAACAGATGCGCCAGGCGATCAGCGGCATCGACGGTGTCAGCCGCGTTCTGGTGATCGGCGGATCGACGCCCTTGGGCGAACGCGACATCCGCATGGCGACCTTTACCGTCATTCTGAACCGTGCCGACAACGGTTTTGCGCGCAAGTTTTCCGATCTGGGGCAGAAACTGCCGCTGATCGGCCCGCTGTTGCCACAGGCAGCGGTCAAGGGCCGCGTGCGGCCGCAAGAACAGATCGAGCGCGAGGTGAGCGCGGCACTCGCCAGCGTTCCCGACATCCGCCAGTTCAAGATCGGCGGACCGGGCGGGGGCAGCCGGCCCTTCTCCTATTCGATCCTTTCCAATGACGAGCAGGACCTGAACGTCGCGATCAAGAAGCTGGAGGATGCGCTGCGCCCCGAGGAAGCGTTTTTGCGCAACGTCTCGACCGAAAGCGCCCTGCCCCGCCCCGAAGTGCAGATCACACCGCGAACCGACGAGGCCGCCCGTCTGGGCGTGACGGCGCAGGCGATAGCCTCGGTCGTCCGCGTGGCCACCATCGGCGACAATGACGCGGCATTGGGCAAGCTGTCGATCGACAACCGCCTGGTGCCGATCCGGGTGCAGATGAACGAGGCAGCACGCGGCGATCTCGAACGTATCAAATCCATGCGGGTGCCCACCTCGACAGGTGCGACGGTGCCGCTGTCGGCAGTGGCTGAGATCAACATTGCAGATGGTCCGTCGATCGTGGAGCGTCTGAACCGCCAGCGGGTGGCGACGCTGGGCGCTGACCTTGCGCCGGGCAAGGTGCTTGATCAGGCGACGGCGCGGTTCAACGAGATTCTGCCGACGCTCAACCTGCCGCCCACCGTCACGATCCGCCCTTCGGGCGATGCCGAGGTGCAAGGCGAGCTTTTCTCAAGCTTCATCAACGCGATGGTGCTGGGCGTCCTGCTGATGCTGATGGTCCTGATCCTGCTGTTCCGGTCGGTCCTCCAGCCGATCACGATCATCTTCTCGCTGCTTCTGTCGGTGGGCGGCGTGGCAGCGGCGCTGATCATCACGCAAAATCCCCTGTCGATGCCGGTGCTGATCGGCATCCTGATGCTGATGGGGATCGTGTCCAAGAACGCGATCCTGCTGATCGACTTTGCCATCGAGATGCGCGCGCGCGGCATGTCCCGTCTGGCCGCAGTGGTCGAGGCCGGGCACAAGCGGGCGCGACCCATCGTGATGACGTCCATCGCGATGTCGGCGGGCATGCTGCCCTCGGCGCTGGGTGTCGGCGAAGGCGGGTCGTTCCGTGCGCCGATGGCGATCGCGGTGACGGGAGGCATCATCGTGTCGACCATCCTCAGCCTGGTCGTGGTGCCGTCCTTCTATCTGATGATGGATGACATCAGCCGCATCCTGGCCGGGATCTTTTCGCGGATGATCGGCAAAAAGGATGTCGAGGCCGAAGCCCCCTCGCCCGAAGTCCTGGCCGAACGGATCGCGGCGCGCGACGGCGATGTATCGCTGCTGAACGCGCGGATCAGCGATCTGGAAGAACGGATGAACAAGCGCCGCGGCCCGGGTGCGACGCTGCACGTCGCAGAGTGATGCCGGACTGATCGCTTAAAGGGGAGGGTTGCCCGGCAGCCGGCGGCATCCCTTTGGGGTCAATCCGCCGGACCCAGGTCGCACCGGCCCGGAAAGAACCGGCCTTCAAGCGTCGCTTTCATGCACGGCCATCCGCCCCCGGCATCCTAGCCTTGGCAGCAGCCCAGCCCGCAGGTCGCGCCGATGTCCAACGATCCCCTTTTGCAGCCCTACCGGCTAAAGCACCTGACGCTGCGCAACCGGATCATGACCACCAGCCACGAGCCGGCCTATCCCGAGGACGGGATGCCGAAGGACCGCTATCGCCTTTATCATCTGGAACGCGCCAGGGCGGGCGTGGCACTGACGATGACGGCCGGATCGGCGGCGGTGTCAAAGGACAGTCCTCCCGTCTTCAACAACATCCTCGCCTACAAGGACGAGGTCGTGCCCTGGATGAGGCGGCTGGCCGATGACTGCCACGCAGCGGGCGCGGCCGTGATGATCCAGTTGACGCATCTCGGCCGCCGCACCCGCTGGGACAAGGGCGACTGGCTGCCTGTCGTGGCGCCCGGCAAGTCCCGCGAACCCAGCCACCGCGCGTTCCCGAAAGTCATCGAGGACTGGGACATTGCCCGCATCATCGCCGACTATGCCGATGCGGCAGAACGGATGCAGGCGGCAGGCCTCGATGGGGTGGAGTTCGAATGCTACGGGCATCTGATGGACCAGTTCGTCAGCCCCCTGACCAATGATCTGGAGACCCCCTATGGCGGGTCGTTTGACAACCGCATCCGGTTTGCGATGGAGGTTCTGGCGGCCTGCCGCGCCCGCGTGGGGGGCACATTCCTGCTCGGGGTCCGCTACACCGCCGATGAAGTGGAACCCGGCGGGCTGACGGCGGATGAGGGCATCGAGATGGCCCGGCGGTTCAAGGCCAGCGGTCTGGTCGATTTCCTCAACATCATCCGGGGACGCATCCATACCGATGCGGCCCTGACCGACGTGATTCCGGTGCAGGGGATGAAGTCCGCGCCGCATCTGGATTTCGCCGGCCGCATCCGGGCCGAGGTCGGCATGCCCACCTTCCACGCCGCGCGCATTCCCGATGTCGCGACCGCCCGCCATGCCGTGCAGTCGGGACAGTTGGACATGGTCGGCATGACCCGCGCCCACATGGCCGACCCGCATATCGTGCGCAAGATCATCGAAGGCCGCGAGGCGGACATCCGGCCTTGCGTGGGTGCCACCTACTGCCTTGACCGCATCTATCAGGGCGGCATGGCGCTCTGCATCCACAACCCCGCCACGGGGCGCGAAGAAACAATGCCGCATGACATTGCGCCCGCCAGAACGCGCAAACAAGTCGTCGTCGTTGGTGCAGGCCCGGCGGGGCTGGAGGCGGCACGTGTCGCGGCGGAACGCGGGCATCAGGTGACAGTGTTCGAGGCGGCGGACCAGCCTGGCGGGCAAGTGCGCCTGACCGCCCAAACCAGGCGCCGGGCCGAGATGATCGGCATCATCGACTGGCGCATGGCGCAATGCGCGGCGAAGGGCGTGGCGTTTCACTTCAACACCTGGGCAGAAGCCAATGACGTGATGGTACTTTCCCCGGATGTGGTGATCGTGGCCACGGGGGGGCTGCCGGAAAAGGACGTGCTGGCGGCAGGCAATGACCTGACCGTCAGCGCCTGGGACATCCTGTCGGGCGACGTGAAGCCCGGCGCGTCGGTCCTGCTTTACGACGACGCGGGCGACCACACTGCGATGCAGGCCGCGCAGTTGCTGGCCGAGGCCGGGTCCGTGGTCGAGATCATGACCCCGGACCGCAGTTTTGCGCCGGAGGTGATGGGGATGAACCTCGTGCCCTACATGCGCGCGCTGCAAGACAAAGCGGTGACCTTCACCGTCACCTGGCGGCTGCATGGGGTCGAACGTGACGGCAACCGACTTCGCGCGGTGATCGGATCGGACTATTCCGACGTCCGCCAAACCCGTCATTTCGACCAGATCGTTGTCAACCACGGCACCCAGCCCAACGCGCAAATCTACTTTGACCTGAAACCCATGTCGGAGAATCTTGGTGCGCTGGATCATGATGCCCTGATCGCCGGACGCGCCCAGAGCGGTGGTGCAGGGCCAGAAGGCTTCCGTCTTTACCGCATTGGCGATGCTGTGGCCGCGCGCAACATCCATGCAGCCATTTACGATGCCTTGCGTTTGGTCAAGGATGTCTGACGCATGGCCAAAGGGCGCCTGCGACTTGATGGGAACGCGATGACACAAGCAACCGAAGCGCCCCTGCGGCTGGCGTTCCTGCAAACCCCTTCACCGATGGGCGACATTGCCCTCGGGCTGGCAACCCTGACCCAGGCACTGCAAGCGGCCGGCGCTGCGGGTGCCAGGATGCTGGTAGCGCCCGAGACCTATCTGCCCGGCTACAACCAGCCCGATGTCGCGACACGTGCCTTGCCACGCGACGGGGATTGGGCCGACGTCCTGTCCTCCGCCTGTCGCGACGCCGGTTGCGGCCTGTGCGTGGGATATGCCGAGCGGGACGGCGGCCGCGTCCACAACGCTGCCCTGGCGTTCAGCCCCACCGGGCAACGCCTTGCAGATTATCGCAAAATCCAGCTTTACGGCCCCCGCGAAAAGGCGATCTACACGCCCGGCGATGCCTATACGACGTTCGACCTCGACGGGGTCAAGACCGCGATCCTGATCTGCTACGACGTGGAGTTCGCGCCCCATGTTGCGGCGCTTGCGGCGCAGGGCGTGACGTTGATCCTGACACCGACCGCGAACATGGAGCCATTCCATCATGTCGTCCGCGCAACGGTCCCCGCGATGGCCGCGAACCATGCCATGCGGATTGTCTATGCAAATTATTGCGGCGTGGAGGGCGATCTGACCTATCTCGGCGGATCGCTGGTTGCCGCCGAGGATGGATCGGTCGTGGCACAGGCCGGCCGTGGCCCTGCCCTGATCATCGCAGACATGCCGGAGAACCTGAACCGCGACCTGCTCTATACCCAGGCCGCCGACTATCGCCCGATCACCTAAAGCTTGATCGCACGACCGCCTTGGGCATCGGACTCTGACGCGGCATCGAGGATGCGCTGCAACTTGGCCGCCCGTGCGAAATCGGGATTGGCGACGCCTTCGCCCCGGATCGCCGCGACAAAGCGTTCATACACCGTCGGGCGCTGACTTGCCTCGACCGGCTCCCACGTCGCGGTCTTTACATTGTCGCCAAGACAGGCGTTCAGGCGGCTGACATTGTTCTCGAACAGGACTTCAATACCGCCCTTCAACCCATAGAGCCGCAAGCGCAAATCGTTCAGATGCCCGGCAGCGAACCGGGTCGCGGTCACTGTCCCGAGCGCACCGTTCGACAGCCGCACCTGCATCGTGGCGCTGTCATTGGCATCCAGCACATAATCCCCGATCTTGCCGCCCGGTGCCTTGTCAAACGTGACAAGCTGTCCCGACACCTCGGTCACGTCCAGGTCCGCGACAAAGGTCGCAAAGTCCAGGATATGGATGCCGATGTCGCCCAGAACCCCCTTGGACCCATGCGCCGTCGACAGCCGCCACAGCCATTGCGGCTGCGAGAACCATTCGCCCCAGGACGTCTGCACCAGCCAGCTTTGCAGATAGGACGCCTCAAGGTGGCGGATGTCGCCGATCGCCCCTTCGGCCACCAGTTCGGCGGCGCGCTGCAGCGCGGGCACGTTGCGATAGGTCAGGTTGACCATGTTGACGACACCCGCGCGGGCGGCGGCCTCGGCCATCTCGACCGCGTCGGCAGCATTGGTGGCAAGCGGCTTTTCGCACAGGACATGCTTGCCTGCCTTCAGGACCGGCATCGTGGTGGGATAGTGCGCCGCGTCGGGGGTGACGTTGGTCACGGCATCGAACTGACCCCAGGCCAGCGCTTCATCAACAGAGGCGAAGCTGTTGGCGATGTTGTGTTTCCTGCAAAACTCGGCCAGTTGCGCGGGGCGCGTGTCCACGCCACCGGCCAGCGTCACGCCAGGGATCCTGGCAAAGTTCTCGGCATGGTTGTTGGCCATGCCGCCGGTGCCAAGGATCAGCAAACGCACAGGTTTCATCAGCGCATTCCTTCCTGTCCATCATGATGCAGACGCGGACCACGCTCGACGATCGGTTCCAGTGCCTTGTCGACCGGCACATTGGGTGCCGCAGAGGCGTTCACGATGCGCGCCGCCGGATTGTGCGCCCAATGCACGCCGTTGCGGATCACGCGCTGGACATTGGCGTCGTGATAGGTCGGATAGGTCTCGTGGCCCGGACGGAAATAGAACACCGACCCTGCGCCCCGTTTGTAGGTCAGGCCGGACCGGAACACCTCGCCGCCCTGGAACCAGCTGACGAACACCGTTTCCATCGGGTCAGGCACGCCAAAGGGCTCGCCGTACATTTCCTCGTTCTCCAACTCGAAATGGTCGGGCAGCCCCGCCGCAATCGGGTGGCTGCGGCTGGTCAGCCAGATGCGTTCGCGCTCGCCCGCCTCGCGCCAGGTGAGATTGCAGGGCGTGCCCATCAGCCGCTTGAATGGCTTGGAGAAATGCGCCGAATGCAGGAAAATCATCCCCATCCCCCCCCAGACGGCGTTGCAGACGCGATCGACCACCGCATCCTGCACCTCGCCATGGGCGGCATGGCCCCACCAGACCAGCACATCGGTTTCCGCCAGCCGCAGATCGGTCAGGCCATGCTCGGGGTCCTGCAAGGTCACGGTCCCGGCCCTGATCCCCTTGTCCGCGTTCAGCGCATCGGCAATGCAGCCATGCATCCCCTTGGGATAGATCCCCGCCACGATCCTGTTTTTCTGCTCGTGGACATTCTCGCCGAAAACCGTCACCCGGATTGCCATGGGGCCGCTCCAATCCTGCTGCTTCAAACCGCTTTGAATGGGCTAGACCGCGCCTTGCGCAGCGTCAAGGGGCCGCTGCGGCGGCCATGGTGCGACAAGCCGGCACCACAAGCAAGGCGGCGATTTCCCGCCACGGACCGGACTGCGTCTTTCGGCGCCGCACCTTGTCCCGTGTTGCGATCAGGCGGCCTCGCGTCGTGCCAGCACGCGCGCCATCGTCTCGCCCATCGCAGACGGGTTCGGGGCCACGGTGATCCCGGCGGCCTCCAGGATTTCCACCTTTTCCTGTGCGGATTCGCCGAAGGCAGAGATGATCGCGCCGGCATGGCCCATCTTGCGGCCCTTGGGAGCCGACAGCCCGGCGATGTAGGCCACGACCGGCTTCTTCATATGGTCGCGCACGTAAGCCGCAGCTTCCGCTTCTTGCGGGCCGCCGATCTCGCCGATCATCATGATGGCGTCGGTTTCAGGATCTGCTTCAAACAGTTCCAGGATATCCTTGAAACTGCTTCCGTTAATGGGATCGCCGCCGATGCCGACCGAGGTGCTGACCCCGATCCCGAGCAGTTTCATCTGCGCCGCCGCCTCGTAGCCCAGCGTGCCCGACCGCCCGACGATCCCGACCCGTCCGGCCATGTAGATATGCGGCGGCATGATCCCCATGAAGCCGCGGCCGGGGCTGATGATCCCGGCGCAGTTCGGCCCGATCAGGCGCATCTTCCGTTCAAGAGGATAGCGGCGCAGGAACCGTTTCAGCCGCATCATGTCCTGGCTCGGGATGCCGTCGGTGACACAGACCGCCGTCTTGATGCCTGCATCCGCCGCCTCCATGATCGCGTCGGCAGCAAAGGGCGGCGGCACGAAGACCAGCGACGCCTCGGCCCCGGTCGCCGCGACCGCCTCGCGCACGGTGTTGAAGAGAGAGCGGTCCAGATGCGTCTCGCCACCCTTGCCGGGGGTGACACCTCCCACGACGTTGGTGCCGTACTTGATCATGTCGGCGGCGTGAAAGGCGCCGATGCGCCCGGTGATGCCCTGGACGATGACGCGGGTTTTCTCGGTGATCAGGATGGCCATGGGTGATACCTCAAGCGGCTTTGCGCGGGCGCGCGGCGACGGCCTTTGCGGCGGCTTCGGCCAGTGTGTCAGCGGAAATCAGCGGCAGGCCGGAGGTTTCGATGATGCGCTTGCCCTCCTCGACATTGGTTCCGGCCAGCCGGACCACCACGGGCAGCGTCAGCCCGCATTCCTGGTACGCCTTCACCACGCCGTCGGCGACCCAGTCGCAACGGTTGATGCCGGCAAAGATGTTCACGAGGATCACCGACACATTGCCATCCGCCAGCACGGTGCGGAACGCGCGCACGACGCGCTCGGGGCTGGCACCGCCCCCGATGTCGAGGAAATTGGCAGGCTCACCCCCTGCCAGCTTGATCATGTCCATCGTGGCCATCGCGAGGCCCGCCCCGTTGATGATGCAGCCGATGTCGCCATCGAGGCCGACATAGGACAGCCCGTGGTCGCCCGCGGTCGATTCGCGTGGGTCTTCCTGGCTGCGGTCACGCAGTTCGGCGACTGCAGGTTGACGGAATAGCGCATTGGTATCAAACGACATCTTGGCATCCAGCGCCACCAGATCACCCGATCCGGTGATGACCAGCGGGTTGATCTCCACCATCACCGCATCGAGGTCGCGATAGGCGCGATAGCAGGCGCGCAGAATCGTCACCATCTGCGCGATCTGCCCGCCCTTGAGGCCCAACTGAAAGGCCAACTCGCGGGCCTGGAATTCCGACAGGCCCACCGCCGGATCAACGGTCATGCGCCGCAGGCTTTCAGGGTCGGTCTCGGCCAGATCCTCGATCTCCATCCCGCCATGGGCAGAGGCCACGATCATGATCCGTTCGGATTTGCGGTCGAGGACAAAGCCCAGATACATCTCGCGCGCGATGTCGGACGCGGCCTCGATCCACAGCCGGTACACGCCCTTGCCGTTGGCGTCGGTCTGTTTCGTCACCAGTTGCTTGCCGAAGAGGGTCGCCGCAAAGGCTGCCACCTCATGTTCATCGCGGCAGAGCTTGACGCCCCCGGCCGCCCCCCTGCCCCCGGAATGGACCTGCGCCTTGACGACCCAGGCCGACCCGCCAAGTTCCCGCGCCCGATAGCCCGCCTGTTCGGGGCTGTAGGCAAGGCCCCCACGCGGCACCGGCACGCCGAACCGGGCGAGGATTTCCTTGGCCTGATATTCGTGGATGTCCATGACACTCTCCTCAAAGCATTCCGGGGGATTCCAAAAATTTTCGGCGAAAATTTTTAGCCTCTTGCCGTCATTTCGAAGCAATCGCCTCGGCCACCGCCAGCAGGTTCCGCGCCATCTTCTCGCTTGCCGCATCAATCATCTTGCCGTCCAAACTCGCCGCCCCCTTGCCCTGCGTCTCGGCCAGCTTCAGTTCTTCCAGGATCCGCCGCGCCTTGGTGACTTCGGCCTCGGTCGGGCTGAACACCTCGTTTGCCAGTGCCACCTGAGACGGATGGATCGCCCATTTCCCTTCACACCCCAGGGCCGCCGCCCGTCGCGCACCGTCCCTGTAGCCTTCGGGATCGCTGAAATCGCCGAACGGCCCGTCGATGGGGCGCAAGCCATAAGCACGGGCTGCAATCACCATGCGGCTGATCGCGGCATGCCACTGGTCGCCCGGATACATCGGGTTCAGCCCCCCGATATTCGTCGTGCGTGCGCGCATGCTTGCGGCATAGTCCGCGACACCGAAATGCAGCGCCTCCAACCGGCCGCCGAATTGGGCAATCGCCTCGACATTGGCCATGCCAAGCGCGGTCTCGATCAGCGCCTCAAGTCCCACGCGGGTCGCGTATCCCTTGGCTTGCTCGATCTGGTTGACCATCGCCTCGACCATGTAGAGATCACCCTTGACGCCGACCTTGGGCACCAAGAGGGTGTGTACGCGGCTGCCCGCCTGCTCCATCACGTCGACCACGTCGCGGTACATGTAATGCGTATCAAGGCCGTTGATCCGCACCGAGACCGTCTTGCCCTTGGCCGCCCAGTCGATATCGTTCAGCGCCTGGATGGCGTTCTTGCGTGCCTGCTCTTTCTCGGGCGGCGCGACCGCGTCCTCGAGGTCCAGAAACACATAATCCGCTGGCCCGTCGGCAGCCTTGTCGATCATCGAGGGGTTGCTGGCGGGAACCGCAAGTTCAGACCGTTGCAGCCGCTGTTTGCGCAGCGGGTAAAGCGTGTGGCTCATCTGTCCTGTTCCTTACGCTTATTCAGCGGCAAGCTGCAGGCGCGCGCGGCCCGCCCGGCCCTGGGCGTACCAGCCCTGCGCCGCAGAAACGCCTGATCCGAACTCGATATCGGCCCCCGCCTCGGCCAGCGCCATTTCGGCGACCGACAGTGCGGTCAGGCACATCGCCTCGTTCAGATCGCCCAGATGGCCAATGCGGAACACCTTGCCCGACAGGCGCGCAAGGCCCGACCCGAAGGATGTGTTGTAGCGTTCATACCCGATGCGGATCACCTCGCGCGCATCGACGCCTTCGGGCGTGCGGATCGCGGTGACGGTGTTTGACGCAAGGGTGGGATGTTCGGCACAGGTCATCAGCCCCCAGGCGCTGATCGCGCGGCGGACCCCTTCGGCCAGACGCGCGTGGCGGGCCAGGACATTCTCGAACCCTTCGGCGGTGATCCGGTCCAGCGCGCGGCGCAGGCCCTGCAGGATCTGTGTCGGCGGGGTATAAGGGAAATAGCCGGTCCTGGCGGTGGCCAGCATGTCGGAAAACTCGAAATAGGCGCGCCGCATGGTGGCGGTCCTTGCCGCCTCGACGGCCTTTTCGCTGACCGCCAGGATGCCCAGACCTGCAGGACACATCAGGCCCTTCTGGCTGCCGGTGACGGCCAGATCGACGCCCCAGTCATCCATCCGGAAATCAATCGAGCCGACCGAGGACACGCCATCAACGAATAGCAAAGCATCATGGAACGCATCGTCCATCACCCGGCGCACGGCGGCGACATCGCTGGTCACACCCGTCGCGGTTTCGTTGTGCGTGACGAACACCGCCTTGATCGCGCCCTTGCGGTCCGCCGCCAGTCTGCGCGCAAACTCCGCGACCGGCGTACCCGCCCCCCAGGCCACGTCGATCACGTCCACCTGCAGACCCAGCCGCGTGGCCATGTCGGCCCACAGCGTCGAAAACTGGCCGTGCCGCGCCATCAGCACGCGGTCGCCGGGGTTCAGCGTGTTGGTGATCGCGGCCTCCCAGGCGCCGGTCCCGGAGCCGGGGAACAGCATCACCTGCCCCTTGGTGGTGCGAAATATCCGTTTCATGTCGGCAAGGATGCCAAGCGTGAACGCGCCAAACTCCGGCCCGCGCTGGTCCTGCATCGGCACGTTCATTGCCATCCGGACATCATCGGGCACATTGGTCGGGCCGGGAATGAACAGATGGTTGATGCCGGTTTTCATGGGGACCTCCGTTTGGCTGCCCCCCGATGCCACGCTTTGCGCGCGGTGCAAAAGCAAAGCGGGTTCCGCTGTAAACGCGAATATTTACATTCTGTTATATCTGTAATATTGTCACATACACAAACGCACAACTGGGTACAGCCGCATGCAAAAGACCTTCATCGGTCCTCATCTGCGCCGCCTGCGCCAGGAACGCGGCGAGACGCAGGGTGCCATGGCCAGGGCGCTGGGGATTTCCACGTCGTATGTGAACCTGTTGGAAAACAACGAACGTTCGGTCTCGGTGCAGGTCCTGCTCAAGGTATTCGACATCTACGGCGTGGACTGGCGCGAAATCGCCGAGGATGACAGCGCAGGCCAACTGGCCGATCTGCGCGCAGCACTTCAGGACCCGCTGTTCGCCGACACCCGCCCCGATCTGGCGCAGTTGCGCGCGGCACTGGTCCACGCGCCCGACCTTGCGGCGGCATTTGCAAAACTGCACCGCTCGTGGGCTGCCGCGACGGATCAGCTTTTGTCGCGGGCCGAGGGCGAAGCGCCGAACCTGTCATCCTCTCCCGAGGCCGCCGTCCACAACGTCTTTCGCCGCCAGCGGAACCATTTCCGCGATCTTGAGGCGGCGGCGGAGGCGTTCTGGGCCGCGCCGCCCGAACGCGATGAGCTATATGTCGCGCTGAAACGGCGGTTGCGCGACCAGCTTGGCATCACCGTGCGACTGGCCCGCGTAGAGGATTTGCCCGGCACATT
Source organism: Rhodobacterales bacterium (assembly GCA_021155205.1). Taxonomy (GTDB): domain Bacteria; phylum Pseudomonadota; class Alphaproteobacteria; order Rhodobacterales; family Rhodobacteraceae; genus JAJNPS01. Next base: position 101,625 of record JAJNPS010000010.1, read on the forward strand.
GCGCCAGTACGACGAAAGCCGCCGCGAGATTCTGCTGTCCGAGGCGCTGGACCACACCAACCGCACCTTTCAGCTGGTCCACATGTGCGGGCTACTAGAACAGCGCGCCCTTCTGGATGCCCATGTCGCGCGATCCGGCATCGAGGAGCCGCGTGGCATCGCCCGCCTGCGCGTCGAACTGGCCAACTATTTCGCCGCTGCCGTGCTGATGCCCTATGAAGCCTTTCTGGCCGAGGCACGGGCCACGAAATACGACTTCGACCATATCGCCACGCGCTTCGGCGTCAGTTTCGAACAGGCCTGCCACCGCGCCACGACCCTGCAACGCGAAGGGGCACAAGGGGTGCCGTTCTTTTTCCTGCGCATCGACAAGGGCGGCAACGTGACGAAGCGGTTCAATGCGACGGGGTTTCATCTGGCGGAATATGGCGGGGCCTGTCCGCGCCTGGACGTGCATACCTCGTTCAGAACGCCTGGAAAGATTGTTCCGCAATTCGTTGAAATGCCAGACAAGTCGCAGTATTTCGTGTTCTCGCGCACGGTGGATCGGCCGACCTGGATCCGGTACGCGCAGGACAACCGACTTGCCGTCGCGATGGGCTGCACCGTCGAACATGCCGCCCAGATCGGCTATGCCGAGGCGTTTTCGGTAACGGGCGCGCGATGCACGCCGATCGGGATCAACTGCCGCATCTGCCCGCGCGCCAACTGCGACCAGCGCGCGCATCAGGCGACGATCCTGACGCAGGTTGTGGACGAGAAACGCCGGGGTGCGACGCGGTTTGACGGCTGACCAAATTCTCTCGAACGAATTTGAAAATTTCTTCGAAGAAATTGGGGCTTACACCCTCACCCGCACATTCTGCGGATCGTAAAGCGGCGTCATGTGCACCTGCGCCGGAACCCGTTCCGAGGCGACCTCCAACTCATACCGCCCCGACAGGACGAAGTCGTCCGTCACGCCTTCGGGCCGCCGCACATACCCCATCCCGACGCTCTGCCCAACCGTGTGCCCGTGGCCACCCGAGGACAGCCACCCCACCCTTACTCCGTCGCGATAGATTGTCTCGCGCCCCAAAAGGATCACCTCCGGTGCTGCCGTGAAGGTCGCCAGCCGTTTCTTCACCCCGCCCGCCAGTTGCGCCGCGACTGTCGCGCGCCCGAGGAACGGCACCCCAGATTTCATCTTGCAGGCCCAGGCCAGGCCAGCCTCGACCGGCGTATGATCCGGCCCGATATCCGACCCCCAGGCGCGATAGCCTTTCTCCAGCCGCAGCGTCTCGATAGCCCGGTACCCTGCATTGACAGCGCCCGCACCGATCAGCGCCTGATAGACCTGCACCGCATCGCCGACTGGCAGATGCAGCTCCCACCCCAGTTCCCCCACATAAGTCACGCGCAGCGCCAGCACCCTGCAGCCCGCCACCGTGAGGTCGCGCGCGGTGGCAAAGGGGAAGCCGGCATTGGACAGATCGTCGCTGCAAACCTGCGCCAGGACATCCCGCGCATGCGGTCCCATCAGCGACAGGACCGAGGACCCGCCGGTTACGTCTGTGAGATGAGCATCCCCGCGCAAGTTCATGGCAATCCAGTTGAAATCATGCGTGGCAAAGCCGGTTCCGGTGACGATGTAGAACCCATCCTCCGCCCGTCGCACCACCGTCAGGTCGCATTCGATGCCCCCCCTGGCGTTCAGCATCTGGGTATAGGTCAGCGACCCCACGGCCCGGTCCACATTTCCGGCGGCGATCCAGGTCAATGCCTTTGCGGCATCCGGGCCGGTCAGCATGAACTTGGCAAACGAGGTCTGGTCGATCAGCACCGCACCCGTCCGCGCTGCGCGATGTTCACGCCCGACGGCATCGAACCAGCCGGGGCGCTGGTAGGAATAGCGGTCCTCGGCCACCTCCCCCGGGGCCGCGAACCAGTTGGGCCGCTCCCATCCCAGTTTCTCGCCGAACACCGCGCCCGCGGCTTGCAGATGCGGATACAAGGGAGAGCGCAGGGTCGGGCGGGCGCTGCGCATTTCCTCGGACGGCCAGGCGATGGTGTAATGCTTGCCATAGGCCTCCAGCGTCCGCGTTCTGACCCAGTCGATTGACCGATGCACCCCGCCAAAGCGGCGGATGTCGACGGGCCAGAGATCATAGGGGGCCGCCCCCGTCGCCACCCACTCCGCCAGTGCCATGCCCGCGCCGCCGCCCGACGCGATGCCAAAGGCGTTGAAGCCCGCGCCGACAAAGAAATTCCGCAGCTCCGGCGCCTCGCCGAGGATGAAATTCCCATCGGGGGTAAAGCTTTCCGGGCCGTTGATCAGCTGTTTGACGCCTGCGGTCGCCAGCGCCGGAACACGGGCAATCGCGTCCTCCATGAACTGGCTGTAGTGGTCGAAATCCGACGTCAGCAACTCGAAGTGGAACCCCTTGGGAATACCATCCACCGCCCAGGGCTTCGGGTTCGGCTCATACCCGCCCCAGACCAGGCCGCCGACCTCTTCCTTCCAGTAGGTCAGCCGGTCGGGGTCGCGCAGGGTCGGCAGCGTCGGGGTCACGCCCTCGATCCGTTCCGTCACCATGTATTGATGCTCCACCGACACCAGCGGCACGTTGACCCCGACCGTCGCAGCAAGGTCCCTTGTCCACTGGCCCGCGCAGACCACGACCTTTTCACATTCGATGGTGCCAAAGGGCGTCTCTACCCCCCGGATGCGCCCATCCTCGACGATGACCCGCGTCACCGGCGTGTCCTCGAATATCTTCACCCCCGCCATCCGCGCCCCACGGGCCAAAGACTGCGTGATGTCGGACGGGTTCGCCTGCCCGTCCGTCGGCAGATAGGCCGCCCCCACCAGATCGTCGATAGTCATCAGGGGCCACAGCTCCTGCGCCTCGCGGGGCGTCAGCAGATGCATCTCAAGGCCAAAGGAATGCGCCGTGGTGGCCTGCCGCTTCACCTCGGTCCAGCGTTCCGCGTTGCAGGCCAGCCGCAAGCCGCCGTTCATCTTCCAGCCGGTCTGCAGGCCCGTCTCGGCCTCCAGCGTCTTGTAGAGCGCAACCGAATGACCCAGAAGCTGCGTGATATTGGCCGATGTGCGCAACTGCCCGACCAGCCCGGCCGCGTGGAACGTCGTGCCCGAGGTCAGCTTTTTCCGCTCCAGCAGAACGGTATCCGACCAGCCCAGCTTGCCCAGGTGATAGGCGACCGAACAGCCGACGATGCCCCCCCCGATGATGACGGCGCGGGCGGTGGTGGGCAGGTCAGTCATGGAAATCCTCGAACGCGGCCAGTGCTGCGCGGTATGTGTTCAGGTAGTCGGCGGTGTAGGTCGCATAATCGAAATCAAGGGTCGAATGGATTTCCTGCACCATCGACCACATCGCCTCACGCAAGGCAGCCGCAGCCTTCATCGCCAGATAGCGCCGCCAGAGATCGGCATCGACCGGGCGGGCGAAGTAGATCGCCAGCACCCGGCGCTCCTGCGCTTGGGACAGACCCGCATTGGCAGCAAGGCCGCCAAGATCAAAAAGGGGCGAGCCGAACCCGCCATAGTCCCAGTCGATCAGCCACATGCGGCTGCCGTCGTGCAGAAAGTTCGCAGGCAGCAGGTCATTGTGGCCGAAGACCATCTCGATCCGGCCCACCGCCGCCTCCAGCCGGTCGGCCTCTGACAAGAGGCGCGGGATCATCGGGATATGGCGGCTGTGCCCGTCACGCAGGGTGCCGGCATAGTCGCGCAGCACATGGAACACCCAGAACGTCACCACCGGGCCGCGCAGGTGGCGCGGAATTTCGCGATGCGCCCGCATCAGCAAATCCAGCGTCTGATCCAGCATCGCATCCTCGCAAAGGTCTGCGGCGGTCATCGTGCGGCCGGCGACATAGGCGATCACCATTGCGCCGGGCGCGTGGTAGATGACCTCGGGAGAGACCCCGGCCAGATGCGCCGCCCGGCTGGCGGCAAGTTCGTTGAACCGCAGGATCTGGTGGACGGGAATGTCATCGCCGATCCGCACCACGGCGCGGCGGTCGCCGTCGGTCACAAGGACGTTCAAATTGGTGATCCCGCCCCCCAAAGGTACGGCCGTGGCCCGCGGGCCCCAGATCGGCAGGGCAAGGGCACGCTCAACGGGGGAACGCGGTGCAGTCAAGGATCACACGGGCGCCGCATGGCACACCGCAAAAAACGGCCCCGAGGGGCCGTCTTGCAGGTCATGGAAAGGACCGTCACGTCGCATACGCCGCCTTTGAATACCCATCGTCCGGGTGCAAACTCGGGCGGATCCAAGGTGTCAGACCCGCCCGAAACCTGCCATCTGCCCTGAAATACGCAGCAGATGAAACCCTTTCCCAGTCTTTCCGTCCCGGTCCAGCCCTAATTGACGGAACCGACGAGATGAGGCTGCGCCGATTTTTCCACTGCGTCAAAAGATTTGTGGATTTACACCGTAGAATAGGCCAGAGTTGTGGATATACCCAAGTGAAACTTGCATCATACCCTCAAAATTCCACATCAAGGCCCACAAATGCCCGCCCGCACCCATGATCAGACAATTCTCGCGCACCTGACCCGGGCGGGTTCCGCGCGAATCCTCGACCTTGCCGCTGCGCTCCACGTCACGGATGAGACGATCCGCCGCGCCGTCGTCCGGCTTGAGGCGCAGGGAGCGGTCACGCGCGTCCATGGCGGTGTGCAGGTGCGGGACTGGGCGTCGGAGCCGGGCTTTGCGTTGCGCTATGCGCTGAACCCCGGCGCCAAGCGGCGGATTGCCGACCGGACTGCCGGTCTGATCGCGGACGGCGCATCGCTGTTTCTGGATGTCGGGTCCACCACTGCCTACGTCGCGCAGGCGCTGCGGGCGCGGCGCGAGCTGCTGGTCGTCACCAATTCCCTGTCGGTGGCGCAAGCCCTGACCGGCATCAACGGGACCCGTGTCTTTATGGCGGGGGGCGAGCTTCGCGCCCATGACGGCGGCGCCTTCGGGGCCGAGGCGCTGGCCTTTGTCCGTCAGTTCCGGGTCAGCCATGCGATCCTGTCGGTGGCGGCGGTCGATGCGCGGTCGGGGTTCCTTTTGCATGACCTGCGCGAGGCGGAATTCAGCCGCGCCATCATCGACGCGGCGGAAGAGGCGATCATTGTGGCGGATGCCACCAAATTCGACGCCAGCGCGCCGATCTGCATCGCAGCGCCGGACCGCTTCAAGCGGCTGGTGACGGATGCCGCCCCGCCGCCGCAGATTTCGGACTATCTGGCCGGGCACGGGGTCAAGGTCATCGTCGCGGCCTGATCAACTCCACAAGCCGATCGGACTGCCCTTGAACCCCGGAAACACCTGGCTCGGGTCCGCCAACCCAAGGTGTCCGGTCAGCAGTTCCGACAGCACCGATCGATAATCGGTGACGACGGCAAGGTCAGCGCCTTCCTCCAGCGTATCATTGGTCAGGCCAGGCCATGCCCCCACCATCCGCCCTCCCCGCGCCTGCGGACCCAGGATCATCATCGCATTGCCGCGCCCATGGTCCGTGCCGCCCGCCGTATTGGACCGCACCGGCGAGCGAACTCGCTCATCACCACGACCGACACATCCTGCTGCCACGACCCAAGATCGCGCCAGAACGCTATCACCGCCTCGGACAGGCCGCGCGCCGGGCCGCTGAACGGGTCGGCCTGGTTCACATGCGTCTCCCAGCCCGGCACATCGACGGTTGCCACCCGCAGGCCCATATCCGACTTGATCGCCTGCGCCACGGTCATCAGGGGTTCGCTGAGGCCGTTGCCTTCGGGATAGGGTTGGTCCGGGGCATAGGCCCGCACGGCGCCCTCCGCCTCGCTCCAGATCAGCGCGTTCAGGGCGTCGCTGAGGCTGACCAGTTCGGTCATCGGCACCTGCAGCGCACCATGATCCCCGAACCCGGACGCCAACCGTGCGCGCAGTTGCGGGGCAAGCCAGCTGCCCGCGCCGATCAGCAGATCCTCAAGCCGTTCGGCCACCGCCGCCTTGGCCCCGATCAGGCTGCCCGGACGCATCGAGCCGACTGCGAGCGCGGCAAAGGCCACCGCCATCCTGGCCAGGCCCCCGCGATCCGCGACCGGAATGTCGCCCACGCGCTCCGCAGGGTCAAAGTCATAGATGTTCTGCACCACAGCGACGACCTCATCCGCGCGGTTCGGGGCCAACGCGCCTGCATGCCGCGCGACAAAGGCACCAAAGCTTTCGTCCGGTCCCTCGGGGGCAAAATCGGCCGATGCGATCTCGAACCACGCCTCATGCGCATAAAGCGCCATGTCGACCATCCGGTTCAGCGTGCTGGCCCCGGTCCATGCGCCTGCCGTGTCGGGATGGCCGGCAGGCGGGCCATAGCTGTGCATCTGCCAGCCCGCCCGCGACAATTGCCAGGCATGGGCATTGCCGGTGGCGGTGATCCCGGCGCCGGTGGCGCGGTAAAGCGCCGCCAGATATTCAAATGGCCGGCGGATCTTGGCGGGCGGCGTTGCGCTGAACGCCTCGGACGAAACCAGCGCCCGCAGCACCTGCGCGATCTGGTCCGGCGCCTGCACGATGTCCGGAAAAACCCCGCTCAGCGCCGTCACAAGATCGGCGGGCGGATCGCCGGCCAGAAACCGCCGCGCCAGCTTTGCCGTCACATGGCGCGCGGTGGCGGGATGTGCTGCCAGAAGGTCAAGCACGTCGTCGCCATCGGCCATCGGGCCGCGCTGGGGGGCAAACTCGCACCCCAGAACCCGTTTCTGATAGGGGTCGTGCCAGGCCTCGACATAGTGGAACTGCCCCGCCCTCGGGGCCTCCTCGCCTTCGGCCAACCAGCGGCCATCGCCCACCGACCAGCCGGTAAAGGCGCGCGCCACCTCGTACACATCCTGATTGATGTAGCCCTCGGCCTTGCCGTCGAGCGCGGCAGGGCCAGCGCACCAAGGCCCGCCAGCAATCGGGTGTGAAAATCGCGCCGCGTCAGCGTGATCGCCCTCGTGCAGTTCCCGTCCGCGGACAAGGATAACGCAAACGGGCTTTTCATGTCCTGCGCCATTCTGGGCCGGCGAAGTCCCGCGCGCCGTCAGCGCGCCAGCCACGAGTGATCGGGCGACGGCTTTGCAAGGCGCACGCGCCGCGTCGCGGCGGGCGGCCGGGTGCATCCATATGCGGTGATCGCAAGCGCATGCCGCCCGGCAGCAAAACCCTGCCCGATGCGCACCACGGCGCCCTCGCCCGGCGCCAAGGGGCCGCTGAAACCAAGCCGCGTGCCCTCGGCGGTGACGACATAGCGCACCGTGCGGCATCCGGCTTTCGGGGCAGCCAGCCACAGGCCGTAGCTGTGCGCTTCGGTGGTGGCGGCAAGAATATAGGGAAACGAGACCTTGACCGAGGTGTCGGCCGATACGGGTGACATCGACGCCAAAGCGCCAAGAACACCCCAGAACAGGGGACGCAACATGAAAAGCTCCTGAAATACATCGTCGAAAATGGATCGTTCAATGGATTGACAATGGCACGAAACGCACCGCAAAGCCAGTCCCGTCTTGGCGCCACGGTGTTCGCCCGATCCCTTGACCCGGCCTGCCTTTTCGTTTATCGCCCCCCATGACCATTCCGGTCACGACGCCGGGGCGCCCGGAAATTGCGTCCCATTGCGGCCCGATGCCGCAACCTGATAGGACGCTTATGACAAAATTCGAAGACTTGGCGCTGGACCCGCGCGTGCTCAAGGCCGTGGCGGAAGCTGGCTACACAACCCCTACCCCGATCCAGGCGCAGGCGATCCCGCATGCCTTGCAGGGGCGCGACGTGCTGGGGATCGCGCAGACCGGCACCGGCAAGACCGCCAGTTTCGTGCTGCCAATGATCACTCTGCTGGGCCAGGGCCGCGCCAAGGCCAGGATGCCCCGGTCACTGGTGCTGGCGCCCACGCGGGAACTGGCAGCCCAGGTGGCCGAAAACTTCGACACTTATGCAAAGCATACCAAACTGACCAAGGCATTGCTGATCGGCGGCGTTTCGTTCGGCGAACAGGACAAGCTGATCGACCGCGGTGTGGACGTGCTGATCGCCACACCGGGACGCCTGCTTGACCATCACGAACGGGGCAAGCTTTTGCTCAACGGCGTGCAGATCATGGTGGTGGACGAGGCCGACCGGATGCTCGACATGGGGTTCATCCCCGATATCGAACGCATCTTTGCGCTGACCCCGTTCACCCGCCAGACGTTCTTTTATTCCGCCACCATGGCGCCCGAGATCGAGCGGATCACCAACACGTTCCTGTCCTCGGCGGTCAAGATCGAGGTGGCGCGGCAGGCAACAGCCTCGACCACGATCTCGCAAGGGCTGGTAAGTTTCACCCCCACCCGCAAGGATCGCAGCTTTGCCGACAAGCGCGCCGTACTGCGCGCCCTGATCAAGTCCGAGGGCGAGGCCTGCACCAACGCGATCATCTTCTGCAACCGCAAGATGGATGTGGACGTGGTCGCGAAATCCTTGAAAGCGCATGGCTTCAACGCCGCCCCCATCCATGGCGATCTGGACCAGAGCCAGCGCACGCGAACGCTGGAATCCTTCCGCGACGGCACCCTGCATCTGCTGGTCGCATCGGATGTCGCGGCGCGCGGTCTGGACATTCCGGCGGTCAGCCATGTGTTCAACTTCGATGTGCCCAGCCACCCCGAAGACTATATCCACCGCATCGGCCGTACCGGACGCGCGGGACGCACCGGCAAGGCGTTCACCATCGCCGTGCCGAATGACGCCAAGTATCTGTCCGCGATCCAGTCGCTGGTGAAAATGGACATCCCCGCGATGCCCCTGCCCGAAGGCGTGGATTTCGAGGATGGCCCGTCAGACCGCGCCCCGCGGCCTGCCGCCGGACGTGGCGATCGCCCGGAACGTGGCCGCAAGGCGGGCGAGCGGGTCCGCGAGGCGCGCGCGCCCCGGTCGCAAACCCCGGTCGAGGTTCCGGTGGCTGTCGCGGCTGCGGTGGTTGCGGCCGCCCCGCCTCCCGCCCCCGAGCCGCGCCGCCACGACCGCCCGGTCGAACCGCGCGAGCGCCGCCCCGACGACCGCCGCGACCGCCGGGATGACAGGTGGGAGTCTGGTGTGGTCGGCATGGGCGACCATGTCCCGGACTTCATCCTGCGCAGCTTTCAGATCAGCACGGAAACCGCTGACGAGGCTGAGGAAAAGGCGACCGGCACCGAAGGCTGACCAATGCCGCGCCAGAGGGACAGCGCTGGAGGGGTTCAGACCCTCCACCAGCCCGTTGGTCGCTCGAACCAATGGCGCAACCAATGGGCTATCCGTGGGATATTTGTGCAGAGGTGAATGCGAAAGGGCGGTTGCGTTTAAATCCTGTCCGACAAAAGTGGCGCGCGGTTTTGTCGAAAGACAAGCGACCAGCAAGGAACCGAGGGGATGGCCGACGCTTCTGACCGCGTCGGACAGACTCTAGGTCAGCCGCGCCGGGAACCCTTCGGCCCGCAGGTCGGTGCCAAGCAAATCCTCCAGGAGCTTCGCGATCATCGGGGACTGCGCCTCACCCCCATAAGCCGCCTTCGCGGCGATATAGGTCTGGTTGGTGATCGAGGCGAGGTCCAAAGGCACCCCGAATTCACGACCGAATCCCAAAGCGAATCCAAGGTCTTTCAAGGCAAGATCAATGTTGAACGCGATGTCGTAGGACCCGTTCAGGATCAGCGCGCCTTCGGTCTCATGGACAAACGAGTTCCCCGATGACGCCTGGATGGCATGCCACGCCTGGCCCAGATCAAGGCCGCCGCGTTTGGCCAGCATCAGCGCTTCGGATGTCGCCTTGAGATGGATGAAGGCCAGCATGTTGGTGATCACCTTGATGATCGAGGCCGATCCCAGGGGACCGATGTGGAATATCCGGTCGCCCATCGCCTGCATCGCGCGCAGGTGCAGGCCGTACAAATCCTTGTCGCCGCCCGCCAGCATCGTGATCTTGCCCTGATGCGCCAGATGCACGCCGCCCGTCACGGGCAGTTCCATCATCCGCACGCCTGCCTCGGCGGCGACCGCCGACAGCCGCATCACCTCATCCCGGCCCAGCGTCGACATCTCCACCCAGGACATGCCGGGTTTCATATGGGGCAGGATATTGCGCAGCACCCGTTCCGACACCGCAGGCGAGGGAAGACAGGTAATGACGTGATCGACCGATGCCGCGGCATCCTCGGCACTTTTTGCCAAGGTCGCGCCACCGGCGACCAGCGGCGCCGCAAGATCCGCATTCAGGTCATAGACCGTGACCTTAAACCCCGCCCGCAGCAGACAACCTGCACAGGCAGCCCCGAGGTTGCCGAGGCCGATATATCCGTAATGCATGATATCCCCGTTGGAAGTTGGGGCGGGTTGGTCCCGCCCCCCAGTGGATCAGGCCTCGCCGTAGCCGACGATGCCCTTGACCTCGCAGAAGTCGTGGATGCCCCAGTCGGCATATTCGCGCCCGTTGCCGGACTGCTTGTAGCCACCAAAGGGGGCCGACGTATCCCAGTCGGGATAGTTCAGGTTCACCGTCCCCGCCCGCAGGCGTCGCGCCACTGGACGCGCATCCTCAACCGGACCCGAGACATATGCGGCAAGGCCATAGACCGTGTCATTCCCCTGGGCGATGGCGTCGTCGATGCTGTCATAGGGCTGGATGGCAAGGACCGGGCCGAAGATCTCTTCCTTTGAGATGGTCATGGAATTCACCACGTCACCAAAGACCGTCGGACGCACGAACCAGCCGGGGTTCACGCCGACCGGCCGACCCATGCCGCCGGTCACAAGGGTCGCCCCCTCGTCGATCCCGGCCTGGATCAGGCGCTGGACCTTGTCGAACTGCAGTTTTGACACCAGCGGTCCCATCCCCGTCGCCTCGTCACGCGGATCTCCGATCCTGATCGCCTCGGCGGTTTGCTTGGCCACGGCCAACGCCTCGGCCTGGCGGTCGCGGGGCACCAGCATCCGGGTGGGAGCATCGCAGGACTGGCCCGTGTTTGCCATCACGGCGTTGACGCCGGCGGCAACCGCCTCGGCGATGTTCGCGGTCGGCAGAATGATGTTGGGCGACTTGCCCCCCATTTCCTGCGCCACGCGCTTGGCGGTCGCGGCCGCAACCGCCGCGATCTGGGTCCCCGCGCGGGTCGAGCCGGTAAAGGAGACCATATCGACCTCGGGATGCACCGACATACGTGCGCCAACCTCCGGCCCGGTGCCGTTCACCAGGTTGAACACGCCCGGCGGCACGCCCGCGTCATGACAGACCTGCGCAAACAGTGTCCCCGACAAGGGCGCAATTTCCGACGGTTTCAGCACCATCGTGCAGCCCGCGATCAGCGCCGGGGCGACCTTGCAGGCGATCTGGTTCATCGGCCAGTTCCACGGCGTGATCAGCGCGCAGACGCCGATACCTTCGTAAATGATCCGCGTTGTGCCACGGTTGTATTCCCAGACCATTTCCTCGGCGGCCTTGATCGTGGCCTCCATGTGGACCTGGCCCGCCCAGGCCTGAGCGTCACGCGCGAACCTGATCGGGGCGCCCATTTCGGTGGACATCACTTGCGCGAAATCCTCATAGCGTTCGTTATAGACCTCCAGCACGCGCTTCATGATCGCGATGCGGTCCTTGACCGGGCGAACCGTCCAGGCACCAAAGGCCGCCCGTGCCGCCATGATCGCCGCATCGGCATCCGCCTGCCCGCCAAGCGCCACCTCGCAGACGATTTCCTCGGTCGCGGGGTTTTCCACGCCCATGCGGGTCTTGGAGACGGGATCGACCCATTTCCCGTTAATGTAGAATTTCAGCATGTTGGCGGGGATCATTGAGACCTCACTTGAAGTAGATATTGTATTTTGCGCGGATCGCAGCGTCGATCTCGGGATCGATCCGGCTGCCCGCCTTGGCGAGAATAGTATTCTTGCGCGCGATGGCCGCGTCAAGGAGCAGCGGCTTGCCGGCCTCGTTCCATTCCTTGGGGCTCATCCGGTTGCCGACCTTGGGATAGATATATTCGGTCTGCATCAGCTTCAGCGTCTGGTCCGAACCGAGATAGTGGCCCGGCCCGCCAAGGCAGACCTCTTTCATTGCCTCGATCGACGTGCTGTCGGGGGTGACATCAATGCCCCGCACCAGCCGCATCGCCTGACCCAAGAGGTCATCGCCGAGGACCAGGCTTTCAAGGCAGAAGCCCAGGAGCGAGGCATGCATCCCCACCGCCTCATAGCACATGTTCAGCCCCGCAAGACCTGCAAGGGCGTTGGTGATGCCCTGTTCCCAACCGGCCTGCATGTCGGGGAGTTTGCTGTCCGAAATGCCTGACGCAGCACCACCCGGCAGGTCATAAAAGCGGTGCATCTGGGCGCAGCCGGCTGTCAACAGCGCCTGTTCCGCCGATCCGCCTGACATCGCCCCGGTCCGCAGGTCTGAAACAAAGGGCCAGGTGCCAAAGATGCAGGGCGCGCCCTTCTTGATCGCATTGGCGTAGACGACACCCGCAAGACATTCCGCCACCGCCTGCACGATGGTCAGCGCGATGGGGGCCGGTGCCGTCGCCCCCGCCTGCCCGGCGCTCAGCAGCAGCATCGGCATGCCGCGACGGATGCAGTCCTCCATCGTGATGCAGGATTCCTCGGCGAATTTCATCGGTGGGACGACAAAGCAGTTGGAATTGCTGACAAAAGGACGCTCCAGCCATTTTTCCTCGCCCCCCGCAACCATGTGGATCAGATCAAAGCAGTCGGCCACATGCGAAGGGTCGCTGAATGAGGTGCCGACATGCTTCACGGTGCCCGACAGGCTGCCGTAGAGGGTGTTCAGATCCATTTCGCGGTTGTCCATGACATCGCGGCAGACCATGGTGCGCTGGTAGAAATGGATGTTGTCGAGGTTATCGACCAGCCTCGCGGCGTCATAGAGATCCTGCGCCGTCGACTCGCGGTAGTCGAGCGTGATCGGATCGACGATATGCACCGCTGCACCCGCCGTGCCGTAATGCACGTTCGATCCGCTGAGGTGCAGGTCATAGCGCGGGTCGCGCGCATGCAGCGTGATGTTGCGCGCGGCGACAGAAAGCATGTCCTCGACCAGCGCGCGGGGGAAGCGGATGCGTCCGTCGTCGCCCTGGATCGCGCCGGCGCCGGTCAGCAGCTTTACCCCCGATGGCGGGGCCTGGCTCAGCCCGATTTCCTCCAGCGCTTGCAGGGCGGATTGGTGTATCTGCTGCACCGCCTCCTCGCTCAGGGGCTTGTAGCGCCCCCCCGGCATCCCCGGCCTGACCGGGCGCACATCGTCCGCCAGGGGCGCCGCGCGCATCGCCACGCGCGCTTCACGCCCGCCGGACCGCCGCGACCGGACGGGTTCGCAGATTTCGCCGATCTCGGTCATCTTGTTTCCTCTTTCATGGTCATGCCCGCACCCGTTCGGATTTCGGGTCGTATATCGGCACCAGCGATGCCAGTGCCGCATGCCGCACACCCGCCACCTCGATTTCGTAGCGTGATCCCAGGATGTCCGCGTCGGTCTGGCCTTTGCTCGGCACGTAGCCCATCCCGATGGCCCCGCCGAGGAAATGCCCGTAGTTGCCAGACGTCACCGGCCCGATGATCTTGCCATCCCTGACCAGCGCCTCATTGTGAAAGAGCAGCGGCTCCGGGTCAGTCAGGCGGAACTGCACCAGCCTTCGGTCCAGCCCTGCCTGTTCCTTGCGCAGCACCGCATCGCGCCCGATGAACTCCGGCTTCTTGCGGCTGACGCTGAACCCCAGCCCTGCCTCCAGCACATGATCCTCATCCGTGATGTCATGGCCCCAGTGACGATAGGCCTTCTCGATCCGGCACGAATCCAGCGTGTGCAGCCCGCACAGCTTCAGCCCCAGACCCACCCCCGCCTCTTCCAGCGCCTCGAACACATGTGCGGTCTGATCGGTACTGGCATAAATTTCCCACCCCAGCTCGCCCACATAGGTCACGCGATGCGCCCGTGCGAGGCCCATTCCGATCTCGATTTCCCGTGCCATGCCAAATGGATGCGCTGTGTTGCCAAAGTCGTTCGGGCTGACCGCCTGCATCAGGTCGCGCGCCTTCGGCCCCATCACGCACAGCACCGACTCCGCCGCTGTCATGTCGGTGATGACCGCACAGTCATCCTCCACATGCGCCCGCAGCCAGGCTAGGTTGCGTTGCAGCGTCGCCCCCGGCACCACCAGCAGATAGGCGGTTTCGCTGAGCCGCGTCACCGTCAGGTCCGCCTCGATCCCGCCGCGCGGGTTCAGCATCATCGTGTAGACGATCTTGCCGGACGCCACATCCATCTGCGCCGAGCAGACCCGGTTCAGGAACGCGCACGCATCCCGCCCCTCGACGCGGATCTTGCCGAAACTGGTCATGTCGAACAGACCGACGCCGTTCCGCACCGCGAGATGCTCGGCCCGCTGGTTGTCGAACCAGTTCTGACGTTTCCAGCTATGGCGATACTCCCGCTCCTGCCCCTCGGTCGCGAACCAGTTCGCCCGCTCCCAGCCTGCGACTTCGCCAAAGACAGCACCCCGCGCCTTCAGGTGGTCATGGATCGGCGAGCGGCGGACGCCACGGCTGGTTTCGACCTGACGGTAAGGGAAGTGATCGGCATAGAGCAGCCCCAGCGTCTCGCTGACCCGCTCCTTGAGGTACTTGCGGTTCTTCTGGAACGGCTGTGCCCGGCGGATGTCGACCTCCCACAGGTCAAAGGGCGCCTCGCCCTCGGTGATCCAATGCGCCAGCGCCATGCCAGCACCTCCGGACCCCGCGATGCCGACGGAGTTGTAGCCGGCGGCGATCCAGTAGCCGCCCAGTTCCGGTGCCTCGCCAAGGTAATAGCGGTCATCGGGGGTAAACGATTCCGGCCCGTTGAAGAACGTGTGGATACCCGCCGTCTGGAACAGCGGCAGGCGGTTCATCGCGTGTTCAAGGATCGGGGCGAAATGATCCCAGTCCTCGGGCAGCGTGTCGAACATGAAATCCTCGCGGATGCCGTCCATGCCCCAGGGCTTGGCCTTCGGCTCAAAGGCCCCGACCATCATCTTGCCTGCGTCGGACTTGTAATAGGCGCATTCGTCCGGCACCCGCAGAACCGGCAGATGTCCAAGGCCGTCAATAGGTTCGGTGATCAGGTAAAAGTGCTCGCAGGCATGCAGGGGCAGCGTCACGCCCGACGCCTCGGCCAGATCGCGGCCCCACATGCCGCCGCAGTTCACCACCACGTCGCAGGCGATATGCCCCGGCTCGCCCTCCGCGCCGACATAGTCCACGCCCGTCACGCGGCCCGCCGCTTTGGTGACGCCCACAACCTTGGTATGCTCGAAGATCTGCGCCCCGCGCATCCGGGCACCCTTGGCCAGAGCCATCGCGATGTTCGCCGGATCGCACTGCCCGTCGAGCGGCAACGCCACCGCCCCTACCACGCCCTCGACGTTCAGGTGCGGATACTTCGCCTTGGCCTCGGCCGGGGAAATTTCATGCACCTCGACATCGAAAATCCGCGCCACTGTGGCCTGACGCAGCAATTCCTCATGCCGCGCCCCGGTCAGCGCGACCGAAATCGAGCCGACCTGGCGCATCCCCGTCTCGACGCCCGTTTCCGCCGCAAGCTTGACGTACAGATCCGCCGAATACTTCGCCAGCCGCGTCATGTTCGCCGACCCGCGCAACTGCCCGATCAGCCCCGCCGCGTGCCAGGTCGTGCCGGATGTCAGCTGCTTGCGCTCCAAAAGCACGACGTCTGTCCACCCGGCCTTTGCCAGATGGTAAGCCACCGAACAGCCCGAAACCCCGCCCCCGATGACAACGGCGCGGGCCGTGGATGGGATGGTCATGGCAGAATCTCCGGTGGCACAAGGACAAGCTTGCCCGGATAACGTCCTGCGGCCAGATCGGCCTGCGCCAGGGCAATGTCGCGCAAGGGATAGAATTTCGACACAACGGGACGGATGCGCCCGGTGTTGATGATGGTGACAAGCCCCGCAAAGACCTCGCGCGGCTGATGGGTGGCCCCATGGATCGTCAGGTCGTTCAGGTAGATGTGGCGCAGATCACCCCTGACCATCGGCCCGGCCACCGCCCCGCTGGTGGCATAGCGTCCACCGGGGCGCAGCGCCTCCAGCCGCTGTTGCCAGTGCTCGCCGCCGACCACATCGATCACGACGTCAAAACTGCCTCCGCGCGGTTCGGCATCCCGCGACAGCACGGCCACATTCATCGCCCGCAAGGGCGCTGATTTCGACAGGCTGCATTGCCCGGTCACCTCGGCACCGCGCAACACCGCCAATTGCACTGCCGCCAAGCCTACCCCGCCCGTGGCCCCCGTCACCAGCACCCGCTCCCCGACGGCGACTTGCGCACGCGCGAGAAGGTTGAACGCCGTGCCATAGGCGCAAGGCATTGCGCCGATCTCGATGTCGGACAGGTCCGATGCGGTGACGTCATAGAGGTGTCGCGCCCTGACCAGACAGTATTGCGCAAAGGCCCCGTCAAACTCCGACCCGATCGAAACGAAGGCAATCGGATTGGCTGCGGTCGGCTCATGCTGGTTGGTCGGGCAGATCACCCGCGCGCCAAGCGCCAGCCCTTCGACGCCGTCGCCGCAAGCGACGATCCGTCCGCAAAGGTCTGATCCCTGAATGCGTGGAAACCGCATCTGTCCAGACCATCCCGCCGCGCGCCCCTCGCCGCCATACCAGCCGACGCGGGTGTTGATGTCGGTCATGTTGACGCCGGCGGCCAGCACGCGCACCAGGACCTCGCCCGGACCGGGGCGCGGCACCGGAATGTCGTCGCGCCAGACCAGCGCCTCGGGGCCGCCATGGCCGGTCAACTGCACGCCCGACATGGTTGCGGGGATCGGTGTCATGCCTTGATCCGTTCGTTTTTCTTGTCCCAGGACGCGCCGAACCCCAGCACTTCCGCTGCCAAACGCTGCCCGAACACCTCGACCTCCAGCGCCGTCCCCGGCACCGCATGTTCCGTCTTGAGCATGCCCAGGGCCACGACATGCCCGACGCGGTATCCCATCGCGGCGCTCGTCACCTCGCCCACGATCCGGTCCCCGACCCACAGGTTCGCCATATAGGGCGGATCGCATTCCCCTGTCGCCACCTTCAGCGCCACGAACCGCTTGGCCACCCCGCGCTGCTTTTCCGCCGCCAGCGCCGCTTTGCCAGGGAATTCCTTGGTCCAGTCGATGAACCGCTCAAGCCCACCCTCAAGCAGCGAGTAATCCGTCGAAAGATCGCCCTTCCAGGCGCGATACCCCTTTTCGATCCGCAAGCTGTTCAGCGCCCGCATCCCGAACGGCACCCCGCCCCCCGCGATCAGCGCGTCATGGATCGCCGGCGCATCGCCCATGTCGCAATGCACCTCCCATCCCAGTTCCCCAGCAAAGCTGACCCGGATCAGCGCGACGTCACGCCCTGCGACCCTGGCGAAGTACTGGACCGACAGCCATGGCAGGTCCAAGTCCGCTTCGGCAATCCCCGCCAGCAGGTCCCGCGCCTTTGGCCCCGTCACAATGAAGCAATGAATACGGTCCGACCAATCCTCAAGGGTCACGCCCTCGGGCAGCCCCTGCCGCAGCAGATCCGCATCATGCCGCTGCGCCACCGAGGCTGTGATCACCCCGATATCTTCATCGCTGAACGGCAGCACCGTCATTTCCGTGACGATCCTCCCCCGCGCATCGGCAAAGTATGCCAGCCCGATCTTGCCCGTCTCGGGCAGCCTGGACGCCGTCAGCCCGTCCAGATGCGCCCGCGCGCCTGGTCCCGCCAGCCGCAACCGCGTAAAGCCGGGCAGGTCCAGCACCCCCACCCCATCCCGCACCGCCGCACATTCGGCGGCAATCCGCGCCTCCCAAGGCCCAATGCGGCCCCAGGTCTGTGTGACATCCCATCCCAGATCATCACCGGGCTTGGCATACCACTCTGCCCGTTCCCAGCCGTTGTAGGGGGACGTCACCGCCCCGAGCGCCTTAAGCCTGTCATGCACGGGTGACAGCTTGCGATCCGCCCCCGCAGGCCAGCGGGCCATCGGGAAGTGCATGGCGTATTCGTGGCCGTAAACCTCCATCCCCTTGTCGCGGCAATAGTGCGCGTCCTCCCACCCGCCAAAGCGCCGCGGATCGCAGGACCACATGTCCCATTCCGTGCCGCCTTGCGTCACCCATTCCGCCAGAACCTTTCCCGCCCCACCGGCCTGACAGATGCCAAAGGTAAAGACGCAAGCCTCATACGCATTCGGCACACCCGGCATAGGCCCGATCAGGGGATTGCCGTCCGGCGTATAGGGGATCGGGCCGTTGATCACCTTGGTGAGCTGGGCCTTCTCCAGCAAAGGTACCCGCGCCATGGCGTCGGCGATGTACCATTCCAGCCGCTCCAGATCATCGGGGAACAACTGGAAACTGAAATCCTGCGGAAAGGGATCGTCCGGCGTGACCCAATGTGCGCGGCAGTTCCGCTCATAGGGGCCAAGGTTGAAGCCGTGCTTTTCCTGACGCAGGTAATAGGACGAATCCACGTCCCGCAGCAGCGGCAGCTTGCCCCCGGTTTGCGCCGAATAGGCGGCAATCTCGGGGATGGTGTCGAACAGCATGTATTGATGGCTCATCACCACCATCGGCAGATCGCGCCCGAACATCCGCGCCACGTCGCGCGCATAGTATCCGGCGGCGTTCACGACGATTTCGCAGCGCACATCGCCTTTCGGCGTCTCGACCACCCACTCGCCGCCCTCGCGCCGCACGCCGGTGACCGGGCAGAACCGTTCCACCCGCGCGCCCATGTTCCGCGCGCCCTTGGCCAGGGCCTGCGTCAGTTGCGCAGGGTCAATGTCGCCGTCATAGGGGTCATAAAGCGCCCCGGTCAGGTCATGCGTCTCAAGGAACGGATACTTCCCCCGGATCTCGTCCACCCCCAGCACGTCAAGGTCCATCCCCTGATACCGGCCCATGCCGACGACGCGCCTGAACTCCTGCAGGCGTTCCCTGGAATGGCCCAGCCGCACCGATCCCGTGACATGATAGTTCATCGGGTAATCGACCTCGGCCCCGAGGCCCCGGTACAGGCCCGCCGAATAGCGCTGCATGTTCATGATCGACCAGCTTGATGAGAAGGTCGGCACGTTACCTGCGGCATGCCAGGTGGACCCCGCGGTCAGTTCGTTCTTTTCCAGCAAAAGACAGTCGGTCCAGCCCGTCTTGGCCAGATGATAGAGACACGACGCCCCGACCGCGCCACCACCGATCACCACCACGCGCGCCTGGGTCGGAAAATCGCTCAAACCTCGCACCTTTCTGACTGGACCAAACATCACCGCGCGGCATGCTCCGGCGCGCTGCCACTATCCTCCGCATTGACAGGACTTTCAATTCGGCCAGGGTCAATCTATTGATCGGATATTCCGATCAGAGGTACCTCGTGCAGATCGACCTTCTCGACACCTTTCTCGACCTTGTGGACACCCGCAGCTTCAACCGCACGGCAGAACGCCTTGGCGTCACGCAAAGTACCGTGTCCGCCCGCATTTCGGCGCTGGAGGCGCAGCTTGGCGCGCGCCTGTTCCAACGGTCCCGCGCTGGTACCGATCTTACCACCCAAGGTTTGCGCTTTGACGCCCATGCCCGCACCCTGCGCCGCGACTGGACCACCGCAATGCGCGCGCTGGCCGCTCCTGCCGACGCCGCAATGGCGGTGAAACTGGGCATCCAGACCGATCTTGCCGCCGAATTTCTCGGGCACTGGACGGCCGCCTTTCGCGCTGCCCTGCCGCAGACCGCGTTCTATATCGAGCCGGACTATTCCACCCAGATGTGCAGCGACCTGATCACCGGCGCAGAAGACTTTGCCATCCTGTTCACCCCCAAGACGCATCCCGACCTGCACTTTGCCAGCCTGGGCGAGGTGCGGTATCGCATGATCTCGACGGAACGCGGGACGCTGGCCGAGATCACGCCCGAGACCTATGTTTTTGCCCATTTCTCCCCGGCCTTCGAGGCGACGCACCGCGCGCTTTTCCCCGACCTCTCCGCCGCCCCCCTGTCGGTAGGGCAAAGCGCTGCAGTCATCTCGCTGATTACCACACTTGGGGGCGCTGGCTATGTGCTGGAACCGATGGCCGCGCGGTTGATCGCGGCTGGCAGCGCGTTTGCGGTGGCCGGCTCGCCGGTCATCGACCAGCCGGTGTTTGCCGCAATGCATCTAAAGAACCGCACCGCGCCCTTGCAGAGGCGTCTTTTGCAGGTGATGCAGCGCAACCTCGCGGCCTAAAGCGCTGTCTGCATCCGGTAACCCGGCGCGTGGCTCAGCCGCACGAAGGTGATCGCCGCATCTGCCCCGCGCGTCAGGCGTTCGGTGACAAAGATCGGCGCGCCAACAGGAACGCCCAGCACCTGCGCCACCCGCGCTTCCGCCCCCTCGGCGGCAAAGGCGATGTCGCCGGTCGCCAGCGCCACGTTGGCCACCAGCCATTCATTGACGCTGACATCGGCAAAATCGGGCGCAGGGTCCGGCAGCACCGCAGGGTTCAGCCAGCGCGCCTCATGCGCAAAGGGACGGCCATCGGCAAGGTAGAGGGTCTCGACATAGACCAGTTGCCCCTCAGCCGCCCGTCCCATCCTTGCCGCCACCGGCACCGGGGCGGGCACACGGTCCATCGCCAGCACCTGATGCGTGGCCACCTGTCCCCGCGCCTCGATCTCGGCCCTTATCACCGGGATCGCGAACCGCGCCTGACGGACCGGCAACAGTGCCACCCGCGTTCCGGCCTTGCGCCGTCGTTCCAGCACCCCCGCCCGCGCGAGGTCGATCAGCGCGCGGTTGACCGTGCCCCGCGCACAGCCGAATTCGGCCGCCAGTTCCGCCTCTGTCGGGATCGTCGTCCCCGGCGTCCAGTCGCGGACCCGGATGCGCCGTTTGACCTCGTCGCGGATCGCTTCCCAGCCTTGCGCGGTCACAGTGCCGCCCTCAGGCGGGCCAGTACCTTGCCGAACCGCGCCGCCACGGCATCCCGCGCCACATGCGCGCCGTCTTTTACGATATGCCGCCCCGCCGACCAGACATCGCGCACCAGCCGGTCGTCGCCGGCAAAAATCCAGGCGTCCAGGATCGTGTCGCCCTTCAGCCCGTCCAAGGTAGGCGACCCCGCATCCAGCGCCACCAGATCAGCCCAATCCCCCACCCGGATCGCCCCTGAGATGCGCCCCGCCGCCTGCGCCCCGCCTGCGACAGCACCGGCATAAAGCACGCGCCCCGAGGATTGCTCCGCAGTTGCCAGACACGCCCGGCCCCGGTCGCGCAGGCGCTGGGAATATTCCAGCAACCGCAGTTCCTCGGCCAAGGCGATCCGCACATTGCTGTCCGATCCGACCCCGAACCTGCCGCCCGCGCCAAGATGGCGCACCCCGTCAAAGATGCCGTCGCCCAGATTCGCCTCGGTGATCGGGCACAGGCCCGCGACCGCCTTGGACCGGGCCAGCGCGTCCGTCTCTGCAGGCGTCATCTGGGTGGCATGGATCAGGCACCAGCGCGCATCGACCGCCTGGTTGGCCATCAGCCATTCGACGGGCCGCGCCGCGCGATGCGCCAGAACCTCGTCAACCTCTGCGAGCTGTTCGGCAAGGTGGATGTGGATCGGACGGTCCGGCGCAAGCCCTGCGGCAAAGGCCAGGTCTTCGGGGCTGACCGCGCGCAAGGAATGCGGCGCGACGCCCAGAACCGTATCGTCCGGCAACCCCGCAACCGCCCGTGCCGCCGCCTGCCACAGGCGTCCGAACCCATCCCTGTCGTTGCCAAAACGCAGCTGTCCGCCCGCC
Source organism: Rhodobacterales bacterium (assembly GCA_021155205.1). GTDB lineage: Bacteria > Pseudomonadota > Alphaproteobacteria > Rhodobacterales > Rhodobacteraceae > JAJNPS01. The sequence goes on from JAJNPS010000010.1 coordinate 123,471, forward strand.
AGCGCCCGCCCGTCGCAGCCGCCCTGCGCGTACAGCACCGGCAACAGCGTCAGGCCCAGACCCGTCGCCCCGGCCGCCGCCGCGATCCGCGCCGACATTTCGGCCAGATCCGCATAAGGCACGCCGCGCGGTGCGTGATGCAGATAGTGGAATTCCGCCACCGCCGCGTATCCGGCCTCGGCCATCTCGACCATGACCTGACCTGCGATCGCCTCGACATCATCGGGCGTCAGCTGGTCCAGAAAACGGTACATCAGGTCGCGCCAGGTCCAGAAACTGTCCTGCTCGCCAGCGCCCCGCGCCTCGGTCAGGCCCGCCATCGCGCGCTGGAAAGCATGGGAGTGCAGGTTCACCGGCGCCGGCAACAGAACACCCACGCCCATCGCATCAGGCCGTTTCGCGGCACCGGCGATCACCGAAGCGATCCGCCCGCCGGTCAACTCGATCAGCACATCTCGCGCCCAGCCGTCCGGCATCAAGGCAGTCTCGGCAAAGATCAGCGTCATTGCATCCCCAGCTTGACAGACGTCATTATGTATAGCCATATTGATCTCATATCTGGACATAAAGCAACCGGGAATCGCAGTTGGCATGGCAGAGAAACCGACCCTGATCCTGACCCATGCCACCGTCGCCACCATGGTCGAGGGGTATGGACTGATCCTGGATGCAGCCGTGATCTGTGCAGGTGGCCGCATCCTCTGGGCAGGCCCGATGACCGATATCCCCATTGATCCCGACGCGCCGGTCATCGACTGTCAGGGCCGCCTGCTGACCCCCGGCCTCATCGACTGCCATTCGCATGTCGTCTTTGCGGGAGACCGCGCGGGCGAGTTCGAGATGCGGCTGGAAGGGGCCACCTACGAACAGGTCGCCCGCGCCGGGGGCGGCATCCTCTCCACCGTCCGCGCCACCCGCGCGGCGTCCGAGGCTGACCTTCTGGCCGCCGCCCTGCCCCGCATCGACCAGATGATCGCCACCGGCACCACGACGCTGGAGATCAAGTCCGGCTATGGCCTGACCATCGCGGACGAGATGAAAATGCTCCGCGTCGCCCGCGCGATCCCGGCGCATCGCCCGGTGCAGGTCCGCGTCACCCACCTGGCTGCCCATGCGGTGCCGCCGGAATACTCCGGTCGCCCAGATGCCTATATCGACGAGATCGCGATTCCCTCGCTTCGCGCCGCCCATGCCGAGGGTCTCATCGACGCGGTCGACGCCTTTTGCGAGGGGATCGCGTTCTCACCTGGGCAGGTCGGGCGGCTGTTCGACGCCGCGCGTGACCTTGGCCTGCCGGTCAAGCTGCATGCCGAACAGTTGTCCGACCTGAAAGGCGCGGCTCTTGCCGCCCGCCATGCGGGCCTGTCGGCCGACCATCTGGAATTTCTCGGGGCCGACGGCATCGCCGCCATGGCGGCCTCTGGCACCGTCGCGGTGATCCTGCCGGGCGCGTTCTACACGCTGCGCGAAACGCAATTGCCTCCCATCGCCGCGCTGCGCGCCGCAGGCGTCCCGATGGCCGTCGCCACCGACTGCAACCCCGGCTCCAGCCCGATGACATCGCTGCCGCTGGCCATGAACATGGCCTGCACCCTGTTCCGCATGATCCCGGCCGAGGCGCTGGCTGGCACCACCACCCACGCTGCCCGCGCGCTTGGCCTGACCGATCGCGGCACCATCGCCCCCGGCCAGCGCGCCGATCTGTGCCTCTGGGATGCCGCGCACCCGGCGGAACTCGGCTATCGCATCGGGGCAACCGCCCTGCACACCCGCATCTTCGGAGGCCGCCTTGACACCTGAAATCCTGATGCCCGGCCAGACCCTCCTTGCGCAGCTTGAACGGATTTTCCGCGAAGGCCTTGCCGCGAAACTGCACCCCTCGGCCCGTCCCGGGATCGAGGCTGCCGCCGCGATCATCGCGTCCGCTGCGGCTGGCGACGCGGCGGTTTACGGGGTGAATACGGGTTTCGGCAAGCTCGCAAGCCTGAAGATTGCTCCGCAAGATACGGAAAAATTGCAGGAAAATCTGATCCTGTCGCATTGCTGCGGCGTTGGGGATCCGATGCCCGAGGATGTGACACGCCTGATGATGGTGCTGAAACTCTTGTCGCTCGGACGCGGCGCATCGGGCGTGCGCTGGGACATCATCGCGCTTTTGCAAGACATGTTGGACCGCGGCGTGACACCCCTGATCCCTGCACAAGGGTCCGTCGGCGCGTCGGGCGACCTTGCGCCGCTTGCCCATATGGCTGCGGTGATGATCGGACATGGGCAGGCCACATTCGAAAACATCATCCTTTCCGGCTCAGAAGCCCTTGTAAAGGCTGGACTAATCCAGATCACCCTCGGCCCGAAAGAGGGCCTTGCCCTGATCAACGGCACGCAGTTCTCCACTGCCTATGCGCTTGCGGGCCTGTGGGGTGGCTGGCGCGCCGCGCAAAACGCCCTTGTCACCTCCGCCCTGTCGACCGATGCCATCATGGGCTCCACCGCCCCCCTCGAGCCCGAAATCCACGCCCTCCGCGGCCACCGCGGCCAGATCGAAGCTGCGGCCACGATACGGTCGCTGCTCGACGGGTCGGTCATCCGCGCCAGTCATCTGGAAAGCGATCACCGTGTCCAGGACCCCTATTGCATCCGCTGCCAGCCGCAGGTGACAGGCGCCGCAATGGATGTGCTGCGCATGGCGGCACAGACACTGGAGATCGAGGCCAATGCCGCGACCGACAACCCATTGGTTCTGACCGCCTCGAGGCAGATCGTGTCGGGTGGCAATTTTCACGCAGAACCTGTTGGTTTTGCAGCAGATATGATCGCGATGGCGATCAGTGAGGTCGGCGCCGTCGCGCAGCGCCGCGTGGCCCTGATGGTCGACCCGACGCTTTCGTTCGACCTGCCTCCCTTCCTGACGCCCAATCCCGGCCTCAACTCCGGACTGATGATCGCCGAGGTCACGACGGCGGCGCTGATGAGCGAGAACAAGCACGCGGCCCACCCCACCGTGATCGACAGCACCCCCACCAGCGCGAACCAGGAGGATCACGTGTCCATGGCCGCCCACGGCGCACGTCGCCTTGGCCGCATGGTCGAAAACCTGAACGTCATCCTCGGCGTCGAGGCGATCTGCGCCGCGCAGGGCGTCGAATTCCGCGCGCCTCTGCCGACCTCCATCCCCTTGCAACGCGTTGTCGCGCGCCTCCGCCAGGACGTGGCGACACTTGGCGACGATCGCTATCTCGCCCCGGACCTCGCCGCCGCCGCCGCCCTCATCTCCACCGGCGCACTGACTGCCGCCGCCCAGATCGCCCTGCCCATTCTCCTTTGACCAAATATCCCGCGGGGTCCGGGGGTGCGCAGCCCCCGGCCTTCCCCTAAGAAAGGCCCGCCCATGACCCGCCATAACACCCGCGACATCTACCCCGCGACCGGTACCGAGATCACCGCCAAGTCCTGGCTGACCGAGGCCCCGATGCGGATGCTGATGAACAATCTGCACCCCGATGTCGCGGAAAACCCGCACGAACTGGTCGTCTATGGCGGCATCGGCCGCGCGGCGCGGACCTGGGAGGATTTTGATCGCATCGTGGCGGCGCTGAAGGATCTGAACGACGACGAAACCCTGCTCGTGCAATCGGGCAAACCCGTCGGCATCTTTCGCACCCACAAGGACGCGCCCCGCGTGCTGATCGCCAATTCGAACCTCGTGCCGCATTGGGCGACCTGGGATCATTTCAACGAATTGGACAAAAAGGGTCTGGCCATGTACGGCCAGATGACCGCCGGTTCGTGGATTTACATTGGAACCCAAGGGATTGTGCAGGGAACCTACGAGACCTTTGCCGAGGCCGGACGCCAGCATTATGGCGGCAACCTCAAGGGCCGCTGGATCCTGACCGGCGGTCTTGGTGGCATGGGCGGCGCGCAACCCCTTGCCGCCGTGATGGCCGGGGCGTGCTGCCTTGCGGTGGAATGCGACGAGACCCGCATAGATTTCCGCATCCGCACCCGGTACGTCGACGCCAAGGCGCATACCCTGGACGAGGCCCTCGCGATGATCGCCGCCTGGACGGCAAAGGGCGAGGCAAAGTCCGTGGGCCTTGTCGGCAATGCCGCCGACATCTTCCCCGAACTTGTTGCCCGCATGAAGCAAGGCGCGCCTCGCCCTGACATCGTCACCGACCAGACATCCGCCCATGACCCGCTGAACGGCTACCTGCCGCAGGGCTGGACGGTCGAACAGGCGAAAGCCGCGCGCGAAACCGATCCAAAAGCCGTCGAACGCGCCGCCCGCGCCAGCATGCGCACCCATGTTGCCGCCATGGTGGATTTCTGGAATGCAGGCGTCCCCACCCTCGACTACGGCAACAACATCCGTCAGGTCGCCAAGGACGAGGGGCTGGAGAACGCCTTTGCCTTCCCCGGTTTCGTGCCCGCCTATATCCGGCCCCTGTTCTGCCGGGGGATCGGTCCGTTCCGCTGGTGCGCCCTGTCGGGTGATCCCGAGGACATCTACAAGACCGACGCCGCGATGAAGAGACTTTTCCCGGAAAACAGGCACCTGCACCACTGGCTTGACATGGCCCGCGACCGTATCGCGTTCCAGGGCCTGCCTGCCCGCATCTGCTGGATCGGCCTCGGCGACCGCCACCGCGCGGGGCTGATGTTCAACGAGATGGTCGCCAGCGGAGAGTTGAAGGCCCCCATCGTCATCGGCCGCGACCACCTCGATTCAGGGTCCGTCGCCTCGCCCAACCGCGAGACCGAGGCAATGAAGGACGGCTCCGATGCCGTCAGCGACTGGCCGCTCCTCAACGCGCTTCTCAACACCGCCTCCGGTGCCACATGGGTATCGCTGCACCACGGCGGCGGCGTCGGCATGGGCTTCAGCCAGCACTCCGGCATGGTCATCGTGGCCGACGGTACGGCGGATGCTGCGCGGCGGCTGACCAACGTCCTGTGGAATGACCCTGCGACCGGGGTCATGCGTCATGCCGATGCGGGGTACGACATCGCGCGGGATTGCGCTGTGGAACACGGGCTGCGGCTTCCGGGGATCCTCTAGGCGAGCCCGCGCCTGCCCCTGTCGGGATCGGGCCGGACCGTGTATCGTGACACGGACCGCCATCCGAAAGGCCATCCGATGCTGCAGATCACCCGCGTGCGTACCGAGGCCGATGCGGATGACGTGCGCCTGCTGGTGGGCGAGTACTTTGACTGGCTGCACGCCCGCTATCCCGAGGATGAGGCGATCATTTCAGCCTATTGGGCCAATCAGGATGTGCCCGGCCAGTTGCGCAACCTGCTGACGCTGTTCGCCCCACCCAAGGCGGAATGCCTGCTGGCGCGGCTGAACGGTGCGCCTGTCGGCATTGTCATGACCAAACCCCATTCCGACGACATGTGCGAAATGAACCGGATGTTCGTTCGCCCGTCGGCAAGGGGGCACGGCGTCGGGCGCGCGCTGGTGACAGAACTGCTGGAGGTCGGTCGCGGGCTTGGCTACGGGCGCATGATGCTGGCCGGTGGCCCGCGCCATACCGAGGCCATTGCACTTTACCGCAGCATTGGCTTTAGGAATGACGCGACCCTGCCCGACACCGGTGCAGGCGATGTCGAGGTTCGGATGATCCTCGACCTTTGACGCGGAGGGCCGGGATCCTCGGGCGGTCCCGGTGCGTGCAAGCACAGACCCTGCGTAGGGTGCGTGGTTCCACCACCTCGCCGTCACCGCCAGACCGGATTGCTCCACGCCCTGCGCCCCGCCGCATCAATCACAGCGACCCTGACCCAGGGGCTGTCGTTCAACCGTGCCAGGGGCACTTCGGCCCGCGTCATCGACTGCCCGTGTACCGCCTTGGCCCCGGTGCCTTGGCCCATCGCGATGACCGATACGACGGCAGAGGACTCCACCGTCACGCGGTCGCCTTCGACCCGCACATCCCGCAACTCCGGTCCTTGGCTGGAATAGAAATCCCCGCGCTTCAGCGCCGCCAGCAGCGCCTCGGGCTCGTTCGCCCCGGCCTTGACCATCACCCAGCCGCCGAAATGGTCCGGCTCGGAAAAATGGGCATCGTCCGTCGCGATCATCGACAGGTATCGCCCCTCGCTCAGCAACAGGTCGGCGATGGCGAACCCGTCCGCCCGGTCCGCGCCGACGGCGCAGCCATGGTTATAAATCTCCACCGCATGCGCGGCCGTGATGGATCGCGCGTCGGCCAGTGTCAGGCCCGACCATTGCGGGTGGGCGATGGCCACGAACGCCCCGGCGGCGACGGCGCGAGCAGCCAATTCCGGCCCGCTTTCCATGCCGGGATGAACCCCGAAATCCGGGCTGTCCGAAGGCACGAAATCCGGCGGCAGGCCGACCGCAAGGATATGCCACAACTCGCCGTTGGCCATGGCCCCCGAATGCAGTTCCGCCCCCAGGATGGTGGTGAAGGCATTGGTCCGCATCGGCACCGTGTCCACGATGGGATAGCCGTAATGCCCGATGAAATGGTCCGTCATCGCAAGGAAGTCATAGCCTTCATCCCGGTAGCGGCGGCAAACCTCCTCCGGTGCCAGAACCCCGTCCGACCGCGTCGAGTGGGTATGCAGGTTGCCCCGCCAGAATCGTCCGGCGGCGGTAAAGGCAGAGGGGCGGATCATCAGGGCAACTCCGGTTCAGAATCGGTGGAAAAAGGTCTAGCCGCGGCCGATATACGGCATGTCGCGTGCCATGATGGTGACAAAGGGCACATTCACCTCCAACGGCAATCCGGCCAGATGCACGACCATGCGCGCCACTTCGTCCACATCCATCACCGGCTCCGCGCGGATCTGGCCATCGGCCTGCGGCACGCCCTTCGGGAAGGCCGCCGCCATCGCGGTCGCGGCATTGCCGATGTCGATCTGCCCGGCCGCGATGTTGAAGGCGCGGCCATCAAGGCAAAGCGTGCGCGTCAGGCCGGTGACGGCATGTTTCGACATCGTGTAGGGCACCGATCCCGGCCGCGGCACATGGGCAGAGATCGACCCGTTGTTGAGGATGCGGCCGCCTTGCGGGGACTGCCTGCGCATCTGGCCAAAGGCGGCGCGCGCGACCAGGAACATGCCGGTGATGTTGGTGGCCGACAGCTGCAGCCAGTCCTCGACCGCGATCTCGTCGATGGGGGCGGCGGGCAACGACAGGCCGGCATTGTTAAAGAGAAAATCCACCCGGCCCCACTTTGCCATCACGGCGGCAAAGCACGCTTCGACCGACCCCGCATCCGTGACATCGGCGGGCGCCACCAGTGCCGCCGCATGGCCCCCGGCGGTTTCGGCCAGCGCATCGACCCGCCGCCCGGCCAGTGCCACCTGCCAGCCTGCCGCCAGCATGGCCTGCGCCGCCGCCCGCCCGATGCCGCTGCCCGCACCCGTTATCACCGCAGTCTTCATTTGCATGCCCACCCCTGTCAATCCGTGCCGACGTTACGGACCCTGCCACGACGCGTCCACCCTCTCGCAGCGACCGCCGTCCGGGTCGGGACAGGATAGAATCCCGCCTCGGTATGGCCACGCGGCCTGGCCCGCAACCAGCAATGCTGGCCGCGCTGGTCAGTTTCGCCGGGGCCGCGCCGGCGGTGATCGGCCTTGCGCTGAACTTTTTGCGCGCGTGCCCCGCGACGTGTCACCGCATCATCTGGTTCGCGTCGCCGGACATGTTATCTAGGGTGCAGGAAAATACCCCAAGGTGAACCATGGACCCCCTGATCCTGTCGCGCATCCAGTTCGGCGCCAACATTTCGTTCCACATCCTGTTTCCGACCATCACCATCGCGCTGGGATGGGTGCTCTTGTTCTTCAAGTTCCGCTTCAACGCGACAGGCGACGCCAAGTGGATGGATGCCTATATGTTCTGGGTCAAGGTCTTTGCCTTGTCCTTTGCCTTGGGCGTCGTTTCCGGCATCACCATGTCGTTCCAGTTCGGCACCAACTGGCCCGGCTTCATGGAGCGGGTCGGCAATGTCGCGGGGCCTCTGCTGGCCTATGAGGTTCTGACGGCGTTTTTTCTCGAGGCGGCGTTCCTTGGCATCATGCTGTTCGGGGCGTCCCGCGTGAAGCCGTGGGTCCACACGACCGCAACCTTCCTCGTGGCGTTCGGCACCACGATGAGCGCGTTCTGGATCATCGTGCTGAATTCCTGGATGCAGACGCCGCAGGGCTATGAATTGCGCGACGGCATCGTCCATGCGACCGACTGGTGGGCCATCGTGTTCAACCCATCGATGCCTTACCGGCTGGTCCACATGCTCTTGGCTTCGGGGCTGACGGTGGCGTTTCTGATCGCGGGCATCAGCGCGTTGCGGATGTTGTGGAAGGACCGCACCGAAGGCACCAAGTCCACCTTTCGCACCGGCGTCGTCCTGGCCGCAGTCCTGATCCCGCTGCAGATCTACGCAGGCGACAAGCATGGGCTGAACACGCTGGAATACCAACCCGCCAAGGTTGCCGCGATGGAGGGCAACTGGGAGACACAAGGCCGCGTGCCTTTGTTGCTGTTTGCGATCCCGAACATGGAAACCCGGTCGAACAACTATGAAATCGGCATCCCGGCGCTGGCCTCGATCATCCTCAAGCAGGACCCGAACGGCGTGGTGCCCGGCCTCAATGACTTTGTTGCCGAGGACGGCACCGTGCTGCACCCGCCCGTGCTGCAGGTCTTTTGGTCTTTTCGCGTGATGGTCGGGGTCGGCGTGCTGATGCTGGCGATGTCTTGGCTGGGTGCCTACCTGCTGTGGCGGCGGGGTGCGGCCAATATGCCGAAATTCTATCTGGTCGGCATGTCGGGCATGGCCTTCATGGGCTGGGTTGCGACCCTTGCCGGCTGGTACACGACAGAAATCGGGCGGCAGCCCTGGCTTGTCTCGGGCGTGCTGACCACCAAAGAGGCGGTCAGCACGGTCGCAGCGCCCATGGTATTGACGACGCTGATCGCTTATCTTCTGGTCTATGCCGCGCTGCTCTTGGCCTATATGTGGGTGATCACGCATATGGCGCACAAGGCGGCCAAGGGCGAAACGCCGCCACCCGACCCCAAGAACGCACCCGAGGCGGCGATGATGGCGGCTGAATGATGATCACCGATGGCAACCTGCCGCTGATCTTTGCCGGCCTGATGGGCCTGTCGATCCTGATCTATGTCGTGCTGGACGGGTTCGATCTGGGCGTGGGCCTTCTGTTCCCCTTTGCCGACAAGGCCGAAAAGGACCGCATGGTTGCCTCGATCGGGCCGTTCTGGGATGCCAACGAAACCTGGCTGGTGCTGGCCATCGGCATCCTGCTGGTGGCCTTTCCGGTGGCCCATGGCGCGATCCTGTCGCAGCTTTACCTGCCCGTCGCGGTGATGCTGATCGGCCTGATCCTGCGCGGCGTTGCCTTTGAGTTCCGCGCCAAGGCCCCGGATGCCCACAAGACCACATGGGACTGGATGTTCTTCACCGGCAGCCTGATGACCTCGCTGTCGCAAGGCTTCATGCTTGGGCTTTACATCATGGGCCTGGCCTGGACCTGGTGGCATATCGGCTTTGCACTGGTCACGGGAGTCTTCCTGACCGTTGCCTACAGCTTCATCGGGGCGACCTGGGTGATCTTCAAGACTGACGGGCTGCTGCAATCCAAGGCCATCGGCTGGGCGCAGGGCGGCATCTGGGGTGTTATCCTTGGCATGGGGGCGGTGTCGCTGGCGACGCCCTATGTCAGCGGGCGCATTTTCGAAAAGTGGTTCACCCTGCCCCAGATGGTCTACCTGTCTCCGCTGCCCGTCCTGTCGGGCGCGCTGATCCTTGTGATCTGGACCACCCTGCGCCGCCTGCCCCTGCCCGGCGACCGCCGCGCCTGGGTGCCGTTTGTGGCCACCATTGCGCTTTTTGGCCTGGGGTTCCTTGGCATGGCCTATTCGTTCTTTCCCTATATCGTGCCCGAGGCGATCACCATTTCCGAGGCCGCCGCAGCACCCGAAAGCCTGTGGATCATCCTTGTCGGCACCATGGTCGTGCTGCCCATCATCATCGCCTATTCGGTGCTGGCCTATGTCATCTTTCGCGGCAAGGCGACGCATCTCAGCTATGATTGACGCGCGCGCCGCCGCGGCTGCGGCGTCAGGTGACGCATTCAGCCATTGCAGCGCGCGGGTCAGCGCCTAAAAGGAAGCTGACCGCGACAGTTTGGTATATACCCGTCATGCCCGCCGATGCCCTTGTGATCTTTACCCCCTCTGGCAAGCGGGGGCGTTTCCCGCTCGGCACGCCGGTGCTTCAGGCCGCACGCCAGCTGGGCGTCGATCTTGATTCCGTCTGCGGCGGGCGCGGCATCTGTTCGAAATGCCAGATCAGCCCCGGCTACGGTGAGTTTCCGAAACATGGCGTGACGGTCGACGAGGACGCGCTGTCGGAATGGAATGCCGTCGAGGAACGCTACAAGTCCAAACGCGGCATGGCCCCCGGTCGTCGCCTTGGCTGTCAGGCGCAGGTGATGGGCGATGTGGTGATCGACGTGCCGCCCGAAAGTCAGGTCCACAAGCAGGTCATCCGCAAATCCGCCACGGAACGGGTGATGACCATGGACCCCGCCACGCGCAGCTACTATGTCGAGGTAGACGAACCCGACATGCACGAACCCTCGGGCGATTTCGAACGCCTGACGCGGGCATTGGCCGCACAGTGGCAGATCGCGACGCCAACCGCCGGTCTGGGCGTTCTGCGCAAGCTGCAATCCGTCTTGCGCAAGGGCGAATGGAAAGTCACCGCCGTCGTCCACCAGGGCCACAATGACGCCTTGCCGCAACTCCTCGACGTCTATCCCGGCTATCACGAGGGCGGGCTTTACGGCCTTGCCATCGACCTCGGCTCCACCACCATCGCGGCGCACCTGTGCGACCTGTCGGATGGTCGCGTTCTGGCATCTGCAGGCCTGATGAACCCGCAAATACGCTTTGGCGAAGACCTGATGAGTCGCGTTTCCTACGTCATGATGAATCCCGGCGGCGAGGTGGAGATGACCCGCGCCGTGCGCGAGGCCATCGACGGGCTGGCCGTCACTATTGCGGCAGATGCCAAGATCGACGCATCCGCGATTTTCGAGGCGGTGATCGTCTGCAACCCCGTGATGCACCACCTGCTGCTCGGCATCGACCCCGTGGAACTGGGGCAAGCCCCCTTTGCGTTGTCTACCTCCGACGCCCTGTCCCTCGGCGCGAGCGAGCTTGACCTCGACGCGCTGAACCCCGCCGCCCGCGTCTATATGCTGCCCTGCATCGCGGGTCATGTCGGGGCCGACTGTGCCGCCGTGGCGCTGTCCGAGGAACCCGGCAAGTCCAAGGAAATGGTGCTGATCGTCGATGTCGGCACCAATGCGGAACTTCTCCTCGGCAACGAAACCCGCGTCCTTGCCTGTTCCAGCCCCACCGGCCCTGCCTTTGAGGGCGCGCAGATCAGTTCCGGCCAGCGCGCCGCGCCCGGTGCCATCGAACGGGTGGAGATCGACGTCGTGACCAAGGAGCCGCGCTTCAAGGTCATCGGATCGGACCTCTGGTCCACCGATCCCGGTTTTTCCGCTGCCACCGCCACCAGCGGCATTACCGGCATCTGCGGGTCGGGCATCATCGAGGCGGTGGCCGAAATGCGCATGGCGGGGCTGGTGGATGCAGGCGGGCTGATCGGCAGCCCGGACCAGACCGGCACCGCACGCTGTGTCCCGCACGGGCGCACGCATTCCTATGTCCTCCATGATGCCCGCGCCGAGGGCGGCGCGCGCATTCTGGTCACGCAAGGCGATATCCGCGCGATCCAGCTTGCCAAGTCCGCGCTTTATGCGGGTGCGCGCCTGTTGATGGACGAAATGGGGATCGACCATGTGGAACGTGTCACGCTGGCGGGCGCATTCGGTGCGCATATCAGCCCGAAACACGCCATGGTGCTGGGCATGATCCCCGACGTGCCGCTGGACCGTGTCGTCTCGGCCGGGAACGCGGCCGGAACCGGCGCGCGCATCGCCCTGTGCAGCAAGGCCGCCCGCGCCGCCATCGAGGCGACCGTCCACGAGATCCACAAGGTTGAAACCGCCATCGCGCCGCGGTTCCAGGAACACTTTGTCAATGCCAACGCCATCCCCCACGCCACCGACCCCTTTACCGAACTTCACCGCATCGTGACGCTGCCCGATGTCAGCTTCAACACGGGCGGGTCGGGCGGCGAAAACCGACGCCGTCGCCGGGGGTGACAGTGGACAAAAGGCAGGCTAGCGTGCGCGCGATGTCCGATGACCCCGTCGCCAGTTTGCTGTCCCAAGTCGCCGCGCAGGACCGCGCCGCGTTTCGTGACCTTTATGCGACCACCTCTTCGAAACTTTTTGGCGTGCTTCTTCGTATGCTTGGGGAACGGGCAGAGGCGGAGGACGCGTTGCAAGAGGTCTTTACACGGGTTTGGCTGCGCGCCGCGCGCTATGACGCCGCGCGCGCCCGCGGGATGACCTGGCTCATCGCCATATCCCGCAACCTCGCGATCGACCGGCTGCGCGCGCGCCCCGATGCGGGCATCGGGGACGAGGCGGTGATCGACGCGCTGCCCGACCTCGGCTCCGGGGTCGAGACGCGGATGATCGCCGCCGGCGAGGCGCGGCGCGTCGCCGACTGCTTTCGCACGCTGGAGGCCGACAAGGCCGCCGCCGTGCAGGGGGCCTATCTCAACGGCCTGTCCTATGCCGACCTCGCGGTGCGCCACAACGTACCCGTCAACACGATGCGCACCTGGCTGCGACGGGGACTGCTGAAATTGAAAGAGTGTCTCGAAGGATGACCGACGACCGCGCCCTGACCCCTGATGACGAGGCCGACCTTCTGGCGGCCGAGTTTGTCATGGGCACCTTGCCGCTGGATGAACGCGCGGCGGCCGCGGCGCGGATCAGGACCGATGCAGGTTTTGCCGACCGGGTGACGGCCTGGGAAAACCATCTGGCGGACCTGAACGACGCCTATGTCGAGGTGCCTGCCCCCGACGTGATGCCGCAGATCGAGGCGCGGCTGTTCCCAAGAGCCGCCCGCGCGCGCGCCGCGTGGTTCGGCTGGGTGGCGGGCGCGCTGACGGCGGCGGGTCTGGCCATCGCCGCCATGGTGTTTTTCGCCCCCCATCCGCCGGCCAATGCGCCGCTGATTGCGACCCTGGGCGCCGAGGGCAGCCAGCTGACCTTCGAGGCACGCTATGACGGGGCGTCGCTGATCGTGGCCCGCATCGCGGGACCGGCCGCCGAGCCGGACCGCGTGCATGAACTGTGGATCATCGCCCCCGAGGCGGCGCCGGTTTCGCTTGGCCTTCTGGGGGACGAGCCGGTGTCGATCCCCTATCCGATGCCCCCTGCGGGCTGGGTGCTGGCCGTGTCGCTGGAACCGGCCGGCGGGTCCACCACCGGCGCGCCGACAGGGCCGGTCCTGGCCACAGGCACCGTCACGGACCTGTGAAGGAATAATCTTCACGGCCCCTGAAACTTTCTCCCGGATGACCCCGTAAGTGCTGCTGTGAGGCGGGAATGGACCTGCCCCGGAACTTGCAATGGGAGTTGCCGCAATGCTCAAATCTTTCCGTCTGGCCACCGCGATCCTTGCCCTGTCGACGGCGACAGGGTTTGCCCAGGCCGAGAACCCGATGGTTGGTGGTGCCGCGATGTATGACACCAAGAACATCATCGAGAACGCCGTGAACTCTGCCGACCACACCACGCTGGTCGCCGCCGTCAAGGCCGCCGGTCTGGTCGAGACGCTGTCAGGCGCAGGTCCGTTCACCGTGTTTGCGCCCACCAACGAGGCCTTTGCGAAGCTGCCCGCAGGCACCGTCGAGACGCTGCTCAAGCCTGAAAACAAGGATCAGCTTGCCAAGATCCTGGCCTGCCATGTCGTCGCGTCCAAGGCGCTGGCGGCAGACGTGCAGAAGATGGTCACCGATGGCGGCGGCATGTCCAAGATCAAGACCGTCGGCGGGTGCGAGCTGACTGCGATGGTCGAGGACGGCAGCGTCAAGATCAAGGACGAAATGGGTGGCGTGGCCACCGTCACCATCGCCGACGTGATCCAGTCGAACGGCGTCATCCATGTGATCGACCAGGTTCTTTTGCCGGCCATGTAAGGCCGGCACCGGGGTCGGCGCAATTCCGTGCAGGCCCCACACTTTCCCAAACATCCTGAACCCTTAGCCCTGGAGGTCAACATGACCCGTTTCCTGCCCATCCTCGCCCTGGCTCTTGCAGCCGCCCCAGCCTTTGCCGCGCACAAGCCCAACCCCGATGTCGGCGGGGCGCCGATGTTTCAGACCAAGAACATCGTTGAAAATGCCGTGAACTCGGCCGATCACACCACGCTGGTCGCCGCGGTGAAGGCCGCAGGCCTGGTGGACACGCTGGCAAGCCCCGGCCCCTTTACCGTCTTTGCGCCGGTGAACGCCGCCTTTGCCGCCCTGCCCGCAGGCACCGTCGACACGCTTTTGAAGCCCGAAAACAAGGCGATGCTGACCAAGGTGCTGACCGCGCATGTGGTCGCGGGCACCCTGACCTCGGCCGATCTGTCCGCCTGTGCGGCCAAGGGCAAGAACGGCTTTTGCAACCTGACCACCGTGTCGGGCGATGCGCTGTCGATCAAGATGAAGGGCAACAGCGCCATGGTCTATGACGAAAGCGGCAACGTCGGCTCGATCACCATCGCCGACGTGATGCAGTCGAATGGCGTCATCCACGTTGTCGACACAGTGCTTGTGCCAAAGTGATCCCAAGGGGTCCCGGTCTCCCGTTCGGGGGCGGGGGCTGCGTCACTCAGCCCTGACGGACCACAAGGGAAAACCCGGCGCGCCCCGAGGTCGCCACAACTGTCCCCAGAAGGGCGGCATCGGAAAAGCCGGACGGGTCTTCGGAGGAAACTCCGAAGACCCGTGTGCATCTGGCACCACCCGTCGCGCCGCATCCGGCCACCCTGACCTGCGTCACCGCCTGACCGCGCAATCCACGCCCGCCCGTCTTGACGCGGTGCCATGGCTCGCTTAGGTCAGAGGTCGTCGCGGGTGTAGCTCAATGGCAGAGCAGCAGCTTCCCAAGCTGAATACGAGGGTTCGATTCCCTTCACCCGCTCCACATCCTCGTCCATCGCCGTCCGCAGATGTCCGGAAAATGGCTGGCCATCGAGGCTTTCGATAAAGGCGTTCTGGCGGGCTTGCCCGGCGCGATGTAATGCCGTCGATCTTGGGGGCGTCGGCAAAGGTCAGGATCGCGTTCAGGCGAATGCGGCCCCCCTCGCCATTGCTCCGGGACCGATGCCCATGCGGGCTGGCGGACAGCCCGTCCTCGCGCTTGGCCAGGGCCGGGCGCCCTGTCGCCCATGCCGCGACTTGCCGGGAACCCATCCCCCGTTCGGTCGTTGGTTGGGCAGGGGCCAGTTGGCCCTTTTCGTGACAATTCCGGAGACCAAAATGAAACGACTTCTTCTGACGACGGCGGTTTTCACCGCCCTTTCCGCGGCTGCGATCGCGCAAGACGCCCCCTTCCGCGACCAGATGGCGCCGGGGTCGGTGCGCGCATCGGAACTGATCGGGGCGCGCATCTATGCGTCCGAGGCCGCGGTCGATGCGCCGGAATATTCCGGCGTGCAGGACGGCTGGAACGACATCGGTGAAATCAACGACGTGATCGTCGCCCGCGAAGGTCAGGTCGAGGCCGTCCTGGTCGACATCGGCGGGTTTCTGGGCATGGGCGAACGGCAGGTTGCGGTTGACATGAGCGCCTTGCGGTTCGTGGCCGACACCTCGACGACCGACAACCCCGATGACTGGTTTCTGGTCATGACGGCCGACCGTGCAACGCTGGAAGGCGCGCCGCAATGGCAGATGACGGGGGCTGCGATGGGCACGGATGTTGCAGCGACCGATCCTGCTGCAACTGACCCGGCGGCAACCGACATGGCGGCCGATACGACAGCCGCCGAACCCGGAACGCGGGCCGCGATGCTGCGCGACGGCTATACGGCGCTTGCGGGCACCGAGTTAACCGCCGACATGCTGAAGGGCGCCGTCGCCTATGACGCGCAGGACAAGAATGTCGGTGAGGTCGGCGACCTGATCCTGGGCACTGATGGCCAGGTCGAGCAGATCGTGATCGACGTGGGCGGGTTCCTTGGCATGGGTGAAAAGCCCGTCGCCCTGTCGCTGGACCAGGTCGACATCCTGCGCCAGACGGACGGCAACGACATACGCGTCTATGTCGCCCTGACCAAGGCCGAGCTTGAGGCGCTGCCCGACTACAAGATGTGATCCGAGCGGATATCGTGGGAAAGGCCTGCCTCGTCGGCGGGCCTTTTTTCATGCGCGCCCGTCTCGTCTTGCGCACCCGCGTTGTATCGTGGCGTGCAAACAGAAGGCCGCAGGGCGAACCTGCGGCCTTGGCGTGACCGGGACCTGACCTCCGCGTCAGAGCGGCGGGCGGCCGCGCAGGGCACGGGCGATCATCGCCACGACGAACAGGACGATGAACACGAAGAACAGGATCTGCGCGATGCCGGCCGAGGTGCCGGCGATGCCGCCAAAGCCGAGTGCCGCGGCAATCAGTGCAATGACCAGAAAGGTCAGGGCCCAACCTAGCATGGGAAATCTCCTTGGGGTTTCGTGGCGTCAGGCGCCACTGGACAAACAACGCCGCAGACACCGGCGGGTTCCGTCAAAGGAAAACCCCCCGCCGGGTGCTGGCGAGGGGCATACTGGTAAAGACTGTCGGGAAGGATCCGTCAAAGACCCTTGAACCAGGTGTCGACCTCTTTTTCGGCCGCCTCGCGGGTCTGGCCATATTTCTTTTGTACAAGGCCCACGATTTCGTCGCGGCGGCCCTTGATGCTGCTCCATTCGTCGCCGGTGATGTCGCCCCACTTTGCCTGCGCGCGTCCGGCCAGCTGCTTCCAACTGCCTTCGATGGTGTCCCAGTTCATGGCGGTATCCTTTTCAAAAGGGAATGTGCCGGATCAACGCCCGCCGCCTGCGATGGGTTCCCCCCAAAAACGGCATCAGCTTGGTGCCGCGATCCAGCCGTCGGCGCTGTCTGCGTCGCCCTCGGGGACGGCGACCTGCACCGGAAAGTCGAGCCGCACCACATAGGTTCCGTCGCGGACACCCACCTCCAGGACGCCCGACAACTGGCTGGCAAAGGCTGCCAGCAACTGCTGGCCCAGGCCCGTGCTATCGACGGCGGACGTGCCGTTGGGATCGCTGGCGGCGGCCATCAGATTCGTCACCTCCAGCACCGCGCGGCCCGGTGCGGCGTGGTGGAACGACACCGACAGGCTGGTGGCACCGGCATCCTTGCGCTGCCCGGAATGTTTCAGCGCGTTGGTCAGCGCCTCGGTCAGCATCAGCGACAGCGGGACCGCCTGGTCCGGGGTCAGACGGATGCGGTCGAAACTGGTCCGGGTCTCCAGTTGGCGCTCGCTCGAGGCACCCATCCGCATGACCTGGGCCACGATGGTCTGCAACAGTTCGTCCGCCTCGACATCGGCAAGGCCGCTGGTCTGGTAAAGTTCGCGGTGGACGGTCGCCAGGCTCATCACCCGGTCATGCAGGCCCTTCAGCAAGTGACGCGCCTCGGGGGTCACGGATTTGCGCATCTGCAGGTTCATGATCGACGCGATCAGTTGCAGGTTGTTCTTGACCCGGTGATGGACCTCGCGCAGCAGCATCCCTTTCTGGTGCAGCGAATTTTCCAGTTCCGCCTCGTCACGGATCACGGAAGACATCATCCGTTCATAGGCATCGCCGACATCGCGCAATTCGTTCGGCGCGTCGGCCAGGTCGGGGGGGGCGACGGTGCGGCTGCCCCCCGCAAAGGCGATGATTGACCGCCGCAATGCACGGACATGCCGCAACACCTGATGTTCTGCCGTCAGCCAGGCCACCAGCATGCTGGCCACCCACATTGCCAGCGGAATGACCCAGAGCGGCACAACACCGCTAAGCGAGGTGTCGTTGGCGACGTTCACGGGCCAGGACCCAAGGAGGTAGAGTTGTTCCGGCACAATCGCGAGCACCGCAAAGGTTCGCATGTCGCCAGACGGGGTTCTGGCCACGAATGTCATGGGCGGCTTGCCGACAAAATCCGCCAGCGGTCGGGCCGCAGGCAGCCGCTCCGCGACCGTCGCGATGCCGTAGACCGCGGTCAGGACCGTGCCGTCGCCGTCAAAGGTGACAAGCGCAAGGGGTTCGGCCGAAGGCAGGCTGTCGTCCTGCGACGTGGATGTCCGCTGTGCCAGCGCCCGGTGTGGCACCGACAGCGAGACATAGCCCAGCACGGTGCCCGTCTCGTCGATGACGGGCTGCGAAAAAATCAGCACCGATTCGCCGCTGATCGGCCCTTTCGGGTTGACAGTCATCGCCGGGCGGGGATCCGAATTCAGCCGCAACAGGTCCGGGCTGTTGGCAAAGCTGAACGGCTTGCCGGTCGAGGCGCAGGTCATGTTTCCATCGGTCGGGATGAAGCCCGCAAAGGTGATCATGTCATCGCGTGCTGTCAGTTTTTTCATCACCCCGGTGCAGGCGGCGGTGTCGCCCAGCACGGGCAGCACGGTCGCGGCAGTCGCGGCGGCAAGTCCCCGCGCACGGCTGATCAGGTCGATCTGCGGCGTCGCGGCCAGCAACGTCTCGCCCAGCAGCGCCGATCGCCAGCGGGCCTGCGCTTCGGATTCGAACTTGTCGGTCTGGATATAGGCCAAGAGCGCCAAGGGTGTCAGCGCGATGGCCACCGCTGTCATCAGCCTGAACCCCAGCCGCCCGAAGAGCGGGCCGCGCAAGGCGTTTGGGATCATGCGACGGCAAGCCCGGAGCGGAACACCACCCCGAGGGTAGCGGCCTCGGTCAGGACCGGATTGCCGGTGGGGCTGGACATCCCCATCAGCGACGCCAGATGTGCCCGCGCCCGGCTGGCGCGGCTTTTCGCCGTGCCCGTCGCCACGCCCATCATCTGCGCGGCTTCCTCATAGGAATAACCGTTTGCACCGACCAGCGTCAGCACCTCGCGGTGTTCGGCCGACAACTGGTTGAAAGCGAAAAGGAATTCGCGCAGCGCCAGCCGACCGTCATGCTGCGGCAGCACCGACAGCTTGCCGGCATGAATGCCGTCAGGATCGGACACTTCGCGGCTCACCTTGCGGCGGTACGAAAAGAACGTGTTGCGCAGGATCGTGAACAGCCAGGCGCGCAGATCGGTGCCGATGGTGAACTTGTCGATATTCGACCAGGCCTTGACGATGGTATCCTGGACAAGATCGTCGGCCGTCGCGTGATTGCGGGCCAGCGACATCGCAAAGGCACGCAGATCGCGGATGTGCAGCGCAATCTCATCTCGCGGATCGGACCTTGTTTCTGTACCCGGAGCGGTCATGACTTCGTCTCGCGGTTTTTCAGGTCTGCCAGCAACTGCAGGAACCTGTCCGGCACCTCTTCGGTCAGCGACGCCTTGTAAACCCGCTTGAGGTTTTCCTCGATTTCGCGTGCCATGGCGATCTGCGCACTGCGCGACGGCTTGGGGATACGGTTGCCTTTGTCGCCATCGATCTTATCTGACATGTCGCCTGACACTTTATTTGGCCTCATGGAAGTCTGTCACGGAACCCAACGCGGCACCAGTGCGTTGAGTTCCGCTCTGCGCGCACAAATATTGAGGGACCGAACATGCCTTTCGAAACTGACCAGACCATCAGTGCCGCGATCGGAAAAAGCCTGCCGCACCTGCGCCGCTATGGCCGCGCGCTGACCGGCAACCAGGTGTCGGGCGACCGTTTTGCCGCCGCGACGCTGGAGGTCATCCTGGAGGACATGTCGCTGATGGCTGGGGCGGACGATCCCAAGGTCGCGCTGTTCAAGGCATTTCACCGGCTGTGGTCCAGCGCGGGGGCACCCCTTGCTGTGCCTGACACGCCGCTTTCGGCGCGCGCGCAGGACCACATGGCGACCCTGACGGCGAATTCGCGCGAGGCGCTGCTGCTGCATGTGATCGAAGGGTTCACGTCCGATCAGATCGCCCGGATCCTTGAGATCGACCCCGGCGACGTGGCCGATCTTGTGGCGATTGCCGTCGCTGATATGGAGGCGTCGGTCGCCGGCGCCGTGATGGTGATCGAGGACGAGGCGATCATCGCCGCCGACATCGTCGACATCGTGCGCGGCGCGGGCCACCGCGTCACCGGCACCGCGCGCACCCGCACCGAGGCGGTGGCGCTGGCACTTCGCGACCGTCCGGACCTGATCCTTGCCGACATCCAGCTTGCCGACAAATCGTCGGGCATCGACGCGGTCAACGAGATCCTGGCCGCGTTTCCGCAGACGCCGGTGATCTTCATCACGGCGTTTCCCGAACGTCTTCTGACCGGCACGCGGCCCGAGCCGGCGTTCCTGATCACAAAGCCCTTCTCCGAAGACCAGGTCCGCTCGGCCGTCGGCCAGGCGATGTTCTTTTCATCGACCGAGACGCTGACGGCCTGACCTGCAGGGAACCGCTGTCCGGCATCGGGCGTTGCTTTCGCAGATGTCCCGGTGTCGGGATGAAGAGTGGAGGATGTCCTGATGATCAAACTGAACTCTTTTATTGCCGCCTGCCTGCTGGCGGTCGCGCCGTCCCTGTCGCTGGCGGCGGTCGACAAGATCGCCAAGGTCACGGTGACGGCCGATATTTCCGCCATCCAGAACGAAAAGGCCGCCGCCTATTGGTCGAATGTCGCAAGCGATCTTGAGAATGCGCTGCTGACGCGGCTTGTCGATCGTGTCGGCGAGGATGGCGCAACCCTGTCGGTCGACCTGCGTGAGGTGGAACTTGCCAGTTCGTTCGAACGCGCGCTGAACCTGTCGGACGCGGTGCTTGTGGGCCAGGTCAACGTGACCGACCTGAACGACAACACCAATTTCGATGCGTATGAGCTGAGCGTGTCGCTTGGCACCTCGCAGGTTGTGTCGGCCGATGGCCAGACGCTGACTTATGACAGCCTTGACACCCCCGAGGCTTATCTTGCCCTGATCAACACCTTTGCCGACAATATGGTGAAAAAGCTGGACTGACATGGCAATCGGCGCGCCCTGCGGGCGCAATTTCTTACGCCGGGACGCGGTCTTCTGGCACGATCCGTGCCAGAAGGTCCGCCACCGTGGCGGTCGAGAACGGGCGTTCCAGCAGGAGGATTCCGGTCTGCGCCGCCCGTTCCGCCGCCTCGCCCATGAACACGCAGACCGCCCCCCTTGCCGCCAGCCCGGCCGCCAGCGGACTCGTTGCAAGGCCGCACGGGTCCATGTGCAGAAACGCCACCCCCACGGCATCCTGCCCGGCAAGCGCCCGGACCGCCGTATCTGCCGATTGCGCGACGATGATTTGGGCGGATGGGTCAAACTCGCGGATGCTTGCACCAAGGTCCATTGCGATGATGCTGACAGGTTCCACGACAAGATAGACTGACATGCTGTGTTCGGCCTTTGGCTGCTTCGAGTGTCATCCCGTCGCACAGTTCCCGGTTGCAAGAATTAAACTATGACATATCGGCGAAAGAAAAAAAGAGATGAACCAGGGTCTAGATTGCGCGCAGTGTCCGTTGCGCCAGATGCCGCTTTTCGTGCCGCTCACGGGCGACGAACTTGCGTTCATGCGCCGCTTCAAACAGCGCGAGACGACGTTTCGCCGCAACGAGATGGTGTTGTTCGAGGGCCAGCGTTCGCCTGCGCTCTATACCGTGCTGTCGGGCATGGGCACGCGGTCGGTGCTGCTCAAGGACGGCCGCAGGCAGGTGATCAACTTTGTCTTTCCGGGCGACTTCATCGGGTTGCAGTCGGGCCTGATGGGCGAGATGAAGCACAGCGTCACCGCCACGAGCGATATGGTCCTGTGCACCTTTGACCGTGCGCGGTTGTGGGAAATCTTTCAGTCGCAGGCCGAACGGGCCTATGACCTGACCTGGATCGCGGCGGTCGAGGAACATTTTCTGGGCGAGACCATTGCTACCCTGGGACAGCGTGACGCGCTGGAGCGGCTTTGCTGGGCGATGCTGCGGATCTGGCGCCGGTTATCGGCGGTGGGCCTTTTGCGGGACGGCACTGTGCCCCTGCCGTTTCGCCAACAGGATTTTGCCGAGGCGCTTGGCCTGTCGCTTGTCCACACCAACAAGACGGTGGCCACGATCCGACGGCTGGGACTGGCGCAATGGCAGGCGGGCCGCCTCGCTGTCCCCGACACCAGGCAGCTTGCCGCGGCTGCGGGCGTCGCGGACGAATACGAGGAAAAACGCCCGATTCTTTAGGGCTTGGGCCGGACCTTGCGCCCGGTCCGGCCACGCCATGGCGCGCTGCAGAGTGACGGTGGCGCGTTCGCCCATGTCCGGCGCCTGCTGCGCGATCAGGCCGAACAGGAACTTGGCCGACGCCAGGATTGCCTTGGGCACCTTTTCGGAACCGTGATGCAGCCGGGGCCGCGTGGGTTGGGAACGTGGTGACGGGGGGCAGCGGTTCCCCCGGCGGGCGGGACAGGCGCGATGCGGCCTAGCGGTCTGCCGCCGGGACCACATCTTCGCCCGCCGGGCGGGCCGGCGCGGGGGGCGGGGACAGTTCGGACAGCACCCCCTCGACGGCCCGTACCGCCGAGGCTGTGACGCGCTGGCGTTCGTCCTCGACGACACGGGCGAGTGCGTCAACGATCCGGTCGCGCATGTCACCCAAAATCCGGTCCTCGGCCGCCGATCGCGGCAACAGGGCCGCCACGGTCGCCCCGACGCCCGCAAGCACGACCGCGCCGGTCAGCGGCCGGTCCCCCAGCGCCCCGGCAGTCTTGCGGCGCGCCAGAAGATGCGCCTCATAGGCGCGCTCCCGCGCGGACAGGACTGCGGCGCGAGCCGGTTCCGCCATCTCCTCCAGCCCCCGCCCCAACGCCCGGCGGACATCGCGCGTCAGCGCCTCCAGCACGTCGGTCCGGTGGCGCGCAAGATCCGCGGCGGGGGCAATGCCCTTGCGGACAGCGTCATTGATCTGGTCGATCAGCCGGGTCGCACGGTCACGCAGCCTGTCGGCCTCAATCGTCCAGTCGTCCGGCGATGACGGCGCCGTCGGCGGCTCGTCAGCCACGGGTCCGCCTTCATCCTCCCACCGCGTCATCGCCTCGTAGCGCGTCCCGGCCAGCGAGGAGGTGTCGGACGCAGGCGTCGGCGGGACGCCGCGCCGCCCCAGGATCAGCCAGGCCAGCCCGACTGCCGACACCGCCAGCGCCACCGGATTGGCGCGGATCGCGCGGTCGATCACCTGCGCATAGGCGCCCGCGTTGCGTTCCATGACACCGGCGGCGTCCTGCCACAGGCTGTCGGGCGAGAAACGGTCGCGCAGCGCGGCAAAGGCCTGCGCCACCTCGTCCCGGTCGCGTTCCAGCCCGGCCTCGATGTCGCGCATGTCGCGCGATCCGCGTTCACGGATGGGGGTTTGCTGCTGCACCTTGTGCCACCATTGACTTGAGGGTTTCGCCGTCCCGCCGCAGGTTGGTCGCGCTGCGCGGCAGCGCCAGGTTGGCCGGTCGCAATCGTGCCCGTGCCTGCGCGAGCAAGACCATCGCCACGACCAGCAGCGCAAGGCCCACCAGCACGCCTGCCCAGACCGTCGCAAACCCCGCCGCGACAAGCCCCGCGACGGCAGCACCGGCCAGCACGTTCAGCGCCGTCAGTCCCAGGATCGCGGCAACCACGATCCCGACCAGCGCGCCTGCCGCGTCGCGCAGCCGGCGCGCCGCCTCGGCCCGGGCAAGGGCGATCTCGCCCCGGACCAGCCGCGACAGGCCCGCCAGCAGGTCTGCAACAAGGTCAGCCACGTGCGGCGGACCGTCCTGTGGTTCGCGCGGTGTCATGACCGGCCATCATCCGGGCGATGGCTGGTCTGCCCGATCCGCGCGCTGCCATAAATGTACGCATCATCGCGGCGCTGCGAGGCGCGCAGGAACCGCGCCAGCGCAAACCCCGCGACCGCCGCCCCGGCGGCGAACACGCCGGGATTGCGGCGGGCCAGATCGCGCAGATCGGCCGCGATGTCGCTGACGCTGCGGTCCCGCAAGGTGTCGGCGGCCGTCGACACGCCGCCTGCAACCGCCGACAGGACGCGGGACTGCAGCGACCCGGCTGCAGGTTCCGCGGCCGCACGCCGCAGCGTTTCGGCCAGCCGGTCGCCGCTTTCGCCCAGCGCATCGCGGGCATTGTCCATCTGCTCCACCGCCGTGTCGCGCACCGCCGTCGCTGCGTCGCTGGCCCTGGCCGACAGGTCGGACGCAACGGCGCGCGCCGTGTCGGAGGCCTTTTCGGCAAGGCCAGACACCTTTGTCTGCACGTCGTCCGCAACGCGGTGCGCGGCGTCGAGCGTGGCATCGGCCTGGTCCTTCAGGGTCTTGTTGTTGGCGTTCATTGCACTCTCCTTGATGTGATGGATCGAAACGACATCGCCGGCAGTCGGGGGACCAGCGCCCGTTCCCTTGCGTCAGCCAACCGAACGGGTGGCCGCCAAAAGCGATGACAGTTCCGCCCGCATGTCATCCAGCGCGGCACGGTGGCCCTGCGGCAGGCTGGCAGCGATGGCGCGGTCAAAGGCCGCAAGGACATGATCCTCGCCCGATCTGATCTGCGTCATGGTGTCGGCATCGATGTCGTCGAAAAACGCGCGCACCGCGACGACGGTGCGGTTCACCGTGCCCATGAACGACCCGCCGGCATCGGGAACGGCCCCCATCTCGCGCACCATCCGGTCCAATCGTGCGGCATGACGGGTGTGCAGGGCCACGAAGCGCTCGACGGTCGGGCGAAAAGACGCCTCGGCCCGGTCGGCCATCTTGTCGTACCCGCGGCGAGTATCAACGCTGATCGTGTGAAGGTCGATCAATGCATCCAGGCTGTCATTGGCGAAGTTTGCCGCCGGGACGGGGTTGGTCTCGAAAAGCGACATGTCGATCTCCGGTTGCGGAATGTCCTGTTGCGGGATCAACGCCTCGTCCGGGCGGTGGTTCCGGAATCACTGCAAGAAAAAAATCCGCGCGGTGTCGGGAACCGAGGCGGGACGATCTGCGTTGCCACATAGAACCGCGGTGATTGACCGCTCCCCAAGGGCACAATCACCACCCTTGTCCCCTCGGTTCCACGCTCCGTTTCCCTGGAGCAGTCCTATGGCCGCAGGTTCGCCCTGCGGCCATTTTTTTCCGTCCTGGGCGCGTCCCCGCTCTCAGGCGCGTCCCCGCTCTCCGGCGCATCCCCGCACGCGCGAACATGCCCGCGCGCGCGAAGGGGAACCCCGCAGGTCCCTGCGGTGTTGCCCTTGCAGGTCGGGACGCAGCAACCGCCGCGCCTGCCGTCAACGCTGAAAGGACATCATCATGACCACGACCACCCCCGCCATGGCCGCCAAAACCGCCACCCGCGCTGCCGACAGCACGCCGCTTGCAGCCCTGTTCGAACACGCGCTGAAGGACATGTATTACGCCGAGAAGAAGATCTACAAGGCGCTGCCAAAGCTGATCAGGGCGGCGTCGGATCCGGCTCTGAAGGATGCGTTGGGCATGCACCGCGAGGAGACCGCCAGCCAGATCGAGATTCTGGAGCAGGTGTTCGAAACCATCGGCAAGCGTGCCAAGGCAGAGAAATGCGATGCGATCGACGGCATTCTGGAGGAAGGCACCGGGCTGCTGGAGGATTTCGGCAAGACAGGTGCCGGGGACGCCGCGATCATCTTTTCCTGCCAGGCGGTCGAGCATTACGAGATCACGCGCTATGGCTCGATGATGGCCTTTGCTCAGGCGCTGGGGAACACCGAGGCCGCAGGCATGATTTCCGGCATTCTGGCCCAGGAACATACCGCCGACGAAACGCTGAGCGAGATGGCCGAAGGCCATATCAACCGCGCGGCGGCCTGACTCCTTGCCCCTGCCCGACCCGGTTGCGTTGCGCCGGGTCGGGCATGCGGCCTCTGTCAGCGCGGCGAGGCCAGGGCAGGACCGGCGAAGGCGGTGGTGCGGACGCCGCGACGGCGCGGCTTGCGATCAGGTTCGGTGACGGCGCGCGGCGCCTCGTCACGGAACGCCTGCACCAGCACTTCGTCGATGGACATGGCGCAGAAATCGGCCCCGATGGCCATGATCTCGGCCATCTTTGCCTCGGAAACGCGCCGGACCATGCCGTCGGCCTGATGGTCTGCCGAGGATTGCCAGACCGCCAGCCCGACGCGCATTGCGGGGGCCGCGCGTTTCAGACGCCGGATATGCAACAGCGACGCGCGCGACGGCGCCACGTCCAGAAAGCACAGGATCACGCATCCCGCGCCGGTTGCGGCGATCCGGGCGAACCGGCTTGGGGTCAGGTCGCTGTGCGACAGAACGTCGATGCTTGCCCCATCGGCCGCACCGGCCTGTGCCAGCATCTGCGCCGAGATGTCGTCCAGCCGGGTCCGTCCGCCCAGCACCGCCAGATGATACCCTTCACCCGGCAACCCCGCCGCGACGGCGGCATCCGCCGTATCGCCGTCATCGCGCGGGTCGGCCGCGGCGCGCTCTTCGGCAACGATGGGGTCAAGTTCAGCGAGGAACTGCATCGCCGCATCGGCAAAACGGACTTCCTGCTCCGGCGACAGGATGCCGCGTTCATAGTCGGACTGGGCCAGCAACAGCGCCGGTATCCCGACATCGCGATGATAATCAGCAACATACTGATCCTCAAGGACTTCCTCCGCGCGCAGGGTGCTTTCCACCGTGTCGCCGACCAGCAGCCGCTGATAGAGACGCGAATGCGCCGCCAGCACGGGCCGGTCGCCGAACAGCACGTCGAACGCCTCGAACTGCGGGATATAGCGGCCGACAACGACGAGGCAGACCGTCAGCGGCGTCGACAGCACCAGCCCCAGTGGTCCCCAGACCCAGGTCCAGAAGATCGCCGCGACGATGATCGCGAGGGGTGTCACGCCCGTCCGCGATCCGTAAAGCCAGGGTTCGATGACGTTGGAGCTGATCAGTTCCACCGCCACAAAAAGCGCCGCCGTCCAAAGCACCGTGGCCCAGCCCGGCGAGACGGCAAACGCCAAAAACAGGGGAAAGATCGCGGCAAGGATCGGCCCGATATAGGGCACGAACCGCAGCACAAGCGTCAAAAGGCCCCACAGGGGCGCATTCGGCACGCCAATCAGCCAAAGACCGACGCCGATGGGCACGGCATAGATGATATTGACCAAAAGCTGCACCAGAAGATAGCGCCCGACACGGGTGCCGGCATCTTCGATCACCTGTGTCGTCCGGTTGATGTCATTTGCACCGACAAGCCGGATGAAGCGGTCGCGCAATTCGTCGCGTTCCAGCAGCATGAAGATCACCAGCACGATCACGATCCCGACCATGGCGACCGGACTGATCAGCGGCAGCGCCAATTCCTGCAGCGTCTGGAACGGTCCCCGCCGTTCGACCACCTCGACGGCGATGGCCGCGCCGGATGCCCCGGTGCCGCCCGCCTGCGGCAACGCGGTCGTCATCTCTGCATTGATGGCGCTGACCATGCGCGAGAGCCGCACCACCAGACCGTTTTCCGACCCGGTTTCCTGCAGCGCATTCAGCTTGGTGACGATGTTGCCCTGAAAGGTCGGCAATTCCTGCGCAAGCTGGCCGATCTGGCCCGCCACCACCACAAAGAACAGGCCGATGACCGCAAAGGCCAGGGTGACAACCGACAGCACGGCGGCAATCATCGGCAGCCCGGCCTTGCGCAACGAACTGACCAGCGGCGACAGCGCAAAGGTGATCAGCATGGCAATCGCGAGCGGCAGGAACACATCCTTGCCGAACTGCAGTGCGGCAATGATGGCGATGATGGACAGCAGCATCGGGCCGGGCGTGCGCCAGGCGTCTTGCCGGGACGCGCGAAAGGCGGTGTCGGCGGATGCAACGGGTCGGGCCGGTGCGCCGACCGGGTCTTTGTCAGCCGCCAACTCTTTCGCCATCCTGTCGTCTCCCCCGGTGATCAGCAGGTGAACGCCTGCCCGGTCTGTGCGGTTCCTTGCCGGTTCCCCGCGCGCACACCCTGTATGCGGAACCCCGTCGCGTAGCCTGCGTTTCCTTGACCGAGCAAGCCTGCTCTGCACTGCCACAAGGAGCCACCACGATGGACCACACGACCCATATGCCGCTTGATACCACCGAAATGACCGATGCCAACCTGAAGGATGCCGTCATCTACGGCGTCGACGACTACGAGATCGGCACCGTCGCCCATGTCGACGGCACCGGCCCGACCGCACAGGTCATCGTCGATGTCGGCGGGTTTCTTGGCATCGGCAGCAAGATGGTCGCGCTGAACACCAGCCAGTTGCAGTTCATGCGCGACGAGGACGGCGTGGTGCATGCCACGACCGCCTGGACCAAGGATCAGGTCGAACAACTGCCCGAACACCAGCACTGACCGACAAAGGCCTGCCCGGCGCATCGAGATGTGCCGGGCAGCCCCGAATGCCCGACGGTCGCCAGCGGTTGCCCGGGCCCCGCATATCCGGGCAGGGAACGCCTGCCCGTACCGATCAAGCGCCGCTCAGGACGGACCGGAAATACCCCGGGGTGGCGACAGCCCCATCTCAGTGCTCCGCCCGCCCAAGCACCACCAGCACTTCATGATTGCCGTCGCGAAGGGGAACCACCGCACCCTCCTTGCCGACCTGCAGCGGCGTGCCGTCCATCGTGGCGGCCAGGATCGCATTGCCCCCGCCTTGCGGATTGCGCAGCGTGATGGCAAAGCGGGCGGCGCCAAGCGTTGCGTGCAGGGTCGCCTCGGGCCAGTCGGGCGGCAGGCAGGGAGCCAGTCGCAGGCTGTCGCCCTGCCGCATCAGGCCAAGGATCCCCTCGATGCCTGCGCGGTACATCCAGCCCGCCGATCCGGTGTACCAGCTCCACCCGCCCCGGCCCTCGTGCGGGGCCGTGGAATAGACATCCGCCGCCACGACATAGGGTTCCACCTTGTAGCGGCTGGCATCGGCGGCGGTGCGGGCATGGTTGATCGGGTTCAGCATCGCAAACAGCCGCGCCGCCGACGCGCCGTCGCCGAGGCGCGCATGCGCCAGGATGGCCCACATCGCGGCATGGCTGTATTGGCCACCGTTTTCGCGCAGGCCCGGCGGATAGCCCTTGATGTATCCGGGGTCCATCGGCGTGCGGTCAAAGGGCGGCGTGAACAGCAGGGCGATGCCGGGATCGGGGCGCACAAGATGTTCGCTCATCGAGGCCATCGCGGTCCGCGCACGGTCGGGATCGCCCGCACCCGACAAGACGGCCCAGGATTGCGCGATGCTGTCGATGCGGCATTCGTCGGACAGGGCCGAGCCGAGGGGCGTGCCGTCGTCAAAGGTACCCCGCCGATACCACGCGCCATCCCAGGCCTGCGACTCGATGGCCAGACGAACCGCCCCGGCATGCGCGCGCCAGCGTTTTGCCCGTGCAGGGTCGCGGATGTCGGCCAGCGGCGCCATCATCCCGATGGTGGCGATCAAGAGCCACCCCACCCAGACCGAGGTGCCGCGCCCTGCCTCGCCGACACGGTTCATGCCGTCGTTCCAGTCGCCCGTCCCGATCAGCGGAATGCCGTTCTCGCCGGTCAGCGCAAGTGCCTGGTCCAGCCCGCGCGCGCAGTGTTCAAAGAGGCTTGCCGTGTCGTCCGAAACGGTCGGCTGAAAGAAATCGTCATGCGCACCGGGCGGTACCGGCGGGCCTTGCAGAAAGGGCAGCGGTTCGTCCAGGATCGCCGCGTCCCCCGACACGGCGACATAGCGCGCAACCCCGTAACCCAGCCAGATGCGGTCATCGGAGATGCGCGTGCGCACGCCCTGGCCGGAATGCGGCAGCCACCAGTGTTGCACGTCGCCTTCGGGGAACTGGCGGCTGGCGGCGCGCAGCAGGTGTTCGCGCGTCATTTCGGGCCGCGCAAGGGTCAGCGCCATGCCGTCCTGCAACTGGTCGCGAAATCCGTAGGCGCCGCTGGCCTGGTAGAACCCCGCCCGCGCCCAGATGCGGCAGGCCAGCGTCTGGTACAAAAGCCAGCCGTTCAGAAGGATGTCCATGGCGCGGTCGGGTGTTCTGACCTGCACGGTCGTCAGCAGATCGCGCCAGTGCTGGCGGGCCGCCTGCAGGAGGGCGTCGGGGTCGCGGGCGCGGGTCGCCTCGATCAGGGCGCGGGCGGCGGCGTCCGACGCGGCCTGCCCCAGAAGGAAGGTCAGCGTCACCGTTTCGCCGGGGCGGATCGTCACCCGGCGTTGCAGGGCCGCACAGGGGTCAAGGCCCGGCCCGGTCCGCCCCGCAAGACCGCCACCGGCAAGGGCTGCGGGCCGTTCAAGCGTGCCGCCCGTGCCGATGAACTCGGCCCGGTCGGCAGTGAAAGCGGTGACGCCAGGGCCAAAATCGGCAAAGGCCACGCGCCCGGGAAAAGCCGTGCCAAAGGTGTTCTGCGCCAGGATTGCGCCGGTCGCGGGTTCGCGGCGGGTGGCGACATGCGGGATCGTCACGGCGCGTGACGGTCCCAGCACCCATTCGGCATAGGCGGTGACGACAAGCTGGCGGGGTGCCGGGCCGACGTTGCGCAAGGACAGGCGGCTGATCTTGACCGTCCCCTCGACCGGCACGAATTCGGTCAGCTCCGAGGCGATGCCGTGATTGTCATGGGCAAAGGTCGAATAGCCGAACCCGTGGCGCGCGACATAGGTGCCGTCGGTGCGGATCGGCAATGCGGTCGGGGTCCAGATCAGCTCGGCGTCCTCGTCCTGCAGATAGATCGCAGCACCCACGGGGTCGGTCACGGGGTCGTTGGACCACGGCGTCAGCTGGTTTTCACGGCTGTTCTCGGACCACACATGGCCTGCCCCCTCGGCCGAGACCTGAAAGCCAAAGTCGGCATTGGCGACGACGTTGATCCAGGGCGCGGGGGTCGTCGCACCGTCACGCAGGACAGTGACATATTCGCGCCCGTCATCGGCAAAGCCCCCGGTGCCGTTGAAGAACTCCAGGTCCGGGACAGGCGTCGGCGGCTGGATTGCGGCCCGGACGGGTGCCACCGCGCGCGGCAAGCCGGCCGGTGCGGCCGGTGCGGGCATGCGCGGCGGCGCAAGGTTGGACAGGTGCTGGCCGATGTCGCCACGCCCCGCCACCAGCACCGCCCGCGCCACCGCGATGATCTGGCCACGCGCGCCCGCCTGCAACAGATCGCCGCGCAGCGTATGCATGCCGGCATGCAAGCCCTCGGCACGCGGCCGCGACCGCGCCGCGCGCACCGCACTGTCGATGGCGATCTGCAGATCCTGCACATAGGACGACGACCGGTCGTTCAGGATCACCAGATCGACCGCAAGCTGGCGCATGCCCCAGTATTCATGTGCGCTGAGCATCTGGTGCAGCACGCCGATGTCCTCGGCATCGTCGATCTGCAACAGCACGATGGGCAGATCGCCCGAAATGCCCATCGCCCAGAGCGCCGATTGCGGGGCGGCCCCGTCCAGCATCTGCGGCACGCTCGCGCGCAGGCGCCCGTCGCCCCGCGCGATCATGCCGCCCAGCGCCTGAAAGTCCGACGCCTCGGCATGGGTGATGCCCAGGTGGCGCAATTGTACCTGCGCTTGCGTCCAGGCCAGCGTGGCGGCGCGCGCAAAGGCCGAGGGATCGCGGTGGCGGTCAACCAGATCCAAAAGCGCCTCGGGCGAGGCCGCGACCATGGTCCAGAACGTCACCCGCGTCACCCCGCCGGGCGGCACGCTGACGCGGCGGCGGATCGAAAAGATCGGGTCAAGCACGGTCCCTGTGGTGCCCGACAGGGGCGCCCCCGCCATCGCCGCCTGCCCGATGCTGCGCCCGCGCCCGATGAAGCGCGCGCGGTCCGTCTCGATCTGCATCGGCGCTGTCTCGGGGCCTTCGACCACCGCGATATGGGCGGCCCAGACTTCGGGATCCTGCGGCGAACGGCGGCGGCGCGTGGCGATGATGACACCCAGTTCGGGCAAATAGTCGGTGACGACGAACATCTTGGAGAACGCCGGATGCGCCTGATCCGCCGCCTGCGGCGCCAGTACCAGTTCGGCATAGGAGGTCAGGTCCACCTCGCGCGCGCGCCGCCCGGTATTGGTCAGCGTGACACGCCGCGCCTCGGCGTCATCCTCGGCCGACACGACCACCTCGGTAAGGGTCGCAAGGCGCGCGGCCTGATGGCTGAACGACGCCTGATGTTCGCTGAAGACGGCGCGGTGGCCCGCAAGGCCGGCGCGCACCGGCTGCACGCCAGCTGACCAACCGGCCCCGGTTGCCACGTCGCGCAGAAAGATGAACGATCCCAGTGCTGCGGCAGAGGGTTCCGCCCGCCAGCGCGTGATGGCGAGGTCGCGCCAGCGGCTGAACCCCTCGCCCATGGGCGTCAGCATCACGCCGTAATTGCCGTTGGACAGATGGTGCGCCGTGGGCACCGCGTCCGCCGCCGGATCAAACGTCCGCACGGCGGGCAGGTCGCTGGTCTCGACCGGGGCCACCAGCACCTCGGTCGCGCGGGGCGGGGCAGTGACGACATCGCGCGGCACGCGTTCCTGCAGCAGCAGGTCCACCCCCCTGATCATCGGCTCGGCATGGAACCGGTCGCGCAGGCGGGCGTCCTGCAGGGTGTTGGCGATGGCGGTGATGGTCATGCCCTGATGATGCGCCATGAAATTGCGCACGATGGCAAAGTCCTCGTTGTCCTGCAGGCGCGCGGGCGTGAAATCGACCGCCTCGTAAAACCCGTAGCGCCCCTCGGCCCCAAGCGCGGCCAGACGGGCATAGTTCCGCACCGCCCCCGCCGGGTCGATCATCGCCGCCAGCCCGGTCGCATAGGGGGCAATGACGCGGTTTTCGCTGAGGCCCCGCTTCAGCCCCAGACCCGGCACGCCAAAGTTGGAATACTGGTAGGTCATTTCCAGGTCGCGCGCGTTGTAGGCGGATTCCGAAATACCCCAGGGCAGCCCCAGCGCCGCGCCATAGGTCTGCTGGCGCGCCACGACAAGGCGTGTCGTCTGTTCCAGCACCGACCCTGCGGGCGCGCGCATCACCAGCGACGGCATCAGGTATTCGAACATGCTGCCCGACCACGAGATCAGCGCCGATCCGGCACCGACGGGCGTCGCGGCGCGCCCCAGACGGAACCAGTGGCGCGTGTCCACGTCGCCCTTGGCAATGGCGAACAGGCTTGCCAGGCGCGCCTCGGACGCCAGAAGGTCATAGCAATTGGGGTCCAGCCGGTTGGTGGCCAGCGAAAAGCCGATCGACAACAGCTTTTTGTCGGGATCGAGCAGAAAGGCAAAGTCCATGTCGGTTGCCGTGGAATGCGCCAAAGCGCCGACCTCGGCCAACAGCGCGGCATCGACAGGGCGGTCCTGATCGTCGATCCACTGTGAAAGACCGTCGCGCAAAGCCAGCATCCAGAACCGGCCTTCGGGATCGGTGGCGTCCCCGGCCTGCACCAGCCGGTCCATGTCGGGCATCAGGCCGCGCAGGGGCCGCGCCCCATCCGCCAGCGCGTCGGACACCGCCCGCAGCGCCTGGGCCGGTTCGGCCCCGTCGGGACGGTCGCCAAGCACCTGCTGCGCCAACAGCACCGTATCGCGCAGGGCCTCGCGGCAGGTCGCCTCGGGGACCGGGGTATCGGCCCAGTCGCGGCAGGCTTGCGCGACCGCGATCAGATGACCCGCCAGATTGCCGCTGTCCACCGACGAGACGTAGGCCGGATCCAGCACGCGCAGGTCGCGCGTGTCGTGCCAGTTGTAGAGATGACCGCGATAGCGCGGCATCCGCCGGATTGTCTGCAGCGTGTCGCGCAGGCGCTGCAGCGCCGCGCGCTGGCCGATCCAGCCCATGTCGCGCGCCACCACCGTCGACAAGAGATAAAGCCCGATATTGGTGGGCGAGGTCCGTGTCGCGATGGCCGGTCTGGGGGTTTCCTGAAAGTTGTCGGGCGGCAGGAAGTTCTCCTCGGCCGTCACGAAGGTCTCGAAATAGCGCCAGGTCCGGCGCGCGATCAGGCGCAGGGCCTGTGCCTCGTCCGGCGTCAACCCCTGGGCGGCCGGGGCGCGGCCGGGGCGGCTGATGCGCTGCGCGACACAGGGTGCCGACAGCCAGGCCAGCGCAAAGGGCAGGATCACAGGCAGGACCGCGGCATTCAGCCCGAGCGCTAGTGCCACGACCCCCGCCGCCAGCCCAAGGCCGGGCACCATGCGGCGATACTGGTGGAGCAGCCCGGGCAGATCGCCCTGCCCCGCCTGTGCCGCCGTCGTCCATTCCAGCAGATGCCGGCGCGACACCGCCAGCCGCCAGCAGGTGCGCAGGACGGCGTCCAGCATGGTGGCCGCCGTATCCGCCAGCAGAACCATCGACAGGCCGATCTGGGCAAAGGCCAGTGCCGCATCCTGCCCGAGAGCCGCGAAATGGCTGCGCAAGGTGACGCCAGGGCGCCCCGGAACCAGCCCGAAGGGCAAGGGCAACAGTCGCGGCAGCGCAAGCATCACCACAATCAGCACCGACCAGAGCGCCGCCTGTGCCGGGGCCAGCATCCAGCCCGCCAACAGCGCGACCATGGCCAGGGGCGCGGTCAGCGACCGGCGCAGGTTGTCGATCATCTTCCAGCGCCCGACCGGCGGCACGCCGCCGCCTTCATGTCGCCGGGCCCCGAAAATCCACGGCAGCAATTGCCAGTCGCCACGCGCCCAACGGTGCTGGCGGCGGATGTCCACGTCATGACGGGCGGGAAAATCCTCTACCACCTCGACATCGGAGGCCAGCGCCGCGCGGGCAAACACGCCTTCGAAGAGATCATGGCTCAGCATCGTGTTGTCAGGCACGCGCCCCGCCAGCGCGCCCGTGAAGGCATCGACGTCGTAGATGCCCTTGCCGGTAAAGGTGCCCTCGTCGAACAGGTCCTGATAGACGTCCGACACTGCCGCCGCATAGGGCTCGATGCCGCCGGGGGCGGAAAACACCCTCTGGTAGACCGATCCGTCATGACCCGTGGGCAGCGCGGCGGTGACGCGGGGCTGCAGGATGCCGTAGCCCGCGATCACGCGCCGGGCCGCCGGGTCAAGGCGCGGTCGGTTCAAGGGATGCGCCATCTTGCCGATCAGCTGGCGCACGGTGCCGCGCAACAGGCGCGTATCGGCGTCCAGCGTGATCACGTGGCGCACATCCCGCGGCAAGGCGCCGCTGATCACGGCAAAGCTGGTATCGCTCGCCCCGCGCAACAGACGGTTCAGTTCGTCCAGCTTGCCGCGCTTGCGCTCCCAACCCATCCAGACACCCTCGTCCGGGTTCCACAGCCGTTTGCGGTGCAGGAAAAAGAACCGCGCACCGTCATCGGACGGATACCGCGCATTCAGCCCTGCCACAGCGTTGCAGGCGGCCGCAACAAGCGTGTCATCCTGATCGGTCGTCGCCGTATCGGCGTCGCGCGCGTCCGACAACAGGGCATAATGTACCGCCCCCCCGACGCTGGACAGATGATGCACCTCCAGCTGTTCGATCTGGGCCTGCACCTCGCCCGTGTCGTGCAAAAGGATCGGCACCACGACCAGCGTGCGCAAGGCGGGCGGGACACCTTTGGCAAGTTCCAGCCCCGGCAGGGGTTTGGGCGGCACGCTGCGGGTGATGGCGGTGTTGACGATGGCCATGGCGGCCTCGACCGCCACCGCCAGGGCGGCAAGACCCAGCGCCACCTGTGCAGGCCCGCCGACACCCGCAGCCTGCATCAGCGCCAGCGCCAGTGTGACCAGCGCCAGCGCCACCGCGCCGACAGCACCCAGATAGCCCGCAAGTCCCGAGCGGCCGATCCAGCGCGTCAGTTGCACCCGGCGCCGGGGGTGGAACCCCACGCTGCTTTCCAGGGCCGCCCGCCCCTGACCGATCAGCCAGTGGCCCGGATCGCGTTCATGCGCCGCGTCGGCCCCTGCCGCGAGGCCAAGACAGGCCTCGGCAATGGCGGTTTCGTTCTGGCCCGCGCCGCGCGCCAGAATTTCCACCTCGGTCCGATAGCGGTTGCGCGTTGCAAAATCCATCTCGGCATAGGTCGCATTGTCGCGCAACCGGGCGTCGATCAGGCTGACTTCCTCGAAGAATTCGGCCCAGTCCATTTCGGAAATCAGGCGCATCGAGGTCACGATGTTGCGCATCGTCACGTTCGACGCCCCCATCCGCAACTGGGCGTTCGCGACAACGGCATCGACCGTGGTGCCCTGTTGGCCCAGACGGTCCTCCAGCCAGCCCGACAAGGGTGTGTGGGCCGGGTCAAAGCCGCGCAGCCGCTTGGCGATCTGCGCTGCGACAAGATCCGGCAGCGGCGCGGTCTCGTAATCCGCAACCGCCTTTTGCAGCGCAAAAAGCGGCGAGCGGCCGGAGGGGTCGCGCGCGGCAAGCACGGCATCCACGATGGCATCTGCGGTCAGCCGCATCTGGTGGCCGTCGACGATCTGCGCGGTCAGCCGGCGCATGTTCTCGACCAGCACGATGCGCAGCGTGATGGCGACGGCCCAAAGCTCGCCGATCATCAGGGGCTGCACCTGCTGATAGGCGCGCACGAACCGCACCAGGATAGGCCCCGAGATCAGGCTGTCGGTATGGGCGACATAGGCCCAGGCCAGCCCGAAGACGCGCGGATAGCCCTCGAACGGACCTTCGGCCAGCTTGGGAAGCTGGCGGTAATAGCCCGGCGGCAGGTCCTCGCGGATCTGCAACAGCTGTTCTTCGACCAGATGAAAGTTGTCCAGGAGCCACTCGGCCGCAGGCGCTATGCTCTGCCCGGCCTGCAGGGCCTGCGCGCAGGTCCGGTAGGCGTCAAGCAGGGCCGCCGCGTTGGCGCGCACGCGACGGCTCAGCTTTTGGACCGGCCGGGGTCTGCCGGGCACGACCGGCTGAGCGGCGGCCAGCGTGCGGGCGTGATGTTCCAGCCGTTCTGCGCCGAACAGGTCCGACCGGATCGGCGCGCGGTCCTGCCAGAGGCCGCTTTCCGATCCCGGGCGCCACCGCTGCCATGACCGCCACAGCCGTGGCAGACGGTCTTGCGCGCTCACTCTTGGTGCAAGGCGCTGCGCGTGTCGGGCCGATCCCCGCCCTGACGATCCGTCATCGGCCCGGCGCGTCTGTCAGAGATGGCGCGCAGCGTGTTCCGCGTGCGGACCGACAGCGGCGAATATTGCACATCCGCGCGCACCCGCCGCGCCATCGCCGCCCATTTGGATTCGATCTGATCCCAGTCCATGTCTTCCCCCAAGGTTGCTGATGCAGATGGGCCACAACGCCCCGTGGAGCGTGAACGCGCTCGCCCGCCGACGGGTTCCCCATGGGCGGCGCAAATCCGCGCAAGGTCGGCATCGGGTGTCGATGTCCCGGCAACCCGGTTTCGCGGCTGACTGTCACCACGGCAGGGCGAGCGGCGGGCGGCGCGGCCTGACCGGCCTGAACGCCTGTCCGACAAAAGGGACTTCGGTTTTGGCGAAAGAGAGGCGACCAATAGAGAAGTGAACCGCGCCGGAAACCATCGCGATTGCAGAATCCGGCCAGACCCTGCCGCCGGGCACCGTGCTGGTGCTGGAGAACTACACTGACAATGCGCTGACCGACTATTTCGTGATGAAAAAGGGAGAAGGCTGGGGCCTCGACTTCGCCGAGGAAGATCGCGCGGGCGACTGGCACTTCCAGCAGTTCGATACCGGGCGGAACGTCCGGCGCACCGCCATCGCCGATCGTTGCGTTATGGACGCCAGCGAACACGACGTGCTGGCCTACATGTCCTTCCCGCGCCAGCACCGCACCAAGCTGCATTCCACCAACCCCATCGAGCGCCTGAACAAGGAGGTCAAGCGCCGCGCCGACGTCGTCGGCGTTGGTCGGGAAATCCTTCCACTGGAAGGATTTCTGGTCCTCCCAACTCCCCAACGAGGCCTCCATCATGCGCCTGATCGGGGCGGTCCTGGTCGAGCAGAACGACGAATGGCAGACCGCCAGCCGCTACATGATGGTCGAGGCCTTCGCGCAGATCGACAAGGAGGAGATCGACGCGCAGCTCGTTCTTCACCATCGCGGCACCTCAAGGCGCGGTTTTCTCCCATAGTCGCAAACGCTGACGGGTTGGTCTTGGACCTTGCGAGGTGAAAGATCATCCGAACGGGGTTTCACCATCCATTCTGGACCTCCCCTTCAGTCAGAAAGGTGAATCCCACCCCCCCGCAAGGAAATCCCCCGCGATCCAGTCAAAAACGATCCCGCTAAAGGCCGTGCAGCCAGCGCATCCGTCCGGCAAGGTCGGGCGCGCCAAAGGCCAGCGATCCCATCACCACCGTCTCGGCCCCGGCGGCGCGCAAAAGGGGCACCGTGTTTTCGCGGATGCCGCCATCGGCCGCCAGAAGGATGCGCCGGCCCGTGGCCGCGATCAGGGCCTTTGCCGTGCGAAGCCGGGCGGTGGCGGCGGGGTCCAGCCCCTGCCCCCTGACCCCGATCGCGGTGCCAAGGAGCGTCAGCGCGTCCAGGCGGTCGAGCCAGGGCGCCGCCTGCGCCACGGGCGTTTCCACCCGCAGCACCATCCCGGCCCTGACGCCATGCGCGGCAATCCAGTCCAGACCGGCGCCTGCATTCGCATTTTCGGCATGCAGGCTGATCAGATCGGCCCCGGCCTCGGCAAACTGGTCGATCTGCGCGCGCAGGATGTCATCGGACACCATCAGATGCACATGGATCGGCAGCGCCGTCTGGTCCCGCAACCGGGCAACAAGGTCGGGAAAGTACAAGAATGCGGGCGCGAAATGCCCATCCGCCACGTCGATATGCAGGATATCTGCATGGGGCGTGATCCGGGCGAGGTCATCCGCCAGCCGGATCAGGTCTGCCGACCACATCGAGTATTCGGCCATAAGGCGTTGCCGCGGCAGGGCGGCCATCCAGTCATCGGCAGGACGCGGCATGTCAGATCTCCTTCAAAAAGCGTGTCATGGCAGCGCCAAGTGCCGCAAGATGCGCGGGCTTGTCGCGCCCCTTGGGCGGCAGGCCGACCAGCCGCGCCTTGGGGATCAGGTCGGCCAGAGCCAGCGCATGCGCCGCCGGATGGATGACATCCCCGAAGGTGGAACAGATGAGGACAGGCAGCTTCATCGCACGCAGATCGGCGGGGGAAATCCCCGGACCGTCAGCAGAAATGGCCGTCAGCAGGCGCGCCGTGTCCGAGTGCGGCTTGCGGTCAAAGAACCCCATCAGCGAGGCCAGATTGTCGGGGGCCTCGGCCTGCAACCTTTGCGCGGCGGCCCCTTTGGCAAAGACCACGCGCGCCGCGTCGGCGGACAAGCGTCCCAGCAGGTCGCCCACCTCGGCATTCGGGGCCATGTTGGCAGGGGCGGCATCCGTGACCCAGGCCGGGCGCACGATGACAAGCGCGCGCACCAGATCGCGCCGGATGACCGCAAGACGGCAGGCAATGGCCGCCCCCATCGAGATGCCGCCCAGCACCACCGGGCCGCCAAGCTTTTCGATCAGCGCCGCCACATCGTCGGCAAAGCGCGCGATGGAGGGGGCGGGGTCCATCTGCGACGCACCGTGACCCGCACATTCCAGACATGACCAGCGTTGCGGGTCCAGGCCCGCCATCGCCTCGGCCACCTGCCCGGCATCGCCGCAGAGACCGTGCTGGAACACCAGGGCCGGGCCGGTCTCGCCGCCGCCATGGATGGCCAGCCGCAGGTCGCGCCGGGTCAGCCAGCCGGTCTGCATCACAGCCGCGCCAGGAACCGGGCAACGCCGGGTGCCGCATCCGCCGTCAGGCCATGCGTGACCAGATCGCCGTCAAAGCCTGCCGCCCGCAGCCGCGCAAGAAAATGCGGAAAATCGACGACACCCTGCCCTGCCGTGGCAAAGCTGCCGTCGGGATGGCGGTCCTTGGCATGCGCCATCACGATCCGCTCCGCCAGCAGGTCCACCGCCCGCGCAAGGATATC
Source organism: Rhodobacterales bacterium (assembly GCA_021155205.1). GTDB lineage: Bacteria > Pseudomonadota > Alphaproteobacteria > Rhodobacterales > Rhodobacteraceae > JAJNPS01. The sequence goes on from JAJNPS010000010.1 coordinate 163,481, forward strand.
GCGCTGGCGGGCAAGGGATGTGACCTCGAACAGGTTGGCCGGGTCCAGCACGATGGCCAGGGCCGGGCTTTGCAGATGATCGATCAGGGCGCGCGCGCGGTCCGCACTGTCGACGACATTGGCCATTTCCGGCTCCACCCCCAGACGGACGCCACGCGCCTCGGCCAGCGTGCAGGCCTTGGCCATCTCGTCCAGAAGGTCGCGCCAGGCTTCGGGCGTGTTGTTGTCGGGATGGTGCCGCCACTGGTCCTGCGGATCGCGCGTGCCGCTGCACAGCGTCACCATGCCCGTCCCCAGAGCGGCGGCGCCGTCGATCAAGGTAGCCAGCCGACGCATCCCGTCGGCACGGATGCCGGGGTCGGGATGGATCATGTTGTAGGTGCCGGAAACGGCCGCGATCGCGATGCCGGTCTCAGCACTCGCCTGCGACACGGCGGCGGTCTGGTCCCATGTCATGGCATCGGGCATGGCGGCAAGGCCAGAACAGGCCATGTTGTACTGCACCGCCGCATAGCCCGCCGCCCGGGCTGCCTGCAGCACGGTCAGGGGATCGCTGCCCGGAAAGGTCTTGGCAAAGATCCCAAGCCGCATCTAAAGCGCCCCCGTCACGTCTGCCAGGCGAACGGGTTTTCGGCTGCGCGCGGACTGTGCGATGGCGACCATCGCCCGGACCGAAGCGATGCCATCCTCAAGATCCGCCCCATATTGCGGCGCCCCGGTCAGGATGGTGTCGGCGAACCCTTCCACCTGGCGGCGGTAGAAATGCCCGTCGGCCCCCAGCACGCGACGGGTCGCGCCGTCGGATTCATGGAAGATGTCGACCTCGGAGGATTTGAAGTACCAGGGGTTATAGGTCTTGCCCAGAACCGACCCCTCTGCGCCGTAAATCTGGAACCCTTCGTGCCAGTCCATCCGCACGGCGACAGTCAGGTCCAGATGGCCCAGCGTGCCGCTGGCAAATTCCACGTCGACAAACCAGCAGCGGATGCCTGCGCGGTTGGACAGGCGCGCATCGACGGCCACGATCTCGCCGGCGAAGAACCGGGCGGTGTCGACCAGATGGCTGCCATGGGCCAGCATGTAATAGCGGTCGAGGTCGGCCTTGGGGTTCTCGGACGGCTTTCGCGCGGCCTTGGACGTGACCATCAGGGGCTGCACCGCATCGGTCATCGGATAGCGATGCGTGCTGTCGCAATACCAGGCCTTGAGCGCCACCATCGCGCCCATCGGCCCGTCGATGAACGCCTTGGCCGCCTGCAGACCGGCATCGTATCGTTTCATGTGGCCGACCTGCAATACCCTGCCGCTGGCCGCGACGGCGGCGCGCAATGACTCCGCCTCCTCGATCCCGGTGGCAAGGGGCTTTTCGCAAAGGACATGCTTGCCTGCCTGCAACGCCTTCAAGGCTGCGGGAACGTGAAAGGCGTCCGAAGTGGCGATGATCACCGCCTCCAGCGCCGGGTCCGCCAGCATGGTGTCATAGTCGGCATAGCTGCGGGTCGGCGCGTGGGTCGCGGCCATCCGGTCGCGCAGATCGTCGGCCACATCGCAGATCGCATAGAGGTCGGCATTGCGCGCCTTGGTGCAGGCCTCGAAATGCGCGGCCTGCGCGATCGGGCCGCAGCCGAGGACGCCCACGCGCAGGGTGCGGCTGTCCTTAGGGGGCATGGGAGTATCCTTTCCGGGCGTCGATCTCAGCCAAGGTCGAATTGCCCTCCATCGGGCCAAGCCGCGTGACCGCCAGCGCCCCGGCGGCATTCGCGCGCGCCAGGGCGTCCGGCAAGGCTGACCCGGCGGTCATCAGGGTGACAAAGGTGCCGCAGAAACAGTCGCCCGCGCCGGTGGGGTCAAGCACCGTGACGGGATGGGCGGGAAGCGCGACAATGCCGGTTGCATCTCGCCCGATGCTGCCCTGCCCGCCGCGTTTCAGCACAACCGCGCGCGCGCCATTGCCCAGCAGCCGCGCGGACCAGTCTTCAAAGGTTTCACCGGGAAAGAGAAGATCGGCATCCGCGTCAGACGGCAGTATATAGGCTGCCATCGCCATGATCGACTGCACCGCAGCAAGATAGCCCCGGTCTGTCATCAGTTCCGTGCGGATGTTCGGGTCGATGGAAATCGCCACACCCTTTGCATGCAGCCTGTCGCAGGCGTCAACCGCTGCCGCGCGCATGGCGGGATCGCCGAGCATGGAGCCGGAGATGTGCAGGACCTGCACCCCGGCGGCCAGAAAGCCCGCCTCGATCCCGGAGCCGTCCGGCAAATGCGCCGCCGCCGAATGCGCCATGTTGAACACGAAATCGCGGCTGCCGTCGCTGTTGTAGCTGACATGCGCCGTCCCGGTCGGCACCCCCGGCACGACCATGATCAGGCCGGGGTCCACGCCGTCCGCCACCAGCCGGTCAAGGATGACGCGGCCAAAGGCATCGTCCCCCACCGCCCCCGCAAACATCGCCCTGCCGCCGAACGCCCGTGCCACGCGGGCCGCCTGGTCGATGAAGATGCCCGGCGCACCGCTGGGGAACGGGCCGACATAGGCGGCGGCCCGCAGGTTGCGACTGTCCTTTTCGATGCAGACAAATTCCACCAGCAGTTCGCCGATGGACCCGATGCAGGGTCTGGGCATCGCGCTAGCCGCCGACCATCAGGCGCACCACCTCGTCATGCGTGGTGTCGGCGATCCGCCGCTCGCCCGCCTGCACGCCCCGGCGCAGGACGACAATCCGGTCGGCGACGGCAAAGATATCCTGCAGGTTGTGGCTGATGAAGATCACGCCGCGCCCTTGCGCCTTCAACTGGTGGATCAGCTGGATCACCTTGCGCTGTTCGGGCACGCCCAGGGCGGCGGTCGGTTCGTCCATGATCAGGATCTGCGCATTCCAGTAGACCGCGCGCCCGATGGCCACCGCCTGCCGCTGCCCGCCGGAAAAGTTCGAGACCGGCGCATCCAGTCGGCTGACATGGAAATCCAGCAATGCCATCGTCGATTTCGCCGCCTCGGCCATTCTGGCGCGGTCGAGCACCGGCAGGAACCCGAAGGCGCGCCGCATCGGCTCGCGCCCCAGGAAGATGTTGGCGCCGATGGTCAGGTTGTCGGCCAGCGCCAGATCCTGATAGATCGTCTCGATCCCCCGGTCCCGCGCGTCTTGCGGCGAGGCGAAGGTGACGGGTCGGCCCTTGAGCAGGATTTCTCCGCCCGAGGGCTGATAGACGCCCGAGATCGCCTTGATCAGCGTGGTCTTGCCCGCCCCGTTGTCGCCCGCCAGCGCCACGACCTCGCCCGCGCGCACGGTCATCGACAGATCGGCCAGGGCCTTCACCGGGCCGAAATTCTTGGAAAGATTGCGCACTTCCAGCAGGATTTCGCCCTTGGCGACGGCGGGTGAGGCGGTCATGTCATTCAACCTGACGCCCCCCCGAAAACCGTCGCTGCGCCTGGTCGATGAGGACCGAGATGATGATCACCACGCCCACGGAAATGAACTGCCAGAACGGGGCCACATTGATAAAGACAAGACCGTACTGGATGACCGCGATCACGAACGCCCCCGCGAGGGTGCCGAATATGGTGCCCGACCCCCCAAAGAGGCTCGCTCCGCCGATCACGACCGCTGCGACGGAATCCAGCAACAGCGGCTCACCCGCCTGGGCGGCCCCGGCACTGAACCGAGCGGCATAAAGAACGCCCGCCAAGCCCGCGCAGATGCCGGACAAAATGTAGAGCCGCAGCAGATGCCACTTGATGTCGATGCCCGCCCGCCGTGCGGCCTGGGCATTGGCCCCGATGGCGTAATTGTGCTGGCCGAAACGCGTCTGGCTGAGAAGGTAGTGCATGCCCAGCACGAACACCGCCGTCACGATGACGATATAGGGCACGCCGTAGAACCGCCCGTTGCCAAGTGCGGCAAAGAATTCATTCTTGACCGGAACCGTGGTTCCGCCGGCCAGCAGGAACGCGACGCCCCGCGCCACACCGAACATGCCCAGCGTGCCGATGAAGGGCGGCACCTTCAGCAGGGCCACCAGCATTCCGTTGACCAGCCCCGGGATCGCCGCGATCAGGATCGCCACCAGCCCGCCGAACAGGACCGCCAGCCCGAATCCCATTCCCGGGGTCGCCCAGTTGATCACATGTGCTGCCACCACTGCCGCCAGTCCCATGATGAAGCCCATCGACAGGTCGATGCCACCGGAAATGATCACGAAGGTCTGCCCGGTGGCCAAAAGCAGCGGGGCCACGGCAAAGACCGCGATGGACTGGATGTTGAAGGGGTTGAACAGGAACGTGCCGCCGAACGCCGCGCGCGACCAGATCTCGAAGCCCGCGATCAGAAAGGCCAGAAACAACCATGCCCGCAGATCGGCGATGCGCTGCAGCACGGTCTTTGCCGTGTCGGCATGGTCGGCCTGCGGAGCCACATGGATTTTGTCTGCGGGGGGCTCGGCGGTCATGGGCCGTCACATTTCCTGTTCTGGGTGCCGCAACGGATTGCGACCCGGTTCCCATAGGCACCGACGGCCCCGCACGGGGCCGTCAAGCAGTTTGACATCCGGGCCCGCATCAGGGCGCGGCGGGCGACAGGATCACTCCGAGTAGATGTACTTGGCCACGTCCGGATTATCGATGTTGGAGGCATCCATCACCGTAAAGCCGGTTCCGATGCTGACCGGGATCGAATTGCCGGTCAGGTGGGCAAAGGCCGATACAAGCCCGAAATAGCCGATCTCTGCCGGATGCTGGGCAATCGCGACATCGACAAGGCCGGTCTTGATGTTGTCGACGATGGAACTTGGCGCATCGAAGGCCACAACCTTGATCTTGCCCGTCTGCCCGGCCTGCTGCACGCCGTTGCCGGCACCGAGCGCCGAAAAGAGGTTGGCCCCGAACACGCCCTTCAGGTCCGCATCGCGCGCGAACACGCCCTGCAGCTGCGACGCGGCCTTGTTGGCATCGTTGTCGTTGAACTGGGTCTCCAGCACGACCACGTTGGGGAACTCCTCGGCCATCGCGGTCTTGAAACCCGCCTCGCGCTGGTCGGTGGTGGAAATGCCGGGCTTGACGTTTGACACATAGACCTTGCCCGCGCCGCCGATGGCCGCGGCCAGCGCCCGCGCCGCCATCTTGCCGCCCAGGATGTTGTCCGATGCGACATAGGACAGCGGGAAATCGGCATCGCCCGCCCCGGTCTGGTACTTGCCGGTGCCGATGAAGGTGTCCACCGTGATCACCGGAATGCCCGCATCATACGCCTTGCGCAAAGGCTCGATCAACTGTGTGGTGTCGGTCGGCGCGATCAGGATCGCACTTGGCGCGCGGGCGATCACGGCGTCCAGCACCGGCACCTGCGTGACCGGGTTGAAGTCGGGCGCGCCCTGGAACACAAGTTCGACGCCAAGCGCATCGGCCGCCGCCTGCGCGCCCTTGTTCATCGTGATGTAGAAGGCGTCCGTGGTCAGGCCCGGGATCAGTGCAATGGTGTATTTCTTGGTTTGCGCCCTGGCCATGGTGGCCATGGTCGCGGTCAGCGGCAATGCCGAGGCAGCGCCCAGAAAACTACGACGATCCATGTTCATTCCTCCCTGAATGCCCGGAGGCTTGGCCCGCCAAAGGGGTGCTCCGGATCGCTGTGCCACCCGTTTCGGATGTCGTCAGCAGGGTTGATAACACGCCGCCAGCGCATTTCCGTCAAGTGCAATTTTTTGCTGCAAGTCGTTTCTTCTGATTGCGCCGCGGTCAGGCTGCGGCCGAGAGAGCGTCGAGGAGTGATTCGGCCGTGCGTGTGTCGGTGATCAGCACCGTGATCAGCCCGGCCCGCGCCGCGCCAAGGATCGAGGGCACCTTGGCCTCGCCCACGGCCAGCCCGATCACCAGCGGGGCGCGGCGCAACTGGGCAGCGGATGCGGCGATCATCCGCCCTTCACCCCGCCAGTCGAGAATGCGCCCGTCCCGCGTGAAATAGTGCCGCACCACATCGCCTGCGGCATCGGCAAGGTCGGCCTCGTGGCGCGGCTGCCCCTCGCCAAGGGATCGTTCCAACCCGTAGGGCTGTCCGATGCCGACAACTGCGGCGTCGATCCGGTCCCACAGCGCGACCGAGGCCTGCACGGTCGAATCCGCCAGAAAAAGATCGCGCGTTTCGGCATCGGGCAGATAGGGCGCATGGATGAAATGCGGCACGCCGCCCGTCACCTCGGCGGCGCGGCGACAGAACTCGTTGCTCTGGAAATGCTGGGCGTGCTGTTCCATGCCGCCGGTCGATGGCACGACCAGAACCCCCGGCATCGGCGGAAATCCGGTCGCGATCACCGCCTGAACGGTGCGCCCCCAGCCGATCGTCAGCACCTGGCCCGCCCGCAGGTCTGCCGCCGCCAGCAGGCGCGACAGGGGCACGGCCAGCGCCGCCAGCGCGCCGGTGACGGGTGCATCGACCACCTCGACCCGCGCCAGACCCAGCTTGGCCGCCAGTTCCGCGCCCAGCTCATCCGGCGCAAAGACGTCGCGCACCTCGATCCGCACGATCCCCTCGGCCCGCGCGCGCTGCAACAGGCGCGAGATCGTCGCCGTCGACAGACCCAGTTGCCGCGCAATCTGGACCTGGCTCATCTCGCCCAGGTAATGCAGTTTGGCGACAGTGTGCAGCATGGCCCGGCTTTCGCCGATTACGGTGCCGCCCATCGGGGTCACGTTGGTTACTGACAGGTTGCAATTCCTTTCTGCAAGGTGTTACACAGCGCCCATGGATTGCTTATCCCGCAATCCGTGCCATGAGGCAACCGCCAAGACGGGACAGCCGCCCCGCCCGCCCGATTTTCAACGGAGACCGCGACATGTCCGCCATGACCACCGCCGAACGTCGCGCATATGCCCAGATCTGCGGCGAGGACGGCGCGATGATGGTGATTGCCTGCGACCAGCGCGGCGGCATGCGGACCTTGCTGGCCAAGACGCCGGAAGATCAGGCGAAGATTGGCAATGACGTGCTGGGACTGACCAAGATGGACATCACGGCCCATCTGGCGCGTCATGCCGGATGCGTGCTGGTCGATCCGATCTGTGCCGTGCCGGGGCTGGTGGATCAGGGAGTGCTGCACCGCTCCACCGGCCTTTTGATCGGGCTTGATGCGTCAGGGTTCGACCTGACGCCCGAAGGCTGGCGCGTTTCCAACATGGTGCCGGGCATCACCGCGCGCCGCGTGCGGACGCTGGGCGGGACGGGCGCCAAGATCATGATCTATCTGCGCTCGGACACGCCCGCCGCAAACACTGCCAACCTGGCGACGTTGCGCGACGTGATCGCCGATTTCGCGGCCGAGGACGTGCTGCTGGTGGTCGAATTCCTGACCTATGCCCTGCCGGGCGAGCCGCCCGAGACCTATGCCGCGAACATTTCCGGCCTGATCGAGGGGGGATCCAGGCTGTGCCTCGATGCGGGGGCCAAGGTGTTGAAGATCCCCTATCCCGGCACGCCCGAGGCCTGTGCCAACATCACCGAGATGTGCGGGCCTGTGCCTTGGGCGGTGCTGTCTGCCGGGGTCGATCACGCGACCTTTCTGGGGCAGGTCGAGGTGTCGATGGCCCATGGTGCATCGGGCGTGATTGCGGGGCGCTCCCTGTGGAAGGACTGCATCTCGCTGGACCGGGCGGTGACGCGGCATCGGCTGGAGACCATTGCCGTGCCGCGCCTGCGCGAGATACAGGATGTGATCGCGCGGCATTTCAGGGCTTAGCTCCATGGCGACCGCCATCGGCATCGACATCGGCGGCACCCGCATCCGTGCGGCCCGCGTCACGGATGGCGTCATCGAGGCGCGCGCCGCAGCAGTCAGTGCGCATGACCCGGACCAGGTCGTCGCGCTTGTCCTCGATCTGGTGGCGCAGGTGCGCACCGACGCGGTTGCGGCGTTGGGGATCGGGGTGCCGGGACAGGTCCATTCTGCAACCCGCCGCATCCTGTCGGGCGGCTATGTTGACCTGTCCGGCGTCGATTTTGCCGCCCGCATCGAGGCCGCGACGGGCCTGCCCGTGATGATCGAGAACGACGCCACGATGGCCTTGGTCGGCGAAGCTGCGCAGGGCGCGGCGCGGGGCATGGCGAATGTCGTCCTGATGACCATCGGCACCGGCATCGGCGGCGCGATCCTGGAGGATGGCCGCGTCCTGCGGGGGCAAGGTGCGGCGGGCCAGCTGGGACATCTTTGCATCGACCCGAAGGGACGCCCTTGCGTTTGCGGGCGGATCGGCTGCGTCGAGACCGTCAGTTCCGGCACCGCGCTTGCTGTGCATCTGACCGAGGCCGGCCTGCCGCCCGCAACCCGGGCCGAGGATCTGCTGGGTCGGTCCGATGCACCTTCCCGTGCTGTGATCTCAGCCTGGGCCATGCCCTTGCGCACCGCCATCGACAGCCTGATCGCGATGGCCAATCCCGATTGCGTCGTGCTTGGCGGGGGGCTGGGCGCAACGGCGGCGGCGGCCCTTGCCACCTGTCCCGCACGGCCGTCCTGGTTTGACGCGCCGATCCTGCCTGCCGCCCTTGGCGATGATGCGGGCGTCATCGGGGCCGCGACCGCCGCCCTGCGCGCGCAGACGCCGAAGCGCATCGTGATGGTCAATGGCGTTCCCGCATCGGGCAAGTCGGGCGTCGCGCGCGCGCTGTCGGACGCGACCGGCTGGCCTGTGCTGTCGCTTGACACCATCAAGAACCCCTTCCTTGCCACCCTGCCGCCGGGCGACCGCCTGTTCAACCGCACGCTGGGCCGCGCCAGCTATGCCGCGATTTTCGACATCCTCGCCGATGCACCGCCGGCAAGCATCTTTATCGTCGATGCCTGGTTCGGGTTTCAGGCCTTGGATGTCCTGGCGGAAGGTCTGGTGCAAGCCGGGATCGCACAGGTGGCGGAAATCTGGTGTCATGCCCCCCCGGACATCATCGCCGCCCGCTATGGCGCGCGGCTGGACCGTCGGCCCGCAGGACATCCCGGCGCCGATTACATTCCCGAACTGGTCCAGCTTGCCGCCCGCGCGACACCGACCGGCCTTGCACCCTGTCGGCGCGTCGACACGACCGTCGCGCCTGACCTTGACGGGTTGACGGAATGGCTGAACGGCGTCTGGCGTGGCAATCCCCGCTGACAGGCACGGGGGCCCGCCCGGCGTCGGCGCAGATGCAGGCCGGGCCTGCAGCCCCTCCGAAAAGATGATTTATTTCAAGATACTTTCTGATACGTCAGGGGATGTGAGGGGAAACCGGAATGCTCGGACACCGTTTTGCAACGCGGATCAACTCGTTTGCCTCGGACGCATCGGGCTATTGGCCCGGCCTGTCGGGCAAGCCAAGCTTGGAGCAGATGATCCGCCGCGCGGCCACGGTCGAGGGGCTGACCGAACTTGACCTGAACTATCCCGATCACATCGGCCAGGACCCGGCCGCGACAGCACGGGTGGTGCGCGACTGCGGGCTGCGGGTCTCGGGGCTGGCGATGCGCTATTACACCAACCCGGCCTTCAAGCGCGGGGCCTTCACCAACCCGGACCGCGCCGTGCGGCGCGAGGCGATCGACCTGACGAAACGCGGCATCGACGCGGCGCGGGCCATGGGCGCGCCGATGATGACACTGTGGCTGGGTCAGGACGGCTGGGACTACGCCTTTCAGTGCGACTATCCCGCGCTCTGGGCCGATGAGATTGCCGGGATCGCCGAAGTCGCCGCACATGACCCCGGCTGCCTGATTTCACTTGAATACAAGCCCAATGAACCCAGGTCCTATGCGGTCCTGCCCGATGCGGCGACGACCCTCTTGGCGATTGCCGAAGTCGGCCTGCCGAACCTGGGCGTGACCATCGACTTTGCCCATGCGCTTTATGCCGACGAGCAGCCCGCCTTTGCCGCCGCACTGGTGCAAAGCCGGTCGCGGCTGCTGGGGCTGCACCTGAACGATGGCTATGGAAAACGCGATGACGGGCTGATGGTGGGCGCGGTGCATGAACAGGCGACGCTGGAACTGCTGCGGCAGGTGCATCGCGGCGGTTTCGATGGCGCGATCTACTTCGACACCTTTCCCGATGCGTCCGGCCTCGACCCGGTGGCGGAATGCGCCGCCAATATCCGCACCATGCGCCGGATGCTGGAGGCGGTGGCCCGGATGGCGGGCGACAACCGCCTGTCCGAGGCCCAAAGCCGCCAGGACCCGATCTCTGCGCAGGAGATCGCACGCCAGGCGCTGGCACGGCTGACGACAGCATGACGTCAGCCGTGCCAACCGGGCAGCGGGGCTGAACCGCCATGCCCCGGCCCGTGATCCTGGTCGTCGGCAGCCTGCACCATGACATCATGGTCGAGGCGGGTCATTTGCCGCGCAAGGACGAAACCGCCATCGGCACCCGCTGGTATCCGAAATTCGGCGGCAAGGGCGGCAATCAGGCCGTCGCGGTGGTGGCGCAGGGCGGGACCGCGCGGATGCTGGGCGCGGTGGGCAGGGATGCGTTCGGGCACTTCCTGCGGGCGGGCCTGCAGGCGGGCGGCGTCGATGCAGGCTTTGTGCGCGATGTCGCAGGCACCGGATCGGGGATGAGCGTCGCGATCCAGGATGCCGACGGCGACTATGCGGCAACCATCGTGCCGGGCGCAAACCTGATGATCGGCGCGGACTGGCTTGCCGATGCGGCCCTGTGGCAGGACGTTGGCCTGCTGGTCCTGCAGAACGAAATCCCCGAACCGATCAACCTGGCCGCCGCAACCGCCGCCCGCGCACGCGGCATCCGCACCCTCTTCAACGCCGGGCCGTTTCGTCCCTTGCCGCCCGCGTTCGAGGCGCTGGTGGACATTCTCGTCGTGAACGCGGTCGAGGCCGAGATGATGGGCGCAGGACAGGTTGCAAGCCTGGACGCCGCCGCCGATGCCGCCCGCGCCCTGTCCGCACGGTTCGGCGCGGTCATTGTCACCGCCGGATCGCTGGGCCTTGCCGCGCGGGCGGCAGAGGACGCCTTTGCCCTGCCCGCCCGCAGGGTCGATGCCGTCAGCGCGCATGGCGCGGGCGATTGCTTCATCGGCGCCCTGGCGGCGGCGCTTGTCAAAGGGGACGGCTTTCGCGATGCATGTGCCCTGGCGTCCGAGGCTGCGGCGCTGCACGTCGCAGGCCGGACGCCGCGCCCCGACGCGCCCCCCTCAAAGGTGTGACCGATGACTGATGTATTCATCTGCGACTATATCCGCACCCCCATCGGGCGCTATGGCGGGGCGCTGGCATCGGTGCGGACCGACGATCTGGCGGCAATCCCCTTGCGCGCGCTGATGGCGCGCAATGCGGGCGTGGACTGGGCAAGGGTCGAGGATGTCATCCTCGGCTGCGCCAACCAGGCGGGCGAGGACAACCGCAATGTCGCGCGCATGGCGGCGCTGCTCGCGGGGCTGCCGGTGGGGGTCGCGGGCACCACGATCAACCGGCTGTGCGGGTCGGGGATGGATGCAGTGCTGGTGGCGGCGCGCGCGATTGCGGCAGGCGAGGCCGACCTGATGATCGCAGGGGGCGTCGAAAGCATGAGCCGCGCGCCGTTCGTGATGCCCAAGGCCGATGCCGCCTTTTCCCGCACCGCCGAAATCTTTGACACCACCATCGGCTGGCGGCTGGTGAACCCCGCGATGCAGGCGGCCTACGGCACCGACAGCATGCCGCAGACGGGCCAGAACGTTGCCGATGACCATGACATCGGCCGCGCGGCGCAGGACGCCATGGCGCTGGCCAGCCAGTCCAAGGCCGCCGCGGCCCAGGCCAGCGGACGGTTGGCGCAAGAGATCACGCCGGTTGCAGTCCCGCAACGCAAGGGCGACCCTGTTGTGGTGGACAGCGACGAGCATCCCCGCGCGACGACCGCCGCGGCGCTGGCCGCGTTGAAACCGCTGTTCCCGGACGGCTCTGTCACGGCGGGCAATTCCAGCGGCATCAATGACGGCGCGGCGGCGCTGATCCTGGCGTCGGGCGCAGCGGCAAAGGCGCATGGGCTGACCCCGCTTGCCCGCGTGCTGGGCGGGGCCGTGGCGGGGGTGCCCCCCCGGATCATGGGCATCGGCCCTGCCCCCGCCAGCCAGAAACTGCTGGCACGGCTGGGACTTGCGCAAACCGATTTCGACGTGATCGAACTGAACGAGGCCTTTGCGGCGCAGGGCGTCGCGACCTTGCGGCTGATGGGTATTGCCGGGGACGACCCCCGCGTGAACCCCAATGGTGGCGCGATCGCGCTGGGACACCCCTTGGGCATGACGGGTGCGCGGCTGACCGGGACGGCGGCGCTGGAACTGGCGCGGGCGGGCGGGCGGCGCGCGCTGGCCACGATGTGCATCGGCGTCGGACAGGGCATTGCGATCGCACTGGAACGGGTGTGATGCGGGCGTTTCAGACCGACACCTTGCCGCGCAGGTCCTGCTTGTCGAAACCGCCCGCCGGACCCGAGGCCGACACCGCACCCCGCCGCATCACGTAGAACTGGTCAGGCAACCCGTGGGCGAACTCGAAATACTGCTCGACCGGCACGATGGCCATGTCGCCCACGACCCCTGCCCAATCGGAATGCCCAAAGGGAATGGTGTTCGCCAAGCCTTCCTTTTTTGCATGCCCTTCGCGATCAGCCGGGTCTGCGGGATATTGTCACGGTGCCCGGGTCGCCGTCGTCGTTGTCCCGACGCTCGCCCTTGGTATTCTGCGTCTCGATCAGCATCTGCAGGGTGCTTCTCAGCGTGAGAGCGCAACTCGCCATCGTCGTGGACAGCAGGCGCAATGCGCGGGACTTGATGGTCCCGGCTTGCGCAAGGGCCATTCGGGGCACGGCAAGGGCAGCGGCGCCCGTGGCCAAGACGGCGCGAGGGGCGGGCTACATGATCATGCCAGCACAGAGATTTTTGCGGCGCGTCGCGCTGCGGTGCAGAGTATGACCCTTCCGTGAAGGACGGACAGGCGTGGCGGCCTGTCAGCGGTGGCTGGTGCGGCAGACCAGCCTTGGGTGCAGGATCACGTGGCTGACCTCGGACCGGCCGCCGATGCGCGACAGCAATGCACGTGCCGCGGCCTCGCCCAGTCCCCTTGCGTCCTGATCGACGGATGTCAGTCCGACCACCGGCATCGCGGCCACCTGCGAATTGTCGTAGCCCACGACGGCAACGTCCGCAGGCACCCGCAGGCCCAGCTCATGCGCGACATTGATCAGCGGGATCGCATCGAGGTCGGACCAGCAAAAGACCGCGCGCGGACGGTCCGGACCGGACAGCAGCGCCGTCATCTCGGCATGGCGCGGCACTTCGGGCTGGGGCATGTGGACGATCCGCGCAAAGGACGACAGGCCCGCCGCCGCCATGGCCTCCCGATAGCCGCGTTCACGCTGCGGCGAGACATTGGCCTGATGGTCTTCGGGGTGGGGCAGCGCCAGCATGGCGATGTCGCGGTGGCCTGCGTCGATCAGTGCGCCGACCGCAATCCTGGCGCCCTGGCGGTCGTCGTTGTTGACGGTATCGAAATGTCGGGCAGACGGTTCGTGATGGCCGACGACCACGATGGGTATCTGGCGCGCATAGCGTTCCAGAACGTCCCCCGCGATCCGGCTGGCCACAAGGATCAGCCCGTCCATGCGGTTGTCCAGCATCTGTTCGATCAGCCTTGCCTCGGTCTGCATCCGCGCCGCACCGACGCCCACCATGATCTTGTAACCGGCGGCTTCGGCCACGCCTTCGATGCCGCCATAGATCAGCGGCAGGATCGGGTTGTCGATGCCGACCAGCAGGACCCCCAGGGTGAAGGTCTGCCCCCGCATCCCGCGCGCCGCCACCGACGGGCGATAGCCAAGCCGGGCGATGCTGGCCTCGACCTTCAGGCGCAGCGCCTCCGACACGCCATAGGCGTTGCGCATGACCTTGGACACCGCGGCCACGGAAACCCCGGCATCTTCGGCCACGGTGCGGATCGTGACCCGCCCTGCCCCCGTCTTTGTACCCCCGTCGGCCATCGGCTGTCCTTCTCTTTGCCGCACCCTAGCAAAAAACAGTTGCGCGGCAAACTGTGTTGTAGAATGATTTACGTAGAACGGTGCACGAAGCCGCCGGCGGATCGATTCGACACCTGTTGGGAGGATGCGGGAATGGACCTTGATGCCGTTTTGCGCACACCGGATGCCGTGACCGGCCTTCCCGCGCTGACCGCCGAGATGATTGCCCCGGCCTGCGATGCCGGAACCGGCGGTCCCGGAACCTTTGTGGCGCGGGACTTCGATCTGGCCGAAGTGGCGCCGGGGAGCGTCCTTTACCTGTCGGCGCAGGGACTTTACCGCGCCTTCCTGAACGGGCAGCGCGTTGGTGGCGACCTGCTGACCCCCGGATGGACCTGTTATGACGACCGGATCGCCTATCAGTCCTATGACGTGACCGCGCTGCTGCATCCGGGGAAGAACCGGCTGGAAATCTGGCTCGGCGACGGCTGGTATCGGTCGCGCCTGATGTGGGCGCTGAACCCGATCCCGAACACCTGGGGCAGCCGGATCGGGGCTTTTGCGGAACTGGTCGCGGGCGGCCGGACGCTGCTGAAAACGGATGCGGGCTGGCGCTCGGGCTTCACGCCGGTCACGGGAAACGGCATCTACCACGGCGAGGATTACGACGCCCGCATCGCCATCGCGGACACGCATGGGGTCGAAGAGCTGGCGTTCGACCCGGCGCTGCTGGTCCCGCATGAGACCGAAGCAGTCAAAGAGATGGCGCCGGTTCCGGCAGTGGAACGCTGGGGCGATGGCGAGACGACGGTTTACGACTTCGGCCAGAACTGCGCTGCCTACGCTCGGATCGCCGTGCAAGGCCCGGCGGGATCCCATGTCAGGGTGGAGTTTTCGGAAGTGCTTGGCCCCGACCGCGCCTTCGACAACCGCAACTACCGTTCAGCCCGCGCTGAACAGCACTACATGCTGAAGGGCGATGGCGTTGAATCCTATGCCCCGATGTTCACCTTTTTCGGCTATCGCTATGCCCGCGTGACGCTGACCGGCGGGGCCGAACTGCTGGACATCGTCCAGGTGCCGGTGACATCCGTTCCCGTGCAGGCGGGCAGCTTTTCCTGCGGCGTCCCGGCGGTCAACCGGCTGGTCCTCAACACCATCTGGTCGCAGCGGTCGAACTTCATCGAAATTCCCACCGACTGCCCGCAGCGCGACGAACGCCTGGGCTGGACCGGCGACGCGCAGGTGTTCGCAGGCACCGCCTGCTGGTTGGCCGATTGCCAGCGCTTCCTGACGAAATACCTGCGCGATGTCCGCCATGACCAGCGCCCGAACGGCGCAGTGCCGCATTTTTCGCCCGACCCGACGCGCCTGCATCCGATTGACGGGCGCGGTGACTGGGCGGGATCAACCGGCTGGGGCGATGCGATCGTGATCATCCCCTGGCAGCTTTACCTGCATTATGGCGACAAGGGCGTCCTGGCCGAGAACTTCGCCGCGATGGTGAAATGGCTCGACTACCTCTGGGGCATTTCGGATGGGCCGGTCATCCGGCCGTCTGCGGAATGGGGCGGTCACGGATTTACCTTTGGCGACTGGATCCAGCCGGTCGGTGACAACCGCAAGCCGCGCCCGACCATCGCCGACGACTGCGCAGCGACGATCTATCATTTCATTTCTACTGATCTTGCCGCGCGGATTGCCGGGCTGATCGGCAACCCGGCAGAGGCCGCGCTGCGCGAGCGGGCCGAAGCGATAAGGAAGGCTTTCAGGCACGAATTCTTCTCGCCCTCGGGCCGCATCGCGCACAACGACCAGACCTCGTGGAGCCTTGCGTTCCTGTACGGTCTGGTCCCGCCGGAATACCAAGAGGCCGGGAAGGCCTATTTCCGCCGGGTGGTCGAGGATGCGGATGGCCTGATCGGCACGGGATTCATCGGAACCCCGGCGATCCTGCCTGCGCTGACGATGCACGGCATGGCCGACCTGGCGGAGAAGATCTTCCTGAACCGCAAGGTGCCGGGGTGGCTCTATCAGGTCGACCGGGGGGCCACGAGCATCTGGGAACGCTGGGACGCGCTGGGCGAGGACGGGTCGATCTATGACCCCGACATGAACAGCTACAACCACTATGCCTATGGTGCGGTCTGCCAGTGGCTGTTTGAAAGCGTGGCGGGGGTGGCCCCGGTGGCCGAGAAGCCGGGTTTCGACGAAGTGACGCTGGACCCGCTGATCCTGCCTGCGCTGTCGCCGGTCGCCGCCTGGCACAATTGCCGCCATGGCCGGATCGAGGCGGGCTGGGCGCTGGACGGCCAGACCGTCACCTGTCGCGTGACCTTGCCCCCAGGTTGCACCGGGCGGCTGGCGGCCAATCCGGCGCGGCGCGATGTCACGCTGGCCGGCAAGCCTGTCATCGTCGCCGCGGGGGGCCTGACCCTGCCGCCCGGCATTCACGAGATCACCTTCCGCATCTGACGCGGAACAAAAAGACCCCGGACGGAACAGACCGCCCGGGTCCCGCAACATTGGTTCACCTGGAGGAGAACGACCGATGAAACTGATCCCGAGCGCGGCCTTCCTTGCCGCTTTTTCCATGGCCGCAGGCCTGGCGCAGGCCCAGACGGTTCTGTCCGTCACTACCGACGGCAATGCCGAAACCGTTGCCGCGATGGAGGCGCTGACGGCCGCCTATACCGCCGCAAACCCCGACGTGACATTCGAGATCGAGAACCGGCCCGGCGGCGCTGATGGCGACAATCTGGTCAAGACCCGGCTGGCGACGGGCGAGGCGGGCGACATCCTGCAATACAATTCCGGTTCCCTGTTCCAGGCGCTGAACCCGGTCGAGCAACTGGCCGACCTGACCGATATCGCCGGGCAGGCCAATGTGCTCGACAGTTTCAAGTCGGTCGTCACAGCGTCCGACGGCACCGTGCGCGGCGTGCCCTTCGGCCCGGCGATGGGTGGCGGCATCTACTACAACCGTCCGATCTATGCAGAACTGGGCCTGAGCGTGCCGAAGTCCTGGGCCGAGTTCATGGCCAACAACGAAAAGATCAAGGCGGCGGGCAAGGTTGCGGTGGCGCAGACCTATGGCGACACCTGGTCCAGCCAGTTGTTCGTGCTGGCCGATTTCTACAACGTGCAGGCCGCCGAGCCGAACTTTGCCGCCGACTACACCGCGAACAAGGCGAAATATGCCACCTCGCCGGCGGCCATGGCGGGCTTTCAGCATCTGGAGGATGTGTTCAAGGCGGGCTACCTGAACGAGGATTTCGGGGTGGCCAAGTTCGATGACGGCGTGCGCATGGTCGCCACGGGCGAGGCCGCGCATTACCCGATGCTGACATTCGCCTTGGGCAACGTGAAGCAGAACTTTCCTGAAAACCTGAACGACGTCGGTTTCTTTGCGCAGCCGGGGCCGGATGCCGCAAAGAACGGCCTGACGGTCTGGATGCCCGCCGCGCTGTATATTCCGGCGGCGTCCAAAAACATTGACGCCGCCAAGAACTTCCTGTCCTTCGTCGCCTCGGTCGAAGGCTGCAATCTGATGATCGGTGCCAATGGAGCGACCGGCCCCTATCTGATCAAGGGTTGCGCATTGCCGGCCGACGTGCCGCCCGCAGTGGCGGACATGCTGCCCTATTTCCAGGCCGAAGGCATGACCGCCCCGGCGCTGGAGTTCCTGTCGCCGATCAAGGGCCCGGCGCTGGAGCAGATCACCGTCGAGGTCGGGTCCGGCATCCGCCCGGCGGCCGAGGCGGCGGCACTCTATGACCAGGATGTCGAAAAGCAGGCCAAGCAACTGGGCCTGCCGAACTGGTAAGCCCGTGACCGACACCCCCGCCCGCTGGTCGGGCGGGGTCCAGCCAAACCGCGTCGCGAGGCTTTGATGGCACGCCGCCGCCCCTCACCCTATCCCTACTGGTTCGTTCTGCCTGCGGCGGTGATCTTCGTCACGCTGTTTCTGGTGCCCACAATCGCGAGCTTCTGGTTCAGCCTGACGCGCTGGGACCTGTCGCAGGCCGACTTCATCGGTCTCGACAATTACCGCCAGTTCTTCAAGGAACCTTTCCTGGTGCAGGGCCTGGTCAATACCCTGATCTATGCCTTCCTGACATCGGGGGCAAAGACGGTGTCTGGCCTTTTGCTGGCCGTCCTTCTGACCTCCGGCATCCTCTGGCAGGGTGTCCTGCGGTCGGTCGTGTTCTTTCCGGTCCTCGTCTCGACGATCGGCGTCGGCATCACGTTTGCCGCCCTGATGCACCCCACCAGGGGCGTGATAAATCTGGCCCTTGCCACCATCGGCATCGACGGACCAGCCTGGCTGTCGGACCCGTCGCTGGCGCTTTATTCCGTCGCCTTCATCGACATCTGGAAGGGCGTGGGTCTTGCCACGCTGATCTACATCGCGGGCCTTGCCGCCATCTCGCCCGACTATTACGAGGCCAGCCGGATCGACGGCGCGACCCGCGTGCAGCAATTCTGGCGCATCACGGTGCCCCTGGTCCGCCCGGCGACGGTGACGGTGATCACGCTGTCGCTGATCGGCGGACTGCGGTCGTTCGACATCATCTGGGCCACCACACGGGGCGGTCCCGGCTTTGCGTCCGACGTGCTGGCGAGCGTGATCTACAAGCAGTATCAGGCCGGGTTCTATGGCCTTGCGACGGCCGGAAACGTGATCCTGTTCGCGCTGATCGCACTGATCATCCTGCCCTTGACCTGGTACTTCAACAAACGCGAGGTGGACCTGTGACCCGCCGCCAGCGCAATACCGGCCTGATCGCCATGGCGGTGGCCGCTGTCGTGTTCATCCTGCCCTTCCTCTTCATCTTTTTGATGGCGGTGAAGACCAAGAAAGAGGCGTCGTTCCTGACCTTTGCCTGGCCCTCGGAATGGCATTTCTGGGCCAACCTGGTCGAGGTCATCCAGACCCGCAACTACATGCTTCTGCTCGCCTATTTCAACTCTACCGTCATCACCGTCGGAGCGGTGACACTGCTGGTGATCTTTGGCGCGATGGTGGGATATGTGCTGCAGCGCCGCCCTTCTGGCTGGAACAAGTTGATCTATGCCGCCGTCCTTATGGGACTGATGGTGCCGCCCGCCGTGGTGCCGACGATCTGGGTCTTGCAGGGGATTGGCCTTTTCAAGACCATCCACGGCATGATCCTGATACAGGTGGCCTATGGCCTTGCCTTCTCGGTCCTCTTGTACCGCAGCTTCATCGGTACCATCCCGCGCGATCTGGACGAGGCGGCGCTGATCGACGGCGCGAAGCCTTGGCAGGTGTTTTTCCGGGTGATCCTGCCCTTGCTGAGACCCGTGACGGTGACGCTGATCGTGGTGCAGTCCATCGCCATCTTCAACGATTTCACCAACCCGCTTTACTACCTGCCGGGCAGGGAAAACGTGACCGTCCAGCTGACCCTGTTCAACTTCCAGACCCAGTTCCAAAGCCAGTACAACCTCCTCTTCATGAACATCCTTCTGGTGACGATCCCGCCCCTTTTGGTGTTCATCTTCTTCAACCGTCAGATCGTGGCCGGCATGACCGCCGGCGGCGTTAAAGGGTAGCGATGGCCGCTTCGTCCACTTCGTCCGTCATCCTGAAGAACCTCACCAAAAGCTTTGGCGCGGTGGACGTGATCAAGGGCGTCGATCTGAGCATCGAGCCGGGCGAGTTCTGCGTGTTCGTGGGTCCTTCCGGCTGCGGCAAGTCCACCCTGTTGCGCCTGATCTCGGGGCTGGAGGAGGCGTCGGGCGGCGTGATCGAAATCGGCGGCAAGGACATGACCGACGCCGAACCCTCGGCCCGCGGCATCGCGATGGTGTTCCAGTCCTACGCGCTTTATCCGCATCTGACAGTGCGGGAGAATATCGGGTTCGGCCTCAGCCTGGCCAAGCTGCCGAAAGCCGAGATTGCGCAGAAGGTCGGGGCGGCGGCGGAGGCGCTGCAACTGACGCCGCTTCTGGACCGCAAGCCCAAGGCCCTGTCGGGCGGCCAGCGCCAGCGCGTCGCCATCGGCCGCGCCATCGTGCGCGACCCGAAGGTGTTCCTGTTCGACGAACCCCTGTCGAATCTCGACGCTGCGCTGCGCGCCCAGATGCGGATCGAACTGACCGAACTGCACCGCAAGCTCGGGGCCACGATGATCTATGTCACGCATGATCAGGTCGAGGCGATGACCATGGCCGACAAGATCGTGGTCCTGAACGGCGGCACGATCGAGCAGGTGGGCAGTCCCATGGACCTTTACAATGCGCCCGTCAGCCCGTTCGTCGCAGGCTTCATCGGCAGCCCCAAGATGAACCTGTTCACCGGCAACGTTGCCGCCGCGATGGAGTGCACGACCTACGGGATCCGGCCCGAACATGTCACCTTGTCGGCCGACAGCGGCCTGTGGCAAGGCCGCGTGCGCCATGTCGAACATCTGGGCGCCGATACCGTGGTTTACCTGCAGGTGCCGGACATGGGCGAACTGGTCGCCCGCGTGACCGGCGAGTTCCGCGCCGGCCATGGCGACACGCTTTGGGCAAATCCGGTGCCGGGCAAGGACTTCCGGTTCGACAGGACATGACCTGAACGGGTGCCGACTACGCCCCGACTGCTTTCACAAAGGCTGCGAATTCGGCATCCGGCATCGCGACGTTGTGGACATCCTGCGGATAGGCCCCACCCGCCACATCCGCCACGAATTCGCCGAAGGCCGCGATGCGCTCGGCCTGCAGGCGCGCATGTTCGGCGGCAAAGTTGCGATAGGTCTTGGCATGGCGGGGCTTGTGGCCGTCGGTGCAGCCCAGGACATCCTCGGCGAACAGGTATTGCGCGTCCGCCCCCGGCCCTGCCCCCATGCCCAGCATGATCATCGGCGTGTTCTTCGAGATGAACGCGCCAAGGCGGTCCGGCACCACCTCCAGTTCGGCCCCGAAACAGCCGATGGCCTCCAGCGCCTTGATGCTGTCCCAGACGGCGCGCGCCTCGGTCGCGGTCTTGCCCACGGCGCGCCAGCCGGTCCATGTGATGTGACCGGGGACCAGCCCGACATGCCCGACGACGGGAATGCGGTTGTCACAAAGCACCTTCTGGATGTCCAGCGAGGCGGCGCAGTAAAAGCAGTCGCCCCCCATCTGGGTGAAGTGATGGGCCGCGCGCAGATAGTCGTCGCCGCTTGCAAGCGGCGTGCCCTGCCAGGAATTGCCCTGCCCCCCGACCGGCAGGCCGACCTGCACGAAACACCGCCCGGCGGCGGCGCGCATTTCGGGGGTGAAGTATTTCCCCTCGATCGACAGCATGTCGATGCCCGCTGCATCTGCCGCTGCCGCCTCGTCCGGCGTGGTGACATAGAGCATGGAGATTTTCTGCCCCCGCGCCTTCATCGCGCGGATATCGTGGACGGTCGGGCGGTTGGCTTTGTGGACCATGGGATTACACCGTGAATGCGTTGCGGAAGGCTTCAAGGGCAGCCTCCTCGTCGCCCTTGGCAAAACTTTCCAGTGCCACCGGCCCGGCATAGCCCATGTCCCGCAACGCAGTGGCGATGACGGAATAGTTGATCTCGCCGGTGCCAGGCTCGAACCGCCCGGGATTGTCGGCGACCTGCACCTCGCCGATGAAGGGAAGGCAGGCGGCGCACCAGCGCACCAGATCGCCCTCGCCGATCTGGGTATGGTAAAGGTCAAGATTGATGCGCAGTTCGGGCCGGTTGACCGCCGAGACCAGCGCCAGCACGTCGGCGGTGCTGTTGAACGGACAGCCCGGATGGTCGCGCAGGTTGAGGTTTTCCAGCGTGAAGGTCACGCCCAGTTCGGCCCCCAGATCGCAGATGCGCATCAACGTGTCGCGCGCCTTCAGCCACATCGCCCCGGTCACACCTTGCGTCTGCCAGATCGGGATGCCGCCATCCCCAAGGCCCGTGCCATGCAGGTTCAGCCGCTGCACGCCCAGGCGTTTGCCGACGGCGGCGGTTTCCCGCGCCGAGGCCAAAAGCATGTCCGCGCCTGCGTCATCGGCAAGGCGACCCTGCAGATAGCCGTTCATGATGGTGAATGTTGCGCCGGTCCGCTCCAGCCTGGCCAGATCCCAGGCGGGCCAGTTCCAAAGACCGACGCCATAGCCCATCTCTTTCAGGCGGCTGGCGCGCCAGTCGATGGGGCGGTCGCGCCACAGCATTTCGGCGCAGGCGGCAAGTTGAAAGGTCATGCTAGATCTCCACCATCACGCGGCCATCCTCGATCCGCGTGGGATAGGTCCGCAGATTGTCGCAGGCGGGCGGCGTGTCAACCTCGCCCGAGGTGAAATCAAAGATCGACGCGTGCTTGGGGCATTCCACGGTGTTTTCCATCACCAGCCCGTCGGCCAGGTGGATGTCTTCGTGGGTGCAAAGCCCGTCGGTGCAGAAATAGCCGTTCTCGTGGTTGCGAAAGATCGCGAATGTCCGGCCGCCGTGATCGAAACGAATGACATCTTCGGCGGCGATGTCGGTGGCGGCGCAGGCAAAGGTCCAGGGCATGTCGGCTCTCTTTCGGGGGGCGTGTGGTGGGCAATCACGGGGTCTGGGGCAGATCATGCGTAGAACTCTGGTCTTGGCACCCGCTCGACCGGGCACTTTCGCCCCTCGGCCAGCGCACGGACGCCTGCTTCGGCGACACATGCGGCAGCATACCCATCCCAGACCGATGCAGCGACATCGGGAAACGCGCCGGTCTCGACAAAGCGCACAAAGGCGCGGTTCTGCCGCCGGTAGGCCTCGGCATAGCGCCCGCGCCAGTCGGTGTCATAGGCGGTGCCCGCGGCCAGCGCGCGGTCGGTGCGGGTATAGGCGACAGGGTTCATTGCGATGCTGGCGGTTTCGCCCACCAGTTCGGCGCGCACGTCATAGCCGTAGGCGGCGTTGTTGTTGATCTCGATGGTCACGATCTGGCCATCGGAGGTTTCCAGCACCATCACCACCGGGGCCACCACTGCGTCCGATCTTTTGGCTTGCGCCGCAGAAATCGTCGCATAGTCGCAACCGAGCACATGCCGCACCACGTCAAATTCGTGCGGTGCCGAATTGGTGATCGCCATCGCCCCGGTGAAATCGGCCGCCGGGGTGGCGACGTTGCGGTGAAAGTTGTGCATCATCAGCGCGCGGCCGATCCGGCCCTGATCCAGCGCCGACTTCATCTCGGCGTAGGCGCGGTCATAGCGGCGCATGAATCCGACCTGGACCTGACGCGCGCCCGTGGCCATTTCCGCCTTCATCACCGTCAGGCATTCGGCCGGGGTCTGCGACAGCGGCTTTTCGCACAGGACCCGCTTGCCCGACCGGATGCAGGCCAGCACCAGCGGCGCATGGGTATGGTCGGGGCTGGCGATGATCACCGCGTCGACATCCGCCCGCACGATCGCGGCCTCGGGGTCGGTTGCCACATCCGCAGCACCACAGGTCTCGGCCACCGTCCGGGCGCGTCCGGCATCGCTGTCGCAGACCACCTGCAGCGTGGCCCCCGGCAGGTCGGCCGCTACGATCCTTGCATGGTCGGCCCCCATCAGGCCCGCACCGATGACGGCGATGCGCACGGTCATCCGTGCCCCCTGCCGCAAGGCGCGCGCGGTGGCAGCAGGCGCATCTGCATCTAGGCCCCCATCTGGCCTTCGACCTGGGCCTCGAGGTCGGCCATGGTCTCGCCCCCTGCCATCAGGTCGGTGATTTCCTCGCGGCTTTTCTCGCCCTTGCGGAAGTCGGCGGCGATGGACCCCCGGATCAGCACGGCAAAATGGTCGCCGACCGCCATGGCGTGCATCACCTGATGGGTGATGAAGATCACCGCCAGCCCCCGCCGTTTCGCTTCGTTCACGATGCGCAGCACGTGCGCCGCCTGCTTGACGCCAAGGGCGGCCGTGGGTTCATCAAGGATCAGCACCCGGGCACCGAAATGCACCGCACGCGCAATGGCCAGCGACTGCCGTTCGCCACCGGACAGCCCGCCGACCAGCCGGTCGCCGTCGTCGATGCGGGTGATGCCGAAGTCCTGCACCGCCTTGACGGCAATGGCATTGGCGGTCTTGCGGTCAAAGACCCTGAACGGACCCCAGCCCTTGGTGGGTTCGACCCCGACAAAGAACGACCGCCCGATCGACATCAGGGGAAAGGTGCCGCCGAACTGGTGGACGGTGGCGATGCCCCTGTCGGAAGCCTCGCGCGGGGTGGCAAAGGCTGTGGGCTGGCCGTCCATCTCGACCGTGCCGGAGGTCGGTTTGTAGACGCCGGACAACAGCTTGATCAGCGTCGATTTGCCCGCGCCATTGTCGCCCAGAAGGCACAGCACTTCGCCTGCGTGAAGCGACAGGTTGATGTCGTTCAGCACCTCGATGGGACCAAAGGACTTGTTGATGCCGCGCAGGGCAAGGATCGGGGCGGCCATCACTTGCCCGCCTTCTTGGGCGTGTAGGACAGCGCCATCTTGCGGAAGGTGTTGTTCATCAGGACCGCCCCCAGAAGAAGGATGCCGATGATGAGCGAGGACCAGTTGCGGTCAAAACTGGTATAGTAGATGCCCTGGTTGACCACCGCAAAGGTGATGGTGCCAAAGAAGATGCCGACCACCGATCCGAACCCGCCCGTCAGCAGCACGCCCCCGACCACGACCGAGATGATCGAGTTGAAGATGAAGGACTGCCCGCCGGACACCTGGGCCGAGTTGAACAGGATCGCCTGACACATGCCGACAAACGCCGCCGATGTCGCAGACAGCACGAACAAAATGATCGTCATCCGTTCGGTCGGGATGCCAGCATTGCGCGCACTGACCTTGTCGCCGCCCATGGCGAAAATCCAGTTCCCGTATTTGGAATAGTGCACGAAAAAGATGTAGGCGCAGGTCGCCGCCAGCCACCAGGCGATGATGACCTGGAACTGGCCCTGAATGTAGAACTGGCCGAACACCGTCTTTGCGGCGTCGGGCGCGGTCAGGGCGACGCTGGTCGTCCCGGTGATCAGGACCGAAAAGCCAAGGACCAGCCCCGCAACGGCGAACAAGGTTCCAAGCGTCACGATGAACGACGGCACCGCCGTCCGCACCACCAGAATGCCGTTGACCAGACCCACGACCACGCCCAGTAGCAGCGCCGCCGAAATTCCGAGCCAGATCGACTGGCCAAAATGACCGGAAATGATCGCGACAGTCATTGAACCCGCGGGCACCATCGAGCCCACCGAAATGTCCAGTTCACCCGCGATCATCAAAAGACCTATCGGGATCGCGATGATCCCAAGACCCGCCGCCACGTTCATCCAGCTGGCGATGCTGCCAAGGGTCAGGAAACTGACCCCGCCGAATACCGTGAAAAAGACAAGCATCCCGATCATCCCGAGCAGGGCGCCTGCTTCGGGCCGCCGCAAAAGCCCGCCAACGGTTGGCTTGCGTGCCGATCCTGCTGTTCCTGCCATCACTTTTCCCCGGTCAGACCCTGGCGCGAGTTGCGCCGGAACGTGGAACCCGTCCCGGAACAGTTTCCGGGCCGGGTGGCTTTTCAAGGATGCGGCACTAGCGTGCGCCTGCCGCAACGCCTTTCAGCGTCGCTTCGATGTTGGTCATGTCGATGATTCCCGGACCGGTCAGGACTGGGAAAGTCGGAAGCAGGTTGCCAAAGTCGATGTTCGCGGCAAGCAGGCTCACGCCGATATAGGACTGCAGGTAGGGCTGCTGATCGACTGCAAACCCTTGCGTGCCCGCCTTGATGCGGTCCAGACCCGTCTGGTTGAAATCGAACGATCCAAGCATGACCTTGCCGGTCAGGCCGGCCTGTTCGACGCCCGTGGCGGCGCTGTCGGCGTCACCGGCCGAAATCGTGATCGCCCCGTCGATTGTCGCGTCCTTGGTCAGGGTCGCCTTGATCGCTTCGGCGACGGCCGTGGGATCGCCAAAGCTCGACGCAGGCAGCGGCAGCTGGTTCGAGACGGAACCGCCCTTGGCCGCACCGTCCGCGACGCCCTTGCAGCGCGCTTCAAGGTTTGCAGCACCCGGTACGGTATTGATGCAGATGATGTTCTTGACGCCCTTTCCGGCATAATAGGAGCCGGCGGCAAGTCCGGCCTCGTATTCGTCGTTGCCGACATAGTTGATCGCGCCAAGCTCCCGCGCCTTGTCGCCGTTGCCTGCGTTGATCAGGATGACCTTGATCCCCTTGGCGATGGCTTCCTTGATCGCCGGGTCTTCGGCTTCGGGCACCCAGTTCGGGATCACGATCCCCGTCGCGCCCTGTGCGATTGCGGTGCGCACCAGCTGTGCCGCATCCGCGCCAAGGTTGTCATAGGTCTGCAGCTGCAGATATGTGCATTTGCCGCCGTTGGCGACGACCGCAAGACAGGCATCGTCCATGCCCTTCTTGATCTTGTTCCAGAACAGGTCATCCGCCTTGCCGCCGATCACGGCGATTTCCGCCGCCATCGCGACCGTCGCCGACGCGATCAGCGCCGTGGTTCCCAGCATCGTCTTGAGGCTTTTCATCAGGGTCATCTTGGGTCTCCTCCCTCTCGTTCCGCGCTCTGCGGATTTCGGTTTCACCTCGGTCATCCCGGCCTGTGTTTTCCCAGGGTTGTCCGGGCAGCGTGGTTTCACGACTGCGCGCCCGTCCCGGCGTTCAGGCGCGCCTTCTTCTTGCGATAGCGTTCCTTCATCACCTCGTCGGCCTGTTTGGAGCCGTCGTGCCAGGTGCCGAAGAGGCGGTCGAAGGGCACCAGCCCGTCGGCGTAGTTCACCTCGAAATACTTGTGGTGCAGATAATGGGCATAGCAGTGGGCATCAAAGCCTGTCTTGCCGACCTCGATCTTGTCGAACCCGATATGGCCCACCACGGCCCCCGTGCCCGTGACCTGCAGGTGGTACAGCATCAGCAAGGGGTGCGAGGGCAGGACCAGATGGATCAGCACGTCCGAGAAATACATGAGATGCTCCACCGGGTGCATCGACAGCGACGACCAGGGGCTGGGATTGATCGAGTTGTGGTGGACCGAATGCACCCATTTGTAGAGGACCGGCACATGGATCAGCCGGTGGATGACGTAGAAATGCGCCTCGTGGATCAGCGGGATCAGCAGGCCAAGGGCCACCAGCGCGACCGGCTGGTCGGCAAAGGTGGCCCAAGGACCCCAGCCGTTTGCCCAGGCGTACAGCATCCCGACCTCATAGGCGGTCCAGATCGGAACGCCGGTGCCGAAGGACCGGATGATGTTGTCGATCTTCTGGCTTTTGAACAGGAACACATCCGACGGCTTGTCCGCCGGAAAGGTGCCGTTGTACTTGAAATGGTTTCCTTGCGCACGTCGGACGTACAGGCGCAGTTCCAAGAGGCCATAGACGATCAGCACCAGGGCCGCGTTGCGAACCAGCAGGTAGGCGATCCAGCCCCATGCCAGCGTCTGCACGGTTTCTCTTGACGGCGTCAGGAACAACCACATCACCGCGCCCAGCACGAAGAACAGCGCGTTCCAGGGCAGGAAATAATGCGGTAGCCAGGCAAGGAACTTTGCCGGACGCGGCGGCCAGACAAAGACCGGCGCGGGGGTTATCGGATCGTTTGGCGCCCAGTTGCCGCGCTTGTCGCGGGTGCCGTATTCCAGATCGTCCATCCGCACCCCCCGAACCTGGCGCATCTGCCCGACTCGTTCCGGGACTGGAATTTCTATACCGTTGACAAAACCGGCGGCATAATCATTTCATGGACGATGAGGTATTTCCCCTCAATGGCTTCATTTCTGGCAAGGCGACAATGAGGGAATCTTTCAGGGGACCGGATGGCACGCCGCGCGACGATTGAAGACCTGGCCGCCCGCGCCGGGGTCAGCGTCTCGACCATCGACCGGATCATGAACGGGCGCGACAAGGTCCGTGCCGATACCGTCGCCAAAGTTCTGGCCGCGGCGGAAGCGCTGCAGTTCTACGCCCTGCCGACCTTGCGCGAGCGGGCGCACCTGACCCGGCCCAAGGCGCGGCTCGGCTTTCTGCTGCAGCAGTCCAACCGCACCTTCTACAAGATGATCGCCGAGGCGCTGCGCCAGGCCGCAGCGGATGCGCCCGAGCCGATCGAGGCGGTGATCGAACACATGGATGACCTGTCGCCCGAGGCTGTCTCGGAGCGGATCCTGCGGCTGGGCGGGCAGGTGCAGGCGCTGTCGGTCGTGTCGGCCGAACATGCGCGCGTGTCGCACGCGATCGAGGCGCTGGCCGCGCAGGGTGTGCCGACCTACGGGCTGATCTCGGAACTGTCGGCCGCCTGCGACGTGGGCTATGTCGGGCTGGACAACTGGAAAGTCGGGCGCACCGCGGCCTGGGCGATGACGCGGTTCTGCAAACGGCCCGGACCTGTCGGCATGCTGGTCGGCAACAACCGATACCGCTGCCAGGAGATGAACGAGTCCGGCTTTCGGTCCTACTGCCGCGAACATGCGCCGGGCTTTACCCTGCTGGAACCGCTGCAAAGTTTTGAAGACAAGTACATTGCCCGCGAAGTGACGGAACAGTTCCTGCGGCGCGAGACCGACCTGGTCGGCTTTTACGTGGCCGGCGGCGGTGTGATCGGCGCGATGGAGGCGTTGCGGGCATCGGGTCGCTCGGACCATATCGTGACCATCGGCCACGAGATGACGGAGCACCGGCGGCTCGGCATCCTTGACGGCGTGCTGGCCATGGTCCTTTCGCTTCCCATTCCGCGCCTGGCGTCCGAAGCCGTCGGCCAGATGCTGCGCGACATCCAGCAGGGCACCCCGCCCGGAAAACGCATCCTGAACTTCGACGTCTACGGACCTGAAAACATCTGAAACCCGTCCGCTACAGCGGATGAAAACAGGCCAGCGCCTGACCCTGCGATCCGGTTTCAAGGACCGGCGCGGTGATCCGGCACTGGTCGGTCGCCCGGTCGCAGCGCGCGGCAAAGGCGCATCCCGGCGGCAGGTTGAAGGCGGACGCGATCTCGCCCTTCAACGCTACAAGGCTGCGGCGGCGCGCCGGGTCGGGCAGAAAGGTACTGTCCATCAGGGCCCGCGTGTAGGGGTGCCTCGGGCTGGCATCGGGGGCCAGGATTTCCACCACCGCCCCCAGATACATCACGACGATCCGGTCGCAGAAATAGCGCACCAGCCCCAGATCGTGACTGATGAACAGGTAGGTCAGGCCCAGCCGGTCGCGCAGGCCCTCCAGCAGGGTCACGATCTGCGCCTGGATCGACACGTCCAGCGACGCGGTCGGCTCATCCAGCACAATGAATTCAGGGGTCAGCGCCAGCGCCCGCGCGATCCCTGCCCGCTGGCGCTGCCCGCCAGACAACTGATGCGGATAGCTGGTCGCCATCGCGGGTGAGAGGCCGACCTGCGCCAACATCTCTGCCACCCGTCCCGGCGGCACCGGCAGGCCCTGCGCGCGGTAGGGTTCGGCAATCACCTCGCCCAGCGTCAACTGCGGGTCCAGCGAGGAATAGGGGTCCTGGAACACCATCGCCATCCTGCGCCGCAGCACAAGCAGGCGGGCAGGCGTCAGCGCCGTCAGGTCGGTGTCGCCAAAGCTGACGCTGCCCGTGGTCGGCTGCAACAGACGCAGGACCAGCCGCGCAAAGGTCGATTTTCCGCAGCCGGATTCGCTGACCACGCCAACGACCTCGCCCTTGGCAATGGTCAGCGACACATCGCGCACCGCCATCATGCTGCGTGGCCGGGACAGGAACCCGCCGCCGGTATCAAACCGCTTGCTGACCGACCGGACCGTGACCAGGGCATCAGACATGCGTGCGCTCCAGCGGGTTGCAGCAGGCCAGCCAGCCATGCCCCGGCAAGTCGGTCAGCGCGGGCGGCGTCGTGCCGCCCAGACCGATGGTCAGCACCGGCAGCACCAGCGACGACCAGCCCTGCGCGCCGGACACAGGAAACCAGCCCAGCCAGACCGAAAAGACCAGGATCAGCATCAGCCCCAGCCAGAACCCCGGCAGCGTGCAGCCGAGCAGGACGCCCCCCATGATCACCTGATCCGGCCAGCGCTCCCGCCAGAGTGCCGCGACGATCCCAAGGACGATGCCCATGACCGAGGAAAACAGCAAGGCCAGCGATCCCAGCAAAAGGGAATGCGGCAGCGCCTGTGCCACGATGTCGAAAACCGGGCGGCGGCCGACAATGGCGGTTCCCATGTCGCCGGTCAAAAGATTGCCCATCCAGATGCCGTACTGGACGACCAGCGGCCGGTCCAGACCATAGAGCGCCTCGATGATCGCACGCTGTTCGGGACCGGAGCCGACCTTCAACAGGCTGTCCACCGGATCGCCGGGGATCAGGTGGATGATGGCAAAGACGATGACCGACACCGCCAGGAACACCGGGATCAGCATCAAGAGGCGCTTGATCGTGTAGCCGAGCATCCGGGACCCCGCGATGTCAGAAGAAAGGGGTGCCCGGCCCCGAACCGGGGCCGGGCGATGCAGGCGCTACTGGATGGCTTCCATTGACAGGATGGTCTGCCCGTTGATGCGCGGCGCGCGGATCGTGGCGGGCATCTTCAGGCGGTCCTTGTTATAGCCGATGTTCTGCACCGGCTGATAGATCGGGGCCATCGCGAACTGGGACAGGATGTATTCGTGGTACGCCTTGAAATTGGCGATCCGCTCCTCGCTGTTCTTCGATCCCGTCATCGCTGCGGTGCGCAGCGTTTCGGCGACGGGATCGTTCAGCATCGACACGTTCGGATAGCCCAGACGGTCGCCGCCGAAGAACCAGTCGACGATGTCGGCATTGGCCCACCAGTAGGACCGCACCGCCAGTTGCTGCTCGCCGGTCTTGTAATGGTCACGGATCATCGAGCTGTCAAAGGTGGTGATGTCCGACCCGATGCCCACGGCCTTGAGCTGCGCCTGGATCACCTCGGTCAGGCGGCGGAACGAGCTGTCGCTTTGCGTCCACAGCGCCACTTTCAGCGCCACGCCGTCCTTGGCGCGCAAACCATCCGCGCCCATCTTCCAGCCCGCTTCGTCCAGCAGCGCCGCCGACTTTGCCGGATCATGGCTGATCAGGAATTTGGGATCGACCTGGCTTTCGGTCAGGGCGGAAATCAGGAACTGGTTGGCTACCGCGCCGACGCCGCCATAGACGTTGTCGAGGATTTCCTTCTGGTTGATCGCCAGCGCCGCGGCCTGCCGCACCTTGATGTCGTCAAAGGGCGCCTTGGTCACGTTGATCGGCATGTACATCACCTCCAGACCCGGCAGGGTCAGGACGGCAATGTCGGGTTCCTTGGCCAGTTCTCCCAGGAAATCGGTGGGAACCCCCAGCAGCATGTCGACGCCGCCGGTCTTCAGCTCCAGAAACGCGGTGCTGTCCTCGGCGATCTCGCGCAGGGTGATCTTGGCAATCTTGGCCGGGCCCTTGTTGTCGGCAAGGTCTGACCCCCAGGTGTAGGCGTCGTTGCGCACCAGCACGGTTTCCGATCCGATGGCAAAGCTTTCCGTCTTGTAGGGTCCGGTGCCGACCGCCGCCGTCACGCCGTAATCCTCGCCCATTTCCACACAGGCTTTCGGCTCGATCACCCCCATCGTGCTGGAGGCGGGGTTCAAAAGCAGGTTCGGATCGGGGTTCTTCATCGTCAGCGTGACGGTCATCTCGCCGGTCGCCTCGGCCTTGGCGATGGATTGGGTGGTGAAGGCGTTTTCTGTCGGGGCAAAGAACCCCAGCCAGGCCACCACGGCGGCGGCGGTCAGCGGCTCGCCATTGTGAAAGGTCACGCCGGGCTTGATCTCGAAGGTCCAGGACATGCCGTCAGGAGCTTCGGTCCAGGATGTTGCAAGACCGGGGTGAAAGGATTGATCGGCATCCTGCACCACCAGATTGTCGTAGATCATCTAGGCGCCGGTGTTGGAATTGCCCTGCGCGATGACATTGTAGCTGGGCACCCCGACCTCGCTGAGCGGCAGCACAAAGACTGCCTCCTGCGCCAGGCTCGCATTGGCCGCGACCATGGCGACGAGCGAGACCGTTGCGGCACGCCAGTGCCGCTTGATGTTCTGTAACATGCGTTTTTCCCTGTTCTTGATTAAGTATGTGCTGTCACTTCGCCGGACCGCCGGAATGGCCGATGAAGTCGTTGTAGAAACCGGAAACCTGCGCCATCCGGGCCTCGACCTCCGGGCCAAGTTCATTGAAGACGGCGTTGACCAAAAGACCGGCAAGGCTCGCCATCGGCGAGGTGCCGTCCCAGAACTGGTTGAGGCCGGTCTGCACGACCAGAACCTCGGCTGCGACGTCGCGTCCCCAGTCGCAATATGGGTCGGTGATCAGGGTAACGGGAATGCCCGCCTTGCGCGCCGTCTGCGCCAAAAGGCGTGTCAGCCGCGAATAGCGGCGCGCATCGAACAGGATCAGGCAGGTGTTGGCCGGGTCCGTCATCAGCACATCGGCGAAATGCCCGCCCGAGATATCCGCCAGCAGGACGCCGGGACGCAGGTATTGCAGGTTGTGCGCGAGGTAGGCGGCATGCCCGCGTTCGGTCTGAAATCCTGCGACATAGACCAGCGGCATCCGGGCCAGCCGCGCCACCACGGCGGCAAATTCCGCCGTCGTGGCGGTTTCATGGTTCGCCACGACGGCCGCGATCTCGCGTTCCAGCGCGCGGGACTGTTCGGTCTGACCTTCGCGGCTGCGCTGGTTGAAATCGCGCAGGCGGTCGCCGATCAACCAGGCCTGATCGCCAAGATCGCCTTGCAGGCACGCCTTGAGATCCTTGAAGTGGGCAAATCCGATCGCCCGGCAATAACGTCCGATGGTCGCTTCGGACACCCCGACCTTTTGCGCCACCGACGCGGCTGTCTCGAACGGCAAGGTCTTGAAGTTTTGTAGGAAATAGGTTCCGATGGTCTTTTCGGCCGGGGTCGCCGCAGCAAGGCTCGCCGACAGGCGCTGCGCCAGGTCGGGCGCGGTCTGGGCCGGTGCTGTGCTGTCGGCAGTTCTGTCCACGCGCATCCCCCGATGCGGGCAAATCGTGACAGAAACATTTCATCCCGTCAATCTTGCAAGAAAAATGTTTTCCACTTAGCGTCGCGCACCGGCCCCGTCGAAAAAGGAACCCCGACATGACCCGCCCTGCCCTGCGCATCGACAGCGCCGAGTTGCGCCTTGTGCGCCTGCCGCTGGTGGCGCCCTTCGTGATCTCGACCGGCACGGTGACGGAAAAGGTCTTTCCCCTGCTGACCCTGCGTGCGGGCGGGCTGGAAGGATATGGCGAGGGCGTGATGGACGTGCTGCCGGATTACCTCGAAGAGGTTGTGTCGGGTGCGATGGCCCTTATGCGCGAACTGTTCCTGCCCTTGGTCATCGGCAAAAGCTTTGCCAATCCACAGGAACTTGCCACGCTTCTGGCGCCCTGGCGCGGCAACCAGATGACACGCGGCATGATCGACATGGCGTTCTGGGACCTGTGGGCCAAGTCGCTGGACCTGCCATTGCAGACCGTCCTTGGAGGATCGGGCGAGGCAATCGACGTGGGCGTGTCGCTGGGCATCGGGCCGATTGACAATACGCTGCAACGGGTCGCCGCCCATGTGGCACTAGACTACAAACGCATCAAGCTGAAGATCAAGCCGGGTCACGATGTCGCCCTGGTCAGCGCGGTACGCGCGGCGTTCCCCGATACCCCGCTCAGCGTCGATGCCAATTCCTGCTATTCGCTGGCCGACAGCGCGATGCTGCGAGACCTGGATGACTTTGCCCTCGACTACATCGAACAGCCGCTGGCATGGGACGACATCCACGACCACGCGACCCTGCAGGCGCGGATCGCGACGCCGATCTGCCTCGATGAATGCATCCGCACTGTCGCCGACGCCCGCAAGGCTGTGCAGACCGGGGCCGCGCGGGTCATCAACATCAAGGCAGGCCGCGTCGGCGGACACACCGAAAGCCTTCGCATCCACGACCTTTGCGCCGCCTTCGACATACCCGTCTGGTGCGGCGGCATGCTGGAATCCGGCATCGGCCGCGCGCACAACATCCACCTGTCGACGCTGCCGGGGTTCACCAAACCGGGCGATACCTCGTCTGCCAGCCGCTATTTCCATCGCGACATCACGGTCGAAAAGCTGGAGGCAACGGCGGGCCGCATGCCCGTCCCCCCCGGCCCCGGCATCGGTGTGATGCTGGACCAAGACTTTCTGGCAACCGTCACCCTGTCCACCGACCGGATCGGCGCGTGACCGTCACCTTTCGCGACCTCGACGGCATGAGTGAGTTTCTTGCGGCCGAGGCGATGCAGACTGCTGTCTGGGGCCCGGGCGACAAGGTCGACCCTGCCGATCTGATGATGGTGATCGCACAGGAAGGCGGCCTTGCGGCGGGGGCCTTCGACGGCGACAAACTGCTTGGCTATGTGTTTGCCTTTCCGACCGTCACCCCCGGCGTCCAGCATTCCCACCGCCTTGCCGTCCTGCCCGAGGCACGCAATCTGGGCCTTGGCTCGCGCCTGAAATGGTATCAGCGCGACTGGTGCCTGGCGCGCGGCATCGGCCATGTCCGCTGGACCTTTGACCCCTTGCGGCGCACCAACGCGATCCTGAACATCGCGCGTCTGGGGGCGGAGGCATCGACCTACCTGCCCGACCATTACGGCGCGATGGAGGGGATCAACAAAGGCACCGCCTCCGATCGTTTGCTGGCGGACTGGCATCTGGACGCCCCCGCCGTCGCGGCGCGCGCGGCCGGCCAGCGGAACGGACCGACCCTTGACGCCCCGGTCGTCAAGCGGATTGCCATCCCTGCTGATTTCTCGGTGCTGCTCGACCAGGACCCCGTCGCCGCCCGTGACGCGCGCCTGCGGGTGCGCGTCGCCGTGCAGGCCGCCTTTGCCGCGTCCCTGGTGATCCGCGGATTTGATCCGGACACCAGCAGCTACCTTTTGACATAGCGCGGCCCGGCGCGCCGCGCCCGCGAAATCCGGCTTGACCCATGGGGGCAATCAGCGCCACTATACGGTCATTCAACAAAGGTCCGTCATGCCTCGCAATCCGCGCTATGATGCGTTGTTCGCTCCGGTGCGCATCGGTCCAAAGACCGCGCCAAACCGGTTCTTTCAGGTGCCTCATGCGTCGGGGATGACGAACGCCGCCCCGCATGTCCGCGCGGCGTTCCGCGCCATGAAGGCCGAGGGCGGCTGGGGCGTCGTGTGCACCGGGGCCTGTTCGGTCGATCCCAGTTCCGACGACAGTCCATTTCCGTTCGCCTCGATGTGGGATCAGGCCGACATCCGCAGCCATGCCCTGATGACCGATGCTGTCCATGCCCATGGCGCGCTGGCGGGGGTGGAGTTGTGGCATGGCGGGGCGGCAGCAGTGAACCGCACCAGCCGCGTGGCCCCCCTGTCGCCGTCCGGCGTGCCGTGGATGGCCACGCATGTCGGCTTCATGTCCTCCGGTCGGCCCCGGATCATGGATGCCGCCGACATCCGGGATCTGATCCGCTGGCATGCCGAGGCGGCCGTCAGGGCCGAAGAGGCCGGGTTCGACATCCTTTATGTCTATGCCGGCATGGGCTACCTGCCCTACCAGTTCCTGCTGGCGGACTACAACCACCGCACCGATGCCTATGGCGGGTCGGTGCGCAACCGCGTGCGCCTGACCGAGGAACTGATCGACGCCGTACGCGAGGCGACGCATGGCCGCTGCGCCGTCGCCCTGCGCATGTCGATGCAGGAGTTGCGGGCACGCCCGTCCGAGGCGGCGGCGTCCGAGGCGCATGAGGTGATCGGCCACTTGAAGGATGCACCCGATCTTTTTGATGTCAAAATGGATTATTCCAGTTTCGACTGTGCGGCGAGCCGCTACACGCCCGAAGGCAGCCACGAGCCGGTCGTGGATTTCATGAAATCCGTCACCGACAAGCCTGTCGTCGGCGTGGGTCGCTTTACCTCGCCCGATACAATGGCCTCGATGATCAGGCGCGGCGTCCTTGACCTCATCGGCGGCGCACGGCCCTCCATCGCAGACCCCTTTCTGCCCGCCAAGATCAACGAGGGGCGCGAGGACGAGATCCGCGAATGCATCGGTTGCAACCTGTGCATTTCCAGCTGGCATGACGGCGTCTGGGTGCGCTGCACGCAGAACCCCACAGCGGGCGAGGAATGGCGGCGCGGCTGGCACCCCGAGGTGGTGACGCGCGACGCCAGGGGGCAGGTGCTGGTCGTGGGATCCGGCCCGGCGGGGCTGGAGGCGGCGCTGACGCTGGCACGGCGGGGGTACGACGTGGCGGTGGCCGAGAGATCGGATGATTTCGGCGGGCGGTTGTTGTGGGAGACAAAGCTGCCCGGCCTGCGCCAGTGGTTCCGCGTGGCCGACTACCGGTTGGGACGGCTGCGGCAGATGGCGAACGTCTCGCTGCATGCCCAAAGCGCGATGACGGCCGATGATGTGATGGCCTTTGGCGCGGATCACGTTGTCATCGCGACAGGCGCGCGTTGGACCGCAAAATTGTTCGGAGCCAATGAGTTGCCGACCGAAGCTCTTGTTTCCCCGCGCATCTACACGCCAGATGACATTGCGGCGGGGGTGCTGATCGAAGGCCCGGTCGCGGTCTTTGACTTCGACAACTACTACCTCGGCTCGGCCATTGCCGAGGAACTGGCGGGGCGCGGGCTGGCCACGACCTATATCACCACGGCGGGGGCTGCGCAGGCCTGGGGGTTCATGACCAACGAACAGCCGCTGGTGCATCAGGCGTTCCTCAAGGCCGGGATTGCCTGCCGGACACTGGAGATGGTGACAGATTTCGATGGCAACACACTACAAATTCAACAGATTTTCACTGGTGAGCCGCGCGAGATTGCGGCCCGGTCGCTGGTGATTGTCGGGGTGCGTCAGGGCGGGTCAACGCTGCACGCCGCGCTTGAACATGCGGACCTCAAGGCGGCCTGCATCAAGTCCCTCGCCCTGACCGGCGATGCAAATGCCCCCGGCGCCATCGTCCACGCCGTCTATCAGGGCCACAAGACCGCGCGCGAACTGGGCCTTGCCAGGGCCGACATCCTTGTCCGCCGCGACGCCCCCTTTGCCCCGCGCGACTTCATCCTGCCCCAGCGCGCCGAGGCGGCGGAGTGAGCCCCGACACCCGCCGCCGCCCCAGCCCGCGCGGGGTCCGCGGTGGCGGGATCATGCAATCCCCGTTCGGCCAGCGCCCTCGCCCCTATGCCCCCATCGAGGTGATCAGCGCCGATCAGGTCGGGGCGATCCATGATGCTGCGCTGACGGTGCTGCGCGATATCGGGATGCGCATCCTCGATCCTCGCGCGCGGGAACTCTATGCGAAGGCCGGGGCACAAGTCTCTGACTTGATGGTTCGTTTCGATCCCGCCATGATCATGGAACGGCTGAAAACCGTCCCCGCATCCTTTAGGCTGGAGGCGCGCAACCCTGCGAAATCCCTGATCGCAGGCGGCGCGCATTGCATCTATGGCGCGGTCGGCGGGCCGGCTTACGTCATGTGCAACGACAAGGGCCGCCGTGACGGCAGCTATGCCGAAATGTGCGACTATCTTCGGCTGATCCAGGCGCTGAACGTGATCCATCAAGAGGGTGGCGGCCCGTTCGAGCCGCTCGACCTGCCGGCCAACACGCGACATCTGGATATCTACCGCGCGCAGATCACGCTGCTGGACAAGAACTGGCAGACCCAGACCCTTGGTCATGCCCGCACCATGGACGGGATCGAGATGGCGGCGATGGCGCTGGGGACGACGCCCGAGGGGCTGACATTGCGACCGACCCTGCTTGGCATCATCAATACCAATTCTCCCCTGCAACTCGACATCCCGATGGCCGAGGGGCTGATCGCGATGGCCGAACACGGGCAGGTGCTGGCGATCACGCCCTTTACCCTTGCCGGTGCCATGGCCCCCGTCACCATCGCCGGCGCGCTGGTGCAGCAGCACGCCGAGGCGATGGCCGGGATCGTGCTGACCCAGATCGTGCGGCCCGGCGTGCCGGTGATGTATGGCGGGTTTACCTCCAACGTCGACATGCGGTCCGGTGCCCCCGCTTTTGGCACCCCCGAATACACCAAGGCGGCGCAGGCGACGGGGCAGCTTGCCCGGCATATCGGCGTCCCCTTCCGCAGTTCCAACGTCACGGCGGCGAACGAGGTCGACGCCCAGGCAGCTTATGAGTCGCAAATGGCGATCTGGGGGGCGCTGATGGGGGGCGCGCATCTTCTGAACCATTGCGCCGGCTGGATGCATGGCGGGCTGACGGCAAGCTTCGAAAAACTGATCCTCGATGCGGAAATGCTGCAGATGATGGATGCCTATTTCACCCCCATTGCGACCGATCCTGCGTCACTGGCGCTGGACGCTATCCGCGAGGCCGGCCCCGGCGGTCATTTCTTTGGCACCGCGCACACGATGGACCGCTATGAAACCGCGTTCCACACGCCCTTGATTTCCACCTGGGATAATTATCCCAACTGGCTGGAAAAAGGCGGCACAGACGCGCGCGCGCGCGCCAATGCGGTCTGGAAAGACCTGCTGCGTCAGCACGAGGACCCCGCGATTGACCAAAGTCTGGTCGAGGCACTTGACGCATATGTCGCACATCGCAAGGAACAGGGTGGTGCGCCGATGAATTGACTGGAAAGTCAATTGGACTGGCGGCAGACTTCGTATCCTAAATCCTCTCGACAAAAGGACCATCAATCGGAAAGGCGGACCAGATGATCAAGACTTCGGCAAAAGCAATCGCGCTCATCCTGGCGGGTACTTTGCCATCGGCAGCACAGGACGTCATCGTCTATGGTGGCGGAGAGTTGGAGTACCTCTTTGCACCC
Source organism: Rhodobacterales bacterium (assembly GCA_021155205.1). GTDB lineage: Bacteria > Pseudomonadota > Alphaproteobacteria > Rhodobacterales > Rhodobacteraceae > JAJNPS01. The sequence goes on from JAJNPS010000010.1 coordinate 202,268, forward strand.
GGCGGATCGGGCAGCGCGGACACGGCCACCTTGTCGGCCTATGTCGAGGCCGAGGTGAACGGAGCCTATCTCGGCTTTTCGGGCGAGGTCGCGAATGACAGCGTTGCCAATGAATTGACGGCCTATGTCGGCTATCGGCGCGATCTTGACAGCGGGTTCAGCTATGACCTGAGCTATACGCAGTATTACTACCCGAATGACGGCGGCGCCTGCTGCGGCGAGATTCTGCTGTCGCTGGGCCAGACGCTGGGCGACAAGGCGTCGGTGTCGCTGGACATCTACCACGTGCCCGATGACAGCACGAGCAGCGCCTATGTCGGCATTGCCTACGATTTCACCGACAAGTGGAACGGATCGGTCAACTATGGCGTCTACGAAGTCGCGGGCGCAGGGAACGAGACCGAGTGGGACATCGGCGCGACATACGCCATCACGGACGAACTTGCCCTGGATGCGCGGTTCTACGACGGGTCAGAATATGTCGACGGCTACTTCGGCCTGTCCATGACCTTTGACACGACGATTTTCGGCGGCTGAATGGCCGGGGCCAAGGGCCGATCCGCGCTTGCCGTGCAGGATCGGCCGAAATACACCCGCCTGACCGGCGAGGAACGCCGCGCCCATCTGATCGAGGCCGCGCGCGCCTGCATCGCCCGCGGCGGCATCCAGCAGTTCACGGTCGACAAGGTCTGCGTCGAGGCCGGGATTTCGCGCGGGCTGATCGCGCATCATTTCGGGTCGATCAATGGGCTGCTGGCGGCAGTCTATGCGCGCGTCTATGCCGAAAGCCTGCCCGATCCGGCGAACGCGGCGACCCCCGAGGCACGCATCACGGCCCTGATCGACAGCTATGTCGACCCGCGCTTTTTCAACCGCGAGGCGCTGAATGTCTGGCTGGCGCTGTGGGGGCAGATTTCCGTCAATGCCGAACTTGGGGCAGAGCATCGCCGCCAGTATGCGGCCTATCTGGATGGTGTGACCACGGCGATTGCGGCACTGGCGCGGGAACGCGGGTGCAGTGTCGATGCAAGCGCGCTGGCCAAGGCGCTGATCTGCCTCGCCGACGGTCTGGGCCTGCAGCATTGCCTTGATCCCGGTGTGATGCCATCGGGCGAGGCGCGTGCGCTGTGCCTGGCCTTTCTGGAGCCGCATCTGGGTCCTGTCGGCTAGACTTGCGCTTTGATGTTGACGCAACGCATGGCTAGTTGCATCGTCGTTCAAGAAGGGTGGGGGAACCCGAAATGGACGTGATATCCCAAGGCTGGCCCTATCAGGTCGAGGTTATCGAGAACCTCTTTGTCCCCCTGCCCGACGGGACGCGCCTTGCCGCCAAGCTGTGGCGGCCCATGGGCGCCGGTCCTGTCCCCGCGATCCTGGAATATCTGCCCTACCGCAAGCGCGACGGCAGCCGCGCACGCGACAACAAGATGCACTCGTATCTCGCGGGGCATGGCTATGCCTGCGTGCGCCTGGATATCCGCGGCACCGGCGACAGTCAGGGGCTGATCGACGACGAATACACCGTGACCGAACAGCAGGACGGCTGCGACGCCATCGGCTGGATTGCGGATCAGGACTGGTGCGACGGGCAGGTCGCGATGTGCGGGATTTCCTGGGGCGGGTTCAACGGCCTCCAGATTGCCGCGCGCAGGCCCCCGGCGTTGAAGACGATCATCACCGTCGGCTCCACCGATGACCGCTATGCGACCGACATCCACTGGGTCGGCGGGTGTCTTTCCAAGGACAACTTCGACTGGTCCGCCACGATGCTGGCGATGAACGACCTGCCGCCGGACCCCGAACTTGTGGGCGAGGCGTGGCGCGACATGTGGCGCGCGCGGATGGGGCACAACCGCCCGTGGTTCCTCGACTGGCTGCGCCACCAGCGGCGGGATGCCTACTGGAAGCAAGGTTCGGTCTGCGAGGATTTCCAAGCCATTCAAATCCCCGTCTATGCCGTCTCGGGCTGGGCCGACAACTATTCCGAAAGCGTCCCGCGCCTGATGGCGGGTCTGTCCGTTCCCTGCCGCGGCCTGATCGGCCCCTGGGCACATTCCTTCCCGCATGACGTCGCGGTGGAGCCTGCCATCGGCTGGCTGCAAGAGGTCCTTCGCTGGTGCGATCACTGGATGAAGGGGCGTGACACGGGGATCATGGAGGAACCCCAGTATCGCGTATGGATGCAGGACAGCGTGCCACCGCAGACCTGCTATCGCGAGCGGGCGGGGCGCTGGGTGGGCGAGGATCAGTGGCCCTCGCCCCGCATCGCGCATCGCAAGCTGCATTTGAACGCCGGGGGGAGGTTGGCCGACACGGCAACGCCTGCGACCAACCTGCCAATCTGTTCCCCCCTCTGGGTCGGGATCGCCGCCGGAGAGGTCGGGCGTTACGGCGACGATGCCGACTGGGCCACCGACCAGCGCGAGGATGACGGCGGCTCGCTGGTGTTCACGACCCCTCCCCTGCCCGCCCGCACCGAAATCCTCGGCGCGCCGCAACTGCATCTGCGGTTCAGCGTGGACAAGCCCTTGGCGCTGGTTGCGGTACGCCTGAACGACGTGATGCCGGACGGGCGGTCGACCCGCGTCACCGTCGGTTTCCTGAACCTGACGCACCGTGACAGTCACGAACACCCGACCCCGCTGGAGCCGGGGCTGGTCTACGACGCAGTTGTCGACCTCGACGACATCGCGCATGCGTTTCCGGCGGGGCACCGGATCGCCGTGTCGCTGTCCACCACCTATTGGCCGATCTGCTGGCCCTCGCCCGACCTTGCCACCCTGACGCTTCATACCGGCGAGACTTGGCTTGACCTGCCCGTCCGCCCGGAAAACCCCGCCGATGCCAACCTGCGGGCGTTCGATCCGCCGGAGTCCGGCGAGAAAACCCCCGAAATCGACCACCCCGTCCCCGACCCTTCGCGCCGCACCGTCCATCGTGACCTTCTTGGCAGCAAGATGTCGGTCAACTTCCCCCGCTGGACCTATGCAACCGAGATGCCGGATATCGGCCAGACCGTCACCAGTTCCGGCTATGCGCGGTTCCATATCACCGACGGCGATCCCCTTTCCGCCACGTCCGAATGCGGCTATTCTGTTGAAGTCAAACGCAAGGATACTACCGTCGGCCACCGCTCCGAAGGCACCCTCACCTGCGACGCCACGCATTTCCGCGTCATCACGCATCTGACCGTCACCGAGAATGGCGCGGCCATCTTTGAACGCCACTGGGACGAAAGGATCGCGCGTGACCTGGTCTGAGGCGTCCCCCTGATGCTGAACTATGCCATCAAGCGCATTGGTCTGGCCTTCGCGATCCTGATCACGGTGATGCTGGCGATGTACGCGATGGTGTTTCTGGTGCCCGGCGATCCGGCATCGCTTGCCCTTGGTCCCCGGGCCACGCCGGAACTGAAGGAAATCCTGCGTGAGCGAATGGGGCTGGATCAGCCGGTCCTGACGCAAATCTGGAATTTTTTCCGCAATGCCGCGACGGGTGATCTTGGTTATGACGTCTGGTCGAAACGCCCGGTGTTCGACCAGATCCTGGAGTTTTTCCCGTCCACCCTTTTCCTTGGCGTCGTGGCCCTTGGTTGGGCGCTGATCCTTGGCATCCTCCTCGGCTGTGCCGCCGTCGTCTGGCGCGGCACCGTCACCGACAAGCTCCTCGGCATCCTGTCGGTCAGCCTGATCTCGATCCCATCCTTTGTCGTCGCGATCTACGCCCTTTTGATCTTCGCCGTCTGGCTGCGCTGGCTGCCTGCGATCGGTGGCGGCGAGGCGGGTGACATCGGCAGCCAGCTGCGCGCCGTGATCCTGCCAGCGTTCGCCCTTGGCATCGGCTGGGTCGGCTATATTGCCCGCCTTGTCCGCGCCTCGATGCTGGAGGTGATGGGCGAAAACCATATCCGTACCGCCCGCGCATTTGGCCTGCCCGAGGGGCGGATCGTGTTCCGCTATGCCCTGCGCATCGCGATCATCCCGACCGTGGCGATCCTGGCGGTCGGGTTCGGGTCGATCCTGTCGAGCGCGGTGTTCGTCGAAACCGTGTTTTCCCGCCCCGGCATCGGCACGCTGATCACCGCGGCGGTGGAGAAACGGAACTATCCGGTGGTCATGGGCACGGTCCTCTTCATGACCGCGTTCTATCTGATCGTCGTTACCGCCGCTGACCTCTTGATCGCACGGCTGGACCCGAGGGTGCGCGATGTCTATCGCGGTTGAGGTCCGCAGCGACAGTGCCTGGCGCAGGCTTTTGCGCGACCCGATGGGAGTGTTCGGGCTGAGCCTTGTCGTGACCTTTGTCGCGATGGCGGCGCTCGCCCCGATGATCGCGCCCCATGACCCGGTCAAGCTGTCTGTCGTCGACAGGTTCCAGTCCACCAGCCTTGTGCATTGGGCGGGGACGGATCAGCTGGGCCGGGACCTTCTGTCGCGTATCATCTTTGGCGCGCGGACGGCGCTGTTCATCGCGCTGACCTCGGTGGGGCTGGCGGGGCTGATCGGGGTGATCCTGGGCATGATCGCAGGCTACGGGCCGCGCTGGCTGGACAGTCTTCTGGTCCTGGTGTTCGACAGTGTGTCGTCCCTGCCGATGATCATGCTGGCACTGGCGGTGATCACCGTGATCGGCCCCGGCACCACCACCCTGATCCTTGTCGTTGTCCTCGTGTCGATCCCCGGCTATGCGCGGCTGATCCGTGCGCAGACGCTGACCCTTGCGGGCAGCGATTTCGTTCTGGCGGAACGCGCCATGGGCGCGTCCACCCCCCGCATCCTGTTGCGGCATGTCCTGCCCAATGTCGTCGGCCCGCTGGTCATCGTCCTCAGCATGGACATCCCCGTCATCATCATGCTTGAGGCTGGGCTAAGCTACCTGAACCTCGGGGTGCGCCCGCCGACCCCAAGCTGGGGGAACATCCTTTACGATGGCTATACATCGCTGCGATCGGCCCCCTCTATGGTCGTCATCGCAGGTATCCCCCTGGTGCTTTCGACGCTGGGATTTACATTTCTTGGCGAGGGGTTGCGCGACGCGCTTGACCCGAAACTGCAAGTGCGGGGCCTGCGATGACCGACATGCTGATGGACATCGAGGACCTGTCGGTCGGGTACGCGGTCCAGGGCGGCACCCTGCACGCGCTGCGCCATGTCAGCCTGATCGTCCGCCCGCACGAGGTGCTGGGGATCATGGGCGAAAGCGGCTGTGGGAAATCCACCCTCGCCGCCGCAATGATCAACCTTCTGGGGCCCAACGCGCGGGTGACATCGGGGGCGGTACGTTATCGGGGGCGGGATATCCTGACATTGCCGGTCGAGGAGCAGCGCCGCCTGCGCGGTCGCCACATCGCGATGGTGTTCCAGGACCCGATGACGGCGTTCAGCCCGGTTCTGACGATTGGCCAGCAACTGGTTGATTATCAGAATAATTCCACCACCACTGACGATCGCAAGTCCCGCGCGCTGGCGATGCTGGAAAGTGTGGGCATCGCCGACGCTGCCCGCTGCCTGCGCCTTTACCCCCACGAACTCTCGGGCGGCATGCGCCAGCGCGCGGCCATCGCGGCTGCCCTGACGATGCAGCCCGATGTGCTGGTGGCGGATGAGCCGACGACCGCGCTGGACGTGACGATGGAGGCGCAGGTGATCCACCTTCTCCGCGCCCTGCAACAGGATTTTCAGGGGGCCGTCGTCGTCGTCACCCACCATCTGGGCGTCATCGCGGAACTCTGTGATCGGGTCGCGGTGATGTATGCGGGCGAGGTGGTTGAAGAAGGTGCTGTCGATGACATCTTCCACGCCCCCCGCCACCCCTACACCGCCGCGCTGATCGCCTGCGATCCGGCGACACTGGTGGCGGGGTCCGGTCCCCTGCCCACCATCGCAGGTCGGCTGCCCGACCTGCGCGCGCCGCCCGTGGCTTGCGCCTTTGCGCCCCGCTGCACCCATGCGACTGAGGTCTGCCGCAACACCGCGCCACCCCGTGTCACCCTGCCGAACGGGCAGAGCGCCCTTTGCCATCTGGTGACGGCATGACCGCACTTTTGCAGGTCGAAGGACTGGCGGTCGATCTGCGCCTCGGGTCGGGACTCCTCCCCGGTGCGCGTCACCTCAACATCCTGGCGGACATCACCCTGTCGATGCAGCCCGGCGAAACCCTCGGCCTCGTCGGCGAAAGCGGCTCGGGCAAGACCACCCTCGCCCGCGCCATCCTTGGCCTGCAAAGGATCAGCGGCGGCACGCTTCGGTTTCAGGGCAAGCCCCTGACCGGCGCATCCGATTTCGCCGCGATCCGCCCCAGGACTGCGCTGATGTTCCAGGACGCCGTCGCCTCGCTCAGCCCCCGGATGCGTGTCGGCGAGGCGATCTGCGAACCCTTTGCGATCAACAGGCAGTCCATCCCCGACCGGCAGTCCCGTGCGCAAGACCTGCTGGCCGAGGTCGGTCTGCCGCCCGAAATCGCCCAACGCTATCCGCACGAACTGTCGGGTGGTCAGGCCCGGCGAGTGGGGGTTGCCCGCGCCTTGGCGTTGAAACCCGCGCTGGTGATCGCCGATGAACCGACCGCTGGCCTCGATGTCTCGATCCAGGCCGAAGTCCTCAACCTGATGGCAGACCTGCAAACCCGCCATGGCCTCGCCTACCTGATCATCAGCCACAACCTTGCCCTTGTCCGTCATGTCGCCCAACGCATCGCCGTCATGTATCTGGGTCGGCTTGTCGAAACCGGACCGACCGCCACCGTGATGGCCCACCCCCTGCACCCCTATGCCAAAAGCCTGATCGCCGCTGAACCCCGCCCTGACCCGCGCCAGCGCCGCCGCGATCTGGCCATCAGGGGTGAAATCCCGTCGGTCCTGTACCGCCCGCCGGGCTGCGCCTTTCACACCCGCTGTCCCATCGCCGAACCCCGCTGCCGCACCGACGCCCCCGCCTTGCGCGCCATGGGTGACAGGCGCGCCGTGCGGTGCCATCTTGTCTGAAAACCCGGACCCTGAAGGAGACCGATGATGATCTGGAGAACCGACAGACGTGGATTTCTGAAAACCGCCGGCACTGGCTTTGCCGCCGTGATGTCCAGCCCCCGTTTCGCCTGGGCCGCCGAGGGCGACACCCTGCGCCTGCGTGTCGACAGCGACCTGCAGGTCCTCGACCCATTTGGCCTGATCGGCGGGGTGGAGGAGGTCATCAACCGCTGCACCCTGATCAGCCTGATCAAGCTGGGGGATATTCGCGACGGCAACCAGTGGCAGCCTTGGGGGGCCGAGAAACTGGACTGGCTGGATGACACGCGGCTGGCCTTCACCCTGCGCGAGGGGCTGGTCTGGTCGGGTGATTTCGGCCCTGTGACGACGACAGACGTCAAATTCTCGTTCGAGCGCTTCATCGGCTCGGAATCCGCCTGGGGCTATCAGTTCGAAAAGCTGAAAGAGGTGGAGATCGTGGATGACCGAAGCGGCGTCATCCACCTGACCGATCCGTTCGAGCCTTTCGTCATTGTCGCCCTGCAGGGCTATGGCGGTCAGGTCGTCAGCAAGGCCGCGATGGAAAAGGTCGGCGGCAGCTATACGACCGACATTCCGGCATCTTGCGGACCCTACCTGCTCGACAGTTGGGAACAGCAGCAAAAGATCACGCTGGTCGCGAACCCCGCCTGGACTGGCGCCCCGATGGCCTTTTCCAGGATCGAGATCTACATCGTGACCGACGATCAGGCGGCTTTGCTCGCCTATGAGGCGGACGCCTTTGACTATACCTGGGTCGCCGTCGCATCCGTTGATCAGTTGAAAACCGCGATGCCGCCCGCCAGCGTCCTGATCGAGGCGGAAAGCACGCGCTATGCCTGGCTGACCATCAACAAGAACGCCGAGACGCTGAAGGACCTGCGGATCCGGCAGGCGATCCAGTACGCCTATGACGGTGATGCCGTCTTGCAGGGCGCGTTCAACGGGCTGGTCGGTCGGTCGGCGGGGGTCATCCAGCCATCGACGCCCTTTGCCCGCAAGCAGAACCTGATCGCCACCCGCGACGTGGACAGGGCCAAGGCGCTTTTGGCCGAGGCAGGGGCAGAGGGGATCACCCTGAACCTGATGACACTGACCGATTCAACATCCGTCACCATCGCACAGATCATCCAGTCCAGCCTGGGCGAGGCCGGACTCAACGTTGAAATCCAGCCCACCGAAGATGCCGCCTATTGGGCCGCGGGCGACAAGTCGACGGGGGATCAGTACCTGTCCTTGGAACTGGTGCTGCAAAGCTTTGCCGGCGGGGTCGATCCGACCGAAAACCTCGTCTGGTTCCGCGCCGACCAGATCGGCATCTACAACTGGTCGTTCTTTGACGACCCGGAGTTCGAGACACTTTATCAGGCGTCCCTGTCGGAACGAGACCAAGCCAAACGGACGGCGATCTTCAACAGGATGGAGGATTTGATGGAGGCGTCGGGGTGTTTCGTCTTCATCTGCTTTGAACCGCTGATCGCCATACACCGCGACACGATCAAGCCGGTGATCATCGCGGATGGACATCCCGATCCGACGTTGTTCGGGCGGGTGTAGGGGGCGGCTCAAGAAACCCGGGCATTGCGGTCGATCCGATGGCCCTGGCGCGCCTGGTGCAGGTTCCGGACCGGGCATGATCGCGTTTCCGGCAGGCGCTCGGGTCTGGATCGCGGGCGGAGTGACGGACATGCGTCGGGGCATGAACAGCCGCGACAAGACCTCACCGCCTTCATGTATTCCCTGATCGTCACCGCAAAGATGAACGACATCGACCCGCAAATCTGGCTCGCCGATGTCCTCGCCACAATGCCCGCCTTGTCGGTATCCCGGTCGCCGGACC
>JAJNPS010000017.1 GCA_021155205.1 Rhodobacterales bacterium
AGCTCTCCCGTTGGCGTGCGCTTGACAAGCAGAGCGCAGATCGGGTCGACGACACGCGAATTTTCGCGGCGATGGAACATCGTGATCCGCAGATGGCCATCGTTGCGGTCATCAAGGAGGTAGCCGCGCAAGCCAGTGCCCAATGGCTTGTCGTCATGCTTGGTCACCGGTGAAGCGCGTTCGAAGCGTGCAACGCCCAGCTCTCGATCGTCGAACTCTACCCAAACGACGTCAGCAGGTAGTTTCACCTCATCAAGAATAGCCATCGCCGGCAAACCGGTTTCGGCGGCTTGTTTGGCAACAGCGTCATGAAGCGTATCGGCATAGGCTGCTGCCAAGTGATCAAGCAGATACACTTTGGCCTGTTGCAAAGCCTCGAGCGCATACTCGCGAAATAGTTTCAAGTCTTCGGACGGCGTGAAGTGCCAGACCAAGTCGTCAGTGGGAGCCGATTTACCCGCCAGCGATGATCCGTATAATGAAATCAATGATTTATATAGCATGCGATGTGCCCTCAACCTGACACGCGACAGCTTCCGACGAAGCCCGTCCATGATCAAGCAGCTTTCACGGCACCCTCAATGACGGATAATGCCGATAGAGACGCCGAGTGCCGAGGCGTATGCTTCGATCGTGTCAGGATCGCCATGCCGACCATCGTCGGCACATTCTGCCGGTCGGCTGGAACAGCGGACAGGCGACAGGCCCGGATCGGGGCCCCTGCCCCGACGCCGAGCCCTCGTTGTCCGTGGGCATCATGCCCACGGGTCGACCTCAGCGATCACCTGAACCTCGTCGCCGTCGATTTCATCGGCGGGGACGGCGCCGAAGGTTCCATCCCCTGCCTGAAAGACGACGATCGAGACCATGAGCGTGGCGGCGAGGGAGGCGGCGAAGGCGTGAGCATCTTTGCGGGACATCTGTTTGGCTCCTGTCTTGGCGGCGGGGGACCATCCCCCGCGCGACAGGACCCCGCAGGCCCGAAGACTGGCTGACATCACCGGGTGCGTTCGGCTTGCCCGAATCCACCCGGCGGCACGGGCACGCCCGTAGTCCGACCCCTTGCGGGTTGATCTCGAAGACAGGATTCGGGGCAAGGAAGGGAATGGCGAGCGGGGGATGGTTCCCTGACGACTGGAGCCGGTTGTCCCGCTGATGCCTGGAACGCCGCCAGCCTCCCGGCCAGGCTCTAAGTTGAAGACCTCCTTCTTGGGGGATGGATCCTTTGGTGCCCCGCGATTTCGCGGGACGAGGGTCTGGTAAGTGAGAGGCCCGCCCATGGGTAGGCCCCTCACGCATTGTCAGGGCTCAGGCGGCCAGGTCCGCGCCCCCTGCCCTTTCGCAGTCCTCAACGCCGACAATCGCGAGACGGGCGTTGCTATAACCCTCCCGTGCGATCCAGAGCTCGGCCGCAGTGCTGGATTCCGCCAGATGCAGCAGCTCGGTGTTGCCACCAAAATCCAGAAGCACGCGCACCTGCCCGGGCTTCAGTTCCTCGGCCACCTCGAAGATCAACCGGCTGTCCGCCGAATGGCTGCGCATGATTGTGACGAGGATGACCCCGTCCGAGGAGAAGTTGCCCTCATGCAGCGTGAAGGAGGCCGGTGCCGTCCAGGTCGGGTAGACCCGGGGCGGCTCCTTCTTCACCAGACGGCCGACGCCGTTCGAACGCTCCCAAGCGGCAAGCTTCTTGGTGAAACGTGCCGGCGGCTTGGGACAGCCGTCGGTGTAGCGGATCAGTGCTCCGAGGGGGGCTGTGTCGATGATGTTTGTTGCAGACATGATTCCTCATCCCGAATGCGAGTACTCGCATTCATCATATTGATATTAATGTGTTTTATGAGATTTGGGGCGGAATTCCCTGCCCCCGGATGGCTCAGATCATTCCGCGGCCATCATCGACGCATCGCTGTCAGGCAAATCAGCCATCAGGAAGGCAGGGAGATCGACGATCTCGGCCGCAGCCGCTTCCTCCTCCTGCCCTTCTGCGATTGCCTCGCCGTCGCGCGCCACCAGATCGGCCGGGCGCAGGACCTCGGGCAACCAGCCGCTGCCCTTCAGAAGCCGTTCGGCCTCGGTCACCATCTCGCCCTTCTTCAGGTGATCAAGAAGCTGTGCGGTCCCCTCCCCCTTCGCCTCGCGCACGGCCTCGAGGATACGGGCCTTGGGCACACGGTTGAGATAACCATCGACGGTCGGTTCCCAGCCTGCCTCCACCATGTTGAGATCGACCGCGCGGGCCACGAGATCGGCGTGTGCCATGCGGCGGATCAAACCGGTGGCGGAGATGCCTGCACCATAGGGGTTCACCTTCTCATGGAGCGCGTTGATCCCGAAGCTGAGGCAATGTGCCAGTAGCGCCAGACGGCTGCCTTGGTCGAGCACCGTCAGATAGTCCCAGAGCGCAGCATCATCGCCAAGAGGCAGATCGGCCTCCCAGGCGGCGTGACGCTCATCGGCCAACTTCGCCACCACGCTGTCCTTCAGATCGGGCGCCTGTGCTGACATGTAGACATGACGCACCGAAGCTTCGAGACAGCTGCCCGAGGCGGAGGAGGTACGGAAGGTGTCCGTTACCAGCTTCAGGAGCAGAAGCGTCAGCGCGACGTCGGGCGACCGCCCGATGGCCTCCCGTAGCGCCAAGGTCCGGTGGGCCGTCAGTTCCATGACCAGCCGTTCGGGCAGAGGCTTCAGCGCACCGTCATCTTCCTCCTCCGAACCGTCCGCGCCGATCGGCTGACCACCCGAGGTGATGACGGTGCCCCCGACGGAAGTGCTGGAGTGCTGCCAGCCAGAACCATCGACGTTACCTTCCTGCCCCATGACACTCGCGCCGTCGCCATCCTGGACCGCGGTCTCCTCGCGTGCCTCGTCTTCTGGCCGGACATAGCCGCGATAGATCGCAAGGCTGCCATCCCGATCCAGCGTGACGAAGACGCCCGCGCGCCCGATCTCGGCGGGGTCGTAGATCAGAGGCCGTTGCTCGAGCGCTTCCATCGTGATCTCGAGCTGACCAAGCCGCGCATCGATCTCCTTGGGGTATTCGTCCTGACCGGAGTATTCCTCCTCCAGCGCGCGGTACTCGACGAGCAGCGCCGCGTGAGACGCGCTTTCCTCGTCGGTCATCGGCGCGGGATCACCGGCGAGACGCCGCAGACCGTGGCTGTAGCCATAGGGCAGGTCGGTCGCGACCTCGATCCATTTCCAGCCCTCGGCGACCAGCGCCTCAGCTTCAGCCTGAAGCTTCTCGGCCACCAGCCAGTCGAGGAGGGCTGGGTCCTCGAGCCAGCCACCGTCGTCACCCTGGAAGAGGTCGCCGAGCACGACACCTCCCGCCGCCTCATAGGCATCGACACCGACGAAGATCGCGCGGCGGTCCGAGGCCCGAACCGAGGTCTCGGTCAACATGCGCCGGATGGCGTAGGGTTCCTTGTTCCAGGAGTTCTTCACTGCATCCCAGACCTGCACCTGACGCCCGTGGTCGGGGTTCACCGTGAAGGCCATCAGCTGTTCCAGCGTCATGCCATCTTCCGCGTAGACCTCCAGCAGGGCAGGGGCCACGGAAGTGAGTTTCAGGCGCTGCTTGACGATCTGCGGCGTGACGAAGAAAGCCGCCGCAATCGCTTCCTCGCCCTGACCCTTTTCGCGCAGGGCTTGGAAAGCGCGGAACTGATCGAGCGGGTGCAGCGCCACGCGCTGCATGTTTTCGGCCAGCGAGTCGTCCTCGGCCAGGATCTCTGACGCAGCATCCCGCACGATGCAAGGGATCGGCGCCGACTTCGCCAGCCGCTTCTGCTTCACCAGCAGCGACAGCGCCTGGAAGCGCCGCCCACCAGCCGGGATCTCGAACATGCCGGTCTCGACGCCCCCGGCATCGAGCATGGGCCGGACGTTCAAGCCCTGCAGCAGGCCGCGCCGCGCGATGTCCTCGGCAAGCTCCTCGACCGAGACACCAGCCTTGATGCGTCGCACGTTGGACTGGCTCAACACCAGCTTGTCGAAGGGGATGTCCCGCGACGGGGACAGGGTGACTTTCTGGGCTGCTTTCGCCATCAGATCTTCTCCACGACGGGCGCCGGAAGCCACTCTCCCGATCTCACTTCCCGTCACCCCTCAATCCCCCAACCTTTCCCTCTCATCGTCAGTCTTAAGCGCGGTCAAGAACTGCATGCTGCATGTCTTGTTCTCGTGAGATCGTCTCAAACTATGGATCTGGCTGCCTGATGGCACCTTTCGTTCCCACGGAAGGCCGTCAACGGTCCAGGATGCGGCGGGCGCGGGCGATCACAGGGGCGTCGATCATCTCTCCCTCTAGAGCCATGATCCCGGGTCCGGCCGCCGCCATGACCCGCGTGGCCCAGGTGCGTTCCGCCTCGCTGGGGGCAAAGGCCTGCCGGATGCCGGGCAATTGCGCCGGGTGGATGGCCGCCGCCGCCGTCATGCCCAGCTGCCGGCCCCGGCGCAAGCCGGCGGCGTGGCGGTCGAGGTCGCGGAAATTGGCGATCGAACCGGGAAAGCCGATGGCCAGAAGGCCGCGCCGTGCCGCCGCCGCCGCAATGGCCGCGGCCAAGGGATCAAGGCCGCCGCTCTCGGGGTCGATCCCTAGGGCGGCCGAGTAATCCTCCGACCCCAGCATCAGCCCCACCACCCGCGGCACCTCCGTCAGCGCCGGCAGGGCGAACAGCGCCGCCGGAGTTTCCGCCAGCGCGATCAGCCCGATGGACCCGCCGCTCAGCTCGGCTGCGTTCCGCAAGGGCCGGGGGTCCTCGCATTTCGGCACCATCAGCGCGGCAAGGCGCGACAGGTCGGCCGCGGCGATATCGCGGGCCATCTGCGCCAGCGGCGCGTTCACCCGCAGGACGCAGGGAATGCCCGCCTCGGCCAGCGCGGCCTGATCGGCGGCCAGCCGGTCCCGCGCGGCGGCCTTCCCGTCCCGCGCGATGGCGTCTTCCAGGTCAAGGATCACCGCATCGGGCCGCTGCCGGATCGCGCTGGCCAAATGCCGCCCGGCCCCCACCGGCACGAACAGCAGGGCCTGCCAGGACGGCACCGCAGTCATGCCCGATGCCGCCCGTTGGAATGGAACTCGGCCCGCAGGGCGGCGGAATGCTCGCCGGTCGCCGGCACGGCCCCACCCTCCGCCACGGCATCGGAAAACCGCACGCCCCGCGCCATCATCTCGACTGGGCCAGACGGGCTTTCGCACTGCAAGTGGCGCGCCTGCGGGTGTTGCACCATGTCGTCCATCGTCGACAGCCGCCCGCATGCGATGCGCGCGCCCGACAGCAGGGCCATCGCCGCCTCGCGCTCCAGCGCGGACAGCACCGGCGCGATCAGCGCCTCGATCTCGGCCATATGGGCCACGCGGTCGACGTTGGTGGCATAACGCGGGTCGCGCGCCAGATCGGCATCGCCCAGCACGCCCGCACAGAGCGCCGCCCATTCCCGGTCGTTCTGCACCGACAGCAGCACCTGCTTGCCATCGGCGCAGTCAAAGGCGCCATAGGGCGCGATCGACGGATGCCGCAGTCCCAGCCGGCACGGCGCCGCACCTCCGTAGCGGGTTTGCAGGTAGGGTACGTTCATCCAGTCGGCCATGGTGTGGAATAGCGACACCTCGACCGCCCTGCCCTGCCCCGAGCGCTGCCGGGCGAAAAGAGATTGCAGCACCGCCGAATAGGCCGTTTCTCCGGCCGCGATGTCACAGACTGAAATGCCGACCCGCGCCGCGCCTTCCGGCGTGCCGTTCACCGATAAGAGGCCGCTCTCGCCCTGGATCAGCATGTCGTAGGCTTTCTGCTCGCGATAGGGCCCGTCCTCGCCATAGCCGCTGATCGACACGTGGATCAGACGTGGATGCGCAGCGCGCAGCGTCTCGGCCCCCAGCCCCAGCCGGTTGGCCGCCCCCGGCGCCAGATTTTGCACGAAGACATCTGCTTGCGCGATCATCCGGCGGATCAGCCCCATGTCCTCGGGCTGGCGCAGGTCAAGGCAGATCGATTCCTTGCCCCGGTTCAGCCAGACGAAATAGGCGCTTTCGCCGTGGACCAGCCGGTCATAGCCGCGCGCAAAGTCGCCCTCGGGCCGCTCTACCTTGATGACGCGGGCCCCGGCATCGGCTAGCCGCGCCGTCGCCAGCGGGGCGGCCACCGCCTGTTCCAGCGAAACCACAAGGATGCCTGCAAGATCCGCCATTCCTGCCCTCCCAAGCACAACCGGCAGGGGAAGGCTAGTCGCAGGGGCGGCGCGGGAGGTAATAGCCCTTTCCTTGAAAGGCTATAGCGAACCCGGCTACCCGTCGGCGCGCTGCGGGTCGGGCGGTCCCAGCGGGTGCCCGGCGATGTTGGCGAAACTGCCCAAAAGGTGTTCGCGCAGGATCGCCGCCGAGTCCTCGACACGGCCCGCGCAAAGGGCGGCAAAGATCCGGTCGTGCTGGTCCCAGACCGTCTCGGGATAGCGCTCGCGCGAGCGCAGGATGGCCGACATGGCCCGGCGGATATGGGTCCAGTAGACCCGCATGGTCTCTTCGATCACGCAGTTGCCGCTCAGCCGATAGAGAAGCGTGTGAAAGGCCACGTCCGCGCGCACCATCCCCGGTTCGTCGCCCTTGCGCAATGCCTGCCAGCCCTCGGCGATGATCCCGCGGCCCTCGGCAATCTCGGCCTCGGTCAGACCCCGCCGTCCGGCCAGCGTCACGGCCAGCGGTTCGACGACACTGCGGAAATCGTAGATGTCGCGGAGCAGGTCGGGGTCCAGCCCGGCCACCACGACGCCCCGCCGCCCCGCCGATTCCACCAGGCGATTCGCCCTTAACAGCCCGATGGCCGCGTTCACCGGCTGGCGCGACACATTCAGCCGCGCCGCCACCGCGTCCTGGGTCAGTCGCTCTCCGGGCTTCAGGGTGCCGACGCAGATGGCCTCGACAAGAATGTCATAGGTTTGTTCGACAAGCGATTTCTGCGGATTGACGGTCTTCATGCTCCCTCCGGCGCCGCGCCTATACCCGTTTGCGCAGAACGCGCCATAGCAATTCTTTATAACAGCGATTGCATTTCGTATACGGTATTTCATATGCTGCTTGTGGGGGGCCTGCCCGGCTATCGGTCGGAGCAGGGGGACGGAGGGGATGCTGTAGTGGACATCCGGCACTTGAAGTACTTCGTGGCGATCTCGGAAGAGCGATCGCTGTCGGCCGCGTCGCAGCGGTTGGGGGTTGCCCAGCCGTCGCTGTCGCAGCACGTGATCCGCCTGGAAGACGAGCTGGGCGTGTCGCTCATGGTCCGCTCGCCGCGCGGCATCGTTCTGACCGACGAAGGGCAGCTTCTGGTCCGCCATGCGCGCGAGATCAGTCGCAGCCTGGATGCCTGCGTGACCGAGATGAAAGAGGCCAGCGGCACCGTGCGCGGCCCGGTGGCCTTCGGCCTGCCGCCCTCGGTCTCGATGGTCATGTCGGTCCCCCTCGCAGAGACCGTGCGCGTCGACCTGCCCGAGGTGCGGCTGCAGGCGATCGAATCCATGTCGGGCTACATCAAGACCTGGCTTGAGGACGGCACGGTGGACCTTGCCTTCCTCTACGACCTCGACCGCAAGGAACATTTCCACGCCCGCCACATCCTGGACGAACGGCTGTGCTTCTTCTCAGCCCCCGATGCCTGGCCTTTGGACACTCCGCCTGGCCAGCCCGTTGCGGTGGCCGATATCGTGGGGCTGGATTTGATCCTGCCCTCGCCCGGCCACGGGTTGACCCGCACGATCACCCGGCACACCACGGCGCGCGGATTGGCGCTGAACGTGGTGATCGAGATGGACGCGATGACCCAGATCAAGGAACTGGTCGCCCGCGGCTCGGGCTACACGGTCTTTGCCCCCGCCGCCGCGCATGATTTCGTTGGCCGTGGCGAACTGGTGAAGTCGCCGATCATCGACCCTGCCATCACCCGCCCGGTGCTGCTGGTCACCAACCCGTCGCGGGCGCAAAGCCGGGCGGCCCGGGCGGTCATCGACCTGACGGTGACCGTGGCGCGCGATCTGGTCCGCCGCGGCATCTGGGAAGGCCGTCTGGTGCCGGAACTGGACACCGTGGCGGGCTAGAACCGCCGCCTCTGGCCGCTATCGCCAAGCCGCATTGGCGCGGCGGACCGCGCCCCCGCAGATTCTGCGCGCAACGGCGCCGAGGAGGATGCGGATGGACAGCGGCATGTGGTTTCATAGCGACAAGGTCCTGATTGGGGGGCACTGGCAGCCACCCTCCGGCGGCGCGACGCTGGACCTGCTGAACCCTTCCGACGGCACGGTGCTGGCCCGCATCGCCCGCGGCACGACGGCCGACATCGACGCCGCCGTGCAATCGGCCCGGGCCGCCCGGCGCGGGGACTGGGGCCGGTTGACCGCCGCCGAACGTGGCCGGCTGATGCTGGCTCTGTCACGGCTGATCCTTGACCGCGCCGATACGTTGGCCCGGATCGAGGCGCTGGATGTGGGCAAGCCGCTGAAACAGGCGCGGGCCGACGCTCTGGCCATGGCGCGCTACTTCGAATTCTACGGCGGCGCAGCCGACAAGGTGACGGGCGATACCATCCCCTACCTTGCCGGCTATTCCGCCTGGACGATCCGCGAGCCCCATGGCGTGACCGGGCATATCGTGCCGTGGAACTATCCGATGCAGATCCTGGCCCGGTCGGTCTCGGCCGCGCTGGCCATGGGCAATGCCTGCGTCATCAAGCCCGCCGAAGAAGCCTGCCTGACCGCGCTGGCCATGACTGAACTGGCGCGCGAAGCCGGGTTCCCGACCGGCGCGATCAACGTGGTGCCGGGTACCGGGGCCGAGGCCGGGGCCGCGCTGACGGCGCATCCGGGGGTGAACCACATCTCCTTCACCGGGTCGGTCGGGGTCGGCACGCTGGTCCAGCAGGCGGCGGCGGTCAATCACGTGCCGGTCACGCTGGAACTGGGCGGCAAGTCGCCGCAGCTGGTCTTTGCCGACGCCGATCTGGACCGCGCCCTGCCCTTCCTGGTGAACGGCGGCATCCAGAACGCCGGGCAGACATGCTCCTGCGCCGCCCGCATCCTGGTGCAGCGCAGCCGCTATGCCGAGGTGCTGGACCGCCTGGCCGCGCGTTACTCTGCCTTGCGGGTCGGCCCGGCCATCGCCGATCTGGACATGGGGCCGGTGATCTCGGCCCGGCAGAAGGCGCTGATCGAAGCCATGCTGTCGCTGGGCGACGACCTGCCCATCGCCGCGCGCGGAGAGGTGGTGGCAGACGCGCCCGCGGGGGGCTTCTACGTCCCCCCTGCTCTCTTCGCCGACGTTCCCGCCATCCACCCGCTGGCGCAGCGTGAAATCTTCGGGCCCGCGCAGGTGGTGATCCCCTTCCAGGACGAGGACGAGGCCGTCGCCATCGCCAACAGCACCGATTACGGGCTGGTGGCCGGGGTCTGGACCCAGGACGGCGCGCGGCAGTTGCGGCTGGCGCGCGACCTTCGGGCCGGACAGGTGTTCCTGAACAACTACGGGGCAGGAGGCGGAGTGGAACTGCCCTTCGGCGGCCACGGCAAGTCGGGCCACGGCCGCGAAAAGGGGTTCGAGGCGCTGTACGGATTTTCCACCGTCAAGACCGTGGCCGCTTGGCACGGCTGACGGCCGTCCAGCGTGGACAGCATGCCGTCACAAGCGATTCCAAGGGCTTGGCGGCGGCCGTTCAGACTTTGTCAAGAAATTCACTCCGGCGTCGCGGTGGCCTGCATGTTCACGCAGCCGTCCATGGTCCGCACCCGCAGGGCAATTTCACCCGCGCGCTCCATCGCCTCGACCCGGACGGGACTGCCGCAGATGAGCGGGCAAAGGCCGCGATAGCGGAAGCGGGCAGGCGTGTGGCCCAGCATGTCCGCGGCCAGGTTCAGCATCCAGAACGCCTGCATCGGCCCGTGCACCACCAGCCCGGCATAGCCTTCGACCCCGGTGGCATAGGGGTGGTCGTAATGGATGCGGTGGCCGTTGAACGTCAGCGCCGAATAGCGGAACAGCAAGACCGGATCGGGCGTCACCGCCCAGTCCCGCGCCACCTCCCACGCGTCGGCCTGCGGGGGCACCGGCGCGGGCGTTCCCGGTGCGGGGTCCTGCCGGTAGACCAGGTCCTGCCGTTCCTCCAGCCGGGGTGCGCCCGCAGCGGTCACCACGTGGCGCAGGGTGACAAAACCCAAGGCTCCCGTCGTGCCCTGCTTGAAGGTGATGTCGCTGACGGTGGTCACGCGGTCCACCACCTCGCCAGGGCTGAAGGGCGCGTGGGTGACGATCTCGCCGCCCGCCCACATCCGGCGCGGCAGCGGCAGTTCGGGCACGAAGAGGCCCTGCCGGGGATGACCGTCGCGGCCCAGCAGGTCCGGCCCGGCCAGATCGGGCGACAGCGCCCAGTGCAGGCCAGGCGGCACGGCACCCGGTCCCAGCAGGCCCGGAAAGGTGGCGCGGTAGCCGTCGATCAGCCGATCCGACACGAGGTCGGACCGCCGCCAGCTGCGGCCGATCCAGTCGGCATTGGCGGCCTCCCCCTGCCCCATCACGCCGCCCCCAGCCTGGCGCCCAGATCGCGTGCCGACAGCCGGTCCAGCCCGGCCACCGCGGCCCAGAGCGTCTCGGCCCGGTCGCCCAGCAGGCCACGGCCCTTGGCGCGCAGGCTGGCCTCCAGCACGGCGGCCGGAATCGGTGCGGCCAGATCATGCGCGAAGGGCAGCATCCGCCCCTTGGTCAGGACGATCTCGCCTTCGGCCTGCATGTCGCCGACGCTCGGATCGCCCTGCACGTCGACCTTTCCGGCAAAGGCGGCAAGCGCGGCATCCCGGGCCAGCGCATCGGTATAGGCGGTATCCGCGGCGGTCGGGATGCCGTGCAGCACCATGCCCGCCAGCCAGACATAGCTGAACTTCACCTCCAGCCCGCTGCGCGGGGCCTTGATGTCGCAGACCTTCAGCCAGCGCGGGCTGGTGCGCAGGCGGATCGCGGCGATGCCGGCCGGGGTTAGGCCGTTCGCGGCCTTGGCTGCCGCCAGCGCCTCGATCATCGCGTGGGTGCCGTGGCAGCAGGCGTGCAGCTTGTACTTCACCTCCTCGAAGCGGAACCGGCCGGGCGGCGGATCGTCCCACAGCCCTGCGCTGACCGGCGCGTCGGAATGGGTGGGGATAAAGCCCTGCGGCCCTTCCAGCCCGTCTTCCGCCGAGGTAAAGCCCGCCCGCGCCAGCGCCGCACATTCCACCCCGTTCGAAGCGGCAATGCCGGCGTTGTAGGGCTTGCCCATGGTGCCGAACTGCGACTTCAGTCCCGAAGCGCGGGTGGCGCACAGCCCGATTGCCGCACGCATCTCCGCTCGGCCAAGCCCGTACAGCCGGCCCGCCGCCACAGTGGCCCCAAAGGCCCCGGCCGTGGCGGTCTGGTGAAAGCCGCGGTTGTAATGCACCGCCCCCAGCAGCATGCCGATCCGGACCGAAGCTTCGGCCCCCAGCAGGAAGGCATCGGCCACCGCCGCGGCACTGGCCTGCATCGCTTCGCCAACCGCCAGCGCCGCGGGATAGATGCCGACCGAGGGGTGTCCGACATGGCCGAAGTGCGTGTCGTCATAGTCCAGCGCATGACTGGTCGCGCCGTTCACCAGCGCCGCCGCCCGGGCCGGCAGCGCCGGGCCGCCGAAGACCTGCGCCACCGGATGGCCGCCTTCGGCCCCGATCACCTGCCGCAGACGGACGGCCAGCGGCTCGGCCACGCCGGCCAGACCGCAGACCATCCAGTCATACAGCGAAAATCGGGCTATCCGGCGCGCGCTGGCCGGGATTTCGGCGGCAGGCAGGGCGGCCAGGTCAAGCACATGGTCAAGCGTGGTCATCCGCGCACCTCTCCGTAGGATTTGGGCAGGCCCAGCACCTGCTCGGCGATGTAGCACAGGATCAGGTTGGTCGAGATCGGAGCGACCTGGTACAGCCGCGCCTCGCGGAACTTGCGCTCGACGTCATATTCCTCGGCAAAGCCGAAGCCGCCATGGGTTTGCAGGCAGGCCTCGGCGGCCTCCCAGCTGGCGTCGGCGGCCAGCATCTTGGCGGTGTTCGCCTCGACGCCCGGATTCATGCCGGAATCGTACATGGCGGCGGCGCGGTAGACGATGGCTTCGGCCGCCATCAGATGCGCCTGGGCGCGGGCCAGCGGGAACTGCACGCCCTGGTTGCGGCCGATGGGCGCCCCGAAGACGACCCGCTCCCTGGCATAGTCGGCTCCCTTCTTCAGGAACCACTTCGCATCGCCGATGCATTCGGCGGCGATCAGGATGCGTTCGGAATTCATCCCCGACAGGATGTAGCGGAACCCCTTGCCCTCTTCGCCCACAAGCGCGTCCGCCGGGATGCGAAGGTTGTCGAAGAAGACCTCGGTCGTGGCGTGGTTCATCATGGTGCGGATCGGCCTGATGGTGATGCCGTGGCCCAGATGCTCGCGCATGTCGACCAGGAAGACCGACAGCCCGTCGGTGCGGCTGGCCGCCTTATCGCGCGGGGTGGTGCGCGCCAGAAGCACCATCAGGTCGGAATGCTCGGCCCGGCTGGTCCAGATCTTCTGGCCGTTGATCACCCAATGGTCGCCGTCGCGCCGCGCGGTGGTCTTCAGGGCCAGGGTATCCGTGCCGGACGTGGGTTCGGTCACGCCGAAGGCCTGCAGGCGCAGGGTGCCGGCGGCGATGCCGGGCAGGTAGCGGCGCTTCTGTTCGGGGCTGCCGTGGCGCAGGACGGTGCCCATGGTATACATCTGCGCGTGGCAGGCGGCGGCGTTGCAGCCGTTCTTGTGGATTTCCTCCAGGATCGCGGCGGCGGCCGTCAGGTTCAGGCCCGAGCCGCCGAATTCCTCGGGGATCATCGCGGCCAGATAGCCTTCGCGGATCAGGGCATTGACGAATTCGGTGGGATAGGCGCGGCGGCTGTCCAGGTCGCGCCAGTAGGTGCCGGGAAACTCGGCGCAAACCCGGGCCACGCCCTCGCGGATCGGGGCATAGTCGGCGGTGGGATCAAAACTGGTCATCGTCTAGGTCCTTTCGGGCAAGGCATGGGTCAGCTTACCGGCTGTAGCGAGGCCCGCAGGGTTGCGGCCCGGCGGGCGATTTCGTCCAGCAGCAGGGGATGTGGGTCCGGCGCGGCGGCGGGCACCAGAAGCGCGATGGTGCGCTGCATCGCGGTGTCGTCGATGAGGCGCAGCGCGAAGGCGCCCGCTTGGGCCTCGCGCAGGACGGAGTGCAGGGGCAGGATCGTGGCATAGCCCGCGGCAGGGTCGGCGATCAGCGCCTTGACCGCGCCCAGGCTGTCCAGCTCCAGCGCCGGGACGATGCTCAGACCGCGCGCGGCGCAGGCGGCGTCGATGATCCGGCGCAGGGCGTGAATGCGGCTGGGCAGGATCAGCTTCAACCGGGCAAGCTCGGGCAGCGCCACCCGGTCGGGCAGGCCCGACAGGCCGCCGACCAGCACCAGCCGCTCGGTCAGAAGCGGCGTCGCGGTCAGGCCTTCGGCATCCGACAGCGCATAGCTGAGCGCAAGGTCCAGCTGCCCCGCCCGCATCAAGCTGCGCAGGTCACCGGAATAGGCCTCGATCACCTGCAGGGCCGGACAGCCGGGCTGGCCGCGCAGCGCGTCCTGGACGGGGTCAAGGAACAAGGGCGCGATCGTCGGGCAGATGCCCAGCGTCACCCGCAGCGGCTCCGCCGCAAAGTTGCGGCGCAACTGGCCCACCACCGCATCCAGTCCCTCGATATGCCGTCGTACTTCGGACTGCAGGCTTTGCCCCGCCTCGGACGGAACGGCGCTGCGGCCGTTACGGGTGAAGAGCGGTAGCCCCAGCTCCTGCTCCAGCAGCTGCACCTGCCGGGTCAGCGCCGGCTGGGCGATCCCCACCTCCTTGGCCGCCCGGGAAAAGCCGCCGTGGTCGCAGACCGCCAGGAAATAGCGCAGGCGGCGAAAGTCCACTCCCGTCCGGTCGATCCGCGCCATCGCTACCGCCCCGTCACACGCGCCAGCGAGGCGGCAATCCAGCGCGGCGCCCGCAGAGGCCGGTCCGCGCCACCGGCCAGCCGCCGCAGGCCTTCGTCCCCGGTCATGCCAAGCCGGCAGCGATAGGCCAGCCACCAGACCAGCGGCACGCCCAGAAGCCAGAAGAACAGTTGCCAGGCCCACAGCGACGGCAGGCCAAGCGAGGCCTCGGCCTCGGTAAAGATCGGCCGGCTGAAGAAGCTGTTGCCAAGGATCGCACCTGGACCGAGCGCGAAGAAGGCCCAGATCAGTGTCAGCGACCAGATGGCGCCGCGCGCGCCCTTTCCGCCGAAGTCCACCCGCCAGCGCGCGGCGAATTCGTCGTGCAGCCGGTCGCGGTGCAGCCGCTCGGCACCCTTGCGGGTGAAGATCGACACCAGCAGCACCGCGCCCGCGTTCAGCACCAGCCCCCAGCCGGCGGAATGGATCGTCATCGGCCAGCGGCCCCAGGGCAGGTCCAGGAACAGGCCCTCGAACAGGATCAGGCCGGGCGGTTCGGTGAAGAAGACGGCCAGCCCGCCCAGGATCAGCCCGGTCAGGATGGCGCTGCGGCTGACCCAGCGCAGGAACGAAAGCCCCAGAAGTGCGGGCAGCATCTGCACCGACAAGGGCAGGGCCAGGCTGCCGAACACCGCCGCGGCCAGGGGCGAGAACGTCGCCAGCGCGGCCACCAGGAAGAAGGCCACCGCAAGGCCAATGCGCGCGGCCAGCCGGGCACCTTGCGGCGACAGCCCGGGCAGGATGAAGGGCAACACCAGATCGCGCGTCACCAGAAGCGCGCCCGAAATGACGAAGAACCCCGCCGCCACCATGCCCGCCAGGATCAGCGCCAGCGCCAGCCCCGCGCCAGCCAGCGTGTCGACCTGCGCCAGAGCCTGCACCAGCCCCTCCGGCCCCCCGGCCATCCGCGCCGCCAGAAGCGGGGCCAACAGCAGCAGAAGTCCGGTCGACACGCCGCCCAGGACCCAGACGCCGGCAAAGCCAAGGCTGCGTCCCGCGCGCGCGGTGATCCCCAGGAACAGCACGCCCGGCGACAGCACCAGCCCCACCATGGCCAGCGCGCCGGACAGGATGGCCAGCGTGGTGAAGATACCGCCCTGGGCGGTCTCCTTGCCGATCCCGGCGGAATACTGCGCCACGCCGGGAATGGCATCGGCCAGCGTGCCTTCGGGCACCGGCAGCGCCAGCACCGGAAAGCCGGGGCCAAGCCGGGTTTCGGCCAGAAGGGCCCCGCCGACCAGCAGCACCGCCAGCAACAGCGCCTCGATCGCGATCACCAGCACCGTCGCCCGCCAGCCGCCGATCACCGCCGGCAGGAACAGCGCGAAGCCAAGGCCCCAGATCGCCGCCCCGCGCGGAATGGCGCCGCCAGTCATTTGCGCCAGAAGTCCGCCCGCGCCCGACAACAGCGTCGCCGCAAAGGGCAGCGCGAACAAGAGCGCCAGCGTCAAGAGCGCGATGCGCAGGGTGACGCTGCCGAAATGGCTGGCCAGCGCCTCGGCCGGGGTGGTAAGGCCGCTGATCCGGCAGGCCAGCCACAGCCGTTTCTGCACCAGGACCAGCGCCAGCGCGGCCAGCATCATGCCCAGCCCCAGGTGGTTGGCCTGCAAGCCATAGCGGCCGACCAGAGCCAGATGTCCCGGCAGGTCCTGCCCGGCCACCACCGCGCCCCCGGTGGCGAAGATCGCGGCCCAGCCCGGCAGGCCCGCCCCGCCGTCCAGGAATGCCAGCGGACGCGAGGAGCCCTGATGCGCAACCAGCGCCGCGACATAGACGGCCAGGGCGGTCAGGAAGACCAGCAGGGTCAGGAGAAGCGGCGTCACTTCCGGCCCCCCCGATGCGTCAGGCGGTTGGCCCGGCGCGGGTTGGTGTCGCGCGCGGCGTCGAACAGCTCCAGCGACCGGCGCGGGCCGTGGCGGATGACCATGGCCGTCAGCGCCGCCGCCACCAGAACGGCCGCCCCGCCAGCCAGCGGTATCAGGTAGCGCGCGCCGAACCCCGGCACCATCAGGGTGGCCAGCGGCAGCGCCAGGATTCCGGCCAACGCCAGCACCAGCCCCAGCGCCACCTCGCGCGGGGTGAAGCCCGTTGCAGTGACAGCATTGACGATCAGATGCGCGGCAAAGCCCGACAGAAATGCGCCGAAGCCCAAGCCCAGCCAGATCGGCCCGCCCGCGCCGAAGGCGAGCCGGAACCCGACCAGCGCCGGGACCCCCGCCGCCAGCCAGACGGCGATCACCAGCGCGTGCCGGTCAAGCCTGTCCTCGCCCGCGTCCCGCATCGCCTATCCCCCCTCAGTCGTCGTCCTTGCCGGACTTGGGTCCGGGAACGCCGGGGAAGTTGCGGAAGGACATGCCGCCCGCCGAGCCAAGGTTCTTCAGCGGCAGGCCGATCTCCTCCATCAGCCCGTCCACGAAGGCGACCTGCGTGCGGTACTTCATGGCCGAGTTCACCACCTGGTCCGAGATGTTGCCGCCGTTGCCCGGCCCGGCCCCGGCGCCGCCGGTCTCGGACGGAGAGTTCAGGCCCGGCAGGCCATCGACCTGCAGGATCTTGATCGACTCGATGTTCTCCATCGGCTTGACCGTCTCGCGGATGATCTGCGGCAGAGTCTTGACCAAATGTTCGTAGATCGCGCTGCGGCGGCTTTCGTCGCTGCGCATGTTCTCGGCGTCGTTGATCTTGCGCGCGCCTTCCGCGTCGGTCTCATAGCGCACCTCGGCGGCCTTTGCCTCGGCGATCTCGGCCAGGGCGCGCTGTTCCACGGCCTGCTTCTCGGCCTCGGCGGCCTTGACGGTGCGCAGCGCCTCGCGCTCGGCGGCGGCCTCGGCGGCGATGATGTCCACCTTCTTGGCGCGCGCGGCCGCCTCTTCGGCGCGGACGGTCGAGACCTGTTCCTCGACTGCCGCCAGCGTCTTCCGGGCCTCGGCCTCGTTCGCCTTCGCCACGGCTTCCTCGATGGCCTTGTTGGTGACGGCGATCAGGCGCTGCTTGTCGGCCAGTTCCACCTCAAGGTCCTGCTCGATCACGAAGCGGTCGATGTATTTCGCCGCCGCGACGCGCAACTCCTCGATCTCGCGGTTGGCAACGATGGCGGCATCTTCCACCTTGCGCAGGCTCAGCGTCTCGGCCAGGCGGATCTTCTGTGTCTTGGCGATTTCCTGCTGGGCCACTTCCTCGTCGCGGCGGATGCGTTCCACCTCGACGGCATGGCGCTTGGCAATCGCGGCGCGCTCCTGCTCGGCGGCGGCCTGCTCGTTCGAGACGCGGATCTCCTTTTCCTTCTCGACCGATAGAAGCTCGATCGCCTTCTCGGTCTCGATCCGCCGCGCCTCGACCTCGCGTTCCCTGGCCAGCCGGGCCTGTTCGATCTCGCCCGACGATTTCTGGTCAAAGACCTCGATCTCCAGCCGCGACTTGATTTCGGCCTCCTTCACCAGCCGCTCGCGTTCGATCCGCTCGGCCTCGATCTGCTGGCGGGTCAGCAGGCGTTCGGTTTCCAGCCGGGTGCGCGAGGCGATCTCGGTCAGTTCGGTATCCTTCTGCCGCTCGATCTCCAGCGCGCGGACGTCGTTGGCGGCGCGGATGCGTTCCACATCGACCGTCTGCTCCTTCAAGATGCGGATGCGCTCGGCCTCTTCCTCGGCCTTCATCTTGGCCTGGGTGATCGAGATGGCCGAGACCGACCGTTCCGCCTCGATCTCGGCGGCCTGCGCGGCCTTGCGGATTTCAATCGCGCGGGCCTGGTCGATGCGGGCGTATTCCAGGTCGCGGTCGATCTCCAGCGCGCGCTGCTCGGCCTCGAAGTCCTTCATCTTGATGTCGATGCGGGCCTCGTTCTCGATCCGGTTGCGGGCGCGGCGGCGTTCCTCGATCTCTTCGGTCAGGCGGGTCAGGCCCTCGGCGTCAAAGGCGTTGGCCGGGTTGAAAACGCCGATATCGGTCTGGTTCAGCGCCGTCAGCGAGGCGTTTTCCAGTTCCAGCCCGTTGGTGCCCAGCGTCTGGCCCGACAGCTCGGCCACTTTGCGGATATAGCCCAGGCGGTCCTGGTGGATTTCCTCCATCGTCATGGTCGCGGCCACGGCGGACATGGCATCGACAAAGCGGCCCTGGATGATCTCTTTCAGCGCCAGCGGGTCCTGCGTGCGGGCCCCCAGCGTCCGCGCGGCCAGCGAAACACCCGCTTCGGTCGCCACCACGCGGACGAAGAACTCGGCCACGATGTCCACCCGCAGCTTGTTCCTGGTGATCAGCGACTGTTCCCCGACCCGACGGATTTCCACCGGGATCGCGTTCATGTTCACCACCGTGATGTCGTGGATGATCGGGATCACCAGCGCCCCGCCCCCCATGACCACCCGCTCCCCGCCCGAGCCGGTGCGGACAAAGCTCTGGTCCTTAGAGGAATGGCGGTACAGCCAGTGCAGAAGATAGACCCCGACCGCGATCAGGATCGTAAGCAGGATGATGATGGCAATCGCATCGGCGCCGGTCATGGTATGCGTCCTTTCGTCAAGCGGTGGCCCCGGAAAGGGGGCGGCTCAGTAGCGTTCCTGTCCGGCCACGGCCAGGACGATGAGCGACGGGGTGATGAGGTTGATGAGGTCGAAGAGGGTGTAGAGCGCGACGATACCGGGCGCCTGTCCGGCCCCGATGACGATGTCGACAAAGTGCAGGATCGGATAGATCGCCCAGCCGATGGTCAGGATCAACCGGATCCAGAAATAGCCCAGGCGCACGGCGCGGCTGCCCTTGCGGATCAGGTCAGGCATCGCGCCGAAATACATCTCGCCCAGGATATACAGCCAGAAGCCGATGCTCAGCAGCACGCCCAGCGTGGGGTTGAAGAACCCCGCATCGCCCAGATAGCGCGAAAACACCATCAAGAGCGCCGCGCCCGTCATCCGCCAGAACACGCCCACCGGCGCCTTGCCCATGGTCCGGGCGAAGAAGTAGACCGCCGCCACCTGCAGGGGATGCACGGTGAACCAGCCGGAAAACCGGATCCCGCCCGAGGCCGCCTGCCCGCTCAGCCACAGCGAGGTGGCGCCCACGTAATGCAGCGACGATGCCAGCGCCGCGACGCCCATCATCGCCAGCGGCACCCGCCACTTCTCGTTGGTCCAGCTCAGGCCCAGAAAGCACAGGATGGCGGTCGAGAAGGTGGCGAGCAAGGCGGCCGCATAGGCGCTGCTGACGACATCCTGGGTGGTGTAGAGTGTTCCAAACATGATTTCCCTCAGACTTGCGCCCTGATGTGCGGTGCCCGGCCGTAAAGCGCGACCATGGGCAGGATCAGTAGGCCGAAGATGAATTGCTGCCATTCGTATTTCAGGCCGATCCCGATCAGGAACGAGGACAGGACCTGCAGCACCAGCACGCCGATGACGGTAAAGCCGTAGCCGCCGTAGCCGCCGGACAGCGAGGTGCCGCCGATGACCACAGCCGCCAGCGTGGTGAAGAGGTACGGGTCGCCCACCCCGATGAAACCGCCACCCGACCAGCCAAGCAAAAGGCAGCCGGTCAGCGCGGCAAAGACGCCCGAGATCACATAGGCCAGCGTCCAGTATTTCAGCTCGCTGACACCGATCAGCCGGGCCGAGCGGCGGTTGCCGCCCAGGGCATAGATGTAGCGGCCATAGGCCGACCAGCGCAGGCCGATGATCACGATGATGGCCAGCACGATCCAGATCAGGATGGTCGGCGGAAAGGCCAGCCCGAAAGTCGTGCCGTTCATCGCCGCCAGGTTCTGCAGCCAGGGCGGCACGGTGCCAAAGACGTTGCCCCCGAAGGCCGACCCGATCGAGGTCAGGATCTGCGTCAGTCCCGCCACCGCAAAGCCGGTGCCCAGCGTCAGGATCAGCGCCTGCCCCTGCAGCTTGTAGGTCAGAAGCCCGTTGATCAGCCCGATCACGCCGCCGATCACCAGGACGAAGATCGCCGCCACGAACGAGGGCACGCCCAGCGAGATCAGGAACAGAAGCCCGATGTTCGACGCCCCGATGACGAAGGGGATCGACAGGTCCAGCCCCCCCATCAGCGCGACCAGCGTCTGCCCGACGCAGGCGATGCCCAGGAAGGCCGCGAAGAGGAGGATCGCCTTGACGTTCGGCCCCGAAAGGAAGCCCGGAATGGTGAAGGCCGAGATGATGATCAGCGCCCCCAGCAAGATCAGCCCGATGAAGGCGCTGCGCCCGCTGGCAAACCGTCCCGAGACCTTGAAGGCGAAGAGCAGGATCGCTTCCAGCACCAGAAACGCGATCAGATTGGTGACGCTGCGAAATTCCGGCACGCTGGCGGTGACGATCAGGTAGACCAGCGCCAGAAGGCCCATCGAGATGATCAGCGCCCGGTTCCGCCGCCAGAAGCCCCGCGCCTCGCCCCCGGTTGCCTCGGTCCGGTCGGCGGCGCGGGTCTCGAAGATCACCACGACATAGTTGAGCAGCCACAGCGTGACCGCGATCGACACCACCGTCGACAGGATCACCGTCTGCGCCTTCAGCCCCTGGCCAAAGCCGACACCAAAGCCGATGGCGGCGATGACCAGCGCGGCGGCAAGGTTCACCCAGATCATCGCCGAGGACCGCGGGATCGGGATCAGGCTCATGCGCGGGTTCGGGGGGGACAGGTCGGTCATGGCGTGGCTCTGACAAGGGTGCCGCTGCCCTGCCCCGCCACCACGGCGAACAGCGCAAGGATCAGCACGGCGATGAAGACGTAAAGGAAGAGGCCCATCTTGCGCGCCCGCGATTCCGCGTGGATCAGCCGGGCGGTGAAGACCAGCGCCACCAGCGCGAAGACGGCGATGAAGGCGGTCTTCTGCAGGGGCGACAGCGCCAGCCCCAGATCAAGGCCCGCCGCCGGCGTGTCCAGCAGGTAGCGGGTCAGCAACGCTCCTTGCGCGGCACCCGCGACCGGCTCGGCCGGCAGGTAGCTGCCCATGGTGGCGACCTGCAGCATGATGCCTGCGACCACGGCCCCCAGCACCAGGAAGGCGCCCCAGGGGGTGATGAAGGCGATGTGGCGGCCGATCACCGGCACCAGAAGCGTCAGCAGCAGCGACAACACCAGGATCACGCCGTAGGCCATCTGCGTCACAAAGGCCTGAACCGCGCCGAAGTTGAACGTCGCCAGCACGAAGCCGATGAGATACAGGTTCAGCGCCCCCAGAAGCGCCCCGGTCACGCCGCCGCGTCCGCCCGCAAGGCTGACCCCGCCCAGAACCAGCGCGGTCACCGCGGTCAGCGTCATGGTGGTGCCCTGCGTCGGGTCGCCGCTGGCGATCAGCGCGGTGTAGCAGATCGCGCCAAGGCCCACGAACAGGCCGGCAATCACATGCGCCCCGACCCGGACGATGTTGATGCGCACGCCGCTGGTCCAGGCCGCGCGCTCGTCATAGCCCATCATCCGCAGGTTGGCGTAGAACGGCGTCAGCGTGAACAGCAGCCAGCCCGCCGTGGCGATCAGCACGATCAGCAGCACCGGCGAGAAGACGGTCGTGCCCAGACCCCAGCTGCCCATCCATTCCGGCGCCGTGCCGCCGGGGCGCTGCAGGATCACCAGGTTGATCCCCGACAGCGCAAGGAACCCCGACAGCGCCACGATGATCGGCTGCACCCGCACCCAGATCACGATCAGCGCGAAGAGAAGCTGGTAGATCACCCCCAACCCCAGCGCCACGAAGAACACGCCGAAGGGGCCGGTCACCACCTCCAGCATGTTCAGTTTCACGATCGAGACGTTGATGAAGGCCATCAGCGGTCCGACCGCCAGGTCCACCGTCCCCCGCCCGGCCACGGCCAGCGCCATCAGCGAATAGGTCGCCAACACCAGGGGCGCCGCCACGATGATCGCCGAGCCGAAGCCCGACAACGAGACAAGACTGGGGTTCCGCACCGCCGCCAGCCCCAGAAGGGCTGCGATCAGCAGGATCGGCACCAGAAGGTAGGTGCTGGTCGATGAGGAACGTTCCGACATCGCTGTCCCGTCAGGGGTTCAGGGGAAGGCCGGGCACCGTGCGGGCGCCCGGCCGGTCTCGCTCAGCTCAGCTCGATCACCCGGCGCGCGGCAGGGCGTGCCCCGCCCGAAGCCGTGCCGGAAGCTGCCGCGCTGCCGCCCGGAAGCGCCCGTGCGCCGCCCCGGCGCTCGGGGTCGTTCTGGACGATCTTCTTCAGGACCGGCGTGATGACGTCCTTGAACTTCACCGGGTCTTCCGAAGTCGGGAAATGCCCGCCCGAGAAGATCACGCATTCCGAACCCTTCACCTTTTCGGCGGTGCGCTCGGTCATTTCCGGCGTGCAGGCGAAGTCGTATTCCCCGGTCAGGAAATAGATCGGCACCCGGCCCGAGATCTTGTGCACCTGGTCGCGGAAATCGCTGTCGACCGAATAGAAGTAGAGATCGCCCTTGAAGATGCCCGGGCCGCCCTGGGCGTAGTACCACCAGGTTTCCCAGCGGTATTCGTCGGGGCTTTCGGGGCTCATCAGGCCGAAGGTGCTGGTCGCCACCGCCTCGCCGCCGTGGATGTGCGGGTGGTGCAACGGATAGATCCACCAGCCGGGCGAATAGTCGCAGGCTTCAAGCGCGATCAGCGCCGAGAATTCGCTTTCGTACTTCAGCGCCAGATGCAGGCAGATGTTGCCGCCCATCGACTGGCCCATGATGACCGGCTTCTTCAGGTCCAGCGCGCGACAGAAGGCCACGATGAACTCGCCGTAGAAGCTGGTGGTCAGCTTGTACTCGTCTTCCATCAGATACCAGTCCGACGGCGGGATCGACTTGCCATGCCAGGGCATGTCAAAGGCGATGACGCGGAAGTTCGCGCTGATGTCGGGGTCGCACAGCTGGTGGCGGTACTGCCGCCCGTCGGTGCCTGCGGTGTGCAGGCAGACCATCGGGATGCCCTCGCCATGTTCTTCGTAATAGGTGCGGTAGGTCTTGCCCTGACAGGTCACATAGACATAGCGCCCGACGATGGGATCGTGCTGGTTCATGGGTGTCTCCTCAGACCTGCCGCATCAGCGAAAGCATGCGGGTCAGCGCGCGCATGTTCTGCCAGAAGGGCATCTGGTTGCCGTCGATGGTCAGCTGGCGGTGGAGCGGGTGGGCCATGGCCCAGATGTCGTTGAACATCGGCGGCGGCACCTGCATGGCGAACTTGGCCCAGGCGCTGGACGGCGCGCGCAACGCGAAGTCGAAACCCAGGTCGTTCGGCGTCAGCCCTTCGGAAATGCGGGCGATCTTGCCGCCACGCACCTCGACCAGGAAATCGGTCTCGTCCACGCCCAGGACGAAACGGTTGGTGAAGAACCGGCCGATCACCGGCAGGATCCTGTCTTCATTGACGCAGCGCGCCCAGCGTTCGATCCATTCCAGATCGAAGCCCTTTCTGCTGCCGTATCTACTCATGCGGTCCTCCTCGTGGGTTCGGCAGATGTGGGTGTTGCAGTCGGCAGGGCCTTGCGGGCCGGGCCGTAAACGGCGGTAAAGCTGGCCTGGTCGATGGCCACCGGCATGACGGCGGCGGCAAAGGCGGCCAGGTCGGCATCGGCGGGCAAGGCCACGCGCGGAACCTTCAGCGCGTAAAGCGTGAAGACATAGCGGTGCTGGCGGTCCGGCGGCCAGGGTCCGCCCCAGCCGCGCGCGAAGCCCGGAATGCCGAAGGTCACGAAGTCCGAGTTCAGCTCGATCGCGCCCGCCGGCATCGCCAGACTGCCGCTGGCGCCTTCGGCCAGCTCGCGGATATGGCCTGGGATGTCATGCACCAGCCAATGCGCGAAGCTGCGCGGAAAGTTGAACTCGGCCGGCAGGTCGGGGTCGGTGACGGCCAGCGCGAAGCTCCGGGTGCCTTCGGGCACGCCCGACCACACCAGCCGGGGAGAAATGCGGCTGTCTTCGGCAAAGCGGTCGGGGATCACCGCGCCCTGCGGAATGTCCGATGCGTTCAGGAAAAAGCCGGACTGGTTCACGCCATCCTCCTTCTGGCCGGTCGCCACCAGCCTGACGGGCCGCGCGGCGGGGCGGCCGTCCTCGGTGGTGGTGGGGGTGAAATGCGAAGGGATAAAGGTCTGCGCCTCGTCCGCCGCGTGGTGGTGGGGATGCGCCTCTTCTTCCGCCAGCGCCTCGCCCGGCATCGGCGCATGGGCCTTGCGGCCGAACATCGCGTTCAGGATGACATGAGTGTCGAAGGGCGGCGCGAAGTCCGCGCTGATGGCCCCGTTGCGGAACACATGCACCCGCGAGCAGAGGTTCAGGAACTCCTCGATCTCGGACGACAGGAACACCACCGCATTCCCGCGCGCCGCGAACTCGCGCAGGTTGCGGTAGAGGTCCAGCTTGGCGCCCACGTCGATCCCGCGCGCCGGGTCGTTCAGCACCAGAACCGTGGGCTTTTCGGCAAAGGCCCGCGCAATCAGCACCTTCTGCTGGTTGCCGCCCGACAGCGAGGTGATCAGGTTGTCCGGCGCGCCCATCTTGACCGCCAGCTTCGAGGCCTCCCATTCGAAGACCGGGCGCAGCTTGGTGCGGTTGATCAGGGCCAGCCACCCGCCCGCCCGATAGGCGCGGTAGACCGGCAACATCATGTTCTCGAAGATGCCGAGGTTGGCGAAGATGCCTTCCTTCTTGCGGTCGCCCGAGACGTAGGAGATGCCGTTCTCGCGGGCCGAGCGAAGGTCGGTCACCGGCTCGGCCACCTTGTCGCGGATCAGCGCGATACGGCCGCCGATCAGGGGCTGCACGCCGGCGATGGCGCGCACGAAATCGGCCTGGCCCTGCCCGTCCAGCCCGGTGATGCCGACCACCTCGCCGGGGTACAGGGTGAAATCGAACGGCGCGGCATCCGGCCAGACCCGCACCTCCTGCATCCGCAAGAGCGCGGCATCCGACAGCCGGGTCGCTTCGGTCTGGGCACCCTGCGCGCGCTCGCGCTCGGGACCAGCGATCAGCGACAGGATGCGCGCTTCGGTGATTTCGTCCTGTTCCAGCGTGCCCACCGTCCGCCCGTCGCGCAAGACGGTGGCGCGGTCGGCGATACGAACCAGCTCGGCAATCCGGTGCGTCACGATCAGGATCGCCGTGCCCTGCGCCTTCATCGCCCGCATCTTGCGGAACAGCCGTTCGGTGGATTCGAAATCCAGCGCGGCCGAGCTTTCGTCCAGGATTAGCACCTTCGGCTGGGTCAGCATGGCCCGCGCGATGGTGATCCACTGCTTGACCGACAGCGGCAGGTCGCCCGTCAGGGTGTTCAGGTCCAGATCGAAGCCCAGCAGTTCCGCCATCAGCGCCGCCGCCCGCGCCGCCCGCACCTCGCGGGTTTCCTCGGTCCCCAGCAGGCCGTCGGACCCCAGGAACAGGTTGTCGTAGACCGAGCACTCGTCCGCCACCAGCACCTCCTGGAAGACGTTCGAGATGCCCAGGATCCGCGCTTCATGCGGGGTCGTGGCGGCCTTGCCCAGGATCGACACCTGCCCGCTGTCGGGGATCAGCACGCCCGAGATCACCTTGGCCAGCGTGGACTTGCCCGATCCGTTGCCGCCGATGATGGCATGGACCTCGCCCGCGTAGGCCCGCAGACTGACATCCGCCAGCGCGACCGTGGGGCCGAAGGTCTTGCGAACCTTGGATATTTCGACCGAGACGGGTTGCATGGTCGGGGTCCGGGCGGGCCATTTAGGGGGTGAGAGGGGGGGGAAGGCCGCCGCACCAGACGCGCGGCAGCCGGGGTCAGGGGCCATCAGGCCGAAGCGTCAGGGTTTCGGATGCGACGCCGGATCGTAGGCTTCGGGATCAGCGGGACGCAGGAAGAACTGGTCCAGATAGGCCTTGCCTGCCCAGGCCTCGATGCCCGGGTGATACCACTGGTCGCTGTCTTCCGAGCAGTCGGCCGGGATCGCCGCCATCATCTCTTCCTTGGTCATCGGCAGCGGCTTGGTCAGGATTGAGGCGACCTTGGGCCCCTGCCCCTGCAGCGTCCGCATCATGATGTTCCAGATCATCTCGAAGTCGTCCCCGGGCGGCCAGGCGTGGATCGCCGAAGACACCACGTCGGGATTGTTGCGCCAGAAGCAAAGCGCGCCCAGTTCCGACCCGATGGTGATCGGCACCATCGGACGGCCCGATTGCTTCATCGCCCGGATCGCGCCAAGTTCGCTGGCCGACTGGATGATGATGCCGTCTAGCTGGCCGGGGTTGGTCGCCAGCCATTTCTGGATTTCCGCCTGCGCGACCTGATCGGTCCACATGCCGGCGATCTGTCCGACCACGGTGATGTCGGGGTACTTCTTCAGCGCTTCCTGGATGCCATAGTTCTGGCTGTCCGAGGCCGAGGCGCCGGGAATGCCCTCGACCACCAGCACGTTGCCCTTGCCGCCCAGTTCGTTCGCCATCCACTCGCCCAGCATGTTGCCCCCGACGGCGAAGTTGGCTGACGAGTTGATCGAGTATTCGCTGGTCAGATAGCCGATGCCGGAAAACACCGGCACGCCCTTGGAATGGGCATATTCGACAGTCTGGTTCAACGCGGTCGGATTGGAGCAGCAGACGATGATCGCGTCGACGCCCTGGTCAACCAGCTGGCGCATCTGCTGGATCTGCGTGGCGTCGTTCAGGTTCGACTGGGTGACGATCACTTCCGAGATGAGGCCCAGCTTCTGCCACTTCGGGATGATCTCATTCTGCAGCCGGTCCATCACCCCCGCCCGCCAGGTATTGCCGGCATAGCTCGAGGCATAGCCGATCTTCCACGGCGGCGGGTTCTTGGCGATGAAGTCCCGATAGGCGCTGTCGCCGATCGGCTGGTTCGGGTCCAAGAGCGCCGGGTTGTAGAGCGAGTCCTGAATCTCTTGCGGAAGTTCGGTCACATCCGCGGTGGCTTGGCCTGCAATGGCGACCGTGGCGCAAACCGCCATCGTTCGCAGCAGGGCTGCGTGAAAGGCTTTCATGGTTCCTCCCTGAATGCAGGATCTTGTCTTGCGAAGCCCTCCTCCGGGCTGTGCAGACAGTCCGCCGCAGGGGCGATCTTCGGAAATAGGTTTTTGCAATATCGGCTATATCGGAAGGGTATACGCAGGGCCGGGCTTCGCTGGTCTGCGCCTGCGCGGCGACGCCGTCATCCGATGATCCGCACCTCTCTGACGCTGGGATCGACCCGGCGCAGCGCAGCCAGCAGCCGCTCTTTCAGGTTGGCCGAGACATAGTTCGCGTGGAAGCGCGTCGGTGCCGCCAACGTCAGGCAATTGGCCTCCCGGCCGGCGTCGGTCAGCCCCTGAAACCAGGCGCCATAGGTGGCCGCATCTTCGGTATGCAGGGCAGCACCCGCAGAAGCCCAGATTGACCCGTCGTCAATCGGTGCCGCAACGCTTCGCAGCGGAACGACGTTCGAGGCCCCCTGCCCTGCCGTCGTGTCCGGCTCAATCCGCGCAATGAAGTCGTCGCCGATCAGGGGCCATGCGGGGCGCGTGTCCTCCAGCATCCGCTCCAGGTCCATCCCATAGACGCTGACCCGTCCCCGCGCGCCCTGCCGCTTCAGCACCAGCCAGCCCTGCGCCCTGAGCCGCGCCATCTCGCGCTTGACTGTGCGGTCATCCATCGACCACAGCCGCGCGATCTCGCCCTGCCCCATCGTCAGCTCGTCGCGCTGCCAGTTGTACCGCGTGGTGATCAGCGCCATGACCCGCAGGACCTGGCGCTGCACATGCTTGTCACGCGACAGCGCGAACGCCATGAGCGCCGACAGGATGTCGTATTTCCGCGATGCGGCCTCGCGCCCGACGGGCCGGGGAAGCTGCATGTCCCACTCCTGTCCATCGCCGGTTCGCCCTTGGGCCCGGCTGCCTCGCTCGTGCTGGCCCTTTTCGGGGCTCTTGCCTGAAAAGACGTTAACACAACGCTCTTCCCCGGATGACGCCTATTTGCGTCCACCTTTCCGATTCTGTCAAGCGCGGGCGGGAGAGGGGCGTCCTCGACCCCAAATCCATTTCGAAGAAACGGGGTATCAATGGTATAAGGGGACAAGCAGACTGACCCCCATTCGGCCAGATTTGTCCCCCAATATGCTGTGGGACGTCACGCAGTGTCCCCCTAAATGCCCTGTCCCGCCGGCCGCATCCGTCCCCTGACCCGGCCAGGCGATTCGGGGGGTTCCCCTTGGCCCGGCAGCAGAATCTTCCCCGCGGGGAAGGTTTCGCCAGATGATAACTTCGGTTTTGCATTCTTGGCAAATTCGGCGTATTTCGGAAAACGGCAAGAATTTACGTTCCCAAAGAGGCGCGCATGTACACGCACGAAGATCTCGCCCGGCTGCAGGCCCAGTCACTCAAGATGCAAAGCTGGATCCGCCAGCAGACCTTCAGCCCCGAGAACCAGAAGACCCTCCGCCGCTTCTCCTCGTGGGAGGTGGCCGAGCTGATCTTCCAGATCAACCAGTCCACCTTCCGCGGTCGCCTCGCCGCCGAGCCCGACCTTCCCGGCGGGGAAGTCGAACCCGACGGCCGCCAGCGCTGGTTCAGCCTGGACGAGATCAACGCGCTCCGCCGCAAGATGAAGATCAACCGCAAGACCCTGATGCCCCCCCGCCCCGCCGGGAAGCGTGCCTTCCGGGCTGCCGTCGCCAACTTCAAGGGCGGCGCCGGCAAGTCGACCGTGGCGCTCCACTTCGCCCATGCCGCCGCGCTGGACGGCTACCGCGTCCTCCTCGTCGACTTCGACCCGCAGGCCACCCTCTCCCACTCCATGGGCCTCAACGATGTGGCCGAGGACTACACCGTCTGGGGCATCATGGCCCGCGACCTCATCCGCGAGACCGACCGGATGAACGCCGCGGCCACCGGGGCCGCCAGCGGCACCGCCCTGCCCCGCCGCCAGATCCCCGCCTCGATCCGCGACCTCGGTCTCGGCGAACTTCGCCACAGCGACTTCATCAAGCCGACCTCCTGGTCGACCATCGACATCGTCCCCTCCTGCGCCAACGCCGCCTTCGTGGAGTTCGCCTCCGCGCAGTACCGCCACCTCAACCCCGAGTGGTCCTTCTTCGCCGCCGTCAGCCGCTACCTCGACAGCCTGGGCGATGACGACTACGACCTGATCCTCTTCGACTGCCCCCCCGCCATCGGCTACCAGTCGATGAACGCGGTCTTCGCGGCCGACATGCTGTATATCCCCTCGGGCCCCGGCTACTGGGAGTATGACTCGACCACCAGCTTCATCGGCCAGCTCTCCGAGGCGCTGGAGGATCTCTCCGGCTTCGGTCCGACCTTCCCCGCGGGGAAGGTTTCGCTGCCAAAGGCCTTCGCCGA
Source organism: Rhodobacterales bacterium (assembly GCA_021155205.1). Classification (GTDB taxonomy): domain Bacteria; phylum Pseudomonadota; class Alphaproteobacteria; order Rhodobacterales; family Rhodobacteraceae; genus JAJNPS01. The sequence continues at coordinate 29,340 of JAJNPS010000017.1, forward strand.
CATCCGCTTCCTGATGACGCGGTATGAGCCCGGCAACGACCTGCACCGTGCGATGTTCGAAGCCTTCCGCAAGGTTTTCGGACCACATGTGGCCGACCACCCGATCGAGATGACCCGCGCCGTCGAACAGTCCGGCCGCTTCCTCTCCTCGGTCTACGAAATCGACTACCGCGAGATGACGCGCGAAACCTGGCGCCGCGCCCGGGCCAGCTTCGACCGCGCCTATGAGGAATTCCGCGCCAGCGTGCTGGCTGCCTGGGACAAGATCTGAAAGGGGCCGCCATGACCAAGAAGCGCCGCATGTTCGATATCGACCTGCCCGAGGACCCAGGCACCGCGGTTGCCGAGACCTTCCCCGCGGGGAAGGTTTCCGAGACCTCGCCCCGTCGCGGCCCGATGGCAACGGCGATCTCCGAGACGGCCGATGCCACCCGCGAGCGCCAGGAAATCGAGGCGCAGATCCGGTCCGAGAACGACGCCCTGGCGCATGAACATGTCCGGCTGAAGCGTCTGGGTCTGGTTGTGGAACTCGTCCCCCTTGACCTGGTCGAGATGACCAAGCTGGTCCGCGACCGCAAGAAGGGCCCGGACTTCGAGCTTGCCGAACTGAAGGCCTCGATCGCCGAACTGGGCCTGTCCAACCCGGTCCGGCTTGAGGCCCGCGCCGATGGCCGGTTCGAGTTAATCCAGGGCTACCGCCGCCTGTCGGCCTACCGCGAGCTTCTGGACGAAACCGGCGATGCCGACCGATACGGCAGGATTCCGGCCGCTGTCAGCCAGCCCGGCGACGATCTTGAGGCGCTCTATCGCAAGATGGTGGACGAGAACTTGGTCCGGAAGGACATCTCCTTCGCCGAGATGGCGATGCTTGCGCTCGACTACGCCGCCGATCCCGGGACCGCGATCACCGACCCGGACAAGGCGGTGGCGGTCCTCTTCAAGTCGGCGGGCTACCAGAAGCGCAGCTATATCCGCACCTTCATGGCAGTGGTCGAACGGTTGGGCCAGGACCTCCTTTTCCCCCAGGACATCCCGCGCGCACTTGGCATCGCCCTGGCGCGGAGGCTGGAAGAGGTTGACGGCCTTGCAGCGCAGATCCAGGCCGAACTGAAGGGCTGGGAGAACCGGTCGGTCGCAGACGAAATGGCCGTCCTTCGGCGCTATGCCGGAGAGGCAGCCGAGGCCGAGGTCGGTATCCCGGCGGTTTCGCCGACCGTGCGGGTCGATAAGCCAGCCAAGGCAAAGACCAGCTTTCAGTTCGACCGCAAGGACGGCCGGGGCAAGTGTGTGGCCGCTGTCGGCAAGCTGGAGATCCAGCTGGATCGTGACTTCACCACGATCGACCGGCGGAGGCTGGAACAGGCCGTGCGTTTGATGCTGGACCAGCTGGACGAATAGGGCAGGGCAAGGAAATCTTCCCCGCGGGGAAGGTTTTGCTATTGTCCTTGCAACAGGGCGATGGCTGACGAAAGGGGCAGGGCGCGCGTATCCTCACCAGCCGGGATCTCGCGATCTCCGGCATAAACCAGAAGCTTCCGTGTCGCCCCGATGTCCTCTGCCGCGATGTGAAAGCCGCGCGACAGCTTTGGTGCCGTGGCGCGCTTGATCTCGATGGCCCAGATCTCTGCACCGGGAAGCCGAAGGATCAGGTCCAGCTCGGCGCCCGCCGAGGTCCGGTAGAAGTAGGGCTCGGTTCCAGCTGGCGCTGCGGCGATCAAGGCTTCAAGGCAGAAGCCTTCCCAGCTGCCGCCGACGACGGGATGGCCTAGCAGGCTTTCCAGCGTGCCGAGGCCCAGCAGGGCGTGCACCAGCCCGCTGTCACGGACATAGACCTTGGGCGACTTGACCAGCCGCTTGCCCGCGTTCTCATGCCAGGGCTGCAGGCGGCGGACCAGCATCAGGTCGACCATGAGATCCATGTAGCGCCCGATGGTCTGGCCCGAGACGCCCAGCCCCGCGGCCAAGGTCGCCGCGTTCAGAAGCCCGCCTTGGGCGTGGGCCAGCATGGTCCAGAACCGCCGCAACGTGGCCGCCGGGATGCGGGGGCCAAGGGCCGGGATGTCCCGTTCCAGGTAGGTGCGCAGGAAGTCCTCGCGCCAGGTCAGGCTGGCCCGGTCGCTTGCGGCCTGAAAGCTGTCGGGAAAGCCGCCGCGCAGCCAGAGCTCGTTCAGGCGGTCTTCTCCGACCTCGTCCAGCAGTAGGGGCGGCATCTCGACATAGCGGACCCGACCCGCGAGGGATTCCGCCGACTGGTGCAGAAGCACGTTCGACGCCGAGCCCAAGAGCAGGAACTGCCCCGTGCGCAACCCCTTGCGGCGCCGGGCGTCGATCTGTCCCCGCAGGGAAGCGAAGAGACCCGGCATCTGCTGGACTTCGTCCAGGATCACCAGCTTGCCGGACTGCTCGTCCAGGTACAGGTCGGCCTCAGCCAGAACCCCCCGATCCGCCTCACGCTCAAGGTCAAGATAGACCGAGGGGCGTCCTTCGGCGATGTCCAGGGCGAGGGTCGTCTTGCCGACCTGCCGCGGGCCAAGCAGGACGACAGCGGCTTGTTCATCAAGGGCCGAGACGACGGTCCGAAAAGCTTTGCGCGGGTACATACCTTGCAAATACTCCATCCTATGGAAGTTTTGCAAGGATGAACTGACTCCTACACCAGCAGTCCCGTTGACGATGCGCAGCACGACTGTCGCGTTTGCTTACCGATTCGATTGAAGCGGTTAGCTGAAACCCGAGCGGTCAGATTGGCTTACAATCCTGCGGCCTTGGTCAGGTTCACCCGGAACCTGTCGCGGCGTCTCTGGTAACGACGGGTCATCTCGATCGAGGCGTGGCCGAGCTGCCTCTGGACGTGGCGCTCTTCGACCTCGGCGCTGCTGGCAAGACCCGCGCGCAGCGAGTGGCCCGAGAAGAGGGCAAGGCGCTCCTTCTCTGGCAGGTCGGGGCGCAGGCCCGCGTCACGCGCGCAGGACTTGATGAGCCGGGCGACATGCTTGTCGGAGAGGCGCTCCGGGGTCGCCTTCAACCCATTGCGACTAACCGCCACGAACAGCGGACCAAATTCGATCTTTGCGTAATGCAGCCACTGCGTCAGGGCATGGACCGGGCAGGTCTGATCGGATGAGCCGCGAGCAATTTCGACCTCGCGCCAGCCGGTCTTGCCGCGCAGGGTGATCAGGACACCGTCCTCCAGGATTTCGACCCAGCCACTCGAGTCCGGCGTGTCGTCCTTGCCGTGATCGAGGCTGACGATTTCCGACCGGCGCAAGCCGCCGGAGAAGCCGATCAGCAGGATCGCCCGGTCGCGCAGGCCGCGAAGATCGTGGGGCAGGGTGGCCAGCATGTCGCGCAGGTCTTCCGGCAGGATGGCCTCTTTTTGCACCGGCGGCCGTGCATGCTTGCGGCGGATGCCAGCCAGGACGCTGGCAATGTGGCGGTCCTTGCGGTCCATTCGTTGGCCGCGCTGCGCATAGCCCCAGGCAAGGCCAGAAAGGCGTCTCTCGATGGAGGCGACCGAGAGGGGTCGGGACCCCGACAGCGAAGGGGCCTTGCCACCCGGCGCTGCCAGATCGGCGATGTAGAGCCCGATCAGCTGGGGCGACGAGGGGAGAGGGTCCGCGCCGCGCATCCGGCACCAGCGGGCGAAATGGGCCCAGTCCTTGGCATAGGCCTTCAGCGTGTTCTCCGACGCCGCCTGACGCGCATAGTCACGCGCCGTTTCGACCAGGCGGTCGAGCGTGCCCGAGCCAGCGACATGGGAGGGCAGGGCGATCGTGTCGCGCGCCATATCAGCGCTGTCGTCCCCTTCATCGCGATCGGGACGTTCCGGCGACCCCGAAGGCGATTTCACGGGCGTTTCTTCCATGCCATCGAGCATAACCTTTTTGTGTCCGATAATGCAATCTTATCGGACATGGCGGTATCAGGATAGCTGGGGCGCTATCAGCGCATTTTTCTCGCAAAAAGCGCCGCCTACCTTTAGACTGTCGGTATGAAAAGGCCGCACGAACAGCCGAGCCGAGCCATGCCGGGGCCTCCACCCTTGCCCGGATGGATTACTCGGGCGGCGGCTGAACCCCTTGATGCGGCGGCGTTCCGGTCGGGGGCGGCGCTGGCGCATCTGGCGCTGGTTGCGGCGGCCGATGTGCCCCTGCCGCTGTGGCGCGACCGGCTGGCGCTGGCGGCTGCGGGAACCTGCGCGGCGATGGCCGGGCGGCGCGAAGGGCAGGGCGCCTTGCGCGACGCGCTGCATCTGACGCGGGCAGTCGACGATCCCGGCCCGGCGGGGCGCATCCTGCGGCAATGGAGCCGGGCGGTAGCGCGGCCGGTCTCGGTTGCCGGGTTGGGCCGGGTACTGGAGGGGATCGCACCCGAACAGATCTGGCATTGTCTGGAAGCGGCCGGGCCAACGCCAGTGGACCGGGCGGCAGCGGTGATCGAAGCTGTGTTGGCCGACGTTCCGCGCGCCGAGACGGCCGCATTGATTCTGGCCGATGCGGTGTTGGCGCGGGGATGGGGGCAGGAGCACGCAGTTCCGCTGCTGTCGCTGGCCATAGAGCCGCGCGCTCTACGGCTGCGGGGCGACAATCTGCGGCTGGCCTGCCACCGGGCAGTTGCGGCTGGTGCCGCACAGGCGGTGTCTCTGGCGACAGAGCTGGCGCGGGCGGCGGCGCGGCTGCGGGCGGTGACGCCGAAGCTGCGGGCCGGGGGGGCGAGCCGCGCCGTCGATCTGTTCCTGTCGCGCGAGGCGCTGACGCCGGGGGCACTCGACTTCATGTCTGATCGGGCAGCCCGGCGACTGTGTGACCGGCTGGTCGATCTCGGTGCGGTGCGCGAGCTGACCGGTCGCGAAACCTTTCGCATGTATGGGCTCTGACGATGAAAAACGCCGGCACAGAGACAGTTTTCGACCGTGGTCTGGCCGATCTGCCGGCCGATCTACGCTGGCGGGAATGGCTGCGCCGGATCGAGGCGGTGCTTTTTGCAAGCGCCTCGCCGGTCGCGCGCGAGGATCTGGCGCGCGTCGTGGGCACAGGGGTCTCGGTCGACCTGTTGATCGAGGATCTGGCAATGGATCTGGAAGGCCGACCCTATGAGGTGGCGCAGGTGGGCGCGGGATGGATACTGCGAACCAAGCCCGCCTATGCCCCGGCGATCCGCGCCGCGGCGGTTGTGGAGGGGCAGGCGCTGAACCTGTCAGAATACGATCTGGCCGTGCTGGCGGCGATTGCGTTTCACCAGCCGATCAGCCGCGACGGGTTGAAGGACATCTTCGGCAAAGAGATCAGCCGTGACCTGATCGGCCGCCTGGCCGAGCGCAAGTTGATCGGCACCGGCCCCCGAGAGCCACGCCGTGGCGCGCCATATACATTTGTCACCACCGAGACCTTCCTCGCCGCCTTCGGGATGGAAACCCTGCGTGACTTACCGGATCCCGAGCAGCTTGCCGATACCGGCGCGGCGGGCCTGCCTGAGGCCCCAAACACTTAGGAGGCAGGTAGAGCTTCGACAGGAGATCGGCGGGCTTCATGAAGCCGGGTCGCGGCCCGCAGCAAGGCGGCCAGATCAGGCGCTCTGGAAGAGGAGGCTGGCCGCAGCCCGGCAGTTTCACTAGGTGTTCAGTCCCGGCATTTGGTGGATCGGATTGAGGATGAATCGATCCGGCTCTGATGTCCAGATTTTGCAGATGTATTCGTAGGGCGTGAGGCCGCTCAGCGTCTTGAGCCTTCGGGCGAAGTTGTAGGCTGCCAA
>JAJNPS010000019.1 GCA_021155205.1 Rhodobacterales bacterium
CCCGGGGTGATCTCAGGCGAAGGCAGGCCCGAGATGGGCGACAAAAGACGATTGCCTCAACCCATCCGCTCCTCCGCGGGTGAAATCTCACGCCTAAAAGGGCTTGACCGGGACATCCCCGTTACCGAAGTCTGGAACCTAGCGAGTGGGGGACGGCTTGCTTTGAGCCAGTGAGGCCGCATGAAATCACGATGCGGACCTTCCAACCTAAAATTTTGCAGCAACGCCACTGTCAAAACCCGGCTGGAACTATGTCGGCAGGGAATATCTGGATGCGCGGGATATCAGTATCGGTCGCATCAGTTCATCTGGCACAAGGGAACGGCAAACGAGAGGAAGCGCATGACGGTCCACCCGACAGAAGGATACGACGATCTGCGCGCTGGCGTTGCGGCTGTCTGTGCCGGGTTTCCGGGCAGCTACTGGCGTGATCTCGATGCGAGGCGGGCTTATCCGGAAGAATTCGTTTCGGCCCTGATGCGCGAGGGTTGGCTGGCCGCGATGATCCCTGAGGAATATGGCGGGTCGGGGCTGAAATTGACGGCGGCAGCGGTGATCCTCGAAGAGATACACCGGCAGGGCTGCAATGCGGCGGCCTGCCATGCGCAGATGTATACGATGGGCACGCTGCTGCGGCACGGGTCAGAGGCGCAGAAGCAGAAATACCTGCCCGAGATCGCTGCAGGGCGGCTGCGGCTGCAGGCCTTTGGCGTGACCGAACCGACAAGCGGCACCGACACGCTGTCGCTGCAGACCATAGCGCGGCGGGACGGGGACAGCTATGTCATCAACGGCCAGAAGATCTGGACCAGCCGTGCCGAGCATTCGGACCTGATGGTCCTTCTGGCCAGCACCACGCCGCGCGACGAGGTGGCGTCGCGGACCGAAGGGCTGTCGGTGTTTCTGGTCGACCTGCGCGGGTTGGTGGGCAAGAGCATCACGATCCGGCCGATCCGGACCATGATGAACCATGCGACGACCGAGGTGTTCTTCGAAAATGTCCGTATCCCCGCCGATGCTCTGATTGGCGAGGAGGGGAAGGGCTTTCGCTACATCCTGTCGGGGATGAATGCTGAGCGGATCCTGATCGCGGCCGAATGCATCGGCGATGCCAAATGGTTCGTGGACAGGGGCGCAGCCTACGCCCGCGAGCGGCAGGTGTTCGGAACGCCCATCGGGAAGAATCAGGGGGTGCAGTTTCCGCTGGCGCGGGCCTATGCGCATATGATGGCGGCCGAGGCGATCGTCTATCGGGCGGCGGGGCTTTACGATGCGGGGCACAATCCCGGGGTCGAGGCGAATGCCGCCAAGATGCTGGCCGCCGATGCAAGCTGGGAGGCGGCCGAGGCCTGTTTGCAGACCCATGGCGGTTTCGGCTTTGCCGAGGAATATGATGTCGAGCGCAAGTTCCGCGAGGCGCGGCTGTATCAGGTGGCGCCGATTTCGACGAACATGATCCTGTGCTACATCGCCGAGCAGGTGCTGGGCCTGCCCAAAAGCTATGGGCGGGCATGATGGGGCGTGACCTAGAGGGGTTGCTGGTCGTCTCGCTGGAACAGGCGGTGGCGGCACCTTTGGCGACGGCGCGTCTGGCGGATGCGGGTGCGCGGGTCATCAAGATCGAACGGCCCGAGGGGGATTTCTCGCGCAGTTACGACCGGCTGGTGCATGGCGAAAGCGCCTACTTCGTCTGGATCAACCGCGGCAAGGAGTCGATCTGCCTCGACCTGCGGCAGGATGAGGATATGGCGCTGCTGCGCCGGATGATCGGGCAGGCGGATGTCTTCGTGCAGAACCTTGCGCCGGGAGCCGTCGACCGGCTGGGGGTCGGGGCCGAGGCGATGCGTGTGGCCCATCCGTCGCTGATCTATGTCTCGATCTCGGGCTATGGCGAGGAGCGGCCTTATCGTGACGCCAAGGCCTATGACATGCTGATCCAGGGCGAAAGCGGGCTTCTGTCGATCAACGGCACGCCCGAAAGTGCTGCGCGGGTGGGGCTTTCGGTCTGCGACATCGCCGCCGGTGAAACGGCCTTTGCCGCTGTGCTGCAATCGCTGATCGCGCGGGGGCGGACGGGGCAGGGACGGGTGGTCGAGGTGTCCTTGTTCCACACGATGGCCGACTGGATGAACGTGCCCTATCTGCAAGCCACTTATGGTGGAGCGGCACCGGGACGTCTGGGCATGCGACATCCGTCGATTGCACCCTACGCCGCCTTTCCTTGCGCGGACGGGCGCGAGGTGTTGCTGGCCGTGCAGAGCGATCGGGAATGGATGATGCTGGTCACCCATGCGCTGGGGCGGCCCGAATTGGCCGCGGATGTGCGGTATGCGACGAACGTGGCCCGCGTGGCGCATCGCGACGAGGTAGAGGCATTGATCGCGCCGGTTCTGGTGGCACTGGACCGCGAGGCGGCGATGCGGCTGTTGCAGGGTGCCGGAATCGCTTGTGGTCGGATTTCGGACCTCGACGATCTGCAGGTTCACCCGCAGGCGCGGCATGTGACGGTGGACAGCCCCACTGGGCCCGTGCGGATGATGGGGCGGGGCGTGCGTTTCGGCGATGGCGGGATCGGAACCGGCCCGGTGCCCGCGAAGGACCAGCATGGCGCTGACTTGCGGCGCGAGTTTTCCTGAACGGCAAAGGCGGCGGGCATGGCACGGCATCTGATCACGGCGGCAGCGCAGATGGGGCCGATCGCTCGGTCGGAAACGCGGGCCGATACGGTGCGGCGTCTGATCGAAATGATGCGCGAGGCCAAGGCGCGGGGCTGCGAGCTGGTGGTTTTCGCCGAACTGGCGCTGACCACGTTCTTTCCGCGCTGGATGATCGAGGACGAGGCCGAACTGGACAGTTTCTACGAGGCCGAAATGCCCTCGGCGGCGACCATGCCCTTGTTCGACGAGGCGAAGCGGCTGGGGATCGGCTTCAACCTTGGCTATGCCGAGTTGGTGGTCGAAGGCGGGGTGAGGCGCCGGTTCAATACCAGCATCCTGGTCAATCAGGCGGGGCGGATCATCGGGAAATACCGCAAGGTGCATCTGCCCGGACATGACGCGCCGCAGCCCGGGCGGGCGTTCCAGCACCTTGAAAAACGCTACTTCGAACCTGGCGACCTGGGGTTTCCGGTGTTTCGCGGCTTTGGCGGCATCATGGGGATGGCGATCTGCAACGACAGGCGCTGGCCGGAAACCTATCGGGTGATGGGGTTGCAGGGGGTCGATATGGTCATGCTGGGCTACAACACGCCGTTCGACCATACCGGCGACGAGGTCGTCAACAGTCTGACGCTGTTTCACAACCACCTGTCGATGCAGGCCGGGGCCTACCAGAATGCGACCTGGGTGGTCGGGACGGCGAAATGCGGGACCGAGGAAGGGTCGCGCATGGGCGGGCAAAGCGTGATCATCGCGCCCTCGGGCGAGCTTGTGGCGCAGGCGGTGACGGTCGAGGACGAGGTCATCACCGCGAAATGCGATCTCGACATGGGGCGGGTCTACAAGGAGACGATCTTCAACTTCGCCCGTCATCGCAGACCCGAACATTACCGGCTGATCGTCGAACGCACAGGCGCGATCCTGCCTCCGAACGGGTAGGGTACGGCGTGTATCTTGTGCGCCGAGGGCTGCAAAGTTGCGAAATCAGCTATCGGCTTTGCGCATGGCGCAGGGGCTGGCTGTGCTCATTGCGCATGGCTAGTGTGCCAAATCACTGCTTTAGCAAGGGAATTCAGGCAAGGAGGTCATCTGGGAAAGGTCCGGGGCGGTTGTAGGCGGTATGCAAAATCCGCTTTGTGCCCGGGCGGTTCCGTGTCTCAATCAGCCTGACAAAGCCATTCAGCGGGATGTGGAATGATACGGGTCGGTGTCGATGTCGGCGGGACGTTCACGGACCTTGTGCTTGAACAGGTCGAAGCGGGCGGCTTGCAGCAGGTATTTACGCACAAGGTATCGTCGAGCACCGCAGACCAGTCGATTGGCGTCGTCCAGGGGGTGGTCGAGCTTTGCGCGACTGCGGGTGTGCAGCCGTCGCAGATCGACGCCCTGTTTCACGGCACCACGGTTGCGACCAACATCGTGATCGAACGCAACGGGGCCGAGGTCGGGATGATCACCACGCGCGGCTTTCGGGACATTCTGCATATGGGGCGGCACAAGCGGCCTCATAACTTCAGCCTGCAGTTCGATGTGCCGTGGCAAAGCGCATCGCTGATCAAGCGGCGCAACCGGATCGTGGTGGACGAGCGGATCCTGCCGCCCGACGGTCGGGTGGAAACCGCGCTGGCGCTGGATCAGGTCGAGGCGGCGGCGGAGCTGTTCGCCGCGCGCGGGCTGGATGCGGTGATGATCGGGTTCCTCTATTCCTTCGTGAACCCCGAGCACGAGATGAAGGCGGCCGAGATCGTCCGCCGCGTGCTGCCGGATGCGTTCGTCTGCACCTCGTCCGAGGTGGTCAACACGATCCGCGAATACGAGCGGTTCTCGACCGCAGCGATGAACGCCTATATCGGGCCGAAGGTCGCGCGCTATCTCGACAACCTCAAGCGGCGGTTGGCCGACGCGGGGGTGAATGCCATGGTTCGCATCATGCAGTCGAATGGCGGCGTCACCACGGTTGAGCAGGCGAGCTGCAACCCGGTGGGACTGCTGTTGTCGGGGCCTGCGGGTGGTGTGATCGGTGGGCGCTGGACCGGCGAGGCCTGTGACCAGCGCGAGATCATCACCATCGATATCGGCGGCACATCGGCCGATATCAGCGTGATCCGCGGTGGCGAGCTGACGATCAAGAACCCGCGCGACACCGAGGTTGCGCACATGCCGGTGCTGGTGCCGATGATCGACATCGACGCGATAGGCGCTGGCGGCGGGTCCATCGCCTATGTCGACAGTGGCGGGGCCTTCCGGGTGGGGCCGAAATCGGCGGGTGCAGAACCCGGACCCGCCTGCTACGGGCGCGGCGGTTTGCTGCCCACGGTGACGGATGCGCAGGTGGTGCTGGGGCGGCTGGATGCCGAACATTTCCTCGGGGGCGGTCTGCATATCGATCCTGCGCTATCGGACCAGGCGATCCGGACCCATCTGGCCGAACCCCTTGGGCTGAGCGTCAAGGATGCGGCGCTGGGGGTGTTGCGGATAATCAACAACAACATGGCGCTGGCAATTGCGTCGAATTCGGTGGCACGGGGGATCGACCCGCGCAATTACAGCCTGATGGCCTTTGGCGGCGCGGGGCCTCTGCATGGCGTGGCACTGGGCGAGATGATCGCGGCGAAGAACGTGATCTCGCCGCTGCATCCGGGGATCACGGCGGCGATGGGGCTGCTGGTCACCGAGCCGCGCTATGAATTCACCCAGTCATCGCTGACCATCCTGCAATCGGGAACCGACAAGGACCTGGCCGCGGTAAATGCAGCTTTTGGCCGGTTGGAGGCCGAGGCGGCGGCGCAGCTTGCCGCCGATGGCATCGCCCCCGAAGGCCAGCGTTGCGAGCGGATCGCGGAATGCCGCTATGTGGGGCAGGGCTTCGAGCTGAGGGTGGCCGTGCCGGACGGGCCGTTCACCGCAGCCACCGCGCAAGAGATGGCGCGACGCTTCTTTGCGGTGCACCGCACCGAATATGGCCATGCCTTCGAGGATCAGGCGGTGCAGATGGTGACGTTGCGTGTGATCGGATCGTCGCGATCAGACACGCTGCGCCTGCCGGTGATGGAAAAGGGCGGGCGGCGCAACCCGTCGGACGCGGCGCTTTACGCGCGTCCTACCACCTTTGACGATGGCGCAACGATCCAGACTCCGCGCTTTGACCGGCTGAAATTGCGGGCGCAGGATACGGTGGCAGGGCCTGCGGTGATCGTACAGCAGAATTCGACCACCATCGTGCCGCCAGGCTTTGTTGCCACTGTGATGAAACTGGGAGATCTGGTGATCGCCCGCATGTCCGGGGAGGCCTGAGCCATGACCAAGACCATTGATCCGATCACGCTTCAGGTCATCGGCGGGGCGCTTCATGCCATCGCCGAGCAGATGGGCAACGTGCTGTACCGGATGTCCTATTCGTCGATCATCCGCGAAAGCCAGGACCTGGGCGCGGGGCTGTTCGATCTGGATTACAACACCCTGTGCGAAAGCGACTCGACGCCGATGCATATCGGGTCGATCCCCGGTTATCTGCGCGGGATCGAAAAGAGCATTCCGAAAAGCGACTGGCGGGACGGGGATGTAGTGATCCACAACCACCCCTACTATGGCGCCAGCCATTCGCCCGATATCGGGATCGTCATGCCGATCTTCTACCAGGGCGAACTGGTCGGGTTTTCCGCCAACACCGCGCATCATCTGGATATCGGCGCGGCGACGCCGGGCCTGATCATCGACGTGCCGGATGTGTTTGCCGAAGGCATGCTGCTGAACGGCTTGAAGCTGGTCGAGGCCGGAACCCGCAATGACACGCTGTGGCGTTACATCAGCGGCAACACCCGGGTTCCGGGGCTGGTGATGCGCGACCTGGAAGCGCAGATCGCTTCCGCCGAGTTGGGCGTGAAGCGCTTTTGCGATCTGATGGACACCTATGGCCGCAACACGGTGGAACAGGCTGCCAAGCAGTTGATGGACTATTCCGAAACCATGCTGCGACGCGAGATCGCCAAGATTCCGGATGGCGACTATACCGCCGAAGGTTTCATGGATGACGATGGCCGCACGAGGGGCGTGCGTCTGCCGATCAAAGTGACGGTGCGGGTGCGGGGCGACGCTGTCGAGGTCGACCTGACGGGCTCGTCGCCGCAGGTGCCGACGGCCTTCAATGTGCCGTTCGAGGGGTCGACCAAGGTGGCCTGCTACTTCGCCTTCCGTGCGCTTCTGCTGGATACCTATACGCATCAGGAGTATATCCCGCAGAACGAGGGGTCGTTCCGTCCCGTCAAGGTGACTGCGCCGCTGGGCTCGATATTCAACCCGATCGCGCCGGCCGCCTGCGAGGCGCGGTTCAACCAGATCCAGCGCGTTGTCGATCTGGTCATTAAGGCGCTGGCGCCCGTGCTGCCCGACAAATGCACGGCCGGAAATGCGGCTTGCCTGTCCTTCGCGTCCTATTCGGGTTTGCGCGACAACGGGGATTACTGGGTGCTGATCGAGGTGAACGAGGCGGCAATGGGTGCGCGACCGCGCTCGGACGGGCCGGACACCATCGAAGAACTGATGCGAAACACGCGCAACAACCCGTTGGAAGACCTTGGCATACATCTGCCGATGATCTGCGACCGCTACGAAATTCGCGACGACGTGTTCCCCGGAGCGGGCGAATACCGGGGCGGGATGGGCGTGGTGAAATCGCAGCGCTTCCTGACGCCGGGGTTCATGACGCACGAGTCCGACCGCAACGAGGATGTGCCCTGGGGCATTTTCGGCGGGCACGAGGGGGCGACAGCCATCGTGCGCATCGAGAATGCGACGAACGGCCAGCCGTCGCGCGATGTGGACGCCAAATTTTCGGGCATGCGGGCCGAACTGGGCGATGTGGTGACCTATCTTTCGCCCTGTGGTGGTGGCTATGGCCATCCGTTGAACCGCGATCCGGCGAAGGTGCTGGACGATCTTCTGGACGGCTATATCACGCCCGATCATGCGCGTGAGGTTTATGGCGTGGTGTTCCAGCCGGTGCAGAACGGCTTTGGCTGGGGGCTGGATGCAGAGGGGACCAGCGCCCTGCGGGCACGGATGCGGGCAGCCTGAGCGGTGGAGTTTCTGGACCTGCATTACTTCGTCAGCATCGCCGAGACAGGGAGTTTCAGTAAATCGGCCCTGCAGAACAACATCGCGCAATCGGCGCTGAGCCGGCGGGTGCGCGATCTGGAGGCCGAATTGGGCGCGGCCTTGTTCTATCGCAACGGGCGCGGTGTGGTGTTGACCGATGCGGGCGAAGTCTTCCTTGCACGGGCGCGGGGCATCCTGGCCGAGCGCGAAGCGTTGCGGCAGGATATGCGCGCTGCGGCGGGCGAGATGGACGGCACGGTGAAGCTGGCCGTGCCGCCCTCGGTCGGGCTGGTCTTGCTGGCGCCTTTGCTGCGGCAGATCAGGGCCGATCTTCCGCGCGTCAAGATGCGGGTGATGGAAGGGTTCAGCGGCCATGTCGCCGACTGGCTGGCGGCAGGCAAGGTCGACCTTGCCGTGCTTTACAAAATGAAGTCGAGCGCGCTCTTGGATGCCGAGCATCTGCTGTTCGAGGACTTGTTCCTGATTTCGGCCCCCGATGCGCCGCCTTTGGGCGTGGGGGCCGAGGTGCCCTTGGCTGGGCTGGTGAGCGAGGAACTGGTCCTGCCTGGAATGCCCCACGGGTTGCGCGTGCTGGTCGAAGAGGCTGCGGCCAAGTTGGGGGTCACGCTCAACGTGGCGATGGAGCTGGAAACGCTGCCGACGATTCTTGATCTTGTCGCCACGGGCGGCATCCGGACGGTTTTGCCGCTGACCGCGGTGAGCCGCGAATTGCAGACGGGGCGGCTGGTGGCCCAGCGTATCGCGCCCGTGATCAGCCGCGAGTTGATCCTTGCCCATGCGCCGCATCGTGCGGCGTCCCCCGTCACCAAGGCGGTGGTGCGGCTGATCCGCACGCAGATTTCCGATCTTGTCCGTTCCGGCACTTGGGCCGGGCGGCTGTAATTACCATGGAGTTCGACAGATGGCCGAAGCTTTCCCGAGACTGTTCTCTCCCGTCACTCTGGGGCGCGTCACGCTGCGCAACCGGATCGCGATGGCGCCGTTGACGCGGCAGATGGCCCATCCCGACGGCACGCCGACCGACGAAATGGTCGCCTATTACGCGCGGCGGGCGCGGGGCGGGCTGGGGCTGATCGTAACTGAAGGCACCTACGAGCAGGATGCGTTCCAGTCTCGGGCCTATCTGTCGCAGCCCGGTATCGCCAATGCGGCGCATGTGGCGGGGTGGAAGAAGGTTTGCAACGCGGTTCACGAGCAAGGGGCGAAGATCGTGATCCAGCTTATGCATGGCGGGCGCGTCTGCGATCCGCGCACGCTGGGGGACAAGCCTCCGGTCAGCGCCTCGGCCACGCAGAGCGGGGGGTGGGTGCTTTACACCGACAACGACTATGAAAAGACCATCCGCAACATTGACGGCGACTGGCCGAAAGTGACCTTTCCGTCTGCCCGCGCGCTGAGCGTGGAAGAGTTGCATGCCGTGGCCGATGGCTTTGCGGCAGGGGCCAAGCGGGCGGTAGAGGCGGGTGCCGACGGGGTCGAGGTACACGGTGCGAACGGCTATCTGATCTGGCAGTTCATCACGCCCAAGACCAACCAGCGCAGCGACGAGTTCGGGGGCAGCCCCGAGAACAACGTGCGCTTCGCCAAGCTGGTGGGCGAAAAGATCCGCGCCGCCATCGGTCCGGACAAGTTGCTGATCCTGCGGTTGTCACAAGATGGGGTGGACGATTTCACCGGTGCCTGGCCGGGGGGCACGGCCTATGCCAAGGCGGTTGGCTCAGCCCTTAAGGACTCGGCCTATGACGCGCTGCACTGGGCCAGTTTCAACTATCTTGACAACCGCTTTCCGGCTGACCCGACCCCGATGCCCACGGTGCTGAAACGCGCTTCGGGCAAACCTGTCATCACTAATGGAGGCATTGCCGAAGGGGAACAGGCCGAAGCCGCGCTGACATCGGGTGCGGCGGATATGGTCGCATTGGGCCGCCCGCTTTTTGCCCATCCGGACTGGCCCTATATTGTGCGGTCGGGGGCAAGTTATTCGTGGCTTGGCTTTGACCGGAAGTATGTGGTCCAGCCGCCGCTGGATCTCGGGCTCGCCTATCCGACTGGGCTGGTCGACCCCGAATGGCCGCAGCCGTAGCGGAGGCACCGGTGGGAGGCTTCGACGACTGGATCGGGCGCGGGTCGACGCGGGTCGATACGCTTTCACCGCGTCTGATCGCGCAGTATCGCGCCACCTTGCCCGATCTTGCCGAAGGCGAGGTGCCGCTTGGCCTGTTCTGGACCCTGGCCCCCGACGCCTATCCGCCCGCCGATCTGGGGCGTGACGGGCATCCGCGGCTGGGTCTGGAACTGCCGCCCTTGCCGTTGAAGCGGCGGATGTGGGCCGGGGGAGAGATCGCTTTTCGCGGAGCTTTCCGTGCAGGTGACGAGGTGGTGCGCGACAGCCGGATTGAGCGGATCGCGGAAAAGACCGGATCGACGGGGCCGCTGATCTTTGTATCGGTCCGGCACGATTACAGCGTCGGCAGAGGGGTCGTGCTGTCAGAGCGGCAGGATCTGGTCTACCGCGAAGACCCCGCTGCTGGCGCGCCGCCTGTGGTCTATCCCGATGCGCCCGAACTGGGGCCGCCTGTCGCAGCACTGCCCTTGTTGGCCGATCAGGTACGTTTGTTCCGGTTTTCGGCGATGACCTTCAACGGGCACCGGATTCACTACGATGCCGATTACGCGCGTCAGGTCGAGGGCTATGCGGGGCTTGTCGTGCATGGCCCGTTGCAGGCGGTGGCGATGATGGTTCTGGCGTCGCGCGTCTTGGGTCGGGTTCCCGAGCGGTTCAGCTATCGCGGCCTGTCGCCGCTGACGCTGGGGCAGGAGGCGGTGGTCGAGGCACATGGCGAAGAAGGCGGTCTGGCACTTCGAGTCAGACGCACGGGGGGGCCGGTGACCATGGCAGGGCAGGCCGGCTAATGCGCGCGGCTGGCGCGATAACTGCTGGGGGTCTGGCCGAACATCGCCTTGAACAGGCGCGAGAACTGCGCCTGATCGGCAAAACCGAACCGGTAGGCGATGTCCGAAAGGGGTACCGGACTAGCCATCTGGAGCAGGTCGCGCGCCGCACGAAGCCGTTGTTCGCGGATGGACTGCGAGACAGTGCAGTTCATATCGGCAAAGATCTCGTGCAGGTAGCGTTTCGAGATTCCGATGCGTTCGGCCACGAATTCCGGCGAAAGGTCGGGATGCGAGAGGTTCGACAGGATCACCGATTGCGCGCGGCGGCGATGACCTTCGCGCACCGACGAGGCGGCACCGCGTTCGACATCACTGCTGCGGTCCAGGCTAAGCGCGAGCAGTTCCACCAGATGCCGCCCGATCACGCTGCCGGCCACCGGATCGATGGCGCTTTCCGTCATCGACTGACGTTGTATCTGCTGTGCCATGGTGGTGAACAGCGATCCGATCCCTTCGCGCCCATTGAAGACGAGAGCGCAGAACCGGTCGGGATTGCGGAGCTTTTCGGCGAGGATGGGCTTGGCGACCTTTATCACGCAGAGGTCGTTCGCCGCAGCGTAGGAGAACCGGTAAGGTTCGTCCCCACGCTCGAGGATGAAGCCGCCCGGATCGCAGCACACCTCGCGTCCCGACTGGCTGAATTCGACCGGCGACTGGCGCGGAATGGTGATGAGATATTGCTCTTCGGTCTCGCGCGAGATGTGGCGGCGGTGGCGTTCGTATTGCACGGGCTGGGTCTGGAGCCGCGAAAGCGACAGGCCGCCAAGCGTGCCGAGTTCGAGCCTGCCTTCGAAGCGGGCGGCATCGTGGAAGGTGAGGTCGAGCGGGAAATACGCCTGCGCAATGACAGAGTTCCAATGATCGGCGCGGGCCGAAGCTGGCAAAAGGTCTGTGCTGTGCGTCCCGTTTGTCACGTTCGCGTCCGCCCCTGTCGCATTACTCTAGCATCTCGGTTGCGGTCCGGAAGTCAATTCCGCTGCGGCCAGACAGCCGTGCGCGGTCGGGCCTTGGCGCAAAAGCCGCACCCGGGCGCGCTGGGTGACAAATGCTTGTGCACTGGGCGTCAAGACGCGGGGCGGCGAAGGGGGCAACCTGCCCGGCAATGAATGACAAGGCCGGGATTCGGCCGGAGACAGGGAGCGAGCGACATTCTCCGGCCGGTGGGCGGGTCGTGTCGCCCCGTCGCTGGCGCGGCGCATCAACAGGAGACGGAAATGGCAAAACGGAACGTAGATCCGATCACGCTTTCGGTGGTGCGCGGGGTCCTTGAAACCACGCAGCGCGAGATGACCTTGGCGCTGGAACAGACCGCGCGGTCATCGGTCTTCAACCTTGCGCACGACTATTCGACCGCGCTGTTCAACCATGCACCCGAGATGATCCTGCAAGGACAGGACATTCCGATCCACCTTGGAAGCCTGATCCCCGCGATGAAGTCGGTCGCCAGCTATTTCGCAGGCGACATCAACGACGGCGACCTGATGCTGCACAATGACCCGTCCTATGGCGGATCGCATATCATCGACACCTGCATGTACATGCCGGTGTTCTACGAGGGCGAGCTGGTGTTCTGGACGGTCTGCAAGGGCCACCTGACCGATATCGGCGGGCCGGTGCCTGCAGGCTACAATCCGAATGCGACCGAGATCTATGCCGAGGGTCTGCGCATCCCGCCGATCAAGATCTGGGACAAGGGCAAGCCGCGCCATGACGTGATGAACATGATCCTGTCGAACATGCGGGCGCGGCGCGATCAGGAGGGCGATTTCAACGCGCTAATCGGGGCCTGTCAGGTGGGCGCACGCAATCTCAAGCGGCTGATGGACAAATACGGCAAGGCGATGGTGCAGGAGTGCATCGCGGAACTTCTCGACATGGCCGAGCATCATATGCGCAGCCTGATCGCCGAGGTGCCGGACGGCACCTATAGCGGCACCGCGATCCTTGAAGATGCCGGGCATGGCTACGGCGATTTTGAAATCACCGCCACGGTCACGATCAAGGGCGATGGCTGCCACATCGCCATCCAGTCGCCGCCGCAGATTCCCTATTTCATCAACAGTTACGAAGGCAACAGCCACTCGGGCGTCTATCTGGGCCTGATGATGTTCGCGCAGTTGCCACCGCCCTATAACGAAGGGCTTTACCGTTGCGTCACCACCGACATGGGGCCGAAGGGCACGCTGTGCAATGCGAAATCACCCGCGCCGCACATGAACTGCACGACGACCCCGATGGAGACGCTGACAGATGCAGTCCGTCTGGCATTTGAACAGGCGGCACCACACAAGGTTTCGGCTAGCTGGGGGCATGCGAACGGCTGCAATATCGCGGGCTGGGATAAGCGGCATGACGAGGAATATGTTACGATGGTGCTTGCCTCGATCATCTCGGGGGCGGGGGCTACTGCACAGGCCGACGGCTGGCACGCGGTGGGGCCGGAGTGCTGTTTCGGCGCGCTGACAAGCGGCGACATCGAGATGCTGGAGCACAGCTATCCGATCATCATCCACCGCTATTCGCTGATGGAAGACAGTGGCGGGGCGGGCAGGAACCGGGGCGGGTCGGGCACCTGCTGGGAGGTCGAGCCGCTTGACACCCCGATGACGCTGATCACCTTTGGCGAAGGGCGGCGGATTCCGGCGATGGGCGCTGCGGGCGCAAGATCGGCGATGGTCGAGAAGAAGGTCGGGCGCTTGGAAGTGACCCGCAACGGCGCGACGCAGATCATCACCGACAACGTGATCGAAACGATCCAGCCCGGCGAGCGGGCGGCGAACAAGAACCCCGGCGGCGGCGGCTATGGCAACGCCTTTGAGCGCGATGTGCAAAAGGTCGTCGAAGACGTGCGCAACGGGCTGGTCAGCCTCGACGGCGCCCGCCTTGACTATGGGGTGGTGATCGCCGACCGCGAGACGCTGGCTGTCGATACTGCCGCGACCGCTGCCCTGCGCGCAAACGCCGCCTGACGGACAAGGAAGAGACCCATGCAGAACACCTATCGTCTTGGCATCGACGCCGGCGGCACTTTCACCGACTTCATCCTGGCTGACCGGACCGGCGAGGTCCGGATATTCAAGGCGCTGTCCACGCCGCAGGACCCGACACAGGCCATCCGGAACGGTCTGGCGCTGATCGAAGAAGAAACCGGCATCACCGCGACCGAGATCGTCTCGAATGCCGATCTGTGCATCAACGGCACGACTGTCGGGCTGAATGCGCTGATCCAGCACAAGGGCGCGCGCACCGGCCTGATTGCCACGGCAGGGCACGAGGACAGCATCGAGATCCGTCTTGGTCACAAGGAAGACGGCTATCGCTACGATCCCGAGTATCCGCCGGCCCGCATGCTGGTGCCACGATACCTGCGGCGGGGCGTGCGCGAGCGGGTGGTTTCGACCGGCGCGGTCCACACCCCGCTGCACGAGGACGACGTGCGCGACGCCTGCCGCCATTTCCTGCACGAGGGCGTGGATTCGGTCGCCATCAGCTTTGTCTGGTCGGTGCTGCACCCCGACCACGAGATGCGGGCCGCGGAGATCGTGCGTGAGATGATGCCGGGGGTGCGGCTGACCGTGGGCAGTCAGCTTTATCCGCAGGTGCGGGAATACACCCGCACTTCGACCGCCATTGTGAACGCCTATCTCGCGCCGATCCTGTCGCGCTATGTCGAGGCGGTGGACAGCTATTTCCGCAGCCTCGGGGCCAAGAACCCGGTGCGGTATTTCCAGTCGAACGGCGGGTTGGCGCTGGGGTCGGTGGTATCGGACCAATCGGTCTATGCCATCAATTCAGGCCCCGCATCGGCCCCACAGGCGGCACTTTACATCGGCGAGCCGTGGGACCTGAAGAACATCATCACGGTGGATATGGGCGGCACGTCCTTTGACATCACGCTGACGCGGGACGGGCGGGCGAATGTGTCGAAGAACATCGACTTCCTGCGCTACCGGATCGGGATTCCGATGATCCAGGTCGAAACTCTGGGCGCGGGGGGCGGGTCCATCGGCTGGATCGACAGCATGGGCCTGTTGCAGATGGGCCCGCAATCGGCTGGGTCGGAACCCGGCCCGGCCTGTTATGACCAGGGCGGCGAGAAGCCGACGACAACGGATGCGAACCTTGTCCTTGGTTACCTGAACCCCGATGGTCTTGTGGGCGGGCGTCTGCCGCTGGCGGTGAAAAAGGCCGCGAAGGCCATCGACACGCATCTGGCCAAGCCGCTGGGTCTGAATATCGAGCAGGCGGCCTACGGCATGTTCACCATCGTGAACAACAACATGGTCAACGCCATCCGGCGCGTCTCGGTCGAGCGGGGGTACGACCCGCGGGATTTCGTGCTGAACTGTGCCGGCGGGGCGACGGGGGCGCATATCACCGCGCTGGCCCGCGAGATGGGGATCACCCGGGTTCTGGTGTCGAAACTCGCATCGGGTCTGTGCGCTTACGGGCAGATCATTTCGGATGTGAAATACAACTACATGGCACCCGCCCCGGTGCGTCTGGAAGGCGCTGCAGCTGCGGCAAAGCTTGACGGGCTGTTTAAGGGGCTGGAAGCGCGGGGTAGGGACGACCTGAAGAAGGACGGGTTTACGGAAGATCGCATCTCGATTCGCCGCAGCCTTGACATGCGCTATGTCGGCCAGGTGCACGAATGTACCGTGGATGTCGACCCGTTCGCGCTGGACGAGGCTGCTCTAGAGCGGTTGAAGGCGGCGTTCCATGCCCGGCACGAAGAGCTTTACACCTATTCTGAACCGGGTAGCGTGGTCGAGGTGGTGAACGTCGAAAGTGCGATTTCGGGTCGGGTCGACAAGCCGCGTCGCATGACCATTCCCAAGGGGGCAGGCGCGGCCGCTGCGCAGGCCGGAACGCGGTCGATGATCTTCGCTGCAGATGGCGTGGCGCGGGAAACGCCGGTCTATTCGGGTGCCAGGCTGGGTGCGGGCGACCGGATCGCCGGTCCTGCGGTGATCGAGGAAGTGACGACGACGCTGGTGGTCGAGCCGGGCTGGAATGCAGAGTTGACGGAGTCGGGTGTGTATCTGCTGGTTTCCGCAATCGAGGGGGGCGCTGCATGACGATCATAAACTGCGACATGGGCGAGGGCTTCGGCCTTTACCGGATCGGTGATGACGAGGGGCTGATGCCCCTGATCGATGTGGCAAACGTCGCCTGCGGCTTTCATGCCTCGGATTTCAACCATATGCGGAGGACCGTGCAGCTTGCCAAGGCGAACGGCGTAAAGGTGGGGGCGCATCCGTCGCTCCCCGACCTGCAGGGGTTCGGCCGCCGCGAGATGAAGATCGGGCGCGAGGAGCTGGTCAACTGCATGATCTACCAGATCGGTGCGCTGAAAGGATTCCTGCAGGCCGAAGGGATAGAGCTGAACCATATAAAGCCGCACGGGTCGCTTTACGGGATGGCGGCGCGGATGGAAGACGTGGCCCATGCCGTCGCCGATGTGGCAGACATCTTCCGCGTCCCGCTTTATGGCATGGCTGGCACGCTGCACGAAAGCATCTACACTGCGCGGCGGCATGTCTTCGTGTCGGAATTCTATGCCGACCTAGATTACAACGATCAGGGCGGTCTCATCATCACGCGCGAACATGCCGCGACCGATCCGCAGGCGGCGGCGGCTGCCTGCCTGCGTGCGATGCGCGAAGGCGTGGTGCGGTCCGTCGGCGGAGTTGACGTTCCGGTCCGCGCGGATGCGATTTGCGTTCACTCCGACACACCGAATGCCGTTCAGGTCGCCCAAGCGGTACGCTCTGCGGTCAAGTCGGCGGCCTGAAACCGAAGAAGGACAAGACAGATGGCCAGACAGATTCTTTCCCCGCTGCCCGGAACGTTCTACCGCCGCCCCGCGCCGGACAAGCCCGCGTTCAAAGAGTTGGGCGATGCGGTCAAGATCGGCGAGGTGATCGGGCTCATTGAAGTCATGAAGTCTTTTCACGAAGTCGTTGCCGATCAGGACGGCGTGATTGCCGGCTTTCCATCGGATGACGAAGAGCCCGTGATGGCAGGCCAGCCGCTGGTCGAGTTGGGCTGAAGTATGGCGATACGCAAACTTCTCGTTGCCAACAGGGGCGAGATCGCAGTGCGGATCATCCGCGCCGCCAAGGAACTGGGCATTGCCACGGTGCAGGTCCACAGCCTTGCCGATGCCGACAGTCTTGCTGTGAAACTGGCGGATGAGGCGGTGCCGATCGGCCCGCCGGCGGCATCGAAATCCTACCTGCGGATCGAGGCGATCCTTGATGCGGCGCGTTTGACCGGCGCGGACGCGGTGCATCCTGGCTATGGCTTTCTGGCCGAGAATGCCGATTTTGCCGATGCGGTCGAAGCGGCGGGGATGGTCTGGGTCGGTCCCAAGGGCGACAGCATCCGCGTGATGGGCGACAAGGTCGCGGCCCGCATCGCTGCAGAAGCGGCGGGCGTGCCGGTCGTGCCCGGATCGGACGGCCGGGTCGACGATCCCGAACAGGCGCGCAGGGTCGCGCTGGCCATCGGCTTTCCGGTGATGATCAAGGCGGCGGCAGGCGGCGGCGGGCGTGGTATCCGCATCGCCCATGACATGGACGAGTTCGAGCGCCTGATGCCGCAGGCCAGCGCCGAGGCCAAGGCAGCCTTTGGCGATGGCGGGCTGTACATGGAAAAGGTCATCGAGCGGGCCCGGCATATCGAGGTGCAGGTCCTGGGCGACGGCACGCGTGCGGTCCATTGCTTCGAGCGGGAATGCTCGTTGCAGCGGCGGCGCCAGAAGGTGTGGGAGGAAGCGCCGTCGGCGACGCTGCCGCAGGCGATGCGCGAAAAGCTCTGCGCCTCGGCGGTCGCATTGGCCGAGGCAGTGGGCTACCGTGGCGCAGGGACGCTGGAATATCTCTACGACGATGCCTCAGGCCATTTCTATTTCATCGAGATGAACACCCGTATTCAGGTCGAACATCCGGTGACCGAGATGGTCACGGGCATCGATCTTGTGCGCGAGATGATCCGCATCGCCGGGGGAGAGCCGCTGCGTTACCGGCAAGAGGAAATCCGCCTGACGGGTCATGCCATCGAGGTGCGGATCTGTGCCGAAGACCCGTCCAAGGGGTTCCAGCCGGGGCCGGGCACCATTTCGGCGCTTCGGGTTCCGGGCGGGGCGGGGGTGCGTTTCGATACGATGCTGTATCAGGGCTATACGGTGCCACCGTTCTACGACTCGCTTCTGGGCAAGCTGATCGTCTGGGACGAAGACCGCGCCTCGGCGATTGCCCGCATGGCGCGCGCGCTGGACGAGCTGGCGGTCGAAGGCCTGCCGACGACGCGGCCCTTGCACATCGCGCTTGCCCGCGATCCAGATGTCGCGCGGGCCGATTTCCACACGCGCTGGCTGGAACCCTGGCTTGAGCAGAACGCACACCGGCTTGAGGAGACCCCGAAATGACGACCAGATACTCCTTTGGCGGCGACGAACACATCTTCGTCGAGTGCGACGAGGAAATGTCGCTCGAAGCCTTCTTCAAGGGCATGTCCATCACCAGCGCGCTGCGCGAGGCCAAGATCAAGGGCGTGACCGAGATCTGTCCGGCCAATGCCTCGTTTCAGGTGCGGTTCGATCCCGACGTGATCTCGCCGGATGCCATGATGGCCGAGTTGAAGAAGCTTGGGGCGGCGGCGCAGGCAGCCCCGTCCACGCTTCAGACGCGGATCATCGAGGTGCCGGTTCTCTACAATGATCCCTGGACGCATGAGACGCTGATGCGGTTCCGCGAGCGGCATCAGGACCCGACGTCGACCGATATCGAATATACCGCGCGGATCAACAACCTCGACGGGGTGGACGGGTTCGTGAAGGCGCATTCCTGTGCGCCGTGGTTCGTGTCGATGGTGGGCTTCGTGGCAGGTCTTCCGTTCCTCTACCAAATGGTCGACCGCAAGCGGCAGATCCAGTCGCCGAAATACCTGCGCCCGCGCACCGATACGCCGCGCCTGACAGTGGGGCATGGCGGCTGCTTTGCCTGCATCTATTCGGTGCGGGGGGCGGGGGGCTACCAGATGTTCGGCATAACGCCGATGCCGATCTATGACCCGAACCAGACGGTGCCTTACCTGCGTGAATTCATGTGCCTCTTCAACCCCGGCGACATCGTGAAATGGAAGCCGATCGACCGCGCCGAATATGACCACACGGTCGCCGAGGTGGATGCGGGGCGCTGGATGCCGCGCATCGCGCCGGTGACATTCTCGCTGTCGGAATTCCAGAAGGACATCGACGGGACCAACGCGCGCATCATGGAGGCTCTAAATGGCCATTAACGTCATCAAGCCGGGCCTGTCGACGACGGTTCAGGACCTTGGCCGTCCTGGCTATTACCATTTGGGCATTCCCACCTCGGGCGGGATGGATACGTTGTCGCTGGGGGCGGCGAACCTGCTGGTCGGCAACGATGCGGGGGCGGCGGTTCTGGAGGCGGTGTTTTTGGGCCCGGAGTTGGAATTCACCGCCGATGCGATGGTGGCCGTGACAGGCGCCGACATGCCGCCGAAGGTGGATGGCGATGAAAGGGCGGGCTGGACGGCTTTCAAGGTCAAGAAGGGGCAGGTGCTGAGCTTCGGCTTTCTGAAGGCGGGGGCGCGGGCCTATATCGCGGTATCGGGCGGGTTCGATGTGCCGGTCGTGCTGGGGTCGCGGTCGACCTATACGCTGGGTGCGCTGGGCGGGTTCAAGGGCCGCAAGCTGGAAGCGGGCGATGCGCTGCCGGTTGGGACGGGGCGCGCCGTGACCGAAGGGCGCAGCCTTCCCGAAGCACTGCGGCGCAAGCCCGACATGCCGGCCGAACTGCGGATGTTGCCGGGCCTTTACTGGCACCGGGTGACAGAAGCTTCGGGCAAGACCTTTTTCGATGATACCTGGAAAGTCGCACCCGAGGCCGACCGCATCGGCTATCGCTTCAAGGCCGGCCATCCCCTGGAATTCGTCGCGCGCGAGCAGCCCTTCGGGGCCGGGTCGGACCCGTCGAACATCGTGGATGCCTGCTATCCCTATGGGTCGGTCCAGGTGCCCGGCGGTACAGAGCCCATCGTGTTGCACCGCGACGCGGTATCGGGTGGCGGGTATTTCATGCTCGGCACGGTGGTGTCAGCGGATATGGATCTGATCGGGCAGTTGCAGCCCCATACACCCACACGTTTCGTCAAGGTGACGATGGACGAAGCGCTGAAGGCGCGCCGTGACCGCAAGGCGGTGAACGACGCCATCGGCGCGGCACTGGCCTAGCGACGTGGCCGGAAACGTGGCGGGGACAGCACCGATCGCCCTCGCCCGGATTCAAGGCGAGGGACGATGACGTACGAAGCGAAATCCACCCTTGCGACACCCCCGGTCGTGCCGCGTCGCAAGTTGAGGGTTCTCGGCACGTCGATCACCTTGCTCGATCCGGTCCGGCAAAGGGCGCGGGCCGATCTGGGCTTTGATATCGATTTCGAGAAGATGGACTTCCTGACCTGCCAACGCCGGGCTGCGATGGAGCCGGAAAGCTATGATGTTTACGAGCAGTGCTTCCACAACCTCGATATCGTGTGGTTCTGGGGTGCCTTGCAACCCATCGACATCGGGCGCGTGCCCGAATGGGACAATGTCTCGGATCTGGTGAAGCTGGGCGGTGTCAGCAAATACGCCGGGCGCGGGCGCGGTGACGCTCCGGCCAAGAAGCTTTACGTCCAGCCAGGCGGGTTTCTGGGGCCGAAACCCACGCGCTACATCAGCATGTTGCCGACCGTGCATAACATGGACAGCTTCGGCTATGACGCCCGCGTCTTCGGCACCGGGCCGGATATCCGGCCCAGCTGGGCCTGGCTGCTGGACCGGCGCGCGAAGGGGCGGATCGCGCTGGTGGACGAACCGGCCATCGGGCTCTTCGACGCGGCCCTTGCGGCCGAGGCCACGGGCGAAATCGAGTTTGCCGATGTCGGAAACATGACCATCGAAGAGATCAATGCCCTCATGTCGCTGCTGGAAGACCGGCGGGTCGAAGGCTATTTCTGCGGCACATGGCGCGACGGAGTCGAGGCCGCCGATCTGGCCGAGCGCGGCGCGGTCGCGGTGCAAAGCATGTGGTCGCCGGTCTATGGCAGACTGGACAAGGCGCGACCGCATTTTGTCGAATCCGCACCGGCAGAAGGCTATCGCGCATGGCACGGCGGCGGCAGCCTGTCGCGGCATCTGCGGGGGGCCGAACTCGACATGGCCTATGAGTATCTGAACTGGTGGCTTTCAGGCTATGCTGGCGCAGTCATGGCGCGGCAGGGCTACTACATCTCGAACCCGCAGCGGGCGCGGGAATGGCTGACCCCCGAGGAATGGGCCTATTGGTATGAAGGCGCCGCCGCCACGCATGACCTTTCCGGGCCGGATGGCAAGGTGGTGGTCAAGGCGGGCGAGCGTCGGGCGGGCGGGACCTATATCGATCGCGCGCGGCGTATCGTGATCTGGAACACGGTCATGGACGAATACAACTACGCCGCCCGCGCATGGGACCGGTTCGTGCGTCGCGTCAACGAAGGTGTGACCGCATGATCCGATCGGTCAATCCTCTGGCTCAAGAGCCGCGGTACGAGTTGATCGGGCGCGTCCTGCGGGAAAACATCCTGTCGGGCGTGCTACCAGAGGGGTTTGTCCTGCTGGAAGGTCCGATTGCGGCAGTGATGCAGACAAGCCGCGTTCCGGTACAGTCGGCCCTGCGGCAGCTGCTGGACGAAGGTTTGATCCACCGCTTTGACGGGCGCGGGTATCTGGTCGGGCAGGGCGGGGCGCAAATCGTACCGGTTCGCCGCGATATCCGCGAGCTTGATCTTGAAATTCCGAAGGTCGTCGATCAGGCGTTGCAGACGCGTGGCACATGGCGGCACGTCTATGACAAGGTCGAGGACGAGGTGGCGTCGTGCCAGATCTTCGGCGAGTTCCGAATCGTCGAAACCGAACTTGCCGATCATCTGGGCGTAAGCCGCACGGTGGTGCGCGACGTGCTGGCGCGTTTGCAGGAACGGGGACTGGTGCGCAAAAGTCCAAGCTCGCATTGGATCGCGGGGCCGCTGACGGCACGCACCGTGAGCGAGAAGTTCCAACTGCGCGAGATCATGGAGCCGGCGGCGCTGCGTCTTGCCGGTCCGCATCTGCGCTATGCGGAAGTTGAAGCCTTGCTGGAGCGGATCGGCACGGACCCGGAAATCACACCGCAGTACCTTGGCGATGCGCTGCTCGAACATTGCATTGCGCAGGCACCAAACGCGGCCTTGGTCGAAATAATCCGTTCGAACCGCCTGCTCTTGTCGTCTGTGGATCGGGCATTGATCCTGCTGGGCCTGCCGCGGGACGAGGATACGATCGAGCAATACCAGACTCTGCTGGAGCTGATCACGCACCATCCCATTGATTCAGCCTGCGAATATCTGCGCTACCACCTTTCGATTACCGCGCGGCGCTATCTGGCGCGGATGAAGATCGTTGCGGTGATCGACGAAACAGGTTCGTTCGCACCGTATCTCAGTCCGCAGTAAAAACGAATACCGTACGCAATGTTCATAGATTTTGCCGCGCAGGATTTCGTGCGGCGTGCGGAAATCGGGCGGTTTATTGCTTAGCTTGCTCGAAAAAGGGTAAATCAGAAATTTAATATTCGGTTGACAGCTGGCAAAATCACCTATGTTATACGAAGTACAGTTTTCGTCATCGGCGCCGTCAGGGCGCTTGTTGCTGCGCAAACCAAGAACAATCAGATCCACCCCATGAGGGCGGATCGAGCTCCAGGCGAGGTTAAAGTGGACACGTCGGTCTTCAGACTGGAAGGCGTGACCAAGCGCTACGGTGATTTGGTTGCGCTCAACGATGCGTCTCTCAGTGTTGGGGCGAACGAGTATCTTTCGTTCCTCGGGCCTTCGGGGTCTGGCAAGACCACGCTTTTGCGGGTGATCGCAGGCTTTGAAGCCCCCGAAAAGGGGCGCATCTTCTTCGAGGGGCGCGACATCACGAACGTGCAGGCGCACGCGCGCAGGATTGGCTTCGTGTTCCAGAATTTCGCTCTGTTTCCGCATCTGACGGTGATGCAGAACGTCGGCTTTGGCCTGGCGAACGGAAAGTCTGGCATCGCGGCTGCCGAGGTCGAACGGCGCGCTGCCGAGATGATCGACCTCGTGGGCCTGTCGGGGATGGAAGGGCGTGGTGTCGATCAGATATCCGGCGGTCAGCGCCAGCGGGTCGCGCTGGCACGGACGCTGGCGATGAAGCCAAAACTGGTCTTGTTGGACGAACCGCTCGGCGCGCTGGATGCAAACCTGCGGTCACGGATGCGCAACGAACTGAGGGCAATTCGCGAGCGGCTGGGGGTGACCTTTCTGCATGTGACCGGCAGCGAGACCGAGGCTTTGGCCATGGGCGACCGCGTCGTCGTGTTGGACCGCGGCACGATCATCCAAACCGGCGCTCCGGGCGAGATTTATGACCGCCCTGCATCGCCGGACGTGGCGAATTTCCTGAACCGCTTCAACCTGTTCGAGGGCACGCTGGCGAACGGCAGCTTCACGTCGAGTTTCGGCACAGTGAAGGTCCATGTCGCGACGCGCGCCAACCGCGATGTCTATGCCGTGCGCTATGACCGCGTGAAAGCATTGCCCCTGACGGCAAGGTCCGGTGACGCGCCGGCGCTGAAGGCGACCTTCATCGCATCGGAATACCTCGGTTCGTCGATCATGAACTTCTTCGATGCCGGTCACGGCCATCTGGTCGAGATGGAGCATCATCTGAGCCTTGGCGCGCCCGAGGTTTACGAACCGAAGCAAGAGTATCTGCTTACCTGGAACCCGGAACAGGCCATCGTTTTCGGCCGCGAGGCAGCGAAATGAGCAGCAACGACACCATTCAGGCCCGCCAGTCGAAGGTCACGCGCTGGCTGTTGGTTCCCGGCATCGTCTGGATGTCGCTGTTCCTGGTCGTTCCCATCGTGATGATCGTCTACGTCTCGTTCTGGACGCAGACTACCTTCAACATCTCGTCCGATCTGACGCTTGCAAGCTGGAAACAGTTCTTCTCGTCCGACACCTATACCGGCTCGCTCTGGACCACGATCCGCATCTGGCTGATCGTTCTGGCGACCACGTTCATCGTGGGCTACCCGACGGCGCTTTTTGTCGGGTTGTTCGTCAAGTCAAAGACGCTGTCGACCGTGCTTCTGGTGATCTGCGTGATTCCGTTCTGGACGTCATTCCTGATCCGCGTGCTGGCATGGCGCCCGATGCTTGGAAAAGAGGGCGCGATCAACATCGTCCTGCTGAAGCTGGGCATCATCCAGCAGCCGATCGAGGTGCTCTTGTTCACCGAACTGTCAGTCATCATCGGCATGACGCAGATCTACTGTGTGTTCATGGTCGGCCCCATCGCCTTCATGCTGAGCCGGATCGACCGCAACATCATCGAGGCGGCCCGCGATCTTGGTGCAGGTTTCGGACGTATCTTCTGGAAGATCATCTTCCCGCTGTCATTGCCCGGAGTGGTGGTCGGCGCAATCTTCGTGTCGGTCATGGTCCTGGGCGAATTCGCCACCTCGGGGGCTTTGTCTGGCCGAAAGGTTAACCTGCTGGGCAATATCATCGTGACGCAGGTCGGCTCGCTGAAATGGGCCATGGCTTCGGTCGTGGGGGTGGTGCTGACCGTTGTGATGGGGATCGTGATTGCCGGTTTCTTGCGCATCGTCGATCTGAAGCGGGAGCTTTGAGCCATGGAATCTCGTGTGATCAAATCGGCGCTCGGGGTTTATGTCGCGCTGTTCGTCCTGTTCCTCTATGGGCCTTTCGTGGTGCTTACGATCATCTCGTTCCAGCAGGGACCGGATGGCGGGCCGCAGTTTCCGATCGTCGAATGGTCGACCTATTGGTACCGGCAAGTGTTTGGCCTTACCCCGCCGTCGCGCATCGCGCCCTTGTCCTTTGGCGAGGCGCTGATCCGGTCTGTGGTGCTGGCGCTGATGACAATGGTGGTGTCGACGGTGCTGGGTGTGATGTCGGCGCAGGCATTTCGCCGGAACTTCAAGGGCTCGACCTTTGTCTTCTATCTGATCGTGCTGGGGATGATGGTGCCGGGCGTGCTGACCGGTCTTGGCATCTCGCTGCTGGCTAACAACGTCATCGGGATCGATCGGCACTGGTACACGACGGCCTTTGGGACCCATGTCGCCTACACGTTCCCCTTTGCCTTCCTCGTGATGCTGGCGATCCTGAACCGGTTCGACAGTTCGGTCGAGGAAGCGGCCTGGTCTCTGGGCGTGGACCCTTGGACCACGTTCCGCAAGGTGACTTTGCCGCTGATCTTTCCGGGCGTGCTGTCGGCGATGCTGTTCGCCTTTACGCTGTCGCTCGATGAATTTCCGCGCACGTTGTTTGCCTCCGGGGCTGACCAAACGCTGCCCTTGGCGATCTACGGAACCTTCTCGGTCGAGATCCACCCGAACATCTTTGCCTTCGGTGTTTTGACCACGCTGTTCTCGTTCGCGCTGCTGTCCGTCTACGGCATCCTGATGGCGATGTCGGTCCGCCGTGCGAAGAAGATGGCCATGCAGGAGGACATTGCATGACCCGGACCGCCGGAACGGCCATCGTCACTGGTGCAGGATCGGGCATCGGACGTGCCATTGCGCTGCGTCTGGCGGCGGATGGCTACAAGGTGATGGTCAACGACTTCCGTGCAGCGGCGGCCAGTGTTGTAGCGGCAGAGATCGGGGCGGGCGCGCGCAGCATCGGCGGCGATGTCTCGGATGTGGACGACGTTGCGGCGATGGTGGCCGAGACGGAAGCCGCCTTCGGGGCGGTGACGCATCTGGTCAACTGCGCAGGCCATGTGCATCAGGCGCGGTTCCAGAACCTGACTGTCGAAGATTTCGACCGCATGATCGCTGTGCATCTGCGGGGCACCTTCCTGTGCACCCGCGCCGTGATCGACAAGATGCTGGCGCGCAAGTCGGGCGTGATCGTCAACATCGCTTCGCAACTGGGCCAGATCGGCGGGGTCGAACTGGTGCATTATTCCGCCGCCAAGGCCGGCATCATCGGCATGACCAAGGCGCTGGCCCGCGAGGTTTCAGCGCAGGGCATTCGCGTCAATGCGGTTGCCCCCGGCCCAATCAACACACCGCTGGTCCGCAGCCTGTCCGAAGACTGGCAGCTCGCCAAGGCCGCAGAATTGCCACTCGGCCGTTTCGGTGAACCCGAAGAGGTGGCCGAAGCGGTGTCCTTCCTTTGCTCGCCTTCCGCGTCGCTGTTCGTCGGCCAGACGCTGGGGCCGAATTCCGGAGATGTGATGCTATGAGCGAAACCGTCCTTATCACGGGTGCCGGTATCGGCATCGGTCGCTCCGCAGCCAAGGCCTTTGCTGCGGCCGGCTATCATGTCGTCGTGACCGATGTGCTGGACGCCGAAGGGAAGGCCTGCGTCGCCGAGATCATCAAGGCGGGCGGTAGTGCCGAATTCCACCGGCTCGATGTGCGGTCGACGCCTGATGCCGATGCGCTGGTGGCCAAGGTCGAAGCGGAGCGCGGCGGCATCGATGTGATCGTCGCCAATGCGGGCATTGCCCACAAGGTGCCTCTGCCCGCCCTGACCGACGACAAATGGGACCATACGCTCGACATTGACCTGAAGGGGATTTTCCGCGTGGTCCGTCCGGCGCTGGCCGGAATGAAAGCCCGCAAGAAGGGCGCCATCGTTGCACTGTCGTCGATCATGGGCATAGCCTACGGCTGGGACGAGCATGTGCATTACTCGGCAGCGAAGTCCGGTGTGGTGGGACTTGTGCGCGGGCTTGCGGTGGAACTGGCGCGCGACGGCATCCGGGTGAATGGCGTGGCGCCGGGCTATGTCCGCACCGCGCAACTGTTATCGAAGGAGAACTCGCTTGGTCCCGAAGGGGCGGCCAAGGCGGGCGAATTCATCCCCATGGGCCGCATCGGCGAGCCGGATGAAATCGCCGACGTGATCCTTTTCCTGGCATCCAACGGCGCCCGATACATGACCGGACAGGTCGTTGTCGTGGACGGAGGATTGCTCGTCGGGCGTTACTGATCCGGCGAGACAAAGAAGAAGACAAGACGCAACAGACGTAACAGGAGGTACTACACATGAAAGATAAGTCGCTATCGCGGCGCAGGTTCCTGCAGGGTTCTGCAGGTGCTGCCGCTCTTGCCGCCGGGGGCTTGCCCTTTGGCGCGCAACAGGCCTTTGCCGCCGATCTCGCCTCGCAGGAACTGCGGACGGTCGGTTTGTCGGTGACCGTGCAAGACCGGATCCTTGCCGATTTCAAGGCCGCGTCCGGCGTCAAGGCAGTGTCAGGCAAGGCCGACATCTTCCCGAACACCCAGACCGAGCTTTTGTCGGGTTCGACCGCCTACGACTGCTGGGAAACCATCGGCGAGCGTCTGCCTTCGATCGTGCAGACCGATCTGGTGTCCCCCATCGCCACCTCGGCGCTGACCAACTGGACCGGCGTTGGCGAGAGCTTCCTTAAGGCCGACCCGAAATGGGAGCCTCGCGCCCAGATCGTCGGCCAGATCTACACGGATGAGTCGATGACGGCACTGAACATGGTGCCGACGGTCTACAACTTTGACTCCATCGGCTTCCGTCCCGATCTGGTCTCGGCCGAAGAGGCTTCGATGTGGTCGTCTCTGTTCGATCCCAAGTTCAAGGGCAAGACCGGCCTGAACGTCGACCCGCTGATCGCCTTCGGTCAGGCTGTCATGGCCATGAACGAGATGGGCCTGCTTGAGGTGAAGAACCCCGGCAACCCGGATGCGGCGGCCATCGAAGAAGCCGCCAAGTTCCTGATCTCGAAGAAGAAGGAAGGCCAGTTCCGGGCCCTCTGGGGTGATTTCGGCGAACTCGTCAACCTGCTTGCCTCGGGTGAGATGATCCTGGCCGATGCCTGGCAGCCGGCCGTCATGGCCGTCAAAGCCCAGGGCGTGCAGGCCTCTTATGCCACCATGAAGAACGGCTACCGGGGCTGGGCAATCGGCGTTTCGGCGCTGAAGTCCTCGCCCAACCTCCACGCGGTCACCGCTTATGCGGATTACTGGCTGTCGGGCGGTCCGGCTGTGGCCGTGTCGGAACAGGGTTATTACTCGCCCAACGACAAGGTCAAGGCGATCATGGCCCCCGAAAAGTACGCCTTCTGGTACGAGGGCGCGCCTTGGGTTGGTGCGGAAGAGCGCGGGATCAAGGAAGGCGATCTGCGCGATGGCGGTTCCCTGGCCACCCGTGCCGCGAACGTCGCCTACTGGCACCAGTGGCCGGACGAGTACGACCTGCTGATCGCGAAGTGGGACGAATTCCTGTCGGCCTGATCGACACCAAACCCAGTGGCCGGAGCGCATTGCTCCGGCCGCACCCAAACGAACGGGGACTTCCAAGTGGCCTACGACCTGCAGCTTTCGCATATCGGCAAGGTTTACGACAATGGCACACCTGCCGTGATCGACTTCAACCTTGATGTGGACAAGGGCGAGTTCATCGCCTTTCTGGGTCCCTCGGGCTGCGGCAAGACCACGACGCTGCGCATGATCGCGGGGTTTGAATCCATCACCTCCGGTGATCTGATGATCCGCGGCAAAAGGGTCAACGACCTGCAGCCGGAAAAGCGCCCGACCTCGATGATCTTTCAGAACTATGCGCTGTTTCCGCATTTGACGGTGCGCCAGAACGTGATGTTCGGGCTTGAGGTGAAGGGCCTTGCGCAGGCCGAGGCCAAGCGCAAGGTCGAGCGCATCCTGGACAAGCTAGGGCTGACCGACGTGGCCGACACTCGCCCCACGCGGCTATCGGGCGGGCAACGTCAGCGGATCGCGCTGGCGCGGTCGCTGGTTGTCGAGCCCGATATCCTGCTGCTTGACGAACCGCTGGGTGCGCTTGACGCGAACCTGCGCAAGTCGATCCAGAACGAATTGAAACTGTTGCAGCGCGATCTGGGGATCACGTTCGTATTCGTGACACATGCCCAGTCTGAAGCCTTGGCTTTGTCGGACCGGATCGTGGTGATGAACGCGGGACGGGTCGAACAGATCAGCCCCCCGCGCGAACTTTACACCCGTCCGCAAAGCATTTTCGTTGCGCGATTCATCGGTGCGAACACCCTGATTTCCGGCAAGGTCCGCAACGTCGAGGGCGGGGCGGTCAGCCTAGATACGCCTTTTGGCGCGCTTCTGGCCGAACCGCCGATGTCGGCGATCAAAACGGGCGATACGGCGTCCATCGTGCTGCCCGCCGAAGCGATGCATGTGCTGCCCGGCAGCCTTTCCGAAGCGGAAGTGCGGGCCAAGCATGGCGGCAACGTCGTGCAGTGCCAGATCAATCGCTTGCAGCTGGTCGGCCATATCCTGCAGATCGGCATGACGCTGCCCAGCGGCGAGACCGTCTCGCTGGAGGGGCATGCGGACAAGTATAAGGACAGCCTAAAAGCGGGCGCGGCCGGGTATGTTGCATGGAACCCCGCCGACACCACGCTGATCGCGCAGTAGCACCATGGCTGTCGAGACCGCAAAAGCCTTGGCCGATGATCTTCGTGCGGGCCGCAAGGACCCGGTCGATCTGGTGGCGGAGGTGTATGACCGCATCACCGCGCATGGGGATGCGGCGCTGTTCATCCGCCAGACGCGTGACCGCGCCGACGCCGAGGCCCGTGCTGCCCGCGAACGGTTGCGCGCGGGCAATCCGGCCAGCTTGCTCGACGGTGTTCCGCTGGCCTGGAAAGATCTGTTTGATCTGAAGGGCACCGTGACCACTGCGGGATCGGCTGTGCTGAAAGGGTCTGCACCTGCCGTTGCGGATGCCGCGCTGGTGCGGGCGGGCATGCGGGCAGGGCTGGTGACGGTGGGCGCGGTCAACATGACCGAATTCGCCTATTCCGGCATCGGTCTGAACCCGCATCATGGAACGCCGCGCAATCCGCGTGACCCCAAGGTTGCCCGTTCGCCAGGCGGGTCCTCTTCGGGCAGCGGGGCGGTCGTCGCAGCGGGGATCGTGCCCTTGTCCATCGGCACCGACACCGGTGGGTCGATCCGCATTCCGGCGGCCTTTAACGGGGTCGTCGGGTACAAGACATCGACCGGTCATTACCCGATGGACGGTGTTTTCCCGCTATCGCGCACGCTGGACACCTTGGGTCCGCTGGCCCGCACGGTCGAGGATTGCGTCTTGGCCGACACCGTGTTGCGTGGTCTTGCTGCGCCTTCGGTGCGGGCTGCGGATATCGCCGCGCTTGATCTGGTCATTCCCGATGTGGTGATGTTCGACACGCTCGACCCCGCGGTGGCTGCGGCATTCGAGGCGACCGTAGCGCGGCTTGGTGGGGCAGGGGCAAGGATCCGGCGGATCGCCCTGCCGGAACTGGCCGAAACGGTTGCAGCCATGGGGCGCTACGGTCCGCTGACCTCTGCCGAGGCGCTGGATGTCCATTGGGACCGCCTGCACGGGCCGGACGAGGCGGGCATGGACCCGCGCGTGGTGCGCCGCATCCGCATGGCGGACAAGATGACCGCCGTCGATCTGATCCGGCTGAAGGCCGAGCGCGCGCGCCTGATCGCCCGTTTGAACGAACGCCTCGGCGATGCGTTGCTGATCTGCCCGACGACGCCAAGCGTGGCGATGCCGATCGCGCCGCTGGAAGCGGATGTCGAGGTGTTCTTCCACCACAACTTCCGCACGCTGCGCAACACCGCCATCGGCAACTTCCTTGACTGGTGCGGCCTGTCGATCCCGAACGGAACCGATCCGGACGGGATGCCCACGGGCCTGATGATCTGTGCCCGTCACGGCCGCGACACCGCGCTGCTTACGGCGGGCCTTGCGCTGGAAACGACGATCCGCGGTTAAGGCCGCAAGACGAAAACCGACGTCTCAACAGGAGGATAGACTGATGGCAAAGAAGATCATGTGTGCGTTCGGCACCGATATCGACTCGGTCGCGGGCTGGATCGGGTCCTATGGCGGGGGCGATAGCCCGTCGGACATCCAGCGCGGCATCTTCGCGACCGAAGTGGGCGTTCCACGCCTGCTGCGCTTGTTCAAGAAATACGGCCTGAAGACCTCGTTCTTCATTCCCGGCCACAGCATTGAGACCTTCCCCAAGGAAATGGAAATGATCGTCATGGACGGTCACGAGGTCGGTGCGCATGGCTATCTGCACGAGAACCCGATCGCCATGACCCCCACGCAGGAAGAAGACGTGCTGGCCAAGTCGATCGAGCTGATCAAGGGCCTGACCGGTGCGGCCCCGCGCGGCTATGTGGCCCCGTGGTGGGAAATGTCGAACTCGACCGCCGCGCTGCTGCTGAAGCACGGCTTCACCTATGACCACAGCCAGGGCTACCGTGACTTCCAGCCCTTCTACGCCAAGGTCGGCGACAGCTGGAACACCATCGACTATTCCAAGACCGCCAAGGAATGGATGCATCCCTTGAAGCATGGCAAGGAGATCGACCTCGTCGATATCGCGGCCAACTGGTACGTCGATGACCTGCCGCCCATGATGTTCATGAAGAAGGCGCCCAACAGCCACGGCTTCGTCAATCCGCGTGATATCGAAGAGATGTGGCGCGATCAGTTCGACTGGGTTTACCGTGAAATGGATTACGCCGTGTTCGCCTTCACCATCCACCCCGATGTGGCGGGCCGCCCGCAAGTCCTGCTGATGCTGGAACGCCTGATCGAATACATCTCGAAGCATTCGGGCGTGGAATGGGCCACGTTCGAGGATATCGCCAACGATTTCCGTAAGCGGTATCCTTTCGGCGGCAAAGCGCGCCCCGAAGTCATCTGATGCGGAGGGGGGCGGCAGCCCCCCCGGTCCATCTAAGGGAGGCATGCATGTGCAACGCCTGCGGCAATCCGGCAGCCCCCGGGCACTGGACCGAGGCCGGCTCGGCGACGCCCGGCGACCGTTTGCGTGCGCGTTTCCACCGCGCGCGCGTACTGTTCGAGATTCTGCGCCCCTATGGACTGGAGGCCCATGACGGCGGCGTTGTTCCCGGCATCCAGATTGGCAACAAGGCGGGCGCGAACACCATCGTGCGGAACCTGACCGAAGTCTGGGCCGAGGCAGAGCGGCTGACCGGTGCGCCGATCGATCCGCTTGACCCGCGGTATCTGGATGACCACTGACACACGCCTGCGGCTGACCATCCTTGGCGGCTATCTCGGTTCGGGCAAGACGACCTGGCTGCGTCACCAGCTTCATGCAGGCAGCTTCGGCCCGCGTGTGCATGTGATCGTGAACGAGGCGGCCGAAACCCCTGTCGATGATGCGCTGCTTGTCGGGGCGCAGGGCCTGACCCTTTTGGCCGGCGGGTGTTGCTGCTGTGCGGGACGCGGCGATCTTGTGAAAGCGCTGCGCCAGCTGTGCGATGCGCGTAGCCGACAGGCGTCGGATGCGGCGCGTCTGGACCGGATTGTGCTAGAGACCAGTGGGCTTGCCGATCCGGCTGCCATCGTCGATGCGGTGCAGAGCGACCCGGTTCTGATCAACCATATCGTGATCGAGGAGACCATCGTCGCCGTCGATGCGCTGCACGCGCTGGCGCAACTGGCGACAGAACCCTTGGGCCGCCGCCAGATCGGTGCCGCTGACCGGTTGGTGCTGACCAAGATCGATGCCTGCGATCTGGCTGCACTGGGCACCTTGCGGGCGACCCTGGCGCGGCTGAATGCCCATGCCACCCTGTCGGCGGCGGTGCTGGGCGATACCGTTCCCTTGCCGTCGTTGCCTGCAGATGCGCAGGCGGCGGATTTGCCTGCCCTCGCGCAAGAAGACGCACGGGGCCCCATCACGCCCACCCATCTTGCCGTGCCGCCCGACCTGGACTGGTCGGCCTTCACCTTGTGGCTTTCGGCGCTTCTCCATGCGCGGGGCGATGACCTGGTGCGCGTCAAGGGCGTCCTGCGCACTCCGGCCGGGCGTCTTTTGCTGCAAACCGTGCGCAAAGTCGTGCAATCGCCCGAGATCCTGCCCGATCAGGGCGAGAGCCGCAGCGACAACAGCATCGTTTTCATCGGGCGCGGCTACCAGCCCGAAGATCTTGGCCGCTCGATGCGGCGTTTCCTTTCCCCGACGAGGCCATGATGATCACGATCCGGCCGCTCCGCCCCGAAGACCGCATCGAATGGGCACGGCTTTGGACAGGGTATCTGGAGTATTACAAGACCTCGGTGCCCGAGGCGGTCTATGACAGCACCTTTGCTCGCCTGCTGGGCGATGATCCGCAGGATTTCAGCTGCCTGATCGCAGAGGTCGGCGGCCGCCCGGTGGGGCTGGTGCATTTCCTGTTCCACCGCCACAACTGGAAGATCGAGAATGTCTGCTATCTTCAGGACCTTTACACCGATCCCTCAGTGCGCGGGCAGGGCGCGGGGCGGGCGCTGATCGAGGCGGTCTATGCCGCTGCTGATGCCAATGGAACGCCCGCCGTCTACTGGCTGACACAGGATTTCAATGCCGAGGGGCGCAGGCTCTATGACCGGATCGGGCAAGTGACGCCCTTCATCCGCTACAACCGCAAGCTTTAGCTGCGGTTCTTGCGGTAGCTGTCTTTCAGCGCGATCAGATCCACGTCGAAGCGGAAGATGTCGCAGCCCTGAACATCGACCGTCTTGCCGGACTTGTCGGTGCCGACAAAGCGCCATTCCGACAGGCCCGTGTCGCCCGCGACAGTGTGGCTGTCGGCGGTCCATGCCGCTTGCGGGAAGCTGTCGAACATCGCGGAGTATGAGGCGCGGACCGCATCGCGGCCGATGAACCGGCGGCCTTCGGCTTCGGGTCCGGCCGAGGCGTGAAAGACGCAATCGGCTGCCATGCAGGCCATCAGTGCATCGACATCGCGGGCATTCCATGCCGCCATGAATCGCACCAGCGTGTCGCGGCGCCGGTGGGTTACGGCATCGGCGACGGTTTCGATTTCCAGAAAGGCAAGCGGTTGCGTACCTGCGTTGGTGACATTGTGATGCACCCCTTCGCGACGAGAATAGGGCACGCCTTGGGTCAACGCGGCCGTAAACGGTGCGCCGTCCGGCACATCTAGACCGAGCGTGCCGTCGGTCAGCGGCACGATGACGTAGTCATGCCCGTGCACATGCCATCCAGTTTCAGCTCCCGCCGCAAAGCGCCACTCGGTCACCTTGAAGCGGTCGTCTTCGATGTGGGTAATGCTGGTGGCCTGTTCCTTTGCCATTGCTTCATCCTTCCTAATCCTGAACCGCCGAAGGCGGGGGGTGACGCCAGATTTGCATCGGGCCAAGGCGGCTATGCTCGAACACGCCTTCGCAGGCGCAACCCAGACGCTCGGCCAACCGGATCGAGCGCGTGTTGGCAGGGTCGATCATGCTTACGGCGGTCTGCCAGCCGAGTGTGCCATAGGCATGGGCGCGAGCAGCCTTGGCGCATTCATGCGCGACGCCCCTGCCTTCGGCGTGTTGCATCATCACCCAGCCGACTTCGGGCGCATACCAGCCTTCCGGAAACCACAGGCCGACATGGCCGCAAAAGACGCCCGTCGCCTTTTCCTCGACGGCCCAGAAGCCGTATCCGCGCAAGGCCCAGTGGCCCAGATGGGTGGCCAGACCACGCCACGCCAGTTCCCGGGTCAGCGGCCCGCCGATGAAATGCGAGCGTCCGGTGGCGTAGAAGGCGGCGAAATCGTCGAAGTCCGCCTCGCGGTATTCGCGCAACAGGAAGCGATGCGTCTCAAGGCGAGGGATGGTGACGGTATAGGTGTACATGGGGCCGCCGTGCATGGTTCCCGGTCAGGCTAGCGGCGCGCTGCGGGCAGCGGAAGAGCCATTGCGCGCAAGCTGATATGCGCAACGAAAGGGCCGGCACCCGAAGGGAACCGGCCGGTCGGCGGGGCAGGGGAAGACCCTGAGGGTCAGTGTTTGCCCAAGGCCTGACGCAGTCTGTCGGTTGCCGCCATATCCACCGTCTCGGCTTCGATGTCCACAGCCACGCCATAGACATCGCGCGCCTGCGCGACGGTGCAGAACCCGTCGAGCACATCTTCCAGCACCTTGACGGGCGGGCGGTTCAGCGGGTTGCCATAGCCGCCTCCGCTCGGGCTGTAGTAGGTCATGACATCATCCGCCTCGACCGCAAGGCCCGAGAATTTCGACGGCATGTCACGCACATCGCCGGGACGGTTGGGGTTTGTGATGGTGCAGCGGCCCACGGTTCCATCCTGTCCGCCGAAGATGCCCCAGGGCGCATCGGTATGGCGTTCGGATTCGTGGGTGATGAAGGCCGGGGTAAGCACCCGCTGCGCCTTGACCACCCCGATCCCGCCGCGGAATTCGCCTGCGCCGGGGGGCAGATCATCGCGCAACTCGTAGCGGTCGCAGACCATCGGAATGTGCATCGCAAGGTCTTCGAGCGGGTTGTTGCGGGTATTGGCCATCAGGTTGTCGATGCAATCGGGCCCGTCCGACCGTGGCCTGCCGCCATAAGCGCCTTCGTTCACTTCAAGGAAGACCCAGTAATCGCCCGATGGCCGAACACCCGAATAGGCTGCGAAGCTGATCGAGGCGGATGACCCCGCGATCACCTTTTCGGGCATTACGGGGGCGAGGGCGCGGATGATGAGGTCGATCATCCGGTTGCACTGGGTGAACCGGGCTTCGGCCGAGGCAGGCGAACGCGGGTTGAAGATCGATCCAAGCGGCGCCGTCACCTTGATCGGGCGGAACGAGCCTTCGTTTGACGGCACGCGCAGGTCCGACGTGGCGGCGTCGAGCAAAAGCTTGCGGAAACCCGCATAGGCCGCGACCTTGGTCGACCCTTCGAAGGGGACGTTGTAAGCGGTCGGCGTCTGGTCGGCAGAGCCGGTCAGATCGACCTCGACCTCATCGCCACGCACGCGGATGGTGACCTTGACCTTCAACTGCTTGTCGCGGTTGCGGCCATCGTCATCAAGCCAGCCTTCGGCAGAGTAATCGCCATCCGGTATTTCGCTGATGCGCTGACGCGTCATCCGTTCGGCATAATCCATCAGCTGGTTCGCGGCGGCGAAAACGGTGGCCTCGCCATACTTTTCGAGCAGTTCGACGAAACGCTTGGCGCCAAGACGGGCCGAGGCGACCTGTGCCTCGATATCGGCGACCAGTTGCTGGGCCGCGCGGCTGTTGCGGCGGATGTAGTTCCACATGGCACTGTTCGGCTCGCCCTTGCGGTACAGCTTGGTGCCTGCAAAGAGCATGCCTTCGGCATAGACATCTGGCACATCGATGATCAGGCCGGGCGTCGCTGCCCCGATGTCGACATGGTGCGCCGTGTTGCCCGCAAAGCCGACCAGACGGTCCTGGAAATAGACGGGCACGACGATAGCGAAGTCGGGCGTATGGCTGGCGCCGTGATAGGGGTGGTTGTGGACCACCACATCGCCCTCATACCATTCGCCGTCTTCCAGCGTTTCGGCGATGCCGCGCAGGTAACCGGGGATCGAGCCGATATGCATCGGGGTCGATTCCGACTCGCACAGGGTATTGAAATTCACGTCGAACAGACCCGCCCCAAGATCCTGGCTTTCGCGGATGATCGAGGAAAAGGACATGCGGTAGAGCACATGGCCCATTTCCTCGGCGATGGTCTCGAAACTGCCGCGCAGCACTTGAAGCGTGATCGGATCGACGGTGATGGCGTCAGGATTGGTCATGACATTCATGGGATCGTCTCCTTACGCGCCGATCTGGCGGATGCGGGTGTTGCCGAACTCGAGCGTCTCGGCCACATAGCCGGGCGGGACGAGCGTGGTCGCGTTATGCTGGTGCAAAAGGGCGGGCCCCGGCACATGGTCGCCCGCGAACAACTTGGTGCGGTCGTAGCGCGGAGTCTCGAGGGTGCGACCATCGTCGAAAGTGGTGGGGCGCACGAACATCAGCGCCCGGTCGATGCTGCTGCCGTCGGTCTTGGCAATCCTCGGGATCTCGATCCGGCGGACCTGGGCCGATCCGATGGCCCGAAGCGTGATGAGTTCCACTTCGGCCTTGCGGTAGCTGTAGCCGTAATCCTGCTGGTGCTGGTCGTGGAAGCTGTCGGCGATGACGTGAACGTTTTCGGCGGTGAGCGGCCCTGCGGGCATGGTGGCGCGCAGCTCAAAGCCCTGACCGTGATAGCGGCACTCGGCGACCACGGTGACGGATTGCTGGTCACGGGCGATTCCGTCGCTGTCGAGTTCGTCTTGTACACGGTTGTGCAGCAGGGTGACGGCGGCGTTGATGCGCGCAAATTCGGCCTCGCCCGCCTTCATCAACTCGACAATGACCGCTTCGGTGTGTTCGTATTGCAGATCGGTCTTTAACAGACCTACGGCAGCGGTGATGCCCGGTGCGACCGGCACGATCACATCCTTGCAGGACATCGCCTCGGCCAGCGCAACACCGTGCAACGGGCCTGCGCCGCCGAAGGGCATGATCGAAAACTCGCGCGGGTCCACGCCGCGCGCGACTGAGTTCGAGCGGATCGCCAGCGCCATGTTGCTGTTGATGATCCGGATGATGCCGAGCGCGGCTTCCTTGACCGTCATCCCCATCGGGCGGGCGATCTTCTCCTCGATGGCCTTGGAGGACAGGCCGGCATCAAGCTTCAGGTCGCCACCAAGTGCCATGTCGGGGTCGAGCCGCCCCAGCACGATCTGGGCATCGGTCACGGTCGGTTCGGTGCCGCCACGGCCATAGCAGGCCGGCCCCGGTTCCGAACCTGCCGAGCGCGGGCCGACATGGAATGCCCCCGCCTGGTCGATATAGGCGACCGACCCGCCGCCCGCGCCGATGGTGACCAGGTCGATCATCGGGGTCAGGACAGGATGCCCCGACACATAGGTGTCGCGCGGGTTCATTATCTTTACCGCGCCCGCCGGAATCGTCGAAATATCAGCAGATGTGCCGCCGATATCGACGGTGATGATATTGGGCTCGCCCGCCATCGCGCCTTCGGACGCGCCGCCGATGACCCCGCCTGCTGGACCGGACATCAGGATACGGATCGGCCGCCTGGCGCAGGCATCGACCGTGGAAACCCCACCATTGGACTGCATGATCCGCAGCTTGGACATCACCCCCGCTTCGCGCAGGCGACTGTCGAGATCGCGCAGGTAGAAGGCTGTCTTCGGTCCGACATAAGAGTTCATCGCGGCGGTCGAGAACCGCTCGTATTCGCGCATCACCTTGGCGACTTCGGAGGAAAGGGTGACATAGGCGTCGGGCATCTCTTCCAGCACGATTTCCTTGGCGCGGCGTTCGTGCGCGTCGTTGAGGAAGGCGAACATGAAGCCGATCACGACCGAGTTGATGCCGCGCTTTCTAAACAGGGCGCAGGCAGAGCGGACGGCATCTTCGTCAAGCGGGATGGCGACTTCACCGCTGGGTGGCAGGATACGTTCGGCCACTGAAATCCGGTTGCGGCGCTTGACGAGCGGTTGGCTCTGCCACGGCACGTCGAAATGCAGTGAAAAGTTGTAGGGGCGCTTGTGACGGCCGATGTGCAGGATATCGCGGAACCCTTCGGTCGTGATCATCCCGCAAACGGCACCATTGTGTTCGATGGTGATGTTCGTCGCTGTCGTGGTGCCATGCACGATGGTCTCGACTTCGGAGGGCGCGATGCCTGCCATTCGGCAGATGCCTTCCACGCCTTCGACGACGCCGATGGACTGGTTTTTCAAGGTGGTGGGAACTTTGTGGTAAAACACGCCTTTCGCGCATTCCAGCACGAGATCGGTGTTCGTTCCGCCGACATCTACGCCAATTCTGGCCATAACTTCTCTCCTGCTGCGGTTGGCTTCCGCCTCTGATGGGCGGTGGCGGCCAGACCTGCGGGATGCAGGTCTGGCACGGGGCCGGTT
Organism: Rhodobacterales bacterium; assembly: GCA_021155205.1. Classification (GTDB taxonomy): domain Bacteria; phylum Pseudomonadota; class Alphaproteobacteria; order Rhodobacterales; family Rhodobacteraceae; genus JAJNPS01. Next base: position 38,630 of record JAJNPS010000019.1, read on the forward strand.
ACTCGGCGGCGATCCTCTGGGCGGCAAGGCCGTTCAGGTAGGACACGCAGGTGTCGACCGTCTCGACATCGCCGAACTTGGCGTCGATATCGAAAAGGTTCCACGCCACGGCACCGGGAACCCGGTCACCGATAGCCTCTTTCACCGCGATCGTGCGGAAGCCGTCGGCAAGGCCGTCGCAGATGGTCTGGCGCACGCAGGCGCAGGCGGTGACGCCAGTCACGAGGATGGTGTCGACGTTGTTGGCACGCAGGATGCCGGCCAGTTCGGTGCCATGGAACGCCGAGGCGCGCTTCTTCAGCAGCGTGTATTCGCCGTCGACCGGGGCGATGCGGCTGTCGATGGCCCAGAGATCCTTGTCTTTCAGGTTCACCACATCGATCGGGATCTTGTTGTGCCACAGGCCCATGTCAGTGAATTCGGCGTTGCGGTCGGTGATTTCGTAAGCAGTGGTCACATGGATGACCGGCAGATGCGCGGCGCGGAACGCCTTCAGCAGCTTTTGCATGCCGGGGATGATCTCGTTGTCCATCTTCTCCTGATCGCAGGTGAAGGGGTTCCCGGGGCGCGTCCAGGCGTTGGCAAGGTCGACGCTGACCAGAGCGGGGCGCTTGCCGAAGCCGACACGGCGCTGGAAGCCGCGCTCTTGGTAAAGTTTGCTGGCCGTATCGAAGGCCTGCTGCAACAGACGGTCCAGTTCCTTGGCGTCGACGTCGCTCATTTTTATAGTCTCCTGTGCGTTTGTGATGGTGCCCGCCTTTCAGCGGGGCAGCGTGCCGGAGCCGCCGTCAGGCCCTGCGAAGCAAGGTGTGGCGCATCCTCATCCACACGCTGACAGGTGGATTGACCGCTGTGAAATGGCATGTCAGCCTATATTGATGCGTAGAATGCATCACCCATTCCGGAGGCCATCCAATGACGCAGGTGCCAAGTCTGGAAAATCTGCAAACCTTTCTCGCCCTGGCGCAGGACCTGAATTTCCGCCGCGCTGCCGGGCGTTTGCATCTGGACCAGTCGGCGCTGAGCCGCCGCATCCAGAAGCTTGAACAGACCCTCGGCTTCCGCCTGCTGGACCGGACGACCCGCGAGGTGTCGTTGACGCAGGCCGGGCAGCAATTCTACCAGACCGCCGCTGATCTTTTGCGGACCTATGAAGAACAGGTCGACACAGCCCGCCGCGTGGCCCAGGGCAAGACCGGGCTGTTGCGGGTGGCCTACATGGCCTTTGCCGCCACTGAACTAATGCCCGCCGCCGTCGCCCGCTTTCGGCAGGCGCATCAGCATGTGGATTTGCGGCTCAGCTATATCCGCACGCAGGGGCAGAAGGTCGCGCTGGCCAATCAGGAAATCGATCTGGGGTATATGATCGGCCCTTTCGACCATCCCGATTACAAGTCGGTCACGCTGTCCTCGGAGCCGCTGTATGTGGTTACGCCCCGGAACCATCCGCTTTTGTTGCTGCCCAGCATCGCGCCACAGGATCTGGCGGGACACGACATGATCCTTGGCGACATGCGCGAATGGGACGAATACCGATGGCGCCTGAACGACCTGTTCAGTGCCGAGGGCGTGTCCCTCAAGGTGACGCTCGAGGCGTCGAATACACTCGGGTTGATCGGGCTCGTCTCGGCGGGATTGGGGGTAACGATCTATCCCGAAAGCCTGATCGGGTTTCTCGGGCGCACGGTCGAAGTGCGCCAGATCATGCACCCCGCCTTTCGCAGCCGCACCATTCTGGTCTGGAGACGATCAAACCAGTCCAGTCAGGTCCGTTCCTATGTCGAGATCGCGAAACATGTCGGCCCGCGCTGATCCTGCGTCACGAAAGCGGAGCGCCATCATGAGCGGCTATGTCGACGATCGTCTGGGCCGGACGCAGAACATTATGGAAGTACGCAGGTTAGATTATCGCGAAGGTCCGCTAATGGAATGTGCCGACTGCTTCACCGACGGTGCTAGCCTTCAAGGCTGCACTGCCCAGAAGGAGAAGCACCATGACGTCCAAGAGCAGAGAGGATTCTGTTGCTGCCAGTGTTATCGGGATCGACATCGGCAAGGAGGTTTTCCACCTCGTCGGTTTCAGCGCCGATGGCCGACTGGTTCTGCGACAGAAGATCAAGCGCCTTGCCCTTGAGGCGACGTTCAAGAAGCTCCCACCCTGCATCATCGGGATGGAAGCTTGTCTCAGCGCGCATTTTGTCAGCCGAACCCTGCGGGGCATGGGCTTCGAGCCGCGGATCATTCCGGCTATCTACGTGAAGCCTTTCAACAAGGGCCAGAAGAACGATTACAACGACGCAGAGGCGATCGCAGAAGCAGCGTTGCGTCCGAACCTGCACACCGTCTCGGAGAAGAGCCAAGACCAGCTCGACCTGCAGGCGTTGCACCGCGTCCGGTCGCGGCTGGTGTCTCGCCGCACGGCAACCATCAATCAGATCCGAGCCTTTCTGATCGAACAAGGCATCACGATCCGGAAGGGTCTGCGCGCCGTTCAGAACTCGCTTCTGGCTCTTCTGGACGAACGCCGGGACGAGATCTCACCGAGGATGAGAGACATCATCCTTGATCTGCATGACGACTGGATGCGCCTCGATACCCGGATCGAAGCGATCTCCCAGGAAATCGCAGAGATCGGGCAAGGCGAGGCCCACTGCCGGGCGTTGAGGACCATTCCCGGCGTGGGTCCGGTGATCTCCACAGCCCTTGTCGCCGCAGTCGGACAGGGAGAGGCCTTTGATCACGGTCGGGATATGGCGGCCTGGGTCAGGTTGGTGCCCCGACAATACAGCACAGGAGGGCGCACGACGCTTGGGCGGATCTCGAAACGGGGAAGCCGATATCTGCGAACACTCCTCATCCAGGCTGCCAAGATCATCCTGATGCGTCCGAAGAGATGGCCAGAATTGAGCTTTGGGGCGTGGCTGGCCGAAGCCGACCAGCGCATGCATAGGAACAAGTTGGCTGTGGCTCTGGCCAACAAACTGGTCCGCATCGCCTGGGCGGTCCTACGCTATGGACGGGGCTTCGATGCCCCAAGAGATACGGTTGCCGAAGCGATCTGACGCCAGGCAATCGCACAGAGGTTCGCGAGGGAGCAAAGCATGGGACGGATGAATTACGCACCGGGAATCTGAGGGCGGAAATGGCTCATCGTCAGCCTGTCCGCTAGGTGTTCAGTCCCGGCATTTGGTGGATCGGATTGAGGATGAATCGATCCGGCTCTGATGTCCAGATTTTGCAGATGTATTCGTAGGGCGTGAGGCCGCTCAGCGTCTTGAGCCTTCGGGCGAAGTTGTAGGCTGCCAA
>JAJNPS010000033.1 GCA_021155205.1 Rhodobacterales bacterium
CAGCCGCGACAAGACCTCACCGCCTTCATGTATTCCCTGATCGTCACCGCAAAGATGAACGACATCGACCCGCAAATCTGGCTCGCCGATGTCCTCGCCACAATGCCCGCCTTGTCGGTATCCCGGTCGCCGGACCTGTTGGCGTGGAATTGGCGCGGCGCAACTTCAAGACAAAAAGCAGCCTGACCACGGCCTGCGCCGGATGGTTGCGCTTCGAAGAGGGTCGGGGGAGAGGGAGTGTCGCGCCGCCTTGATCGGGCACTGCACCGGGATATCGAACCAGACCTAACCCCCCGGTTTCCGCGCAAACAAATGCGTCGGACAATGCTCGCCACTGTCCAGCACCGGGATCATCCGCTGCCAGATGCCGACATTGGTCCTGACGAACTCCGGTCCGACCACCTTGGCCGCTGTCTTGCCCGCATCCCCCTGCAGCCGCGCCAGTTCCTCGCGCGCCTGAACCCTGTACCATGCATTCCGCGACCGGGTGCGCCCCGCCACGAACCCCGCCGCCGCCATTGCATCGAGGTATCGCACCGGCGTTGCCATGCCGAAGTCCAGCCCCTCGGCGGCGATATAGGCGGCCATCAGGGGCGACACGGTTTCCGTGCCGATCAGCCAGTCCGACGCGATGAACCGCCCGCCGGGTTTCAGCACGCGAAAGACATCGGCCATCAGGGCGTGCTTGTCGGGGATATGGACGATGGAGTCCTTGGAAAAGACGACGTCGAACGTGGCCTGCGGAAAGGGCAAGGGACCGGGGACGACCTTGATCAGGCCGATGCGGCCGGTCAGCCCGGCTTCCGCCACCAGCGACCGGGCGCGGGTCAGAACCGGGTCTTCGACGTCAAGGCCGGTGACATATCCGGCACCGTGGTTCCTGACCAAAGCAATGTCGATCCCGCCCGCACCACAGCCGATGTCGAGAACCGAACACCCCGCGATTTCCTGCCCCTCCAGAATGCGCGCGACCTCATCCGGTCCACCGGGGGACAGGAAACCCGTGCCCCAGACCGCCTCCAGCATCGCGATCATCCGGGCGGGATAATGATCTTCGGTGGTCATACGGGGTCCTTTGCCGGGTCGTAATCGCAGAACGCCGCGCATATCTTGTGGCCGTCAAGGTCACGGACATAGGCCACGTAGAACTTGGGGTCATAGCGATCACGGGTGCCGGGTCCGCCCTCGTCACGTCCTCCTTGGCCAAGCGCGGCGCGATGAAACGCGCGGACTTCGGCCGCATTCCTTGCGGCAAAGCTGTACATGGTCCCGTTGCCGACGCTGGCAGGTTGCCCGTCATAGGGCGCGCAGATCCAGAACCCGGTGGCATCGCCCGGCCCCCAGCCTGCCCAGCCCGCGGGGGGATCGGCGCGGCGCGTCTGGCCAAGGGTCGCGAGGACAGCATCATAGAACCCTTCCGCCCTTTCCAGATCGTTTGTCCCAAGCGTCACGTCCAGCAGCATCGGGGGCATCCTTTCGCTCAGAGGTCGGGACTGCGGTGGACCGACTGCCCCTTGAACAGCGTCAAAATCACCCCGGTCTCTGCCACCGCATAAGGGTCGCAGGCGAAGATGTCGCGATCAAGCACGATCAGGTCCGCAGAATAGCCCGGCTTCAGCGCGCCGGTATGGTGGCCCCGCCAACAGGCGGCGGCGGCGTGGGTGGTATAGCCGAGAAGCGCCTCATCGATCGTGATCGCCTGCTCCGGGAAGAACGGCGCGGTGCGGCCCCGGTGGCGCGGCGGTTCGCGGGTGATCGCGGTGCCGATGATCTCGAACGGGTTCAGCGTCGTCACCGCCCAGTCCGAACTGATGCAGTAAGCCGCGCCCGCGTTGATCGCCGACCGCAGGGCATAGGTCCAGGGCGCGCGCGCCGGGCCGATCATGTCCATCGTGCCGTCGGGGATGATCGGGTCGGTCGCGGCCCATAGCGGCTGGAAGTTTGCCATCACGCCAAGGTCGCGGAACCGGGGCCAGTCGTCGGGATGCACAAGCTGGCAATGGGCGATCTGGTGGAGCGAGGGCCAGGCACCGTTGGCGGCGCGGGCGGCGGCAAAACCGTCGAGGGCGGCACGGGTCGCGGCATCGCCGATGCAATGGACATGGATCTGGAACCGCGCGGCATCAAGGGCGGTAAAGAACGCGCGGATCTGGTCGGGGGTGAACATCAGGGGCGCGTTGCCGCCACTGGCATCGGCATAGGGCGCAAGCGTTGCCGCCGTGCGGTTCTCGAACCCGCCATCCAGAAAGAACTTGGCGGAATGAAGGTGAAAATCCCCCGATCCCTGCGCCATGCGCCACGCGGTCAGGCGCACCATCACATCGTCAACCGTCTGGTCCGGCGTCACGTGCATCGTGCCTGCCACGCGCAGGGTCAGTGCGCTGCACGCATCGGCGTCGGCATAGATGCGGCGGTGGTGGTCCAGGATCTGCGCATCCAGAACGCCGGTGATGCCGTGCCGGTTGGCGTAGGACATGGCCGCCCGCAGGCCCTGGGCCAGCGTCGCTTCGCTGGTCTTGGGCAGGCGGTCCGTCACCCGATAGATCGCGTCCTCGTGCAGCATGCCCGTCGCGCGGCCACGCGTGTCCCGCACGAAATGACCGTTCGGCGGATCGGACGTGTCATCGGTGATCCCGGCCATCGCAAGCGCGGCAGAGTTGATGCAGGCGTTGTGGAAATTGCCGTCATAAATCAGACAGGGCCGGTCGGGCACAATGGCGTCCAGGACAGCCCGCGTCAGGTTGCGATCGCCGAAAAATCCGTTCTGCCAGCCCGCCCCCCAGACCATCGGGCCGGTCCGGCTTGCGGCATGACGCACCATCACCGCCCGCAGTTCCGCCAGCGTCGTGCAGTCGTAAAGCGGTGCCGTCTCGACCAGATCGACGCCGCCGTTCAAGAGGTGGATATGCGCGTCCTGAAAACCGGGCAGGACCAGCCGCGCGCCCGCGTCGATGACCTCTGCTCCCTGCCCCGCCAGCACTGCCATTTCACCAACGGACCCGACCGCCAGAATGCGGTCGCCCGCCATCACCAGCGCCTCGGCCATGGGACGCGCGGGGTCCATGGTGCGAATGCGGGCGTTGGTCAGAAGGGTGCGCGTCACAGCCGCAGCGCCTCCAGCGCGGGCCAGTCACTGGCCGGGATCACATGGGCCAACGCATCGGTGTCCCGTGTCCAGGCATAGATGCACAGGAACGGCACCGGCCCGACCTTGGTCAGGTGCGGGCGATTGGCCGGGTTCCAGACCGGCTGATGCGCGGGCGTGACGACAAGGGGTGCGTCGGGCTGAAAGCGCCAGCCATGCGGGCCGGTCAGCGGGGCATAAAGCTCGGGTGCGGCATGGTGATGGTCGCGGTAAAGAACATGCGGCGCAATCACGAACAGCCCAAGATCGAAATCCGGCGCCCGGATCGGGGCATCCTGACCGATCAGTTGTGCAAAGGCGTGGCCGGTTGCAAAGGCATCGCCGATCCGGTCGCGGGGATAGCCGTCATAGGTGATCCAGTTCAGATGCGCCGCACTCGCCGCGATGGCATAGGCCAGCGCGGGATGGGTCGCAACAAGCGCGGCAAGCGCCACCGGCAGATGCGCCGCGACAACCGGATTGGCGCGCGGTGCGATCCCTGTCACCGGACCCGCCCGGCGCGCCAGCCCCTGTCGCACCTCGACGGGGCCATCGCCGGGCAGCATCGCCAGATAGCGGCCGATTTCGGCGACGAGCGCGGACAGCACCGCGACACCATCGGACGGCGGCTGCCCCGGGACCGGCAGTCCGCGTGCGGCCAGCACCGTGATCGGATCGCGCGTGTCGTGGGCCGACAATTCGCGGTAGACCTCCAGCACCTCGGCCGACATGTGGCCGGCCTGGTACAGCGCCATCGCCGCACCATAGCGCACGCGCCCCGATCCTTTCTCGCCCACCGCGAAATGCAGCAAATCCTCAGTCATTGCTTTGAAACGCCATGCGTTCATCCAAGAGCCTGCGCTTTTCGGCGCGATTGAGGATCCACCCCGCCAGCGCCACCCCGATTCCGACCACGACGACCGTGATCGTGGCCAGCGCATTGATGTCCGGCGTCACGCCCAGCTTGACCTTGGACCAGATCAGCAAGGGCAGCGTCGTCGATCCCGGCCCGGTCGTAAAGGAAGTGATGACCACATCATCCAGGCTGATGGTTAAGGCCAAAAGCCAGCCCGACAGGATTGCCGGGAACGCCGTGGGCAAGGTCACGTCCCACAAGACCTGCCACGGCCTTGATCCCAGATCCATCGCCGCCTCTTCGATCGCGCGGTCGGCCTGGGACAGGCGCGCCTGCACGATGGTGGTCACGAACACCATGGAAAAGGTGATATGGGCCAGCGTGACCGTGGTGAACCCGCGCTGCGTGGGCCAGCCGGTGGCGTCGGCCAAAAGGATGAACACCATCAAAAGCGAGATGCCGGTGATCACCTCGGGCATGATCAGGGGCGCCGTCACAAGGCCGGAAAACAGGAACCGGCCGCGGAATTTTGTGAAACGTGCCAGTGCGAACCCCGCCATCGTGCCAAGGATCGTGGCGAATGTCGCGGATGTCAGCGCGATCTTCAGTGACAGGATCAGCGCGTTGATGACCTGGTCGTTCTGGACCAGCGAGACATACCATTTCGTCGAAAACCCGCCCCAGACCGTGGCAAGGCGCGATCCGTTGAACGAATAGACCATCATCGACAGGATGGGGATGTAAAAGAACGCGAACCCGAAACAGAGGATCGTAATCAGGAACACCGGGCGGCGGTTCATTTCTGCGCCTCCCGCCCCTCGGCACGGGCCTGATAGCGGCTGTAAATCATCGTCGGCAGCACCATCAGAACCAGCAAGGCCACCGCCACGGTGGAGGCCATCGGCCAGTCGCGGGCTGAATTGAACTCATCCGCGATCACCCGCCCGATCATCGGGCTGGAGGCATCGCCGACCAGCGTCGGGATCACCAGTTCCCCCGCCGCCGGGATGAACACCAGCAGGCCCCCCGCAATAATCCCCGGCATCGACTGCGGTAATGTCACGTCGCGGAATACCTGGAACGGGCGGCTGCCAAGGTCCATCGCCGCCTCGTCCAGCGTCGGGTCCAGACGTTCAAGGCTGGAATAGAGGGGCAGGATCATGAAGGGCAGATAGGTGTAGACCATGACCAGAATGACTGCGAAATTGGTATTCATCATCGGAATGGATTTCAGCGCCCAATCCAGAGGCACCACGAAATTCCAGATGTCGGTCAGCCCCTGGTTGAACCAGCTTGTCTTGCCCATCAGCCCCATCCAGGCATAGACGCGCAACAGGAACGAGGTCCAGAACGGCAGGATCACCAGCATCAACAGGATCGACCGCCTGCTTGGGGCAACACGGGTCAGGCCCAGCGCCATCGGATAGCCGATCAAGAGGCACAGCGCGGTCGCCAGCCCCGCATTCATCAGCGAGATGACAAAGGACCGGATGTAAAGGTCGTCGGTGAACAGGCGCCGATAGCCGTTGAGGTTCACCAACGGATTGTCGCCGCCAAAGCCGAACGGCGGGGACGTCGGTGTCTGCGTCGCCACGCTGATCGCCAGCACGATCAGGAACGGGATCAGGAACAGCAAAACCAGCCACAGATAGGGCGCCGCGATGATCAGGTCGGACCAGCCCTTGCGGTGAAACCAGCGGACAAGGGGGGATGCGGCCATGTCAGTCCCTGAGCAGAATGGCCGAGGCGGGATCGAAACTGACCCAGACCCTGTCATCCCAGTCGGGTCGCCGGTCGCCGTCGCGGCGCGCATTGACGACGTGGACAGAAATAAGCTGGCCCGATGGCAGCGTGACGCGGTAGAGGCTGTCCTTGCCGAAATAGGCCAGGTCCTTGATCTGGCCTTCGATGACGTTGGCGGCGTCAGGCCGGGCGGCGTGGATCGCCAGCTTTTCAGGGCGGATCGCCAGGGTCAAAGGTTCACCCCTGACCAGATCCGGGATCGCAGCGGCTTGTACGCTGGCCGCGAAGGCAGGCACATCCAGCGTGGCGAGTTCACCCGCGATCTTGGCCACCGTCACCTCGAACTGCGACATCGAACCCAGAAAGTTCGCCACGAACCGGGTTGCCGGGTGTTCGTAGACCTCGCTTGGCGGGCCGACCTGCTTTACCGCGCCCTTGTCCATCACCGCGATGCGGTCGGCCAGTGTCATCGCCTCTTCCTGGTCGTGCGTGACGACGATGAAGGTGACGCCCGTGCGGTCCTGGATCGACATCAGTTCGAACTGCGTGTGTTCGCGCAGCTTCTTGTCCAGCGCGGCAAGGGGTTCATCCAGCAGCAGCAGTTTCGGCTGCCGCGCCAGCGCCCGCGCCAGTGCCACCCTTTGCCGCTGGCCGCCCGATATCTGGTGCGGCTTGCGGTGTCCGAATTGCGAAAGCTGCACCAGGTCCAGCATCGCCCTGACCCGGTCGGCGCGCGCCGCGGCCGATATCGGCTCATGCTTCAGCCCATAGGCGACATTCTTTTCAACCGTCATGTGCGGGAACAGCGCATAGCTCTGGAACATCATGTGGACCGGGCGCTCCCAGGGGGGAACGCCGGTCATGTCCTGCCCGTCAAGCGTGATGCGCCCGGCTGATGGGTCCTCGAACCCCGCCAGCATCCGCAAAAGCGTGGTCTTGCCGCAGCCCGACCCGCCCAGGAGGGCAAAGATTTCGCCCTTGGCAATGGTCAGGCTGACATCCCTGACCGCCTGAAAACTGCCAAAGGATTTCGACACCCCGTCGATCCGAAGAAATGCGCCGGGGGTTTGCGCCACGATCACCCGCCCGTCTTGTATTCGGTCCAGGCGCGGGTGATTTCGCGGTCCTGCTCTTCGGATTGCGGGGCGGGGGTGAACAGGCGCGCCATCACCTCGGCATCGGGATAGACGGCCGGATCCGCCGCGATGGCGGGATCGACCAGGGGCGTTGCGGCCCTGTTGGCGTTTGCATAGCCGGTATAGTTGGTGCATGCGGCCGCCACGTCGGGGCGCAGCAGATAGTCCGCAAACAGATGCGCGTTGTCCACGTTGCCCGCATCCGACGGAATGCACCAGCTGTCGAACCAGGCCGGCGCGCCGGTCTTCGGCACGAAGTACTGCAGGTCCACCGCAAGCCCTGCCTCGGCGGCGCGCGCCTTGGCGACGCCATAGTCGCCCGACCAGTTGTTGGCCACGCAGACCTCGCCCGTGGGCAACGTGTTGAGATAGTTGGAATTGTCGAAGGTTGTGACATACTCGCGGATCGGCTGCAGCGCCTCGATCATCTTTGCATATTCGGGCGCGCGGGCGGTGTCCACGTCGATGCCAAGGTAGGCCAGAACCATGAAACCGAGGTCCGTCGGGCTGTCCAGCAGTGTCAGCCCGCAATCGGCCAGCTTGGCCGCGTTCTCGGGGTTCAGGAGGGTGCCAAGGTCCGCAAGATCCGCATCGGGCAGACGTTCCCGCACCAGGGTCATGTTGAAGGTGAACCCGACCGAACCCCACATGTAGGGCACCGAGTACTGGACACCGGGATCAAAGCCTTCAAGCACCTTCAGGATCGCCGGATCGAGGTTTCCCCAGTTCGTCAGCCTGGCGCGGTCCAGTTTCTGGTAGATGCCCGCCTTGACCATGTATTGCAGGCTTAGGCCCGATTGCAGCACCAGATCATAGCCCGATGCCCCGGCCAGCATCTTGGCCTGCATTTCCTCGGAACTGGCATAGAGGTCATAGACGACGCCGATGCCGGTCTCGGCCTCGAAATCGGCAATTGTCGTTTCGCCGATATAGTCGGCCCAGTTGTAGACGTTCACCGTGCCCGATTGCGCCCACGAAGGACGCACATAAGGCGCGGCAAGGGCGGTGGTCAGGGTCGCAAGGGCGTGACGACGGGTCAGCTTCATGGCGGTCTCTCCCGATTGTCATCTGCTTTTCAGGTTACGGTTACAAAGTCGGCTGGCAAATCAATTTCTCATTCTGGCGTCGGATTTCGCCCTCGGACGGCACGTCGTTCAGCGTCATCACCGGCATCAGGCGGCGCAGACCGTCATGGTGGCGGCGCAGGCCGTATTCGAGGTCGGACAAGTGGAACCCCTCGAATGCATCGGACTTCATCGACTCGTTGGACCAGATCGACAGCTGGCGATCCTCGGCTGACGTGTCGCGGTCGATCCGCATCGCAAGATAGCGCGCCAGATGCATCTCGCGCGTCTCGCCGGGATTGCGATACATCCGCCCGGTCAGGCGGGTCAGGCCGGGGGAAAGCGGGATTTCCTGATAGAACTGAACGGATTCCGGCGTGATGGCAAAGACCACGTTGGGGAACAGGCCGTAGTAGGTCCAGGCCTTTTGCAGGTGTTGCGGCAGGTCGCGGGAAGGCGCGTGCTTGACGTAGTGCCGCACCGACCAGCCCCGCCCCGGCGCATCGCCGAAATAGCCGACCGAGACGGTCAGCCCGTCGTCGAGGTAAAGGTCGCGATAAGTCCGCCCGTAAAGCTCCTGCAGGCCGGGATGGGCCAGCGGCACGTGGTAGCCTTCGTTGTCGACATCGCGGACGGATTTCCAGTTCACCGGCAGGTCGGTCGCCCAGTTGGGGGTCTGGACCGGCAGGACGTCTTTCAAAGAATACGCCGTGAAATCCCGGTCAAACGGGGCCAGCAGGGTTGCGACCGAAGGCTGCGGGCCGGGAGCAAAACGCAGGAAGATGAAACCGTGGAACACTTCCATCTCGATGGGCTTCAGCCCGAACTTGTCGCGGTCCATGTCGCCGAAACTGGTCGGCTGTGCAGCGCCGCGCAGGGTGCCGTCAAGGTTGTAGACCCAGCCATGGAACGGGCAGACGATGGCCCCCTTGCAGTTGCCCCTGTGGCCATCAACCACCCGCGCACCGCGATGGCGGCACAGGTTGTGGAACGCCCTGAGGACACCATCCTTGCCGCGCATCACGACGGCGCGTTCGCCCATAAGGTCGAACGCCAGCCAGTCGCCGGGGGCCATCACGTCGCTTTCGTGGCCTGCGACCTGCCAATGCGTCAGGAACAGCCTTTCGCGTTCCAGCGCGAACAGTTCGGGCGAGGCATAGGTCCAGGCGGGCAGGCCCTTGCGATCCCAGTCGTTGGGCACCGGGACGGATCGGATCGGGAAGTCCTTCATGGGCGCATCTCCATCTCTTTCAGGACCCATTCTTCAAAGCGGTGGATTTCGTATTCCTCCGGCATCAGGGTGCCGCGCCGGAATGCGGGCGAGGCGATGCCGCGCTGGTTCATTTCCGCCGCAGCGCCGTCCTGCGCGAGGACGATCTTGGCGAATGCGGCGACCCCGGCGGCGTCGAAACCGGGCTGGGCAAGGGTTTCGGGCGGGAAATGCCATTCGGCGATCAGGCGGGTGCGGGTCGGCGACAAGGGTTGCAGTCGGACCGACCGGACATAGTCCACATGCGCCACGACATAGGCGGACGGCCACAGGGTGACGAAAGCGTGCCCCGCCAGCCGTTCGCCTTCGGTCAGGTTCGGGAACACCGGACCGCAGGGTGCGCCGGTCAGCGTCCAGCTTTGCGCACCCGGTTTCAGGTTCGGGCGGACAGGGTCGTCGGGCGTCCAGCCCAAGGCTTCGGTCTGACCCATGACTCCCGTGCCATAGACCGGCACCATGTCGCAAAGCTCGGGGTGGATGCCGGGGCAATGCAGGCATTCGGAATAGTTTTCCCAGAAGGTTTTCCAGTTGCAGGCCAGTTCCACCTCATGCCGGTGGCCGGCAACAAGACTGTCCATCGGCCAGTTGTCCAGCGTCGACAATGGCACATCGGACCAGATCGGCGGTGGACTGGCGGCGGCGGACAGCAACACGAACCCGTTCCAGACCTGATGCGCGACGGGCATCAGGCCGTGATCCGCAGCCCGGAAGTCGTCGGTCGGATGGGCATGCGCGGTCGAGACGAGCCGTCCGTCCGATGCCGCATAGGCCCAGGCGTGATAGGGACAGGTGATCAGCTTGCCCATCGGTTGCTCATCCGCGACGCACAGTTCCGACCCGCGATGGCGGCAGGTGTTGTGCCAGGCCGAAAGGGTGCCGTCCGGGCTGCGGCACAGGATCACCGGGGCGGTCCCCACCTGTACCCGCCGCATCGTGCCCGGGGCGATATCGTTCAGCCGACCGGCCAGCATCCACTGGCGGGCAAAGATCGTCGCCATCTCGCGCGCATGCCAATCGGAGGCTACGTAGGCTTCGCGCGGCAGGGACGGCGGGCAGTGGTCAAGGCGCGGTGACTGCGGGTGGCGCATCTGTTCCATCAGACCCTCCCCGGTGGCGTGGCGCGGCGGCGGTCGAGCACCAGGAACGGCCGATCGACCACATGCGCGCGCATCATCAGCTTGGCATAGTGCAACTCGCGCATCGCGTAGATTTCGACCCACAGGTTGCCGCCCTTGGCGAACCGCCGCTCCACCTGCGCCAGCGCGATGGATTTCTTCAGCATCGGCGACCAGCAGGCCCCGGTGACGACGCCGGCTTCGGTCTTCTGGTTGTGGTAAAGGATCGACCCTTCGGCCGAAACATTACCCTCCACGTCCAGGCCCACGAACGCCCATTTCGAACTGCCCGTGTCGCGCTCACGGACCAGCGCCCGGCGACCGTTGAAATGGCCCTTGTCCCAGTCGATCAGCCAATCAAGGCCCATCTCGATGGGCGAGCGCACCCGGTCCTCGCGCAAAGCCTGATGGGCGGGAATGAAATCAAGATTGGTGATGACAAACCCCGCCTCAAGCCGCGCGATGTTCAGCGCGTCCGATCCGATGGGGCGCAGGCCATAAAGCGCCCCGGCGGCGAAGAGGTGATCCCAGAGCGGGATGGCGTTGTCGGGCGTGGTCCAAAGCTCATAGCCCAGATCGCCGGTGAACCCGGTCCGCGAAATGGTGAGGCTGTCCTTGCCGAATGGATGGGTGGCCATGCGGAACGGTTTCAGGCCCTGGACATCGAAACCGGCGGATTGCAGGACAGTGGCCGAAGTCGGACCTTGCAAGGAAAGCGCCGCAACGTCTTCGGTCTCTTCGACAATCCTGACATCGAAGCCATGCGCGGAGTCCAGCAGCCACGGCAGATGCCGTTCCTGGCAACAGATGCGGAAATCAACCGGACCCAGCCGGAACAATGTCCCGTCGTCGATCAGATGCCCCGCATCGTCGCACCAGATCGTGTATTGCACACCGCCAACCGACAGTTTCACGACGTTGCGCACGGTCAGCCGGTCCAGATAGGCCACCGCGGCAGGTCCGGTGATGCGGTACTTTACCATCGGGCAAAGATCATAGACCGTCGCGGCATTGCGAATGGCGGAATACTCCATTGCCGCATCTTCATAGGTCAGGACCGACGCATAGCCCGCCCAGGCCCCCCAGGACTGCATCCGGTTTGCCGCCGCCGTCCGGGCGTGGAACGGCGTTTGCAACAATGGGGTCTCAAAATGGCGCAGGTCTCTCATGCGCGTGCCCCCATGATCGCACCGGCGGCATTCCACCCCGCCGAGCCGGAAATGCCCCCGCCCGGATGGCACCCCGCCGAGGCCAGCCAAAGCCCGGCAATCGGCGTCTGGTACTGCGCCATGCCCGGCAGGGGGCGCAGGAACAGAATCTGCTCTACCGACAGCTCTCCGTGGTGCCAGTTGCCGCCCGGCATGCCCCAGCGCGCCTCGATGTCATAGGGCATCAGGATTTCCGCCTGGGTGACAAGCGCGCGAAGGCCGGGGGCGTGGGTTTCCAACTGCCGCAAGGTCGCGTCCAGCATTGTGGCGCGGGCGGCATCGCGGTCGGGCGGATCGTGCGGAGCGTATTGCACGATGGCCGACAAAAGGTGCTGGCCGTCAGGGGCGTGACCAGGCTCATGGGCCGAGGGGAGGACAGTCTCCATCACCGGGGCGTCGGGGACCTGACCATATTTCACGGGGTTGAAGGCGCGTTCGATGTGTTCCTCGGACGGGGCGATGACCAGCCGCGTGCGCAGGTCAGCCCCCATGAAATCCGGCGCAGCGGACAGCGCCAGATGCAGCTTGGCCGCCCCGCCGCGCGATTTCTGGTGGCGCAGGCGATTGACAAGGCCGGTGTCGAGGTGCCGCGGGCCAACCAGCGACAGAAGGGTCGTTTTGGGCGCAATGGCCGAAACGATCAGCGATGCGCGGATGTCCTCGCCCGAGACGAGTTCCACGCCCACCGCGCGGTCGTTCTCGACGATCACTCGGGCGACGCTGGCATTCAGTTGAATCTGCACGCCCTTGGCCCTTGCCGCGCGTTCCATTGCGCCTGCAATCGCGCCCATCCCGCCCTTGGGCAGGCCCAGAGCGCCCTGCACGCCCGCCGTCCGTCCCGCCAGCCGGTCCAACCACAAGAGCAGCGAGTTCGGCGAGCGCGGGCCGAGCCATGTGCCAAGGCTGGCGTCAAAGGCCAACGCGCCTTTCAGCAGGGGGTCCGAGAGTTCATCGTTCAACGCGTCGTGCATATTGGTCAGGAACACGCGCAACAGTTCGCGAAAGTCATCCGCGCCCATCATCCGGGCCTTGAAGCCAAGGCCCGCGAGTCTGGCCATCGGGTTGCCGACGCCCTTGGCCAGCCTTGGCGGCGTCATCTCGCGGAACGGGGCGAGCAGATCGGCAAAGGACATCAGCCGGGCGCGCAGCGTCTCCCACGCCATGCGGCCGGCGGGGCTGATGTCGCCGGCAAGGGTCTGGCCAACGGCTCCGTCCAGACGCAGATGCCGGCCCGTGGCAGACAGGGCCGTGGTCGCCAGCGTTCGGTTGGCCCAGGACAGGCCATGCTCTGCAAGGTCCATGCCCCGCTCCACGCGGGGATCGAGGTTGTAGGACAGATGCGCCAGCGACAGTTGCGCAAAGCCCGCCGCAAAGGCTGATGGTGCCGCCCCGCCCCCGGCAATCGCTGCCCGCTCCAGCACCAGCACCATACGCCCCTGTCCTTGCAGGCGGTGCGCAGCCGCCAGACCGTTCGGCCCGGCTCCGATGATGATGGCGTCATAAAACGGCATAGGCGTCGCTCATGTCTCTTGCCGGAACCTTCATGTCGCGCAGGATTTCCGCCGCCGCATTCCGCCCCGGCGCGCCCATCACGCCGCCGCCGGGATGGGTCGATGACCCGCAAATCCACAGATCGCGAATCGGGCTGCGGTAGTCGGCATAGCCGGGCACGGGGCGGTTGAAGAGCAGTTGATCGAAGGTCAGCTCGCCCTGGAAAATATTGCCCTCGGTCAGGCCGACCTCGGCCTCCAGCTCGCGCGGGGTGCGGACCTCGACATGCAGGATGCTGTTCTTGAAACCCGGCGCGTAGGTCTCGATCTGGTTGATGCAGGCAGCCCCAAAGGCGTCGCGGTCGGTATCGGTCCAGTCGCGGCCTTCGATCTTGGGCGGGGCGTATTGGACAAAGCACGACATGAAATGCTTGCCCGGCGGTGTCATCGTGGGGTCCAGCATCGTCGGGATCATCATGTCCTGAAACGGATCGCGGCTGAAAAGTCCGGCCTTCCAGTCATCATAGGCGTGTTCCATTTTCGCAATGGAATCCGTAAAATGCAGGTCGCCCTTGATGTTGGGCGCACCCTCGGGCAGCGCCGTGAACCTGGGCGCGCGGTCAAGGGCGATGTTGAGTTTGCCCGACGATCCGCGAGTCTTGAAATTGCGGACGCGCTTCAGGAAGGCGTCGGGCAGTTCCCTGGCCTCGACATGTTTCAGGAAGGTCCGGCGCACGTCCATGTTGGACAGGACCCGCTTGCCCAGCACTTCCTGCCCGTCCGACAGCGCTACCCCATAGGCGCGGCCACCCCGCACCAGAACCTGCTCCACACCTGATCCGGTCCTGATCTCGCCCCCCACCGCCTTGAACGACGACGCCAGTGCCCTGGTGATCGACCCCATGCCGCCGCGTGCATAGCCCCAGGCGCCGACATTGCCGTCAACATCGCCCATCGCGTGATGCAACAGGATATAGGCCGTCCCCGGCGACATCGGACCAAGGGCCGTGCCGATGATCGACCCCACCGCCTGATAGGCCTTGATCACCGGGTTCTCGAAGTATTCGTCCAGATAGTCCGAGATCGACATCGTCCAGAACCGGATCATGTCGTACATCGCCATTTCCGACAGGCCGAACATCTGTTTCCCGAGCCAGGCGAGTTCCGACAGATCCCGTGGCCGAAAGCTGGCGGGATCAGGCGGGCGGCGCATCAGAAGGGGCCGGATGAACCGGCAATGGCGCAGGACGTCGCGGGAATAGCGGTCATAGCCTTCCGCGTCGCGGGCGGAATGGCGGGCAAATTCGCGGCGGTTGGCATCGTGGTCGCGGTGCATGCCGAGATAGCCGCCGGACTCAGTAAACATCGCCCCGCCTTCATAGGGGATGACCTGCAACCCATGCCGGGGCAGTTCCAGATCGCGCATGATCTCGGGGCGGAACAGGCTGCTGACATAGGAGCAGTTGGAATAGGTGAAACCGGGGTACAACTCGCGGCTGACCGCCGCGCCCCCGACCCAGTCGTTTTTCTCCACGATGCAGACCTTCAGGCCAGCGCGCGCCAGATAGGCCCCCGCCACCAGACCGTTGTGCCCGGCCCCGATGATCACCGCGTCATAGGTCATTCCGCCGCAGCCACACCATGTTCCAGCGTCAGATCGACAGCAATTTCAAAGGCTTTCAGCGTGCCCTTGAGACAGCTTTCGTCCAAGCCATGCGCTTCGCACATAAACCAAGGCTCGCGGCTGTCGGGTTCCACGATGACGCCAAGGTCGTGCAGGTAATAGGCGATCCGGTCGTAGAAGGAATAATCCGACGTTTTCCAGTCGCGGTAGTTGTCGGGCGGGTTCCCGGCAAAAAACAGGCCGAACATGGACGGATGGCCGGTATAGGAATGAACGATCCTGCGCGCATTCAGGATGTCGGACATCCCCGCCTTTAGTCGCTCGCCATAGTTGGCCAAAGTCTCCAGAGCCGGCGTCTCGTCCAGAATGCGAAGGCATTCCTCCGCTGCCGCAAGACTGACGGAATGCGCGGTATAGGTTCCCCCATGCGACGCCCCGCCATAGCGGAAGGTGCGCATCACATCCTCGCGCCCTGCGACCAGCGCGATGGGATAGCCGTTGGCGACTGCCTTGGCAAAGGTGGTGATGTCAGGACGGACCCCAAGGACGCCCTGGATGCCGCCCTTGCCCACTCGAAAGCCCGTCTTGACCTCGTCGATGATCAGCAACACGCCGTATTCGTCGCAGAGCCGCCGCGCCAGATGGACGTATTCGGCCCGCGCCGATATCCCGCAGCAATTGCCCTGGATCGGCTCGATCAGCATCGCCGCCAGCCGGTCGCCGTTGCGGCGGAACATGTCCTCCAGCCGCTGCATGTCGTTCATCGGCACCAGATGCGCCAGTTGCTTGACGGTGGGCGGGATGCCCTTGCCATAGGGGACGATGTCGGGGTCCTCGTTCGATCCCGGCGTCCAGTCCTCCATGTTGGCCATCCACATCGCGGCATCGAACAGGCCGTGATAGCCCCCCTCCACCAGCAGATAGTTTTCACGACCAGTGTACGCACGGGCAAGGCGCAGCGCGGCCATGACCGCCTCGGTGCCCGAGTTGGAGAACCGCACCAGTTCGGCCGCGGGCACCATCTTGGCGATGCGGTCGGCCACGATCAGCTCGCGCTCGGTGGACAGGGCGAACACACCGCCCACCTGCATCCCCCGCATCGCTGCGGCATCCACCCGGTCATCGGCATAGCCCAGGATCGCCGGGCCATAGCCAAGCCGGTAGTCGACGTAAGCATTGCCGTCGATGTCCCAGGTCCGGCCACCCTTGCCGTGATGGACATAGATCGTGCGGTCGTCGCCCCAGTAGCGAAACGTCGAGGCGACCCCCAATGGCAGCCGTTTCACCGCGCGCTGGAACTGAGCGTTGGACTTCGAAAGGTCGCGTTTCGGCAGCTTTTGCACCATTCTTCCCCATTGTGCTTGCTTTCGGGAAGGGTCGCATTATTTTGACTGTGCTGTCAATCAGAACACTACAGCCCTTTCCAAGCGCCGCTATTTCGGTCAACACACACCGGGAAAACCCAAGGGACGCCATGGCCATTGCCGCACCCGATCCGACGCCCGCCCCGCCGCCGCGCAAACTGCCGCGCGACGAACGCCGAACGCAACTGATCGAGGCGACGATCGCCACGATGGCGCGCCAGGGTTATGCCCGCACAACGATGAGCGAAGTTGCACGGGTGGCCGGCCTGTCGCACGGGCTGGTGAACTTTCACTTCACGTCAAAGGAAAACCTGCTGACCGAAACGCTCATGTACCTCGCCGAGGAATACCGGCTGAACTGGACGGCGGCGCTGGCGGCGGCAGGACCTTCGGCGGCAGAACAGATCCACGCCATGCTGATCGCGGATTTCGATCCGGCGGTCTGCGCGCCGGACCGTCTGTCGGCCTGGTGTTCGTTCTGGGGCGAGGCGCAAAGCCGGCCGATCTACCAGGAACGCTGCGGATCGAACGACGAATACTACAATGCCACGCTGGACGGTCTGTGCGCGCGCATGATCCGCGAATGCGGCTACGACGGCAACGCAACACGCATCAGCCGGGTCCTGCGCGTGACGGTCGAAGGGGTGTGGCTCGACATGATGACGATGCAAAAGCCCTATGACCTGGCCGAGGCACGGGCAACGGTGATGACCACGGTAGCGGCCTTTTTCCCCCGCCATTTCGACGAAGCCGGGCTGATCGTCGATCGCCAGACCACACCCCGTCCCCACGCAGCCACCTAGACGCCGTTCAAGTCCGGCTTGCGGTGGTCGGCAAGGTTGGCCACCCCCTCCGGCAGGTCGCCCGTCCGGGGCATGACACCGCTGCTCAGCGCCTCGATCAGGGCGGCGCGGTCCTCGCCGACGGCGGCGTGGATCATGTATTTCGTCAGTTCAGTGGACCGGGGATGCGCGTCAAGAAGCCCTGTGGCGATCCGTTCCGCAGCGCCGCGTGTGTCGGCATCCACCTCGGCCACGAACCCCAACGCATGCGCGCGCGTCGCCGTCAGTCTGCGCCCGAACAGCGCCATGTCCTTCAGCACCGCCTCGGGCAACAGGCGCGACAGGCGCTGGGTGCCCGACCAGCCCGGCACCACGCCGATCCCGGCCTCGGACAGGGCCAGCACCGCATCTGGGTGCATGACACGGATGTCGCAGGCCGCCGCCAGTTCAAGACCACCGCCAAAGGCGTGCCCGGTGATCGCCGCCACGGTCGGTTTCGACAGCCGCGCCAGACGGTCAAAGATGCGGTGCCCGTCGCGCACCCAGTGGCGCAGATAGTCCGGCGGCGGCATGTCCGACCAGGCCGAAATGTCGGCCCCGGCGCAAAAGGCGCGGTCGCCCTCGGCGGTCAGGATCACCGCGCGGATGTCGGATCGACGCTCGATCACGTCACAATGTTCAACCAGCTGCGCCAGCATGTCGACGGTCAGGGCGTTCAGCTTGTCAGGATTGACCAGCCGCAGTTCGGCGAACGGCCGTCGCAGCACCAGTTGCAGACTGCTCATCGTGCCGACAGGCCCCCGACCCATGGCAAGCCCTTTTGCCGACCCCGCGACGGGGTCAGGCGGCTTGCTCGGGGCCAACTGAACGCCCCAATTCCGCCCCCGTCAATTGTTTCCAATGGCGTCCAAGGCAATAAAACGACTGGATAAATCATCAGGGTTGCGCGGC
The DNA here is from genome assembly GCA_021155205.1 of Rhodobacterales bacterium. Lineage (GTDB taxonomy): Bacteria > Pseudomonadota > Alphaproteobacteria > Rhodobacterales > Rhodobacteraceae > JAJNPS01. Next base: position 17,728 of record JAJNPS010000033.1, read on the forward strand.
CTGTGGATCGTTTCGCCCCTAGGGTTAAAGCTGGGTCCGGACCGCCGGACCTGCGCCTTGCGGTCAGGCTTGCCAAAGTAGGGGACCCATGGTTCTGTGCCGTCGGGTCGCCGGCCAAGGGCCAGCCCCCCGACCGGAAAAAGGACACCGCCCCCGATGATGCGCCACGCCCTTGCCGGACTGCTGGTTGCCGCGACGCTGATCCTGCCCTTGGGCGCGCAGGGTGCGGATCGACCCGACCCGACCGAGGTTCACCAGACCTGGTACAGTCTGGTCCTGGAACTGGTGCGCCACACCCCGACCTATTCGCCGCCCGTGGCCAGCCGCGCCTTTGCCTATCTTGGCGTGACGACCTATGAGATTGAGGCCGCGCGAACCGGCACGCTGGTCTCGCTTGCGGGCCAGTTGAACGGCCTGACGCCGCTGCCCGCGCCACCTGCCGAAGAAACCGACCCCGCGCTGGTGCTGCATGCGGCGCTGTCGGACTCGGTGCAGAACTTTTTCGGCAATACCGGGCCGCGCGGCCAGCGCGCGATCCAGATCACCCGCGACGACATGACGGCGCGCCTGAGCGAAGGAATTGATCCCGCCATCGTGGAGCGCAGCCTCGCGTACGGGCGGCAGGTTGCCGCGTACATCCTGGCCTGGTCCGCCACGGACGGGGGCGCGGTGATCGAGAATCTGGGCTTTCCGATGACCTACACGCCCGCGACCACCCCGGGCGCCTGGGTGCCGACCAGCAACGTGGCGCTGCAGCAGGCGCCGCTTTTACCCAACTGGGGTTCGGTGCGCACCTTTGCCATGACCGACGGCAAGGCCTGTCCCCTGCCGCCGCCCCCGGCCTATAGCGAACAGCCGGGATCGCCCTTTTATGCCGAGGCGATGGAAGTCTATGATACGGGCAAGACCCTGACCGACGAACAGCGCATGATCGCGCGGTTCTGGTCGGACGATCCGATGCTGTCATCCACGCCGCCGGGCCACTGGATCACCATCGCGCTGCAGATCCTGGATCGCGAGGCCGCCCCCCTCGACCGCCGCGCCGAGGTGCTGGCCCTCTTGGGTGTCGCCATGGCCGATGGCTTCATCGGCAACTGGCAGACCAAGTTCGAATACAACCTGTTGCGCCCGATCACCTATATCCGCCGGGTCATCGACCCCAAATGGGAACCTTTGCTGAACACGCCGCCCTTTCCCGAATATCCGTCGGGCCACAGCACGCAGTCGGGTGCCGCCGCCGCCGTTCTGACCGCCCTATACGGCGAGGATTTCGCGTTCGAGGATGCCACCCATGCGGATGACGGGCTGCCCGCGCGCAGCTATCCCAGCTTTGCCGCCGCCGCGCGCGAGGCCGGTCTGTCGCGGCTTTACGGCGGCATCCATTTCCGCGCGGCGATCGAGCGGGGCCTGGAACAGGGCGCCTGCATCGGCGCCAAGGCAACAGCATTGAAGACACGGCCATGATGATGAAACAGACCCTTGCCGCCGCGCTGGCCTGCCTTGCCGCGACATCCCTCTTTGCGCAGGACGCCCCCCTGACCCCGCGCTTTGCCGCAGAAACCGACAGCGGCATCGCGGCGCGGTACGAAGGCGGGGCCGACTACATGGTCGGCGGCGGGGTGGCGAGCCTTGACTGTTCCGGTGACGGCTTTCCCGACCTGTACTTTGCGGGCGGCAGCGGCCCGGCCCGGCTTTACCGCAATGCCAGCACCCAAGGCGGCGCGCTGAAGTTCACCGAGGTTGATGGCGGCGTCGGCCTCGACAAGGTCCTGGGGGCCTATCCCTTGGACATCGACAGCGACGGCATCCTGGATCTGGTGATCCTTCGCCTGGGCGAAAATGTCGTGATGCAGGGCAAGGGCGACTGCCGGTTCACCCGCGCCAACGAGGCCTGGGGGTTCGACGGTGGCGACGCCTGGTCTGCCGCCTTTGCCGCGACATGGGAACAGGGCGCCCTGTGGCCCACCATCGCCATCGGCAACTACATCGACCGCAACCAGCCTGCGATGCCCTGGGGGTCGTGCACCGACAACTGGCTGCACCGGCCCAACGCGGGCGGCACCGGCTTTGCGCCCCCGCTGCCGCTGAAGCCCAGCTATTGCCCGCTGTCGATGCTGTTCACCGACTGGAACGGATCGGGCACGCCTTCCTTGCGGGTGTCCAACGACCGCGAATACTACAAGGGCGGCAGCGAACAGATGTGGCGGATCGAGCCCGGTGCCGATCCGGTGCTGCTGACGCAGAAGGACGGCTGGAACACGCTGAAAATCTGGGGCATGGGCATCGCCAGCCGCGATCTGGATGCCGATGGCTATTCGGAATATTTCCTGACCAGCATGGCCGACAACAAGCTGCAAAAGCTGGTCCCGCCCGCCGATGGCCAGCCGGTCAGGCCTGCCTATGCCGATGTGGCCTTTGCCGCCGGAGTCACCGCACCCCGCCCCTATATCGGCGATGATCTGCGCCCTTCCACCGCCTGGCACGCCCAGTTCGAGGATGTGAACAATGACGGCCGCGCCGACCTCTACGTGGTCAAGGGCAATGTCGAGAAAATGCCCGACTTTGCCGAGGCCGATCCGAACAACCTCTTGGTCCAGCGCGCCGACGGCACATTCGCCGAAATGGGTGACAAGGCCGGTGTCGCCAGCACCCGCGTCGGGCGCGGCGGGGCGCTGGTCGATCTGAACATGGACGGCCTTCTGGACATGGTTGCGGTCAACCGCTGGGAGCCGGCTGAGGTCTGGCGCAACACGACCGGAGGGGCGGGCAACTGGGTGCAGTTCCGATTGACCGGGGCCGCACCCAATGTCGATGGCGTCGGGGCATGGGTCGAACTGCGCACCGATGCAGGGCTGCAACGGCGTGAACTGACCTCTGGCGGCGGGCATGCCGGTGGCCAAGCGGGATGGTGGCATTTCGGGCTTGGTACCGCGGACAAGGCCGACATCCGCGTCCTTTGGCCGGATGGCACCAAAGGGGCGTGGATGCCGGTCACGGCGAACAGCTTCATGACCATCAGCAAGGACGGGGCGACCGCCTCGCCGACACCGACAAACTGACGATACCATTGCCCGGAGGTTCCGCGGCCAAATCCGTTTTGCCGAACGCGGCTTAGGTTTTCCGCGCAGCACAGCTTGAAGCGCCCTTGCCCCTCGTCTAAGCACATCGGGCAGGGCTTCGGGGGCAGGATGCGCATTCTCATCACCAATGACGACGGCATCAACGCACCCGGGCTTGAGGTGCTGTCCGCGATCGCCACCGACATCGCGGGTTCCGGTGGCGAGGTCTGGACGGTCGCCCCGGCGTTCGAACAATCGGGCGTCGGGCATTGCATCAGCTATACCCATCCGATGATGATCACCCAGTTCGGGCCACGCCGGTTCGCGACCGAAGGCAGTCCCGCCGATTGCGTGCTGTCGGCGATCTATGACGTGTTTCAGGGCGATCGGCCCGACCTTGTGCTGTCGGGCGTCAATGCGGGCAACAATGCCGGTGAGAACACGCTTTACTCCGGCACCATCGGCGGCGCGATGGAGGCCGCCCTGCAAGGCCTGCCCGCCATCGCGCTCAGCCAGTTCTTCGGCCCCGAAACCCAAGGCCTCGACGATCCCTTTCAGGCCGCCCGCACATACGGCACCGCCGTCGTGCGCGCGCTGCTCGACAAGGGGATCTGGACCGATCACGACTACCGTGTCTTTTACAACGTCAACTTCCCGCCCGTCGCCGCCGCGGCGGTCAGGGGCACGCGGGTCGCGGCGCAGGGGTTCCGCCGCGACACCGCCATGGGACTGGAGGCGCATCTGTCGCCGTCGGGGCGCAAGTTCCTGTGGATCAAGGGCGGCGACCAGCGCCGTCGCACCCTGCCCGGCACCGATGTCGCGGCAAACCTGGAAGGCTATGTCTCGGTCACGCCGATGCGGGCGGACCTGACGGCGCATGACCTGTTGGCCGATCTTGAGGTGCGGCTGGCATGACGGGGTCCGGCGCGTCCGACGATGACGACGCGGCGCTCCGCAAGATGCGGTTCCTGTTCAACCTGCGCTCACGCGGGGTGACGGACGCGCGCGTGCTGACCGAGATGGAGCGGGTGGACCGGGCGCTGTTCGTGCGCGGCCTGTTTCTGGAACGCGCCTATGAGGATACGCCGCTGCCGATTTCCTGCGGCCAGACGATCAGCCAGCCCTCGGTGGTCGGCATCATGACGCAGGCACTGAATGTGGGGCCCCGCGATACCGTGCTGGAGGTGGGCACCGGGTCGGGGTATCAGGCGACAATCCTGTCGGGACTTGCGCGGCGCGTCTACACCGTGGACCGACACCGCCGCCTGGTACAAGAGGCCGAGACGCTGTTCCGTCACCTGGCCCTGACCAACATCACCGCGCTGACTGGCGATGGCAGTTACGGCCTGCCCGAACAGGCGCCGTTCGACCGCATCCTGGTCACGGCCGCCGCCGAGGACCCGCCCGGCCCCCTCTTGGCGCAGTTGAAGAAGGGCGGTATCATGGTTCTTCCGGTCGGGCAGTCCGATGCGGTGCAAAGCCTGATCAAGGTCACGCGGACCGAAACCGGCTATGACTATGACGAACTTCGCCCGGTGCGGTTCGTGCCCCTTGTCGGCGGCGTGGCGGCAGATTAACGAATGGGCACCGGGATCAACCCGGTCCCTGTGGCAAGAGGCAGTTCATGTATTCCACACGCGCGTATCCCATCCTGACCCTGCCCAAGGCGCTGGGGGTCACGGCCCTTTTGCTCATGACCGCCTGTACCACCAACAACGGGCTGGACTGGGACCTGCGTGCGGGTCAGGGCAGCCTGGACACCAGCGAAGGCCTGCGCCAGCCGACAGCGGCACGGCCGGCGGCGGACGGGCGCGGCATCATTTCCTATCCGGGCTACCAGCTTGCCCTGGCGCAGCGCGGCGATACCGTGGCCGCAGTGGCGCAGCGCCTGGGGCTGGATGCCGAGGCGCTGGCGCGGACGAACGCCCTGCGTCCTGGTGATCCCTTGCGCGACGGCGAGATGCTGCTGTTGCCGACCCGTGTTGCGGGCGGGGCGGTGGCGGGTAACGTCATCGGCGGCGCCTCAGGCGGCGTCGATGTCAGTGCGATTGCCACCTCCGCGCTGGACCGTGCCGGAACCCCAGGCACCGCGCCAACGCCGCCGCTTGCCGCCGGACCCGAACCGATCCGGCATATCGTGGCGCGTGGCGAAACCGCGTTTTCCATTGCGCGCACCTACAACGTTTCAGCCCGCGCGCTGGCGGACTGGAACGGCCTGGGCGCCGATCTGGCGGTGCGCGAGGGCCAGCCCCTGATGATCCCGCCGACCACCGGCCCCGCGCCGGTCGTGCTGGATGCAACCGCCCCCGGCACGGGATCGCCAACGCCCGAACCGCCCTCGGCAACCGAACCCCTGCCGGATGAACGCACGAGCCCCGCGGCCGAAGTGCCCAAGGAAACGCCCGTCTCGCCCGATCTGGGCGAAACCCGCACCGTGGCGACGCAGACCCGGCTTGCCATGCCTGTCAGCGGCAAGATCATCCGCGCCTACAAGAAGAACGAGGGCATCGACATCTCCGCCGCCCCCGGCGCCACCGTCAAGGCCGCCGCCGATGGCACCGTCGCCGCCGTCACCACGGATACCGGGCAGGTCGCCGTGATCGTGGTGCGCCATGCCGACAACATCCTGACGGTCTATGCGGGCCTTGACGGGGTCAAGGTGAAAAAAGGCGAAAAGGTCCGGCGCGGGCAAAGCCTGGCCGTCATCCGCGCCGGCACCCCGTCCTTCCTGCGGTTCGAGGTGCGGCGCGGCGCGCAAAGCGTCGACCCGATGGAGTTCCTGCAATAGATTTTGCCAGATTGTCGTTTCATGGCAAGCGTTTGCATGTCGATACTGATGTTCGTCAGACGCTGACCTTGTTGATCAGCAGCTTGTCGATTCGCAGGCCATCGAGGTCGATCACTTCGAACCTGTAGCCCTGCGCCGTGGTTGCCTCGCCCAGGGCGGGCATGCGGCCGAAGAGATGCAAGACCAGCCCGGCCACGGTCTCGTATTCGCCTGCAAGATCGCGCGGCAGGCCCAACTGGTCGCAGAATTCATCCGCCGGCATCCAGCCTGCGACCAAGAGGCTGCCATCATCGCGCGTGACCAGCGCAGGCTCGTCCGCCTCGGAGGCCGCAACCGCCCCGGTGATCGCCGCCAGCACGTCGCCGGTGGTGATGATGCCTTCGAAATTGCCGTATTCGTCATAAACCAGCGCCAGATGATGCGGCGTTCCCTGCAGCACCTCCAGCACCGCCAGAGCATCGGCCTGATCCGAAATGACCGGAACGTCGCGTACCAATGCCTTGATGTCCAAGGGTTCCCGACGCGACACGGCCTGGAACGCATCGGCCAAAAGGACGATGCCCACGACATCGCCCGCAGCATCGGCCACCGGCATGCGGGGCCGCGCCACGCGCCGGATCGCAGCCACCGCCTCGCCCGAGGTTGCCTCCAGCGCCAGCATGTCCAGTTCGTGCCGGGGGGTCATCAGCGCGCGGGCCGTGCGGTCGCTCAGACGCATGACGCCCGAGATCATCTCGCGTTCCTCATCCTCCAGAACGCCGCCCTCATGCGCTTCGGACAACAGGATGTGGACCTCTTCCTCGGTCACTTTTGAGGTATTGCCGCCGCCCTGCCCCAATAGCAGCAGGATCATCCGCCCGGACCGTTCCAGAAACCAGACCAGCGGTGCCGCGACGAAGGACAGAACCGTCATCGCCGGGGCGACGCGGATTGCCACCGCCTCGGGGTCGCGAAGGGCAATCTGTTTCGGCACCAGTTCGCCCACGATCAGCGAAATGTAGGTCAGCACCACCACCACGCCGCCGACCCCCAGATTTGTCGCAAGATCGGCATCCATGCCCCAGGTCATCAGCCACGCCTGCAATCTGACCCCCAGCGTCGCCCCCGACAACGCGCCCGACAGGATTCCGACCAGCGTGATGCCGATCTGGACCGTCGACAGGAACCGCCCCGGATGTTCGGCCAGCCGCAGCGCCATGGCCGCCCCCCGGCTGCGCGATTCAAGCGGTTTCAGGCGGGCGGGCCGGGCGGAAACAATGGCAAGTTCCGACATTGCCAGCACCCCGTTCAGGACAATCAGCCCCAAGACGATAAGAATTTCACTGATCATGGTCAGCGTGGGATACGGCATCCCCCGCCAAAGGGCAAATGCGATGTCGCCCTGTTGTCAGGTGTGCGACAGGGCAACACCCTCGCGCGCGGCCAGATCGCAAAAGAACTGCCAGGCGACACGGCCCGACCGGCCCCCCCGCGTGGCCTGCCATTCGATCGCCTCGGCGCGCAACCGGTCAGGCGGCACCCTGACCCCGTGCGCCGCACAATAGCCGTCGATCATCGCCAGATACTCATCCTGGCTGCAGGGATGGAACCCCAGCCACAGCCCGAACCTGTCGGACAGGGACACCTTTTCCTCCACCGCCTCGGACGGACTGATCGCGGTGGAGCGTTCATTCTCGATCATGTCGCGCGGCATCAGGTGGCGGCGGTTGGATGTCGCGTATAGCAGCACGTTGTCAGGCCGTCCTTGGATCCCCCCATCCAGCACGGCCTTCAGCGATTTGTAGTGCTGGTCGTCATGGGAAAACGACAGATCGTCGCAGAACAGCAGGAACCTATGCGGTGCGGCGCGCAGATGCGTCAGCAGGCGCTGGACCGAGGGCAGGTCCTCGCGGTTCAGCTCCACGATCTTCAGGGCCAGCCCTTCGGCGCGGACCTGGGCGTGGACCGCCTTGACAAGGCTGGACTTGCCCATCCCCCGCGCGCCCCAGAGCAGGGCGTTGTTGGCGGGCAGCCCGCGCGCGAAATGCCGCGTATTGGCCAGCAGCGTGTCGCGCGAACGGTCCACCCCGACCAGAAGGCCGATCCCGACCCGTGACACATTGGCCACCGGCTCCAGCCGGTCCGGGTCGACATGCCAGACAAAGGCATCGGCAGCGTGATAGTCGGGCGCAGGCATGGGCGCAGGGGCAAACCGCTCCAAAGCGGCGGCGATCCGCTCCAGCGCGTCGGTCAAGACGCCTCTTCCTCGTCCACCCAGGTGCCGTCAGCGCGCATCTGCGCCTCGCGGTCACGTTCGAACCGGGCAATCAGCCAGATCGAGATTTCGTAAAGCGGATAGATCACGCTGAACAGGATGATCTGCGACAATGCGTCGGGCGGCGTCACGATGGCCGCGACGATCAGGATCAGCACGATCGCATATTTTCGCGTCGCCCTGAGACCCGCCGCCGAAATGATCCCCGCGCGTCCAAGCAGCGTCAACAGCACCGGCATCTGGAAACACAGCCCGAAGGCCAGCACGAAATTCATCGTCAGCGACAGATAGCTTTCCATCGATCCCTGAAAGACGACGCCCGCCGGAATCTGCGCGCCATCGCCGCCGGTGCCGCTGAAGGATGACTGAAAACCCAGGAAAAAACTGAAGGCAAACGGCAAGATGACGTAATAGGCAAACGCCGCCCCGGCGACGAACATCACCGGGCTTGCGATCAGAAAGGGCAGAAAGGCGTTCTTTTCCGACTTGTACAGGCCCGGCGCCACGAACCGCCACAACTGATAGGCGATGATCGGAAAGGCCATGAAGAACCCTGCCCACATCGAGATGCGAATGGCGGTAAAGAACCCTTCCTGCGCCTTGATCAGCACCAGCTGGCAGGTCTGTCCGCGCGAGATCAGCACATCGCAGATCGGGCGCGACAGAAAGTTGAACACGGATTGCCAGATGACGTAGCCGATGATGAAGCAGACGACGAAGGCCGTCATCGAATACAGGATGCGCGTGCGCAGTTCGGCCAGATGCTCGATCAGCGGGGCAGAACTGTCGTCGATGCTGTCGGCGCTCATGCAGAACCCTTATCCTTGGTCGCCTTGCTTGTGGCGGGCTTGCGGGCAGTCTTTGCCGCAGGAAGAGATGCCGCCGCCGGGGGAACGGCAGGCTTGGTCCGCACGCGGCCCGGCTTTTTCAGGGGCGCCGACGCCGTGACCGACGCCGGGGTTGTGCCAGCGTTGATCGCGCGCAGTTTGTCGGCCGCTTCGCGCGCAACAGCGCGCCGCGCCGCTGCCTTGTCCGCCAGTGCCTGCGTCTCGGGGCCAAGTTTTGGCTTTGGCGCTGGCGCAGGCGGGGCGGCGATGGACTCGACGGGTGGCGCAGGCATCGTGACCGCCGGTGTCGCGGGTGCCGCAGGCTTCGGCTTCAGCGGATCCCACTTTTCGAATTTCGCCGCCGCTTCCTTGACCGCGTCCAGGCCAAGGTTCTTGGGCGAAGTCATGGTGCGGAGGTCCGCCGCCACATCCTTGACGCCGGAGTCCTTGGCCGCGGTTTCCATCGCGCGTTGGAAATCGCGGCTCATCGAGCGCAGCTTGGCGGTAAATCGCCCCAGCGTGCGGAACATTTCCGGCAGGTCACGCGGGCCGATCACGATCAGCGCGACGACCCCGATGATCACCAGTTCGGCCCAGCCGATATCAAACATGGCACGCGCCTCCGTCGCTCAGGCGGTTACACCTTTTCCTTGTCGGCGGCGGGTGTCACGTCCTTGGTGGCGGCGACGTCCTTTTCGATCTCGTTCGCGCCGTCGTTCACACCCTTCTTGAACGCGGTGATGCCCTTGCCGACTTCGCCCATCAGGTTGGTGATCTTGCCACGGCCGAACAGCACCAGCACCACGATCGCGATGATCAGGATTTGCCAGGGACCTAATTGCATAATGTCTTCTCCTGTCTTTGCGACGACCCTACCCCGTCGCCTGCTGACCTGCGTTTTAGGCGCAAGGACGGCCGGATCAAAGCGTCAACCGCACCGTCGCCGCCCGCAGACGGCGCTCTGCCGACAGTATTTTGTCAGTTGCTTGTCCACAGGAGCGGTTGACCGCTGCCCGTGGGCGGGACACGCTGCCAGCCATGAAGCGCGACAACCGCCTTTTCGATCTGGTGCAGATCCTGCGCGACGGGCGTCTGCACACGGCAGCCGAGCTGGCCGATGCGCTGGGTGTGTCCACCCGCACGATCTGGCGCGATGTCGCGATCATGGCCAATTCCGGCCTGCCGATCGAAGGCGAGCGGGGACTTGGCTACATCCTGCGATCGGCCATCGTGCTTCCCCCCACGATGCTGACGCCCGAAGAGCTGGAGGCACTGGTCGAGGGCCTGCGCCATGTCGGCCGGGACGGCACCCCCCGCGCCCGCGCCGCGCGCAGCCTGCTGGCCAAGGTCGCAACCCTGCTGCCGCAGGCGGGGATCGACGTTCCCGGCAAAGGTAACTGACAGGGGGTGTCAGTTGGGGGTTGCTAGACCGTCTTCATCGCAACTGATGGAGAACCCGATGCAAAAGACACAAGACATCCCGGTGATGGAAATCGTCCGTTTCCGCCTGGCACCCGGCACCGACGACACGGCCTTCCTCGCCGCCGCCCATGGCACCGAGCGACCCCTGCGCGCCCAACCCGGCTTTGTCCGCCGCAGCCTGACCCGCGCCGAGGATGGCATCTGGACCGATCATGTTGGCTGGACGTCGATGGCGATGGCGATGGCAGGGGCCGACGCGATGATGACGGAACCGGCTTTCGGTCCGTTCATGGCGATGATCGACGGCGCAAGCGTCGCCATGCGCCATGACCGCATCCACTGGCAGATGGATTGACCGACGGCGCGCATCCCGTCACGCTTTGCCGATGCGCCGGACCGATCGCCTTTTCGACATCATCCAAATTTTTCGCGACGGGCGGCTGCATACCGCCCGCGCGCTTGCCGAAAGGCTGGAGGTGTCGACGCGCACGATCTGGCGCGACATGGCGACGCTGGTCGCCAGCGGCCTGCCGGTCGAAGGAGAGCGCGGCGTGGGCTATATCCTGCGCGAGCCGATCACCTTGCCACCCTTGACGCTGACCCCGGACGAGGTGCTGGCCCTCACGCTGGGCCTGCGCCTTGTCGCTTCGACAGCCGACCCTTCGCTGGCCCCCGCCGCCGCCAGTTTGCGCACCAAGATCGAGGCGGTGATCCCCGCGCGCCTGATACCGGAAACCGAGGACGGTCACTGGGTCTTTCCTGGCCCCGAGGCAATGGCCGCCGCCCGCCACCTTCCGACCCTCAGACGTGCGATCAGGATGCACGAACGGGTGATGCTGACCTACCGGGATGCTGACGGGAAGACCTCGCTTCGGCCCGTCCGTCCCTTGACCCTGGAATTCTGGGGCCGGGTCTGGACGCTGGCCACCTGGTGCGAAATTAAGGCGGACTTTCGCAGTTTCCGCGTCGACCGGATCGACGAGTTACGCACCACGGATAAGACATTTCCGGACGAACCCGGTCGCATGCTTGCCGACTGGCGGCGGCTGAACGTGGTCTGACTTGCGGTGGCTTCACCCTGTGGTTAACGCGCCCTGCATCTTCCGCGCGTAGAGACGGAATGTAGACGCGAAGTAGACGGAAAGAAGATCACGAGTTTCATTCCTTTTCAGATGGTTAACATCGCGTTTGCGGGAAAGCGGGGCGCTCAGTCCCGGACCCCGAACACGAAACAGCGGTCACGCCGGATCATCAGCCACAGCGCGGTGCCGGGGTCCGGCAGGAACACGCCGGGGACCGAGGCGGTCAGCCTTGATCCATCGAAGTCCATCACGAAATCCACCAGCGACTCGCGCCCCAGATAACGCGCACGTGTGACGACGCCGCGCGCCGCAGTGCCGTCCTTTGGCGTCGGGTTCGGGCCGCGCCCTGCCCGGTCAAAGTCGATCTTCAGGTGCTGGGGGCGGATCACGATGTCGACCTCGGCCCCGTCGGCATGGCCGGGCGTCAGGAACGCGCCGAACGGCGTTTCCGTCAGCGCGCCGCGCGACACACCCCGGATCACGTTGATGTCGCTGAAAAACGCTGCAGCCGCCCGGTCGAGGGGCGAATTGTAGATGTTGTAGGGCGCGCCACGCTGGATGATCCGCCCGCCGCGCATCAGCGCGATCTCGTCGGCCATCCGCATCGCCTCGTCAGGTTCGTGCGTGACCAGGACAACGGCGGTGCCCTCTTCCTGCAGGATGTCGAGGGTGGTGTCGCGGATGCCGTCGCGCAGGCGGTTGTCGAGGCCGGAAAACGGCTCGTCCATCAGCATCACGCGCGGCCGCGGGGCCAGCGCGCGGGCCAGCGCCACCCGCTGCTGTTCGCCCCCCGACAGCTCGTGCGGATGCTTTGCCGCAAAACCCTCAAGGTTGACGCGGGCCAGCAATTCCTGCACCCGCGCCGTCTTTGTCGCCTTGTCGCCGGTCAGGCCAAAACCGATGTTCCCGGCGACGGTGAGATGCGGAAACAGCGCAAAGTCCTGAAACATCAGCCCGACTTGGCGCGCCTCGGGCGGGATGTTCACGCCCGGTCCCGCCACCTGCGCCCCGTCGATCCAGATCTCGCCCGCATCCGCCGTCTCGACCCCGGCAATCATCCGCAATGTGGTGGTCTTGCCGCAGCCCGACGGACCCAGAAGGCACGTCACCTGCCCCGCCGCAACCCGCAGATCGACCGCATCGACCACTGCGCGGCCGCCAAAGGCGCGCGACAGTCCCCGGACTTCTAGGCGTGGCGGGAAAGGGTCGGGCATCGTACCTTACGAAATCGGTCGGGAAAGTCCCTATCAGGCACCGCGATGCGTATCAAGCCTGCGGGCGGCGCGGCGTTACAGCGTTGCGTTGACCGCGCCACCATCCAGAAGGATGTTCTGCCCGATGATGAAGCCCGCATGCTGCGAACACAGGAAGGCGCACATCGCGCCGAACTCTGCCGCCGTCCCATAGCGCCCGGCGGGAATGCTGGCTGACCGTTCGGCGATCACCTGCTCCAGCGGGATGCCGCGCGCCTTGACCACGGCGCCGTCCAGCGCGATGGACCGGTCGGTGGCGTGGATGCCGGGCAGCAGGTTGTTGATCGCCACACCCTTGCCCGCGACCTGCCGCGACGTGCCGGCGACAAAGCCGGTCAGGCCGGTGCGCGCGGTGTTCGACAGGCCAAGCTGCCCGATCGGCGCCTTGACCGACATCGAGGTGATGTTGACCACGCGCCCCCAGCCCTGTGCCATCATCCCCGGCAGGCAGGCCTGCATCAGCGCGATCGGCGTCAGCATGTTGGCGTCCAGCGCGCGGATGAAATCATCCCGGCTCCAGTCCGACCAGAGACCCGGCGGCGGGCCACCGGCATTCGTCACCAGGATGTCGAACGGCCCTTGCGCCAGCACGGCGGCGCGACCGTCGTCGGTCGTGATGTCAGCCGCGACCGCAACGACATTCACCTGATACTTTGCGCGGATCGCCTCTGCCGCGGCCCCAAGCGCCTCGGTCCCCCGTGCATTCATCACCAGATCGACGCCCGCCTCGGCCAACGCCTCGGCAGAGCCGCGCCCCAGCCCCTTGGACGAGGCGCAGACCAGTGCCCGTTTGCCTGCAATGCCCAGATCCATCGCGATCCTCCGCTGCTTTGACGCAAGGCTAGCGGGCTGGTGCGGCAGGCGCCAGAGGCTCCGGGGCGAAAGTGATCCCTGCCCCATGGTGGGCCTTGTCCTTGCCGGGGCGCAGGAAGGTCAGCTGTAAAAGAACTCTTCCCGCACGATCTTGCCGCTCTTGACGTGATACACACCGACTTCGGTCATATCGAACGTCTTGCCGTCGGACTTGTTCTTGCCCTGCATCGCAAAAACCACGGCAAAGCGGTCATCACCATGCAGAAAGGGGCCGTCGATCTTGCCGCCGGTGACTGTGTGGTTGTCGTCCCACCACTGATGCTTGCCGTCGATGCCCGCCAGCCCGTGGGTTTCGCGCCCCATGCCCCCCATATCCATTGCCTCGACCGAAACAGCGTCGGGCGCATACAGCTTTTGCAGGTTCGCGCGGGCGCGGTCTTCACGGCATCCTGCAACCAGTTCCTGTGCAATCTCGTTCAAAGTCATCGCAATCTCCCTTAATGTTCCTCTAATGTTCTTATCATACGCCGATGATTCAACACCGGCAAGACAGTCCATCGGTTGCGGGGGCCTATCGGCGGCCCTATACCGACGCCCATGTCAAACCGCGCCCCCCTGCCCCCCGAAATCGCCCGCCGCAGGACTTTTGCGATCATCTCGCATCCCGATGCGGGCAAGACCACCCTGACCGAAAAGTTCCTTCTGTTCGGCGGCGCGATCCAGATGGCAGGTCAGGTGCGCGCCAAGGGCGATGCGCGGCGCACGCGGTCCGACTTCATGAAGATCGAGGCGGACCGGGGGATTTCGGTCTCGGCCAGCGCCATGAGTTTCGACTTCCGCCAGTACCGGTTCAATCTGGTGGACACGCCCGGTCACAGCGACTTTTCCGAGGATACCTATCGCACGCTGACCGCCGTCGATGCCGCGGTCATGGTGATCGACGGCGCCAAGGGCGTCGAAAGCCAGACCCGCAAGCTGTTCGAGGTCTGCCGGTTGCGCGACCTGCCGATCCTGACCTTCTGCAACAAGATGGACCGCGAAAGCCGCGATACCTTCGAGATCATTGACGAGATCCAGGAAAACCTGGCCATCGACGTCACGCCGGCATCCTGGCCCATCGGGGTCGGGCGCGATTTCATCGGGGCGTATGACCTGCTGCATGACCGGCTGGAAATCATGGACCGCGCCGACCGCAACAAGGTGGCCGAGTCGATCCAGATTTCCGGCGTTGACGATCCGAAGCTGGCCGAGCATATCCCGGCGGACCTGTTGGCAAAGTTCCACGAAGAGCTTGAAATGGCGCGCGAACTGCTGCCCGCGTTTGACCGCGCGTCGTTCCTGAATGGCGCGATGACACCGATCTGGTTCGGCTCGGCGATCAACTCGTTCGGGGTTCGCGACCTGATGGACGGGATGGGGGAATTTGGCCCCGAACCCCAGCCGCAAAAGGCGGCCGAGCGTCAGGTCGATGCCGCGGAACCGCCCGTCACCGGCTTTGTCTTCAAGGTGCAGGCCAACATGGACCCCAAACACCGCGACCGCGTGGCCTTTGTGCGCCTTGCCTCGGGGCATTTCGAACGCGGCATGAAACTGACGCATGTGCGGTCGAAAAAGGTCATGGCGATCCCCAACCCGGTGATGTTCCTCGCCGCTGACCGGGAACTGGCCGAAGAGGCCTGGGCCGGCGACATCATCGGCATCCCGAACCACGGCCAGTTGCGCATCGGCGACGCGCTGACCGAGGGCGAGGCGCTGCGGTTCACCGGCATTCCGTCCTTTGCGCCGGAACTCTTGTCGGGCGTGCGCGCGCTGGACCCGCTCAAGGCCAAGCATCTGGAAAAGGCCTTGATGCAGTTCGCCGAAGAGGGTGCGGCGAAAGTGTTCAAGCCGATGATCGGGTCGGGCTACATTGTCGGCGTCGTCGGGCAGTTGCAGTTCGAGGTGCTGGCCAGCCGGATCGAGCAGGAATATTCCCTGCC
This sequence comes from Rhodobacterales bacterium, assembly GCA_021155205.1. Lineage (GTDB taxonomy): Bacteria > Pseudomonadota > Alphaproteobacteria > Rhodobacterales > Rhodobacteraceae > JAJNPS01. Next base: position 33,205 of record JAJNPS010000033.1, read on the forward strand.
CGTCCGGTTCGAGACGTCGCAGTTCACATCGGCCCGCTGGATCGCCGGACCGAAATCCGAGGTGGAGAAATTCATCAACGTCAACAAGGGCCATGTCGCCTATGACAATGACGGTGATCTGGTCTACCTGACACGCCTGAAATGGGACATCGACCGGATCGAGCGCGACTATCCGGCGCTGAAGCTGACGGCGACGAAAGAAATGGTCAGCTAGAGCCTGTCCGACAAAAGTGGCGCGCGGTTTTGTCGAAAGACAGGCGGCCACGAAGGAACCGCGAGGATGGCCGACGCGTCTATCCGCGTCGGACAGACTCCAGCAAGATAAAGCGGCCGCAATTTCTTGCGACCGCTTGATTTCTTTGAACTGTCATCTTGTACGACGTTAGCGCTTGGCTATTCGGCATGTTGAGCAAGGTTGACAAGCCGACAGGCGATGCCCTACGCACGACGGGTCATGTCGGGGCTCTTTCATGCTGTGAAAGCAGTATAGTGGACAAAGATCATTCCATTCCGGATACGACGTTCCTGTTCTGCGCCGAGTCGGGTCATTTTGAATCGCAGACGGTGCTTGCGGTGGAATGCCTTCGGCGGTTTGGCGGCCGGTTCGCCCAGGCCCCGGTGCTGGTCATCACGCCACGGCTGGGACCAAGCCTGACGCGCCGCACGCTGGCGCGGTTCGCCGAACTGGGCGTGACCTACATCCGCCAGAATGTCGGGCACCGCTATTCATGGTTCGGGTTCACCAACAAGGCGCTGGCCGCCCTGCTGGCGGAAGACCACGCCACGACCGGGCAGATCGTCTGGATGGATTCCGACACCCTGATCGCCCGTGAGCCGGACCTGTTGCTGCTTGAACCCGATGTCGATTTTGCGATCTGCGCGGTGGACAAGAATGTCGGATCCGGCGGGCCGCACGACCGGAACGAGGCCTACTGGCAGGCCTTGTGCGACCACTACAAGGTCGACATCGACAGGCTGCCCTGGATCACCACGGAATTTGACCAGGAGCGCGTCCGGTTCCGCCTGCATTCGGGTGTCTATGCCTTTCGTCGCGGACTGGGGTTCGGCAGGGCATGGCTGACCGCGTGCGAGCAGATGTTTGACAGCGGGATCATGTACAGCCGCGAGTTGCCCTTTCCCGGCGACGATGTGGCGATGGCGTTCAGCACGGTCGAACTGGGTCTGCGCTGGCGTATCCTGCCGATGACGTACAATTACGAAATCACGCCGACTTCGCTGACCTACCGGCGCGAAAAGCTGCCAGAGGCGACCATCCTGCACTACCACCACGCCATTACTGACGCGCAGGCCTGCGCCTGGCTGTTGCAGGAAGTCGTCGGCCCGTTTGCGACGCTGCATCACTGGCTGAAGGATCGCGTGCCGCTGAACCCCAAGATCGGCGGGCTGCATCGGTCGGTGCTGCGGCGGTCTCTCAAGGAATGGCGCAAGCGTCAGCAGTGGCGGTTCGAACACCAAAGCCAAAGATACATGGTGGATTAGCCTGCGGGCGCATCCGTCGGCGTGACCGGCTCAATCAGCCACGGCCCCCGCGTCCGCGTCGAACAGACCTGCGAGGGTATCGCGGTAGGGCGCGCGGAGGATGCCCTTTTCGGTGATGATCCCGGTGATCAGCCGGGCCGGCGTCACGTCAAAAGCCGGATTGAGCGCCATCGCACCGGGCGGCGCGATGGGTGTGCCATCGAGGACAAGGATTTCCGCCGGATCACGCTCCTCGATCTCGATGGCATCGCCGGTCGGGGTGGCCATGTCGATGGTCGAGATCGGTGCGGCGACGTAAAAGGGGACGCCATTATCCGCTGCTGCAAGCGCAAGGTTGTAGGTGCCGATCTTGTTGGCCACATCGCCATTGGCTGCCACGCGGTCGCAGCCGACGACGCACAAATCCACCTGCCGGGTGCGCATGATGTGGGCGGAGGCCCCGTCGACCACGATGGCATGGGGGATGCCGTGGTGCAGCAGTTCAAAGGCCGACAGCTTGGCCCCCTGCAGCCGGGGGCGCGTCTCGTCCAGATAGGCCATGACATCGCGCCCAGAGTCATGCGCGGTGCGGATGATGCCAAGTGCCGTGCCAAGGTCAACGGTCGCCAGCGATCCGGTGTTGCAATGGTGGAAGAACACCGCCCTTCCCTGCGGCACGACCGTCATCGCATGGGCCGAAATGGCGCGGTTCACGGCGATGTCCTCGGCCTCGATGGCGCGGGCTTCGGCTGTCATGGCCGCCACCGAAGGGTCCGCCTGCCAGACCGCCCGCATCCGGTCCAGTGCCCAGGCAAGGTTCACCGCCGTCGGGCGCGACAGGCGCAAGGCGGCATCGGCTGCGGCAAGGTCCAGCCCGCGCCGGGCCGCAAGGACCATCCCGTAGGCCGCCGCCACCCCGATCGCAGGGGCGCCGCGCACCGCCATGTCGCTGATCGCCCCAGCCACCGCGTCGGGGGTCTCAAGCTCCAGATAGACCACCTGTCCGGGCAGTCTGCGCTGGTCCAGAAGGCGCAGCGCCCCCGGCCCGTCGATCCAGTCGATTGTCCGGAATGCCATCGCCTACTCCTCTGACGCGTGGTCAAGAACGTCGCGCAACCTGCTGATCACGCTTGCTAACTCAACCCCGGACCGCAACAGGCTGCCGCCCAGCAGATAGACCGTTTCCGGCCCGTAGGCGCGGGCCAGGTCCGGCATTCGTTCCGGTGTCATGCCGCCGCCGGGACTGGGCAGGATGGCCATGCCCGGCGCGCCCGCCCGACAGGCTGCGACAATCTCGTCGCATTGGCCGGGCGAGAATGCGAACCGCCCGCCATGGTTGGGAAAGACCGAGATGTCCGCCCCTGCCAGCCGCATCAGCGTCCCGAACATCATGCCGTGGGAAAATCCGGTGTCGGGTGACAGCACATGCGCACCCAGAAAGGCCGGATGCGCCATCACCGGCAAACCGGTGTCGCGCGCGAGGCCTGCCATCGCGTCGAACCCCTGCAGGCCCGGGATGACCAAAAGGCCGTCCGCCCCCGCCGCCTTGGCCCGATGGGCCGCCTCGACGAGGTCCGGTGCAGGCCCGCCGAGGTTTGGAAAATACAGCGCGCGCGTCCCGTCGCGGCGCTGCGCATTGGCGCGGGCGACAGCCTCGGCAATCGCGGGCACGCGGTCACGGAACGGATGCGCGGGCTGGTCGGCAAGGCCGTGATCTTCCTTGATGATGTCGGCTCCCGCCAGCACGGCGGTTGCGGCCAGCACCGCAAGGTCGGCAATGCTGCGGCCCATCGGTTTCAGGACCGGGCACAGATGCCCCGCGCGCGGTCGCCCGGTCAGCCGCCGGATGCCCGCCACCCCGAACCGCGCTCCCGGAAACCGGGCCTGCATCGTCGCGCCAAGGTCCAGCGCCGTGACCCTGATCCCCTGTTGCAGCGACGAATTGCCAAGGATGACGTTCAGCATCTGCGGCAGGCTGTGGCCAACGGTATCGGGATGATAGCCGATGCGGGCGGCATAGACGCCCCCGCCCGCGACCTCGACCGCCTCGACGCGCCCCAGGATCACATCCTCGACATAGCCCTTTGGCACCACGTCGCGGGGGACTTCGACGGTCTGTTCCAGCGCGATCTCGACCGCGCGGCCCTCGGCCTCGGGCAGGCTGCCAGCGCGGATGCGGTAGGTGACGTGGAAACGGTCGGTCACAGCGCCTCGGCCTTGAGCTGCGAATGGACCGCCTCGATCCGGGCGGCGGCAAGGTCCGCCTCGTCGATGCCGAATTCGGCGCCCATCAATCGCTCCACGGCGCGCACCAGGGCCAGCGCGTCCAGCCCGTAATGCCGCATCAGATAGGCGCGCGATCCGCCATGGGCAAAGGTGTCGCGCAGGCCGAGGCGGATCAGGCGTTTGCCCGTCCCCGCCTCGGCCATGGTTTCGGCGACCAGCGACCCGATACCGCCGTCGATGACATGATTTTCCAGCGTGATGACGCCATGCCGCACCGACCCGATGTGATCGAGCAGTGCTTTGCCATCAAAGGGCTTGACCGTGTGCAGGTGCAGGTGCCGGATCGACACCCCCGCCCCCGCCAGCGCCGCGCGGGCACGCAGCGCCTCTTCGGTGGTGATCCCGGACGTCACCACCAGCATATCCGACCCCGCCGCCAGAACGCGCATCTCGCCCACCCGTATCGGCGCATCGAAAAGGCGCGGCACCGCCCCGCGCAAGACCCTGCAATAGACCGGCCCGTCGATGCTGTCTGCGGCGGCGCAGATGCAGTCCACCTCGGTCGCGTCGCCGGTTTCCAGGATCGTCATGTTGGGGATCGACCGCATGACCGCGATATCCTCGATCGCCTGGTGGGTCATGCCGCCCGGCGTGGTCAGGCCCGGCAGAAACCCCATCAGCCGCACCTTTCGGCGCGGATAGGCGATGGACGCGATCAACTGGTCATAGGGGCGGCGGTACAGGAACACGCCGAAGGTGTGCAGGAACGGGCGGAACCCGCCCAGGGCAAGCCCGCCCGCAAAACTGAGCATGTTCTGCTCGGCCATCCCCAGCGACAAAAACTGCCCCGGATGGCGGTCGCGAAAAGCGTTCACCTCGCAGGACGAGGTCAGGTCTGCCGACAGGCACAGCACTTCGGGGTTGGCAAGGGCATGACGCTCGAACGCGGTGGCATAGGGGCGGTTGACGATCTCGATCATTCTAGCGCGCCGCGTAACTGACGGGCGGCATGCCCAGTTCGGCGGCGATGTCGCGGTTCATGCCTGCGCGTTCGTCTTCAGAGGTGAAGCGGACATAGTGCAACCTCGGGAACCGCGCCTTCAGCGCCTGCATTGCGTGAAACGGGCTGGTGCGGGCGAGGATGATCAGGGGCTGGCCCTGGTGCGGTTCGCGCAGGGCGTCGCGCATGGCGGCGATATCATGGCCGTCGATGTCCACGCAGACCGCGCCAAAGGCCCGGAACTTGGCGGCGATGTCGCGCACCTGCATCACCGAGGACATCGCGCCGTCGCATTGCTGGTCGTTCACATCCATGATCGCAAAAAGGCTGTCGATGCCATGGTGCGCGGCAGCCTGCACCGCCTCCCAGGTCTGGCCTTCCTGCACCTCGCCATCGGACATGAAAACCCAGCTGCGCCCGGATTCGCCCCGGCGCTGCCGCGCCCAGGCAAGACCCGCCGCCGTCGAAAGGCCGATCCCGAGGGTGCCGTTGTGCACCTCCATCCCCGGCGAGTGTTCGGCACCGATCATCTCGACGGAAGATCCATCCCTGTTGAACATCGCCAGCCCCTCGGGCGCCATCCGACCCACCTCGACCAGGGCTGCATAGACCACCAGCGCGTAATGGGCGGGGGCGATGAACAGACGATCGGCATCGGGGGACGGCGCGCCGTGATAGCCCGCACCCGTGACATAGCCGGAATTGTCGGCAGCGGGGACCCCGCCAAAGGGCGGCGGCACCATCGGCAGCGTCGGCGGGCCGAACCGCATTTCCTCGTGGTAAAGCCAGGCCAGCTGATCCGCCGCCGAACAGGCCTGGCTCAGGTAGCCGCCATTGTTCAGGATGGTGTGTTCAAAGACCCGGCGGCGGATGCCCAGCGCCACGTCCTCGACGGATCGCTCATTCTTGCGCTGCACGCGGTTTCCCCCCTGCCCTGCTGCGCCACCTTGCCGGGGCTTCAGCGCCCGCGCAAGGCGTCCTGCAACAGCGCGCGCACAACGTCGAGGGGAACGTCGGTCGCCACGAACGCAGTGCCGATGCCGCGCGCAAGGATGAACCGCAAGCGGCCGTCAACCACCTTTTTGTCCTGCCCCATCATCGCCAGCAGCGCATCGGCATCCGGCAGGTCGCCCGGAATGTCGGCAAGGTCCGTCATCATCCCCATGCCGCGCAGATGGGCGCGCACACGGCTGGGGGCTTCTTGTGAACAAAGGCCCAGCCGCTGGCTTAACGCAAAGGCCAGCGCGCAGCCGACGGCCACGCCTTCGCCATGCAGCAGGCGATCCGAATAGCCGGTGGCTTTTTCCAGCGCATGGCCGAACGTGTGGCCAAGATTCAAGAGCGCACGCTCGCCTTCCTCGGTTTCGTCCCGGGCGACGATCCCGGCCTTCATCCCGACCGAACGGGTCACGGCCTGCTGCCGCGCCGCCTTGTCGCCGTCGCGCAAGGCAGAGCCGTTCTGTTCAAGCCAGTCAAAGAACGCGGCATCCCCCAGCAACCCGTATTTGACCACCTCGCCATAGCCCGAAAGAAAGTCGCGCGCCGGCAGGGTGTCCAGCACATCGATGTCGGCCAGCACCAGTGTCGGCTGGTGAAAGGCGCCGATCAGGTTCTTGCCATGGTCGCTGTTGATGCCGGTCTTGCCGCCGACGGAACTGTCCACCTGCGCCAGAAGGGTCGTGGGGATCTGCACGAACCGCACGCCCCGGCGCAGGATCGCGGCGGCAAAACCGGCAAGGTCGCCGATCACGCCGCCGCCGAGCGCCACGACAAGATCGCCGCGTTCGACCCTGTGGTCCAGCATCCAGTCCACCGCACGGGCCAGATGGTCCCAGGACTTGGTCGCCTCGCCCGCAGGCAGGGCGAGCGCGGTCAGCGCGATCCCCGCCGCCTCCAGCGCCAGATTGAGCCGCATCAGATGCGCCATGGCGACGGTCTCGTCGGTGATCACCGCCACCTTGGGGCGCCGCAACAGGGGGGCAAGATGGCGCGCGGCGTCGTCGATCAGGCCGCGCCCGATGCGCACGTCATAGGACCGCGCGCCCAGATCGACCCGCACCACATCCGCTCGGTTCATGCGACATCCTCTGCCAGTACATCGGGGCGCGACGCCAGCGCCGCGATCACCTTGCGCGCCATGCCGTCCACCGACAGATCGGGGGCAGCGTCGACCACCAGATCGGCCAGTGCATAGACCGGCGTGCGCGCGGCAAAAATCTGTGCCAGCGCGGCGCGCGGATCGGCGGTGCGCAGCAGCGGCCGCGTCGTCTTGTGCCGCACGCGCTGCCACAACAGGTCAAGATCGGCGCGCAGCCAGACCGCGACGCCCGCCCGCGCGATCATGTCGCGGTTTGCCGGGTTCAGGAACGCCCCCCCACCCGTCGACAGGATCACCGGATTGCCCTGCAACAGGCGCGCCAGCACCTCGGATTCGCGGGCACGAAAAAACGCCTCGCCGTCGCGTTCGAAGATCTCGGCGATGCTGCGCCGGGCGGCCTGCGTGATCTCGTCATCCGAATCAACGAAGGGCACGCCCAGAAGCCGCGCCGTGGCGGTGCCGACGGCGGTCTTTCCCGCCCCCATCATGCCCACCAGAATGACGGATTTGCGCAGCCGACAGGCTTGCAGCATCTCGCTCTGGATGGTCTTGCCTGCCGCCATGCCCTGCGGGTTCCCCTGCCGTCGCGCGATCCGTCGCCGAGTTTTTCGCGCGCCGGAACCTGAATGGCGTGAACTTGCGCGAAATGCCATATATATAATTGAGACGACGCCGTGCGAACGGCCGCGGGGCCAACCCGCGGCAGGGGATTGCGCGGCAGGCACCGGGCAGTGAAAAAGGCAAGACCACGATGATGCGACTGATCAAGTACCTTCTCCTGCTCGGCCTTGTCGGGTTCCTGGGGGTGGTGGGCTTTGCCTATTTCGGCGATCTCAGCCCCGAACAGGGCGATGTGGTCCAACCGGTGACGCTGGATGCGAACTGACCCCTGGGCGGCACTTGCACTGGCCGCCGCGCTGATCCCCTGGGCCGCACGCGCCGAATCTGACGCGCCGCTGTCGGCCATCGACTGGCTGTCGCAGTCGGTCTCGACGCCTGCGGGCACCAAGGTCCCTGCCGCGGATGCCAAAACGGGCGAGCCGCCGGTGACGTCGGACGGGTTCCTGCCGGATACGGTGGCGACATCGGTGATCGACGGCCCGTCGCGCGATGCCATCGGGCTGATCCCGGCCGCCAAGAGCGGGCTGCCGGACCGGCTTTGGGGGGTCGGCCTGACCGAAGAGGTCGCCGCACACCTGACCACCGAGGCGGTGGAGACGCTGCCCGCGCTGCAGGACCTCTTTCGCACCCTCCTTCTGGCCGAGGCGCGGCCGCCGGTGGATTCCGACGGCACGGGACGGCTTTTGCTGGCGCGGATCGACAAGCTGTTGTCGCTGGGCGCGCTGGACGAGGCACAGGCCCTGATCGACGCCGTCGGCGATACCGGGCCGGACCTGTTCCGTCGCAGCTTTGACATAGCACTACTGACCGGGGCCGAGGACCGCGCCTGCGACCGGATGCGCGCGGCCCCGGACCTGGCACCCACGTTCCCCGCGCGGGTGTTTTGCCTGGCGCGGTCGGGCGACTGGAATGCGGCGGCGCTGACGCTGCGCACGGCGCAGGCGCTTGGCTACATCACCCCCGAACAGGACGCGCTGTTGTCGCGGTTTCTGGATCCTGACCTTTACGAGGGCGAGCCGACACCTGCCGCGCCGTCGCCGGTGACGCCGCTCGATTTGCGGATGTTCGAGGCGATCGGCGAACCCCTGCCCAGCATCGGCCTGCCGCTGGCCTTTGCCCGCGCGGAACTGGGGCCGACAAATGGCTGGAAGGAACAGCTTGAGGCCGCCGAACGGCTGGCCCGCGCCGGCGTTCTGGATCCCAATGTGCTGCTGGCGCTTTACACCGAACGCGAACCGGCCGCGTCGGGCGGCATCTGGGACCGGATCGACGCGTTCCAGCAGCTTGACGCGGCACTTGCCGCGAATGACCCGGTCCGTGTCGCCGAAACGCTGCCGAACGCCTGGGACCGCATGACCGAGGTGGAACTGGAGACGACATTCGCCGACCTGTTCGCGAAAAAGCTCACGGCCATGAATCTGGGGGACGAGGCAGGGCGCATCGCTTTTCGCGTGGCCCTGCTGTCGCCTGAATTTGCCGCCGCCGCCGCAGCGCGGGTGCCGCTTGATCCGACCGAGGGGTTCCTGATCGGGCTGGCCAAGGGGGATGTGACCGGCAAGATCGCCCCGGACAGCCTCGGGCGCGCCATCGCACCTGCCTTCATGGGTCCGCCAAAAGCCCCCGAAGGCACCGAAACCGCGCGTCTTTTGGCCGAAGACCGCTATGGCGAGGCGGTTCTGACCGCGATCGGACGCATTTCCGTCGGGGTGCAGGGGGACCTTCGGCAAGTCACCGAAGGTTTGTCGACGCTGCGCGCTGCGGGCCTGGAGGATGTCGCGCGGCGCACGGGGCTGGAACTGATGCTGCTGGAGCGCCGCGGATGACCGGGTCGCAGCCCCCGGCGCTGATGGATCAATGGATTTCGACGTTCCTCGAGGCGCAGATGGCCGAACGCAACGCCGCGCGCAACACCCGGCTGGCCTATGGTCGCGACCTGAAAGACCTGTCCGCCTGGCTGGACCGGCGCGGCCGCAGTTTCGCGGCGACGGACAAGGCAGACATTGAGGGCTATCTGATCCAGTGCGATGCCAACGGCCTGTCCAAGTCGACGCGCGCGCGGCGGCTGTCGGCGATCAAGCAGTTGTTCCGCTTTGCCCATGAAGAGGGCTGGCGCGCGGACAATCCCGCCTTGCGCCTGCCCGGCCCCGGCAAGATGCAGCGCCTGCCAAAGACGCTGACGCCGGACGAGGTTGAACGCCTGCTGACGACCGCGCGCGGACATGGCCGCAACCCTGGCGACCGGCTGCGCAACCGCGCGCTGGTCGAACTTCTCTATGCCACCGGGATGCGGGTGTCGGAACTGGTCGGCCTGCCGGTGGCGGCGGTGCGCGGCGATCCGGCAATGGTCCTGGTGCGCGGCAAGGGCGGCAAGGAACGCCTGGTGCCGATGTCGCGCCCCGCGCGTGCGGCGGTTGCCGACTGGCTTGTCCGCCGCGATGCGGACCTGGCCGCCGCCAGGGCCGGGGGCAAACCGGCCTCTGCCGCCGCCGAACGCGCGCTTTTCCCCGGCAACGGCGCGGACGGACACATGACGCGCCAGTATTTCCATGCCGTCCTGAAGGACATCACCATCCGCGCCGGGATCGACCCCGACCGCGTCACCCCCCACACGCTGCGGCATGCCTTTGCGACGCATCTGCTGGCGGGCGGCGCGGACCTGCGGGTGATCCAGTCGCTGCTGGGCCACGCCGATGTTGCCACGACCGAAATCTACACGCATGTGATGGATGACCATTTGCGCGCCCTCGTGCTCACGCATCACCCTTTGGCCTCGGCAACGCCCCGCGCTGCCCGCAAGCCTTGATTGGCAGGCGCGAAAGCCCGATAACCCGCCCGTTCAACCTGCCCCATTGATCCCGGACCCCCATGAACCCTGTCCTGTTCGACACCGCTTTCTGGCTGACCACCCTGGTGATCGTTGTCCTCTTGATCGCGGCGGCGTTCTTTGCGGGGTCCGAAACCGCCCTGACGGCGGCGTCCCGGGGCAAGCTGAAGGCGCGCGCGGATCGCGGATCGCGCGGCGCGGGCCAGGCGCTGCGCCTGACCGAGGAGCCCGAGCGGATGATCGGTGCGCTGCTTCTGGGCAACAACATCGTCATCATCCTGTCCGCATCGCTGGCGACGGGGCTGTTGACGCGCATGCTGGGCGATGGCGGTGTCGCACTGGCCGCCGTGGTGATGACCGCGCTGGTGCTGATCTTTGGCGAGATGCTGCCCAAGACCATCGCCATCACCTATGCCGAGGCGGTCTCGATCCGCGTGGCCCCACTGGTGCGGACGGTCATCATGGTGTTTTCCCCGGTCGTGTCGCTGGTGCGCGCGCTGGTGCGGGGCATTCTTGGCCTCTTCGGGATCAGGCCCGACCCGGCCGCGCCCGTACTGGCGCTGCGCGACGAGATTCTGGGCGCGATCACGCTGGGACATTCCGAAGGCGCGGTCGAGAAAGAGGACCGCGACCGCCTTCTGGGCGCGCTGGACCTGTCGGACCGCGCGGTCGAAGAGGTCATGCGCCACCGCCGCCAGATCGAGATGATCGACGCAGACCGCAGCCCCGATGCCATCATCACCCAGGTCCTGGCCTCGCCGCACAGCCGCCTGCCGGTCTATCGCGGGTCGGACGACAACATCCTCGGCGTCATTCACACCAAGGACCTTCTGCGCGAAGTGGACCGGCTGGTGCGCGGGACAGATGCCGCACCAGACGGCATTGCCGCGCTGGATGTCGCAAAGATCGCGATGAAGCCCTATTTCGTCCCCGACACGACCACGCTGGACGAACAGATGCGCGAGTTTCTGAAACGGCGCACCCATTTCGCGCTGGTGGTGGACGAATATGGCGGACTCAAGGGCCTGTTGACGCTGGAGGACATCCTTGAGGAAATCGTCGGCGAGATCACCGATGAATTCGATGTGGTCGACAAGGACAGCAGGATTGCCCGCACCGGCACCGACGAGGCGCTTGTCGACGGCGCGATGACCATCCGCGACCTGAACCGCGCGATGGAATGGGCCCTGCCGGATGAGGAGGCCAACACCGTGGCGGGACTTGTCATCCACGAGGCGCAGACGATCCCGGCCGAGGGTCAGGTGTTCAGCTTTCACGGCTTTCGCATCGAGGTGGTGACGCGGCGCGAAAACCGCATCACCCGGTTGCGCCTGCGCCGACTTTAGCGCTTGCCGAACAACGACCCCAGGATGCCGCGCACCACCGCCTGACCCGATCTGGTGCCCAACTGGCGCGCAAAGCTTTTCGCCAGCGTCATGCCGATGGAATCGGACCGGCTGCCCGATGCGCGCGGCTTTGGCGCGGTTGCGTTGCCGTCATAGCGGCGGGCATTGGCAAATTCGCGGTCTGCCTCGGCCTTGCGTGCGTCTTCCTGGGCCTGAAGGTCGGCCTCTTTGGCCGCTGCCTCGGATTTTGCGCGCAGACGTTCATAGGCGCTGTCGCGGTCGACGAGCACGTCATACTTGCCCGCGACGGGCGACCCGGCGACCAGCGATGCGCGCAGGGCGGGATCAATCGGCCCCAGCTGCGATGACGGCGGACGCACCAGCGTCCGTTCGGCGATGCCGGGGATGCCCTTGGCCTCAAGGAAGCTTGTCACCGCCTCGCCCGTGCCCACATCGCGGATTGCGTCCTCGATGGCAAAGCGGGGGTTGGGGCGATAGGTCTCGGACGCCATTTTCAGGTCTTTCTGGTCCTTGGCGGTAAAGGCGCGCAGGGCGTGCTGCACCCGGTTGCCCAGTTGGCCCAAAATGTTTTCCGGCACATCGGCGGGGTTCTGGGTGATGAAATAGACCCCGACCCCCTTGGACCGGATCAGGCGTGCCACCTGTTCGACCTTTTGCACCAGCGCCCTGGGGGCGTCGGTGAACAGAAGATGCGCCTCATCGAAAAAGAACACGAGCTTGGGTTTGTCGGGATCGCCCACCTCGGGCAGCACCTCGAACAGTTCCGACAACAACCACAGAAGGAACGTGGCATACAGGCGCGGCGCATTCATCAGCCGGTCGGCGGCCAGGATGTTGACGCAACCCGCGCCGCTGGCATCGGTCCGCATCAGGTCGGACAGTTCCAGCGCAGGTTCGCCGAACATATCCGCGCCACCCTCGTTTTCCAGCACCAGCAGTTGCCGCTGGATCGCCCCGATCGACGCCGTGGCGACAAGCCCGTAGCGCGTGCTGATCTGTTCGGAGTTTTCGCCGATAAAGACCAGCAGCGCCTGCAGGTCCTTGAGATCCAGAAGCGGCAACCGTTCTTCGTCCGCGAGGCGGAACGCCACGTTCAGCACGCCTTCCTGCGCATCCGTCAGTTGCAGCATGCGGCTGAGCAACAGCGGACCCATCTCGGCCACGGTGGCGCGGATCGGGTGCCCGGCCTTGCCCCAGATGTCCCAGAACACGACCGGAAAGGCGCGGTAGGCAATCTGGTAGCCGATGGTTGCGGCGCGTTTCGTGAACGCCTCGTGCAGCTTTTGGCTTTCGCTGCCCGCGGCGCCAAGGCCTGACAGGTCGCCCTTGACGTCGGCCATGAACACCGGAACGCCCGCCGCCGAAAACCCTTCGGCCAGAACCTGCAAGGTGACGGTCTTGCCGGTCCCCGTGGCACCGGCAATCAGCCCGTGCCGGTTGCCATAGCGCAAAAGCAGCGATTGCGGCAGCGTGTAGCCTTCGCCGCCACCCCCGACGAAAATGCTGTCGACCTGTTCCAAGTTGCACCCCTTCTTTCAACTTAAACCTGGCGTTGCGCGGCCCCGGGGCCATGCAGTCCGCGCAAACATACATTGTTAACTTTCCCCCGCTAGTCATATCCGTGTCGGGATTGCACGGGTTGTGGTGCCGACAGTGACTTCCTCCCTGTCAGACTGGCCGCGCCCGAAAATGGCGCGGCATTTTTTTTGTTATTTTGTGAACTGCCCATGCACCAAATTGTGTTGACGGCGCTGGCAATCGTTCGTAGCGTCCTGTGCAGAAGGTCGGCCAGTCCGACAGGGAGCAACAAAATCGTTTGGAAAGGGCCGGTTAACCGGCCCTTTTTTTCTTGGCGACAGCCTCCCGGCGCTTGCTGGTGCGCAGCCCGATCGGCGCCTTTTCGCCCTGCCCCGGCACAGTCTGGCGCATTTGCCCGCTGACTTGGCCCGAACCGCATGCTAGAGACCGCGCCACATCCGATCCACAAGCTTCAGGACAGTTTGATGACCTTCATGCGTATCGCCACCATTGCGGCCTTTTGCGGCGCGATGGCCTCGCCCCTTTCCGTCCTTGCACAAGAGGCCGCAGCCCCCGCCGCGCCGGAGAACAATCTGGCCCTCGGGGCCGAGGCCGGTGGCGCCATCGGGTCAACCTACAGCGCCGCGAAGTTTGATGACTGGGACCAGCGCTGCGCGCGGTCGGGAACCGATGCCGATCCCTGCCAGCTTTACCAGTTGCTGAAGGATGACGCCGGAACCTCGGTGGCAGAGTTCACCGTCTTTGGCCTGCCCGAGGGCACGGGGGGCGAGGCGGTGGCAGGTGCCACGTTCATTGCGCCACTGGAAACCCTGCTGACCGCGGGGCTGACGCTGCAGATCGACGCAGGCAAGCCAAAGGTTTATCCCTTCGCGTTCTGCGCCGACATCGGCTGCGTGATCCGCCTGGGCTTTACCGCCGCAGAACTTGACGCGATGAAAAAGGGGGCCAAGATGACCGCGACCATCGTGCCCTTTGTCGCGCAGGACAAGAAGGTCAACCTCAACATCTCGCTCAAAGGGTTCACCAAGGGGTATGAGGCCGTCCACGAGGCGAACCTCAAGGCCGATGCCGCTGCCGCGGCCGCCGCTGCAAAAGCACCCGCGCCATGAGGTGACCCCCCTGGCCTCGGGCGGGCGTTACGCCTGCCCGAGCACCAGAACCGCATTCAGGCCGCCAAAGGCAAAGGCGTTGCTGACGGCGGTGGACACGCGGCCGTCGCGCGCGGTGTTGGGCACCACGTCCAGCGCGCAGTCCGGGTCCGGCACGCGGTAGCCGATGGTTGGCGCGACAATGCCCTGACGCAGCGCCATGAGACAGGCCAAAAGCTCCACCGCGCCGGTGCCGCCGATCAGGTGCCCGTGCATGGATTTTGTGGACGACACCATCAGTCGCGCCGCATGCGCCCCGAAGACATCCGTGATGGCGGCGCATTCCGTCCGGTCATTGGCCGCGGTGCCGGTGCCGTGCGCGTTGATGTAATCCACCTCGTTCGGGTTCCGCCCTGCATCCTGCAGTGCCGCCCTGATCGCCCGCGCCGCGCCGTCGCGTGACGGCATCACCAGATCGCCCGCATCCGACGTCATGCCGAATCCCAGCACTTCGGCCAGAACCTCCGCTCCGCGCGCATGCGCATGGTCGCGGTCCTCAAAGACGAACACGGCTGCCCCTTCGCCCTGCACCATGCCGGTGCGGTCGGCGCTGAAGGGACGGCAGGCCTCGGGCGACATCACGCGCATCGCCTCCCACGCCTTCAGACCGCCAAAGGACAGCATCGCCTCCGACCCGCCGGTCAGCACGGCGGTCGCCCCGCCGCCCCGGATCATCTGAAAGGCAAGCCCCATCGCGTGATTGGAACTGGCGCAGGCGGTCGAGACGGTAAAGACCGGCCCGGTGATGCCATGCGCCATCGACAGGTGGCTGGCCGCCGCCGAATGCATCAGGCGCGGCACGACCAGCGGCGGCACGCGGGGTCGGTTGTCGCGATAGACGGCGCGGTAGCTGTCATCCGTGGTGGTCAGCCCGCCGCCGCCGGTGCCCAGGATCACCCCCGACCGGCTGCCCAGATCGCCCGCAAAGGCCAGCCCGGACTGCGCCACGGCCTGTCGCGCCGCAAACAGGGCAAACAGCGCGAAACGGTCACATTGCGCGATTTCGGCGCGCGAAAAATGCGCCTCGGACGTCCAGTCCCTGACCTGTGCGCCGATCCGCACCGCCAGCCGGTCGAGGTCGGACACCGACAGCGGGCCGATGCCACAGCGCCCTTCGGCCATCGCAGCAAAGGTTCCGGGGACATCACCGGCCAGCGCATTGATCGTGCCTGCGCCGGTGATGACGACGCGCCTCATGCGGCCTTTTGCGCCATCAACCCTTCGACCGCTGCGGCGATGGTAGCGACCGAGGTCATGTCAAAGGCCTGCATGTCCGGCGCATTGGCATTGAAGGGCACGTGGATGTCGAACGCCTCTTCGATGGCAAAGATCGCCTCGACCAGTCCAAGGCTGTCGATCCCGAGGCTGTCAAGGCGGCTGTCGGGATGCACGTCGCCAGCATCCAGAAGCGTCTGTTCGGCGATGATGCCGATGATCTTGCGTTGCACGGACGCATTCATGGCAAAGACCTCATTTCCCACCCAAGCGACGATCTACGACAGCTACGGTAACTTTGTAATGACTTTTTCGATCTCGGCGACACGGGCGGCCAGACGCGGCAGGCGGCGCAGCGCCTTTTGAAGTTCGACATGTGTTTCCATCCTGAGGGCCGGATAACCCAGCAGCACCCGGCCGGCAGGTGCGTTGGTCAGGATCATCGTGCCCGCCCCCGCAATCACGTCGTCGCCGACAAAGATGTTGTCAATCACGCCACACTGTCCGCCAAGCACCACGCGGTCGCCGATGCGGGCCGATCCGGCAATCCCGACCTGCCCGCACAACAGGCAGTCGCGACCGATTTCGACATTGTGGGCAACCTGGACAAGGTTATCCAGTTTGGTCCCCGCCGCGATCGTGGTGTTGCGGATGGTGCCGCGATCGACACAGCTATTCGCGCCGATTTCAACGTCATCCCCGATGGAGACAGCCCCCAGCGAGTGGATGCGTTTCCAGCTTTGCGCACGGATATCCTGGCGGACTCCAAGGGTTTCGCGGATTTCCTCGACCCCGGACTTCTCGGGCGTGACAAACGAAAACCCGTCCGCGCCGATGACGGCGCCGGGATGCGCGATGAAGCGGTCGCCGATCCTGACATGGTGGCCGATGCGCGCACCATCCAGGATCAGCGCATCGGACCCGATCACCGCGCCCGCCCCGACGCACACATGCGCAGCGATGCGCGCGCGCGGGCCGATGACCGCCCTGGCCCCGATCACGACAAAGGGCCCGATGGACGCTTCGGGACCAATTTCGGCGGTCGGGTCAATCGCGGCCAGCGGATGCACACCTGGCGCAATCGCGGGCCCGGGGTCCATCAGTCGCGTCAGGCCCGCCATTGCCAGTCGTGCGCGCGGCGCAAAGATCGCGGCTTTCAGCCCAAAGGCCTGCCAGTCCGCACCCGGCCACAGCATCGCCGCCACGGCCTGACCGCGCGCGATCCCTTCGCCATAGCGCGGGTCCATCGCCAGTGCCAGTTGGTCCGCCCGTGCCGTTGCGGGTTCCGACGCGCCGGTGACGGTCAGGTCCACATCGCCCTCGGCCACTGCTCCGAGGGCGCGCGCGATGTCTGCGATCCGATGGGCCATCCCGACACTCCCCCGGCCCGGCACTTGGGACCGGGCGTTCAGCGCGGAGTTTTACCCGTGAACCCCGGCGATGACCACCCCGGCGGCCCGCAGCGCCTGCAGGATCGCCGCGGCAAACGGACATCTTTCGTGCGAATTTTCCGGACTGCGGCAGTTTTGGCAACGATCGCCGGGGACCTTTCCAATCCGGACGACCCCGGCAAAAACATGCCCGTTCAGCAATAATTTGCCGATTGGCCTTCAAATGGCCACAGACGGGCAATCTGCGCTTGGGGATCGAATCGTCCTATGCCATAAGTTTGGCGCTCAGGGACGAGTTAGAACCAAGAGCCGACGGCCGAATGGCCAAAGGCCAGCGAAGGACAGTCGCTCAGAATGACGAACCTTACTTCAGGCGGATTTACGCGGCGTGGCCTGCTTGGCGTCTTTGCTGCAACCATGGTCGTCGCCGCACCGACCTACAGCAACGCCTTCGCCTTGCTGAAGGGTGCAGGCGACATTCGCCGCATCCGCATGACCTCGGGCCGCACCGGCGAAAGCATCGACACGATCTACTGGATCGAGGGCGAGTACATTCCCGAAGTGTTGAAGGAAATCAACTTCTTCATGCGCGATTGGCGGTCTGGCGACAGCATGAAGATCGACCCGCGCAACCTGGACACCATGGCGGCGTCGCATCGCCTTTTGGATGTCAACGAGCCCTATATGCTGCTGTCGGGCTATCGGTCGCCAACGACCAACGCGATGCTGCGGTCAAAGTCGCGCGGCGTGGCAAAGAACTCGCTGCACATGAAAGGCCAGGCTGCGGACCTGCGGCTCAAATCGCGGTCGGTCGGGCAGATGGCCAAGGCGGCGGCGGCCTGCGCGTCCGGCGGCGTCGGGCGGTATTCGCGGTCGAATTTCGTCCACATGGATTCCGGCCCGGTTCGCACCTGGGGCGGATAGGGTCAAATTGTGCTGAATTCGGGAACACGGGCGGGTTAGCCGCCCGTTTTGCATTTTCAGCCCCCGGTTGATCCGCGTTTCCATGGCGGCGTCAGTCCTGGGGGTTGCTGTCGTCACCCTTGCGCCGATACCCCATCGCCACGACAAACTTTTCCGAACTGTCGGCACGGCTGGCCGGTGGCTTGACGTTGGCCACCTTGGCAAAGTTGCGTTTCAAAAGGGCCTGAAGCTGGTTTTCAGCGCCCCCCGCCAGCACCTTGGCGACAAAGGTGCCCCCCTCCTCCAGCACGTCGAAGGCGAAATAGGCCGCCGCCTCGCAGAGCGCGATGATGCGCAAGTGGTCGGTGCCCTTGTGGCCGGATGCGGCGGCGGCCATGTCGCTCATCACCACATCGGCGGGGCCACCCAGCCAGGCCTTGACCTTGGCGTCGGCGTCATTCTCCAGGAAATCCAGCTGGTGCAGTTCGACCCCGGCAATGGGGTCCACCTCCTGCAGGTCGATGCCGATGATGCGGCCCTGCGGCTTGCCCTTGCGTTCCCCCAGCGCGTTGATGCGGGGCACCGCGACCTGGCACCAGCCGCCGGGGGCGCAGCCAAGGTCCACGACCCGCGCACCGGGGGTCAGAAAGCCGTACCTGTCGTCCAGTTCCAGGATCTTGAAGGCCGCGCGCCCGCGAAATCCTTCCTTGCGCGCCTTGATCACGTAAGGGTCGTTCAACTGCCGTTCCAGCCACAGCGTCGAGGACAGCTTGCGCCCCTTGGCGGTCTTGACCCGGACCCGCAGTTCACGCGCGCCGCGCCCCGACCCGGTGGGTTTTTCTGTCATGCGAAAGGTCCGTCCTCAAGAACGCCATGCGCGCTCATCTGGGCGTATAGCAGGCCTTCACGCAGACCGCGATCCGCCACGGACAGCCGGTCCGTGGGCCAGATGCGCATCAGCGTCTGCAGGATCGCAGCACCCGACATGATCAGGGAATGGCGGTCGCGCCCGATGCGCGGATCGGTCCGGCGGCCTTCGGGGCCAAGCGCCAGATAGTCGCGGATGACAAAGTCGATCTGGTTCGACGTCATCACCAGCCCGTCGACCTTGTTGCGGTCATACCGGCGCAGACCCAGAAACGACGCGGCCACCGTCGTCACGGTGCCCGAGGTGCCGATGATCTGGAACCCCTCTTTCGGGTGTTCGGCGTTATAAGGCGAGAAGTTTGCCAGGTTCTCCTCAAAGAACCAGCTCATCAGCGCAAAGCGGGCGGCATCGTCCTGCACGTCGCCGAACTGGTCCTTCAGCGTGGCCACCCCCAGCGGCACCGAAATCCAGTCGACGACCCGCGCCGCCGGGCCATCACCCTGCGCATCGAACCCCAGATGCAGGTTCATGATCGACCTTGGACGTTCCTCTGCTGGCACCGCAGAGAGGTCGATCCACACAAGTTCGGTCGACCCGCCGCCGATGTCGACGACCAGCAACTGTTCGGTCCGCGGGCTGACCAGCGGCGCGCAGGATATGACGGCCAGCCGCGCTTCTTCCTCTGGCTCGATAATCTCCAGGCCCATGCCGGTTTCGCGCCGGACCTGCCGGATGAAGTCGCGCGCATTGCGGGCGCGCCTGCACGCCTCGGTCGCCACCAGCCGCTTGTGCGTGACGCCGTGCTTTTCCAGCTTGCGCTGACAGATGCGCAGCGCCTGCACCGCGCGTTCCATCGACGCGCGGCCCAGCCGTCCCGAAGCCTCAAGCCCCAGGCCAAGCTGCACGGATTTGGAAAAGCTGTCGATCACGGTGAACTGACTGCCCTTGGGTTCGGCAATCAGCATCCGGCAACTGTTGGTTCCAAGGTCCAACGCCGCATAAAGCGCTGGCCCGCTGGTCTGGGAGGCAGATGACGCATCCGCACGAGAAGCCGCAGGCAGGGCCTCTATCGCTGCAAGGTTTGCGCCCGCCTCCTGGGGACGCACGGGCGTCATGTCACGCCCTCCATCTGTGGTTGGTTCCAAGGTAGTCCCGCCCCCGGAAATCTGCAAGCGTGCAATCGCGCCGCGTCCGGCTCCGCCCCGCAACGCATGAAGGTCATGATGAATTTTCATGCAGCCGCGACTTGCGCCCCGCAGCGTCTTGCGCCAGCAACAGGGTTCCGGGAAAGGGTCGCTGGCGCGCGCAACTGTGTCGAAATCCGACATGGAGTGTCGGTCGCCGACCCCTACAAGCAGTCCCAGCAGCAAAGGGAATCGCGCAGATGGTTGAGGTCACGGTGGTCTACTGGCGCGACATCCCCGCCCAGGTCATCGTCGGCAAGGGCCGCGCGGCGTCCAAGGTCCAGTTGCCCGAGCGGTTCGAACAGGCGATCGACCGATGCGCGATGAAGGTCGGCGCGCGCGATACCGACAGCTACCTCGCCGAATGGCGCAAGGGTGCGCCCTACGCCGTCGAGGGGGATGCCGCAACCGTTGCTGCATCCGAGGCGGCCCGGCTGGAGGCCGACTACGACACGTCCCGCATCAAGGCGCTGATCGATGCCGACGGCTGGGCCGGGGCTGCCGGCTGAAACGACGGGATCAAGGGGTCACATCATGGCATTGTTCAATCTACGCCGCACTGCGGCCACCGCCTCGGCCCCACAGCAGATCGAGGCGTTCCTGCGCGGCTTTTCCATCGAGGTGATGCCCCGCACGGCAGAAAAGGTGCCGTCCTTCCGCGCCATACTGCCACAAGGCACCCGCGTCTATATTGCCCATATCGAGGGCACGCCGATCGCGGACATGGTCGCCACCGCCCGCCGCCTGCACAGCGAGGGGTACGAGGTCATGCCGCATTTCCCCGCCCGCATCATCCCCGACAAGGCGACGCTGGCGGACTGGATCGCGCGCTATCGGGGCGAGGCGGACGTCAAGCAGGCGCTGCTGCTGGGCGGAGGCGTCAACACGCCTGCCGGCGATTTCGACAGTTCCATGCAGATGATCGAGACCGGCCTTTTCGACGGATTCAACCGGCTGCATGTGGCCGGCCACCCCGAAGGAAACCGCGACATCGACAAGGACGGCGGCGATGCCATCGTGCTGCAGGCGCTGAAATGGAAGCAGGCGTTTGCCGACCGCTCCGATGCCGACATGGCGATTGCAACGCAGTTCTGCTTTGATGCGGCACCCGTGATCGCCTGGGCCGACCGGCTGGCCGCCGAGGGCATCCGGCTGCCGATCCATATCGGCGTCGCGGGGCCTGCGAAACTCCAGACCCTGATCAAGTTCGCCATCGCCTGCGGTGTAGGCCCGTCCTTGCGCGTGCTGCAAAAGCGCGCGATGGACGTGACCAAGCTGCTGTTGCCCTATGAGCCTACGGATGTCGTCGCGGCACTGGCCGCGCACAAGGCGGCCAACCCCGGCTTCGGCATCGAACAGGTCCATTTCTTTCCCCTTGGCGGCATCACCACCAATGCCGCCTGGGTCACTGAAAACGGCGGCGCCGCGGGCGTTCCTGCCGACGCATCCAAAGGACAAACCCCATGACGCGGACCGTGATCGAATCCAGAACCAAGACCGTCGTCATCGGTTTTGACGAACCCTTTTGCGTCATCGGCGAGCGGATCAACCCCACCGGGCGCAAGAAACTGGCGGCCGAGCTTGAGCAGGACAATTTCGAGACGGTGATCCGCGACGCCCTGGAACAGGTCGCCTGTGGCGCCACGGTCCTCGATGTGAACTCGGGTGCTGTGTTCACCAACAAGATGGCGATTGATCCTCGGTATGCCGACAACAACTTTGTCGAACCGCCGCTGATGCGCCAACTGATCGAGATCGTGCAGGCGACGGTCGATGTGCCCCTTTGTATCGACAGTTCGGTCCCGGGCGCGCTGGAGGCCGGCCTGAAGATGTGCGAGGGACGGCCGCTGTTGAACTCCGTCACGGGCGAGGAGGAACGGCTGGAACTCGTGCTGCCGCTGGTCAAGAAATACAACGTGCCGGTGGTGGCAATTTCCAATGACGACACCGGCATCAGCCAGGATCCGGACGTGCGCTTTGCCGTGGCCAAGAAGATCGTCCAGCGCGCCGCCGATTTCGGCATCCCGGCGCATGACATCGTCGTCGATCCGCTGGTCATGCCCATCGGCGCGATGGCGACCGCAGGCCATCAGGTCTTTACGCTGGTCCGTCGCCTGCGCGAGGAACTGGGCGTGAACACCACCTGCGGCGCCTCGAACATCAGTTTCGGCCTGCCGCACCGCCACGGCATCAACGGGGCCTTCCTGCCGATGGCGATTGGTGCCGGCATGACTTCGGCCATCATGAACCCGGTCCGCCAGCAGGAAATGGAAGCCATCCGCGCCGCCAACTTCCTGAACAACCAGGACCCCAATGGCGGCGAGTGGATCCGGTTTGCCAAGGTGCTTGAGGCGGTCGAGGGCGGCATGACCTTTGCCGAAGCCAGCGCTGCGGCAAGCCAGGCCACATCGGGCCGTCGTGGCGGACGTCGCGCGCGGGGCTAAAGCCTGTCCGACAAAAGTGGACCCCGGTTTTGTCGAAAGACAGGCGACCAGCAAGAAACCGAGAGGATGGCCGACGCTTCTGACTGCGCCGGACAGACTCTAGGGCGCCGCGGCGGCCAGGGCTGCCTGCAATGCCGGCACGAAGCGGCGCTCATAGTCGGTGCCGACCAGCGGCCCGATGAACTTGAACGCCACCGTCCCGTCGCCCCGGATGATGAATGTCTCGGGCGGCGCGGTCACGCCCCATTCCACCCGGTTGCGCCCCTGCGGATCCGTCGCCAGCGCAAAGTAGGGATTTCCCAGTTCGGCCAGATAGGCCAGCGCGTTGGCATCCCTGTCCATCATGTTGATGCCCGCGATGCGCACCCCCTCGGCCGCCATCTTCAAAAGCACCGGATGTTCGGCGCGGCAGGGCGGGCACCAGCTGGCCCAGAAGTTCACGACCGTCACCTGACCCGACCGCAGATCGGCGTCGGTCAACAGCGGAACATCGCCAAGCGCCGTCAAAGGCACAACCGGGGCGGGCCGGTCGATGAACACCGACGGCAACTGGCCGGGATTGGCGCGAAAGAGTCCGGGCAGGAAAATTCCACCCACAAGTGCCAGAAACACCAGCGGCGGCAGAAACAACAGCCATCTAGACATCGGTCTTGCCCATCCTTGCCTCAACCTCGGCCAACGCGCGCCGCACGCGCGCGCCCTGCCACAGCGACACCATGACCAGGACCACAAGGACCGTGATCGCAAGTCCGTAAGACCACAGCACAGCGCCTGCATATTTCCCAAGTTCGGGCATCATGCGCGGGCCTCGCGCGACATCAGGGCGTGCAGCCGCCGCATCCGGATTTCGGTACGCGTGCGCAACAGGACCAGCGTCAGGAACAACAGGATGAACCCCGCGATACTGATCACCAGCGGCACCCAGAACACATCTGAAATGTTTTCTTGCTTGTCGAGCGACAGCGTCGCGCCCTGATGCAGCCCCTGGTTCCAGAAATTGGCCGCATAGCGGCTGAGGACCGCAAAGACCGACCCCACCATGCACAGCACCGCCGTCAGGTCGGCAGCCGTATCGGGATCCTCGATCGCCGCCCAAAGCGCGATATAGCCAAGGTAGAACAGCGTCAGGATCAGAAAAGCCGTCAGCCGCGGGTCCCAGGCCCACCATGTCCCCCACATCGGCTGGCCCCAGAGCGCGCCCGTCACCAGTGCCACCACGGTAAAGGCAAGACCGACCGGGGCTGCCGCCTTGGCCGCCAATGCGCTGACGTGATGCCGCCGGACCAGCCAGACCAGCGATGCCGCCAGCATCATGATCCAGGCGTTGACCGCCATCATCGCGGCGGGAACATGCAGATAGATGATCTTGACGGTCGATCCCTGGCGGAAATCGTCGGGCGTGAAAAAGAACCCCCAGACAAGGCCGACGAGCAGCAAGACGGCGGTCAGCACCGCCAGACCCGGCAGCACTTTGGCCGTGGTCTGCATGAACCGTTTCGGGTTGGCATATTCCCAGATCGACATGTGGCAGGCTTTACGTCCTCTTGATCAGGGGCTCAAGTCACTATCATGTCGCGGGGGGCTAGCGCAGATTGGCGCGCAGGCCGGCGGCGGCGGCAAAGGGCAGGATTGCCCAGACCCCGGCGGTGATGGCCGCCGTCAGGGCCAGCGGCGTGGCACTGTCCATGCCCAGCCCCGCGCGCCGCACCACCTCGGCCCCGAAGATCAGCGTCGGCACATACATCGGCAAGACCAGAAGGCTGAGCAGCAGCCCGCCGCGTTTCACCCCCACCACCAGCGCGGCCCCGAAAGCACCAATGATGCTGAGCGCGGGCGTGCCAAGCAGCAGCGACAGCACCAGTGCGCCATAGGCCTGCGGGGCCAGGTTCATCAACACGCCCAGGACCGGCGCGATCAGCGTCAGCGGCAGGCCCGTCACCAGCCAGTGCGCCAGCGCCTTGACCGCCACAACCGCTTCCAGCGGGATGGGTGCGGTGGCAAGCAGGTCCAGCGAGCCATCCTCGTAGTCCAGCGCAAACATCCGGTCGAGGCTGAGCAGGCACGAAAGCAGCGCCCCGACCCACAGGATGCCGGGCGCGATTCTTGCCAGTGTCGCGCCGTCGGGACCGACCCCAAGCGGCACCAGAACGGCCACCATGAGAAAAAACGCCAGACCAAGGCCGAAGCCGCCCCCGGCGCGGAATGCCAGCCGCAGGTCGCGGACCAGAAGGGCGATCATGCAAAGGCCTCGTCAAAACCATCGCGCCGGGCCGAGGCGGCGCCACTGACCTGATGGGGTACAAGGTCCAGCACCGCAGCCTCGTCCAGGCCAAGGTCGATATGGCTGGCGATCACCGCGACACCGCCCCGCGCCAGATGCCCCCGCACCACCGCCACGAACAGCGCGACCGAAGCCGCATCCAGCGACACCGTGGGTTCGTCCAGCGCCCAGATCGGGCGGCCCGTCACCAACAGCCGCGCAAGACCCAGCCGTCGCTTTTGCCCCGCCGACAGATGCGCCGCGCGCCGGTCGCGCAAGGGGCCAAGCTGCATCGCCGCCAGCGCCGCGTCGATGTCCCCGCCCCCATGCACCGCCGCCCAGAAGGTCAGGTTCTCGGCGACGGTCAGCATCGCCTTGATGCCATCGGCGTGGCCTGCATAGGTCAGACTTTCGGGCGCCATCGACACCCGCCCCGCGACCGCTGGCTGCAGCCCCGCCAGTGTACGCAGCAGCGTCGTCTTGCCGATGCCGTTCGGGCCCCGCAGGACCAGCGCCTGCCCCGCCACCAGACGAAAACTGATGCCGCGCAGGATCACCGCCCCGCCTCGCGCCACATCCAGATCGCTGACCACCAGTTCCATGACGCCCAGCCCTAGCCGAACCGAGGCAAAGCGAAAAGGGGCTGCCGTTTGCCCTGCCCTCTGGTTCCCGCCCTGATCGCCCGTTATCTTGACCGCAACCCGGAGGATTTCATGCTGGCATCGCACCCCTTTGGCCGCACCGGCCGCAACACGACCCGCATCGGTTTCGGCGCCTGGGCGATCGGCGGCACCTGGGGCGAAGTCACGCATGAGGACGCCAAGGCGACGCTGCACGCGGCGCTGGATGCGGGCATGACCTTCATCGACACGGCGGATGTCTATGGCGACGGGCGTTCCGAACGCATCATCGCCGAGGTTCTGTCCGAACGCCCCGGCGCGCACCCCTTTGTCGCAACCAAGGCCGGGCGGCGGTTGTCGCCCCATATTCCGGCGGGCTATACGCGCGGCAATCTTGAAGCCTTCATCGACCGCTCGCTGACCAACCTGGCGATGGAGCGGCTGGATCTTGTGCAACTGCATTGCCCGCCGACCGCCGTCTACACCGATCAGGGCGTGTTCGATGCGCTGGACGCGATCAAGGCCACCGGCAAGATCGCCGATTATGGCGTGTCGGTGGAAACCATCGAGGAAGCGCACGCGGCCCTGCGCCAGCCCGGCGTGGTCTCGGTGCAGATCATCTACAACATCTTCCGTCCGCGCCCGGCCGAAACCTTTCTGACCGAGGCGCGCGCGCGCAACGTCGCCGTGATCGCGCGGGTGCCGCTGGCATCCGGCCTGTTGACCGGCAAGATGCGGCCCGACAGCACCTTTGCCGCCGACGATCACCGCGCTTTCAACCGCAACGGTGAAGCGTTCGACAAGGGCGAGACCTTTTCCGGCGTGCCCTATGACGTGGCGCTGCAGGCGGTCGAGGAACTGCGCCCGCTGGTGCCGCAAGGGGCTACCATGGCGGCGTTCGCGCTGCGGTGGATCCTGATGCAGGAGGCGATCAGCGTGGTCATTCCGGGCGCCAAGACCCCCGATCAGGCGCGGGCCAATGTGGCCGCCGACGCCCTGCCGCCACTGCCCCCGAAGGTGATGGAGGCCGCCGCCGACATCTATTTCCGCCGGATATCCCGGCATGTGCATCATCTTTGGTGAAAAAATCCTGTGAAGGATTCTTGGAAAATTTCTTGGCACAGGAATTTTGGCTAGACCGGGATCAGCGCCACGGCAATCCGCCGCCCTTCGCTCAGCAGCACATTGTAGGTCCGGCAGGCGGCGGGCGAGGACATCACCTCGATCCCGATGCCGGATTCTTCCAGCGCGGACCGGAACGGCAGCGGCGCGTGGCCGATCTCGGCCCCCATGCCCAGAAGCAGCACATCGATCCGGCCCACCAGCGACAGGGGGCCTGCGGTGTCGTCAAACCCGCCCCACAGTCCCGCACCCCATGGCGTGATCAGGCAAGGTCCCCGCAGCACATGGCCGCCAACCCGAAAGAACCCCGGCCCGTAGCCTTCGATCGGTTTGGCGGTGCCGTAGCTGATCTCGGTCAGGCGCATGTCAGGCGTCGATATTGGCGAATTCGCTGTTGTCCGCCTTTTTCGCCTTGTCGCGGTCGACGCCAAGGAACAGCACGATGTTCTTGGCGACGTACAGGGTCGAATAGGTGCCGACGATCACGCCAAAGAACATCGCAAAGACAAAGCCGCGGATCACGTCGCCCCCGAAAATCAACAGGGCTGTCAGCGCGATCAGCGTCGTCGATGCGGTCATGATCGTCCGGCTGAGGGTTTCGTTCGCGGTCAGGTTCATCATCTGCAACAGCGGCATCTGCTTGTACTTGGCCAGATTCTCGCGCAGGCGGTCAAAGATGACGACGGTGTCGTTCACCGAATAGCCGAGGATCGTCAGCAGGGCTGCCACAATGGTCAGGTCAAACTTGAGCTGGAACAGCGAGAACACGCCCACCGTCACGATCACGTCATGCAGGAGCGCCGCGACCGTGCCGACTGCGAACTGCCATTCGAAGCGCACCCAGACATATATGAGGATGCCCGTGGCGCCTGCCAGCACTGCCAGAAACGCGGACCAGATCAGTTCCCCCGAGACCTTGGGACCGACCGATTCCACCGCCGGAAAGGTGATTGACGGATCAACTGTTTTCAGCGCCGCCTCGACCTCGGCGATCACCTCTGGCGTCACCGCCTCCTGGCCTTCGCGGGCCGAAATGCGCACCATCGCGACATTCTGGTCGGGACGGAAAGAGGGATCGAACACCTCGCTGATGCTGACATCCCCCAGATTCAGCGTCGACAGGGCCGAACGGTAGGCCCCGACATCGACGGCTTGTGTCGATTCGGTGCGGATCGTGGTGCCGCCCTTGAAGTCGATGCCAAAGTTCAGTCCCATCGTGGCCAGCAGCACGAATGTCGCGAGAACCGCGAAGATCGACGCGCCAAAGGTTACGTATTGCAGCCTGAAAAAGTCGATGCTGGTCTTTTCGGGAACCAGCCGCAGACGCCATGCCATTTGCAATATCTCCCCTAGAGCACGATCTTTTTGGGCCGTTTCCAGCCCATCCACAGCTCGATGATCAGCCGCGTCAGATAGACCGCGGTGAACATCGAGGTGATGATGCCCAGGATCAGCGTCACGGCAAAGCCGCGCACCGCCCCGGACCCGATCCAGAACATGATCAGTGCGGTGATGATCGCCGTCACGTTGGAATCCATGATCGCCGAAAACGCCCGCTCAAAGCCAAGGTCGATGGCACGCCCCGGCGTCATTCCCGCCCGCAATTCTTCGCGGATGCGTTCATAGATCAGCACGTTGGCATCAACCGCCATGCCCATCGTCAGCACGATCCCCGCGATTCCGGGCAGCGTCAGCGTCGCGCCGATCACCGACATCAATCCGATCAGCATGGTGATGTTCACGGCAAGGGCCACGTTCGCCATCACCCCGAACCAGCCATAGCTTGCGATCATGTAGGCGGCGACAGCAATCAACCCGATGATCGCTGCGGTCTGGCCCGCCTTGATCGAATCGGCGCCCAGTTCCGGCCCGATGGTCCGTTCTTCCAGAAAGACCATCGCGGCCGGCAGCGCCCCTGCCCGCAGCAGGACGGCCAACTGGGTGGACTCCTCGACCGTAAAGTTGCCCGTGATGATCCCCGACCCGCCCGGAATGGCGTCGTTGATCCGCGGTGCCGAAATAACCTGCTTGTCCAGCACGATGGCAAAAGGGTTGCCAATGTTGGCGGCGGTGTAGTCGCCGAACTTGCGCGCGCCGGTGGGATTGAACCGGAAATTCACCGCCGGCTGGCCGTTCTGATCAAAGGCAGGCTGGCTGTCGACAAGTTCCTCACCCGTCACGACCGGGTCTTCAGCCACCACATAGTAGACACCTTTCTCGTCCATCGACGGCAACAGCAGGTTGCGCGGTCCGGGATCGGCCTTGGCGTCCGTCGTGCGGCGGACAACCGCGTTGAAGGTCAGCTTGGCCGTGGTGCCGATCAGCCTTTTCAGTTCGGCGGCCGATCCGATGCCGGGCACCTGGATCAGGATGCGGTCGGTGCCCTGGCGCTGGATCGTCGGTTCGCGGGTGCCGACCTCGTCCACGCGGCGGCGGATGATTTCAAGGCTTTGCTGGATCGTGCGGTCATCGGTGGCGGTCTTTTCCGCGTCCGACAACTGCACCACGATCTCGCCGTTGTCGACCGTCACGGCGATGTCGTTCTGCCCGACATTGGTCAGGCTGACGACCGGGGTCGCCAGCGCGTTGATCGCGGCCACCGCCGCCTGCAGGCCCGCCGGATTGCCGATTGCGATGCGCAGCACACCATCGGGCGACGGCTGGCGGCGGACAGCGCCGACCTGATCGCGCATCGCACGCAGCGTGTCGCGCAGTTCCGGCCAGAGGCCGTTCATGCGGTCCTTGTAGACATCCTGCAGCTTGACCTCGGCCAGCAGATGCGCGCCGCCCCGCAGGTCCAGCCCCAGGTTCATCAGCCCCGAGGGCAACCAGCTTGGCCATTTCGCCAGGTTGGCCTCCTGCTCCGGGGTCGCAACACCCCCCGCCTGCTTGATTGCCGCGGCCGCGTCATTATGCGCCTCGACATTGGCGTAGTCTGCGTTGGGCACCGCCAGCAGTATCCCCACAAGGCAAAGCGTCAGGATGATCAGGCGTTTCCACAGGGGGGTCGGCGTCATGCTTGAAAACTCACGCGGCGGGTTCGGTCTTGGACATCACTTGCGTGATCGTGGAACGCAGGATCTTGACGCGCACGCCTTCGGCAATCTCGGCCTCGACCATGCCGTCCTCCTGGACCTTGGTGATCTTGGCGATGATCCCGCCTTGCGTCACGACCTGGTCGCCACGCCGCAGCGCCTCGACCATGGCACGGTGTTCCTTCAGCTTTTTCTGCTGCGGGCGGATCAGGAGGAAATACATGATGCCGAAAATCAGGATCAGCGGGATGAACGATCCCAGGGCAGAGCTGACGCCTGGGGCGGCCGTTTGCGCAAAGGCGGGTGTCACGAACATGGTTGTCCTTTCGGTCCGAAGGGGCGCCATCGAACAGGTCCCGCTTTCGGTCGCGCACCCTATTCGTGGTGCCGCCGGAAGACAAGCCAAGCCCGAGTGCCGCAAAAGCCCGGCGCGGAGGCGTCCGGGGCCGGTTCAGCGCCGCATATATGAACTGTACGGGCGAATGCCAGAGGAGATTGACCGCCGGGCCCGCGCAAGGGAACGGCAATCGCGCCTTCACTAACGGGGGCCGATGTTGCATATGGGGGCGGACCGCCTGACCCATCGCCCGAACGGACCGCCCCATGCACGACATCCGCCTGATCCGGCAAGCGCCAGATGCCTTTGACGCCGCCCTTGCCCGCCGGGGCCTGGCGCCGATGTCGCCCGACATCCTGCGTGTCGATACCGCGCGCCGCCTGGCGATCAAGGCGGCCGAGGATGGTCAGGCCGAGCTCAACACTCTCAGCAAACAGGCCGGGGCAGCCAAGGTCGCAGGCGATACCGACGCCTTCGAGGCGATCCGGCAGGGCATGTCCGCACGCAAGGCCCTGATTGCGGAACAGGAGACGCAGGCGCGGCAACTGGACGCCGATCTTCACGAACTTTTGCTGACCATCCCGAACCTGCCGCTGGCCGAGGTGCCCGATGGCAAGGACGAGTCCGGCAATGTCGAAATCCGCCGCTGGGGAGCCCCGCGCCATTTCGACTTTGACCCGCGCGAACATTTCGACATTCCCGGTGTCAAGCCGGGCATGGATTTCGAGATGGCCGCAAAACTGTCGGGTGCGCGCTTTGTCGTGCTGCGGGGGGCGGTGATCCGCGTCCACCGGGCGCTGGCGCAGTTCATGCTGGACACCCACATCACCGAACACGGGCTGACCGAAACCTGGACGCCGGTGCTGGTGAAGGAGGCCGCGATGTACGGCACCAACCAGTTGCCGAAATTCGCCGAGGACAGCTATCAGACCACCAATGGCTGGTGGCTGATCCCGACATCGGAGGTCACGCTGACCAACACCGTCGCGGGCGATATCCTGGATGCGGCTGCGTTGCCGATCCGCATGACCGCCCACACCCAGTGCTTCCGGTCAGAGGCCGGATCGGCGGGCAAGGACACCGCCGGAATGCTGCGCCAGCACCAGTTCGAAAAGGTGGAGATGGTGTCGGTCACGACGCCCGAGACCAGCCTTGCCGAACATGAACGCATGACCGCCTGCGCCGAGGCAATCCTGCAAAAGCTGGGCCTGCCTTACCGGACGGTGGTCCTGTGTACCGGCGACATGGGGTTCGGCGCGACCAAGACGCATGACATCGAGGTCTGGCTGCCGGGTCAGAACACCTACCGCGAGATCAGTTCGGTCTCGGTCTGCGGGGATTTCCAGGCGCGGAGGATGAATGCGCGCTACCGGGTGCCCGGCGGCAAGCCGGAATATGTCCATACGCTGAACGGGTCGGGACTGGCGGTCGGGCGCTGCCTGATCGCGGTGCTGGAAAACGGACAGCAATCGGATGGATCGGTCGAACTGCCGCCTGCGTTGCATCCGTATCTGGGCGGCAGGACCTGCATCACGGCGCAGGGCGATCTGGCCTGATACGTCGCTGCAGACAGAAAAAGGACGCTGAATGACGCCCATGATCCGCGCTATCCTGCTGCTTGCCGCCACCATCGGTTTTGCCCTGACGCCCGCGCTCACGCCGCCTGTTGCGGGCTATGATCCGGCCCTGTTTCCGGTGCAGATTGCGCGGCCCGCGATCCAGCCCGCAGGCTATGCCTTTGCGATCTGGGGGGTGATCTATGTCTGGCTGATCACGCATGCCGTGTTCGGTGTCTGGCCGAAGCGTGACGTGCCGGAATGGGACGCCCCGCGCCTGTGGCTGATCGCGGCGGCGTTGCTGGGCGCGCTGTGGCTGGTGGTGTCGCCGGATTATCCCCGCAGCGCCACGGCGGTGATCTGGGCGATGCTGGCGGCGGCATTGGGGGCGTTTCTACGCACGCCGACGCTGCCCGACCGCTGGATGCTGTCGGCCCCGATCGCGATGCTTGCAGGGTGGGTATCGGCTGCGGCTGCCGTCGCACTCGGCGTGGTACTGGCGCGCGACGGCTATCTGCCCGATGTGGTTTCGGCGGTCGTGATGCTGGCGCTGGTGCTGGCCATCGCGGTCACCGTGCAGATGCGCAAGCCCGCGATGCCGGTCTATGGCCTGACGGTGATCTGGGCGCTGGCAGGCGTGATCTGGGCCAATCGCAGCGACAACCTGATCGTGGCGGTGATCGCAGGCTCGGGCATTGCGATCATGGTCCTGACGATACTGGCCCTGCGCAAGCGCGCGTAACCGCTATTGTCCGGTATTCTTTTCCTTGTGCTTGCGCAGGCGGCTGGGCGTGTGGAATTTCCGTTCCTTCCACGGGTTCTGGTCGCCCTGTGACCGGAAATACAACCGGATCGGCGTGCCAGGCATGTCAAAGTGTTCGCGCAAACCATTGACAAGATAGCGTTTATAGCTATCTGGCAACTCGTCCGGGCGGCTGCATTTGATGACAAAACCGGGGGGCCTTGTCTTGGCCTGGGTGATATAGCGCAGCTTGATGCGGTGGCCGCCGGGCGCGGGTGGCGGATGCGCCTCGGTCATCGCCCCCAGCCATGAGTTCAGCCGCGCCGTGGCGATCCGGCGGTTCCAGACATCATGTGCCTTGCGGATCGCGTCATGCAGGCGGTCCAGACCCCGGCCCGTCCTGGCGCTGACGGTAATCAGGGGAGCGCCGCGCAACTGCGGCAGCAGGCGTTCGAACATTTCCTTCAGCTCGGCCAGCTTGTCCTGCTTGTCGTCCTCAAGGTCCCATTTGTTGACGGCAACCACGACTGCGCGGCCTTCGGTTTCGGCGAAATCCGCGATGCGCAGGTCCTGCACCTCGAACGGAATTTCCACGTCCAGCAGGACCACCACAACCTCGGCGAACCGGACCGCGCGGATGCCATCGGATACGGAAAGTTTCTCAATCTTTTCAAATATCTTCGACCTCTTCCTCATCCCCGCCGTGTCGAAAATCCGGATCGGGGTCCCCTGCCACTCCGCCCGCACGGAAATTGCATCCCGCGTGGTCCCCGCCTCGGGGCTGGTGAGCAGCCGGTCATAGCCGAGGATCTTGTTGATCAGCGTGGACTTGCCCGCATTGGGGCGCCCGATGACGGCGATCTGAAGCGGTTTCTTCGCCGTGGGATGGTGTTCTGTGCCTGTCGCCTCGACCTCCGCCTCGGCCTCGGTCAGGTCGATGTCCACCTCCGGCGCATTCTCGGATTCGCGTTCGGCAAACTCGCCGACCAGCGGGCGCAGGATGTGGTAAAGGTCATCCATCCCTTCGCCATGTTCGGCCGACAGCCGCACGGGTTCGCCGAGGCCCAGCGACCATGCCTCCAGTGCGCCCGCATCCCCGGCCTTGCCCTCGGCCTTGTTCACGCCCAGAATCACCCGCGCGCCCTTTTTGCGCAGGATGTCGGCGAAAACCTCGTCCGTTGGCGTGACGCCAACCCGCCCGTCCAGCAGGAACAGGCTGATATCGGCCATCTCGACCGCGCGTTCGGTCAGGCGGCGCATCCGGCCTTGCAAGGAATCGTCCGTCACCTCTTCCAGCCCCGCCGTGTCGATCACGGTAAAGCGCAAGTCATGCAGTTTCGCATCGCCCTCGCGCAAGTCGCGGGTCACGCCCGGCTGGTCATCGACCAGGGCCAGCTTGCGGCCCACAAGCCGGTTGAAAAGCGTGGACTTGCCCACATTCGGGCGCCCCACGATGGCGAGGGTAAAGCTCATGGCGTCCGTCCGTCGGTGACAAGCCGCAGGCCATACACGCCCGAAGCCTCAACGGAAAGCGTGAAGTTGCCCGTTGCCGCCGACGACATAGATGGTGCCACCGGCCAGCGCGGGCTGCGCCGCCGCCCCGCCCGGAATGTCCAGCGTCGAGATCAGTGACCCGTCCTCGGGCCGGAAGAACCGCAGCAACCCGTCCGACGACGCCACGACCAGACGTCCGCCCGCCAGAACCGGCCCGTAATGGGCAAAGATGCCCTTGCGGCGTTTCGGCTTGTCGTTTTCGAAATAAGGCATGTCGACGGACCAGATGACCTCGCCCGTCGCGGCATCGAGCCGTACCAGCCGCGCCTGGTCGTTGACCAGAAAGACCGACCCGCCGACCGGCAGCACGGGGCCCATCGCCCCCTCGCGCGATGACCAGAGACGCTCGCCGGACGAGGACGAGATCGCCACCGTCCGCCCGGCCGAGGTGCCCGCATAGGTCACGTCGCCCACCACGACCGGATCGGCGGTCACATCGAAGGTTGCGGCAAAGGCGCGGCCCAGACGCTCACCGGCGGTCGAGACCGACCAGACCTTCAGCCCGCCAAGCCGCGTTACCGCCATGATCTCGCCTCCCGCCGTCGGAAAGATCACCGACCGCTCGCTCACTGCCGGGGCTGAACTGCCGATGACGCCGAGCTTGGAGGCCGTGCCCGTCGTCTGCCAGACGACCTTGCCGGTCTCGGCCGCCAGCGCCCAGGCGGTGCCATCCCGCCCGACGACGAACACCATGTCGTCCACCGCCGCCGGGGCGCCGCTGATCGGGCTGTCCACCCGCTGGCGCCAGATCACCGCGCCGGAGGCAGGGTCCAAAGCGACCAGTTCGCCAAAGCCCGTCGCCGCGAAAAGCCGTCCCCCCGCCACCGCAAGCCCGCCGCCCGACTGTTCGCCGCCGCGGTCAAAGCTGGCGCTGAGATCCACCGACCACAGCGTCGCACCGCCGGTCGAGGTCGCGGTCAGTCCCGACCAGGCATCCATGGTGAAGATGCGCCCATCCGCCACGACGGGCGCCGCCGAGATGCGGGCCTTGCGCGACGATCCGCGGCCGACATTGGCGCTCCATACCCGTTGCGGGCTGGCCGACAGCGCGCCATGCGGCATAAGGTGACGGGCGTTGCCCGCGCGGTGCGTCCAGTCGGCATTGGCGACGGCGGCGGGCAGGTCGATCGGGACCGACACCCCCGCCAGCCCCGGCACCGGCGCCTCGGGTGCCGGGGCGCCTTCGGCGGCAACCGACGCCTCCAGGGCCACGCTGGTATCAAAGCGCTCGCCCTCCAGCACCAGTTCGCGCTCCGCGCAGGCGGTCAGCACCAAAAGGCCCAGTGCGGGGACCAGTGCGGAACGCCTTACCCCTGCCATCAACCGAATTCCCATCTGATCCGCCCCTTGACGCCGCATGTCAGCCATTTGCCGTCGGGGTTTCCGGCAGCTTGCCCCCCAGTGCCACGATCACCTGCCCCGCGCGACCGCGCAAGGCGGGCGATGCCTCCTGATCCTGCGCCAGCGCCTGCAGTGCGGTAATGGCCGCGTCGATCCTGCCTTCCTCGATCAGAAGATAGGCAAGCTGTTCCTTCGCCAGGACCCGGAACGGGCGTCCTGCAACCGCGAGCCCGTCGAGAGCACTGCGCCGCTCCGCCAGCGGCATCGCCGCGCCTGCCACGATCACACGCCGCAGCGTCGCCAGGTCGCGGTAGATCTCCGGTAGTGCGGGGTCGGCCGCGACCACTTCCAGCGCGCCGAGCGTGGCGTCTCTGTCCTTTTCGGGGTCCGAGGCCAGCATCAGTTGCAGGATTGCCGCTTGCGTCCCATCGGCAGGGACGGTCGCAAGTGCAGCGCGACGGGCGGCAGGGTCCGGCAGGTCCAGCGCAGCCGACAGGGCATCGCCAAAGGCCTGCGCCCGTGCCGCGTCGCGCGACTTTTGCCATTCGTACCAGATCGACCCGCCCACCAGCGCCAGAACCAGCACGATCCCGATCCAGCCATATGTCCGGAAAGCCTTGAAGAGTTTGTCGCGACGGACTTCTTCGGTGACCTCGTCGATAAAGCTTTCGGGATTGCTCAAGGCGCCCACTCCATGTCGTTGCCCCGTCTTACACGGGAAGCCGAGGCCTTGCCAAGCCCGTGGAATGCGCCATGCCGCGAAAGGACAGAAGCGGCGCGGAAGCCGAC
The DNA here is from genome assembly GCA_021155205.1 of Rhodobacterales bacterium. Taxonomy (GTDB): domain Bacteria; phylum Pseudomonadota; class Alphaproteobacteria; order Rhodobacterales; family Rhodobacteraceae; genus JAJNPS01. The sequence goes on from JAJNPS010000033.1 coordinate 68,868, forward strand.
AGCGGGTGTCAGACCCCCGCCATGACTTGATAGCGCCCGTCCTTGGTCCGACCGGTGTAGTCCATGCTGTGGTCTTCGATCTCGATGTCCCCCGCAAACAGTTCCGACACATCCGAGGACTGGCGTTCCCACATCGCGGCATAGCGCCCCTTGCCGGCCAAGAGCACCTCATGCGTGCCCTCTTCGACCACGCGGCCCGCCTCCAGCACGACGATGCGGTCGGCGTCGGCGATGGTGGACAGGCGGTGCGCGATGGTGATGACGGAGCGGCCCTTGCCCATCTCCAGCAGACTGTCCTGGATGTCGCGTTCGGTCTGGCTGTCCAGCGCGCTGGTGGCCTCGTCCAAAAGCAGGATCGGCGGGTTCTTCAACAGCGTGCGTGCGATGCCGACACGCTGCTTTTCGCCGCCCGACAGTTTCAGCCCGCGCTCGCCCACCGTGGTGTCATATCCCAGCGGCAGGCTTTCGATGAAGGTGTGGATCTTTGCCGACCTTGCCGCCTCTTCGATCTCGGGGCGTGTCGCCTCGGGGCGGCCATAGGCGATATTGTAAAGAATGGTGTCGTTGAACAGGACGGTATCCTGCGGCACCACCCCGATGCGGGCGTGCAGACTGTCCTGCGTCACGTCGCGCACGTCCTGCCCGTCGATCCGCACGGCCCCGCCGGTCACGTCGTAGAACCGGAACAACAGCCGACCGATCGTGGATTTTCCTGAACCGGAGGGGCCGACCAGCGCCACACGTTCCCCCGGTCCGACGCGCAAGGAGACGCCCTTCAGGATCACCCGGTCGGGGTCATAGCCGAAGGTCACGTTGTCGAACACAACCTCACCCGCGCCGACCCGCAAGGCGGGCGCGCCGGGCCTGTCGTTGATCTCGGCCGGCTGCGCCAAAAGGCCGAACATCTGCCCCATGTCGACCAGAGACTGCCGGATTTCGCGGTAGACAGTGCCCAGAAAGTTCAGCGGCATGCTGATCTGGATCATGTAGGCGTTGACCATCACGAAATCCCCGACCGTCAATGTGCCGGCGCGGACCCCCATCGCCGCCAGCACCATGACGGCGACAAGGCCGATGGTCAGCAGCAGCGCCTGGCCTCCGTTCAGCAGGCTCAACGACTGGCCGGTCTTGACCGCCGCCGTCTCGTACTTGCCCATCGCGCGGTCATAGCGGTTCGCCTCGCGCGCCTCGGCGCCGAAATACTTGACGGTCTCGAAATTCAGCAGGCTGTCGATGGCCTTCTGGTTGGCGTCGGTATCCTGGTCGTTCATCTCGCGCCGCAGTTTCACGCGCCATTCGGTGATCTTGAACGTGTAGGTCACATAAAGCGTGATCATCACGACGACCGCCGCCGCATAGGCCCAGCCGAATGCAACGGCAAAGATGCCGATCACCAGCGCCAGTTCCAGGATCAGCGGCCCGATGGAGAACAGCATGAACCGCAACAGGAAATCGACGCCCTTGACGCCGCGCTCGATGATGCGCGACAGCCCGCCGGTCTTGCGCGTGATGTGATAGCGCATCGACAGGCGGTGGATATGGGTGAAGGTCTCCAGCGCCAGCGCCCGCAAGGCCCGCTGGCCGACGCGCACAAAGACAAGATCGCGCAATTCGGCAAAGGCCACCGCCGAAAACCGCGCAATGCCGTAAGCCAGCGTCAGACCGATGGCCCCCGCCGCCAGAAACACCGCAGGATCGGCATTCGATCCGGTCAGCGCGTCCACCGCCAGCTTGTAAAGATAAGGCGTCGTCACCGACACAAGCTTGGCCACGAACAGCATCACCATGGCCAGAACGACCCGGCGTTTGACCCAACCCTGTCCATCCGGCCACAGATACGGCAGCACGCGCGCGATGGTCTGAAGCCCCGATGCAGGCGGGGTGGAGCGGTCGGCAGAGGGGGCGGTGGTGGTCGCGCGGCGCATGTCGGTTCCCTTGCTTACAGCAGGCTTGACCTGCGGCGTGGCTTGGATATGGTGATTTCAACATTTCATGAGTAGTTGAAGGATGGATCGAAGTAAAGCACTCGCGGCCCTGTCGGCCCTTGCCAACGAAACCCGGCTTGATCTGGTGCGCCTGCTGGTCGTGGCGGGCGATGACGGGCTGGCGGCAGGGGAACTGGCGCGCGTGCTGGATCATTCGGCCTCGCGGCTGTCGTTTCATCTGGCGCAGCTGGAACAGGCGGGGCTGATCACCTCGCGAAGGGTAGCGCGCAACATCTATTACGCGGTGGATGCGGCAGGCATGGGCGGCACCATCGGATACCTGATGGCCGATTGCTGCCGGGGCCACCCCAAGGTGATGGCCTGCTGTCGCCACCCGCACGCCGATGCCCCCCCGGTTACGGCGCCGCTTTCGGTATCGTGAACACCTGTCCGGGATAGATCAGGTCGGGGTCGCGGATCTTGTCGCGATTGGCGTCGAACACCTGCACATACAGGATACCTTCGCCAAAGTTCTCCTTTGCGATCCCCCATAGGGTAAAGCCGGGCTGCACCGTGACGGTCACGGGTGCGGGCTGAACCGTCAGTGCAACCGCCGGACCAGGTTCGCCCGGTGGTTGTGCTGCGGCAACTGCCGTCGCGGGCGCGTCGGAGGCAGGCGCGGGGTCGGATGCGACCTCAGCGGCGGTCTGCGGTTCGGCCACGGCGGCAGGGGCGGCTTCAGCCGCTGCATCCCCGGTCCCGGATGTCGACAGGCTCGCGGGGGCGGCCGCCGCCGCCAGCGCCTCGCGCGTCTCGCGCTTGAAGGGGGTCTCGAACCGCGACGCGACCTTGCCCGTTGCGTCCACCTGATCAACCCGCAGCGTGTAGATGCCGGGGGCCGTCTCTGGCAGGGTCAGCGACCATTGCGCCGCGCCGGGCATGACCTCGGCCACCAGCGCATTGTCGAGATAGACCCGCAGCATCTGTCCTGGCGCGCCGATCCCCGACAATTGCACATCGCCGCCGGGCGTATAGGCGATGGCGTCGATGGTCACGCCGCCACCCGCCGGGGGGGCGTCGCCCTGCAGCACCGCGACACCATCCTGCGTGACCAGCAAGGCATCCGGGGCGGCAGGCTTTGCCGCGACTGCCGCAAGTTCCGGCGTGCTGGGCGCGGCGGGTTCGGCCATCGGGGTCTCCGCCCCGTCCGCTGCAACCGCATCTTCCGCAGGCGCAGCCGCTGCTTCGGGCACCGTTTCAGATGTTGCCACGGCCACCTCTACCGGGGCGGCAATCGGCGCGATGGCGACGGTGGCACCGGCCGTCACTTCGGTTCCGTCCGGGCCGGTCATCACCATCGACAAGAGACGCGGCGCCGCATCGGGCGCAAGCGTGAACATGGAAACGAATTTGCCGTTCGCATCCGCCGTAGCGGTGGCGACGGTCTCAGGCCCCATCCGAAGACTGACCATCGCACCCGGCGCCGCCTGACCGGCCACGAGCGCCGATCCATCCGGTTCGACCCGCACGACATCAAAGGCCATGCTGCCGGCGGCATCAGCGGCAGGCGCCGCAGGCGTTTCGGCGACCGCATCCGGGGCGGCGGCGGGCGCAACGGGCGTCTCGGCGACCGCATCTGGCGCGGCGACGGGCGTGTCTGCAACATCAGCGGTCGCCGGGGCCTCTGGCGTGGCGGCAGGTGCCACCTGTACCGGGGTCGCGACCGCATCGGGCGCAGCGGTCCCGGTCGCCTTTGCCGGTGGCGTCGCCGGGGCCTCGGCCACCGTCCCGGCAATGCCCGGCCTGTCCTGCGGCGCCGGCCGGAACACCGCGTAGCCCGCGCCGCCCGCCACGGCCATGCCCAGAACGACCCATATCGCGCGTTCCCGCGCCGTCATTGATGCCCAACCGGCCATGTTCTTTCCCCCTTCGCGGGGCCTGTTGCCGACCCCTGCTTTCGTTTGACCATGGAACCGCTATATCTGGCGTCAAGGCAACAGTTTCCGCGCTCCGGACCACAATCGAGAGAAAATCGTGACCTCCAACCCTCACCCAATGCGGTCGATCTGCGTCTTTTGCGGCGCACGCCCCGGACGGAACCCCGCCCATGCCGCCGCGGCCGGGGCCACAGGCCGGATGATCGCGGAAGCGGGGTGGCGGCTGGTCTACGGCGCGGGCGATGTGGGGCTGATGGGCGAAGTGGCGCGTGCCGCGCAAGGCGCGGGGGCCAGGACGCTGGGGGTGATCCCCACGCACCTTTTGTCACGCGAAATGGGCAAGCGCGACCTGACCAGTTTTGTGATCACCGAAGACATGCACGAGCGCAAAAAGGTGATGTTCATGAATTCGGACGCCATCGTCGTCCTGCCGGGCGGCGCGGGGTCACTGGACGAGTTTTTCGAGGTGCTGACCTGGGCGCAGATCGGGCTGCACGGCAAACCGATCTTCCTATTGAACGTGGCGGGCTACTGGACACCGCTTGCCGCGCTGATCGACCATGTCGTGACCGAGGGGTTTGCCGACCCGTCGATCCTGACTTTGTTCCGGCTGGTCGATGACGTGGGCGATTTGTCGGCGGCACTGCATGACGCCCTGGACTGACAGCGACACGCCCGCGGCGGCAGGACCGGCGCGGGCGTCGCTGACGATTGGCGCGGCGGGCTACATCCGTGCCGCGACCGCCTCCCAGTTCACCAGCCTGTCCAGGAAATTGGCCAGATAGGCCGGGCGCTTGTTGCGGAAATCGATGTAATAGCTGTGTTCCCACACGTCGCAGCCCAGCAGCGCCTTTTGCCCGAAACAGAGCGGGTTGACGCCGTTTTCGGTCTTGGTGATCTGCAGGTTGCCATGCGCATTGACCACCAGCCAGGCCCAGCCCGACCCGAACTGCCCGGCGCCCGCGGCGGCGAAATCTTCCTTGAACTTGGCGACCGACCCGAAATCACGGGTGATCGCGGCCTCCAGCGCGCCGGGCATCTTCTTGGCCTCGCCCGGTCCCATCACCTCCCAGAACAGATTGTGGTTCCAGTGCTGGCTCGCGTTGTTGAAAATGCCGTTCTGCGCCACTGCACCAGCCTGATAGGTGCCCTTGACGATGTCGTCGAGCGACTTGGTTTCCCATTCGGTGCCCGCGATCAGCTTGTTGCCGTTGTCCACATAGGCCTTGTGATGCAGGTCGTGGTGAAACTCCAGCGTTTCCCTGGACATTCCCAGCGGGGCGAGGGCGTCGTGGGCATAGGGCAGGTCAGGCAGGGTGAAGGCCATGGGGTCGTCTCCTTGATGCGGGATGTCGTTCCCTTGGAATAAGGGCGCGATGAACGCCGAGGTCAAGCCAAAAGGCCAACACACGATGCAGCACCTTGGCTGCCGGCCGTCGACATAGCCAGGAACCGCCGAACACCCTCTTTGGTTCCCGCGATTTCCAGCCAGACGGGCGCGCCGGAGTATGCTCAGGTGAATTTGACGGACGGGCTTTGATCGGGACGTCGCCGGATCGGCCAGCCACATCAACAAGATTGCCGCATGCCTAAAGATCGCTGCCGACTTGCGCGGAATGGGACAACAGCCCCATCACATACCCCGCCACAGACCGGAACGAGATCAGGGTATAGCCGCCGCCCTGTTGCCAGAACGCGCAGGCCACTTGCGCGGCGCGGGTGCGGCGAACCTCGTCGGGGGCCATCCGGTCCAGATCGACCGGGCAGAGCTTGCGCAGGACCTGATGCGCGTCGGGCCCCTCGATTCTGAAAACGGCGCGCGCGTCGGAGACATCGACGGCAAGGTGATGATCCCCCTGCAGGGTCTTTGCGATGACGCTCAGAGCCTTGGACACCTCGGCATAGGGCAGGATCAGCAGGTACTCGTCCGGGCTCATCCACGCGCAGGCGTTGTCCCCGGCATGTTCGATCCGGCGGGTGTCGGGAACTTTCGTTCCGATTGCGGCCTTGACCGCTTTCGCAAGCCCTTTCAAACCTTTGGCGCGCAGAGTTATCATGCCCAATGGCCCGATTTCGCGGACCTTTGCAAAGCCGTCAAAGGATGCACCGCCAAGGGCGGAGACCGGATCAGACATTCTGCTTCTCCCCATCCGGGTCATGGAAAACCGGGTTGACCACCCGCGCCTCGACGGTGCCGCCGGTGACGGTGTTGAAGCTGACGACCTCGCCCATCCGGTCTGGACCGTGGCGCAGAAGGCCCATCGCGATACCTTTTCCAAGCGTGGGAGAATGGTAGGTCGAGGTGACGCGACCTTGGGTGTTGCGCTGGCCGTTTTCGTTGGTGCCGTCGGCAATGATATAGGCGCCGTCGGGAATAGTGGAACCATCAAGTGTTTCGAATCCAACGAGTTTCCAGCGATCCTGGCTGGCAAGGTGGGCACGCTCCTGGCCGCGCTTGCCAAGGTAGTCGGGTTTCTTTTTTGAGATGGCCCAAGACAGACCCAGATCCTGCGGGATGACGGTGCCGTCGGTTTCATCCCCGATCATGATGAAGCCCTTTTCGGCGCGCATCACATGCAGCGCCTCGGTGCCGTAAGGCATTGCATTCAATGATTTTCCTGCCTCGACACAGGCCTGCCAGAACGCAAGGCCGTGGCTGGCGGGCACGGCGATTTCGTAGCTGAGTTCACCCGAGAAACTGATCCGGTAGACCCGCACCGGAAAGCCGCCCAGCGTGCCATCCGCCCATTGCATGAAAGGCAACGTTTCGCGGGAAACGTCCATGCCGCCAAGGGCTTGCAAGACGGTCCTCGCGTTCGGTCCGACAACCGCCACCTGGGCGTATTGTTCGGTCACGTTGGCGGTGTAGACCTGCCAGTCCCACCACTCGCATTGCAGCCAATCCTCCATCCAGGCGTGGATGCGGTCCGCACCCCCAGATGTGGTGTGGCACAACCAGGTGTCCTCGTCGATGCGGGCGACAACGCCGTCGTCCGAGAGGAACCCCTGTTCATTGCACATCAGGCCATAGCGGCATTTGCCGATGGGCAGGGTACTCATCACGCCGGTGTAGAGCATGTCGAGGAAGCGGGCCGCGTCGGGGCCTTTGACGATGATCTTGCCGAGGGTGCTGGCGTCCAGCAGACCGACATTCTTTCGCGTGTTCATGACCTCGCGGTGGACCGCCTGTTCGTGGGTTTCGCCGGGTTGAGGGAAGCAATAGGGACGCCGCCACAGGCCCACGGGTTCAAAGTAAGCTACTGATTTAACGTGCCATTCGTGCATGGGGGTCTTGCGCAGGGGTTGAAAGATGTCGCCCCGCGCCTCGCCTGCCAATGTCCCCAAAGTGACGGGCGTATATGGCGGTCGGAATGTGGTCGTGCCCACGGCGGGGATCTCGGCGTTCAGGGCCTGCGACAGCACGGCGAGGCCGTTGATGTTGCTCAGCTTGCCCTGGTCGGTCGCCATGCCGAGCGTGGTGTAGCGCTTGGTGTGTTCGACGCTCTCATACCCCTCACGCGCCGCCAACTGGACATCCGAGACCTTCACGTCGTTCTGGTAGTCCAACCACATCTTGTGGCGGGCTTTCAGCGTGGCGCCCTGCGGCATGACCCAGACGGGTTCGATTTCCGGCGTCTCCTTCGCGTCTTCTTTCCGTCTACTTTTCGTCTCTACGCGCGCAGAGGCCGCACCTTGCGCAACACCCGCCAGAATGTCGGTCAGATCAAAGGTTCCGGCCGCAGCACCTGCGACCGTCACCATGGCGCTGCCGTCATGGTTGACGGGCGGACGCGTCGGATCGGGGACGAAGGCCGCGATGGCGTCGTCCCAGGTCAGCTTGCCGCCGCAATGGGACCACAGATGCACCACCGGCGACCAGCCGCCGGACATGGCGACGGCGTCGCAGGGGATATCCTCGGTCACCGCGCCCTCGCCCGCGTGGAGGCAAAGCGATACGCCGGTGACGCGCCTGGAGCCTTGGACCTTTGCGATGGCGCGGCCCGTCTCGACCCGGATGCCAAGGGCGCGGGCGCGGGCGGGCAGATCGCCGGTCGCCTCGGTCCGTGCGTCCACGATCACCGGCACCTCAAGCCCTGCCTCTTTCAGCGCGATGGCGGTGCGGTAGGCGTCGTCGTTGTTGGTGACGACCACGGTGCGGTCGCCGGGGCTGACGGCGTAGTTCACCGCATAGTCGCGGACGGCGGAGGCGAGCATCACGCCGGGCACGTCGTTTCCGGCAAAGGCCAGGGGGCGCTCGATCGCGCCGGTGGCGGTGATGATGTGCCCCGCGCGGATACGCCAGAGGCGCTGCTTCGGGCGGCCATCGCCGGGGGTGTGGTCGGCGATCCGCTCATCGGCCAGCACATAGCCATGGTCATAGACCCCTGCCCCGGTGGTGCGGCTGCGCAGGGTGACATTATCCATCCGGTTCAGGGCATCGGTGGTCACGGCAAGCCAGGAATCGGGCGCGTGGCCGTCGATCCGGTCCGCATCCACCATGGCGCGTCCGCCGAGATGCGGGGACTGTTCGAGAAGGATCACGCGCAGTCCCGCCTGACCGGCCGTCAGCGCAGCCTGCAGCCCGGCGACGCCGCCGCCCACGACAAGCAGGTCGCAGAACGCATAAGCCTGTTCATAGCGGTCGGCATCACGCTGTTTCGGGGCCTTTCCCAGACCGGCGGAGCGGCGGATGATCGGCTCGAACACATGCTTCCACGCGGCGCGGGGATGGATGAAGGTCTTGTAGTAGAACCCGGCGGGCAGGAACCGCGCGGCGTAGTTGTTGATGACGCCCACGTCGAATTCAAGGCTCGGCCAGTGGTTCTGGCTGGCCGCCGTCAATCCGTCGAAAAGCTCGGTCGTGGTGGCGCGCTGGTTCGGCTCCAGCCGGTCGCCGGTCCCGAGGTTCATCAGGGCGTTCGGTTCCTCTGGCCCCGAGGCGACGATGCCGCGCGGGCGGTGGTATTTGAAGCTGCGGCCGACCAGCATCTGGTCATTGGCCAGAAGGGCCGAGGCGAGGGTGTCGCCCTGCAGCCCGCGCAGGCGCTTGCCGTTGAAGGTGAAGTCTTGCGCGGTGCTGCGGTCGATCAGGCGACCGCCCTTGGAGAGGCGGGTGCTCATGTTCGGGCCTTCGGGTGGAGTTGGACCTGGTCGCCCCCCCACCCCAGCCCTCCCCCACCGGGGGGGAGGGAGGCGGCAAGGTGGCTGAAGGCGTGACAGTGGCTAGGGGCGCGACGCGGCCCCTCCCCCCCGGTGGGGGAGGCTGGGTGGGGGGGGCGGCGGGTCATGTCAGCGTCCATCCCGGCCTGCGGGCCTTGATTTTCGCGATGATCTCGGGCGGCGGGCCGGAGGTTTGGGCGGGGTAGGTTCCGAACACCTCAAGCGTTGCGGTGCAGCGGGCGGCGAGGAACCATTTGCCGCAGCCATAGGCATGCCGCCAGCGTTCGAAATGCACGCCTTTGGGGTTTTTGCGGGCGAACATGTAGGATTCGAACTGATCGTCGTCGGAGCCGGGACCGTGGCGTTTGAGATGCGCCTCGTAGCCGGGGGTGAGTTCGGATTCCTCGGCGGTGATCTGGCAGTAGGGGCAGGTGAGGGTTAGCATCTACGTTTTTCTCCCACGGACCCAACGCCAGAATCTTGAGACGTCTGGTGCCGCAAATCCGCCAACAACAGCTCCAAGAAGAACAAGTGGCCAAAAGCCTGCCATCGCTCCCAATAAGCCGCCGACAATCCCAGTTCCTGATCCAAGGATTCCGCCACCGATTGAGCCAAGTGCCACGCCCTTTAGCCGAACGATCCAGCCCATCAATGCGCCACCCCCGCCGCGACGCTCTCATCAATGAACCGCCCCTCCCGGAACCGCTCCATCCCGAAGGCGGCGGCCAGCGGCCCCGGCTCTCCCTTGGCCATCAGTTCGGCCATCGCCCAACCGCTCCCCGGGATCGCCTTGAATCCCCCTGTCCCCCAGCCGCAGTTGATGAAGCAGTTGCCCAAGGGGGTTTTGGAGATGATGGGGCTGCGGTCGCCGGTCATGTCCACGATGCCGCCCCATTGGCGCAGCATTTTCAGGCGCGACAGCATGGGGAAGGTTTCGATCAGGGCGCGCAGGGTTTCCTCGATATGGTGGAACGACCCGCGCTGGGTAAAGTTGTTGAACCCGTCGGTGCCGCCGCCGATCACCATCTCGCCCTTGTCGGACTGCGACATGTAGCCGTGGACGGTGTTGGCCATGACGACGACATCCATGCAGGGTTTGATCGGTTCGGAGACGAGGGCCTGAAGGGCGACCGCCTCGACCGGCAGGCGGAAGCCGGCCATCCCGGCAACCTGCCCCGAATGGCCCGCGACGACGATGCCCATCTTTTTGCAACCGATGGCGCCCTTGGTCGTCTCCACCCCGGTCACCACGCCGTTTTCGGAACGGACGCCGGTCACCTCGCATTGCTGGATGATGTGCATGCCCATGTCGCTGCAGGCCCGCGCATAGCCCCAGGCGACCGCGTCGTGGCGACCCGTCCCGCCCCGCGCCTGCCAGAGGGCACCGAGGACGGGATAACGGGGGCCGTCGATGTTCAGGATCGGGCACAGTTCCTTGACCCGCTGGGGGGTGATGAACTCGGTGGTCACGCCTTGGAGGGCATTGGCATGCGCGGTCCGGCGGTAGCCGCGCACCTCGTGATGGGTCTGGGCCAGCATCATCACGCCGCGCGGGCTGAACATCATGTTGTAGTTCAGATCCTGGCTCAGGGTCTCGTACAGGCTGCGCGATTTTTCGTAGATCGCGGCACTGGGGTCCTGCAGATAGTTCGACCGGATGATGGTGGTGTTGCGCCCGGTATTGCCGCCGCCGAGCCAGCCTTTTTCCAGGATCGCGACATTGGTGATGCCGAAATTGCGGCCAAGGTAATAGGCGGTGGCAAGGCCGTGGCCCCCGGCGCCGACGATCACCACGTCATAGGCGGCACGCGGCGCGGGCGAGGCCCAGGCGCGGTCCCAGCCCATATGGCTTCGCATGGCCTCACGCGCGATGGCAAAGACGGAATAGCGTTTCATCGGGCCCCTGCTGGCGGGAACTGCTGGTGCTACATGGAACGATGCAGGCGGCACCCCGCACCTGTCAGCGGCACAATCGGGAAAAATGCGACATGAGGCAAGGTCGCCCAGGGCGAAATCAGAAAACCGCGATGCGACCGATTGGCCCTTTTGCGCGCGGCCCGCTGCGATTAGATCATTGTGAGGATGAACTGGCACGAAAGACCCGTGGCGCCGATGGAAAATCTTGGATTCTGGGCGGTTGCGGCAGCGATGGCGACGGCGGTGGCGGCGATTCTGACGCTGGCGCTGCGGCGGGCGACAGGTGCGGATGACACCGCAAGCGCGACGCAGCTTTACCGCGACCAACTGGCCGAGGTGGACCGCGACGTTCAGCGCGGCACCCTGCCCCCGGACGAGGCCGGCCGGCTGCGTTCCGAAATCGCGCGGCGTCTCTTGGAGGCCGACCGTGCGACGGGTGCGACCCTTCTGCCCGCCGCTGGTGCGTCCTGGCCTGCAACGGTCATCGTCGTGGCGACGGTTGCGGCATCGGTCGGGCTTTATGCGCTTTGGGGCGCGCCGGGCTATCCCGACCTGCCGCTGAAGCAACGTCTTGCGATGTCGGATGCGGCAATGGCGTCGCGCCCCGATCAGGCGACCGCAGTCGCGTCGGTCCCGCCCGTGCCTGCGCCGCCTGCCCCCGATGCGGCCTTTCTTGACCTGATGGACAAGTTGCGCAGCGCATTGGCGACGCGGCCCGGTGATGTGACGGGACTGGCGCTTTTGGCGCGCAACGAGGCGGCGCTTGGCAATCTGGCCGCCGCCGAGGACGCCCAGCGCCGCCTGATCGCCGCAAAGGGGGACGCCGCGACGGCCGATGACCGCGCCGGTCTGGCCGAGGTGATGATCCGGGCGGCGGGCGGCTATGTGTCGCCCGAGGCCGAGGCGGAACTGGTGCGGACGCTGCAGCTTGATCCTGAAAACGGCGCGGCGCGGTACTTTTCCGGCCTGATGTTTGCCCAGGGCGGCCGCTATGACCGCGCCTTCGCGATCTGGCGCGACCTGATCGACAAAGGGCCGGACGATGCGCCATGGATCGCTCCCATCCGCGCGCAGATGCCGGATGTCGCCTATCGCGCCGGGGTGAAGTACGATCTGCCGCCGCTGCGCGGCCCGGACGGCGCCGACGTTGCCGCCGCGTCCGAAATGTCGCCCGCCGACCGCCAGGCAATGATCGAAGGCATGGTCGGTCAACTGTCGGACCGGCTGGCGCGCGAGGGTGGCCCGGCCGAGGACTGGGCAAAGCTGATCCGGTCGCTGGGCGTTTTGAAGAACACCGACAAGGCATCGGCGATCTATGCCGAGGCGCAGACCCGATTTGCCGGAGATGCCGCCGCCCTGTCCTTTCTGAAGGAAGCCGCGGTCGAGGCGGGCCTGACCCCATGATCTGCGCGACCCTGGAGGTGTTTGCGACCGCCCTGCCCCCGAACCGGGCGATCGCGGGACTGGACCTTGGCACCGTGACCATCGGCGTGGCGATGTCGGACCTGCGCCGGTCGGTCGCCACCCCCATCGAGGTGATCCGGCGGGTGAAGTTCACCGAGGATGCGGCACGGCTCTTGGCGCTTTTGGCGGAACGTGGCGCGCAGGGCATCGTGCTCGGCCTGCCGTTGAACATGGATGGCTCATCCGGGCCAAGGGTGCAGTCCACGCAGGCCTTTGCGCGCAACCTGGAAAGGCTGACGCCGCTGCCGATCGGGTTCTGGGATGAACGGCTGTCCACCGTCGCCGCCGAACGCGCGCTTCTGGAGGCGGATACGTCGCGAAAACGTCGCAAAGAGGTCATCGATCAGGTCGCGGCAGGCTATATCTTGCAGGGCGCGCTGGACCGGCTGGCGCATCTGGCATGAAAGACGGGGCCAAGGACGTGCGGGACGAGGTCTGGATGCGTGACGAGGTGCAGTCGCCTTGCGTCAAGCTGTGCGTGGTGCATCCCGAAGAACGCATCTGCGTCGGCTGCTTTCGCACCATCGAGGAAATCTCGACCTGGACGGCGATGTCGCCCGACCAGCGGGCCGCCGTCATGGCCGACCTGCCCGAACGCGCCCCCCGGCTGCGCCAGCGGCGCGGCGGGCGCATGGCCCGGCTGGACCGCTAGAGCGCGAAAAGATGCGTCATGCCGGGGTCAAATCCCAGATTGACCGGCGTGCCCAACTGAAAGACCGCATCGCGCGTCAGGGCGGCGATCAACGGCGTGCCGTCGCGCAGCCTGACCTCGACCACCGTTTCGGACCCCAGGCGTTCGGACAGGATGACGTCGCCATGCAACTGTCCGGGGGCCTTCTGCTCGGACGGCATCAGGTATTGCGGGCGGATGCCCAGACGCGCCTTTTCGCCGGCGGCCACCCGATCCACGCGCATCGGCACCTCGACCGGATCAAGTGCTGCGTTCCTGACCAGCGCCTTGCCGCCATCTGTGGACACCACCTCTACCTCCAGAAAATTCATCGAGGGCGCGCCCAGGAACCCGGCGACAAACTCGTTTGACGGGTTGTGATAGAGATCCATCGGGGCACCGATCTGCTGCACAAGCCCATCCTTCAGAACGACGATCTTGTCGGCAAGGGTCATCGCCTCGACCTGGTCATGCGTCACATAGACCATCGTGGCCCCCAGCGCCTTGTGCAGCTTGCCGATCTCCATCCGCATGTCCATGCGCAGGGCGGCGTCAAGGTTGGACAGGGGCTCGTCGAACAGGAAGACCTGCGGTTTGCGACGATGGCCCGCCCGATGGCGACCCGCTGGCGCTGGCCGCCCGACAGCTGGCTGGGGCGGCGGTCAAGCAGGTGTTCCATCTGCAGGATTCGCGCGGCCTCGGCCACCTTGGCGGTTTTCTCGGCCTCGCTTGCGTCTGTGATGGTCAGGCCAAAGGCCACATTCTCGCGCACTGTCATGTGGGGAAAGATGGCATAGCTTTGAAACACCATCGCCACGCCGCGATCCTTGGGCGGCAGGTCGTTCACCACCCGCCCGCCAATCTCGAGTGTCCCGCCCGAAATGTCCTCCAGCCCCGCTATCATCCGCAGGAGCGTGGATTTGCCGCAGCCCGACGGGCCGACAAAGACGCAGAATTCGCCATCCTCGATGGTGATGTCCACGCCCTTGATGACATGGGCGCTGCCATAACTTTTCTTCAGACCCGTCAGCGTGATCGCAGCCATTGTTCTACTCCGCAGCTTGGGCTCGGGGGGAAACGTGCAGCAGGCCATCGGCACTCACCGTCACGCGCTCGGGGTCCATGACGTAACCGCCGAACCGCGCCTTGCCGCCATCGGCAAAGCCGAGGATGCGCAGGCCATCATCGGTCTGGACGATACGGGCGGCGTAGCGGCGGCAAGGGTCGGCGCCATCAAGGAACGGTCCCGGCGCGACGCGCCACGGCCCGCGCGGATGATCGGCGATCAGGTAATGCGTGCCGGTTACGGGACTTTGCGGGTTGCCCTTGCGATAGGCGTCGGACCAGTGATGGCCCGAGGTGCAGAATAGGCAGTACCACTGCCTGCCCACCGAAAAGACCTGCGGCACCTCAAGCTGGCCAAAGCCGCCGACAAAGACGGGCGGTTGCAGGGTCCATGTCACCAGGTCTGGCGAGGTGGCAAAACCGATTGCGCCGCCCGCGTTCGGTTCGGCAATCCCCGGCGCGCGGGCGGTGAAATACATCAGCCACCCGTCGCCGCCGGGGTCGCGCATGACCCATGGGTCACGCATCGCGCGGTCGTGCCAATGGCCAATGGCGTGGTCCTTTTCATACAGGTCCGCGACCGGCCCGGCCAGATCGAGGCAAAGCCCGCCGTTCACCCGCATCCAGGAATGCCCATCGGTCGAGGTGGCATGGCCGATGCGCTGGTACAGCCCGTCCTCGGACTGCCGCGCGCCGGTGTAGAACAGATGCCAAAGCCCCGCATCGTCCTTCAGGACCGACCCGGTCCAGGTGGTAAGATCATCCCAGGCGGGACCATCCGAGGGGCGCAACATCGTGCCCAGATGCGTCCAGTTCACCAGATCGCGTGACGTCGCATGCCCCTGGCTGACGTTGAAATGTCGCAGGTCGGGATCGCCCAGTGACCGGTCCGCCTGCAGGAAATAGCCATGCCAGGTGTCACCATCGCGATAGTACCAGCTGTCCCAGATCCATTTGCCGTCGATTGCGACGACCATGATGTTCTCCGTTCAGCCCTTGACGCCGGTCGAGGCAATCGAGGCGATAAAGGCGCGTTGCAGGTAAGCGAGACGGTCAGCACGATGACGAACAGGATCACCGAAATCGCCGAGCCGCCGGAAATGTCCTGCTTGCCATAGCCCCGCTCGATCGCCTGAAACACGATGGTCTGGGTGCTGTCGAGCGGCCCGCCATTGGTCATCACGTCGATCTGCGAGAAGAGGCCAAACGCCTGCATGGTGATCACCACCAGCACCAGCACCGCGGTATTGCGCAGGCCCGGCCAGGTGATGTAGCGGAAGGTCTGCCACTTTGACGCGCCCTCGATCGCCCCCGCCTCGTATAGCGTCGGGCTGATCGTCTGCAGGCCCGACAGCCAGATCACCATATGGAACCCGACCGCCTGCCAGATCGACATGAAGATGATCGCGCCAAGGGCGGTGTTGGGGTTGCCCAGCCAGTCCACCTTGGGGATCGCACCGAAACTGATCGCGCCGAGAAGGTTGTTCAAAAGCCCCGACTGCCCGTCATAGATGAACCGCCAGAGCAGCGAGACCACGACGATGGAGACAACGACCGGCATGAAATAGATCGCGCGGAACACGTTGATGCCGCGCAGCCGCTGGTTGATCAGAAGGGCCAGACAAAGGGCAAGACCTGCCTGAACCGGCGCCACGACGATCACGAAGATGAAGGTGTTGATCACCGCCTTGATGAAGATCGCGTCGCGCGCCAGCACAAAGGTCCGCCCCTCGCCCCAGCCGAAACTGAACATCTCGCGCATGCCCTCAAGCTGCGGATAGTCCGGGTTGTTGCGGGTGAAGCTGCGGATGGCGGGATATTCGGGCTGGCCAGCCGCGTCGAGCTTGATGGCGCCCGCATCATCCCGCACCGGGTCCAGAGTGATCGTCGACATGCCCAGAAGCTGCCGGTAATTCGACAAACCGGTAAATTCCGTCGGGCTTGGCGAAATCAGCCGCTGGTTGGTAAAGCTGAGCCCGATGGCGAAAAGGAACGGCAGGATGACGAACATCGCCATCAGGAATGCCGCCGGTCCGGCCATCAGCCAGCCTGTGCGATTTGATTGCAGGAATTTGGACGCCATGGCGGTCTCGCTCTGCAAGGGGCTGCGGGATGTGGAAATGGGTGGCGCACCAGTGCCGGACCAGAATCGGGGGGGCAAAGGGGGGGCGGCGGCGTGGCGCCGCCCCCAGGTGCCGGGGCGGGAGGCCCCCTAGAGTCTGTCCGGCGCAGATAGAGGCGTCGGCCATCCTCTCGGTTCCTTGATGGTCGCCTGTCTTTCGACAAAACCGCGCGCCACTTTTGTCGGACAGGCTTTAGTGACCGTAGCCGCCGTTCTTTTCGATGTCGGCGTTGATCTCGTCCACGGCCGCATCAAGGGTGGCCGCGACGTCGGCTCCGTTGGCGATGTCGGCCATCACCTTTTCAAAGACCTTGGCCTGCACGACGTAGCCGGGCGTCACCGGGCGTACCAGCGCCTGTGCCTTTGTCAGGTCGAAGAACACGGCCATCGGCCCGCCGTCCTTGTAGTTTTCGGTCAGCGCCGCGGCCGTTTTCGTGGCGGGGATCAGCCCGATGCCGTTCGAGAAATCGGCCAGATACTTGTCCTGCAGCGCGAACTGGATGAAGGCCGAAGCGCCGTCAGGATACTTGGAAGCCGCAGAAACACCAAACTGCCAGCTGGCTGCCCCGATCTTGGGACCGTTGCCGAAATCAGGGGCCGGCAGGAACACGGTGTCAGGAAACTGCTTCAGCGTGTTCAGCGCCGCCCAGTTGCCGTTCCACGAGAACGCATACTTGCCCGCGGCAAAACCGCCGTCACGGTCCGCCGGGTCCTGCGTCGCCTGCGCATAGCCGTTGGCAAAGAGGCCCTGCCACCAGTTCCCGAACTTGAGGGCTGCTTCGCCGTTCAGGGCGCCTTCGGCGGTCTTGTAGGTGGTCCGGTCCACGATGTCGCCACCGAAGGACTGAAGAAAGGGCGAAAAGGCATAAGGATACCATTCTCCGGTCCAGGCCATGCCCGGATCAAACGCATATTCGAACTTGCCCGAGGCCTTTGCGGCATCCAGCGCCGCCATGAACTCTTCGCCGGTCCAGGGTTCGGCAAGCGTCGGGATGCGCAGACCCAGCGCGTCCAGATAGGACTGGCGTGTGACCAGCGCGACAGCGGCATCCCACAAGCCGATCGAATAGAGCTTTCCGCCCCAGACGCCCTTGGTGCCCGGCAGGAATTCGCCACCACCGCCTCGTCAAGCCGAAGCGGCTGCATATAGCCCGCCCAGGCCCAGTTCGGCATGACCGGGCCATCCACATCCAGAATGTCGGGAAGATTTCCAGCCAGCGCGCCGGCCACCACGCTGTCGTTGTAGGCACCCTGGGGAAAGCTTTGCAGCTCGACCTTCCAGTCGGCCTGACTTGCGTTGAAGTCGGCCACGATCTGATCAATGATCTTCGATTGAACCTCGTTGCCTGCACCATGATACCACATGGTCAGTGTTGTTTGTGCCTGCGCGGCCCCGCCCAGCACGGCGGCGACAATCGCCGCGCCCGCAAGCCATCCCGAATGTTTCATTGTTTGTCCTCCCTGACGGTTTTCAAATGGGTGATGTTGGTCTGGCGCCGTTCCGTCACGGAACCGCGCCAGTAGACAGGGCCGGCAACCAGTGTTGGCCCATCGCTCGCGGGGCTTTGCCCGGCAATCATGGCCAGGATGCGCTGCGCGGTGCGCACGCCCATGGCAGCATATGGCAGTTCCACCGTGGTCAATGGGGATAGAGCGTCTCGGCGATGACGCGGTAATTGTCATACCCTGCCACCGAGATTTCCTCGGGCAGTTTCATTCCGCGGGACCGCAGGATGCCGTAGACCTTGAGCGCCATCTTGTCGTTGCCGCAGCAAAGTGCTGTCGGCGCAAGGGCGTCGCCGCGATGTTGGACCGCAGCGTAAGATTGGCAATGCGCCGATGTCCGGCGGCAATCACGCGCGCCACCAGATCGTGCTGGCCGCGCCGGTCGTCGGGCAGAATGCTGGGCGTCCGTGCGAAACATCGGTGCATCAAAAATTGCGATTGCAGCGATCCTGCATTGCCTGCAAGCTTGGCAAAACCCGCGCAAGGCCTGCACCATGATCCCCAGCGAGACGCCAACCAGCTACGAGGACCTGATCCGGGTCATCCACAACCGCTATGACGACATGAGCAGGACCTATCAGAAGATTGCCGTCTATCTGACGCAGAACCCCAATGACGTGGCGGTGATGTCGGTCAATGCCATCGGCGACAGGACCGGCATCCATGCGTCAAGCTTCGTGCGCTATGCGCAGTCGCTGGGGTTTCGCGGGTTCAAGGAACTGCAGGCCGTGTTCCAGCGTCGGCTGACCACCGCCGCACCGGGGTTCGATGCCCGCATCCGCGCGCTGGAGGATGAACTTGGGCCGAAAGAGGATCGCAGCGACCTGGGCTTTCTGCGCGATCTTGTCGTGCGGGATGTCACCTCGCTGCAGGATCTTCTGGCAAACATTTCCGCCACCCAGATCGCGGAGGCGGCCGCGTTGATGGAGGCTGCCGACACGATCTATCTGGTCGGCCAGTTGCGCTCTGCGCCTGTGGCCGAGCTCATGCGCTACATGCTGACGATGCTGGGCAAGCGCACGGTTCTGCTGGATGCGGGCGGCGGGCTGTCAACCCACATGGCCAGGGTCATGCAGCCAGGCGATCTGCTGTTTGCGGTGTCGTTCCGGTTCTATGCGACCGAGGTGGTCAATATCGTCGAGGCGGTCGCGGCGCGCGGGGTGCCGGTCGTGGCGATGTCCGACAGCACCCTGTCGCCGCTGGCGAAATCGGCGCGGGTCCTGTTCGCGATCCCGGAACATGAATACACCTTTTCGCGCAGCCTTGCCGCGCCGATGTGCCTGGCGCAGGCGCTGACCGTGGCGCTGGCCGCACGGCTGCAGCAGGACCGCGACAGTCCGCGCATTCCCGTCGTCACGCAGACCTGACCCGTCAGGCCAGGTGCATCGGCCCCAGCGGCACCGGCATGCCTTCGGCAACGGCCCCCCAGACCGACTGGTCGAAATTGACGATCGCCCCGGTCATCAGCCCCGCATCGTCCGACACCAGGAAGTTGACCGCCCGCGCTGCCTCTGCCGGGTCCACCAGCCGCCCGAACGGCAGTGCCGCGGCGGCCCTTGCCTCCCAGTCAGGATCGCCCCCGGCGTTTTGGATGTTGCGCTCATTGTCCGAGGCCATCCAGCCGACATTCAACTGGTTCACCCGGATGCGGTTGGCCATCACCGAAAACGCGGTGTTCGCGGTCAGCGTGGTCAGGGCCCCCTTGGACGCGCAATAGGCATTGATGAAGGGTTGCCCGGCCAGCGCGGAGATCGACCCGATGTTGCAGATCGCGCCTTCGATCCCCTTTGCGATCATCAGCCGGATCGCCGCCTGCATCAGGAAATAGGGACCGCGCACGTTGGTGGCAAACAGCGCGTCAAAGGTTTCGGGCGACGTGTCAAGGATGGTACCCCGCGCGGTCGAGGCCCCGGCATTGACCAGCACATCCAGGCGGCCAAACCGGCGGTCGGTTTCCGCGACAACCCGCTGGCAATCCTCGACCGAGGCGAAATCCGCCTGCACGAACAGCGCCGGGCAAGGCAGGCTGTCGGCGACCGCCTGCCCCTTGGCCGCATTGCGCCCGGTGATCACGACCCCGGCCGCCCCCGCCGCCGCCAGCCGCCGCGCAATTGCCGCGCCCAACCCTTGCGTCGCGCCGGTGACGACGCAGACCTTGCCATCCATCCGGTTCAAGCGACGACCTCGTAGCCTGCGGCCGTCATCACACGCATCAGTTCCTTGTGACCCACCTCAGCCATTTTCAGCGGCGGGTTGACCTTGGGGTCTTGTTCCGCCTCCACCACGAACCAGCCTTCATAGCCATGATCGGCCAGACGTTTCACGATGGCCGCGAAATCAAGGCTGCCATCGCCAGGCACGGTAAAGGCGCCCTTGATCACGGCATCAAGGAAACTGTCCTTTGACCAGTCGAGGCTGTCCAGCACCGACTGGCGGATGTCCTTGGTGTGAACATGCTTGATGCGCGCATGGTGATTGTCGATCGCGCGCAGCACGTTGCCGCGTGCGAAATGCAGGTGTCCGGCGTCGAGCAATAGCGGGATCCCCTCGCCCGACTGCGCCATGAAGGCGTCAAGCTCCGCCTCGTACATCACCACGGCGCCCATGTGGTGATGATAGACCAGCGGCATGCCCTGTTCGGCGCAGAACTCGCCCAGCGCCGTCACCTTGCGCGCATAGGATCTCATCTCAACGTCCGACAGCACGGGCTTGGTCGCCAGCGGTGCCGCGCGGTCGCCCTGCACGGACCGGCCGACCTCGCCATAGACGATGCAAGGAGCGTCTACCGCCTTGAAAAGGTCAATCATCGGCTGGATGCGGTCCTTGTTTGCCGAGAGACCCTCATCCACCAGCGTGCCGGAAAACCACCCGCCGCACAGGGTCACGTCCGCGGCCTTCAGGATCGGCAGCATCGCGCGGGCAGTCTCGGGGAACCGGCGGCCCTTTTCCATGCCGGTGAACCCGGCAGAACGCGACTGCGCCAAGCATTCCTCAAGGCTGACATCATCGCTCAGGTCGGGCAGATCGTCGTTCCACCAGGCGATGGGCGACATGCCCAGTTTGGCTTTCAGCATTTTCCCTCACACTCCGATGCGCTGCTTGGCGCGGATTTCAATCTGGCTCTGGCGGGCCTTGCGGACCGTGTCGCGGCTCGACACCTCGGGCACGCCCACATCCCAGTCGGCGTCACCGGGTACCCAGGAATAGGCATCCGTTGCAATCGAAATCACCGTGGTCCGGTCGTTCCCCCTGGCCCAGTCCAGCGCCGTGGCCAGGTCGGTCAGGCTGGTCACATGGCGGCTTGCGGCGCCCATGGATGCGGCATGGGCGGCGAAATCGACATGCAGGGGATTGGCCCTGTCGGTGATCCTGCAGTCCTTCAGAAGATTGTTGAACCCCGGCACGCCCTTGAACTGCTGCAAGCGGCTGATCACCGCATAGCCGCCATTGTCGCAGACCACGACGATCATCTTGTGGCCCGAAAGCACCGTCGAATAGATGTCGGAGTTCATCATCATGTAGGTGCCGTCGCCCAGCATCACGATGGGCGTGCCGCCAAGGCCCCCGGGACCGGACTGCGCCATCGCGCAGCCCCAGCCGGCAGCGATCTCGTAACCCATGCAGGAAAATCCGAACTCCAGGTCGAAACTGTTGGGGGCCTTGACGCGCCAGCCCTTGGCGACCTCGCCCGGAATACCCCCGGCGGCGGCAATCAGCGTATCGGTGTCGCCCGCCGCAAGGTTCACCTGATGCACCACCTGCGCATAGGTGGGCACGGGCGCATTGGTGGGCGTCTGCAGCTTGTCCAAAAGCGCGTCCCATTCGGCAAACAGCGTCTTGGCGCGGGGCAGATGGCGGGCATCGGCGGCCCAGCCGCCAAGGGCCGCATCCAGTTCGTTCACCGTCTCCAGCGCATCGCCCACGACCGCCAGCGCCCGGTGCTTGGTCGCGTCGAACCGTGCCGCGTTGATCGAGATGAACCGGGCATCCCGGGCAAACGCGGTCCAGGACCCGGTGGTGAAATCCTGCAGCCGCGTGCCGATGGCCACGATCACGTCCGCCTCGCCCGCCAGGGCATTGGCGCTGGTGGAGCCGATGATGCCGATGGGGCCGCAATGGACCGGATGATAGTGGGTCAGCCCGCCCTTGCCCGCGATGGTTTCCACAACCGGAATGCCGCGCCGCGCTGCAAAGGCGGCAACCGCCGCTTCTGCACCGGAATAGCGCACACCCCCGCCTGCAATGATCAGCGGCTTTTTCGCAGTTTTCAACATGTCGGCAGCCTTTGCCAGCGCCGTGCGGTCTGGCCTCGGGCGGGGGATCGACCACACCCGGTCCTCGAAGAACGCGACCGGATAATCGAACGCCAGTTCCTGCGTATCCTGCGGCAGCGCGATGAAGGCCGGCCCGCAGTCGGCGGGGTCCAGCATCGCGGCGATCGCCTGCGGCAGGGACTGGAGGATCTGGGCGGGATGGGTGATCCGGTCCCAGTAGCGCGTCACCGCCTTGAAGGCGTCGTTCACGGTGATCGAGGGGTCGCCGTAATGCTCGACCTGTTGCAGCACCGGGTCGGGCAGACGGCTGGAAAAGGTGTCACCCGCGATCAGCAGGACCGGCAGGCGGTTGGCATGCGCGGTGCCTGCGGCCGTCACCATGTTCAGCGCCCCCGGCCCGATGGACGAGGTCGCGATCATGATCTGCCGCCGCCGTTTCGCCTTGGCAAAGCCGACCGCCGCCAGCGCCATCGACTGTTCGTTCTGGCCGCGCCAGGTCGGCAACTGGTCCTGCACCGCCTCCAGCGCCTCGGACAGGCAGGTCACGTTGCCATGCCCGAAAATCCCGAATACACCAGCGAACAGGGGCACGCGCTGGCCGTCGATTTCCGTCTGCTGGCTGCACAGATAACGCACCAGCGCCTGTGCCATCGTCAGGCGTATCGTGGTCCCGGCCATGTCGCATCCTCCCCAAAAGCGTGCCCCCAGAATAGCCGACAACATTGTTTGTTGACAACTACAATCTTTCGCAATGATAATTGCACATTGAGTTTGGGGGGAGGATTCTGCATGTCGCCGCGCATCATCAAGGCCTGCCGCCATGTATGACAGGTTCGGGCTCTTCATCGGCGGCAAATGGCTTCCTGCCCTGGACGGCGGCACGGCTCCCGTCCTCAGCCCCGTGACGGAACGCCCGCTGGGTCAGGTGCCCGTCGCGGCGGCGGCGGATACGGCGGCGGCCATCGCGAGTGCTGCCGCAGGCTTTGCGGTCTGGAAAGCCCTGCCCGCCTTTGACCGCGCCGATGCCCTGCATGCCATTGCCGACGAAATGACGCGCCGCGCGGACGAGGCGGCACGCATGATCACGCTCGAAACCGGCAAGCCCATCGCGCAGTCGGGCCGCGAATGGGGCCTGTCGATCGACCAGTTCCGCTGGTTCGCCGAAGAAGCGCGGCGCATCTACGGCCGCATCGTTGAGTCCCGCGTGCCGGGTGGACGTTTCGAGGTCCATCACGAACCTGTCGGCATCGCCGCCGCCTTCACCGCCTGGAACTTTCCGGCAGCCCTGATTGCGCGCAAGGTCGCGCCCGCGCTGGCGGCGGGCTGTTCCATCATCGTGCGCCCGTCCTCGCAGACGCCCGGCGTGGCAATGGTGATGGTGGATTGCTGCCGCGCGGGCAACCTGCCCGATGGCACGATCAATCTGCTGGTCGGACCGACTGCGACCACCTATGCGCCGATCATGGCGTCAAAGGCGGTGCGCAAGGTTTCCCTGACCGGATCGACCCGCGTCGGCCAGCAGATGATCCGCGATGCGGCGGCGACACTGAAGAAAGTGTCGATGGAACTTGGCGGCAATGCGCCCGTCATCATCTACGACGATGCCGATCTTGAGGGCGCGCTGAACCTGTGTGTGCCGACCAAGTTTGCAAATGCCGGACAGGTCTGCGTCACCGGCGACCGCTTTTATGTGCATGACAGCCTGCATGACGCCTTTGTCGCGGGCTTTGTGGACCGGGCGCGGGCGATCAGGCTGGGCGATGGCCTTGACCCCGCCGTCGGCATGGGGCCGCTGATCAATGCGGGCCGCCTGGCGGAGATGGAACGCATCGTCGCGGGCGCGGTCAGGGCCGGGGCAAGGCTGGAACTGGGTGGCGCACGGGCGGCAGGCTTCAATGCCGGGCATTTCTTTGAACCCACCGTTCTGACGGGCTGCACCGACGACATGTCCGTGATGGCCGAGGAAAACTTTGGCCCCGTCGCCGCAATAAGCCGGTTCTCGACCGACGACGAGGTGCTGGCCCGCGCCAATGCGTCGGACATGGGCCTGTCGGCCTATGCCTTTACCACCAGTCCAAAGCGCGCGCGCCGCACCGTGGCGGACCTCAAGGCAGGGATGGTCGGCATCAATTCCTTTGCCATGGCGGCATCCGAGGCCCCGTTTGGCGGCACCAACCATTCCGGCATGGGCCGCGAGGGCGGCATCGAGGCGATCCGCGACTACCTTGACGTCAAATCCAGCCAGATGGTGTGGGCATGATCGCAAACCGGCTCAAGGCGCTCTGGTCCGAGGGAAAACCCACGATCAACGGCTGGTGTTCCATCGGCAACCCCTTCACCGCCGAGATCATGGCAGCGCAGGGCTTCGACAGCATCACCATCGACATGCAGCACGGCGCGCTCGACTATTCCTCTGTGCTGCCGATGTTCCAGGCGATGCGGGCCAGCGGCGCGGTGCTGATGGCCCGCGTGCCGTGGCTTGAGCCCGGCATCATCATGAAGGCGCTGGATGCGGGGGCCTACGGCATCATCTGCCCGATGGTGAACAGCGCCGAAGATGCCGCACGGCTGGTCAGCTACATGCGCTATCCGCCCCTGGGGCAGCGCAGTTTCGGCCCGACGCGGGTGTCCATTGCCGCCGGGGCGAACTACGCGGCCGAGGCGAACGGCAACCTGCTGGCCTTTGCGATGATCGAAACGGCGGATGGCATGGCCAACCTCGACGCCATCGCCGCCACTCCCGGCCTTGACGGCCTCTATGTCGGCCCGGCGGACCTGACGCTGTCGCTGACCAAAGGTCGCCTGTCCCCCGGTTTCGACCGCGAAGAGCCGGAAATGATCGCCGCCCTGCACACCATCGTCGCAGCCTGCAAAAGGAACGGCATCCGCGCCGCGCTGCATTGCGGCACGCCCGACTATGCCGCGCGCGCGATCCAGTGGGGCTATGACATGACCACCGTGGGCGGCGACAGCCGGTTTCTGGCCGCCGCTGCGGGCGCTGCGATCGCAGGTTTTCGCAAGCTGACCGAAACCACCGGCAGCAACGCCATCAAGGGGGTCTATTGATGCCGCATGTCCTTGTCGCGGGAAAACTGCACCCCTCCGGCATCCGGATGCTGCAAGAGGCCCCCGACATCACCCTTGACCTGGTCGAGGAGGTGTCCGAGTCCTCTTACGCACCGCTGATCGACCGCGCCGACGCGCTGATCCTGCGCACCCAGCCGATGACCGAAGAGACCGTGGCGCGGGCGGACCGTCTGCGGCTCGTGTCACGCCACGGCGTCGGCTATGACGCCGTCGACATGGCGGCGCTGAACCGGCGCGGCATCCCGCTCTGCATCGTCGGCGACGTGAATACGGTGTCGGTCGCCGAACACACCATGATGATGATGCTGGCCGCGATCAAGCGCATGCTGCGGGCCGATACCGCGGTGCGCGATCCGTCGCGGTGGGGCTGGCGCAACCGGCTGGAGGCGGGCGAAGTCGCGGGCAAGACACTGCTCCTTTTGGGATACGGGCGGATCGGGCGGCGCGTGGCGATGCTGGCGCAAGCGTTTGACATGACGGTGATCGCGCATGATCCCTGGCTGGAACAGACCGGCTGGCCCGAAGGGTCGGTGCGGCCGGTCGCGGACCTCGCCGCGGCGCTGGCGATGGCGGATGTCATCTCGGTCCACATGCCGCCGTCGGACCGCCCTCTCCTTGGCCGCGCCGAACTGGCGCAGGTGAAGCCCGGTGCCGTGCTGGTCAACACCGCCCGTGGCGGCATCGTCAGCGAAACCGCGCTGGTCGAGGCGCTGAAGGACGGGCGTATCGCCGCCGCCGGCATGGATGTGTTCCTGAACGAGCCACCCGAGGATGGCCATCCGTTGCTGGCATTTGACCAGGTGCTGCTGTCACCCCACATCGCCGGGCTGACCGCCGAAGGGGCCGCCCGCCTGGCCACGCATTCGGTGCAGAACGTGCTGGACTTCTTTGCGGGAACGCTGGACCCGTCGCTGATCGTCAACGCAAACTTCCTCAAGGACGGGACGCCCTGACATGACCAAACCAAGACTGCGCATCGGCCTGATCGGCACCGGATTCATGGGCAAGGCGCATGTGTTCGGCTTTGCCGTGGCCCCCCGCGTGTTCGAGCTGCCGTTCGATCTGGACCTGCATACCGTGGCCGACATCACCGACGACGCCGCCGCCCGCGCCGCAAAAACGCTGGGCTTTGCCCATGCCACCGCCGACTGGCGCACGATCATGGCCAACCCCGAAATTGATCTGGTGTCCATCACCGCCCCCAACGCCCTGCACAAAGAGATGTCACTGGCCGCCATCGCCGCAGGCAAGCATGTCTATTGCGAAAAGCCCTTGGCCCCGCTGGCCGCCGATGCGCTGGACATGACGCTCGCGGCTGAGGCCAAGGGCGTGAAAACCCAGGTTGGCTTCAACTACCTTTGCAACCCGATGGTGCAGCTGGCGCGTCAGATGATTGCGGCGGGCGAACTGGGCGAGATCCGCGGCTATCGCGGCCTGCATGCCGAGGATTACATGGCCGACGCCGCCGGCCCCTATACCTTTCGCCACGATCCGGCAGGGGGCGGGGCGCTGGCCGACATCGGAAGCCACGCCCTGGCCACGGCGGAATTTCTGGTCGGGCCGATCGCGCGTGTCATGGGCGACTGCGTGACGATGATCGGCGAACGCCCCGACGGGCGCGGCGGGCGCAGGGCGGTCACGGTCGATGATGTGGGCCGCGCCTTCCTGCGGTTCCGGAACGGCGCGACGGGCAGCATCGAGGGCAACTGGATCGCGACGGGGCGCAAGATGCAGCACGACTTCGAGGTTTACGGCACCAAGGGTGCGCTGGCCTTCAGCCAGGAACATTTCAACGTCCTGAACTACTTCTCGACCGCTGACGCCAGGGGCCGCCAGGGCTTTCGCCGCATCGAGGCCAGCCCCGACCACCCGCCCTATGGCCTCTTCTGTGTCGCGGCGGGTCATCAGATCGGCTTCAACGACCTGAAGGCCATCGAGGTCGCGGGCTATATCAACGCCATCGCGGGAAAGACGGCCGAGCCGTTCAACTTCCGCGCCGGCCTGCGCATCCAGACGCTGGTGGAAACCATTCAGCGGTCATCCGCCGCGCAGGCCTGGATGGACGTGGCATGACATGTACCCGGAGAGCATTATGATCAGATACGCGGTCGTCGGTGCGGGCTGGATCAGCCAGGAGGCATTCCTGCCCGGTGTCGCGCAAAGCGGCAATTCGACGCTTGCCGCCATCGTGACGGGCGACAGGGACAAGGGGGCAAGACTTGCCGCCTTTCACAACGTGCCGCGCGTGGTCGCCTATGCCGACTATGACGCGCTGCTGGCCAGCGATGCGGTTGATGCCGTCTACATCGCGCTGCCGAACTCGCTGCATGCCGATTATGCCATCCGCGCCGCCCGCGCAGGCAAGCACATCCTGGTCGAAAAGCCCCTGGCGACGACCGTGGCCGAGGCCGAGGCGATGGTCGCCGCCGCCGAAGCGGCGGGCGTCTATCTGATGACCGCCTACCGGCTGCACAACGAACCCGGCACGCTGGCGGTGCTGGACCATCTGCGGCGGGGCAGCATCGGCGTGCCGCTGATCTTTCAGTCGGTGTTCAGCTTTCAGGCGTCGGCGGGCAACCATCGCCTTCGCGCCGAACACTGGGGCGGTCCCTTGCAGGATGTGGGGGTCTATTGCGTCAACGCCGCCCGCCACATCTTTGCCGAGGAACCCATCGAGGCGACGGCCTGCCGCGTGCAGCCGCCGGGCGATCCCCGCTTTGCCGAGATCGAGGCGTCGATTGCCACGACCTTGCGGTTCCCGTCCGGCGGGCTGGCGCAGATCGTCGCCAGCTTTGGCGCGGGATCGGTCGACACCTACCGCATTGTCGGATCGCGGGGCGATATCGAGCTTGACCCCGCCTTCCGGTTCGAGGTTGCCATGAAGATGCGGCTGCGGCGCGATGGCGTGACCGAGGAAACCGCGTTCCCGCAGATCGACCATTTCGGCGCGCAGATAGCCTATTTCAGCGATTGCATCGCCGCCGGCACCCCGCCCGAGGCGGACGGACACGAAGGGCTGGCCGACATGCGCGCGCTGGTCGCGATCGAACATGCGGCGCAGACCGGCCGGCCGCAGCCGATCCGCTCGCCCGCCCGCCCGCGGCACCCGACCCCGGACATGGTGCGCCTGGTGCCGGTCACGGCGCATCGCCTGCTGCTGTAGCCCATTCTTGACCAGAGACCCGCATGACTGTCACATTTGCCTTGAACCGGACCTGCCTGCCTCAGCGGCCCCTGGCGGATTTTGTCGCCCTGGCCCGGGCGGTCGGCGTGTCTGCCGTCGAAATCCGCAATGACATCGCGGGACGGGAATTCGCCGACGGCATGCCTGCCGCCGACCTGCGCGCACGGCTTACGGATGCGGGGCTGCAGGTCGCGTCTGTCAACGCGCTGCAACGGTTCAACGACTGGACACCCGCGCGCGCGGACGAGGCGCGCGCCCTCGTCGCCTATGCCGCCGCGCTGAACGCGCCGGGCCTGGTGCTGTGCCCCGCCCACCTGCCCGGCGACGACCGCCATCCCGATGCCCATCGCCGCCTGTGCCAGGGACTTGCCGCGTTGCGGCCCATCCTCGCCGATGCCGGGATCACGGGCTATGTCGAGCCCCTTGGCATGCGCCATTCCTCGATGAACCGGCAGGCGCAGGCGGTCGCGGCGCTGGACGAGCTGGACGCCTGGGACGATTTCAGCCTGTGCTACGACACGTTCCAGCATTTCCGCGCGGGCGATGAGGCGCTGTTTTTCGACCGCATCGGGCTTGTCCACATCTCGGGCATTGCGCGCGCCGACCTGCCACCGGCCGACCTGACGGAACCCGACCGGGGCTTTGTCTTTGCCAATGACCGGGTCGGCAATGTCGACCGGCTGCGCGCGTTGGTGACGGCAGGCTATCGCGGCTTTGTCTCGGTCGAGCCGTTCAGCCCGGACACCCAGCAGGACCCGCAGATCGCGCAGCGCCTTCGCGACAGCCTTGACCACGTGACCCGCGCGGCAGGGCTGGCCTGACCGCCCGTCTGCGGCGGCGTGCGTGGCAGGGTCTGCCACTCAGCGGCTGGACTGGCGGATGGTCAGCACGGGCCGCATCTCGATCCGCGCAGGCAGGGCCTGTTTGCCGTCGAGGACATCAAGGATCAGGGCGGCCGCCTGTTCACCGATCTCGCGTGCCAAGGGGTTGATCGTGGTCAGCGTCGGCACCGACACGCCCGCGATCTCATCATCGCCAAAGCCTGCGATGGAGATCCGCCCCGGCACCGGCACGCTGCGGCGCCGGCATTCGGTCAGCGCACCAAAGGCCGACAGGTCGGACACGCAGATCACCGCCTGGGTGTCGGGCAGCCGGTCCAGCAGGCCCGCCATCGCCTGCGCGCCCGCGCGCGCCGAGACCGGCGGCGGTCCGGCCGCGATCAGGCGCGTCGCATCCAGCCCGCGGACCTGCATCGCGGCGACAAATCCGGCCCGCCGATCCGCCCCGCGCGTGTCGCGGATGGCATCGCCACCGATAAAGGCGATGCGCGTCAGGCCCTGTGCGACCAGGTGATCGACCATGCCGCGCACGGTCGCCGCATTGGAAAAACCCACGACATGACCGATCGGGCTGTCGGGCAGGTCCCAGGTCTCGATCACCGGAATGCCCGCATTTTCCAGCATCCGGCGCGCGCGCGGCGAATGGTGCCCACCCGTCACCACGATGGCCTCGGGGCGTCGGCGCAAAAGCTGTGCGATCAGCCGTTCCTCCTCGGCGATGTCGTAATCCGTCATGCCAAGCAGGATCTGCAGACCCCGCGGCTTCAGCCCGTCGGACAGGCCGCGCACGGTATCGGCAAAGTCGGCATTGTTGATCGACGGGATGGTGACGGCGACAAAGTCGGTCCTTTGCGACCGCAGGTTCGAGGCCGTGCTGTCAAAGACATAGCCAAGGTCGTCGGCGGCCTTCAGGATGGCGCCGCGCGTCGCTTGGCTGACCGAACTGTCGGCCTTGAACGCGCGGCTGACCGTCATCGGCGACACGCCCGCAAGGCGGGCGACATCGGCCATGGTGCGGCCCTTGCGCGCGGGGGTCATCGCCTGCCCTTCAGTGCGGTCATCACCGCGGCCACGATCGCCGCGACGGGCGGGCCGATGTCCACCGTGATGCCCTCGTCCGGTCCCGGCGGCTCCAGCGCCGCGAACTGGCTGTCCAACAGCGACAGCGGCATGTAATGCCCCCGCCGCGCCGCCATCCGCGCGGCGATCAGATCGCGGCTGCCCGCAAGATGCACGAACGTCACCTGCCCGCCCGCGCCCGCGCGCAGACGGTCGCGGTAAGCCCGCCGCAACGCCGAACAGCCGATGACCACCGGGGCCGTGCTGCGAAGTACGTCCGCCACCGCGTCAAGCCACGGCCAGCGGTCCGCGTCGGTCAGCGCGATCCCGGCGCGCATCTTGTCGACATTGGCCGCCGGGTGCAGGTCGTCCCCGTCGCGGTAAGGCAAGCCCAACCGCGCCGCCAGCGCCGATCCGACCGACGATTTGCCGCACCCGGCCACCCCCATGATCACGACCCGCAAGGTCACAGCGACACGGTGATCCCGCCATCGACATAAAGGATGTGGCCATTGACAAAGCTCGATGCGTCCGACGCCAGAAAGATGCAGGCACCCTGCAACTCCTCGACCTGGCCCCAGCGTCCCGCAGGCGTGCGTTTTTCCAGCCAGGCCGTGAAGGCCGGATCCGCCATCAGCGCGGCGTTCAGCGGTGTTTCGAAATAGCCCGGCGCGATGGCGTTGCAGTGCAGCCCGTGCCGCGCCCAGTCGGTCGCCATGCCCTTGGTCAGGTTGCCGACCGCCCCCTTGGTCGCCGTGTAGGGCGCGATGCCGGGGCGGGCGAGCGCGGTCTGCACGCTGGCGATATTGATGATCTTGCCGCGTCGGCGCGCGATCATGTGGCGCGCCACCGCCTGACCGACATGAAAGACGCTTGCGATATTGGTCTGCAGCAGGCGTTCGAACGCGTCGGGGGGAAAGTCCTCCAGCGGTCCGCGGTGCTGCATGCCTGCGTTGTTGACCAGAATGTCGATCGGGCCGACCTCGGCCTCGAACCCGTCCACCGCCGCCCGCACGGCAGTGTGGTCCGTGGCGTCGAACCCCAGCACCCGCGCGCCCGGCAGCGTCGCCGCTGCCGCCGCCAGCCGCGCGCTGTCGCGCCCGTTCAGCACCACCTCGGCTCCCGCCTCTGCCAGCCCCCTTGCCAGCGCCAGACCGATGCCCTGCGATGATCCGGTGATCAGCGCGCACCGTCCCGTCAGATCGAAAAGCTGCAAACCCACGCGTGATCTCCTTTGCTTTGGCCCTCGACTGGGCGCTGTGGCTCGCTTATGTTATCGATAACAAAGCATGTCAAGGGATCCGGATGCCGGAAACCCCATATCCTTCAGGCCGGAAGCCACCCGCGCTGGGACCAGACGCCGCTTGACGCCGAGTTCACCAGATCGACGTCGCCCCGCCGATCACCCACACCTTGCCGCTTGACCGCGCGACCGAGGCGTTTCAGCTTGCCTCTGAGCGCAGCCGTGCCATGAAGGCGCAGATCACCTTCGTCTGAAGGGACACCGATGTTCTACCAAGCCCACGATCCCCGCTTTCAGCGTTTTGTCATGTTCAACGCCCCGGTCAAACGGCTGGCCACCGGCTTTGACTGGGCCGAAGGTCCGGTCTGGTTCGGCGATGCCGGCTGCCTCCTGTTCTCGGACATCCCGTCGAACCGCATCCTGCGCTGGTCGCCGGACGGACTGACCACCTGGCGCCAGCCTTCGGACTATGCCAACGGCCACACGCGCGACCTGCAGGGGCGGCTGATCTCGTGCCAGCACGGCACCCGCTCCGTCACCCGCACCGAACATGACGGCACCATCACCACGATTGCCGACAGTTTTCAGGGCAAGCGCCTGAATTCGCCCAATGATGTCGTGGTGAAGTCCGATGGCTCGATCTGGTTCACCGACCCGCATTACGGCATCATGACCGACTATGAAGGCTTCAAGGGCGAGGAAGACCTGCCCCGCCAGGTCTACCGAATCGACCCCGAAGGCAGCATCCAGGCGGTGATCACCGACATGATGTGCCCGAACGGCCTGGCGTTTTCACCCGATGAGAGCCTGCTTTACGTGGCCGATACGGGGCGGATGTACACCGACGACCCCCAGCATATCCGCGTCTTTGACATGGCCTCCGGTCGGCCGAAAGACAGCCGCATCTTCCACACCGTCAGCCCCGGCTGCGCCGATGGCATCCGGTGCGACAGCGATGGCAACCTCTGGTCCTCCGCCGGGGACGGCGTCCATTGCATCGCGCCCGACGGCACGCTCTTGGGCCGCATCCTGGTGCCGGAAACGGTGTCGAACATCTGCTTTGGCGGACGTGCAAAGCACCAGCTTTTCATCACCGCAACCACATCGCTTTATTCCGTCACACTCAACCGCAGGGGCGCGCAATGGCCATGACCGCAGAAATCGGCCTGATCGGCCTTGGCACGATGGGCGCGGCGCTGGCGCTGAACATCGCCGAAAACGCCGCGCTTGTCGCGGTCTGGAACCGCACCACCGCCAGAACCCATGCCTTTCATGCCGAGGCCGGCAGCCTGGCCCCCCGCATCATGCCCTGCGACAGCCTCAAGGCGCTGGTGGCTGCCATCCGGCCGCCCCGCGCGATCATCCTGATGGTCCCGGCGGGCCAGCCGGTCGATGACCAGATCGCGGCGCTGACACCCTATCTGGCCCCGGATGATCTGGTGATCGACGCCGGCAACGCCAATTTCAATGACACCAACCGCCGCGCCCGGGCGGGCCTGCCGTTCCGGTTCCTCGGCATGGGCGTGTCGGGCGGCGAAGACGGCGCGCGGCATGGTCCCGCCATCATGGGCGGCGGCGCGAAAGCGGACTGGGACCGGGTGGCCCCGATCCTGACCGCCATCGCGGCAAAGTACAAAGGCACCCCTTGCGCCGACTGGATGGGTCCGGAAGGTGCCGGGCATTTCGTCAAGACCGTCCATAACGGCATCGAATATGCCGACATGCAGATGATCGCCGAAGTCTATGGCATGATGCGCGACGGCTTTGGCCTGCCCGCGCCCGCCATCGCGACCACGTTCCGGCGCTGGAACGACGGCGTGCTGCAAAGCTACCTGATCGAGATCGCAGCCGGGGTGTCGGCTGCGACGGACCCCCTGACCGGGGCGTCGATGCTGGATGTGATCCTCGACAAGGCCGGACAAAAGGGCACCGGCCGCTGGACCGCGATCGAGGCGCAGCACCTTGCAGCACCCATCCCGGTGATCGAGGCTGCGGTCGCTGCCCGCAACGTGTCGGCCCGTCTGGAGGAACGTCAGGCGGGCGAGGCGCTTTATGGTCCCGCGCCGCAACACCTGCCCGCCGCCATGATCACCGAGGCGGATCTGGAATCCGCCCTGACCGCCGGCAAGATCCTGTGCTATGCGCAAGGCTTCACGATGTCCGGCGCTGCGGGGCCGGCCTTTGGCTGGGACCTGCAACTGCCCGCCATTGCGCGCGTCTGGCGCGCGGGTTGCATCATCCGCTCGGCCATGCTGGACGACATGGCACAGGCGCTGAGCGAAGACCCCGCCCGCAACCTGATCCTTGCGCCTCATTTCGCCGCGCATCTGAAACGCACCCTGCCATCCCTGCGCCGCGTCGTGTCTGCCGCAGCCCTGCACGGCCATGCCCTGCCCGCGCTTGGTGCCGGACTCGCATGGTTCGACGCGATGCGCACGGCACGCGGCACCGCCAACATGATCCAGGCGCAGCGCGACTTTTTCGGCGCCCACGGGTTCGACCGGCTGGACGGGCGGGACAACCACCACGGTCCCTGGGCCGTGCGTGGCTAGGGAGGGCCGGTCTGGCGCAGCCCGCCGGGAGGCGGGAAAGGCGCTGAGATGTCAGCCCCCCAACCCCCAGGCAATCTCCTTCGTTGCCGCATACAACCCCTTCCACAGCGGATACTGGCGCTGATAGGCCTCCACCGCCTCAGGCCGGACCACCCTGACCACCGGGTTCCACTGGCCGATGTCGTCCTGCACCGCCAGCCCCACCGCGCAGGCGGCAAGGAACGCATCGCCATAGCTGGCCCCCACCGTATGCTGACACACCAGTTGCGTGATGCCGCCCATGTCGGAGGTCGCCTGCATCCAGACCGCATTCCTGGTGCCACCGCCCACCGCCAGCACTTTCGTCGGGGCGGCGCCGACCTCGTCATAGGTCTCGATCACATGCGCCGTTCCCGCCGCAATCCCTTCGATCGCCGCGCGGAACATGTCGCCGCGGGTATGCGTCAGGTCGAGGCCGAAAAAGGCGCCGCGCGCCTTCGGGTCGTGGATCGGCGTGCGCTCGCCCGAGAAGTAGGGAAGGCAGATGAGACCCTTGGCGCCCTTGGGCGACGCCTCCGCCTCGGCCGCCAGCGCGGCGAAATCGGCGTCGCGGGCAAGCTGGTCGCGGAACCAGTGGGTCAGCGTGCCCGATGTCGCAAGCCCGGCCATCGAGGCATGCGAACCGGGGAACAGCCAGGGCGCGTACCAAAGACGCGGGTCGCGGACGGGGTGGCCTGTCACCTCGATCATGAAGATGGTGGAGCCATACATCATCATCATCTCGCCGGGGGCCTGGACACCGACCGACACCGCCTCGGCCGCCGCGTCGATGGTGCCGCAGGTGACGGGGGTTCCTGGGGCGAGGCCGGTTTCACGGGCGGCGTCGGGGGTGACGTGCCCTGCGATTTCGGTCGACCACATCAGGCGCGGCAGGCTTTCGGGCAGCAGGATGTCGGCGGCGAGGTCGGTGGTCCATTGCAGGCGGTTGACGTCGTAGAGGGGGGAGAAGTTGGCGGCGGTATAGTGGTCGATGACATATTCGCCGGTCAGTTTCCAGGTTATGTAGCTGGTGGAGGTGAGGACCTTGGCGGTCTTGGCGAAAAGGTCGGGATGCGTTTCCTTAAGCCACAGGATTTTCGGGCCGACCGATTGCGAGGTCAGGGCATTGCCGCAGGTGGCAAGGATGGGGTCCTTGCCGATGCGGGCATCCAGCGCCGCGATCTGGTCGCTGGCCCGCGTATCGACGCCGTAAAGGACGCCGTTCATCAGGGGTTTGCCGGTGGCGTCCACCGGCAGCATGCAGGGGCCGATGGCCGAGGTGGCGATGCAGGCGATGTCGCGGGCGTCGATGCGGGACCGGGCCAGCAGCGCGCGGGTGACGGTGACGAAATCGCCCCACCAGTCCGTATCGGCGCGGTGTTCCGCCCAGCCGGGGCGCGGGACGATCATCTTGTGGGAGGTGGCGGCGGAGGCGACGATCCGGCCCTGGGCGTCCACCAGAACGCCCTTGGTCTCGAACGTGCCGATATCGACGCCCAGCGTATACGTCATCACCCGCGCTCCAGCGTCATGGTGGTGTCGATCCGGGTCAGGGCGGCGAGGAGGAGCGTCGTCAGCGCCTCAAGGTCGGCAATGTCGCAGACCTCCAGCGCGGAATGGGAATGGCGCATCGGGAAACCCATATCGATGGCGGCCACGCCCTGCCCGACGGTCTGGACATAGGACAGGTCTGTCAGCGCCCCGATATGGGCCGATCGTTGCAGCGGCAGGTTCAGGTCGGCGGCGGTGTCCTCCATCAGCCGCACCAGCGCTGGGTGCGGGATGACCCCGTTCAGCGTGCCCCGCCCGTGAAACGAATAGAGCGCCATGCCGGGGCCGCCCCCCAGCGCC
Organism: Rhodobacterales bacterium; assembly: GCA_021155205.1. GTDB lineage: Bacteria > Pseudomonadota > Alphaproteobacteria > Rhodobacterales > Rhodobacteraceae > JAJNPS01. Next base: position 104,741 of record JAJNPS010000033.1, read on the forward strand.
ATGTCGCCCCGGTCGGCCATGTCGGGCGTGTCGGTGGCCAGCATCAGGTCGATCTGGATGGCGATGTCGGGTTGCAGGACCTGGGCTGCGACAACGGCGCCGCGCAGGTTGAACTCTTCAAGGGGCGACCAGACGAGGTGGACGGTCGGGCCCTTGATGCGGGATTTCAGGGCCGCGGCCATGGCGAGAAGGATCGCGCAGCCGGCGCGGTCGTCGATGGCGGTCCCGGCGAGGCGGTTTCCCGCAAGGGGGATGACGCGGGGGTGATAGATGACCGGGGTGCCGATCTTGATCCCGGCCGCCTCCGCCGCCGCCTTTGAGCCGTGGCCGGCGTCGATGCTGATCTCGGGGGTGGTGAGAACCTTGTACTTTTCCTCCGGACTGGTGGCGTGGTGGGCCTTGTTCATGATCACGCCTGGCACGTCGGCATGGCCCGGCGGGCACAGCAGCACCGCCTGCGCCGCCATCGCGCGTTCCGACACCCCGCCCAGACGCTCCACCCGGATCAGGCCATCCGCCTCGATCTTGCGCACGACAAAACCAAGCTGGTCCATATGGGCAAAGACCATGACCGAGGGCGCCTTTGGGTCGCCCCGCAGCGTCGCGATCAGGTTGCCCAGGCGGTCGGTGCGGCTGGGGATGTTCAGGGTGGTCAGGCGGTCACGCAGCCAACGGGCCACGCGTTCCTCATGGCCGGAAAGACCGGGGATGCCCATCAGGGCGATCAGATCGTCGCGGATGGTCATTTGCGCGCCCTCCGGACCCGGTCCATGAAATCGCGCGCACGGTCGGGATCAACGGCGGCCCAGGTGTCGCCGCCATGCTTGAGCGCGGACCCCACGATGCAGCCATCCGCGACGGCAAGGACATCGGCGACAGTCTCGTGCTTGACGCCGGTATTGGCGAGGACGGGGGTGGCGGGCAGGACGCGCTTCACCGCCTCAAGGTCCGACATCGCGGCGGCCTCGCCGGTAATGGCCCCCGATACCAGCACCGCATCGGGAATGGACGAAAACACGGCCGATCGCGCCCGATCGGGCAGAGCACGAGGATCAAGGGAACCCGCAAACTCCGCCGACACGTTGTAAAGGGTCGCCACATCCCCGATCCCCAGCCGCGCCTGATAGCGCCGGGCGGCCCCGGCATCGGGGGCCCAGACGCCCATATCCGACGCATAGGTGCCGGTAAAAATCTCGCGCACGAACGACGCGCCCGTTGCCGCGGCCAGCGCCATGGTCGCCATCGGGTCCCACAGGACGTTGACGCCGAAGGGCACGGTGATCCGGTCCCGCAGCCGCCCGATCACGGCGGCCATTGTCGCGGTCGACGCCACATCCACGCGCAACTCATAGGGCCGGTCATTCTCGTTGCCGAACATCACCGCATCGACGCCAGCCGCCTGCAGCGCCACAAGGTCCGCCAGCGCGCCCGCGACGATCCCCGCCACGCCCGCATCCGCATCATGAAGCGGCGTGCCCGGCATCGCGCCCAGATGCACCATCGCGATCACGGGCTTGCCTGCCCCGAATACCCGCTGAAACCGCGTCATCCCGCCCCCGACCCAACTGATCCGCCCCCGAAAGCTAGCGGATATGGGATTGGCCGGGAAGGGCGATCATACTAGCATGTCAGTGCAAGACCGGAGGATGCAGATGCTGGCATGGCGACACTGGGACCGCTTGGGCAACGGCGGCATCGACTTTACCAGCCTGGGGTTTGGCGCGGCCCCCTTGGGCAACCTGTTCCGCGCCATCACCGAGGACGAGGCGCAGGCGACCCTGCAGCGCGCCTGGGATGCGGGCGTGCGCTATTTCGACACCGCCCCCCTTTACGGGCTTGGCCTGTCGGAAACCCGGATCAACCACTTCCTGCGGGGCAGGCCGCGTGCGGATTATGTCATTTCCACCAAGGTCGGCCGGCTGTTCCGCGCCACCGCGCCCGACCGGCGCGACGGCTTTGGAAAATGGTACGACGTGCCCGCGCGCAACGAAATCTACGACTACAGTTACGACGGCGTGATGCGGTCGCTGGAATTCTCGCTGGAACGGCTGGGGATCGACCATGTCGACATCCTGTTCGCGCATGACCTGGATGTCTTTACCCACAAGTCGCAACAAGTCCTGGATCAGTATCTTTCCGTTTTCATGGCAGGGGGTTACAAGGCGCTGCTCGCGTTGCGCGACCAGGGCGTGATCAAGGCTTTCGGGGCGGGGATCAACGAATGGGAACCCTGCCGCTGGATGCTCGACCGGGGCGATTTCGACATCTTCCTGCTCGCCGGGCGCTATACCTTGCTGGAGCAGGCGTCACTGGTGGGGTTCATGGACCCTGCCCATGCGCGGGGCGTCGGTGTCGTCATCGGCGGCCCTTACAATTCCGGCGTGCTGGCGACCGGCCCGCGTCCGGGCGCACATTACAACTATGATGTCGCGCCGGGATGGGTGCTGGACCGCGCCGGCGCGCTGAAGGCCGTCTGCGACAGCCATGGCGTCCGGCTGGTCGATGCCGCGTTCCAGTTCCCGCTGCGCCACAAGGCGGTGCTCTCGGTCATTCCCGGCGGACAGGCCGCGGCCGAGATGACGTCGAACCTGTCGGCGGCAACGGCGATCATCCCCGAAGCGCTCTGGGCCGACCTCCGTGCGCAAGGGCTGATCGACCCCGCCTGCCCCTGACCCATTCCGATTGCGCAAAATATCTCGGGGTCCGGGGCAGCGCCCCGGCGCCGACAGAAAGGCCCCCAATGCAGATCGACGCGCACCAACACTTCTGGCAACCCCTCCGGGGCGATTACGGCTGGATGCCAGAGGACGACCCGATCCTGACGCGCGCCTATGACCCGTCGCATCTGGCGCCCGAGCTGACAACGGCCGGCGTGACCGGAACCGTTCTGGTGCAGGCCGCACCGACGATCGAGGAAACCGAATACCTTTTGGGCATCGCTGATGCGACGTCCTGGGTCCTGGGCGTCGTCGGCTGGATCGACTTTGAGGATCGCAGCCATCTGGCGCAGCTAAAGCGGCTGGCGCAGCATCCAAAGTTCAAGGGCGTACGCCCGATGATCCAGGACATTGCGGACGACAACTGGATGCTGCGCGCCGATGTTCAGTGGGGGTTTCAGGCGCTGATCGACCTTGACCTGACGTTCGACGCGCTGGGGTTCCCGCGTCATCTGGAAAACTTCCATACCATCCTGACCCGGTACCCTGACATGCGCACGGTCGTCGACCATTGCATGAAGCCGCAGATCCGCGCGCCAGCCGGATTCCGGCACTGGGCCGACGGGATCACCCGCATTGCCCGCGACACGAACGCCTGCTGCAAGTTCTCAGCCCTGATCACCGAGGCGAACCCAGGCTGGACGGTGGCAGATCTTGCCCCTTATGCGAACCATGTCCTCGAGATCTTTGGTCCGGATCGCGTCATGTGGGGCTCGGACTGGCCGGTTTGCCGGTTGCGCGGCGAATACGCGGAGTGGCGGCGCGCGGCGCTGGCGTTGACGGCAACGCTGGATCCCGGCGGTTTGCAACAGGTCTTTGGCGCCACCGCAGCCGCGTTTTACAGGCTTGCGATCTGACACAAACCAACCCGATCGCAAGACAAGCACTCCCGCCGAGATCGGCGTGCATCCGCAGGATCAGGCAAAAAGATCCGGGCGTTCACGCTCCAGCGGCGCCAGCAGCCGTACCAGCTGGCTGAGGTGGCTGCGGATGGCATGGCGCGCAAGCACAGGGTCATGCGCCTCGAGCGCGGCTAGAATAGCCCTGTGCTCGGCAAGGGTCTCTTCGACGCGGCCCGGCAGGGGCAGGACCAGCTTGCGCGCGCGGTTCACATGAACCCAGGCCGAGTCGGTAAATGCCGACAGCTTGCGAAAGCCGGTGAAGCCCAGGATCAGTTCATGCATCTCTGCGTCAAGCTGGTAGAAACCGGCGGTATCGCCACTTGCCACCAGCACGTCCTGCATCGCGATGTTGCGGCGCAGTACCGTCAGCTGGTCTTCGGTGATGGTGGCCGCGACCCGCTCTATGGCCGCGACCTCGATTGCCTCGCGCAGGAATGCACCCTCGCGGATTTCATCCATCGAAAAGCGGGCCACATAAGTCCCGGCCTGCGGCACGACATCGACCAGTCCTTCGCCCGCCAGCCGCGCCACGGCGTCGGCGACGGGGCTGCGCGACACCCGCAGCTCGGCGCAGATTTCGGGCTTGCGAAGGATTTCACCCGGCCGAAACGCCAGCGACAGGATCGCCTCGCGCAGCGTCAGATAGACGCGGTTGCCAAGCGACCCTGAAAATCGGTCCAGGGGCACCAACCGCACCGCCTTGGGGTCTTGTGAAGCGCTGTTTGCTGGCTGTAACATGCTAACATGTTAGACCACATCCCCCCGCTGTCAAGAAAGCCGGGGCGCGGGAGGGCGCGATGACGGCCAGAACGATCCAGCTTCACAGCAGCGACAACGTGGCGATCGCACTGTCGGACCTTCCGCGCGGCACACGCGCGGAAGGATTGGCGTTTGCGACACTGGACCCCGTTCCGCGTGGCCACAAGCTCGCGCTGCGACCCATCCCGACCGGGCAGAAAGTGATCCGATACGGCCAGATCATCGGTCAGGCAACCAGCGACATCCCCGCAGGCGCGCATGTCCACAGCCACAACCTCGGGATGGGCCCCCACAGCGCCGATTACGCGATTGCCCAGGGTGCAGCACCCTTGCCTGCGCTGCCGCCGCGCATGTTCATGGGTTATCACCGCCCCGACGGGTCCGTCGGCACGCGCAATTATCTGGGCATCCTGACATCGGTGAACTGTTCCGGCTCGGTCGCGCGGTTCATCGCCGAGGCGGCGGAGAAAGACCCCGCCATCATGGCCGGCATCGACGGGGTGGTGCCCATCGTCCACGCCACGGGCTGCGGCATGTCGGGCGTGAACGAAGGCTACGAGACGCTGATGCGCACGCTGAAGGGCTATGCGCGCAACGCCAATTTCGGCGGCATCCTGCTGGTGGGTCTGGGCTGCGAGGTGATGCAGGTGCCCGACCTTGTAGGCCAGGGCCGCCTGCGGCCTGACGGAAACTTCCGCTACATGACGATCCAGGGGACTGGCGGTACGCGCGCGACGATCGAGGCGGGCCTGCGCGTGCTGCGCGAGATGGCGGTGGTGACGCGCCAGGCTGTGCGCGCGCCTGCCCCTGTGTCCAGTTTGATCATCGGCCTGCAATGTGGCGGTTCTGATGGCTATTCCGGGATCACGGCCAATCCGGCGCTGGGGGCGGCGAGTGATCTTCTGGTCCGCATGGGCGGCACCACGATCCTGTCGGAAACACCCGAAATCTACGGCGCGGAGCATCTTCTGACGCGTCGTGCCGTCTCGACCGCCGTGGGGGAAAAGCTGCTCGACCGCATCCGCTGGTGGGAGGATTACACCGCGCGGAATGGCGGTGAGATGGACAACAACCCCAGCCCGGGGAACAAGAAGGGCGGTCTGACCACGATTCTGGAAAAGTCGCTGGGCGCGGTCGCCAAGGGCGGCACCGCCCCCCTGACCGAAGTTTACAAGTTCGCCGAACCGATCACCACGCCCGGCTTCGTCTACATGGACAGCCCCGGCTATGACCCCTGTTCGGTGACGGGCCAGATCGCATCAGGTGCAACGATGATCGTGTTCACAACGGGCCGGGGGTCGGTCTCCGGTTACAAGCCCAGTCCGTGCATCAAGCTGGCGACCAATACCGAGATGTACCAAAAGATGGCCGAGGACATGGACATCAATTGCGGCGATATCCTCAGCGACGGTGTCAGCATCGATGCGAAAGGTGCTGAAATCCTTGACAAGATCATTGCGACCGCTTCAGGCGAGCAGACGCTGTCCGAGCAGTTGGGCTTTGGCGGGGCAGAATTCGTGCCCTGGCAGATCGGCGCTGTGATGTAGCCTACCGCGCCAGCGCAAAGAGGTCGTCAAGGTTGAGATGGGCTGTCAGATGGTCGGCAAGGGCGTCGAGTGCCGCCTCGACGGTCGCGGAATAGCATGAGGGTCGTGCCTCAACCCCAATGGATTGCAGGAAACCCTGCCGAAATGCGTCCGATGTGAACATCCCGTGCAGGTACGTGCCGACCACCCGGCCATCCGCAGAGACCGCACCTTCCGCCACATCGCCGACATGGCAAAAGGGCCTTGCGCGGGCCGGTCCATCGCTGCGGCCAATATGGATCTCATAGCCCTCAACCTCCAGCCCGGAGGCGGCATGGCGTGCCAATACCCGCGTCAGGCGCTTGTCCGGGATCATGTCAGTGGCAATGTCCAGTAGACCGAGACCTTCAGTCGTCCCCGGTGGTCCTTCGATGCCTTCCGGGTCGGAAACCGACTTTCCAAGCATCTGATACCCGCCGCAAATCCCCAGCACATGCCCGCCACGCCGGTGATGCGCGGCAAGGTCGATGTCCCACCCCTGGGCGCGCAGAAAGGCAAGGTCCGCTCGTGTCGATTTCGACCCCGGGATGATCACCAGCCGCACATCGCCGGGAATCGGCTGCCCCGGTTTCAGCATGACCAACTCCACGCCCGGTTCCTGTGCCAAAGGGTCGAGGTCATCGAAGTTTGCGATGCGCGACAGCGTCAGGCAGACGATCTTGACCGGGCCCTTGCGTGGCGAAGGGGCGGCAATGTCGAGCACATCTTCGGCGGGCAGTTTCCAGGCATGAGGAAAGTAAGGCAGCACACCGAAACCGCGCCAGCCGGTGCGTTCGGCGATCAGGCGATAGCCGTCGTCAAATAGTCGAGAATCACCACGGAACTTGTTGATGATGAAACCTTTCACCATCTTGGAGTCCTTGGGGTCCAGCACCGATTTTGTCCCCACCATCTGCGCGATCACCCCGCCCCGGTCGATATCACCGACCAGTACCACAGCCACACCCGCCGCCCGCGCAAAGCCCATGTTCGCGATGTCACCGGCCCGCAAGTTGACCTCCGCCGGGCTGCCAGCACCCTCGACGATCACCAGATCATGCGTGGCGGACAGGCGATGGAAACTCTCCAGCACCGGGTCCATCAGCGACGGCTTCAGTGCCGCGTATTCCCGCGCCTTGACGGTGGCGACGCGCCTGCCCTGCACGATGACCTGCGATCCTGTCTCCGATTCCGGTTTCAGCAGCACCGGGTTCATGTCGGTGTGCGGCTGCAACCCCGCCGCCTGTGCCTGCAGGGCCTGCGCGCGGCCGATCTCTCCGCCATCGACGGTCACGGCCGCGTTGTTGGACATGTTCTGCGGCTTGAACGGTGCGACCTTGATCCCCCGTCGCAACGCCGCCCGGCAAAGCCCCGCAACGATCAGCGATTTGCCAACGTTGGAGCCCGTACCCTGGATCATCAGCGCGGGCACGCCTCAATCCTTTCTGATTGAGAAAAATATCCCCGCCGGAGGCTTCCCCGGCCAAAACCAACGCACCGCCTCAAAACTCCACGCCCTTCTGCGCCTTGATCCCGGACCGGAACGGATGTTTGACCAGCGTCATCTCGGTGACCAGATCCGCCGCCTCGATCAGCGCATCCTTCGCGTTGCGCCCGGTCAGGACGACATGCGTCTGGGGTGGCTTTTCGGTCCGCAGAAATGTCAGGACCGCGTCCAGGTCCAGGTAATCATAGCGCAAGGCGATGTTGATCTCATCCAGCAGAACCATGCGGATACTGGGGTCGCGGATCATCTCCTTGGCCTTTTCCCAGCCCTTTTCGGCCATGGCGATGTCCCGCGCGCGGTCTTGCGTTTCCCAGGTAAACCCTTCGCCCATCGCGTGAAACTGACAAAGGTCGCTGAAATGCGTCTCGATCATCCGCCGCTCGCCGGTGTCCCAGGAACCCTTGATGAACTGCACCACTGCACAGGGCATCCGATGCGCGATGCAGCGCAGGATCATCCCGAAACCAGAGGACGACTTGCCCTTGCCCGCCCCGGTATGGACGATGATCAGGCCGCGGTCGCCCTCTTTCGTCGCCATGATCTTGTCGCGCACGGCCTTCTTCTTGGCCATCTTGATCTTGTGACGGGTCTCGTCGGCCGTCTCGATGTCGGTCTCAGTTGGCATAGCGGCGGTCCTCAACCTTGACAGTCCGGGCAGATCGCGCGCAAGTGAAGGCACGATGCTGGTTCCTGTCGTAAGACAGGCGAAGAGGGAATGCACGAGGCTTTGCGACCGTCTGGGTCGCCGCGCCGAACGGCAGCCGCCCCCGCGACCGTGACCGGAGAGGTCCCATGCCACTGACATCTTGTCGGGAAGGCCGGGACCGGGGGGAAACCCGCTCCGCAAGCCGGGAGACCTGCCAGCAGGACGTGATGAAACGGGCGGACGGGGTGATCCGCGACCGGAACGGGCCTGATGCTGCGGCATGGGGCACGGTCTTTCGGAACGGGTGCCCCTTTCGCCGCAAGGAAAGACCGCGAATGCCGCGTACCACGCTTTTTGTCTGCATGACCTGCAAGGCGGGTCAGCCGGTCCCCGAGGGGACGTTGCCGCCGGGCGCGCGGCTGCACGCCGCGCTGATGGCGGGGGACGCGCCTGACGGCATCGCCATCGTTCCGGTGGAATGCCTGTCGGCCTGTTCGCAGGGCTGTACCGTGGCGCTGTCGAAACCCGGCGCCTGGGGCTATGTCTATGGCCGCCTTGGCCCCGAGCATGCCGCCGACATCCTGGACGGGGCCGCGCGCTATGCGGCCAGCGAGGCCGGGATCGTGCCCTGGCGCGAACGCCCCGAAATCTTTCGCAAGCAGTCCATCGCGCGCATTCCCCCCTTGGGTGCCTCGCCCGCGACCCTCACCCCCACAGCTTCCAGGGTGTCCGAATGACCGATCTGGCCAAAATCCCCGTGACCGTGATCACCGGCTTTCTGGGGGCGGGCAAGACGACGCTGATCCGGCACCTGCTGCAAAATCCGCAAGGCAAGCGTCTGGCGGTCCTGGTCAATGAATTCGGGACTATGGGCGTCGATGGGGATATCCTGAAGGCCTGCGCGGATGAGAACTGCCCCGAAGAGAACATCGTCGAACTGGCGAACGGCTGCATCTGCTGCACCGTGGCCGAGGATTTCATCCCGACGATCGAGGCGTTGATGGCGCGGCCCGTGCGCCCCGACCATATCCTGATCGAGACATCGGGCCTCGCGTTGCCGAAACCGCTGCTCAAGGCGTTCGACTGGCCCGCGATCCGGTCGCGCATCACGGTGGACGGCGTGATCACGCTGGCCGATGCCGAGGCGGTCGCGGCGGGACGGTTCGCACCCGATGAGGCGGCGATTGCAGCGCAGCGCGCGGCGGACCCGAATACGGACCATGAGACGCCCTTGTCGGAGGTGTTCGAGGATCAACTTCTCTGCGCCGACCTTGTGCTTTTGTCCAAGTCCGACCTTGCGGGTGAGGCTGGCGTTGCTGCGGCCCGCGCCATGGTCATCGCGGAAATGCCGCGCGCCATTCCGATCCTTGCGATGCAGGACGGCATCATCGACCCGCGCGTCATCCTGGGGCTGAACGCGGCCGCCGAGGACGATCTGGCCGCCCGTCCGTCGCACCATGATGGCGCGGATGATCATGAGCATGACGATTTCGCCTCTGCCGTGATCGACTTGCCGGAGGTTGCCGACCCCGAGGCACTGGCGACGGTGATTGCCGGGCTTTCGCGCGATCACAAGGTGTTACGGGTCAAGGGTCATGTTGCTGTCACCGGAAAACCGATGCGCCTTCTGGTGCAGGCGGTGGGTGCCCGCGTACGGCATCAGTATGACCGGCCATGGGGTTCCGGCCCGCGGAGGTCGCAACTGGTGGTGATCGCCGAGGCGGGCGATCTGGACATTCCCGCGATCCGGGCGGCTTTGGGGGGCTGAGGCATGGGGCGGTCCGGAGCCAGGACAGGAACGAAAAACCCCCTCCCCCAACCCCTCTCCGGAGCGGAGAGGGGCGCGCGGCGGCTCCGTTGTTGTCTCCCCTCTCCGCTCCGGAGAGGGGTTGGGGGAGGGGACACGGCAAACGTGCTGACCCTCACGCTGCCGAACGACGGTCACGCTCATCCGCCCTGCGAACGGGGCTAGCCATGCATGTCGTCTTTCGCGAGCATCACGGGCTGGAAGAGACGGACACCCCGTTCGATCCGGGGCAGGATCCCGCCGATCTGGTGGTGCTGTCGTTTTCGGACAGTGACCTTGGCGCGTTCGCGGCGGGCTGGCACCGGGCCGGCGGCACGCTTCCCAGCTTGCGGCTGTGCAATCTGGTGGCGCTGAAACACCCCGTCTCGGTCGATACCTATGCCGAAAAGACGCTTTCCGGGGCCAAAGCCGTGCTGGTGCGGCTGATCGGGGGCGAGGCCTACTGGCCTTACGGATTGGCAACCTTGCAGGACATGGCACGGCGGCAGGGAATGGCGCTCGCGGTACTGCCTGCCGATGGGCGCGAGGATGCGCGGCTGGATCAGTTGTCGACGCTGCCGGTGTCGACCCTGCGTCGGCTGCAGACCTTGTGCGACGCGGGTGGCGCGGTGGCAGCACAGGCGGCATTGGCCCAACTGGCGCTGGCGGCGGGCATCTATGCAGCCCCGGTGATCGGCGAAAAGTCGGTGCCGGACATGGGGTTTTACGACCCCGACCTTGGCGTACTGGCAACCCTGCCCCATCTTGCCGCCCCCGAGGTGATGGTCGCGTTCTACCGCGCCTACCTGACCGCCGCCGATACCGGCCCGGTGGATGCGCTGATCCGCGCCTTGCGCGCTGCGGGCTTTGCGGCGCATGGGGTCTTTGCGCCGTCGCTGAAGGCCCCCGGCGTCAGCGGCTGGCTGGGCGCGCATCTGGCGGAACGCGCTCCGGTGGCGGTGGTCAATGCGACTGCGTTTTCGGCCCGCGACAGCGACGGCGCCACGCCCTTTGACGCCTGCCCTGCCCCGGTGTTTCAGGTCGCCCTGTCCAACGCGCGGCGCAGCGACTGGGCGGGGTCCGAACGCGGCCTGTCCCCCGCCGATATGGCGATGCATGTGGTCCTGCCCGAAGTGGACGGGCGGCTGAATGCGGGCGTGATCAGTTTCAAGTCGCCGGGCAAGCGGGACCCGCAGTTGCAGTTTTCACGGTTCCAGCATCGGGCGGATGCAGGGCGCATCGCGGCGGTGGTGGCGCGGGTGGCGGCGTGGCATCGGCTGGCGGAGACGCCTGCTCACAGGCGCAAGCTGGCAGTCATCCTGTCCACCTATCCGGGCCGTGCGCATCAGATGGCGCATGCGGTGGGGCTGGACGCGCTGGCCTCGGTCGCGGCGCTGGCGGGGGATCTGGCGGCGGCAGGATACGATGCGATCCTGCCAAAAGCCCGGCTGGCGGACGCGCTGTCGGGACCGGGCCAGACCTGGTCTCTGGCCGAGTATAGGAGTACATTCAAGGGATTGGACACTGATCTTCAGGCGCGCCTGACCGCCGTATGGGGCGATCCCGCTGATGATCCCGCCTGCCGCGACGGGTGGTTTCAGTTCCAGGCAATCCGTGCCGGAAACCAGATCATCGCCCTGCAACCCGAACGCGGCGAGGTGGCCACGCGCGACGGCGACTATCACGATCTGAACCGCACGCCGCGCCATGCTTACGTCGCCTTTTACTTCTGGCTGCGGTCACAGGGCGTTCACGCCCTGATCCACATGGGCGCGCATGGCACGCTGGAATGGCTGCCGGGCAAGGCGGCGGCGCTGTCGCCGTCCTGCTGGCCCGAGGCGCTGATCGCCCCCTTGCCCGTGATCTATCCCTTTATCGTCAATGACCCGGGCGAGGCCGCACAGGCACGCCGCCGTCTGGGCGCGGTGACGCTGGGGCACCTGCCGCCGCCCATGGCCGCGTCCGCCGTGCCGGAGGGCCTGCACCGGCTGGAACGGCTCTTGGACGAATACGCCACCGCCGACGGCATCGACCCGGCGCGCCGTGACCGGCTGATCAGCGCGATCCGCGACGAGGCAAAGGCCGCAGGCGTCGAGGATGATCTGGCCCTGCCCGCCAATGCCAGCGCCGCCGAGGCGGTGACGCGCATCGACCGCTTTGTCTGCGACATCAAGGAAAGCCAGTTCGGCGACGGGCTGCACGTGTACGGGCGTGGCGCCTGTGGCGACGCCGAGCGTCAGGGTCTGCTGACGGCACTCGCGGGGAGGCGGGTCGCGCCCGGTCCATCCGGTTCTCCCAATCGGGGTCGGGCAGACGTGCTGCCGACGGGGCGTAACCTGTTTGCCGTCGATCCCCGCGCGGTGCCGACACAGGGGGCCCATGCCCAAGGGGTCAGGCTGGCGGAAGAGCTGCTCCGCCGCCACCTGCAGGATCAGGGCGACTGGCCGCGCGGGCTGGTGGTGGACCTCTGGGGATCGGCCACCATGCGCACTGCCGGCGAGGATTTCGCGATGGCACTGCATCTGGCGGGGTTGAGGCCGGTCTGGGATGAAGGCTCAGGGCGGGTGTCGGGGGTGGAGGTGATCCCCCTGACGCTGCTGGGCCGCCCCCGGATCGACGTGACCTTGCGGGTATCCGGCCTTTTTCGCGACGTGTTCCCGACGCTGGCGCAGATGTTCGAACTGGGGGCGCAAACGCTGGCGGCACGGGATGAGGATCTGGGCGACAACCCATACCGCGTCAAGGTCGCGCGGGTGTTCGGCCCGCAGCCGGGGCAGTACGGCCTTGGGATGACCGCGCATCTGGATGACTTCACGCCCGAGGCACGGGCAGCGGCGGCAGAGGCGTGGCTTGCGGCATCCAGCTGGGCAATCGGGGCGGATGGCCAGTCGCGCGCCGACCGCATCGGGATCGAAGGCCGGGTCCGGGGCGCGGACGCCTTTGTCCATGCGCAGGATCTGGCGGAAAGCGATCTGCTGCTGGCCGCCGACTATGCCGCACACGAGGCGGGGTTTGCCGCCGCCTCGGCCTCGGTCGGGGGCAAGGCCGCGCTCTATCATCTGGACATCTCTGTCCCCGACCGCCCCCGCGCCCGGGCCCTGACCGAAGAGGTGGCGCGGGTGGTGCGTGCCCGTGCGGCCAATCCCGACTGGGCCAACGGCATGATGCGCCACGGCTTTCGCGGCGGGGCCGAGATCGCGGCGACGCTGGAGCATCTGGCGGCCTTCGCGCATCTGGCGCAGGTGGTGCCGCCGCATCTGTTCGACCTTTACCATCAGGCGACGCTGGGCCGCGAGGATCTGCGGGCGTTCCTCGCGCGGGAAAACCCCGGCGCGCTGGCGGCGATGGAGGATCTGTTCCGCAGGTTGCGGGATGCGGGCCTGTGGGTGACACGGCGCAATTCCATCGCGGTGGCGGTCGGGGGTCCGGGATGAGCGGGGTCGCCGCAACAGATCCCGGTTTTGCCGTGCAGGGCTGGTGCCCCGGGGCCCTGCGCCCGATGCTGTCGGGCGACGGGCTGGTGGTGCGGGTGCGGCCCCGGCTGGGGCGGTTCACGGCGGATCAGGCGGCAGGGATCGCGCGGGCGGCAGCGGCGCATGGGTCGGGCGTGATGGATGTCACCTCGCGCGCGAACCTGCAGATACGGGGCGTGTCTGCGGATGCGCATCCGGCGCTGATCGCCGATCTGGATGCCTTGGGGCTGGTCGATCCGACCGAGGCGCTGGAGGCGCGGCGCAACATCGTGGTCTCGCCCTTTGCCGATGACGCGGCGATGGCGGTCGCATGTCGGGTCGAAGAGGTGTTGCCCTTTCTGCCGACCCTGCCGGGAAAATTCGGCTTTGCAATCGATTGCGGGTCAAATCGGGTGCTGGCAGAGGTGTCGGCCGACATCCGGGTAGAGCGGGACGCGACGGGCGGGCTGTTGGTCCGGGCGGACGGGATGACCGCAGGGTGGAGGACGGAAGCCGGCACCATCGCCGATGACATCCGCCGGATCGCGCGGGCCTTTGTGGACGCGGGCGGCGGGCGTGACGGTGCAAGCCGGATGGCCGACCTGACCGGGCGGTGCTCTGGCGGGACGGGCGCGATCCTTGCCGCACTTGGTCCGGCTGTGGCGGTCCCGGCTCCGGTGGCGGATGTGCCCATGCCGGGCCTGTACCCGCAAGGCGCGCTGATCGGCTTTGCCTTTGGGCAGACGGATGCGGCCATGCTTGGCACATTGGCCATGCTGGGTCCGGTCCGGCCGACCCCCTGGCGGATGGTGCTGGTCGAAGGGTTGACCCATATGCCCGGCCTGCCCGGTCTGATCATCGATCCCGATGACCCCTTGCGCCGGGTCGTGGCCTGCACCGGCGCGCCGGGCTGTCCGCAGGGTCTGGCGCCGACACGGGCGCTGGCGCGGGCGCTGGCGGCAGCGGTTCCGGCGGGCAAAACTCTGCACGTGTCGGGCTGTGCCAAGGGCTGCGCGCATTCCGGCGTGGCGGATGTGACACTGGTGGCGGCGCGCGACGGGTTTCAGGCGATCCGGGGCGGGACGGCAAGGGATGCCGCGTCCACCGCCCCGGTCGCCGCCGATGCCCTGACCGCCGACCCTGCGCTCATCAAGGACCTGTTCTGATGCCCTACGCTTATGAAACCGACGGGGCGGCGATCTACCGGGCAAGCTTTGCGATGATCCGGGCCGAGGCGGATTTGCACTGTTTCTCGCCAGAAGAGGAAATCTGCGTCGTGCGGATGATCCATGCCGCCGGGATGGTGGGCCTGGAGAAGTTCGTCCGTTTCACCCCCGGCATGGCCATCGCGGCGCGGGCGGCGCTGGAGCGCGGCGCGCCGATCCTGTGCGACGCGCGCATGGTCAGCGAGGGGATCACGCGCGGACGCCTGCCTGCGGGGAACGCAGTGATCTGCACCCTGAACGAGGCGGGCGTGCCGGACATGGCGCGCGCGATGGGCACGACGCGGTCAGCGGCGGCGCTGGAACTGTGGCGGCCGCATCTGGACGGGGCGGTCGTGGCCATCGGCAATGCGCCGACAGCATTGTTTCATCTTCTGAACATGCTCGACGATCCCGCCTGTCCGCGCCCTGCCGCGATCATTGGCTGCCCCGTGGGGTTTGTGGGCGCGGCGGAATCCAAGGCGGCACTGATCGCCGCCCCGCCCTGTCCGGCGCTGGTGGTCGAGGGGCGTCTGGGTGGATCGGCCATCACGGTGGCCGCAGTTAACGCCTTGTCACAAAGGGCGGAAATCTGATGGGCCGCATCATCTGCACCGGCCTTGGCCCCGGCAATCCCGACCTGATGAGCGTCAAGGCCGACCGGACGCTCCGCGGTGCCAAGCATGTCGCCTATTTCCGCAAGGCGGGGCGCGCAGGGCAGGCGCGACGGATCGTCGAGGGGATGCTGGCGCCGGGCGTCACCGAGTACGCGATGGAATATCCGGTGACGACGGAACTGCCCTTCGACAGTGCGGAATACATCGACGCCTTGGCGCATTTCTACGACGCCTGGGCGGACCGGCTTGCCGACATGGCCGCCGTTCATGATGTCGTCGTGCTGTGCGAGGGGGATCCGTTCTTTTACGGCAGCTTCATGCATCTTTACACCCGCCTGCGCCCCCGCGTGGCGGTCGAGGTCATCCCCGGCATTCCCGGCATGGTCGGCTGCTGGTGGGCGACGGGGGAACCCGTGACCTGGGGCGATGATGTGCTGACGGTGCTGATGGGCACCCTGCCCGAGCCGGACCTCATGCGGCACATGGCGACCTCTGACGCGCTGGTGGTTATGAAGACGGGCCGCAACCTGCCAAAGGTGCGCCGCGCGCTGGCGGCTACGGGCAAGCTGGACGCCGCATGGCTGATCGAGCGGGGGACGATGGCGGGCGAGCGGGTGGTGCCCCTTGCGCAGGTGAACGGCGAGGATTGCCCCTATTTCGCGATTGTCGTCGTGCATGGGCATGGCCGCAGGCCAGAGGTACCGGAATGACCGGCTGGTTGGCGGTGGCGGGGCTTGGGCCTGGGGATGCGGGGCTGGTCACGCCCGAGGTGACGGCGGCGCTGGATCAGGCGACGCATGTGCTGGGCTATGTCCCCTATGTTGCGCGGGTGGCTGCGCGCCCCGGCCTGACCCTGCTGCCGTCGGACAACCGCGAGGAACTCGACCGCGCGACGCACGCCCTGCGGTTGGCAAGCGACGGGGGCCGCGTCGTCGTGGTATCGTCGGGCGATCCGGGGGTGTTCGCAATGGCCTCGGCGGTGTTCGAGGCTTTGGAAGGGTGGAGCGGCGCAATGCCCGATATCCGCATTCTCCCCGGCATCACCGCGATGCTGGCGGCGGCGGCACGGCTGGGCGCACCCTTGGGCCATGATTTCTGCGCGATCAACCTTTCGGACAATCTGAAACCCTGGGAGGTCATCGAAAACCGTCTGCGGCTCGCGGCACGGGCCGATTTTGCGATGGCATTCTACAACCCGCGCTCCGCCAGCCGCCCGCACCAGTTCACGCGGACGCTGGAGATCCTGCGCGAGGAATGTGGGGCCGATCGGCTGATCAGTTTTGCCCGCGCCGTGGCGACGCCCGAGGAACGGCTGAAAACCGTCACGCTGGCCGAGGCAATGCCCGAGATGGCGGACATGCGCACGCTGGTCATCGTCGGGTCATCCGCCACGCGGCGGATCGGGCCTTGGGTCTACACGCCCAGATCGGCGGGGGCGTGATGCAGCCAGTCCATCACGTCGATCACGGTGGCGACGGTGCGGCGTGGTGGCATCGCGGGCCGGTCGATCATGATCACCGGCAGGCCCAGGCCGCGCGCGGCGGTCAGCTTGGCCTCGGCCCCCGCGCCGCCTGCATTCTTGGCGACGATCAGATCGACGCCGTGGTCGCACAACAGCGCGGCGTCGCCCGCGACATCAAAGGGACCCCGCGCGAGGATGATCTTGGCATCTGGCAATGGCAGCGGGTCTTCGGGCGGATCGACGATGCGCAGGACATAGTGGTGCTGGGGCTTGACCGCAAAGGCATCAAGGCGCTGGCGTCCAATGGCAAGAAACACTGTCCAAGGTTCTTCCGGCAGGAGGGACACGGCTGCGTCGATATCGGCAACGCGCGTCCACAGGTCTGCGTCGGTCGCAACCCAGGCCGGACGCTCCAGCACGATCAGCGGCACCCCGGCCCCGGCACAGGCGGCGACTGCATTGCCACCAATTCGCGCGGCAAAGGGGTGCGTGGCATCGACGACATGGGTGATCATTTCGGCGCGCAGATAGTCCGCCAGCCCCGCCACGCCGCCAAAGCCGCCTGTCCGGGTCGGGATCGGCTGCGGCGCCGGGGCCATCGTGCGACCGGCGTAGGAATAGACCGCGTCGATGCCCGCGTCGGCAAGCGCAAGCGCCATCAGGGCCGCCTCGGTTGTCCCGCCCAGCAAAAGGACGCGCATCGTGTCTGACCCCTGGCTGTCGATCATCGGCATCGGCGAGGATGGCCTGAATGGCCTGACCGCCGCAAGCCGGGATGCGCTGGCATCGGCGGATATGGTCTTTGGCGGGCCGCGGCATCTGGCCTTGGCGGGCGTTTCCAGCGCGCGGGCACAGGAATGGCCGGTGCCGTTCACCACCGCGCCCGTTCTCGCGCTTCGGGGGCAAAAGGTGGCGGTGCTGACCTCGGGCGATCCTTTCTGGTTCGGGGCGGGCGGCAGTCTGGCGCGCGATCTGGAACCGGACGCGTGGCGGGCATTTCCGGGGGTATCCACATTTTCGCTGGTGGCCGCACGGCTGGGCTGGCGGCTTGAGACGACAGTGTGTGCGGGGCTGCATGCGGTCCCGGTCGCAGGCATCCGACCGTCGCTGCAGGCGGGGCAAAGGATGGTGGCGCTTGTTGCGGACGCAAGGGCCGCCGTCGACTTCGCAGCCTATGTCGCGGACCGCGGGTTCGGCCCGTCGCGGTTGTGGCTGGCCGAAGCGATGGGGGGACCGGCGGAGCGGCTGCGCGAGTTCCGTGCCGGGGACAGCTTGCCCGATGACATTGCCGCCCCGGTCGCGGTGGCGGTGGAACTTGCCGGGGGGCTGGGACTGCCGCGATCTTCCGGGCTAAACGATGATCTCTTTGCGCATGACGGGCAGATCACCAAAAGGCCTGTCCGCGCGCTGGCCCTGTCGGCGCTGGCCCCCCGTCCGGGCGAACGGCTCTGGGACATCGGGGGCGGGTCGGGATCGGTATCGGTGGAATGGTGCCTTGCGGGGGGTCTTGCCAGCGCCATCGAGGCGCGGGCCGACCGCGCCGCAAGGATCGCCGAGAACGCGGCCGGCTTTGGCGTCGCACAGGCGCTGACGGTCATCGAGGGCATGGCGCCAGGGGCGCTGGCGGGCCTGCCGATGCCGGACGCGGTCTTTGTCGGCGGGGGTGGATCGGCGGCTTTGCTGGCCGATCTCTGGGCGCGCATTCCCAAGGGCTGTCGCCTTGTGGCGCATGCGGTTACGCTGGAGACGGAAAGCCTGCTGATGGACTGGCAGGCCCGTGTCGGGGGCGAGATGATGAAGGTCGAGATTGCCCACGCGGCCCCGCTTGGCCGGATGCGGGGCTGGATTCCGGCCCGTCCGGTCCTGCAATGGAGCGTGGTCAGATGAGGGTTGCAGGCATCGGCTGCCGTGCAGAAACGCCATCCGCAACGCTGCGCGGGCTGCTGTCCGATCCGCAGGGGATTGATCTTGTGGCCAGCCTGCTGACGCGGACGGCGCAGGTCCGGCCGGTGGCCGAGGCGATGGGCCTGCGGTTCCTTGCGGTGGATGACATCGCCTTGCGCGGGATCGTCACGCCCACGATTTCGGCCCGGATTGCGGCGCGCTTTGGCGCAGGGTCGGTGGCCGAGGCGACGGCCCTCGTCGCCGCAGGCCGCAACGCGCGCATCGTCGAGACGCGCCGCATCAGCCCGGATGCCACCGCCACCATCGCAATTGCCGAAGGAGACGGGCCATGACGGTGCATTTCATCGGCGCGGGACCGGGGGCACCGGACCTGATCACCCTGCGCGGGCGCGACCTGATCGCAGCCAGCCCGGTGTGTCTTTATGCAGGGTCCCTGATCCCCCAGGGCCTGCTGGCGCATTGCCCCCCGGATGCGCGGATCGTGAACACGGCCCCGCTGTCGCTGGAGGCGATCATCGCCGAAATATCCGCGGCCCATGCGGCGGGACTTGACGTCGCGCGGTTGCATTCGGGCGATCTGTCGGTCTGGTCGGCGATGGGCGAACAGGTGCGTGCTCTGCGCGACCTTGGCATTCCCTACACCGTGACGCCGGGGGTGCCGGCCTTTGCGGCGGCGGCGGCGACCCTGGGGGCGGAACTGACGTTGCCGGAGCTTACGCAGTCGGTGATCCTGACGCGCATCTCGGGACGCGCCTCGGCGATGCCCCCGGGCGAAAGCCTCGAGAATTTCGCGCGCACCGGCGCAGTCCTGGCGGTGCATCTGTCTATCCACGCCCTGCCCCGCATCATCGCGGAACTGACGCCGCATTACGGGGCTGACTGTCCCATCGCGATCGTCTGGCGCGCCAGCTGGCCGGACGAGGAGGTGATGCGCGCGACCCTCGGCACCGTCGATCTGGCGGCGGCAGCGGCGATGGAGCGGACGGCGCTGATCCTCGTCGGCCGTTCGCTGGGTGCCGCGGCGTTCGGCACCAGCCGGTTATACGCTGCCGACTACGACCGACGTTATCGCCCGCTCGGCACCCATCCCCGGTTTCCCGAATGAACCCGCCCGGCCTGCTGATCTCTGCCCCCGCCTCGGGCACCGGCAAGACCACGCTGATGCTGGGGCTGCTGGCCGCGTTCCGCGCGGCGGGCGTCACCGTGCAGCCGTTCAAAAGCGGGCCGGACTACATCGACCCGGCCTTTCACACGGCGGCTAGCGGTCGGGTCTCGGTGAACCTTGATACGTGGGCGATGGGAGCGGCGCAGATTGCCGGGCTGTCGCAGGTCGCGACGGGGACCGATCTGGTGCTGGCCGAAGGGTCGATGGGCCTCTTTGACGGCGTGGCCAAACCGGGGGTCAGCGGTGACGGGTCGTCGGCGGACCTTGCGATGATGATGGGCTGGCCGGTGGTGCTGATCCTCGATGTTTCGGGTCAGGCGCAGACTGCGGCGGCGGTTGCCTTTGGCTGTGCGACGATGCGGCCCGGTTTGCGGCTGGCGGGCGTGGTGCTGAACCGGGTCGCCA
Organism: Rhodobacterales bacterium; assembly: GCA_021155205.1. Lineage (GTDB taxonomy): Bacteria > Pseudomonadota > Alphaproteobacteria > Rhodobacterales > Rhodobacteraceae > JAJNPS01. Next base: position 124,831 of record JAJNPS010000033.1, read on the forward strand.
GCGCCCGGCACGAGGCGCTGGTGCGCGCAGGCATGGACGCGGCGGGGATCCGCGTGCTGGGCGCCCTGCCCCGCAACCCCGAGATCGTGTTGCCTGAACGGCATCTGGGGCTGGTGCAGGCCGAGGAACAGCCGGAGCTGGCGGCGATCATCGCAAGGGCCGGGGCGTTTGTCGGGGCGCATGTCGATCTGGAGGCGCTGCGCGGCCTGGCGAAAGGGGGGCGCGTTGGTGCGGGCGCTGCGGTGCGCCCACCTGGTCAGCGGATCGCACTGGCGCGGGATGCGGCGTTTTCGTTTGTCTATCCACATCTGCTGCTAGGTTGGCGCGCGGCGGGGGCAGAGGTCGTGGCGTTTTCCCCGTTGGCGGATGAAGCGCCGGATCACACCGCCGATGTCTGTTGGTTGCCCGGCGGCTATCCCGAGTTGCATGCCGGGGTTCTTGCCGGTGCTGCCAGATTCCGGGCTGGTCTTGGCAGGTTCGCCGAAACACATCCGGTGCATGGCGAATGCGGGGGCTACATGGCGCTGGGTGCGGGGCTGGTCGATGCGAAAGGCGTCCGTCACGAGATGGCCGGGCTTTTGGGCCTCGAGACCAGTTTTGCCAAACGCAGGATGCATCTTGGCTATCGCGCGGCGCGCCTGGCCGCACCGATGCCGGGATTTGCCGCCGGGGCTGATCTGCGCGGGCACGAATTTCACTACGCGACGATCCTGTCGCAGGCAGATGCGCCGCTGGCAGAGGTTGCCGACGCCACGGGGGCTGCGGTCGAGGAAACAGGATCGCGGCGCGGCAATGTCACCGGCAGTTTTTTCCACCTGATTGCCGAGGCCCCATGATGAGCGATGCAAAAAAGCCGGGCTTTGTGTCCTTTGTGTCCAGCGGGCCGGGCGATCCGGACCTTTTGACGGTCAAGGCGGTACGGCGGCTGGCGGCGGCGGATGCGGTGCTTTATGACGACCTTTCCGCCGGTCCGATCCTGTCTCTGGCACGCCCCGGCGCGGACCTTGTCGGCGTGGGAAAGCGTGCCGGGCGCGCCTCGCCAAAGCAGGACCACGTGAGCCAGCTTTTGGTCGACTATGCGCGCACCGGGCAAAAGGTGGTGCGGCTGAAATCCGGCGATGCGGGGATTTTCGGGCGGCTGGAGGAAGAGATCACGGCGCTGAGGACTGAGGGGATCGGGTACGAGATCATCCCCGGTGTGACGACGCCATCGGCAGCGGCGGCGGCGGCGGGCATTCCCCTGACCCGCAGGCTGGCCGCGCGGCGGTTGCAGTTCATCACGGCGGCGGATGTGACGGGCGGCCTGCCCGGTGATCTGAACTGGGCGGCACTGGCCGATCCCCATGCGACGACGTGCGTCTTCATGGGCAAGCGGACGTTTGGGGCGCTGGTTGCAGGTTTGATGGCGCATGGATTGCCGGCCGACACGCCTGCCTTGCTGGCGGAGTCCGTGGGCCATTCCGATGAGCGCCTGTGGCGCGGGACAGTCACCGGCCTTGCCGCAAAACTGGCCGGGGATGTCGGCAGCTTTCCTGCGGTCATCCTTTATGGCGCGCTGGCCGATGCGCCGGATGGCAACGCATGAAACGGCTCAGCCTGATCGGCATCGGGACCGGCAACCCGGATCACGTCACGCTTGAGGCGGTCAAGGCAATCAACGCAGCGGATGCGATCCTGATCCCCCAAAAAGGGCCGGACAAGGCGGACCTGGCCGAACTGCGGGAACGGATACTGGCGGTGGTGCTGACAAACACCGCGACGAGGGTGGTGCCGTTCGACCTGCCGGTGCGGGACGCGGCGAACCCGGACTATCCGGCGGGCGTGGCCAACTGGCATGACGCGATAGCCGGGGCTTGGGCGGCGGCGCTTGCCCCTTTCCCGGGCGCGGATCATGTCGCGCTGCTGGTCTGGGGGGATCCGTCGCTTTATGACAGCACGCTGCGGATCGCGGCGCGGCTGGACCCGGCCCCGAAAGTGACCGTCATTCCGGGCATCAGCGCGCCGCAGGTTCTGGCCGCAGCGCATGGCGTCACGCTGAACACCGTGGGCGGGCCGTACCTCACCACCACCGGGCGTCGCCTGCGCGACCACGGCTGGCCCTTTGGGGCGCAAACGCTGGTCGTCATGCTCGACGGTGACTGCGCGTTTCAGGTGCTGGACCCGACCGGGGTAACGATCTGGTGGGGGGCCTTTGTCGGCATGGACCAAGAGATTCTTGATCACGGCCCGCTGGCGGAGGTCGGCCCGAGGATTGTGGCAACGCGCGCGACGGCGCGGGCGGCGCATGGCTGGATCATGGACATCTACATCCTGCGAAAGGTCATGCCATGATCCGCATCAGCCTGTGCGACAACTGTGCCCTGGGGCGCGAGGGGTTTGGCGCGACACTGGATGCGGCCCTGCACGACGCAGGCATCGCGGCGACCGTTTCGGGCATCGGCTGCATGTCGGGTTGTGCGCGGGAATCGACCGCCGCATTTCGGACGCGCGGCAAGGTGGCCTATCTCTTCGGAGACCTGACCGAGGCCGACCTCGGGGATCTGGTGAATTTCGCGCGGCTTTATGCGGCCTCGCCCGACGGCGTCTTTGCCGACGCACGGCCCCTGGGCAAGCTGCGGAGCAAGGCGCTGGCCCGCATTCCGGGTTAGGGCGTCGCGCAAGGGACACGGGGCGGCGCATTTCGGCTTGACCCCGCGCGACCCCTGGGGCCAGATACCCCGGCACGGTGTCCGATCGGCGCAAAGCGTCCGGACTGAAACAGGAATGGGGACTGGGCGGACCGATCACGGCGCCCCAAGCCCCAACCGCCCCCGCGACTGTATGCGGCGAGCGGTCTTTCGAAATGCCACTGACCCAAGGCCCGGACGGGCGGCGGGTTGGGAAGGCGAAAGACCGCTTTGACCCGCGAGTCAGGAGACTGGCCGTGTAGGGTGAAACAATGCTGCCGTCGGGTGTGACGGCGAGGAGAGACCGATGACGACCGCAACCACCACCAAAACCGCCGCCAGCCCGCTGAGCGCAATCCTGTTCACTGCCATGCTTGGCACCGGATTGGTGTTCATGCTGGGCGTCGCACAGTCACAGACCCTGCATGACGCCGCCCATGACATGCGCCATGCCACCGGCTTTGCCTGTCACTGAACAACCCTTGAGATCATGATCCAACGGATGATGGCCAGCGCATTGTTCGCAGGCATTGCTGCAGGGCTGTTTGCCGCCCTGCTGCATTTCGCGTTTGTCCAGAAGTACCTGCTGCTGGGGGAACAGTATGAATCCGGGGCATCCGTGCATTTTGCGGGCGCGGCGGGTGCTGCAAATGATGCCGCAACATCCGCGATGAATGAACCGGACAGCACCGAGGCCCGGCCCGAGGGCAACGCACAGGATGCTGCCGTGGTCCCGACAGGCACGTTTGAACGCAACGCGTGGACCGCCCTGTTCTTTGGTGTCCTCTACCTCTCCTACGGGCTGTTGCTGGTCGCGGGCATGGCGCTGGCGCGGCGGTTCGGCCAGCGCGTGACACCAAGCGACGGCATTTTGTGGGGCATCGCGGGCTTTGCCAGTCTGCAACTTGCCCCGGCCCTTGGGCTTGCCCCGAACCTGCCGGGCATAGCGGCAGCGGAACTTGCCGACCGGCAGCTTTGGTGGGCGGCAACGGCGATGGCGACGGCGACGGGCCTGGCCCTGATCGCCTATGGACGCAGGCCTTTGTGGATCGGGCTGGCGGTGGTCCTGCTGGCGCTGCCGCACCTGGTCGGCGCGCCCGATCCGGGCGGGTTCAGCGGCGTTGCCCCGCCCGAGGTCGCCGCAGCCTTTGCGGCGCGCACATTGGGCGTCGGGCTGGCAGGGTGGACCCTGTTGGGCTGGCTGGCAGGTTGGTACGGGAACCGGGCAGAGCGATCCTGACTTTCTGCTGACCACCTTCCGCGCGGCCCGGCCGGTCGGGTTGATGTCCACCCCCGGCCGGGCGCGTCGGTGACGGAGGCCCGGCCTTCAAGTCCATCGCTCCGCCTGTCGCCAAGCTTGCGCAGGTCAGGCCTGCAGCCGGGGGTTGTATTCGGCGCCGGACCTCAAGACACGCGCCGATGGGGCTTGACAGACGCTGCGCAACGGGCAGGACTGGGGCCGGATACAACGGCCAGGGCGTGTCATCTGGCTGTTGTATGGCATGCCTAATAGACAGCGCAGTCCCGGCGCGAGGGACGCGAACAAACAACCGGCGCAGACAAGCTGCGCCACATCTGTGGGAGATACATATGAAGAAGATTGAACTCGAGCTCAGCCGGCGGTCATTCCTGCGGCACAGCGCCATCGGCGCGGGCGTGCTGGCAGCTCCGGCGATCATCTCTTCCAAGGCGCTGGCCTCGTCGGGCGAACTGAACTTCACCGGCTGGGCGGGCTATCCGGCGCTGGCCGAAAAAGTGTTCCCGGCGTTCACCGCCGCGACCGGCATCAAGGTGAACTTTACCGAACAGCCAAGCCAGGACGACATGCTGGCCGGAGCCAAGATCGCCATCGAGTCGGGCGGCATTGATGTGACCGAACCCACGATCGAGCGCGTCGGGGCATGGAACTCCAACGGACTTCTGGGCGCCTGGGATCCGGCCAAACTGGCGATGGACAATTATCTGCCCGGTCTGGCCGATGGTGCCGCTGGTAAGCGCTCGCGCATCGACGACAAACTGTTGTATGTGCCGTCGAACTGGGGCACCGAAGCGCTGGTCTACAAGAAGGACGCTGCAGTCCTGGGCGATCCTCCGTCACTGGGCGCGCTGTTCGACCCGGCGAATCAGGTCGTCGTGCGTGCGCATTCCGCGCTGGCCGCGATGGGCCGCTGGCTTGATGCGACCGGCAAGCTGCCGCGTCCGTGGATGGATGGCTATACCGACATGGGGGCCATGGTCGAGCTGTGGGACATCGCCCTTGCCGAGGCCGTCAAGGCCAAAGGCAACGTGGTGCAGTTCTGGTCGGGTGAGAACGAGGCCAATGCCGGCTTTGTCGCCAATGGCGCAACGCTGGGTCTGAACTGGGATTCGACCGGCTACAACCTGCGCAACGACGGCTACGGCTACATGGCGCCGGTCGAAGGAGCCTTCGCCTGGCATCAGGGCTTCGTGCTGATGAAGAACGCCGTGAACGTCGATGAAGCGCACGAGCTGGCCAAGTGGGTCTCCACCGCCGAAGGTTCCGCGGCCTGGGCAACGGCATTCTCGTCCAATGCGGTCGGCAAGGGCGCAGCAGCCCTGATGAGCCCCGATGTCGCGAACTTCTATAACTCGGCCTTTGACGACACGAAACTGGCCGCCCTGTGGTGGTGGCCCGACCAGTCGGCCGAGTTCCTGGCCAAGCGCGGCGAATACGCCGACAAGTACAAGGCGTCCTGATCCACGGATCGCCCAGGACATGCGCCGGGACCCCCAGGGTCCCGGCGTTTTTCGTCCGCTGCCGGCACCGCGCGATCCGCCTGCAGGATTGCGCCGAAAGTCTTTGCGTGCGCGACGTCGCCTGCTAGGCTTGGACAAAATCTGCGACAAAAAACAAAACGACAAAAGACCACCCAGGGGGACTGCCAAGGATGAGTGCCGGAATTGATCTGGAGAATGTCGTCTGCGATTTCGGAACCTTCCGCGCCGTCGACAACGTGAATGTCAGCATCCAGCCGGGAGAGTTCTTTTCCTTTCTTGGCCCGTCGGGCTGCGGCAAGACGACGATCCTGCGCATGATCTCGGGCTTTATCGAACCCACGCAAGGCGTTATCCGCATCGGGGGCCGGGACATGAAGGGCCAGCGCCCGAACCAGCGGCCCACCGCGTTGATCTTCCAGAACCTTGCCCTTTTTCCGCTGATGCCGGTCTGGGAGAACATCGGGTTCGGACTGGAGGTGCGCGGCATCGACAAGGCCAAGCGGCGCGCGCGGGCCGAAGAATTGCTTGACCTTGTGGAACTGCCGGGCGCGGGCGACAAGATGGTCAGCCAGTTGTCGGGTGGTCAGAAACAGCGCGTTGCCATCGCGCGTGCTTTGGCGGTGGAACCGCAGGTGATGCTGCTGGATGAACCGCTGTCGGCGCTGGATCTGAAACTGCGTCAGGCCATGCGGGCCGAACTGCGCGCGATCCAGAAACGCACCGGCGTCACCTTCATCTTCATCACCCATGATCAGGGCGAGGCGCTGGCGATGTCGGACCGCGTCGGCGTGATGAGCCAGGGCAGGTTGCAGCAGGTGGCGGGTCCGCGCGACATCTACAACAATCCGGTGAATGGCTTTGTGGCCAGTTTCGTGGGGGAGAACAACATCCTGACCGGAACGGTCGCGGCCCCGTCGGCAGGATACGCCACCATGGACACCCCCCATGGCCGGTTCCGCGCCCGCATCGCCAATGGCGTGACCGGCGCGGGGGTCAAACTTTACGTGCGGCCCGAACACATGAAATTCTCGGATCAGCCTGGGCTGGAAAATTCCGTCGCGGTGACGATCAGCGATGTCGCGTTCGAGGGCAACTTCATCGCCGTCCAGTCGGTCAGCGCCAGCGGGATGCGTTTCACGGCGGAACTGCGCAATGACGGATCGGTCACGATCCCCGAGATCGGCGAAACGCGGCATGTCAGTTTCGATGCCGCAAAGGCGGCGATCCTGCCTGACAGCATGACGGCGGGGGTCTGACCATGCAGGACCTTTTCCGCCGCTACGGCAGGGGACTGACGGCGGCCATCGTTCTCTTGACGGCGTTCTGGATCCTCATTCTGCTGATCCTGCCGAACCTGACGATGTTTGAAAGCAGCTTCCGCCCTTACCTGCCCGTGACCGAGGTGGGCGGGCCAAAGGACACCTATTCCTTCAACAACTATGGCCGCATCCTTGGCAACGAGGTGCCGGTCAGCATTTTCGGGATCACATTCGAGCTGCCGGTGCGGATCAAGGTGTTCCTGCTGACCATTCTCTATTCGGCGCTGGTGACTCTGATCACGTTTCTGCTGGCCTATCCGTTGTCTTACTACATGGCCAAGATCGTCTCGCCCCGGTCGCTGCCGACGCTGTTCCTGTTGCTGTTCGTGCCGCTCTGGGTGTCGGAAATCCTGCGGTCCTTTGCCTGGTACATCATCCTGGCCTTCAAGGGACCGCTGAACGTGTTCCTTATGCAACTGGGCATCATCGACACCGAAATCCGCTGGATCGCGGGGTTCAGCCCGGTAATCATCGGGCTTGTCTACACCTATGTCCTGTTCATGATGTTTCCGCTTTACAATGCGATGCAATCGCTGGACAGCAACCAGATCGAGGCGGCCGAGGATCTGGGATCGCCCTGGTGGCGCACGCATTGGCGTGTGATCCTGCCGCATGCCAAGCCCGGCATCGCCTCCGGTGCGGTTATGGTCTTCATGCTGTCGGCGGGGTCGCTGCTGGTGCCGTCGCTGCTTGGCTCCACCACATCGGGCTGGTTCACCCAGACGATCCAGGGCGTGATGCTGGAAGAGCAGGACTGGAATACCGGGGCCGCCTTTGCGTTCCTGCTGCTCTTGGTCTGCACCCTCTTCGTCAGCCTGATGATGCGCGTCTTTGGCGTGCGCCTGTCAGACATCGCGAAATAGGGGGCAAGCCATGCACAAGACCCGCGATGTCCTCGGCAACATCTACATGATCGCCTTTCTGTTGTACCTGCTGCTGCCCCTCATGGTGATGGGGGGGGCGGCGTTCAACGACAGCAAGCTGCCGACCATCGTGCCCTGGAAAGGCTGGACTGACCGCTGGTTCATCGACCTGTGGAACGACAACCGCGTCTGGATCGCGTTCCGCAACACGCTGGCGGTGGCGCTTGGCGTGGTGGTGCTGTCGGTTCCCATCGGCACGGCGGGGGCGATCCTGATCAACTCCATCTCAGGGCGCTGGCGTGCCACGCTCTACGGGCTGATGGTGGCGCCGATCCTGATCCCCGGCGTGGTCATCGGCATTTCCACGCTCTTGTTCTGGAACCAGTTGTCGGTGGGGTCGGGCCTGCATCTGTCGGTGCTGGGTCAGGTCAGCTACATCGCAAGCTTTGTGATGCTTTTGGTGCTGGCGCGGCTGCAAAGTTTCGACGCAGGGCTTGAAGAGGCGGCGCTGGATCTTGGCGCCAGCCATGGGCAGGTGATGCGGCGCATCCTCTTGCCGCACTTGTATCCGGCCATCGGTGCCGGGGCCGCGATTGCGTTCTTTCAGTCCATCGAGAACTTCAATGTGACGTTGTTCACTCGTGGCGGGGCCGATACGCTGACGGTCTATGTGTTTTCCAAGGTCCGCTCCGGCATCACGCCGACGATCAATGCGCTGGCCCTGCTGCTGATCTTTGTCACCCTCCTGGCCGCAGTGATCTATGAGGTGTCGCGGCGTCGGCGTGAACGGCGCGAACGGATGCTGACGGTCGAGGAATGACGGCGGGCGGCTATCTGCTTTATCACTCGATTGGCCAGTATCCGGACAAGGCGTCGGATCTTGCCCGCGCGATGGCCGGGTTTGCCGATGCCTGGGGGGCTGCGGATGACGGACAGTGGCCGGTCGTGCTGGGCCTGCGCGCGCGGTTCGTTGACCGGTGGCGCGACATCCTTGGGGCCGCACCGGATACCGTGACCACCTGCGAAAGCGTGACGCAAGGCGTGGCGATGCTGATGGGTGCCCTGCCGAGCGGGTATCTGCGCGGGCGCAAGGTTCTGGTGGCGGGGGATTGCTTTCCGTCGAACCATTTTCTGTTGACCGGGTTGCAGCAAAGCCTGGGGTTTGAATTGCGGACGGTTCCCGCCCGCCAGGGCAACACTTGGGTCGAGGACGAGGACATCGCCGCCGCCTGGACGCACGATGTGGGACTGGCGATCCTGACCTGGGTGTCGTCGACCTCGTCGCACCGGTCCGACATTGCGGCGCTGGCGGCGCATGGGCGGTCCATGGGATCTCTGGTCGGCGTGGACCTGACGCAGGCGGCCGGGTTGCTGCCGTTCTCGGTCGCCGGGACGGGGGTGGATTTCGCGATCTCCACCAGCCTGAAATGGATGTGCGGCACGCCGGGGGCCGGGGCGTTGTACGTCTCCCCTGACCTGACCGCTGAATGCCAGCCGACCTTGCGCGGCTGGTTCAGCCAGCCCGATCCGTTCAACTGGGACTTTGGAAAATTCAGCTATGCCCCCGACATCCGGCGGTTCGACAGCGGCACGCCGGGGGTGATGGCGGCGGTGGCGTCCCTGCCCGCGATGGACTGGCATGCGGGGTTGGATCATGCAGGCCTGGTGGCGCATAACCGGCGGCTGACAGCGCGGTTGATCGAAGCGGTTCAGGCGTTGGGGTTGCCGATGCAGACGCCATTGGCCGAAGCGCAGCGCGGCGGGTCGGTGATGGTGCGGCTGCCCGACAGCCATCCGGCCGCGGCGGTCGTGGCGCAACTGAGGTCGCGCGGGGTCTGGACGGATGCGCGCGGGCAGGCCTTGCGGATGTCGCCGGGGGTGATGACAAAGCTTGATGGCGTGGAGCGCGCGCTGGAGGCGTTGGGCGAGGCGTTGGGTTAAGGCCTCTCCCCCACCGGCACCCACAGCACATCGTCGATCCTCGGCGCTCCGGTCGCCAGCATCACCACCCGGTCAAACCCCATCGCAATGCCGCTGGCGGGCGGCATCCGGGCCAGCGCGGCCAGAAAATCCTCATCCAGCGGATAGCGCACGCCATAGCGCCGCTGTTTCTCATCCATTTCCGCGATGAAACGGCGGCGCTGCTCGTCCATGTCGGTCAGCTCGCCAAACCCGTTGGCCAGTTCCACCCCGCAGGCATAGACTTCGAACCGTTCCGCCAGGCGCGGCTCGCCGGGCAAGCGTCGGGCCAAAGCGGCTTCAGCGGCGGGATAGCGGTCGAGGATGGTGATGCGTCCCTGCCCGAGATTCGGCTCGATGCGGGTGACAAGAACGCGGGCGAAAAGGTCGGACCAGGTGTCGTCGTCGGTCGCGCGCAGGGGGCCGATCTGGCTGCGCAGCGCATCGACATCGGGCGTGCCGTCGGGCGCAAAGGTTGCCATCAGGTCGATCCCGGCATGACGGTCGAACGCTTCCACCACGCCGAGGCGTTCGGGCGGCAGGCACGCATCGCAGAAGCGGTCGCGGTAACGGAGGGGTGAGCCGGCAGTTTCGGCGGCAAGGCGGATCAGGGCGACGCAGTCGTCCATCACCGCCGCATAGGGCTCCCCCGCGCGGTACCATTCCAGCATGGTGAATTCCGGCGAGTGCAGCGCACCGCGTTCCCGGTTGCGCCAGACATGGGCAAAGGAATGGATGCGCGTCTCGCCCGCCGCGAGCAGTTTCTTCATGGCGAATTCGGGGCTGGTGTGCAGGTACATCTGCCGCCCGACACCGTCGTTGCCGATGGCCTCAACCCCAAAGGCATGCAGGTGCGCCTCGTTCCCGGGGGAAATCTGCAGGGCCGCCGGATCGACATCAACAAACCCCTGCGCCCCGAGCCAGCCCCGCATCGCCGCCTGGATGCGGTTGCGGGTCATAAGGACCGGGCGGCGGTCGGCGTGTCTTGTGGCGTCCCACCAGGGGGTCGGGGTCATCGCGCACCTTTCGGGGGCTGGAGATTTCGCATCGGATCGGCTATGCGCCTGTCATCCCGCAGATACGCGGCCCCAAAACAACGCGCAAGGAAGACCCACTTGAAAGTCATCGCCTCCTCGCTCCGCAAGGGCAATGTCGTGGAACTGGACGGCAAGCTTTACGCCGTCCTGACGGCCGAGAACTTTCACCCCGGCAAGGGCACGCCCACGACATCGGTCGATATGCGGCGCATCTCGGACGGGGTGAAGGTGTCGGAGCGGTGGCGCACGACCGAGATGGTCGAAAAGGCCACAGTGGATGAACGGGAATATGACTTCCTCTATGAAGACGGCGAGGGGTTCCACTTCATGGAGCCTGCCACCTATGAACAGGTGACGGTCAGCGCGGATGTGGTGGGTGACGGCAAGGTCTACCTGACCGACGGGATGCGGGTGTACCTCAAGACGTTCGAAGGCGTCGCCATCGCCATCGAGTTCCCGCAGCGGGTGGTGGTGGAGATCGTGGAGACCGAGCCTGTGGTGAAGGGCCAGACGGCGTCGTCGTCCTACAAGCCCGCGATCTGCTCGAACGGGCTGCGGGTGATGGTGCCGCCCCATATCGGGCCGGGGGTGAAGATCGAGATCAATACGGAGGATAACAGTTATCAGGGGCGGGTGAAGGACTAGCTGTCGTAGAGAGCTAGCTAAATTTCGGGCTTAGTTATTGCGGAACTGAGTATTGCGCCCCCTCACAGCCCCGCCGCCCGCCGCAATGCCGCGTTCATCCGGCTCTGCCAGCCCGGTCCGTCTTCCTTGAACCGCGCCACGACCTCCGGGTCGAGCCGCAGGGTCGTCGACACCTTGGGGTTCGGGGCCTTCGGGCGGCCGCGCTGGACCTTGGCGGTGGCAAAGCGGGCGACCCATTCGGGGGTGGACAGGTCGGGGATGTCGTCGTCAGCCTCCCATTCCGAGGGATGTTCGATAGCTTTTTGTTTCGCGTTCATTGGTTTTTCTCATGCTGATGATGCGATAGGCGTCGTTCCGGGGCGTCCAGCAGATGATCACCATGCGCGCCCGCAGATGACCAACTGTCAGAAATCGGTCTTCGCCATAGTCGCCCCGGACGTCAGGAAAGGTCAGCGTCGGGCCGGAGAAGACAATTTGCGCGTCGGCCATGTCGAGTTTTCGGAGCAGCAAAGTGTGTTGGCGCTTGTTTTCGTCATACTCGACTCGAACGTCGGTCATTGCTGATCAAATATATGTAACTACATAAATTCGTCAAGGGCAGAGAGTCGGGCTGAAGCCCGACCTACGTGCTGCGCCGTAGCGCCCTCACGCCGCCTCGAACACCACGCTCCGCCGCATGAACTGCGTCGCCCGGTCGCTCACCGCCTTTGCGTCCCCCGTCGTCAGGAACCGCGAGCGCGTCCCCGTCCCCACCATCTCGGGCCGACGCTCCAGGTAGTCCGCCAGGCTTTCGGCCACCAGCGATGGCTGGGAATAGACCTTGACCCCCGGCCCCAGCGCCTCGGCGAACACCTTTTCCATCAGGGGATAATGCGTACAGCCCAGCACCGCCGCCTCGGGGTGGGGCATGCGGCGCTTCAACGCGTCGACATGGGCGCGGACCAGGGTTTCGGCCAGCATCTCGTCGCCCTGTTCGATCGCGTCTACGACGCCGCCGCAGGGTTGCGCCTCGACGTCCACGCCAATCGCCCGGAACGCCAGTTCACGCTGGAACGCGCGGCTGGCGACCGTGGCGGGGGTCGCAAACAACGCGATATGCTTCACCGCGACCTCGCGCGGTGGGGAGTTGTCGCCCCATTGACGCTCCGTCACCGCCTCGATCATGGGCACGAACACGCCAAGGACGCGCTTCGATTTCGGAACCCAGGTTTCCTGCATCCGCTTCAAGGCGGCGGCGCTTGCGGTGTTGCAGGCGAGGATGACCAGATCGCAGCCCTCGGCCCAGAGACGCTCCACCGAGGCCGTGGTCAGGTTGAAGATGTCGTCGGGGGTGCGCACGCCATAGGGGGCGTGGGCGTTGTCGCCAAGATAGACAAAGGGCACTTCGGGCAGGCGCCGGGTCAGCGCATCAAGGACCGTCAGGCCGCCCAGACCACTATCGAAAATGCCGACCGCCATGCCCATGCCCCTTATGCTTTCGCGGGGCTTTGTGGGGGTTATCGCCGCCCTGCCCCATCGCGGGATTTGTACCTGTCCTCAAACTCGTAGCCCGGATCATAGGACTGCAAGGGTTTGGGCGAAAGGGCATAGGTGGCGCGGCGCAGGGTTTCCATCATCGCTGTGGCATCGCCGTAGTGGGGGGCAAGGGTGCTTTGCGGGATGGGCTTTCCGATGACGACGCGGACCGGCGCATCAGTGCGGGCACGGAACTCCTTGATCAGGAGCGCGAGGCGCAGGGAGTAGTGGAGCCGCGAGGCCAGCTGGAAGAAGCGCGAGTTGTGGCCGTCAAAGAAGATCGGGACAACGGTGGCGCCGGACTTTGCGACCATCCTGGCGGTGAAATTACGCCAGACCGGGTCCATCGGCGGGCCGAACGGGCGCGCGGAGGTGGAGACGGTGCCGCCCGGAAAGACGCCGATGGCGCCCCCCTGCGCGAGGTAATTCAGCGCTGTGGCGCGACTTTCCAGATTGAGGCGGGTCGCCTCCTTGGTAGCATCGAAGGAAATCGGCAACAGGACGCGATCCAGGGCTGGCACATGTTTGAACACGGCATTGGCAAGGATGTGGAAATCACCGCGCCGCGCATCCAGCAAATACCCCAGCATCAGGCCGTCAAGGATGCCGTAGGGGTGGTTGGACGTGACGACCAGCGGGCCATCCTTGGGCAGGTTCTCAAGACTGCCGCCAACGATGTCGAGGCTAAGGCCGAACTTCTCCGGGATGACCTGCCAGAAGCTGCGGCCCCGCGCGACCTCATCCTCATACCCGCGCGCGCGGCGGATCAGCGATTTGCGACCCGTGGTGTTCTCCAGAAGGCGGATCACGCTGCGGCTGGCGATGGTCTGGCCGGAACCGGCATAGGTAATGTCGCGGGTCACGTCGGACACCGCATCCATGGAACTTGCCACCTTGCCACCCCCCTGTCGCCGCCTCATGTCTGCCTTGGCAGAACCGCGTGACAGCACGATGACGTGGCCCCCGGCGCAACGACGAACACGGCCGTCGGGGCATGGCGGGCGGCATATTTCGGCAAATGCCTTCCCAGACCCCGGGTTTATGCCTAGATAGCCGCAGTGCGGTGTCGGGTATCAGGGGAACGGGATGGATTGGGACAAGCTGCGGATTTTTCACGCGGTGGCGGAACGCGGCAGCCTGACCCATGCGGGCGATGTGCTGCATCTGTCGCAGTCCGCCGTCAGCCGCCAGATCCGCGCGCTCGAGGAAAGCCTGTCGGTGACGCTGTTTCACCGCCATGCGCGGGGGCTGATCCTGACCGAACAGGGGGAATTGCTGTTCGACGCCACGCAACAGATGGTGAAACGGCTGGACGCCACCGCCGCCCGCATCCGCGACAGCGAAGACGAGGTGCTGGGCGAATTGCGCGTGACCACGACGACCGGCTTCGGCACGCTGTGGCTGGCGCCGCGGCTGCCCGCGCTTTACAAGAAGTACCCCGCCCTCAAGATCGACCTGATGCTGGAAGAGCGGGTCCTTGATCTGCCGATGCGCGAGGCGGACGTGGCGATCCGCATGAAGGAACCGACGCAAGCCGACCTGATCCGCAAGCGCCTGATGAACATCCGGATGCGGCTTTACGCAACACCGGAATATCTGGCCGATCACGGAACGCCCGACACCATGAACGATTTTTCCGCGCACCGGCTGATCTGCCAGCATGCCGGGACGCCGCAGGTTGCGGCGGGCGCGCTGATGGTGGCCGAACTGATGAGCCATGACATCCCGTCCACCCTGACGGTGAACAATTATTTCGGCGTCTTGCAGGCGGTCCTCAGCCATCTGGGGATCGGCGTGCTGCCCGACTACATCACCGAGGATTTTCCGCATCTGGTGCGCGTGCTGCCCGATGTGGAGTCGGCCGAAGTGCCGGTGTTCCTGGCATACCCCGAGGAATTGCGCCATTCCAAGCGGGTGGCTGCCTTCCGCGAGTTCGTGACCGAAGAGATCTTCACCTATCGCAAGCGCCAGCAGGACTGACATCGCCCGAGATATGCGCGCAGCACATAGCGGCAATGCTGCAACCGCAGCATTGTCAAGCTTGAACCGCAGACCCCGCACCACTACCTTGCAATCGAACAAGGCGCACCACGTGTTTCTTGTTCATACCTCCCTGTTGGACCTTGGCCGAGCTTTTGCTCGGCCTTTTTTTGTTTTTCGGGGAAAATCTGCCGCCCTGCCTAACCTTGCAGCAGTCTTGCGCGCCTTTGCCCAAGAAACCGCGCATCGGCGGATGACGGGGCCAGCGCAATGGCGCGGTCATAGGCCGCCGCAGCCGCCGCGATCCGGCCTGTGCGCCCCAACAGATCAGCCTGGGCGGCGTGAAAGGGCTGGTAGCCATCCAGTTCGCGCGCAAGGATCTCCAGCGCGGCAAGACCGGCCTGCGCCCCTTCTGCCTCGGCCAGGGCGACGGCGTGGTTGAGGGCGATCACCGGTGTTGGTTCGTAGCGCATCAGGCCACGGTAAAGCATGACGATCTGCGGCCAGTCGGACCTATCGGGATGATGGCAGGCCGCGATGGCGGCCTTGATCTGGAAAGGGCCGGAATTGCGCCGGGTGATGGCGGCATCGAGGATCCCCCTCCCCTCGGCCAGCGCCGCGTCGTCCCACAGGCCGCGGTCCTGATCTGGCAGGGCCACGCTTTCGCCATTGGCATTCAGGCGGGCCTTGCTGCGCGCGTGGGTAAGCACCATCAGCGCAAGGCAGCCCTCCACCTCGGCCTCGTACGGACGCAGGGCATCGACCATCCGTGCAAGGTAGATCGCCTCGGCGCACAGGTCGCGGTCGCCACCGGGGCCGACGGTGTAGCCCGCGTTGAAAATCAGATAGATCACGGTCAGGACCGAATCCAGACGACCGGGCCATTCTTCGGGGCCGGGCACCGCAAAGGGGATACCGGCGGCGGCAATCTTGGTCTTGGCGCGGCTGATACGCTGGCCCATCGTGGTGTCCTGATCCAAAAAGGCGCGGGCGATCTCGGCCGTGGACAGACCGCCCAGCGTACGCAGCGTCAATGCCACGCGGGACTTTTCGTCCAGCGCCGGATGGCAGCAGGTAAAGATCAGGCGCAGGCGTTCGTCGGGGATCGCCTCGGGGGTCATGTCGGCGGCTTCTTCCTCGGCCAATATGGCGATATCGGCGGCCTTGCGGTCTTCGCGTTTGGCCCCGCGCAGCCGGTCGATGGCCTTGCGCAGCGCGACCTTCAGCAACCAACCCTGAGGTGAGGCCGGAAGGCCCGAACGCCCCCAATGGGACAGCGCCGAAATGCTGGCTTCTTGCAGCGCATCTTCGGCCAGTTGAAAATCGCGCAACCGCGCGATCAGGGCGGCCATCAGCCGCCCCCGGTCATTGCGCATCACCGCCTCGATGGCCTTGGTGACGGCAATGGCACTGGGGGCGGCTGACACGGTATCAGTTGTCCATCGGGTTATAGTTCTGCAAGGCACGCACTTCGACCGTGCCATGTGCCACCGCGGGGACCTGTGCTGCGTACTTCAACGCCGTATCCAGATCGGGTACGTCGATCACATAATAGCCGCCCAGATATTCCTTGGTTTCGGCAAACGGGCCGTCCATCGTTTCGACCTTGCCATCACGTTGCCGCACTGAGGTGGCCGTCTCGACGCCTTTCAAGCCTTCACCCGATTTCAGCACGCCATCGGCCTTCAACCTTTCGTTCAGCGCGAAGTAGCCGCCCATCATCGCATCGAATTCTTTGGTGCCATAGGCCGGTTCACGGGATGCGTCGGTATAGATCAGGAGCATGTATTGCATTTGTGTATTCCTTTGTCCTTGGGGTTTCAGTTGGTAGTGGCTGTGGTTTGTGTCAGAGGCCGAGGAGGTTCACGCCGAAGAGGACCATCAGGTTCACGGTCGCCAGGATGTTGGTGCCGTTGCCGACATAGCGCAGCGGATGGGCCGCATTGTCGATGGCACCCAGGCCGAACGGATGCGCGATCCGACCGATCAGAAGAAGTGCGCCCGAGATGTGCAGGTAAAGCGCAGGTGCCCCCATCCCTTCGGCCAAAATCATCAGGATCAGCACGAACGTCGTCCATTCGACAAAGTTGCCGTGCTGGCGGACGCGCCGCAGTAGGTCCACATTGCCGCCGTCACCAAACGAGATTTTTGTGGCAGACCGCACGCCGCTGATGCGGAACCAAAGGATGAGGAAGATCAAGGCAAGAGGCAGGGCATAGAGCGGTGTTACAGCAAAGGTCATTTTGTGTTTCCTATCTCGTTTCGTGTTTTCGTGACCCAAGGACGCGCGACATTTGCCGATTTCGACAGACCGAGGAAAAAATTCTGCAAGAATCGCAAGATTTTTTCGATGTGTCGGCACCCGCGTGGCCGACCGGGATCGGGACTTGCCCTTCCCTGCCCCACTTGAAGTTTCGGCCCCCAAAGGCTAGGCGGGCACATGACCCAGCATGACCGCCTTCTGATCATTGATTTTGGCAGCCAGGTGACGCAACTGATCGCGCGCCGCCTGCGAGAGCTGAACGTCTATTGCGAAATTCACCCCTATAACCGCGTGGATGAGGCGTTTCTGGCGGCCTTTGCCCCAAGGGCAGTGATCTTCTCCGGTGGCCCGGCTTCGGTCTTTGCCGACGGCGCACCGATGCCGCCAAAGGGGGTCTTTGACCTCGGCGTGCCGATCCTTGGCATCTGCTATGGCCAGCAAGTCATGATGCATGTCCTCGGCGGCCGGGTGGAGCGCGGGCATGGCACCGCAGAATTCGGACGCGCCTATGTCACACCGACCGATCTGACCCATCCGATCCTTGCGGGCTGGTTTCCGGCCGAAGATGGCCCCATGGCCCGCGAGCAGGTCTGGATGAGCCATGGAGATCATGTCAGCGAAATCGCCCCCGGCTTTCAGGTCTTTGGCACCAGCGCGAACGCGCCCTTTGCCATCACCGCCGACCCGTCGCGCCATTTCTACGCCGTACAATTCCACCCCGAAGTGCACCACACCCCCAAAGGCGCGCGGCTCTACGAGAATTTCGTCAAGCTGGCCGGGTTCAAGGGCGACTGGACGATGGGTGCCTACCGCGAAGAGGCGATCGCGAAAATTCGCGCCCAGGTGGGCGACGCCAAGGTGATCTGCGGGCTGTCCGGGGGTGTGGATTCTTCGGTCGCCGCCGTCCTGATCCACCAGGCGATCGGCGACCAGCTTACCTGCGTTTTCGTGGACCACGGCCTTCTGCGGCTTGGCGAAGCCGCGCAGGTCGTGACCATGTTCCGTGACCAGTACAACATTCCGCTGATCCATGCCGACGAGTCCGCGCTGTTCCTGGGTGCGCTGGAGGGGGTGTCCGACCCCGAGGTCAAGCGCAAGACGATCGGGCGGCTGTTCATCGAGGTGTTTCAGAAACACGCCCATGCCGTCGGCGGCGCGACGTTCCTCGCACAGGGCACGCTTTACCCCGATGTCATTGAATCCGTGTCGTTCAGCGGTGGCCCTTCGGTCACGATCAAGTCGCACCACAATGTCGGCGGCCTGCCGGACAAGATGGGGCTGAAACTGGTCGAACCGCTGCGCGAACTGTTCAAGGACGAGGTCCGCGCGCTGGGCCGCGAGTTGGGCCTTCCGCAAGCCTTCATCGCCCGCCATCCCTTTCCCGGCCCCGGCCTTGCGATCCGCTGTCCAGGCGAGATCACGACGGAAAAGCTGGACATCCTGCGCCGCGCCGACGCCGTCTATATCGACCAGATCCGCAAGCACGGTCTGTATGACGACATCTGGCAGGCCTTTGCCGCGATCCTGCCGATGAAGACGGTTGGCGTGATGGGCGACGGGCGGACCTATGACTATGCGCTGGCGCTCAGGGCGGTGACGAGCGTGGACGGCATGACGGCGGACTACTATCCCTTTACCCACGAATTCCTGGGCGAAACCGCAACGCGGATCATCAACGAGGTGCCGGGCGTCAACCGGGTGTTCTATGACTGCACCTCGAAACCGCCGGGGACGATCGAACTGGAATGATTCTTGCCCATCCGAGCGTGTCCGAAACTACGCCAAAATACGACATAACCACCTGAAAAACAAAAATATTTCAGCCGACACCTATCGAGAGCTATCGGTGGGCATCAAACGCGTCTGTCCTGCCCGCTGACGGACCCTGCCCCCGTTGATCATCCGGAAAATCGAAAGTACCGTCATAGCGACTGAGGCCAGTGACGGTACTTTTTTCAGCCTAACACGCTGAACATAAACAGATATTCCCGTCAAAAGCCTCCAAAACCCGCGTGACGGTACTTTTCCGCGAGGAGGCCCGGAATGTTGACGGGGGCGGCACTCAAGTACCCGAAACCAAAAGAAAAAATGTACAAGTGACCGATCGTGACGGCATGTATGTGCGTGTCGCGCCGACAGGCGGCATCTCGTTCAGGCTCGACTATCGGCTGAACGGCAGGCGGGAGACCGTTCATCTTGGCAAGTACGCCCGGGATGGGATCTCGCTCGCCCGGGCGCGGGAATTGTGCCTGGACGCGAAACGGATGATCGCCGAGGGGCGGTCCCCGCCATCGAAAAGCAGCGGGAGAAGCGCCGGATCAAGGAGGCCAAGAGCTTCGGCGAGTTCGGCGAGAAGTGGCTGACGGGCGCGCCCATGGCCGACAGCACGCGCGCCATGCGCCGCGCCATCTTCGAGCGTGAATTCAAGCCCGTCTGGCGGAACCGTTTGCTGACCGAAATCACGCCTGATGACCTGGGCGCCCATTGCGCCAAGATCGCGGACGGGGCGCGCCGGCGACGGCCATCCATGTGCGGGACATCCTGAAGCAGATTTACGCCTTCGCCATCCTCCACGGCGAGAAGGTCGCGAATCCGGCCGATGATGTCGGTCCGGCTTCGATCGCCACATTCACGCCCAAGGACCGGGCGCTTTCGCCGACCGAGATCCGCATCATGCTGAAGCACCTCGAGCATGTCGCGACGCTGCCGACGATCCGGCTCGGCATGAAGCTCTACCTCCTCACCATGGTCCGGAAGAGCGAACTGCAGGACGCGGTCTGGGATGAGGTCGATTTCGAAAACGCCGTCTGGACGATCCCGAAGGAGCGCATGAAGCGATCGAAGCCGCACAATGTCTGCGCGTAGCGGTCAGACCGGACGCTTACGCTGAGTCGATAGGTCATCCTCGTGCGATGCAACTGCCGCCATCTTTCATGACATGGGTCAATAGGACTGCTGGTGTCGCCTTGACACACATCAATGCCGCCCCGCCGCGACAGCGCTAGGCTGGACGGATCAGGGCTGTCTCTGGCAATCGACCTTCGCCACGTCGCCGGGCACAGCCTGGCGTCTCAACCGGGCAGGTCGACCTCCCAGCGCCAGCCGTCGCGGAAAACCAGATGGAGCGAAGCCATGCCGATGATGAAAGCCGCCGTATTTGTCGAACCGGGTCGTATCGTGCTGGAGGATAAGCGAATACCCGATGTCGGGCCGCTTGATGCGCTGATCCGCATCACCACCACAACGATCTGCGGCACCGATGTGCACATCCTGAAAGGCGAATATCCCGTTGCGCGCGGGCTGACGATTGGCCACGAACCCGTTGGCATCATCGAAAAACTGGGCTCTGCGGTGACCGGTTTTCGCGAAGGCCAAAGGGTGATCGCCGGGGCCATCACGCCCAGTGGCCATAGTGCTGCCTGTCAGTGCGGCCAATCCTCGCAGGACGGGCATGGATCGCCGCATGGCTGGAAAGCCATGGGTGGCTGGAAGTTCGGCAATACGATTGACGGCGCGCAGGCC
>JAJNPS010000011.1 GCA_021155205.1 Rhodobacterales bacterium
TTTGGTAGAGTGTTTCTTTAACAAGATCAAAAGGTTCCGCCGGATCGCCCTGCGCTGCGAAAAGACCCTCTCCTCGTTCAAGGCCTTTGTCGACCTCGCATGTACAATGGCTTGGCTAACCTAAATGCAGACGCCGCCTAGTGCTTCCTTCCATTCCTTCGAAAGGATCGCACCCTCAAGCCGTGGGATCAAACAGATAGTCCAGTTGGGTAAGGGCCTAGGTTGCGGACGTCGGCAAGCCGCAATGGGCGCGTCAGGCAGACTGGGCAGCCGGGGCCGGTTCCTTGGCAACTGTGGTGGCCAGCGTAACCGACATGAGCGCGGCGATCACCCCCGATCCGATCCAGAGCAGCATGGCGAAGGTCAGGCCCGCACCGATGGCAAGGCTGCCCATCCCGAGCACGAAGCCAAGCAAGCTGCCTGCAAGGATGAAGATCGTGGACATTGCTATTCTCCCGTTAGCACATCACCAAGGTTCCCAATCATTCTGTCTGAAATGCGGCACCGCCAAGGAAGAGGTGTGATTTCAGCAAAAGACCGTGGCCATCTTCCCCAGCGCTGTCTGTCGCACCCGTCACCCCCAAAGCCGACGAGGCCCGCAGGCCGCTGATCCGACTATTGGTGCAGGTGAAAGCTTAAGATAGTGTCAATTCCTGTCTGAATGTCGCGGGAAGGCGGGCGCAGGCGCTGTCGGCGGAGGTCCGCTCTTGGCAACTGCGGCAATCGGCGGGCTTTCACGCGGGCGGCGGCAGCACATCGTATCGCGTACAAAGCTGTACCGGCCAGACCTCGCCCAAGGCCGCCGCAAAGGCGCGGTCGGTTGCCGCGAGACCGGACTGCGGCACTTTGTGCCAGTCGGCGAGCGTGTCCCAGCAGATCACCAGATGCAGGATTTCGGGCGAATCGGGGTCACGCCAGTACTCTTTTCCGGCGAACCCGAGCTGTTTCGCCAGGAATTCAGTCCAGATCGCCCGGTCATGGCGCAGATAATCGTCCTGCCGCGCGATCGGGACGGGGATTCTTAACCATTCTATGACCATGGGCGCTGAGGTTCCTTTTTTCGTGACAAAGGGGGGGCGGGCCGGCCTTTGTCGCCGCATAAAGGTTCGATTGTTTCTGCTGCAGTGCAAGAAGAAAAGAATCCGGTTTGAGCGTTTCCTTGCCGCGGTACCTATCTTTTTGGACAGGTTTGGCGGAAAATTAAACAACCATAGGTTGTCATAACAAGACCTTGAAATGACCAGAATCCGCGCACAATCGTGCCACTTTTTCGCCATGGTCTGGCAACAAGTTAAATTCAAGTCACAACCGTGGCGGAAGAGTGAAACGCCAATCAATCAAAACAAGGGGAAGTCCAAATGTCTGATATCATGGAAAAAGCTCGTCTGGGTCGCGTTGCAGCACTGGCATCCTTGAACGGAAAACCCGGTGCGATGGCCAGTTCTGTCGGTGTGGGCGCGCGGTATCGCGCTGGAGCCAGCCACGAAAAAGTCGTATTCTTTTCGACCCGCGCAAGGCGCAATGATGGCGCCTTTATCGCCTGAACACGAAAGCGCCAGGGTTTGAGCACACGCGAAGGGTGTACCGAAAGGTGCGCCCTTTTGCATGTGCAGCATGGTGGGGTGGGGGCGTTTGTTGCTGTTATGCGTATGAATAATTGGCGGAGATCGGGGGGGGTGGGCGACGTGCTGGTGCAAAGCGTCACAGGGATGCGCTAGGAGCGAGACCTCACGTCTTTTACCTCGGGGGCGTACGCACGCCGCGCCGCGTGGACGCTGCTGCTAATCTTGGTTTGGCTATTGGTTCGGGATTGGGCTTCAGCCTGACGCCCTACTTCCGCCGGCAGCTCGGTCGAGATACTTGGCGAAAGGCATCTCGCAGCACCGCTTAGGAGCCGCACTCCATAGCTGTGTCGCGGCCCAACAGGTTCCGTACCGTCGCCGCATGCCACAGGCCGCCACGGGCCGTCTTGATGCCGCGGTCGTTGAGCTCTTCGGCAATCTTGCGCAGGGATGCTCCGCCCGCGGCGATCTGGTTAACCACAGGAAGGACGTTTGCCGCGTGCTGATCTGCCTTCCCAGCGTTGCGCAGCGCCCCTTTCCGGGCCGCTTGGCGCTGCTCCTCTTGTCGGGAAGGGATGGACCAACCCAAGGCCACCCCGCGCGCCTTGGCGGCCGCCAGCGCGGCGCGCGTCCGATCGGAGATTGCCTGCGCCTCATGTTCGGCGACGGCCGCCATGACGTGCAACAGGAAGCGGTTCGCCTGTGGCATATCTGCGGCTGCGATCTCGACGCCCGCTTCTAGCAGGTTCGCAGTGAAAGCGACGTTGCGCGCTAGCCGGCCCAGCTTCGCAATCAAGAGGACGGCTCCGATCCGCTTCGCCTCTGCCAAGGCCCGGGCCAACTGTGGCCGGTCATTCTTCTTGCCGCTCTCGACTTCAACGTACTCGGCTGCGATCTGACCCTTGCCGGTCACGTAGTCCGAGACGGCTTTGCGCTGTGCTTCCAAGCCAAGGCCGCTCTTGCCCTGGCGGTCCGTGCTGACCCGAAGATAGGTGACGTACTGCATGGCGATCGTTTCTGTATAAACTCTCAACATCAGTAGTGTTTTTATACAGTTATATCGCCTTGCATACAAGCGGCACGTTTCGGCCGTCGGGCCGGGCGGCTCGTGTCGGGTTTGCAGGGTTTGTCGGCAGACTGCGGAGTGCCTCAATCTCCATGACAGACACGATTCGGGCCGGGTAGAATCAAGGGCAGATGCACACTGGAAAGGGGCACATTATGGAAATCGAAACCCGCTATCTCTGGAACACTTCTCTTGCCGCGCGCCAAGCAGCCCGCACATGGGACGTCCCGGCCGCCTGTGAGGCGATCGACGAGCTTGAAGGGATTGCACTGCATGGCGTGCCTGCCGCGATATCGCGGCCTTGCGCGCTGACCTCCTGCGCGCCCTCGGCAAGATGCCGGAGGACGGGCCATGATCCTGAAAGGCAAGGAACGGGGTGATGCCACGCAGCTAGGACGATACCTTCTCGCCATGCGCGAGAACGATCATGTCGAGTTGCATGAGGTGCGGGGGTTTATCAGCGAGGACCTGCTCGAAGCCTTTGGCGAGGCGGATGCCATCGCCAGCGGAACTCGCTGCCGCAACCATCTCTTCTCCCTGAGCCTCAACCCGCCCCAGAAAGCCAGTGTGCCGGTAGAGGCCTTCGAACAGGCCATTGCCAGAATCGAGGAAAAGCTCGGCCGGACGGATCAGCCCCGCGCCGTGATCTTCCATGAGAAGGACGGACGGCGGCATGCCCATGTCGTCTGGTCCCGCATCAATGCGGAGCAGATTCGGGCGATCAATTTGCCGCACTACAAGGTCAAGCTGCGGGATGTCTCCCGTCAGCTCTTCCTTGACCATGGCTGGGACATGCCGCGCGGGCTTCAGAACCCGCTCCTGCGCGATCCGCTGTCCTACATGGGCGAGGAAGCGGTCGCGCGGTCCACCCGAGCTGACCGAAGCCGTGATCCGCTCTACAATCAGCTTAAGATGTATGCCGAATTGTTCCGCACGCTGGGGTGGCTACATCCGTGCCCCCAAAGGGACGGCTGGAGGACTGTATTGAACTCGCCATGCGATTCCTTTCAAGTCCTTGGAGTATCTACAAAAACGGTGACTACGTCATGCGCCAGACGGTGCTGCGCCTCGCGTTTGCGGAGCCGCTCCGGTATGGCAAAAGCGGGGTGTATGGAACACCGGAATTTTCGTTCCCGTTCAAGATGTTAGCGGGAATTTCCGGGCAAAAAGGCGAGATGGTGCTGCAAGAGAGGATTGAACTCTCGACCTCTCCCTTACCAAGGGAGTGCTCTACCACTGAGCTACTGCAGCGCCGATGGTGGCGGCGGGATAGACGCAATCCTGCGCCCGTGCAACCCCCTTTTCGCCCGGCATCTGGACCCTGATACCACCTTGAGTTATGGGGGACCATGCATGACAGACCGCAAAGGCCGACCCTGACCGACCGCGATGAACCGGCCCCTGCGACCGGACGGGCAGGGCTGCGCGAGGCGCGGCTCAAGGCGGCGCTGAAGGCGAACATGGCGCGGCGCAAATCGCAGGCCAAGGCGCGGCAAGCGCCGGAAAACACAAAGGACTAGGGGCATGGATTCCATCGTCGTCAAGGGAAATGGCGCGCTGTCGGGTGCGATCCCCATCGCTGGGGCCAAGAATGCCTGCCTCACCCTGATGCCCGCGACCTTGCTCAGTGACGAGCCGTTGACGCTGACCAACGCGCCGCGCCTGTCCGACATCGCGACGATGACCCAGCTTTTGCAGTCGCTCGGCGCCGAGGTTGCGTCCCTGCAGGACGGCCTGGTGCTGGCGATGTCCAGCCACACGATCACCAGCCACACGGCGGACTATGACATCGTGCGCAAGATGCGCGCCTCGATCCTGGTCCTTGGCCCGATGCTGGCGCGCGATGGTCATGCCATTGTTTCCTTGCCCGGCGGCTGTGCCATCGGCGCGCGGCCGGTCGATCTGCACCTCAAGGCGCTGGAGGCGATGGGCGCGGATCTGGACCTGCGGGATGGCTATGTCCATGCCAAGGCCCCCGGTGGCCGCCTCAAAGGCGCTGTTTTCGAGTTTCCCTTTGTCTCGGTCGGGGCGACCGAAAACGCCCTGATGGCCGCCACCTTGGCCAAGGGCACCACGGTTCTGAAGACCGCCGCCCGCGAACCCGAGATTGTCGACCTGGCGCGCTGCCTGCGCAAGATGGGCGCCCGGATCGAGGGCGAAGGCACCAGCACCATCGCCATCGAGGGCGTCGATCGCCTGCATGGGGCCACCCATCAGGTCGTGGCCGACCGGATCGAGCTGGGGACCTACATGCTGGTGCCCGCGATCTGCGGCGGCGACATCGAATGCCTTGGCGGCACGATCGATCTGGTCGGGGCATTCGCCGAGCGGCTGGACGCGGCGGGGGTGTCCGTCACGCAGACCAATCGCGGGGTCAAGGTGTCGCGCAAGAACGGCCGCGTCCGCGCGGTGGATGTGACGACAGCCCCCTATCCCGGTTTCCCGACCGACCTGCAGGCGCAGATGATGGCCCTTCTGTGCACCGCCGAAGGGACATCGGTGCTGGAAGAGAAGATTTTCGAGAACCGCTTCATGCACGCCCCCGAACTGATCCGGATGGGTGCGCGCATCGAGGTGCATGGCGGACATGCCACGGTGACGGGCGTGCCGAAACTGAAAGGTGCGCGGGTGATGGCGACGGACCTGCGCGCGTCGGTGAGCCTGATCCTGGCGGCGCTGGCGGCAGAAGGAGAGACCGTGGTCAGCCGCGTCTATCATCTGGATCGCGGGTATGAGCGGGTCGAGGAAAAGCTGCGCGCCTGCGGGGCATTGATCGAACGGGTCAAGGCCGCGTGATGGCCGATGCACGGTTCGAGGACGGGGCCGAGACGCCGCTGCGCCTGATCGCGCGGGATGCGGACGATCTGGCCGTGATCGCGGGTTTGATCCAGGACGCGGTGTTTCCGATCACCGACATGGCCTATGACGCCGCGCGTCGTCGGTTTGCGCTGCTGGTCAACCGCTTTCGCTGGGAGGATCGCGCGGCGGCTGAGGTCGCGGGACGCGCCTATGAGCGTGTCCGCGCGATGCTGGTGGTCGAGGATGTCCTGCGCGTGCGCACCAGCGGCATCGACCGCGCCGACCGCGATGTCATCCTGTCGGCGCTGACGTTGGGTTTTGTCCCCGGCCCGGACGGCACCGGAACCTTGACCCTGACGCTGGCGGGTGACGGCGCGGTAGCACTGGAGGTTGAGGCGCTGGAGGTCCGGCTGGACGACGTGACCCGCCCCCATAGGGCGGTTTCCAAGGCGGCTCCGCAGCACGACGTTTAGCACAAGCCGGGCACAGGTTTGGCACATGTTTGGCCACGCGCCCTTTGCCAGCCGCCGGAGGGTTTCACACCCTCCGGACCTCCCGCGGGATATTTGTGAACAGGTGAATGAAAAAGCCAGCGCTTGAGGCTACGTGGCGCGCGCGCTATCTGGGGCGGGTCGTCCAGAGGAAGTCCCCGCAATGCCCGTGTTCCTGAACAGCCGAGATGCGGGTTTCGAAGCCGGCTTTGCCGCGCTTATGGGTCACAAGCGCGAGGAGGCCGAGGATGTCGATCTTGCGGTGGCGGCGATCATTTCAGATGTCCGGGCAAGGGGTGACGCAGCCGTTATCGAGCTGACGGCGAAGTTTGACAGGCTGATGTTAACCCCTGAAACCATCGCCTTTTCCGCTGCCGAAATCGCTGCGGAAATAGCCCGCGTGTCCCCCGAGGACCGCGCCGCGCTGGACCTCGCCGCCGCCCGTATCCGTGCCTATCATGAACGCCAGTTGCCCGAAGATTCCAGCTGGACCGACACCACCGGGGCGACCCTGGGCTGGCGCTGGACGCCCGTATCGGCGGCGGGGTTGTATGTTCCGGGCGGCCTTGCCTCATACCCGTCATCGGTCCTGATGAACGCCATTCCGGCCCGTGTGGCAGGCGTGGAACGCCTGGTCATCGCCTGCCCGACGCCGGGTGGTGTGGTGAACCCTCTGGTCTTGCTGGCTGCCCAGATCGCCGGGGTGGACAGGGTCCTGCGGATCGGTGGCGCCCAAGCCATCGCCGCCCTGGCCTATGGCACCGAAACCATTGATCCGGTGGACAAGATCACCGGCCCTGGCAACGCCTATGTGGCGGCGGCAAAGCGCCGGGTATTCGGGCGCGTCGGTATCGACATGATCGCAGGCCCATCGGAGATTCTGGTGATTGCGGATCGGGACAACGATCCCGATTGGGTTGCGCTGGATCTGCTGTCCCAGGCCGAGCATGACGAAAGTGCGCAGTCGATCCTGATCACCACGGACGCCGGGTTCGGTCGCGCAGTTGCGGCAGCGGTGGACCGTTACCTACAGACCCTTGACAGGCGCGCCATCGCCGGGGCGTCCTGGGCGCGAAACGGGGCGGTGATCGTTGTGGATACCCTGGATCAGGCCGCCGCCCTTGCCAACCGCATCGCCCCGGAACATCTTGAAATCCTGACCGAACAGCCTGAGGCGCTGGCGGCGAAAATCCTCCATGCCGGGGCGATTTTTCTGGGTCCATGGACGCCCGAGGCGATCGGCGACTATGTCGGCGGGCCGAACCATGTGCTGCCGACGGCGCGGTCGGCGCGGTTCTCGTCGGGACTGTCGGTGCTGGATTTCATGAAGCGCACGACCATGGCGCGGATGACGCCGGCCTCGCTTGCCGCTGTCGGCCCGGCGGCAGAACGGCTGGCCCTGTCCGAAGGGCTGCAGGCGCATGGTTTGAGTGTGAGGG
This sequence comes from Rhodobacterales bacterium, assembly GCA_021155205.1. Lineage (GTDB taxonomy): Bacteria > Pseudomonadota > Alphaproteobacteria > Rhodobacterales > Rhodobacteraceae > JAJNPS01. The sequence continues at coordinate 7,358 of JAJNPS010000011.1, forward strand.
CAAGGTTGGCCAAGGTGAATGCCGCAAACGAGGTGTCATCTTGACGAACCGCCTCTGCCACATCGCCATCGACGAGCGCGGGCTGATCCGCCCGACGCCTGAAATCGAGCAGGAGCGCCGCGTCGCGATCTTTGATCTTCTGGAAGACAACAGCTTTGCCCTGCCGCCGCGTGACGAGCGGGCGGCCCCCGATGGCCCCTATCGTCTGGGACTTGCGATCCGCGAGGGGCGGCTGGTCTTTGACATCGCGACGGAATCCGAGGCCCCGGTCACGGCATTTCATCTGTCGCTGGGGCCGTTCCGGCAGGTGGTGAAGGACTACTTCCAGATCTGCGAATCCTATTTCGACGCGGTGAAGCGCCTGCCACCAAGCCAGATCGAGGCCATCGACATGGCGCGGCGCGGCATCCACAACGAGGGCGCGCGGGTGCTGCAGGAACGGCTGGAGGGCAAGGCCACCGTCGACATCGACACCGCCCGGCGTCTGTTCACCCTGATCTGCGTCCTGCACTGGGGTTGATCGTGGCGGATTTCCCCCAGTCGGTGCTGTTCTGCTGCGACCACAATGCCGTGCGGTCCCCCATGGCCGAGGGGCTGATGAAGAAGATGTACGGCCAGCGCGCCTATGTGCAGTCGGCGGGTGTCAAGAACGACATGGAAATCGACGGCTTTTCCATCGCCGTCTGCAAGGAACTGGGGATCGAACTTTCGCGCCACCGCTCGCGCAGTTTCGAGGAGATGCAGGAATGGGGCGATGACCTCAGCCAGTTCGACCTGATCGTCGCCCTGTCCCCGGCCTCACAGCGGATGGCGCTGGAACTGACGCGGTTCCATCACCTTGACATCGAATACTGGCCGATCCTCGACCCGACCGGCCTTGGCGACGGGCGCGAGGCCAAGCTGTCGGCCTATCGGCAGGCGCGCGACCAGATCCGGGATCGGATGCTGGCCCGGTTCGGGGCACCTACGGAACCCGTCAGCCTCGGCTGATCATGCCGAATGCGCCCCGGCAGCAAGGCCCGACACAAAGGCCAGCACTTCGGCCACGGGTTTTCCGCTGCCGATTTCACGCACGATGGCCGACCCCACGACGCAGCCATCCGCAACCGCCGCGATGTTCCTTGCGGCCTCGGGTGTGTTGATCCCGAAACCGACGATCACCGGAAGGTTCGTGCTGGACTTGATGCGCGCGACTTCGGGTGCGACTTCGGTTGCAACCGCGGCCGCCGCGCCAGTGATGCCGGTGACGGAGACATAGTAGACAAAGCCCGAGGTGTTCTGCAGCACTTTGGGCAGACGCCGGGCATCGGTCGTCGGCGTGGCCAAGCGGATGAAGTTCAGCCCTGCCTTTTGTGCAGGCAGGCAAAGTTCGGCATCCTCTTCCGGTGGCAGGTCCACCACGATCAGCCCGTCGATTCCGGCCGACTGAGCCTCGGCCAGGAAACGGTCCACGCCGCGCGCATAGATCGGGTTGTAATAGCCCATCAGGACGATGGGCGTGGTCGCATCGTCCTTGCGGAAATCGCGCACCATCTGCAGCGTCGCCGCGACCGTCATGCCGCCTTCAAGCGCGCGCTGGCCGGCAGCCTGGATCGTCGGGCCGTCCGCCATCGGGTCGGTAAATGGCAGGCCCAGTTCGATGATGTCGACGCCCGCTCCAGGCAGGCCTTTCATCACCGCGAGGGATGTCGCCATGTCCGGATCACCCGCCATGATGTAACTGACAAATGCCTTTTTCCGCGCCGCGCGTAGCCGGGCAAAGGTATCGTCGATGCGTGTCATGGCCATCCCCCGCGAAATCTCCGCCGGGTTTGCACGGGGCAGGGTGGAAAATCAATGGCCCTCGGGCGCGCGCCAGGGTGCCGAGACCATCCAGTGCGTCCCGAAGCGGTCCTTGACCATCCCGAAGCCGTCGGACCAGAAGGTCGCAGCGTAGTCCATCACCACAACCCCGCCGTCCGCAAGCTGGTCAAAAAGGCGGCGGCCTTCGTCGGCAGAAGGGGCGATGTGGCTGATGCTGACCGCCTGCTGCGGCGCGCCGGGAAATCCCGGCGGAAAGTCCGATGCCAGCAGCATGCGCCCGTCCCCCAGGGTCAGCGCGGCATGCATGATCAGGTCGGATGCACGCGCCTCGGGTGTGGCATCGGGCGCATCGCCATAGCGTGAAAACTCCAGTTTGCCGCCAAAGATCTGCTGGTAGGCGGTCATCGCCGTGCGACAGGTGCCGGTGAAATGAATGTAGGGATCAAAGGACATGTGCGAACTCCCGGATGGATGTGCAGAAGATACACCTGCCGGGCTACTCGGGAAAGCTTGAACCCCGGCGCGCCCGCGACTAGAAGCGCGTCGGTCGCAAAGGGAGGATCCGATGGGTTTCAAGATGGGTATCGTGGGTCTGCCAAATGTCGGAAAATCCACCCTTTTCAATGCGCTGACCCGGACTGCAGCGGCGCAGGCGGCCAACTTTCCGTTCTGCACGATCGAGCCGAATGTCGGCGAGGTGGCGGTCCCAGATGCGCGACTGGACAAGCTGGCGGCAATTGCGATGAGCAAGCAGATCATCCCGACGCGGATGACCTTTGTGGACATCGCGGGGTTGGTCAGGGGTGCATCAAAAGGCGAAGGCCTGGGCAACCAGTTCCTTGCGAACATTCGCGAATGTGACGCGATCGCGCATGTGCTGCGGTGTTTCGAGGATGGCGACATCACCCATGTCGAAGGGCGCATCGACCCGGTGGCGGATGCAGAAACCATCGAGACGGAACTGATGCTGGCCGATCTGGACAGCGTGGAAAAGCGTCTTGCCAACCTGGCGCGGAAACTGCGTGGCGGCGCGGACAAAGAGGCTGCGGATCAGGACCGCCTGCTGCGCAACGCACTGAAAGCACTTGAAAGTGGCCAGCCCGCACGGACGGTCAAGGTGTCTGAGGACGACCAGCGGCAATGGCGCCTGCTGCAGCTTTTGACCTCCAAACCTGTCCTCTACGTCTGCAATGTGGAGGAATCCTCGGCGGCGTCGGGCAATTCCCAGTCCGACCGGGTGGCAACGATGGCCGCAGCACAAGGGGCGGCGTCGGTGGTGATCAGCGCCCGGATCGAGGAAGAGATCAGCCAGTTGGCCGAAGGTGAGGCCGTGATGTTCCTGGAAGAGATGGGCCTGCACGAGGCGGGATTGGACCGGCTGATCAAGGCAGGTTACAAGCTGTTGGGATTGCAAACCTATTTCACCGTTGGCCCCAAGGAAGCCCGTGCCTGGACGATCCCGGCAGGCACCCTGGCGCCCCAGGCGGCGGGGGTGATCCATGGCGATTTCGAAAAGGGATTCATCCGCGCCGAGACGATTGCCTTTGACGACTACATCGCCGGAAACGGCGAGGGGGGCGCGAAAGAGGCGGGCAAGTTCCGGGTGGAGGGCAAGACATACGAGGTCAAGGACGGAGACGTGCTGCACTTCCTGTTCAGCGGTTAAGGATGGGTGGGTCTGAGCCATTGGCGGTCTGGCGCGTGGTCGACCCCAAGGAGAGTCGCGCCGGGCAACGGCGGTGCCGGTGAATGCGTCGTGCCTTTCCCCTTGCCCCACCCTCCTTGCCCCGCTAAAACCCCCTCGTCGGAGGCGTGGCTGAGAGGCCGAAAGCACTCGGTTGCTAACTGAGCATAGGGGGAACCCTATCGTGGGTTCGAATCCCACCGCCTCCGCCACTTCGGAACAAAGCTGGGCACTGCGCCGGGCAGTTTTCCCGTAGCGCCTGCGGCGGCAAGCGTCCGCAGCAGGTTGGACTTCGATCCCATGATCCTAACTTCGCGTTCGTTGACCTCGACGCGCTGTGCGAGCAGCCGGAGGTGGTCGCGGCGGTAGCCGCCACTGGGCAGGCGCATCCGTTGGCGTGCGGTCTGCGCGAACCTGGCGAGCATCGGGGCGGTGATGGCTTTCTGGCCCGCGCTTTCAAGCATGGCTGATGCCCGGTCCGCATCAACTCGCGACTGGTCTCGGATGGCCTTGAGGCTGGCGATGCGGTTCTTGAGGTCAGGGTCGTCCAAGTCGGCGACGCCGCTTTCGATGGCATCGTAAAGCCGCTTGAGGCGCAGGTCGGTTTCAGTCGCTCGCTTGTTCAACTCGGCGATGTGAGCATGGCGGCGCTCGGTCCGCTCCTGCCGCCGATCGAGAACTGCCGCCAATACCTCTTCGAGTCTGGCCGGGTCGAGTAGCCGGTCCTCCAGATGCCCAGCAACCAGCGTGTCCAGTTTCTCCATCGGCACGGTCATGCCGGAGCAGGCGGTCGGCCCCTGCCGGGCCTTGGTCGAGCAGGTGTAGTAGCGGTAGCGCCCGCCCTTGCCGGTGCGGATCGTCATGGCCCGCCGCACGTGGCGCAGTGGATCAGACCGGTCAGCAGCGTGGGACCGCCAACGACCTGCGGCGGTGTCACTTTGGGATTGCGCGCCTTCATGCGCGCCTGGACGGCATCGAACGTTGCCTGGTCGATGATTGGCGGCACCGCGACCGGAATCACCTCCTCGTCGGGCTTGTTGTCACCATTCTTGGTGCGGCGGTTGAACTCGTGGCGACCGACATAGGTCTGCCGGGTCAGCATCCGGTGAGCGGTCCCAATGCCCCAACGCCCGCCGTCGCGCGTGAAGATACGGCGCTCGTTGAGGTATTTGGTGATGGCCTTGACGCCCATCGGCCCTGACATGCCGTCGCCCTCCAGCGCGAGGCGGAAGGCGAGCCGCACCGTCTCGGCGTGGATCGGGTCAATCTCCAGCTTCTTCTTGATGTTGGCCCCGCGCTGCTTGGCGGCGACCACTCGGTAGCCGATTGGTGGCAGCGAGCCGTTCCAGAAGCCCTGCCGGGCATTCTCCTTCAAGGCGCGAAGGACGTGCTTGGCGTTCTCTTTGGACTGATATTCGTCGAACAGCGCCATGATCTGACGTATCATGACGTGCATGGGGTCGTCGCCCATTTCCTGGGTAATCGACACAAGGCGGATGCCATTCTTCGCCAGCTTGCGAACGTAAAACTCGAGTTCGAAGTGATCGCGGAAGAAGCGGCTGAACGAATGGACGACCACCACCTCGAACGGCGCTGGCTTCGCCGTCCCGGCCTCGATCATCTGCTGGAACTCGGGGCGGCGGTCGTTGGTGGCGGATGCGCCTGCGTCCACGAAGGTCTCGACAAGCTGGTAGCCGCGCGGCGCAATAGGCTTCGCCCTGCTTGCGCTGATCCGGGATCGACACGTCATGCTCGGCCTGCCGCGCGGTCGATACGCGCAGGTAGAGGGCGGCGCGCGCCATTGACGTGTTTCGGGGCACGGTCATGACGGCAGTCTCATCACGTCATCGGCACGGCCCGAACAGTCCATCGAACACATCTCCGAACCACGCCTCGAAGACATCGACCTCGGCCTCTGTGATCGGCACACGCTCCGGCCAATCATCGGTGACGGACCAGCTCTCAACATCGTGCTTTGGCGGTCGGCCCGGAAACGGCCACGGCTTTTCCAGCAGCCTTTCAAGCTGTTCGGATGCGGTTGGCGGATGCTGGCGCGAGGCTCTGGGCATTGCACGAGAGTCGCCGAACCAGCGCGCTGAAAGAATAGCGTTTCTCTACGCTGAACTACGCTTCGAAGTGCCGCGCGCAGATACAGGCGCAGGGCGGCTTGCGGCGGCTGTGGCGTAGCCGTCACGCAGCTTCCTTGCGCGAGGGTCGGATCAGCACTTCGGCAGAAATGCCCAGCCTGTCATGCAAACGGCGGATCATGCCGATCGACAGGCTGCGCTTGCGATTGAGCACCTCGGCGATGCGGGTCCGCGTGCCGATGATGTCCTCAAGGTCTTTGCGCGTCATGCCCTGCTGCTCCATACGGAACTTGATCGCCTCGATGGGGTCTGGCGCGTCCATCGCATGATGCTTCGCTTCATAGGCGTCTATCAGCGTCGCCAGCACGTCGAGCCGGTCGCCCTCCGGCGTGCCGCTGGCTGCACCCCACAGCGCCGCGACTTCCTCCATCGCTGCATCATAGTCCGCCTCGGTGCGGATCGGCTTCACGTCAGTCGCCATGCTCAACTTCCTTCACGTCGATGCGGTCATAGTCCTTGTGGGTGCCGATCCACTTGATCCAGACAATCGCCTTCTCGAAATCGACGGCAACGACGAGCTTGTAGTCGTTGCCCTTGATGTTGAAGACGATCCGGTCGGCACTGACGATGCTGGCGGTGGCATAGAGCCGCTTCACATCGGCGGTGCTGGTCCAGGCCGCCTTGCTCACTTCCGCGAACCACGAGTCGAGCGCCGCCTTCAGCGCGGGCTGATCCTTGTGGCCGGCGCGTTCCGCGATGAACTCGCGCAAGGTGCGCCGCGCTATGATCCGCATATCAGTCCTTCTATCATGTGCCCATAATGGGCGCAAGAGCAATGTGAGCTAAAGCCCCAGACCCCGGCTGCGTCCGAACGACCAGTCCACGCCGCCGCTAGACATGGCGACGCCGCTGATATGCTGACGACCAAGGCGCTTTTCCAGCGGGTCGCTCCACGGCACGAGCTGGAAGCCCAGGCCCCCAGAACCTGTAAAGCATTCGATCATTGCGAACCGCCCGCTGGCAATCTGGGTCGAGCCAACGAGCTTGCCGGAGACATATTCGCTGGGGGCTGATGGCTGCCAGGTCAGGCCGCGCTCGGCGGCAAGCGCCTTGCCGACGCGGCTGATGTCGGCGCGTTCCAGTCGTGCGATCATGTCGCTGGGGGAGCGGAACTGGCCCTGGCCGCGATCCTCCGCATAGCCCATGTCGGCAAGCGCGCGTTTGCGCGCCTCCCAGGCGACGCGGACATCGCCGCCAAAGCCCGTATGCGGCATGGTCTCGCGTCCACCGCCGATCATCGTGCGGTCGAGCCAGGTCGCGCCTTCGTGGCGCACCTGCCAGTCGAGTGGCAGGTCGGACAGCGTTTCGATACGCGGGCCTTTGCCAAACCGCTGGCGGTCATGGGCAAGGCCGCGTTCTGGAAGGTTGGCGGGGATGATCCAGCGAGGCTGTGTTGCATAAACTCTTTCAGGGATTCACCTTGTGAATCCAGCGTGATAGCTGGAGGTCATGAGCAGACCGAACACACCGACCTACAAGACCCTGAACTGGCCCGCCTATAACAAGGCGCTCAGGCGACGCGGATCGTTGACGATCTGGTTCGATCCTGACATGGCGTGGGCGGCGCAGCCGACCGGCAAGCCTGGGCGACAGCCCGTCTACAGCGATGCTGCCGTCCAGACCTGCCTGACGATGAAGGTCCTTTTCGGGATGGCTCTGCGGCAAACGACTGGCTTCGTCGAGAGCCTGCTTTGCCTGATCGGCCTGGACTGGGATGTGCCGGACTTCAGCACGCTCAGCCGCCGCCAGAAGACCCTTGCCGTCAACATCCCGCATCGGGGGTCGCGAGGCCCGCTGCATCTCTTGATCGACAGCACCGGGATCAAGGTCGAGGGCGAAGGCGAGTGGAACGCGCGCAAGCATGGCGGTGCCAAGCGCCGCGTCTGCCTGTGACACGCGCAAGTGCCACGACGCCATCGCCGAGCGGGGTGCCTATGCTGTGATCCCGCCCCGCAAGAACGCCAAGCCTTGGAAGGCCGTCACCGCAGGGGCAGTTGCGCGCAACGACGCACTGCGGGCGTCGAACTACCTCGGCCGCGCGCTCTGGCGACGATGGAGCGGCTATCCCCGCCGGAGCCGCGTCGAAACAAAGATGCATTGTGTCAAATTGCTGGGCCAGCGCCTTATGGCGCGGGACTTCGACTGTCAGGTCGCGGAGTTCCAGGTTCGTGTTGCCGTGCTGAACGGCTACACCACGCTCGGCATACCCGTCACAAAGGTCGCGGGATAAGTCTGTCCGGAAATAGGGGGAAGTCCGGCCGTCAGCCGATTTGTGCAACAGAGCCTCAACGGGCAGAAAGCCGCCTGCCCCCGCTGCGCCGCGCCGCAAGCTGGCGCCGTGGCTTGACTGGCAGGGGCCATCGGGAACACAATGTCACAGCGCCATCGGGGATGCCATGCGAAGGATCGACCCGGCCACCCATTCGCAGACCATCGAACGCGCCGTTCTTGGCAATGACGCCGCGCGGTCGCCGCTGGTTGCGTCCTGGGCAAGGTCGGCGCGGCTGCACGGGCTTGACCCCGCAAAACGCCGCAAGCCGGAGCGCCTGACCGCGGGTGAACTTGCCGAGGCGCGCGTGCGGATGGGGGCGATGATCCGACTGGCGGCGCCCAGCCTTGACCGGCTGTTCCTGTCCGTCGGTGGCGTGGGGTGCTGCGTTCTGCTGGCGGACCGCGACGGCGTCCCGCTGGATCGCCGCGGCGCGCCGGTCGATGACGTGACCTTCGAGGATTGGGGCCTGTGGCCGGGCGCGCTCTGGTCCGAGGCGCAGGAAGGCACCAACGGCATCGGCACCTGCATCGCCGAAAACCGTTTGGTGACGATCCACCGCAACCAGCATTTCCTGACCCGCAACACCGCGCTGAGCTGCATGACCGCGCCGATCCACGATGCGACAGGCGCGCTGGTGGGGGCGCTGGATGTGTCCAGCTGCCGCGCCGACCTGACCGAAGGTTTCGCCACGCTGATTGCGCAATCGGTGGCCGAGGCGGCGCGGCGGATCGAGGCCGAGGCGTTCCTTGCGGCCTATGCGGGCGCACGGATCGTTCTGGTGCCGGGGGCCGAGGGCGGCGGCATGCTGGCGGTCGATGCCGACGATCTGGTGATCGGTGCGAACCGGGTTGCCCGGCTGGCGCTGGGTCTGGCGGGCGATCTGGGCCGGAATCCGCGCCCTGCGGCGGATGTGCTGGGCCAGCGCGCCGCGGACACCCTGCCGGAAGCCGAGCGCGCAGCCCTGATCCGTGCGCTGGCGCGGGCAGGCGGCAACGTGTCGGCGGCGGCACGCGCCTTGGGCATTTCGCGGGCGACGCTGCACCGAAAGCTGGGCACGGGACGCCGCCACTGAACCCGCGACATTTTTCCGGGCAGAGTGTCGCAACCCTGCGACAGGTCGGCGGTACCGAGGCCTTTGCCTCGGCTGACAGGTGGGCATCCCGCGCCCATCATTTCCGGCGGCGGCTGCGAGGAGGCAGCGGCGCTCTGGGAGGAGATCACCATGAACAAAATCGAACATTTCCGCACGGCCAAATCGCCCTTCAAGGCGGCCTACGACAATTTCATCGGCGGCAAATGGGTGCCCGCGACGTCTGGGCGCACCTTTGACAACACCTCGCCCATCACCGGCGAAGTGCTTTGCAGGATCGCGCGGTCGGATGCCGCCGATGTCGAGGCGGCGCTCGATGCCGCCCACGCGGCCAAGGTGGCCTGGGGGCGGACCAGCCCGGCGGAACGCGCGGTCATCCTGAACCGGATCGCCGACCGGATGGAAACCAACCTGATGCTGCTGGCGACGGCGGAAACCTGGGACAACGGCAAGCCGATCCGCGAAACCAGCGGGGCCGACGTGCCGCTGGCGATCGACCATTTCCGCTATTTCGCCGGGTGCATCCGCGCCCAGGAAGGCGGGCTGTCGCAATTGGACAATGATACCGTGGCCTACCACTTCCACGAACCGCTGGGCGTCGTCGGCCAGATCATACCATGGAACTTTCCCCTGCTGATGGCGACGTGGAAGCTGGCGCCGGCGCTTGCGGCGGGCAACTGCGTGGTGCTGAAACCCGCAGAACAGACCCCGGCATCCATCCTGGTCTGGATGGACCTGATCGCCGATCTGCTGCCGCCGGGCGTGCTGAACATTGTCAGCGGGTTCGGGCTGGAGGCCGGCAAGCCCCTGGCATCGTCGAACCGCATCGCCAAGATCGCCTTTACCGGCGAGACGACGACAGGCCGCCTGATCATGCAGTATGCGGGTCAGAACCTGATCCCGGTCACGCTGGAACTGGGGGGAAAATCGCCGAACCTGTTCTTCAAGGACGTAATGCGCGAAGACGACGATTACCTCGACAAGGCGATCGAAGGCTTTGTGATGTTCGCCTTCAACCAGGGCGAGGTCTGCACCTGTCCGTCGCGGGCGCTGATCCACGAATCCATCTATGAGCGGTTCATGGACAAGGCGCTGAAGCGGGTGGCGGCCATCGTGCAGGGCGACCCCCTGGATCCGGCCACGATGGTCGGGGCGCAGGCGTCCGAAGAGCAGATGGAAAAGATCCTGTCCTATTTCGACATCGGCCGGCAGGAAGGGGCCAAGGTCCTGGCGGGCGGCGCGCGCAAGGACATGACCGGCGGGCTGGAGGGTGGATTCTACGTGCAGCCGACGGTGTTCGAAGGCCACAACAAGATGCGCGTCTTTCAGGAGGAAATCTTCGGACCCGTGGTGTCCGTCACCACCTTCAAGGACGACGACGAGGCGCTGTCGATCGCCAATGACAGCCTTTACGGGCTGGGCGCGGGCGTGTGGAGCCGCGATGCCGACACCTGCTACCGCTTTGGCCGCGCCATCGAGGCGGGTCGGGTCTGGACCAACTGCTATCACGCCTACCCGGCACATGCGGCCTTTGGCGGTTACAAGCAGTCGGGCATCGGGCGCGAAAACCACAAGATGATGCTGGGACACTATCAGCAGACCAAGAACATGCTGGTCAGCTATTCGCCGAAAAAGCTGGGATTTTTCTAGGAACCGGATCGGGCGCGGGGACCCCTCGCGCCCGTCCATCTGTGCGGAGGCGACAATGCAGAACGCTTTGGACAAGGTGACGGCTACACCGGCCGCGCTGCAACTGCTGGGTGAAATCGTGGCCGACCACGGACCTGTGCTGTTTCACCAGTCCGGTGGATGCTGCGACGGATCATCGCCGATGTGTTTCCCGGCGGGCGAGTTCCCCTTGGGCGATCACGACGTGCAACTGGGCCAGATCGGCGGCATGCCGTTCTACATTTCCGGCAGCCAGTTCGACCTGTGGAAGCACACCGATCTGGTCATCGACGTGGTCAAGGGGCGCGGCGGGATGTTCAGCCTCGACAACGGGCGCGAACGGCGGTTCCTGACGCGGTCGATCCTGTGCGCGACGGGGCCGGTGGCATAGCGTCGGCCCGCGCAGACAGATGCGTCGGCAATCCTTTCGCATTGCCCGTTGGCCGCCGGTCATGCGACCAAGTGGCGTCCCCTTTCGCCGGACAGGTTCCAGAGAGGCAACGGGGAGCGTTGTCAGGCCGGAAGGTCGCGGCTGGACCCCGCAAAGCCAAGGTCCGCCGACATAACACCGGCAAAGCCGGCCACAACCTTGCCGATCTCCTCGATGGCGGCGCGGGTGCGATCCAGTTTCAGCCCCGAGACACTGATGGCGCCCGCGATCAGCCCGTGATGGTCCCTGACTGCCGAGGCGACGCAAAAGACCCCCTCCATGTCCTCTTCGTCGTCGATTGCAAAGCCGGTCTGGCGGACGACCGCGACTTCTTCAAGCAGCGCGTCGAGGCTGGTGATGGTGTGCCGCGTGCGCCGTTCAAGCCCGAGGCTGCTGCAAATCTGGCGGATGCCGTCATCGGACAGGCCCGACAGCAGGGCTTTGCCGACGCCGCTGGCATGCAACAGCTCGCGCCGGCCCAGATAGGGTGCGATCTCGATGCCGGTGGGGGCGTTCTGGCGGGCGATTGCCACCGCAGCATCCCGGTCGAACACGGCAAAGCGCGAGGTCAGTCCGGTCCTGTCGGTCAGCCGCGCCAGCACGCCGCGCGCCACGACTGCCAGCGGGCTTTGCGACGATGCCGTGCTGCCAAGCCGCAGAAAGCTTGGCCCCAGACGATAACGCCGTGTCGGGCCGTCGCCGGAATCCGAGATGAAGCCGCGATCGCACAGGGTCTGTACGATGCCGTAGGCGTTGCTTTTCGTGGTGCCGACCTGGCGGGCGATGTCGCTGATGCCGACGCCTTCGACACCCGCCGTGCTGACAGCCTCGATCACATCCAGCGCGCGCGCCAGGCTTTTGACCTCGTACTTCTTGCTCGGATCCATCCCGTTCCTGCATCCTGGTCACGCGGTCGGCCGCCGGTCGCCGTCACCTCATGCCGTGACCCTAGTTTGTCATGCCGCCGTCGGCAATTCCGCGCCCCGCCAGCGGTCAGCCTGCCGCCTGATAGCTGGTCTTGACCGTTGTGAAGAATTCGGCGGCATAGCGGCCCTGCTCGCGCGGGCCAAAACTGGATGCCTTGCGCCCGCCAAAGGGAACGTGAAAATCCACGCCCGCCGTGGGCAGGTTGACCATGACCATCCCGGCCTCGGTGTTGCGGCGGAAGTGCGCGGCATGTTTCAGGCTGGTGGTGCAGATGCCCGCCGACAGCCCGAATTCGGTGCCGTTCGCCACCGCCAGGGCCTCGTCATAGTCGCGCACGCGGATCACGCCCGCGACCGGGCCAAAGATTTCCTCGCGCATGATCCGCATGCGGGGCGCGCAGTCGGCAAACAGCGCGGGTGCAAGGAAATGTCCCCGCGTCGGCCGCTCGATCAGGTCGCCGCCACCGACCAGGCGGGCGCCCTCGGCCTTGCCGATCGCGATGTAGTCAAGGTCCTGCTCTAGCTGGCCGGCATCGACCACGGGGCCGATCTGGGTTTCCGGCTCCAGCGCATGTCCGACCCGCAAGGTCGCCATCCGGTCGGCAAGGGCGGCGACAAAACGGTCATGGATGCCATCGGTCACGATCAGGCGCGACGACGCGGTGCAGCGCTGGCCGGTGGAATAGAATGACCCGTTCAGCGCCACCTCCACGGCCACGCCAAGGTCGGCATCGTCCAGCACGACCAGCGGGTTCTTGCCCCCCATCTCGATCTGCGACCGGCGCATGTGGCGCGCGCCGGCCTCGGCAACGCGCCGCCCGGTGCCGACGGATCCGGTAAAGGTCACGCCATCGACATCGGGGCTGTCGAGCAGCGCCTGCCCGACCATCGACCCCTTGCCCATGACCAGATTCAGAACCCCCGGCGGCAGGCCGTTGCGGTGCAGGATGTCCACGATGGTCCAGGTGCAACCGGGCGCCACTTCGGCGGGTTTGACCACGACCGTATTGCCGTAGCAAAGCGCCGGGGCGATTTTCCATGCCGGGATCGCGATCGGAAAGTTCCATGGCGTGATGATGCCAATCACGCCCAGGGGTTCGCGCGTCACCTGCACCTCGACGCCGGGGCGAACCGATGCCAGCACCTCGCCCGCCAGCCGCAGCGCCTCGCCCGAGAAGAATTCGAAGATCTGTGCGGCGCGGATGGTTTCTGCAATGCCCTCGGACAGGGTCTTGCCCTCTTCGCGCGACAACAGCGCGCCGATCTCGTCCTTGCGGCGCAGGATTTCCTGCGCGGTGTCGCGCAGGATGCGGCTGCGCTCCAGGATGCCCGACCGCGACCAGCCGGGGAATGCGGCACGGGCGGCGGCGATGGCGGCTTGCGCGTCGTCCGCCGTGGCGGTGGCAAATTCGCCGACCACCTGCGACAGGTCCGACGGGTTGATGTTCGGCAGGAAGGTGCTGCCGACCCATGAGCCGCCGATCAGGTTGCGATGCAATGCCACGTCAAAGGACCCCGTACTTTTCATGGACTTCGCGCAGCAGGCGACCTGCGCGCAGTTCGCTGCGTGTATGGTTCTCCATAGTGACTTTGGCCAGCGCCTTGTCGATCACTTCGGTTGCGCGCGCGGCAGGAACGACCACGACACCATCGACGTCGCCAAAGACGACATCGCCGGTTTCAACGCGCACGCCTGCGATTTCGACGCAGGTGTCGCGTTCGATCATGCGCGCCCGCCCGCAGGTGTCCAACGGTCCGATGCCGCCGTGAAAGACGGGCAACCCCATTGCGCGTATGTGTCGGACGTCCCGCACAAGGCCGTCGGTCACGCAGCCTGATGCGCCACGCGCGCGGGTTGCCGTGGACAGCAGTTCGCCCCAGGGCGCGATCCGCTCGGCCGGACGGCCACAGGCCAGCATCGCCACGTCGCCGGGGCCGAGGTCGTCAATCAGCGTCCTCTCGATTTCATAAGGGTTCTCGCCGTCGCGCAGCCCGTAGGTGGCGGCGAAAAGGCCGGTGCGGGCGCGACCCATCAGGACCAGACTGTCATCCAGCGGACGCACAAAAGACCGCATCGCGCGCCCCTGCAGGCCAGGCCATCCATCGTGTCCGACAAGACGGCGGCGTAAAGCTGACCCGACAGCGCGGCAAAGTCGAACATGGCATGTCCCCTACAGCATGGCCACTTCGACGACCCTTGGCGTGCCGGCCTCGAACCGCACCGGGTTGCGCAAGGGGTGGCCAAAGACCGGCACGTCAAATTCGAAGACGTCGCCATCCTCGGTGCGGATGCCGTCGCCAAAGCTGATCACCGGGCAGCCGAACAGATGCGCGTGCAGGTCTCCGGGACGCCGAAAAGTCGGGTAGCGGAAATGGTGATGTTCCAGGTTGGCGATGGAATAGGACATGTTGGCCTCGCCGCTTTGGAACACACCCTCCCACAGCAGCCGCCCGTCGCGCCAGATGCGGGAATGCCCGCGCACGTCCTGTGGCAGATCGCCGATCAGCAGTTCCGGCCCCATCGCGCAATCACGCAGCTTGGACGGCGCCACATACATGAAGTTCAACCGTTCCGCCTCGTGGTCCGACAGGTCGTTGGCAAGGGTATGGCCGATCCGGAACGGGGTGCCGTCGGGACCGACGATGTAGATGCCGGTGATCTCGGGCTCTTCGGCGCAAGTGCGGGCAAAGTTCGGGCTGGACAGCGGCTGTCCGGGCGGCACCAGAATGCTGCCATCGCCCTTGAAGAACCATTCGGGCATGGCGCCGATCTGGCCGGGACCGGGCTTGCCCGCGCGCAGGCCCGCCTCGAACAGCTTCATGGAATCGGTCTTGGGCGGTTCGGCGCCCGCGGGACGGTCGTGCATGTCGTTGCGGGTGGTGGCGCTGCCGATATGGGTCAGGCCGGTGCCTGTGATCAGGAAACGCGCATCGCCGTCGGGGTGGTGCGCGGGGGGCAACAGGCGGTGTTCGGCGGCAATCCGGTCATAGCTTTCAACCTCGTCCCCCAAGTCCGCCTCGATCACCGCGCGCAGCCGGGTGCCCTGGGCGATTGCCTGTTGCGCAAGCGCGTAGACAGAGGCCGGGCCTTTGACGGGGCGCACGCGGTCGCCCTCGACAAGGCCGACGCGGGTCTGGCCTGCCACATCGCGAAACTGGATGGTGCGGATCGTGTCAGTCATGGTCATCTTCCCTTAAATCCAGCCGGCATCGACGACGAAATTCTGTTTCGAACACATCCGGCTGTCGTCGGCCCCGAGCCACAGCGCCATGCGTGCGATGTCGGGGGGGTAGAGCCGGCCGGGCAGGGTCTGGCGTTCGCTGATCTGCCGCTCTCCGGCCGCGTTCAGCCAGAGGCTGACCTGGCGTTCGGTCATCACCCATCCCGGCGCGATGGAATTGACGCGGATGCTGTGCGGCCCCAGTTCGCGCGCCAGCGCCCGCGTCATGCCATGCACGGCGGCCTTGGAGGTGACATAGGCCACGCAATCGCCATCGCCTTCGACCCAGGTGATCGAGGTGAAGTTGATGATCGACCCGCCGCCCGTGGCCTTCATCTGGGGCGCCACGGCCTTGGCCGCAAACAGCTGGTGGCGCAGGTTTACCGCGATCCGGTCGTCGAAATAGTCGCGCGTGACACTGCCCAGCGTATGACGGTCATCGGAGCCTGCGTTGTTCACCAGCACGGTGATCGGCCCTCGCCGCATCCCAAGGTCCGCGACATGCGCCTCCAGCGTCTCGACGTCGCGCAGGTCAAGCGGGGTGAATTCCGGGGCCTCGTTGCCGCGCGCGACGCAGCCCGCGACGACCGCCGCCGAAGCCTCTGCATTGATGTCGACGAAGGACACCCGCGCGCCCTGGTCGGCAAAATGCTCGACGATGGACCGCCCGATGCCCGACCCGCCGCCGGTCACAAAGACGTGGCGGCCTTTCAGGCTGGGATAACTGGCACGGCCCTGCATCAGGTCATAATTCATCGCCGGATCTCACTTCCTGACCTTGGAAAAGAATCGCGTTGCGCCGCGCAGCACCTTGGACCGCGCGACCTGATAGCCAAGTTCCTTGCCAATCCCGGTGCCGAGCATCTGGTCCACCAGCGATTTGCTGATTTCCGCGTGCCGCCGCAGCGGTTCCCTGTTGCCGGCAAGATCGGCCAGCACGCGCTTGGCCGCGTTGTGGCCCGGCTCGGCGTTCGACAGCACGGTTTCGGCCGCGATCACCTCGCCGCCCACCAGCCGCACCCCGGCGGCCTTGCCGCCTCTGACCACGATCTCGTCCACCCGGCAGCCCGTGCGCACCACCGCGCCATACGCCTCTGCGCCCCGTTGCAGCGCCTGTGTGATCGCCCCCATCCCGCCGACCGGCAAGGCCCAGCGGCTGAACACGCCATCGAACTCGCCGGAGGCATGATAGCCGTAGACATAGGAGGTCATCGGTGTCTGCGGCCCGCCCCAGATCGACACCATGCCAAGGAACATCATGAACCCCTTGAGCCGTTCCGAGGTGATGTAGCGGTCAAGAAGGTCGGATGTGGACAGCAAAAGGAATTCGTTCAGCAACTCGGTCTCGCCTGCCGCCTCGAACCGGGCAAACACCTCCGACCGTTCCGGGGGGTCCGACAGGAGCCAGTCGCGCGTCAGGTCGGCAAAGCGTTTCAGGCGTGCGCCGAATTCGAAAAACCCCTTGGCGTCGGGATTCGAATGCGCCTCGATGGATTTCAGCGTCAGGTCCACATCCTTGTGCAGCATCACATGGTCGCCGTCGTCCCAGAGACCAAAGCCCTGAATCTCGGGCGAAATTGCTCGCAGCCCGTGCTTTTCCAGTTCCAGCTCGGCGATGATCTCGGGGCGCAGCATGCCCATGACGAACGAGCAGGACGACCAGCGCGAGCCGGGCACCAGTTCCTCGGTCACGCAGGCGCCGCCAACCACGTTACGTGCCTCGACCACACAGACGGTCTTGCCCGCCCGCGCGAGGTAGTTGGCGGCGACAAGGCCGTTGTGGCCGCCGCCGATGATCACCGCGTCATAGCTCATGGCCAACCTCGTCGCATTGGCTGAAACGGAAGTGCATTTCCTGGCGATACCGCTCACCCGGGTTCAGGCGGCATTGCGGGAAATGGGCAAAGTTGGGCGCGTCGGGGAATTTCTGCGTCTCAAGCGTGAAGCCTGCGTATTTGCACAAGGTCGCGCCGGCCTTGCCCTTGTGGGACGTGGACAGGTAGCCGCCGGTGTAGAACTGCACGCCGGGTTCCGTGGTGGTCAGTACCATCTTGCGCCCCGAGGCGGGGTCCCAGGCGGTGGCGCAGGCGCCCGTGCCATCAAGAACCCAGTTGTGGTCATATCCCCCGCCCTCGCCGAAAATCTCGCCCCCGACGCCGGAAAGCGCGGCGATGTCGCGGCCAATCGGCTTTGCGGAGGTAAAGTCGAACGGGGTGCCCTCGACCGACAGCACTTCGCCCGTTGCCAGCAGTTCGTCATCGACCGGCGTGTAGAAGGGTGCGTCGAGGCGGATCATCTGGGACAGCACGTTGCCCGACCCCTGGCCCGCAAGGTTGAAATAGCTGTGATGCACCATGTTCATCACGGTCGGCGCATCGGTGTCGGCCTCTGTCAGGATGGTCAGCCCGTCGGCGGTCAGGTCATAGGTTGCGGTCAGGTTGGACCGGCCGGGAAAGCCCATCTCGCCCGCCTCGGACACCGCGCTGAACACCACGCGGCTGGCGGTCAGTTCGGCAATGGTCCAGACCTTGCGGTCGAACCCCGCAACCCCGCCATGTAGGTGGTTGCCATGTTCGTTGCAATCGACCTGCACCGGCACCCCGTCCAGCGTGAAGCGACCCTTGCGGATGCGGTTGCCGTAGCGCCCGCAGGTCGCGCCGAAATAGGTCTCGGTTGCCTGGTATTCCGCCAGCGTATCGAACCCGAGGACAATGTCCGCCAAGGTTCCATCGCGCCCCGGCACCCACAATTCGGTCAGCCTTGCGCCATAGCTGATCAGCGTCGCGCGCAAGGGTCCGGCGTTCAGCGTCACGGCCTGGACCGGCTGGCCGTTCACGGCACCAAGGGATCGTCTTTCGGTCATGTCGGGCCTCAGGTTTCTGCGGTGTTGCGGTCGCGGCCGATCACGGCCATGGCGATCAGGATCAGGGCGATGGAGACCGCGCCGATCAGGGTGAAGATGGCATTGACCGATGGCGTAAAGCCAAAACGCATCTGGTTCCAGATGTGGATCGGCAGGGTCGGCTCGATCCCGGTCAGAAACAGCGTCACGATCACCTCGTCCACCGACAGGGTAAAGCCCAAAAGCGCGCCGCCCAGAACCGCCGTGCGGATCATCGGGAACAGGACATGGCGGAAGGTCCGCCCGTAATCTGCGCCCAGATCAAGCGAGGCCTGCACATAGGAAGGGTCCAGTCGTTGCAACCGGTTCAGGATGATCAGCATTACCACGGGCATCACAAAGGTCATGTGGCCGATGATGACGCGCCAGATGCCGGGCTTGATCCCCACCAGTTGCGCCGCGATGACGATGGAGATGCCGAGGACGATGCCGGGGATCGCCACCGGGATCGCAAGGCCAGATTGCAAAAGCCGCGAAAACGGCAGGTCGCGGTAGGCAAAGACCATGGCGAAGGCGATGCCAACCACCACCGACAGAGCAACGGTCGTCAGGGCCACGATCAGGGTGCGTTTCAGCGCGTCGATCAGGTTCTGGTCGCCCCAGAGGGCGGCATACCAGTCCAGGGTGAAACCTTGGAGCGGCAGGGTCTGGATCTGGCTCGCGTTAAAGGAAAAGACCGTGATGATGATCAGGGGAAGGTACAGGAACAGATACGGCAGCAGGACCGCAATCCGGATCGCCCACTGCACCAGATGGTCGCGCAAGGATTCCGGCGCGCGCAGCTCGGCCCCGGTGCCTGCGTCAACCGATTGCAGGATGCCGCGCGACTGCGCCATCCAGAAGATCGCGGCCAGAACGATCCCCACCGCAACGATCAGCACAACCGCCTGCGCGGCACCCAGCGGCCAGTTGCCCGCCATGCCGAACTGGCTGGCGATGACCATGCCGAGCATGGTGCCGTCAAGGCCGCCGACCATCGACGGGGTGATGTAGTCCCCGACCGCCAGCAGGAAGGCGAGCGCAAAGCCGATCGCAAGGCCCTGTTTCGACAGCGGCCAGACCACATTGCTAAACGTGCGCCAGACGCCCGCGCCCGAATCCTGGCTGGCCTCGATCAGGCTTTGCGGCACCCGCTCCAGCGCCGTGCAGGAGGACACGAAGACATAAGGGATCGCCATGTAGGCCACCGCGACGATCACGGCAAAACGCGAGTAGAGGAAGGCACTGGACGGCTCGGCCAGAACGCCGCCCGAGACGAGGAAGGAGTTCAGCACGCCGTTTTCGCCCAGGATGATCCGCCACGCGAACACGCGCATCAAGACGCTGATCCACAGGGGCACCACGACCAGCATCACTGCCGCGACCTTCCAGCGCTTCATATAGCGGCTGACGTAAAATGCCAGCGGATAGGCGATCAGAGCGGCAATCAGGGCGGCGACAAAGGCGGTACTGATCGTGCGCAGGATCAGCAACTGGACGGTGGCTGATCCCAGCGTGCGGCGATAATTGTCCAGCGTCGTCTCGCAAACCGGCACGCCGCCGTCGGATTTCAAAAAGCTGGTGCCGAACAAGAGGATGTTCGGCAGGATCACCAGTGCCGCCAGCCACAGATAGACCGTCAGCGGCGACAGGCGCCGCAAGGTGGACCCGATGCCACCGGTGCCGGGAGCGGGGTCATTCATCGAGAGGTACCAGATCGCGGGTGTGAAAACCCGCGCGAATACTGTCGCGCGGCCGGAACTGGCTGTCGCGCTGCGAGGGTGTCATCGCGACCAGGCGCGTGTCGCCAAGCGACAGCGTGACCTCCACCTTGTCGCTAAGAAACAGGGCATCCTCGATCACGGCGTCAAAGGCGATGTCGCGGGCTTCGGCCTCCGGACCCACGGCAATCGCCTCATAGCGCAGGGCGGCCTTGGGTTTCGCGGAACGATCCGCCATCGGAATGGCCAGCGGACCGGATTGAAGGACGGTGCGCCCGGCATGGGTTGCCACCATGCCAGAGATCACGTTCGACTTGCCGATGAACCCCGCGACGAACGAGTTTGCCGGCTGGTAATAAAGGTCGCGGGGGCTGGCCAGCTGCTGCAGGCGTCCGGCGCTCATCACCGCGATGCGGTCGGACATCGACAGCGCCTCCCCCTGATCATGCGTGACATAGACAAAGGTGATGCCGATCTTGCGCTGCATGTGGACCAGCACATGCTGCATCTGTTCACGCAGCTTCAGATCCAGCGCGCCCAGCGGTTCGTCCAGCAGCAGAACCCGTGGCCGCCCGACGATGGCGCGGGCAAGGGCAATCCTCTGCCTTTGGCCACCCGACATCTGGTGCGGCAGGCGGTCACTGAACCTTGTCATCTCGACCTGGCCGATGGCCTCGGCGACCCGCAGCCCGATATCGGTCGCGGGCACCTTTTTCATCTTCAGGGGATAGGCCACGTTTTCTGCCGCCGTCATGTGCGGAAAAAGCGCATAGGACTGGAACACCGTATTGGTATCGCGCAGGTTCGGCGGCGTGCGGGTGATGTCGTGGCCCGCCAGATGGACGGTGCCCCCGGTCGGGATTTCGAAACCTGCAATGATGCGCAGCGTTGTCGTCTTGCCGCAGCCCGAGGGTCCGAGCAGCGAAAAGAACTCGCCCTCGTTCACGGCCAGGGTCGTCGGCTGAAGGGCCTGATAGCTCCCATAGCTTTTCGACACGTTGTCCAACCGCAAAAGCGGCCCGCTGTCAGCGCCCCGCATCCCCCAGCCCCCTGATCAGAGTGTTCCGGCCTTGAAGTCGTTCCACATCTGCAGGCGGCGGTCGATGTCTTCCGGCGGCTGGAACACGGTCATCCTTGCCCAGAATCCGTCGGTCGCCTGATCCGGCACATTGGTCTTTTTCAGCACATCCTCGGGGATGCCCGCGGCGGTGGCCTCGTCCGCCGTCAGAATGCCGTTGTTAAAGCTGGCCTGGATGAACCGGGCCTGCCAGTCGCGGGTCAGGTTGGCATTGATGAAGTCATAGACCTCTTGCCGTTCGCCCTTGGGGGTCAGGTCACCCAGTCCATCGACGGGGAGATCATCGAGGCATCCGGCACCCTGGACTGGTCGAATGGAGCGATCAGCCCGGCGTCGATGTAGCGCGGCACCGACCCCGTATCAAAATAGAGAATGTCGGCCTCGATCGCGCCCGACCGCGTCTGGGCGTACATTTCGTCGACCGATCCGGTGCGGATGACGTTCACCTTGACGCCGGTGGCGGCGGTGTACCCGGCGATCCAGGGATCGTCGTGATAGGTTTCCCAGGTAAAGATGGTGATTTCGCTGGTCTGGGCCTGTGCCATGCGTGGCAGGCCGAGGCCAAGCAAAGTGGTGCCCTCGAGACCGGCCAGGACCTGACGGCGAGAGGGATGCAAACGGTTCATCTGGAACTCCCTGTTGTTTGGTTCGTTCGTCTATGAAGAACATCGTTCGTTTTTACAACAATGTGAAAGAATCTTCCACGAGTCAACTGATCCAACAAGGCTTGACTGCCAACCGATCCGCTTCGCGGTCAGGGTGCAGCAGACAACGCTGACGCGCCCGCGCTGTCGGCGCCGCGTTCCGCTGGCCAAAGCGCCGCCGAGCATCTATGCAGTCTCGCGATGCCCGCGCTGCGCGGGCTTTCCCTTGACCCGGAGGCTGGCGGCGGCATGACCACGGCGGCGATCCTGACGCTGAATGCGGGGTCATCTTCGCTCAAGCTGGCGCTTTACCCGGCGGCAGAAGATCGCCCGTTGGTCACGGGTCTGGTCGACCGGATTGGCGGCAATGGGACGTTGCATCTGCGCGATGCGGCGGGTGCCGACATACCTGTGGCGGCATCATCCGGGGACTTTGCGTCCCACGCCGCGGCGCTGAACCGGGTGTTGCCCGCGCTCGACACGGCATTTCCGGGGCTGCAGGTCCTGGCCGTCGGGCACCGGATTGTACATGGCGGGCCGGACCATGTCGCGCCGGTTCTGGTGGACGAGGCGATGCTGGTCCGACTGGCAGGGTTGTCGCCGCTGGCGCCCTTGCACCAGCCCCACAACATCGCGGGCATCCGTGCGGCGATGGCAGCGTTTCCCGGCGCCCCGCAGGTGGCGTGTTTCGATACGGCGTTTCATCGCGGTCAGCCCTTCGTGGCCGAGGCCTATGCCCTGCCGCGCGCCTATTACGACAAGGGCGTGCGCCGCTACGGGTTTCATGGGCTGAGCTATCAGTCCATTGCGGGACGCCTGGCCGACATCGCGCCCGGCATTGCAGGCGGGCGCGTGATCGTGGCGCATCTGGGCAACGGGGCGTCGATGTGCGCGATGCGGGACGGGCGGTCGGTTGCATCGACCATGGGGTTCTCGCCGCTGGACGGGCTGCCGATGGGCACGCGGTCGGGACAGATCGACCCGGGCGTCCTTCTCTACCTGATGCAGGAAGAGGGGATGCAAGCGCCGGCAATCTCGGACCTGCTTTATCGCGGTGCGGGTCTTTTGGGACTGTCGGGGTTGTCCAGCGACATGCGCGTGCTGGAGGCATCGGACAGCGTTATCGCGCGCGAGGCGATCGCCTACTTTGTCTATCGCTGCCAGCGCGAGATCGGATCGCTGGCGGCAGCACTGGGCGGACTTGACGCACTGGTCTTCTGCGGGGGCATCGGGGAAAACTCCCGTCGCATCCGGGCGGATATCTGCGCGGGCCTTGGCTGGATGGGGATCGCTCTTGACGGGGCGCGAAATGCAGCCAACGCGACGTGGCTTGGCCCGGACGACGCGCCGGTTCGGGTCATGGCAATTCCCACTGACGAGGAAAGCGTGATCGCGGCAGCGGCGCGGCGGCTGACGTCAGGCGACCGCACGGAAACAGGCTGATCAGCGGCCCCGTCGCCCGACCGGGCAGCGGCGTGCCCTCGTCAGCCCTGCCGTTCGGGGGCGGCGGACTTGCGTTCCGCCCCCTGAAACATCTGCGCCAGCGACGGGACCATCATCGGCACGCGCCTTGCATAGTCGTCATAGGCCGGAAAGGCCTGGCGCAGGACCTGTTCTTCGTACCGCGCGCGCAGGTATTGCAGGCCAAGCCAGACCGCGCCCACCAGCACCGCGGGCACCGTGCCATGCGCCAGCACGACGCCGACAATGGTGATCAATTCCGCCCCATAAAGCGGATGGCGGATAATGCCGTAAGGCCCCGTGGTGACAAGTTCGCGCGCCGTCGCCATGATGGAGAACGACCGTCCAAGCCGCCGCAAGCACAGGATCGACAGCACCGTCCCCATGATCACCAGCACGGTCGAGATCACCTGCACCGGGCGCGAAATTTCCTGCGAAGGCATCGCGATCAGGCTCATCATCGCAAAGGTTCCGGCAATTGCGGTCAGACGCGGAAAGACGCCGGGGGCCGATGACAGGGGATCGTGACGGATGACGGTAAAGAACACCACCGCGCCGACAAAGAGGATGGCAAAGACCTTCGACATGACCGTCAGCGGCCACAGATCAAGCTGGTCACGCAGGGCAATAAGAGTGCCCAGGCCGACGATTTCGCGGGCGATGATAACCGTGAACACGGCAATCATCAGAAACTTTCCGATGCGGTCTTCCATGACGCTATTCATGATGGGCGCTGGCCTTTGATTTGAATTCGCTGACGACAGATTGCCCGATCTCCTTGAACGGATGCAGCATCTGCTGGTGATAAAGCGCGGGCATCGGTTCGTTGATGCCGTATTTCTCGGGGCGGTGCCCGGGCAGGAACATGGTTCCCGCGATGACGTCGATAAACGACAACTGCGAGGCAAAGTTCCGGTCATAGGCCTCGGTCTGGTTGGCGTGGTGCCAATGGTGGTATTCGGGCGAGGCGATCAGATATTTCAGCGGCCCGAAGGTCACGCGGATATTGGAATGCAAAAGCACCGCATGAAAGGTGTAGACCGCCTGATAGATCAGGATTGAAGCCATTGAAAAATCAAGAAAAAATAGCGGCAACAGCGACAGGGAATTGGAGACGACCTGATCGACCGGGTGAACGCGGTGCGTCGCCAGCCAGTCCATTTCCTCGATGCTGTGATGAACTGCGTGGAATTTCCACAGGAACGGCACGGCATGCGACATGCGGTGCGCGGTGTAATAGCCAAGATCGGCGATCACGATCACCGCCGGCACCTGCACCCAGAGCGGCAGCGCCGTGACCCAGGCAAAGGTGTCGGCCGGAACGATCCGGTCATAGGCGACCATGACCCCGCCCGCCAGCGCCACAAAGAAGAACCGCACCACAAACCCGTTGAAAAGAAAATAGAAAAGGTCATTGAACCATTGTCCGCGGATCGTCCGCTGTTCGGGATGGATCGGCAAGAGCCGTTCCAGCGGCACGAAGATGCACGCCATGATCAGCAGGATCGTGTAGTCCAAAGACTTGCCCCATTTCCAAGCGCCGAGCTTTGAACTGCTTTGGCGGTCCAGTGTGGCTGAAATGTGGATGGACCGTGACCAGACCGAGAAAACCCCGGACCTGGCCCGGTGCCGATGGCGCGGCTTGCCGCAGGGCACGCAGACGGCTAGGTGGATGGCGCCGGTCAGTTTCGACGATGGTGATGAGGGGTTTTCGCGACATGACTGCGAAATTGCCGTTCGACATGGTCATCTTTGACTGTGATGGCGTGCTGATCGACAGCGAGATCATCTCGGCCCGGCTGTTGATCGCCGAACTTGCCGATCTGGGGGTTCGCGTCGATCTTGAGTATGTGGCGCGGAACTTTCTGGGGCGCAGCTACCCGACCGTGATGGCCCAGATCCGCCGCGACTTCTCGCTCGACCTGCCGGCGTCATTCGAAGACGGGTATCGCGCGCGGCTGCTGGCGGCGTTCGAGCGCGAACTGGCGGTCATGCCGGGTGCCGCCGGGGTTCTGGACCGGCTGGCCCTCCCGAGATGCGTGGCGACATCGTCAAGTCCCCGCCGGGCCGAACAGTCCCTGCGCATCACCGGGCTGTGGCCGCAGGTCGTGGGCAGCGTGTTCACCGCGTCCGAGGTCGCCAACGGCAAGCCCGCGCCGGATCTTTTCCTGTATGCGGCGGCGCGGATGGGCGCCGAACCTGCGCGCTGTCTGGTGATCGAGGACAGCCTGACGGGAATCCGCGCTGCACGTGCCGCGGGAATGGAAGTCTGGCGGTTTCTGGGCGGCAGCCATCTCGGCGCTGGCGCCGAAGCCGAGCCTGCCGACGCGGTGCCCGACCTGCGGTTTGCATCTTTCGACCAATTCTTTCACATTGATCCCCGGATCACAGGGACGACATGAACAGCTTCGACTTCGATTCGACGCCGCTTGATGATGCCGCCCGCGCGGGATGGCTTTACTATGCGGGTGGGCTGACGCAGGACCAGATCGCCGCCACGATGGGCGTGTCGCGCCAGCGCGCGCAACGGCTGGTGGCCAAGGCGATGGCCGAGGGACTGGTGCATGTCCGGCTGAACCACCGGATCGGAGCCTGTCTCGATCTTGAGGCACAGCTGACCGAACGCTATCGTCTTACGCGCTGTCGCGTTGCGCCGGATTTCGGTCCGGGCGGCGATGCGGCGCGGGCGATTGCACAATGTGCGGCGGCGGAACTGGAGCGGGTGCTGCGCAAGCCGGAACCGCAGGTGATCGCGTTCGGCACCGGACGCGCCCTGCGCGCCATGGCCGAGGAATTCACCCCGCCCGATGCGCGCCATCACCGCATCGTGTCCTTGCTGGGCAACATCGGGCCGGACGGATCGGCGACGCTGTATGATGTGATCCGGCGGGTCGCGGAAAAACTGAGGGCCACCTACTTTCCGATGCCTGTGCCGGTGATTTCGGATACCCCCGAGGAACGTGCGTTCTTTTTTCACCTGCGACCCGTGCAAACGGTGGTTGCGCTGGCACAGCGTGCGGATGTCACATTCGTCGGTGTGGGCCAGATGAACGACGATGCGCCGCTCCTGCTTGACGGTTTTGTCACGCGCGAAGAGCTGACGGAACTGCAGGCTCTTGGCGCAGTTGGCGAAATCGCCAGCTGGGTCTTTGACGCGAACGGGCGCTACATCGAAGTCGCCCGCAACGCGCTGATCGGGTCGGTCAGGGTGGAACCCGGACGTGAACAGCCCGTGATCGGCGTCGCGGCCGGGCTTGGCAAGGTCACGGCGATCCGGGCGGCGCTGGTGGGTCGGCTGCTGAACGGCCTTGTCACGGATGAGGCAACGGCCAGGGCGTTGCTGCAGTAGTCCGCCAGCGGCACGGTTTCCATTGCAGCAACGAATTGCCGCGCCGCAGCGTGAGATTGCGATTGACTTGCGGCCGAGTCGCGTTGAGTATTCGCTCACGTAATGGGCAGATGCTCATTTCAAGGGAGGATGCAATGACGATATCGATGCGGGCGCTTTTGGGCGCCTGTGCCGTGTCGGCGCTTGTCAGCGCTGCCGCGGCCCAAACCACGATCACGGTCGCAACCGTCAACAACGGCGACATGGTCCGCATGCAGGGCCTGATGGATGACTTTTACGCCAAGAACCCCGACATCAAGGTCGAATGGGTGACGCTGGAAGAGAACGTCCTGCGCCAGAACGTGACCAACGACATCGCCACCGGCGGTGGCCAATACGACGTCATCACCATCGGCACCTATGAAGTTCCGATCTGGGGCAAGCAGGGCTGGCTGGAAAGCCTGAACGACCTGCCGGCCGACTATGACGTCAACGACCTGCTGCCGCCGATCCGGGGTGGTCTGACGGTAGACGGAAACCTTTACGCCTCGCCCTTTTATGGCGAGTCGTCCTTTGTGAACTATCGCAAGGATCTGGCCGAAAAGGCCGGCGTCACCATTCCGGATGCGCCGACCTGGGACGACATCAAAAAGGCTGCGGCGGCGATGACCGACCAGGCCAACGGCATCTACGGCATCTGCCTGCGCGGCAAGGCCGGCTGGGGCGAGAACATGGCTTTTCTGACCACCATGGCCAACAGCTATGGCGCCCGCTGGTTCGACGAAAACTGGGTTCCCCAGTTCGACCAGCCGGAATGGAAGGCCGTGATGACGGACTATGTCGAGATGCTGACCAAGTACGGTCCTCCCGGCGCGTCGAACAATGGCTACAACGAGAACCTGACGCTGTCGCTGCAGGGCAAGTGCGCGATGCGCATGGACGCCACCGTGTCGGCAGGTGCCCTGACCGATCCCAAGCAGTCCGAGTTTGCCGACAAGGTCGGCTTTGCGCTCGCCCCCGACATGGGCCTTGGCAAGCGCGCGAACTGGCTCTGGGCCTGGTCGCTGGCGATCCCGGCGTCGTCTGACGCCAAGGACGCCGCCAAGACCTTCATCAACTGGGCGACCAACAAGGACTATCTGGCCCTTGTCGCGTCGAAAGAAGGCTGGGCCAACGTTCCCCCGGGCACGCGCACGTCGCTTTACGCGAACCCGGAATATGCCAAGCTGCCGTTTGCCAAGATGACGCTGGACTCGATCAACGCGGCTGACCCGACCAATCCGACGGTCAAGCCGGTGCCTTATGTCGGCGTGCAGTTCGTGGCGATCCCGGAATTTGCGGGCCTGGCCACGTCGGTCGGCGAGATTTTCTCGGCCGCACTGGCCGGTCAGAAAACCGTCGATGCCGCGCTGGCCGAGGCGCAGGCCCTGGCAGTCGAAGAAATGACTGCCGCCGGCTACATCAAGTAGGTTCGGAAATCCGGCCTGATCGGGCCGGGTTCCCACACTACCCCCTTTCCGTGTTTCCCCAGACGCGGAAAGGGGCATATGCCCGGCGACGGTCCGTGCAACTGGATCAGCTTCACATCTGAATCGGAGACACCCGTGGCAACGCAATCCTCGCGCTTCGCTGCCCGCCTTATGGTCGCACCTTCGGTGATCGTCCTGTTCATCTGGATGATCGTGCCCCTGGCGCTGACAGTCTGGTTCTCATTCCGCATCTACCGCCTTTTGTCGCCGGACCGGACCGGCTGGGCAGGGTTCCGGAACTATTCGTGGTTCTTCAATTCGCCGGATTTCTGGCTGGCCATTTCGAACACGCTGTTGCTGGTCGGTGGTGTCCTGGCGATCACCATCGTCCTCGGCGTGCTGATCGCGCTGTTGATCGACCAGCCGATCTGGGGTCAGGGGCCGCTCCGCATCCTCGTGATCTCGCCCTTTTTCGTGATGCCGCCGGTGGCCGCCTCGATCTGGGAGAACCTGTTCATGCACCCCCAGAACGGGATGCTTGCCTCCTTTGCCCAAGGGTTGGGCATGCAGCCGATCCTGTTCATGGAAAACTATCCGATGTCGTCGGTCATCTTCATCGTGTCGTGGGAATGGCTGCCCTTTGCCACGCTGATCCTGTTGACCGCGCTGCAGTCGCTGTCCTCCGAGCAGCTTGAGGCGGCCGAGATGGATGGCGCATCCGCCTTCAGCCGGTTCCGCTATATCGTCTTGCCGCACATGACCCGCGCGATCACCGTGGTGATCCTGATCCAGACGATCTTTCTCTTGGGCATCTTCGGCGAGATCTTCACCACCACTCAGGGCGGGCCGGGATCGGCGTCAACCACGCTGCCCTACATGATCTACAAGCAGGCCGTGATCGCCAAGGACATCGGGCGCGCGGCGGCAGGCGGCATCATCGCCGTCATCCTTGCCAACATCGTTGCCTACTTTCTCATGCGCAGCATGGGCAAGAACCTCGACGCCTGACAGAGGGAACAGACATGGCCCGCGCCGTCACAACCCGCCGCAAGTTGATCTATACCGCCGCCGCCTGGTCGGTCGCGCTTCTGATCTTCTTTCCGGTGCTCTGGACGATCCTGACCAGCTTCAAGACCGAGGTCAGCGCCGTGGCATCACCGCCGCAGCTGTTCACTGCCGACTGGACGCTGGAAAACTATGCCGAAGTCTGGCAGCGGTCGGACTATCCGCGGTTCTTCTGGAACTCGGTCGTGCTGTCGGTCGGATCGACGCTGCTGGGACTTCTGATCGCCATCCCGGCGGCCTGGTCCATGGCTTTCGTCCCAGGGCCCCGGACCAAGGACCTGTTGATGTGGATGTTGTCCACCAAGATGATGCCCGCCGCCGCCGTCCTGATCCCGATGTACCTGATCTTTCAGCGTACCGGCCTCTTTGATTCGCGCATCGGGCTGGTGCTGGCACTCATGCTCATGAACCTGCCGGTCATGGTCTGGATGCTGTACACCTATTTCAAGGAAATCCCCGGCGAAATACTTGAGGCGGCGCGGATGGACGGAGCCAGCCTGTCCAAGGAGATCATTTATGTGCTGACGCCGATGGCGATCCCGGGCATCGCGTCGACCATGCTTTTGAACATCATCCTTGCCTGGAACGAGGCGTTCTGGACGATCACGCTGACCACGACCAAGGCGGCCCCGCTGTCCGCGTTCATCGCCAGCTTTTCGGCGCCACAGGGCCTGTTCTACGCCAAGCTTTCGGCGGCCTCGACCATGGCCATCCTGCCGATCCTTATCCTGGGCTGGTTCAGCCAAAAACAACTCGTCCGCGGCCTGACGTTCGGCGCAGTGAAGTGAGGGGAAAATGGGACAGATAACGCTGAAACAGGTGCGCAAGTCGTTTGGCGAGGTGGATGTCATTCCGGGCGTCGATCTTGACATCAACGATGGCGAGTTCGTGGTGTTCGTCGGCCCGTCGGGCTGTGGCAAGTCCACCCTGCTGCGCCTCATCGCAGGGCTGGAGGACACGACCAGCGGCGTCATCTCGATCGACGGCAAGGATGCGACGGCCCTGCCGCCCGCCAAGCGGGGCCTGGCCATGGTTTTCCAGTCCTATGCGCTTTATCCGCATATGTCGGTGCGCAAGAACATCGCGTTTCCCCTCAAGATGGCTGGCCTTTCGGCCGCCGAACAGGAGGCCAAGGTCGAACGTGCGGCAAAGGTGCTGAACCTGACCAGCTACCTTGATCGCCGCCCCGGGCAGTTGTCCGGCGGGCAGCGCCAGCGCGTTGCCATTGGGCGGGCTATCGTGCGGGAACCGGCGGCGTTCCTTTTCGACGAGCCGCTGTCCAACCTTGACGCTGCCCTGCGCGTCGGCATGCGCCAGGAAATCAGCGAGCTGCACCAGTCGCTGAAGACCACGATGATCTATGTCACCCACGATCAGGTCGAGGCGATGACCATGGCCGACAAGATCGTGGTGCTGAATGCGGGCCGGGTCGAACAGGTGGGATCGCCGCTGGACCTGTACAACGCGCCGAAGAACACCTTTGTCGCGGGCTTTATCGGCAGCCCCAAGATGAACCTGATCGACGGCCCCGAGGCCGCGAAACACGGGGCGGCGACCATCGGCATCCGACCCGAACATCTGGATGTCGGTACCGAAGGCCCCTGGAAAGGCACCGTTGGCCTGTCCGAGCGCCTTGGCTCCGATACGTTCCTCAAGGTCAATGTGGACGGGGTCGGCGTGGTCAACATGCGCGCCGAAGGCGACATCCGGTTCAACCATGGGGACCGCATCGCGCTGACCCCGCAGATGGAAAAGTTGCACCGCTTTGGCGCGGACGGGTTGGCATTGGCATGAAACTGGCTGGCAAGACCGCAATGATCACCGGCGGGGCAAGGGGCATCGGCCTTGCCTTTGCCGAGGCTTACCTGCGCGAAGGCGCGCGCGTCGTCATCGCCGACATTTCGGGGGCCGAAGATGCGGCCGGGGCGCTGGGCGACAAGGCGCTGGGCCTGACGATGAACGTGACCGACCAGGCGTCGATCGACGCGGGTGTCGAGGCCGCTGCGGCCTGGGGCGGCGGCATCGACATCCTGTTGAACAACGCCGCGATCTTTGACCTGGCACCCATCGTGGACATCACCCGCGCCAGCTATGAGCGCATCTTTGCCGTCAATGTCGGCGGCACGCTGTTCCCGCTGCAGGCCGTCGCCAAACGGATGATCGCGCAAGGGCGGGGTGGCAAGATCATCAACATGGCAAGTCAGGCCGGTCGGCGGGGCGAGGCGCTGGTGGGCGTCTACTGTGCCTCCAAGGCCGCGGTGATCAGCCTCACGCAATCGGCCGGCCTCGACCTGATCCGGCACGGGATCAACGTCAACGGCATCGCGCCCGGTGTCATCGACACGCCGATGTGGGCCGAAGTCGATGCGCTGTTCGCAAAGTACGAGGGCAAGCCGCTTGGCCAGAAAAAGCGCGAGGTCGGCCTTGCCGTTCCCCTTGGCCGGATGGGCAGGCCCGACGATCTGACCGGGGCTGCGGTGTTTCTTGCATCTGCGGACGCGGATTACATCGTCGCGCAGACGCTGAACGTCGATGGCGGGAACTGGATGAGCTGACATGACACCAGCAGCAACCCCCCTCGTCGCCATGCCCGCCTATGACCGCGCCCGCCTGACGCCTGGCATCGTGCATATCGGTCTTGGCAATTTTCACCGTGCGCATATGGCGGTGTATCTTGATGACCTGATGGCGATGGGCCTGGCGCAGGACTGGGCGATCATCGGGGCCGGCGTGCGTGCCGGCGACGCGCGGATGCGCGACGCGCTGATGGCGCAGGATTGCCTGTCCACGGTGATCGAGCTGGACCCGCAGGGCCGGTCGGCCCGCCGCGTCGGTGCGATGACCGACTTTCTGCCGGTGGAGGCCGACAATGCCGCCCTGATCGCGGCGATGGCGGACCGCGCCATCCGCATCGTCAGCCTGACCGTGACCGAAGGCGGCTATTTCATCGACGCCAAGACCGGGGCGTTCGATCCCCAGCACCCCGAAATTGTGGCTGATGCGGCGGATCCCAAGGCGACCGCATTCGGTGCAATCATCGCCGCCTTGCGCCGTCGCAAGGCGGCGGGTATTCCCGCTTTTACCGTGATGTCCTGCGACAACCTGCCGGGCAATGGTGAGGTCACGCGCAATGCCGTCGTGGGCCTGGCGCGGCTGTCTGATCCGAGCTTTGCCGACTGGATTGCGGACAACGTCGCCTTTCCCAACGGCATGGTCGACCGCATCACCCCCGCCACAGGCCCGCGCGAACGCGACATGGCCGCCAGCTTTGGCCTGACCGATCCGGTGCCCGTCACCTGCGAGCCGTTCCGCCAATGGGTGCTGGAAGATCACTTCCCCATGGGCCGCCCGCCGCTGGAAAAGGTCGGCGTGACACTCACCGATCACGTCCATGCCTATGAGGCGATGAAGATCCGCATCCTGAACGGCGGCCATGCGGTGATCGCCTATCCCGGCGGGCTGCTCGACGTGGAATTTGTGCACGAGGCGATGGCACATCCCCTGATCTGCGCTTTCCTGGACAAGATCGAGACCCGCGAGATCATCCCGACGGTGGCGCCGGTGCCGCAGACCGATCTTGGCCAGTACTATGATGTCATCCGGGCGCGGTTCTCCAACCCCGAGGTCGCCGATACGGTACGCCGGCTATGCCTTGACGGATCGAACCGCCAGCCAAAGTTCATCGTGCCCGCGATCCGGGACAACCTGGCCAGGGGCAGCGTGCCGGACGGGCTGACGCTGTTGTCTGCCCTGTGGTGCCGGTATTGCCACGGCACGACGGACAGCGGCGCCGTGATCGCGCCCAACGACCCGAACTGGGATCGTCTGACGGTGCTGGCAGCCGCAGCCAAAGCGGACCCGGCACGCTGGCTGTCGATGGAGGAAGTCTATGGCGATCTGGCCCGGCATCCGGCTTTTGCCGCCCGCTTTGCCCATCACTTGCGCGACATCTGGACGCGCGGCACGGCGGAAGTCCTGACCGGCTACATCGCCACCTGAACGGCTGCGTCGTGTTGGCCAACGGCTTGCAGCATCAGGTTGACCAGCGTTGTTGCGGCTGGTGTCAGCGTCGATCCGGCGCGCGTCAGCAGGCTGTAGGGTGCCACCTCGATCCCAAGGTCGCAATTGACGATGGCAAAGGGAGCATTCGGCCCTTCGGCAAACTGCCGCGCTACTGCCTCGGCCAGAGGCGCGACGCTGTTGGACTGTTTCAAAAGCGCCAGCGTCAATAGGAACGACGCGGTAGACAGGCGGCGTGCCGGCATCGGCAGACCCAGACGGTCCAGCCGCGCCAGCACCGCAAGCCCCAGGGGACTGCTGCCGCCGGGCATGACCCAGTCATATTCCAGCAGTTCGGCGGGTGACACGATTGGGGCGCTGGCCAGCCGGTGTCCCTTGCGAACCACCAGCAGCACCGGCTCGGGCGCGATCACCCGGCCTGTGAACTGTGCCGGGTCAAGGTCGGCGGGGATGCGCGCGATGGCAAAATCCAGCCTGCCCGCCAAAAGCTGGGCGCACAGGATGTCGGACGGGGCCACCGTGACCTCGGCGGAAATGCCGGGCGATGACAGGCGGGCCGACCGCAGCGCGGGTAGCACCAGGTCAAGCGCGGGGGCGGTGACGGCACCGATCGCGACCTGACCGATCTGGCCCTGCGACAACTCCGCCATTTCGCGCCCGGCGTCCTGCAACTCGATCAGCAGACGTTGCGCGCGGCGGGCAAGAACCGCGCCGACAGGCGTCAGCGCGATCCCGCGACCGACGCGCATATGGACGGGTGCGCCGACGATCCGCTCCGCCTCGGCCAAAAGACGCGAGGCGGCAGGCTGCGCGATGCCAATCGTAGCCGCGGCCAGCCCGATCTGGCCGGATTGCAGCAGGGCGGCCATCAGCCGCAGATGCGCAAGTTTCAGTCCGCGGTGGATAAGGGCATCGGGACGGTCAAGGTTTGACATGACGATTTTGGTATGAGTGACCTAACAAGTGTCATTTGACAGGTATATCCAATTTGCGCAACGTGCCGCCACGGCGATCACCCGAGGCGCAAGACCTCACCAGGGACACGCCCGAAACCATGTGCCCGGACGGGCATCCACGGGAGGAACACCATGAACATCACGCGTCGCGCCCTTTTGGCGCTGACCACCGCTGCATCCCTGATCGGCGTCGCGCCGGTTGTGGCGCAGGACAAGGGAACCGTCGGTATCGCGATGCCGACAAAGTCGTCGTCGCGCTGGATTTCGGACGGAAACTCCATGGTCGACCAGTTTACTGCCGCAGGCTACGGCACCGACCTGCAATATGCCGAAGATGACATCCCGAACCAGCTGGCGCAGATCGAGAACATGATCACCAAGGGCGTCGATGTCCTGGTCATCGCGGCCATCGACGGCACCACGCTGTCGAACGCGCTGGACAATGCCGCCGCTGCGGGGATCAAGGTCATCGCCTATGACCGGCTGATCCGTGACAGCGGGTCGGTCGACTATTACGCGACCTTTGACAACTTCAAGGTTGGGGTCCTGCAGGCCAACAGCCTGGTGCAGTGCCTGAACGAGCGGTTCGGCGATGCCAAGCCGAAGAACATCGAACTGTTCGGCGGAAGCCCAGACGACAACAACGCCTTCTTCTTTTACAATGGCGCCATGTCGGTCCTGCAGCCGATGATCGACAGCGGCGAGATTGCCGTGCCGTCTGGGCAGATGGGCATGGACGTGGTCGGCACCCTGCGCTGGGACGGGGCTGTCGCGCAGTCGCGCATGGACAACCTGCTGTCGGCCAATTACGGCGACAAGCCTCTGCACGGCGCGTTGTCGCCTTATGACGGGCTGTCCATCGGCATCCTGTCGTCGGTCAAGGGCGTGGGCTACGGCTCGGGCGATCTGAAGATGCCTTGCGTCACCGGTCAGGATGCGGAAATCCCGAGCGTGAAGTCGATGATGGCGGGTGAGCAGTACTCGACCGTCTTCAAGGACACCCGCGCGCTGGCAGGCGTCACCGTCAAGATGGTGGATGCGATCCTGCAGGGCAAGGAGCCGGAGATCAACGACACCACCACCTATGACAACGGCGTCAAGGTCGTGCCGTCCTATCTTCTGGAGCCGATGGCGCTGAACGTCGCGGACATCCAGAAGGTTCTGGTGGACTCGGGCTACTACACTGCCGACCAGCTGAAGTAGTCTGGCACCGGGAACGGCCCGCCGCGTTGCCACTGGGCGGCGCGGCGGGCTCTTTGGGGGCAGGGGACAGATGGCCACGCTTTTGGAAATGCGCGGGATCGGCAAGACTTTTCCGGGCGTGCGCGCGCTGGACCAGGTCAACCTGACCGTCGAGGCGGGGGAAATCCACGCGATCTGCGGCGAGAACGGTGCGGGAAAGTCCACCCTGATGAAGGTGCTGTCGGGGGTCTATCCGCATGGCACATATGACGGCGAGATTTTCTATGATGGCGCGCCGCTGCATTGCCGGTCGATCCGGGATTCCGAGGCCCGCGGCATCATCATCATCCATCAGGAACTGGCGCTGGTCCCGTTGTTGTCGATTGCCGAGAACCTGTTCCTTGGCAACGAGGTTGCGACGCGCGGTGTCATCAACTGGCCCCGCGCTTTCCAGAAAACCGAAGGCTGGCTCAGCAAGGTCGGCCTGAACGAGGCCCCGACGACGCCGGTGGGCAAACTGGGCGTCGGCAAGCAGCAACTGATCGAGATTGCAAAGGCGCTGGCCAAGGATGTGCGCCTGTTGATCCTGGACGAACCCACCGCCGCCTTGCAGGAGAACGACAGTCAGAAACTTTTGGACCTGATGCTGGACCTTAAGGCGCAGGGCATCACCTCGATCCTGATCAGTCACAAGCTGAATGAAATCAACAAGGTGGCCGACCGGATCACCATACTGCGGGACGGCAGCACGGTGTCCACGCTGAGGCGTGCCGAAATATCCGAGGACCGCATCATCCGCGACATGGTGGGTCGCGACATGGCGCACCGCTATCCCGACCGCACCCCCAAAATCGGCGAGGTGCTGATGGAGGTAAATGACTGGTCGGTCTGGCATCCCGACCAGAAGGACCGCCAGATGATCCGCGACGTGAACTTTACCGTTCGCAAGGGCGAGATTGTCGGCATCGCGGGCCTGATGGGCACCGGCCGCACCGAACTGGCGATGAGCATCTTTGGCCGCAGCTACGGGCGCGGGCACCAGGGGTCCGTGCATATGCGCGGACAGCCGGTGGATGTCGCGACCGTGGAAAAGGCCATCACTGCCGGAATTTCCTATGTGACCGAGGATCGCAAGGCTCTGGGGCTGATCCTCGACGAGCCGATCGTGAAGAACATCAGCCTCGCTAACCTTGCCGGTGTCGCGTTGCGTGGTGTCCTTGACAAGCGTCGCGAGGCGAAGGTCGCCGAGGACTATCGCAAGGCGCTGGGCATCCGGACGCCCGGCGTGCAGCAAAAGGTGATCAACCTGTCGGGCGGCAACCAGCAAAAGGTGGTGCTGTCGAAATGGCTTTTCACCGATCCGCAGGTGCTGATCCTTGATGAACCCACGCGCGGCATCGACGTCGGGGCCAAGTTCGAGATTTACCAGATCATGAACGACTTGGCCTCGCAGGGGCGGGGCGTGGTGATGATCAGTTCCGAAATGCCCGAACTTCTGGGCATGTGCGACCGCATTTATGTGATGAACGAAGGCCGTATCGTGGGCGAATTGACCAAAGCCGAGGCCAGCCAGGAGAAGATCATGGCGATGATCCTGAAAACGACGGGGAAAGCCGCATGAGCACCGAGACCACTGTCGGCGGGCATCTGCGCGAAAACGGCATGCTGGTAGCGCTGGTCGCTATCGTGTTCTTCTTTACCCTTATCGTGCGGGCGACGATCAATGTCGATTTCCTGTCGGCGCAGAACATCACCAACCTGTTCTTGCAAAACAGCTACGTGATCATCATGGCCTTGGGCATGCTGCTGGTGATCGTGGCGGGGCATATCGACCTGTCGGTGGGGTCCGTTGCCGCCTTTACCGGGGCCATTTCGGCGGCGCTGACGGTCTATGCCGGGCTGCCGGTCTGGGTCGTCATCCCGGCGACGCTGCTGGGCGGGGCGGCGATCGGCGCGGCGCAGGGCTACTGGGTGGCCTACTGGCGCATCCCAAGTTTCATCGTGACGCTGGCGGGGATGCTGGTCTTTCGCGGCCTGACACTGTGGCTTTTGGGGGGGCAGAATATCGGTCCGTTCCCCAAGGCGTTCCAGGCGATGTCGAACGGGTTTGTGCCGGATCTCTTCGGCGAATGGGACCAGACCGTTCTGGGGCTGGAGCGGATGCATGGCACGACGGTCCTGGTGGTCATCGTGGCGGCGGCGGTGCTGGTGTGGCTCGGCCTGCGCGCGCGCCAGCGGGACGCCAGTTTCGGGATTGCGCCGGAACCTGCCGCACTCTTCTGGGCGCGCAATGCCATCGTGACGGCGGCGCTGTTGTTCGTCGGCTGGAAGCTGGCGCAGTTCCGCGGCCTGCCGAACGTGCTGGTCGTTTTGGTGGTGCTGACGGTGATCTATGCGTTCTTTACCGAAAACACGGCCGCCGGGCGGCGCATCTATGCGACCGGCGGCAACGAAAAGGCGGCCAAGCTGTCGGGGATCAGGACCGAACGGCTGGTGTTCTGGTGCTTTGTCAACATGGGCGTTCTGGCGGCCCTTGCGGGCATGATCATCACCGCGCGGCTGAACAGTGCCACGCCCAAGGCGGGCACCGGGTTCGAGCTGGACGTGATCGCCGCCGTCTTTATCGGCGGGGCGTCGATGACCGGCGGGTCGGGCAAGATCGTCGGCGTCGTGGTCGGGGCGCTGATCATGGGCGTGATGAACAACGGCATGTCGATCCTGGGCATCGGCATCGACTACCAGCAGGTGATCAAGGGGCTGGTGCTGCTGGTCGCTGTGATCTTCGATGTCTACAACAAAAGCAAATGAGGCGCCGATGCTGATTTCCCAACATCGGACGACCGACGGCGGCATCGCCGTCGTCGCGCGCGAAGGGTCCGAAGCGGCCATCGTCAGGGGTGCCGCCAGCACCTATGCGCTGGCCATGGCGGCGGCCATGTCGGGGCGCAGTCTGGCGGCGGTGATCGGCGAGCATGGCCTGGGGGCTGCGGTCGATCTGGCGCGGATCGCGGCTGACGGGCGGATGCTGCTGCCCGTCACCCATCCTGACCCGGCGCATCTGCATTTGACCGGCACGGGCCTCACGCATCTGGGATCGGCGGCGGCGCGGGATGCAATGCACACGACCCTGCAGACCGAAACCCTGAGCGACAGCATGAAGATGTTCCGCATGGGGCTGGAGGGGGGGCGGCCTGCGGCGGGATCGGTCGGCGTGCAGCCCGAATGGTTCTACAAGGGCAACGGCCATACTGCCGTCGTCCCCGGCGGCGATCTGGTGCAGCCCGGCTACGCGCTGGACGGCGGTGAGGAACCGGAGGTTGCGGGCATCTACCTGATCGGCCCGGACGGCACGCCGCATCGCATAGGCTGGGCGCTGGCCAACGAATTTTCCGACCATGTGACGGAACGGGTGAACTACCTGTTCCTCGCCCATTCCAAGCTGCGGCAGGCGTCCTTTGGCCCGGAAATCCTGCTGGGCGAGTTGCCGGCCGATCTGCGCGGGACCAGTCGCATCCGACGCGGCGGAGCGGTGATCTGGGAAAAGCCGTTCCTGTCGGGCGAGGCGAACATGTCCCACAGCTATGCCAACCTTGAACATCACCATTTCAAGTATGACCTGTTCCGCCAGCCCGGCGATCTGCATGTCCACATGTTTGGCACCGCGACCCTGTCTTTTGCGGATGGTATCCGCACCCAAGCTGGCGATATGTTCGAGATCGAAGCGCCCGCCCTTGGCCTGCCCCTGATCAACCGCCTTGCCGTCGCGCCACCGGAAACGGGACCTGTGCAAGTATCAGCCCTGTGAGGAAGACATGACCTTCAAACCCGCCAAATGGCCCCGCAGACTGCGTTCACAGGAATGGTTCGGCGGCAGTTCAAAGGACGCGATCTACCATCGCAGCTGGATGAAGAACCAGGGCCTGCCCGCCGACCTGTTCGATGGCCGCCCGGTAATCGGGATTCTGAACACCTTCAGCGAGTTGAACCCCTGCAACGCGCATCTGAACGATCTTGCCGAACGGGTGAAGCATGGCGTCTATGAGGCGGGCGGCTTTCCGGTGATCGTGCCGGTGTTTTCCGTGTCGGAATCGGGGTTTCGTCCCACCGCGATGATGTTCCGCAACATCGCCGCCATGGCGGTGGAGGAAACCATCCGGGGTCAGCAGATGGACGGCTGCGTCCTGCTGGTGGGGTGCGACAAGACCACGCCATCGCTGTTGATGGGGGCCGCATCGGTCGATCTGCCCGCGATCTGCGTCACGGGCGGGCCGATGCTGAACGGCCACTTCCGGGGCGAACGCGTGGGGTCGGGCACCCATCTGTGGAAGTTTTCCGAAGCGGTCAAGGCGGGCGAGATGACGGCGGAGGAGTTCGTCGAGGCCGAAGCCTCGATGTCCCGCTCGCCCGGCTCGTGCAACACCATGGGCACCGCCTCCACAATGGCCTCGATGGCCGAAGCCCTTGGCATGGCGCTCTCCGGCAACGCGGCGATCCCGGCCGTGGACAGCCGCCGCCGAATGATGGCGCAACTGACCGGGCGGCGCATCGTGCAGATGGTGAAGGACGATCTCAAACCCTCCGACATCATGACGCGCCACGCGTTCGAGAACGCGATCCGCACCAATGCGGCGATCGGCGGCTCCACCAACGCCGTGATCCACCTTCTGGCCATGGCGGGCCGCGTCGGCATCGACCTCACGCTCGATGACTGGGACAAACTGGGCCGCGACGTGCCGACCATCGTCAACCTGATGCCGTCCGGCAAATACCTGATGGAGGAATTCTTCTACGCCGGTGGCCTGCCCGTCGTGATCAAGCGCCTTGGCGAAGCGGGCCTTCTGAACAAGGACGCGATCACCGTATCGGGCAAGTCGATGTGGAACGAGGTCAAGGACGTCCGCAACAACAACGAGGATGTCATCCTGCCGACCGACAAGGCGCTGACCCGGTCGGGCGGCATTGTCGTCGTCAAGGGCAACCTTGCGCCGGATGGGGCGGTCCTGAAACCCTCGGCCGCCACCCCGGCGCTGATGCAGCACAGGGGTCGGGCGGTGGTGTTCGAGGACATCGACGACTACAAGGCCCGCATCGAGGACGAGGCTCTCGACATCGACGAGACCTGCGTCATGGTCCTCAAGAACTGCGGACCCCGCGGCTATCCCGGCATGGCCGAGGTCGGAAATATGGGCCTGCCGCCCAAGGTGTTGCGCAAGGGCATCGTGGATATGGTCCGCATCAGCGACGCGCGCATGTCCGGCACCGCCTATGGCACCGTCGTGCTGCACACATCGCCCGAAGCTGCGCGCGGGGGGCCGCTGGCGGTTGTGCGCAACGGCGACATGATCGAGTTGGACGTCAGGAACCGCCGCCTCCATCTCGACATCACCGACGCCGAACTCAAAGCCCGCCTTGCCGCATGGAAAAGCCCGGTGGACCGTCCGAACGGCGGCTATGCCCAGCTTTACCATGATCACGTCCAGGGGGCCGACAAGGGTGCCGACATGGACTTTCTCATTGGCTGCCGGGGGAATGCCGTAGGCCGGGAGAGCCATTGATGCCCGCCGCGCTGAACGTCGCCCTTGTCGGCATCGGCAAGATCGCGCGGGACCAGCATGTGCCGGCCATTACGGCGTCCACCGATTGGACGCTTGCCGCGACGGTCAGCCGGTCGGGAACGGTCGACGGCGTCCCGGCATTCACCGATATTGACGCCATGCTGGACGCGCGCCCTGATGTGTCGGTCGTCTCGTTGTGCCTGCCGCCGGTGCCCCGCTTTGTCGCCGCCGAGGCCGCGATCCGCGCGGGTCGCCATGTGATGCTGGAAAAGCCGCCCGGGGCGACCCTGGCCGAGGTGCATGCCCTTCAGGCGCTGGCAGCAGCAAAGGGGGTCACGCTTTATACCACCTGGCACAGCCGGATGGCGCATGGGGTGGCCGCCGCGCGCGACTGGCTGGCGGATCGCGACATCCTGGGTGCCGCGATCACCTGGAAGGAAGATGTCCGCAAATGGCATCCGGGTCAGGACTGGGTATTCGAACCCGGTGGCATGGGCGTCTTTGATCCCGGCATCAACGCGCTGTCGATCCTGACGGCGATCCTGCCCGACCCGGTGCATCTGACATCGGCCACGCTGACATTCCCGGAAAATCGCGAGACGCCCATCGCCGCCGACCTGGTGTTTTCCGGCAATGTCACGGCGGCGTTCGACTGGCGCCAGACCGGCCCGCAGACCTGGGATATCGAGATTCGGACGGATCGCGGCACGCTGACATTGCGCAAGGGCGGGTCCGAACTTTCGGTGCCGGACGGCAGCCCCTCGACCGGACCGGACCGCGAGTATCCCGGCCTTTACGGTCGCATGGCGACGCTGGTTCGCAGCGGGACCAGCGAGGTCGATCTGTCCCCCATGGTTCATGTGGCGGATGCGATGACGCTGGGGCGGCGGCTATATACCGAACCGTTCGAATTCTGAGATGACCTTGCCACAGACCCGGTTCAATCCGCCAA
Organism: Rhodobacterales bacterium; assembly: GCA_021155205.1. Lineage (GTDB taxonomy): Bacteria > Pseudomonadota > Alphaproteobacteria > Rhodobacterales > Rhodobacteraceae > JAJNPS01. The sequence continues at coordinate 48,911 of JAJNPS010000011.1, forward strand.
CGCCACCTCTGCCGCAATCGCTATTGCAAAGGTCCCAACACAGCCTGTCCATCGCGCAGTGATTAAGGCCGTTCGAGGGGGCTTTGAAAAACCGCCCAAAAAGTCGAGCGACGGCCCCCGAGGCGCTGATCGCGCACCTGAACAGTCTCCTCTAGCCGCGATCCACCCGCAGATACTGTGCGCGGACGGCGGCAGGCGTCAGACCATAGCCTTCCTTGAACTGCGCGTAAAACTGGCTGATCGAGGAAAACCCCGACACCTCAACCACCGATGCGATGGCCATGGAACTTTCCACCAGCAGGGCGCGCGCGCGCATCAGGCGCATGCGGATCATGAACTGCTTCAAGGGTACCCGCATGACCCGGCTGAACAGGGAAAGGGCATAGTTCTCGTGCAGGCCGGTGACGGCGGTGATATCGGCATTGCGCAGCGGCTTTTCGAGGTTTTCCAGAACGTGCCGCACCATCGCGATGACATGATGGATATGTGCCGATGACAGTGAACGGTCGGCCGACACATGGTGCCCCGGCAGGCGCAGATAGGTCAGCCCGTCCAGTGCCGCGCGCCGGAACAGCGCGTTCAGTTCCATCTTGATCACTTCGGCGCGTTCGAAATCGCCGCTGCGGTAGTCGTCGTACCAGCGCCGGACCTGCATCGCCGAACACAAGGTGTCGGGCAGCACGACCATGCCGCCGCCCAACAGCGATACCTGCAGGCCCGCGATGTGGTGCATCATCAAAAACCCGTCCAGCGGGAGATAGATATTGCACAGCTTGTGCGGTCCGCCCGGCAGTTTGCGCACATGCGTCAACTGATGCGGTATGCCGGCCCAGAACAGCACCAGCCGGTTCGGCGGGAGGGTCAGCGGCTGGCCGTCCACGTCATAGTCCATCTCGAAATCGACGGCAAAATTCGCCTCGACATGGCCATGCCAGTGGGGCTGTGGCATCACCATCGGGTCGAAGATCCGCATCCCGAACCGTCCAAAGGCACGGTTGTTGGCGTAAAAGTGCCGCTCGTGGCTGGGCGCCCCGCCCGATCTGCGCGCCGTGATCCCGTCTTCCAACCAGCCACCCCGCCCGATCTTAGAAAACCAGAATACAATCTGCCAAAGCGATATTGCTGTAAAGCCCGCGGATGCCCAGAGTTGACGCACCCGCAGGCGCTGCCGTGCGTCATGCCGGGACAACCACAGATCGCGGCAGACCCAATGAAAAGACGATGACAACCCGGTCGCCTGGGCGGCCAAGGGAGGAGAGATGACAATGCATATCCGGCGCGCCGCGGTGGCGGCGCTGATGCTGGGTGTGTCTGCGGTTGCCGTGCAGGCCGAAATGATGGCCCCCACGACGCCGCCAGACGCGCCAAAGTTCGACGCGCAGGGCGAGCCCATCTTCGTCAACCGATCCGACATTGCCGACTACATGGCGCTGCCGTCCTATTCAGAGCCCGCCTGGGTCACGGCATTCGTCGACGCGGGCAAGCTGCCCCCAGTGGCGGAGCGCCTGCCCAAGGAACCCCTGGTCTACAAGGCGGCCAACATGCCCGACGGCCCCGGCGTCTATGGCGACGTGATGCGCCATGTGATCGGCGGCCGGCCCGAAGGCTGGAACTTCTGGGCCGGTCAGTCCTATGGCTGGGGCGGCATCGACATCGGCCTGGTGGAATGCCTGACGCGCACGGGCCCGCTGTTCACCGTCAACTCGTCCGACCTGCAACCGATGCCGAACCTGGCAAGGTCCTGGGAATGGTCGGCCGACGGCAAGACCCTGACGGTCAAGCTGATCGAGGGTGCAAAGTGGTCGGACGGCAATCCCTTTGATACCGAGGACATCGCGTTCTACTGGAACGATGTGATCATGGATCCCGAGGTGACGCCGCTGATGGGAGCGTCTGAGGCGACTTATGGCAATGCCAAGCTTGCCATCGTTGATCCCTACACCTTTACCATGTCGTTCGACACGCCGTTCCCTGAGTCTGTGCTTTATGCGATGGCCTACGGCAACTTCTGCCCTGGTCCCAGCCACGTTCTGAAGCCCAAGCATCCGAAATATGGCGGCGAGAGCTATGAGGCTTTCCAGAAGGCCTTTCCGTCCGACATGATGAACTTCCCCACCATGGGCGCCTGGGCCGTGGTGGAACACCGCCCGGACGACATCGTCGTGCTGCGCCGCAATCCCTATTACTGGAAGGTCGACGAGACAGGCCAGCAACTGCCCTATCTGGACGAGATGCAGTACCGCCTGTCGACCTGGGCGGACCGCGACGTGCAGGCCATTGCCGGGACGGGCGACTTTTCCAACCTGGAACAAGCTGAAAACTATGTCGAAAGCCTGAAAAAAGCCGCCGATCCCGCCAGCCCGGCGCGTCTGGCCTTTGGTCCGCGCACCATCGGTTATTCGCTGCTGCCGAACCTTTCCGCCAATGGCTGGGGGGAACCGGACGCACGCGGACAGGCGGTGCGCGAGTTGAACCGCAATGCCGACTTCCGCAAGGCGATCACCTATGCGCTGGATCGTCAGCGGCTGGGCGACAGCCTGGTCAAGGGACCGTTCACGACGCAGTATCCAGGCGGCTTGTATGCCGGAACATCGTTTTATGATGCGGCCTCGACCGTATTCTACCCCTTCTCGGTCGACAGCGCCAAGGAAGCCTTTGCGGCAGCAGGGTTGACCGACAGCGACGGCAACGGGTTTGTCAACGTGGCGAACGGCGACGATCTCAACGTCACCTTGCTGACCCAGTCGGACTATGCCACCGACAAGAACCTTGCCGAAGGCGTGGTGGCGATGATGGCGGATGCGGGCCTCAAGGTGACGCTGAACGCGCTGACGGGCAAGGACTTTGACAATGCCCGCGACGCAGGCAAGTTCGACTGGATCATCTACCGCAACCAGACCGACCTGATCACCGTGGTGCAGAATACCGACAAGCTTGCGCCAGTCGGGCCGCAAACGGCGATCAACCACCGCGCCAATCCGGCGGGTGAACTGGACCTGCTGCCGTTCGAGGAAGAGATGGTCAAGACCGTCAACGCCTTTATCGGCAGCCGCGACAGCGCCGAGCGGATCGAGCTGATGAAGACCTATCAGAAGCTCTATACCGAAAACCTGTTCGCCATCGGCCTGACGGCCTATCCGGGGGCGCTGATCGTCAACAAGCGCTTTTCCAACATCCCGGCCGGGGCGCCCATCTACATGTACAACTGGGCCGAGGACAACATCATCCGCGAGCGTGTCTGGGTCGCGGCCGACAAGCAGATCGGTGCCGAACTTCACCCCAACACCCTGCCGGGTGCGCCGGGTGGTCCGGGGCCGATCACGGCAAACTAAGGGTTCCTCCCGACCCTTTCGGGGGGCGGTGCAGTCCATCGCCCCGCCCCCCTTACCCCGACCTTTCCCCCCCAGGGTGCCATGCCATGCTGCGATTTCTGATGATCCGCATCGCGCAATCCGTGCCGGTCCTTCTGGTGATGAGCATGATCACCTTTGTCATCATCCAGGCCCCGCCCGGCGACTATGGTGACTTCATCCGGTCGAACATGATCACCCAGGGCAACGCCACCTCCGAGGCGGCGAACCGCGCGGCCGAAGCTTACCGCGAAACCAACGGCCTGAATGATCCGATGGTGGTGCAGTATGGCCGCTGGCTCTGGGGCATCGTCTCGCGCGGCGATTTCGGCCAGTCCTATGCCTATAACAAGCCCATCGCCGACATCCTGCTGCAACGCTTGCCGCCGACCATTGCCATCGCGCTGATCAGCCATCTGTTGGCGACCTTCATCGGCATCGGGTTCGGCATCCTTGCGGCAACGCGACAATACACCTGGGTCGACACGATGCTTTCGTTCATCTCGTTCCTCGGGATGACGATCCCGCGCTTCCTCCTGGCGCTGATCATCCTGTACATCCTGGCCTACAAGCTGAACGTGCAAGAGATCGGGTCGTTTTATTCCAGCCGGTTCGGCGGACAGCCCTACTGGTTCGGCTGGTTCGATTTCAACTGGGCCAAGCTCTGGAACCTGATCCAGCATGTCTGGCCGGTGATCGCAGTCGCAACCATCGGCGGGCTGGCCTACAACATGCGGGTGATGCGGGCGAACCTGCTCGACACGCTGAACGCGCAATATGTCGAAACGGCGCGGGCCAAGGGCCTGGGCGAGGGCGCCGTGATCATGCGTCACGCCGTGCCCAATGCGCTGCATCCGCTGGTCGCCTATCAGGGCGTCGTGCTGCCCTACATGCTGACCGGCGAGATCGAGGTCGCCATCGTCTTCGGCCTTGCCACCATCGGCCCCGCCATCGTGCAGTCGATGGGCATCGGCGACGTCTATGTCACGGCGACGCTGCTGCTGGTCCTGGGGGCCACCCTGATCGTCGGCAACATCATCGCGGACCTTTTGCTCGTCGCACTTGATCCGCGCATCCGCGTGGGGGCCGACGCATGACCACGCATGAGGGCGAGGTCGCCGACGACCGCACCACGACCGTTTCCAGCGCCTCGCAAAGCTATGCGGCACTGGTCTGGCGACGGTTCCGCAAGTCTGTCCCCGGCATGCTCGGGCTGGTGCTGGTTTCGCTGTTGCTGATCATTGCGGTCTTCGCCGATTTCTTCGCGCCGATGAACCCCAATGCCTCGACCGCGTCCTTTGCGCCGCCGGACCATATCTCGTTCTTTACCAAGGACGGCTTTACCCTTTGGCCCGTGGCCTATTCGATCACCGAAAGCGAGGAACTTGACCCGGTCACGTTCCAGCCGCTGATGGGTCCTGACATGGACAACCCGCGCCCGCTGGTCCTGTTCGCCAAAGGCGCGCCGTACAGGCTGTGGGGTCTGATCCCGATGGAGCGGCGGTTCATTGGCCTCGCTGATGGCAGCCCGCTGCATATCCTCGGCACTGACAAGCTCGGCCGGGACATCCTTGCGCGCGGGATCGTCGGCAGCCGCATTTCGCTGATGATCGCGCTGGTGTCGATCTCGCTGATCACCATCATCGGAACGCTGGCCGGGATCACCTCAGGCTATCTGGGCGGCAAGTTCGACCTGTGGTTCCAGCGGTTCGTGGAGATCATCCTGGCCTTCCCGCAGCTGCCCCTTTACCTCGCGCTGACGACACTGATCCCGGTGACGGCGCCGTCCTACATCTTCCTCAGCTTTGTCATCCTTGTCATCGCGGGCCTCGGCTGGGCGCAGCTTTCCCGCGAGGTGCGCGGCAAGACGATGTCGATGGCGCGCATCGACTATGTGCGCGCGGCAACCGCAGTCGGGGCATCCGACGCCCGCATCATCACCCGCCACATCCTGCCCAACGTGATGAGCCATGTCATCGTCGCCGTGACCCTGGGCATCCCGACCATCATCCTGCTGGAAAGTTTCCTCGGCTTCCTCGGCTTCGCCGTGAAGCCGCCGCTGATCTCATGGGGCCTGATGCTGCAGGATGCGGGAACGTTTTCAGTGATCGGATCGTATCCGTGGATCCTGGCCCCCGTCGGCTTTGTGCTGCTGGCGGTTTTTGCATTCAATGCTCTGGGGGATGGCCTGCGTGATGCCATTGACCCCTATTGAAGCCGCGATGACAGACGATCTCGCCATCGAAGCCCGCAATATCGGCGTCACCTTCAAGGTCGACGGCGGGCAGATTCAGGCAGTAAAGGATGTGTCCTTCACGCTGCGCAAGGGCCAGACCATCGCGCTGGTCGGCGAAAGCGGGTCGGGCAAATCAGTGACGGCGCGCGCGATCATGAAGCTGCTGACGAAACGCGCGCGTGTGTCGGACAAGACCGAAATCCTTTATGCCGGCCGCGACATGGCACATCTGTCGGACCGCGAGATGCGCAAACTTCGCGGCAACCGGCTGACGATGATCTTTCAGGAGCCGATGTCGTCGCTGAACCCCGTCTATACCATCGGCGCGCAACTGGCCGAGGTGCTGCGGATCCACCAGACCATCTCCAGGGCCGATGCCATGAAGCGCGCGGTGGAACTGCTGGCAGAGGTGCAGATCCCCGACCCCGAGGCGCGCGTCCAGCAATACCCGCACCAGCTGTCGGGCGGGCAGCGCCAGCGCGTGATGATCGCGATGGCGCTGGCCAACAACCCGGACGTGCTGATCGCGGATGAGCCGACGACGGCGCTGGATGTGACGGTTCAGGCAGAAATTCTGAACCTGATCAAGACGCTCAAGACCAGGAACGGCATGGCGGTGATCCTGATCACGCATGACCTGACCGTGGTGCGCCAGTTCGCCGATCATGTCTACGTGATGCAGCACGGGCTGGTGCGTGAAGAGGGTCCGACCGAACAGGTATTCACAAACCCGCAGCACCCCTACACGCGGCGACTGCTTGGGTCGGAACCGAAAGGACATGCAAACGAGTTGACGGGTAGTCCCGAAACTGTGTTGGAGGGCCGCAATGTCCGAGTGACCTACTCCTTGCGCAAAGGGGGAGCTTTCCGGGGCACCTACCATGATCTCCAGGCGGTCGATGGCCTGTCGCTGAACCTGAAGCGCGGCGAGACGTTGGGGCTGGTCGGCGAAAGCGGATCGGGCAAGACCACCTTTGGTCAGGCGCTGATGCGGCTGAACAAGCTGACCGGCGGCGAGGTTGACTTCCTTGGCCATCGGCTCGACGGCCTCGACCGCGCAGGTATGAAGCCCTACCGCCAGCGCATGCAGATCGTGTTCCAGGACCCGTTCAGCAGTCTCAACCCCCGGATGTCGGTCCGCCAGATCATTGAGGAAGGCCTGATCGTCAACGGCATTGGCCGCGACCGGACGGATCGGGTGGACCGCGTGCGGCAGGCCTTGCGCGATGCCGGTCTGCCCGACACCATCCTGTCGCGGTTCCCGCATGAATTCTCGGGTGGCCAGCGCCAGCGTCTTGCCATTGCGCGTGCCGTGGCGCTGGAACCGGAGTTCATCCTGCTGGACGAACCGACCAGCGCGCTGGATTTGTCGGTGCAGGCGCAGATCATTGATTTGCTGAGGAAACTCCAGCGCGACAAGGGCCTGAGCTACCTTTTCATCAGCCATGATCTCAAGGTCGTCCGCGCGCTTTGCCACCGCGTCGTCGTCATGCAGAACGGCAAGATCGTGGAGCAGGGCCCGGTCGCCGAAGTGCTGGAAAACCCATCTACCGACTATACCCGCCGCCTCGTGCGGGCGGCCTTTGAAATAGCAACCTGAGAAGCAAAATGTCCAGACCCATCATTACATTCATCGGTGCCGGTTCCGCCGTTTTCACCAAGAACATCGCGGGCGACATCCTGCAGCGTCCAGCACTTGCGGACGCGGAAATCCGCCTGATGGACATCAACCCGCAGCGGTTGGAGGAATCCGAGATCATCGTCGGCAAGCTCGCGCAGACCCTTGGCGGCAAGGCCACCGTCAAGACCTACACCAACCAGCGCCGGTCACTCGAGAACGCCGATTTCGTCGTCTGCTGTTTCCAGGTCGGCGGCTACGAACCCTGCACGGTCACGGATTTCGAGGTGCCAAAGACCTATGGCCTGCGCCAGACCATCGCCGACACCCTTGGCATCGGCGGCATCATGCGCGGCCTGCGCACGGTCCCGGTGCTGTGGTCGGTCTGCGAGGATCTGCTGGCGGTCGCACCGGATGCCATCGTCATGCAATACGTGAATCCGATGGCGATCAACACCTGGGCCATCGCCGCGAAGTATCCGGCGATCCGCCAGGTCGGCCTGTGCCATTCCGTTCAAGGGACCGCCTGGGAACTGGCCCGCGATCTGGACATTCCGGTCGAGGACATCCGCTTTCGCGCGGGCGGAATCAACCACATGGCGTTCTATCTGACGTTTGAGCATCGCCAGCCTGACGGCAGCTACAAGGACCTCTATCCCGCGCTGAAACAAGGCTACCGCGAAGGGCGTTTCCCGAAACCCAGCCACTGGAACCCGCGCTGCCCGAACAAGGTGCGGTACGAGATGCTGACCCGGCTGGGGTATTTCGTGACCGAAAGTTCAGAGCATTTCGCCGAATACACGCCGTGGTTCATCAAGCGCGACCGCCCGGACCTGATCGAGAAATTCGGCATCCCCTTGGACGAATATCCCAAGCGCTGTGTCGAACAGATCGCCCGCTGGCAGAAGGAGGCGCACGACCTGAAAACCGCCAACACGGCGGAACTGAAGGAAAGCCACGAATATGCCAGCCAGATCGTCAATTCGGTCGTGACGGGTGAGCCGTCGGTGATCTACGGCAACATCGGCAATCGCGGCTATATTCCACAGCTGCCCGACGGCTGCGCGGTCGAGGTGCCGACCCTGGTCGACCACATGGGCCTGCAACCCACTGTCGTGCATGACATTCCGCCTCAGCTGATCGGCCTGATGCGGACCAACATCAACGTGCAGGACCTGACAGTGCAGGCGCTGCTGACCGAGAACCCCGAACACATCTATCATGCCGCAATGCTCGACCCCCATACAGGGGCGGAACTGGATCTGGACCAGATATGGGCGATGACGCATGACCTCTTGGCGGCGCATGGCGACTGGCTGCCGGAATGGGCGCGTGTAGCTGCACGCAAGGCGGGCTAGGCCATGTGGCCCGCGCGCATCCTTGTGGTCGGGGGCGGCACCGCCGGATGGCTTGCGGCCATGATGCTGGGCGACGCGGCGCGCCGGGCAGGGCGGCCCTGTGCGGTGACGGTGATCGAAAGTTCCAAGATCGGCACGATTGGCGTGGGCGAGGGCACCACGGCCGTCTTTCGCCAGATGCTCAAGCACTTCGATCTCGACGAGATGGAGTTTCTGGCCGCCACGGGGGCCACGATCAAGTTCGGCATCCGTCACAAGGACTGGCGTCGCAAGGGTCATTCCTACGATGGCCCGATCGACGATCCGCATCAGGTGGCAGGCCTCGGGGCGACGAATGCGCTGGATTTGTATGCGGTCAGTCAGGGCGAAAGCGTCGGACAACCGCATCTTTTCCAGCACTTGCTGAACAAGTCCCGCAGCCCTTTTGCACGCATCGGCGAAAGGCTGGTGCCGGTCGGTCCCTATCACCACGCCTACCACTTCGACCAGGCTCTGGCGGGCAAGTGGCTGCGCTCCAAGGCCCGCGCCATCGACATCATCGACGATCAGGTGGCGTCAGTGAATATTAATTCGGAAACAGGCAATATCATCTCGCTGACGCTGGAAAGCGGGCAGGTGGTCGAGGCGGATCTGTTCATCGACTGCACCGGGTTTCGCCGCCGCCTGATCACCGAAATGGGGGCCAAGTGGCAGCACTATGGGTCAGTCCTGCCGGTCAACCGTGCGATGCCGTTCTGGCTGGACATTCCGGAGGGGGAGGAGATCGCGCCCTGCACGCTCGCCTGGGCGCAAGGTTCAGGCTGGATGTGGAAAATCCCGACACAAGAGCGTTACGGCTGCGGTTACGTCTATTCAGATGCACACCTGACACCGGATCAGGCCAAGGATGAAATCGAGGCGTCGCTTGGCCATCCTATCCACGTCCGCAACGACATCAAGATCGACGCCGGGCGGCTGGACCGCCAGTGGATCGGCAATTGCATCGCGCTGGGTCTGTCATCGAGTTTCCTGGAGCCGCTGGAGGCAACGTCCATCCATGGCACGGTCGTTCAGTTGATGCTTCTGTCTACCTTGCTGGACAATCCGAATGACCGTTCATGTAGCGCGTTCAATGTCGCATGCTCGCGCCAGGTCGACAACTTTCGCGACTTCATCCGGCTGCACTATGTCAGCGAGCGTCGCGATACCCCGTTCTGGCGCGACGTCGCCGATGCCACGCCCGACGATCTGAAGCATCGCCTGACCCGCTGGGCCGCCAAGGTGCCGGGGCCAGAGGATTTCGCGCCCTTCCCGATGAACCTTCCGCATGTCGGGCATCACCTGCACGTGCCGGTTCTCGATGGCCTTGGCCTGCTGAGCCCGGCATCGGCCAAAGCCGCACTCGCGGCAAACCCCAAGCTGCGCGCCAACGCCCGCCGGATGTCGCACGCCCTGACCACCGAATACCGCCAGGCCGCCGGGCGCGCCCTTGGCCACCGCGAATTCCTTACATCCCTGCAGACGGAGACCGTCCCATGACAGCGTTCAAAGTCACCATCATCGGCGCGGGCAGCGTCGGGTTCACCAAGAAGCTCGTCTCGGACCTGCTGAAGGTGCCCGAATTCGAAGACATCGAAATCGCGCTGACCGACATCAACGACCATAACCTGCAAATGATCGCGCAGATCATCCGCCGGATTGTGGAGGTAAATGGCCTGAAAACAACCGTCACGGCGAGCACCGACCGCCGCCTGGCGCTGGAGGGCGCAGCTTACGTGATGAACGTCGTGCGGATCGGAGGCCTCGAGGCGTTCGCAGAGGACATCCGTATCCCATTGAAATACGGCGTCGATCAATGCGTCGGCGACACCATCTGCGCGGGCGGCATCCTTTACGGCCAGCGCGGGATTGCCGCAATGATGGAGTTCTGCCGCGACATCCGCGCGGTCTGCGCGCCCGACGTGCTGCTGCTGAACTACGCCAACCCGATGGCGATGATGACCTGGGCAGCCATTGAGCATGGCGGCGTCAACACCGTCGGTCTTTGCCACGGCGTGCAGAACGGCCATCGCCAGATCGCGCGGGCATTGGGCGTGCCGATGGCCGAGGTGGACATCATCTGTTCGGGCATCAACCACCAGACCTGGTATCTGGACATCCGCCACAACGGTCGCAAGGTCGGGCGCGGCGAACTGCTTGCCGCCTTTGAGCGTCACCCGGCGTTTTCGAAACAGGAAAAGGTGCGCATCGACGTGTTGAAACGGTTCGGGTTTTACTCGACCGAAAGCAACGGCCATCTTTCGGAATACCTGCCCTGGTACCGCAAGCGCCCCGATCAGATCATGGACTGGATTTCGCTGGACGAATGGATTCACGGCGAAACCGGCGGCTATCTGCGCTATTCCACCGAAAACCGGAACTGGTTCGAGACGGATTTCCCGACCTTTCTTGACGAGGCCGGAAAACCCCTCGCTGCCTACGAACGTACCGACGAACACGCCAGCCACATCATCGAAGGGCTGGAGACAGGCCGCGTCTATCGCGGGCATTTCAACGTCAAGAACGGCGGCACCATCACCAACCTCGCCCCCGATTGCATCATCGAAAGCCCCGGTTTCGTCGACCGTTTCGGCATCAACATGGTCGAAGGCGTGACCCTGCCGGATGCCTGTGCCGCGACCTGTTCGGCATCCGTGAACGTCCAGCGGATGAGCGTGAAGGCTGCGATGACCGGCGATGTCGACCTGCTGAAGCAGGCGGTCCTGCATGACCCCCTGGTGGGTGCGATCTGCACGCCCGAAGAGGTCTGGCAGATGGTGGACGAGATGCTGGTGGCCCAGGCTCAATGGCTGCCGCAATATGCGGGTGCCATTCCGGCGGCGCGTGAACGGATGAAATCGCCCAAGGTCAAGACACGCGACTGGGCCGGGGCTGCGCGCCAGACCGTGCGCAGCGTCGAAGAGATGCGGGCGAAACAGGGTCCGGTGCCCGCGTCCGAGGGCCACGGCCTGGGAACGACGATCGCTGGATAGCTGGTTCACAATAAAAGCATCAGGTTTTACAACACCTTGATTGCTGGATATGGAATTGCGATGGGTGGGTCTGATCCGAAGCGAGGGCCGGTCACCATGCGTTGATCCGTGTCGCCAAAAATGTGCCGCCCCGCGCGCCACCGACCTGATGCCCAGCAACGGGCAGGGCGCGTTCTGGGCCTGCGATGCCTTGCACCTGATACCGCTCAACCGGGCCGATGTCGCTTGGGACAACCACCTTGTCGCCCTGACGCCCTGATCACATGCAGGCGTCGTAAAGCGCCCGGGTGTTTTCCCGTGTCATTTCAATGGGATTGCCACCGCAAGACGGGTCCTCGAGCGCCATGTCCGTCAGCATGTCCAGATCGCCATATTGCACCCCCATTCCCGACAGGGTGGCCGGGATCGCCAGCATCGCGCGCAATTGCATGATCCGTTCGTGGAACCCGGCAAAGCCGCCCCTGATGCCAAGGTAGGCCGCTGCTGCCTCGATGCGCGGCTCGATGGCGGGGCGGTTGAAATCCAGCACCATCGGCATCACGACCGCGTTGGTAGTTCCGTGATGGGTGCCGTAGACCGCGCCGACCGGATGGGAAAGGCTGTGGATCGCCCCCAACCCTTTCTGGAACGCAACCGCGCCCATCGCTGCCGCCGACATCATGTGCGCGCGGGCGTCAAGGTCATCGGGCGTGCCATAGACTCGGGGCAGGTTTTCAAACACCAGCCGCATCCCCTCCAGCGCGATGCCCTGCGACATCGGATGGTAGAAAGGCGAGCAATAGGCCTCTAGGCAATGCGCCAGCGCGTCCATCCCGGTACCTGCGGTGATGAATTTCGGCATTCCGACTGTCAGAGCCGGGTCACAAATGGTGACGGCGGGCATCAGCCTGGGATGAAAGATGATCTTTTTCTTGTGGGTGGCGGAATTGGTCAGCACCCCTGCACGTCCCACCTCGGACCCCGTGCCGGCCGTTGTCGGCACCGCGATGACCGGTGCGATCTTCGACGCATCCGCACGGGTGTACCAGTCGTCGATGTCCTCAAGCTCCCAGACGCTCAAGGTGGGTTTCTGGTGCGCCATCAGCGCGATCATCTTGCCAAGGTCGAGCGCCGACCCGCCGCCAAAGCAGATCACCCCGTCATGCCCGCCGGCAAGATAGACCGCGATGCCGGCGGTCATGTTGGCCTCGTTCGGGTTCGGATCAACCTCGGAAAAGACCGCCCGTCCCATGCCGGCCCTGTCCAGAACGTCCAGCGCGGCGGCGGTGATCGGCAAAGCCGCCAGCGCCTTGTCGGTCACCAGCAGCGGCCTTTTCAACCCGATGTTCTTGGCATGGTCTGCCAGTTCCGCAATGCGGCCCACGCCGAACTTGATGGCGGTGGGATAGGACCAGTTGCGGGTCGGGACGTTGTGGATGGCGGCTGGCATCGGGGTCAGACTTTCTTCAGGTGATAGGATTTCGGCCGGGTCACGGAATGGAACCCGAGATAGGACAATGACGTGCCCCGCCCGGTATCCTTGACCCCGGTCCAGGTCAACGCCGGATCAAGATAGTCGGCGCGGTTCATGAACACGGTACCCGTCTCGATCTGCGCGCCGATCTTGGCGGCGGTGTCGTAATCCTCGGTCCAGACGGATGCGGTCAGGCCGTAAGGGCTGTCGTTCATCAGGGCGATTGCCTCGGCATCGTTCCTGACCGGCATGATGCCGACGACGGGGCCGAAGCTCTCTTCCTTCATCACCCGCATGGAATGATCGACATTGATGAGAATCTGCGGCGCGAGGTAGGCACCGCCGTCATCGGCAAACCGCTTGGGATCCAGAAGCGGCTTGGCCCCTGCCGCAATCGCCTCGGCCGTCTGGTCGCGCACGACTTGGGCAAAGCGTTTGTGCGCCATCGGGCCAAGGGTTGAACTGGCATCGAACGGATTGCCAAGTTTCAGCTGGCCAACCCAGGCCACGGACTTTTCAACGAAACTGTCGAACAGTTTCTCATGCACGTAGATGCGCTCAATCCCGCAGCAGCATTGCCCGGCATTGTACATCGCGCCGTCCATCAAGACGTCGACAGCCACCTCCAGATTGGCATCCTCACGAACATACCCCGGGTCCTTGCCGCCGAGTTCCAGCCCCAAGGGCGTGAACGTCCCCGCCGCCGCGCGCTCCATCGCCTGACCGCCCGCGACCGATCCGGTAAAGTTCACGAAGCCAAATGACCGCGCCCTGATCAGACCCTCGGTCGTCGCATGGTCAAGGACGACGTTCTGGAACACATCCTCCGGAACCCCCGCCGCGTGGAACGCCTCGGCCAGACGCTCGCCGACCAGCAGGGTCTGGCTGGCATGTTTCAGGATCACCGTGTTGCCCGCGATCAGGGCCGGGACCAGTGTGTTGATCGTGGTGAGGTAAGGGTAATTCCACGGGGCCAGGATGAGCACCACGCCCACAGGTTCGCGCGCCAGATAGCGGCGGAACGCGGCTGAATCCTCAATCATCTCGGGCGCCAGCGTCTTGGCCGCGATCTCGGACATGTAGTCCGTCCGCGCATTCACCCCGCCGAACTCGCCGCCATAACGGGTCGGCCGGCCCATTTGCCAGGCCAGTTCCTCGACCACCACGTCCTTCATGGCGTTCAACCTGGCCACACCCGCCTTGACCAGGGCGATACGGTCGGCGAGTGGCCGGGCGGCCCAACCCTTTTGCGCGGCCTTGGCACGGGTAACGACCGCCTGTGCGACGTCTGGCGTCAGCGGCATGCGTTCGGCAAAGACCGAGCCATCGACGGGGGAGATGAGTTGGATAGGTTTCATATGGTCCTCGTAGGGTGCGCATTCATGGCGCACCAATTCGTTCGGTTGAAAGGTGCGCCATGAATGCGCACCCTACGCCCGTTCCAACAACCGCTGAATCTCGAAATCCGTCACCACGCGATCCGTCTCGGAAATCTCCCACTGCGCTGCGTGGTGATAGTGGTCCACCACATCATCTCCGAACGCGCGGCGCAGCATTGCCGAGCCCTTCAACGCCGCAGCCGCCTCGCGCAGGTTGTGGGGAATCTCGCGGATGCCGGCGGTGTGGTACATGTCGCCCTTCATCTCTGGCTCCAGCGCCATCTTGCCCTCGATCCCTGCCAGGCCTGCGGCCAGAAGCGCAGCACAGGTCAGGTAGGGGTTGATGTCCGACCCCGGGATCCTGCACTCGACCCGCACCGCCTTGGTATGGACACCGCAAACCCGGAACCCCGCGGTGCGGTTATCCGCACTCCAGACCGCCTTGGTCGGCGCGAACATGCCGATGGTAAAGCGTTTGTAGCTGTTGACATAGGGGGCGAGGAACGCGGTGATTTCGGTGGCATGGGCCAATTGCCCGGCCAGGAACTGCTTCATCAATGCCGACATGCCGTGTTCATCGGTCTTGTCGGCAAAGGCAGGCTTGCCGTCCTGCGTCCACAGCGACTGGTGGACATGCGACGATGACCCTGCCTTGCGGTGGTCGTACTTGGCCATAAAGGTGACTGACCGCCCCTTGGTCCAGGCAATCTCCTTGACCCCCGCCTTGACGATCACATGATTGTCCGCCGTGTCCAGCGCGTCGGAATAGCGGTAGTTCACCTCTTCCTGACCGCTATCCGCCTCGCCCTTGGTGTTCTCGATCGGGATGCCAGCGCCATAAAGCCCGTTGCGAACGGCGCGCATCACGTCCTCTTCCTTGGTGGTCTGGAAAAGGTGGTAATCCTCGTTATAGGCAGAAATCGGCTTCAGCCCGGTAAAGTTGCTGTCGCGCAGCGCCTCATAGCTGTTCTCGAACAGATAGAACTCCAACTCCGTCGCCATCATCGGCTCGAATCCCATGGCACGGGCGCGGGCGACTTGGGCCTTCAGGATGGCGCGGGGGCTGACGGCGACCTCTTCGTGCGTGTGGTGATCCAGAAGGTCCGCAAGGCAAAGTGCTGTGCCCGGCAGCCAGGGCAGGGGGCGCAGGGTGGCGAGGTCGGGCTTCATCACATAGTCGCCATAGCCTTGCGACCAGCCTGCCGACTTGTAGCCGGGTACGGTCGTCATCTCCATGTC
Organism: Rhodobacterales bacterium; assembly: GCA_021155205.1. Taxonomy (GTDB): domain Bacteria; phylum Pseudomonadota; class Alphaproteobacteria; order Rhodobacterales; family Rhodobacteraceae; genus JAJNPS01. Next base: position 64,555 of record JAJNPS010000011.1, read on the forward strand.
GACGGCCAGCAGGTAGTTGCAGCAATGGGTTTCCTCATACCCGCCATTGATGAAGAACGCGGCGTGGAACCGCTTGCCCATCAGGCGGCCCTGCATGTCGATCCCGGCCACCAGAACGGTGTCGATCTCGCCCTTGGCCACCGCCTCTTTCAAGGCGTCGAGTGTCATCGTTCCCGGCATGTCTTTCCCACCAATGCTGCGTGCCGTCGCCTTTTGGCGCGGCCGAATTTTTGCCCAAGGTCGGCTGTGCGAAACCCCTCTGTCAAGATCATTTCTTTCGTGTAATCTTTGTTCAGATTATTTCAGCAAGACGGCGTACGGACATTATCCGGGTCATAAGGGGTGGGGGCAGCATGGATATCAAGCCAACGATCGAGGCGCGGATGCGCAGCGCCATGCCGGAGTTTACCCGCGCCGAACGGCAGGCGGCCAGCCATATCCTCAGCCACTTTCCGGTATCCGCGCTGGGGTCGATCACGGCCCTGGCGCGGGCGGCGGATGTGTCATCGCCGACGGTGGTGCGGCTGGTGCAGAAACTGGGCTATCGCGGCTATTCCGACTATCAGAATGCTTTGCGCAAGGAGGTCCAGCAGATCCTTGTGGCCCCCCTGTCGCGCGGGCCGGGTGCGGCAGCGGCGCATCCGATGGCGGGGCATGCGGCAACCGTGGTACGCAACCTTGAACTGACGCTGGCGCAGATTGCACCGCAGGTCTTTGCCGCCGTGGCCGGGCTACTGGCCGATACCGCGCGGCGTGTCGTGATCATGGGCGGGCGACTGACACATGCCCATGCCGATTACCTTGCGACACTGCTGAGGGTGATCCGCGCCGATGTGGCCCAGATCGACGACGTGCCGACCGACTGGCAGCAGGCGCTTTTGGATATCCGCGCGGGCGATGTGGTGCTCTTGTTCGACATCCGCCGGTACGAGGCCAACGTCGTTCTTTTCGCCGAACTTGCCGCCGAACAGGGGGCCGAGGTGCTGCTGATCACCGACCGCTGGCTGTCGCCTGCGGCCGCACATGCCCGCCACGTGCTTGCCTGCGGGATCGAGGTGCCTTCGGCCTGGGACAGCACAGTGACAATCCTGGCGCTGGTCGAGGCACTTCTGGCCCATGTGCAGGGCGTGCTGTGGCAGCAGGCCGAGGACCGGATGAACCGGCTTGAAGACAGTTTTGCGCGGACCCGGTTCTTTCGCGCCGGGCGGGACCGAAAGGACAGGGCATGACGGGCAGGCTTGCAGGCAAGGTGGCACTGATTTCCGGCGGCGCGACGGGGATGGGGGGTGCATCCTCGCGCCTCTTCGCGGCCGAAGGGGCCAGGGTCGGCATCGTCGATCTGAACCTTGCCGCCGCCGAGGCGACCGCGCGGGAAATCCGCGCGGCGGGCGGTCAGGCCATGGCGGTGCGTGCGGATGTGTCAGACGGCGCGCAGGTCACGGCGGCGGTGGACGCCGTGCAGGCCGCATTCGGCCCGATCACGGTTCTTTTCAACCACGCGGGCACCATCGTCATCAAAGCCTTTCTCGACACGACCGAAGAGGAATGGGACCGCCTGCACGCGATCAACGTGCGATCCATGTTCCTGATGACCAAGGCTGTCATTCCGCAGATGATCGCCGCAGGAGGTGGGTCAATCGTCTGCACATCGTCGATCAGCGCCGTCGCAGGCACCCCGATGGAGGTCCTTTACGACACCACCAAAGGCGCCTGCCACATGTTCGCCCGCGCCATCGCGGTGGAGTTCCGCGACCGGGGCATCCGGTGCAACGCCGTTTGCCCCGGCTTCATCGAAACGCCGCATGGCCTGCGTGAAGTGCGCGACCTGCAAGCGCTGGGTGTCGATGTGTCCGAGGGCGCGATCGCCGCTGCGCAAGGTCGCATCGGGCGTGCGGAGGAAGTGGCGCAGGCGGCGCTGTTCCTGGCGAGTGACGAAGCAAGTTTCATCAACGGCACGCATCTTTTCGTCGACAACGGGTTCACGGCCATCTAGTACCCGCGGCGGCGGTCCACCAGATGCAGGAAGGGCAGGCCCGCCTCGCCGCGCCGGATGTTTTCGGCGATGACCATGGATGCCGATACGGCGGAGGTTTCGGCGGCGATGTGCGGGGTCACGGTCACGTTGCGATGCGACCAGTAGGGGTGATCGCGGGGCAGGGGTTCGGTACGGAACACGTCCAGCGTGGCATGTCCGATCCGGCCCGCATCCAGCGCCGCCAGAAGGGCCGCATCGTCGATCAGCGCCCCCCGTCCGGGGTTCAAGATCACCGCCCCGCGCGGCAACATCGCCAGTGTCGCGGCATTCAGGATGTTCTCGGTCTCGTCGGTCTTGGGCAACAGCAGCACCACGATCTCGGCCCCAGTCAGGACCTCGCGCAGGCTCTCCGGCCCTGAAAAGGCCGGGATGTCGGCCAGGTTCTTGGGACTTCGGCTCCACCCGCGCACGGGAAAGTGCAGGCCCATCAGCGCGCGCGCCGCCGCCTGCCCCAGCGCCCCCAGGCCCAGGATGGCGACGGGCCGGTCGCGCGTTGCGGGCGGGCTGACCGGCACCCAGTCCCGCGCCGGGTTCACGATGTGGCGGTCCATGCCAAGATGGTGACGCAGCACATGTCCGACGATCCAGGCCGTCATGCCTTCGGTCAGGGCAGTGTCGACCATCCGGCACAGGGGCTGCGTCAGCGTGGCATTGCCCACGATCCGCTCCACCCCCGCCCACAGGCTGAGCACGGCCTTGGTCCGCGTGAAGGGGCTGAAATCCTGCAACGCGGCAGAGGGCGCATAGATGATGTAATCGATCGATGCCGGATCGGGCGCGTCCACCACCAGGTCTACCTCTAGGCCCGCCTGCGCAAAGGCGGCGAAAAGCGGTTCGCGGTAGCGATCCCACAGGGCGGGTGCCGCAAAATAGGCCCGTGGCGTCATCTGTTATCTCGGCCTGTGGATATGCGCGCTTTGCACCAGGCCAAAGCCGACCATCATCACCAGCATCGCCGATCCGCCATAGCTGAGCAGCGGCAGCGGCACACCGACCACGGGGGCCATGCCCATCACCATCGACAGGTTGACCGCGATGTAAAAGAACAGGTTCGCCGCCACGCCAAGGATCAGCAATGCCGAAAAGCGGTCCTTGTTCTGCAGGGCGGCGGCGATCAGGAACGCCAGGATCGCGCCATAGAGCGCCAACAGCGAAATCGCCCCGATGAAGCCGAATTCCTCGGCCACGGTGGTAAAGATGAAATCCGTCTGCTTTTCAGGCAGAAAGTTCAGCCGGCTCTGCGTGCCCTGCATGAACCCCTTGCCCGACCAGCCCCCCGATCCCAGCGCGATCTTGGCCTGGATGATGTTGTAACCCGCGCCCAGGGGATCGGCGGTGGGGTCCAGAAAGGTGTCGATCCTTGTATACTGGTAGTCCCGCAAGAGCTGCCAGGGTGTGCCGCGCGACATGAACACTGCCGTGATCGCACCCGCGCCCAACATGAACACGGCCGCGAAATACCACAGGCTGACACCGGCCGCGAACATCACCGAGGCCCCCCCCATCAACAGCATCAGCGACGTGCCAAGGTTGGGCTGCATCAGGACAAACACCGTCGGCGCCAAGATCAGCACCACCGGGATCAGCACCCAGGTCGGGCGTGACATCCGTTTCATGTCCAGCCAGTCATAGTAGCTGGCCAACATCATCACCAGCGTGAACTTCATCATCTCGGACGGCTGGAACTGGATGAAACCGATGTCGATCCAGCGCTGCGCCCCGCCCCGCGTCTCGCCGAAAAGGTCCACGCCGATCAGCATCAGGATCGAGGCGATATAGGCGACACCCGACACATTGCGCCAGAACCAGATCGGCACAAAGGCCACCACGAACATCAGCACCAGCCCAAGCCCAAAGACCCGCATCTGGCGTTCCGCCCAAAGCTCGAACTGCCCGCCCGCCACGGAATAGAGCATCAGGAACCCGACCGTCGCGACGGCCGTCATCAGCAGCACGACCGGCCAGTTCACATATAGTATCTTGCGCAGTCCCGTCGGCACGGTCTTGACGCGGTATTCCAGGAAACTCATCGCGCGCGCCTCATGTCCGCGTCGGCACGGGCGCGTCCGCCGCGACCGACCGCAGGTTCAGTTCGTTCAGCATCGTCTCGATCCGGCCGCGCTGACTTTCGGGATAGGCGTCCAGCGAGGGAATACCATCACTCATCGCGCGCAGGATGATGTCGCGGGCGATGGGGGCCGCGACCGCCGACCCGCCCCCGCCATGTTCCACCACGACCGAAACCGCATAGCGCGGCGCATCCGACGGGGCAAATCCCACGAACAGCGCATGGTCGCGGCGGTTCCAGGGCAACTGGTCGTTGGCAATGACCCCGCTTGCACGTTCGGCGGCGCTGATATTGCGAACCTGGCTGGTGCCGGTCTTGCCGGCAAACATCCGCGTCTTGTCGGCGATCCGGCTGGAATAGGCCGTGCCACGCTCGCTGTTCACCACCTTGTGCATGCCCATGCGGACCTGTTCCAGCGCGGCCGCATCAAGGCCAAGCGACGGGGCGTCCGGCAGGGGTGTTTGCTTGCCGCCGATCATCCTGACCAGCCGGGGCACGACCGCGCGTCCGGTTGCCAGCCGCGCCGACATCACCGCAAGCTGCAGGGGCGAGGCCAGCACATAGCCCTGACCGATGGCGGCATTGATGGTGTCGCCGATGCGCCAGTCCGCCTTCTGGCTTTCCTGTTTCCAGGCCTTGTTGGGCATCGTGCCTTCGGAAATCGCCGACATCGGCAGATCATGGCGCAGCCCCAGCCCCAGCCGCCTGCCCATTTCCGCGATCTTGTCGATGCCGACCTTCTGCGCGATGTCATAATAGTAGACATCGCAGCTTTCAGTCAGCGACCGCGCCAGATCGACCGTGCCGTGCCCGGCCCGTTTCCAGCAGTGGAAACGCTGCCCGCCAAATTCCAGATATCCGGGGCAGCGCGTTGTCGAATTGATGTCGATGACGCCCGCATCCAGTGCGGCCAGCGCCGTCACCATCTTGAAGGTCGAACCGGGCGGATAGACACCCTGCACGGTCTTGTTGGCCAGGGGGCGATGATCGTTTTCCATCAGGCCGTTATAGTGATCGTGGCTGATCCCGCGGACGAACAGGTTGGGATCAAAGGATGGCGATGATGCGATGGCGATCAGATCGCCGTTCGTCACATCCATCACCACGGCGGCGGCGCTTTCGCCGCCCAGCCGGGCCTGTACGAAGTTCTGGACGTCGGCGTCGATCGTCAGGCGGATATCCGAGCCGGGGGTTCCCTCGACCCGGCCGATTTCGCGCATCAGCCGCCCGACCGCATTGACCTCGACCCGTTTGATGCCGGCCGACCCGCGCAGCGCATCCTCCAGCCACCGCTCGACACCGACCTTGCCGATCTGGAACTTTGGAATCTGCAGCACCGGATCGGGATCGGGCAGGTTTTCCAGATCTTTTTCGCTGACCGGACCGACATAGCCCACCACATGCGCGAAATCCTCGACCAGCGGATAGACCCGGCTCAGGCCAACCTCGGGCGTGACACCGGGCAGGGCAGGGCCGTTCAGCGCGACTTTTGAAAAATCGTCCCAGCTCAGCCGGTCGGCGACCGTCACGGGCACAAAGGCCGAATTGCGTTCCAGGTCGGTCCGCGCGCGTTCCCGGTCCTCGGGTGTCATCGGGATCAGCCGCGACAGGCGCGCCAGCACCGCCTCTGCGTCGCCCGCATCTTCGCGCGTGACGACAACGCGGTAGTTCTGTTCATTGCCCGCCAGCGTGCGGCCGTTGCGGTCCTGGATCAGGCCGCGGCGCGGCGGCACAAGGCGGATATTGATCCGGTTCTCCTCGGCCAGCAGCCTGAATTCATCCGACTGGTCCACCTGCAGATGGCGCAGCCGCGCACCCAGGGCCGCCACCATGGCCGTCATCGCCCCGCTCATCAGCAGGGTCCGGCGCGAAATGCCCCGCGCGCTGTCCTCGCTGTCACGGGCATTGCGTTTCATAGCCGCCGCCCCCGGTCGTCGACTTCGCCCATGGCCGGTTTGTGAAGCCCGAGGCCCGCGCGCGATGCAAAGATCACAACGGGAAAGATCAGTGCCGACCACAGCACCTGCGCCAGCGCCAGCCCGAATGCGGGCTGTGGGACCAGGGCCACCGCGCAGACCAGCTGATAGGTCAAAAGCATGCCCAGCATCACCGCCGACACGACCAGCCATTCCATCACGAAGCTCAGCTCGCGCGTCAATGCAGCGCGCGAGCGCAGGAATTCGCAGGCCAGCACCATCAGCGCCGCCCACAGGCCCGGCGGGCGCATCAGGATCATGTCTTGCGTCAGGACCACCAGCCCTACCAGCCCCGCAGGCAGATAATCCGGCCGCCGCATGACCCAGGCCAGCGTCAGCGTCAGCAGCAGATCCGGTCCGGGCAACTGGCCCGGTTCACTGCGCAAGGGCACGAGTTGCAGAAAAATGATGAACAGCGCCAGGCCGACATAGATCAGCCGGTACATCCAGGCGCGGTCGCGGATGCCGTCAACCATCGGCGCCCCCTGCCTCAAGTGCTGCGTCTGGGACGGCGTTGACGGACGGCGCGGTCCCGGCGGGCAAGGCAGGCCCTTCGGCGGCGGTGCCGGTGTCGGCATCGACGACAGGGTCTGCGGGCAGGATCAGGGGTGGCGCCACCAGCCGACCCGGATCGGCGATCGGTTCAAGCTCGTGACTGCGCAGCACGCGCAGGAATTCCAGCCGCGCATAGTCCGCCGACAGGACAACACGGAACCGCCGGTCGGTGCCCAGTGCCACCTGCCCGACCAAGAGGCCCGGCGGCAGCACGCCGCCATCGCCCGACGTCACCACCCGGTCGCCGGGCTGGACCAGATCGCTGGCCTCCAGAAACTCCAGCGGCGGCAGGGTCGAATTGTCCCCCGCCAACAGCGCCTTTTGCCCCGAGGGTTGTACCGTCACGGGAATGCGGCTGTTGCTGTCGGTGATCAGGATCACCCGCGACGTGCGTTCGCCCACGCCCGAAACGCGGCCCACAAGACCGATGCCGTCCATTGTCGCCCAGCCGTCGCGGATGCCGTCGCGCGCGCCCACGTTAAGCAGCACCGACTGGCGAAACGGGCTGCCGCTGTCGGCCATGACCACGCCCGTCACAAAGGTGAACTTCGGATCGAGCCGCACCTGGTTCAGGTCCAGCAGGCGCGCGTTCTTTTGTTCCAGTTGCAGTGCTGCCTCTTTCCACGCCTTCATCTGCTGCAATTCGCGCTTCAGTTCCTGGTTCTGTTCGTAGATGCGCGTGTAGGACTGAAAATCGTCAACCATCGCCGCGCCCTTGGCGACAGGCAAAAGCGCCCAGTCCATGTTCGGCACCACCGCATCGACCAGCGCGGTGCGGAACCGTTCCACCCGCGGACTGTCGATCCGCCACAACAGGAACAGCCCCAAAAGGAACAGCAGCAGAATCCCGACCAGAAACCGCCGCAGCGGTCTGGCATAGTCTTCGGGTCCGGTGCGTGTCTTGGCCACCAAAGCCTCGCGTTTATGGCACGGCAAGTCTTGCGCGCGTCATGCACAGATAGCATAGATCTTCGTCCGACGCAGCGCACCGCGATCCTTGGCCCGGCGTTCGGACCACAAACCGCGTTCTAGCTGTCGTAGTCGATCACATGCCGCAACTGTTTTTCGTATTCCAGTGCCTTGCCGGTGCCTAGCGCCACACAATTCAGTGACTCGTTCGCCACCGAAATCGACAGCCCTGTCTGTTCGCGCAACGACAGGTCCAGATCGCCCAAAAGCGCGCCTCCCCCGGTCAGCATTACGCCCCGGTCGACGATATCGGCGGCAAGATCGGGCGGCGTCGCCTCCAGCGCCTGCATCACCGCGTCGCAAATCTGCTGTACGGGTTCGGCCAGCGCCTCGGCAACCTGTGCCTGGCTGATCTCGGTCTCTTTCGGCACGCCGTTCAAGAGGTCGCGCCCCCGGATTGTCATGGACGAACCGCGACCGTCATCGGGCATCCGCGCCGTACCTATGGAGGTCTTGATCCGTTCTGCCGTGGATTCCCCGATCAGCAGGTTCTGATGGCGGCGCAGATAGTTGATGATCGCCTCGTCCATCCGGTCGCCACCTACCCGCACCGACCGCGCATAGACGATGTCGCCCAGGGACAGCACAGCCACCTCGGTCGTCCCACCACCGATGTCGACAACCATGTTGCCGGTCGGATCGGTGATCGGCATGCCAGCCCCGATCGCTGCCGCAATGGGTTCTGCGATCAGCCCGGCGCGCCGCGCGCCTGCCGACAGCACCGACTGGCGGATCGCCCGCTTTTCCACCGGGGTCGCGCCATAGGGCACGCAGACGATGATCTTGGGCTTCGAGAACGTCGTGCGCTTGTGGACCTTGCGGATGAAGTACTTGATCATCTCTTCGGCAGTGTCGAAATCCGCGATGACCCCGTCGCGCATCGGGCGGATCGCCTCGATGCTGCCGGGCGTGCGGCCCAGCATCAGCTTGGCATCCTCGCCCACCGCCAGAACCTGTTTCTTGCCGTCCTTGACGTGATAGGCCACAACCGACGGCTCGTTCAGAACGATCCCGCGTCCCTTGACGTAGACCAGCGTATTCGCGGTCCCGAGGTCGATTGCCATATCCGATGAAAAGATGCCCGAGAGCCACGACATTCGGCGGTGATCCTTGTTCAAGCCAACACAAAACCCGCGACTCGGGGGCGGCCCCCGAGGCGGGTCGCTTCATATAAGGACAGCGGAAGGGGAGTGAAAGCCAAAACCGCGAGGGCAGGCGAAGCACGCCGATGCGAATTAATCAAACATTTATAGGGGTTTGGGCATAGATCGGAGGACAATATCTAGCACTTTGGCAACCTTTGAGCCAACACTGCTCAACTGTTGCGCGAACCGTGCAACACGCTCCGAACGGGATTTTGCCATCACGGCAGGTGGCGCGGGCGGTCAAAGCACCCGTCTCACCCATCGCAACTGTCACTCCCCCGCGTAATGCACCGATTTCACATCCGTGTCGGGCGCCGTCTTTTGCCGCCGCACCACCAGCTTGTTCAGCGCGTTCACATAGGCCTTGGTGCTGGCCACGATCGTGTCGGTATCCGCCGACTGCCCGGTCACGATCCGCCCTTCTTCTTCCAGCCGCACGGTTACGGTGGCCTGTGCGTCGGTGCCTTCGGTCACGGCCGCCACCTGGTACAACTGCAACCGCGCCTTGTGGGGAAACAGCATTTTCACGCAGTTGAAGGCCGCATCCACCGGCCCGTCGCCGGTCGCGTCGATGACATGATCCACGCCGTCGATGGCCAGCGTCATTTCCGCCTCTTGCGGCCCGTCGGTGCCGGAAATCACCCGCAGGCGTTTCAGCACCATGTGGTCATGCGCGTCCATCGTCGCCTCGTCGGCCACCAGCGCAATCAGGTCGTCGTCATAGACTTCCTTTTTCCGGTCGGCCAGGGCCTTGAACCGGATGAAGACGTCGTTCAGCTGGTTGTCGGCCAGATCATACCCCAGCTCCTTCAGCTTGGACCGCAATGCGGCGCGGCCGGAATGCTTGCCCATCGTCAGGTTCTTCTGGTTCAACCCGATGTCCTCGGGGCGCATGATTTCAAACGTCTCGACGTTTTTCAGCACGCCGTCCTGGTGAATGCCCGATTCGTGCAAAAACGCATTCTTGCCGACGATGGCCTTGTTGAACTGCACCGGAAAGCCGGACACCGAAGCGACCCGCCGTGACAGGTTCATGATCTTGGTCGTGTCGATGCGCGTGGCATAGGGCATGATGTCATTCCTGACCTTCATCGCCATCACGACCTCTTCCAGCGCCGTATTCCCGGCGCGTTCGCCGAGGCCATTGATCGTGCATTCGATCTGTCGCGCGCCCGCCTCCACCGCCGCCAGCGCATTCGCCGTCGCCATCCCGAGGTCATTGTGGCAGTGCGTGGCAAAGATGATCTCATCCGCCCCCGGCACCCGCGCCAGCAGCATCGCGATCAGCGCCGCACTTTCGCGGGGCGCCGTATAACCCACCGTGTCGGGAATATTGATCGTCGTGGCCCCCGCCCTGATGGCGATTTCCACCACGCGGCACAGATAGTCATGTTCGGTCCGCGTCGCGTCCATCGGCGACCATTGCACGTTGTCGCAGAGGTTCCGCGCGTGGGTCACGGTCTGGTGGATACGCTCCGCCATCTGGTCCATGTCGAGGTTCGGGATCGCCCGGTGCAGCGGCGAGGTGCCGATGAAGGTATGGATGCGTGGACTGCGGGCATGTTTCACCGCCTCCCAGCAGCGGTCGATATCCTTGATCTGCGCGCGGGCAAGGCCGCAGATGGTGCTGGTCCTCGCGCGTTTGGCAATCTCCGTCACGGCGGCGAAATCACCTTCGGAGGCAATCGGAAATCCGGCCTCGATGATGTCGACGCCCATTTCGTCCAGAAGGCCTGCAATCTCCAGCTTTTCGTCATGGGTCATGGTGGCGCCGGGCGACTGCTCGCCGTCACGCAAGGTCGTGTCGAATATCAAGACGCGGGGCTGGGCGCTTTTGTCGGTCATCTTGGGGAAGTCCTGATCCTGGGGTCTTTTGCTGGTTCCGGGCGCTGTCACTGCCTGAGCGGTCGCGCCCGGGGGCACGCTCAGCGGCGGCTAAGAAGCAGCAGCGCAGCCGGGCGGCGGGGCAGGGTGCCCAACACAAGAACGGCGGCAAAGATGGTCAAGATCAACATCCGGCTGACTATAGGGACGATTCGGTGAAAGGAAAGGGCGATTTTGCAACCCCTTGACGCAAGTTTCTAAGCTGCGCCCCCCGGATCACGCCACCGCATCGCAATCGGATAGCGCCGGTCCAGCCAGAATGCCTTTTGCGTAAGCCGCGTGCCGGGGGCCGCCTGATAGCGCTTGTATTCGCTGAGATAAAGCAGGTGCTCGACCTTTTTCACCGTCGCAAGATCGAACCCCAGCGCCACGATATCCGCCACCGCCATCTCTTTTTCAACCAGGCATTCCAGGATCACATCCAGCACCTCATAGGGCGGCAGGCTGTCATCGTCGCGCTGGTTGGCGCGCAGTTCCGCGCTTGGCGGCTTGGTGATCACGCGCGCCGGGATCACCTCGCCCGGCGGACCCTTCATCCAGGGCCGATGGTTGTCGTTGCGCCATTTCGCGGTCAGGAACATGCGGGTCTTGTACATGTCCTTGACCGGGTTAAAGCCGCCGTTCATGTCGCCATAGATGGTGCAATAGCCGACCGCCATTTCCGACTTGTTGCCGGTGGTCAGCAGCATCTCTCCGAACTTGTTCGACAGCGCCATCAAGAGGACGCCGCGCAGGCGGCTCTGGATGTTCTCCTCGGTGATCCCCGGCGTTGTCCCCTCGAACAAAGGCGCGAGGGTATCGCCAACGGCTTTCTGTGCCGCCGTGATCGGCAAGGTATCCAGCCGCACCCCCAGCGCCTTCGCGACACTCGCCGCGTCCTCCAGCGAATGCGCCGAGGTAAACTCTGACGGCAGCATCACGCAGCGCACGTTGCCTGGCCCCAAGGCATCCGCCGCAATCGCCGCGACGATGGCGCTGTCGATCCCCCCCGACAGCCCGAGCAAAGCCTTCTTGAACCCGCATTTTGCCATGTAGTCGGCGGTGGACATCACGCAGGCGCGGTAATCCGCCTCGCCGATCGGGGGGATCGGGGCCATGTCGCCTTGCGCCGCCCGCCAGCCATCGGGCGTGCGGGTGAAATCGACATGCGCGACAACCTCGTCAAACTGCGGCAACTGCGCCATCAGCTTGCCGCCGGGGTTCAGCACCATGGATGATCCGTCGAAGACCTGATCGTCCTGCCCGCCGACCATGTTCAGATAGACCAGCGGCAGTCCGCTTTCGACCACCCGCGCCACCATCAGGTTCAGCCGCAGGTTCGGCTTGCCCCGGTGATAGGGCGATCCGTTCGGCACCAGCAGAATTTCCGCGCCCGTTTCGGCCAGCGTCTCGACCACGTCCGGGTGCCAGGCGTCCTCGCAGATCGGGGTGCCGATGCGGACCCCGTTCACCACGAACGGCCCGTTGACCTCGGCGGGGGAAAACACCCGCTTTTCGTCGAACACCGCGTCGTTCGGCAGATGGTGCTTCAACACCGTTGCCGCGATCCTGCCGTGTTGAAGCACGTAATAGGCGTTGTGCAACCGCCCCGCGACCAGCGCGGGTCCGCCGATCCCCAGCGCCGGTCCATCGGCGCACGCCTTTGCCAGTGCCTCGACGGCGCCGACCGCATCCGCGACGAAGGCTGGTTTCAGGATCAGGTCCTGCGTCTGGTAGCCGGTGATGAACATTTCCGTCAGCGCGACCATGTCGGCCCCTGCGGCCTTGGCCTGGTCCCAGGACGCCCTGGCCTTGGCGGCGTTGCCGGCAAGATCGCCCAGCACAGGGTTCAGTTGCGCAATCGTCAGGCGAAAGTGGTCGGTCATGGCAGCCTTGTGGTTCGACTTCGCCATGGTTCTAGCAGGAACCACCCCGAGGGAAAGCCGGGAAAGCATCGTGCGTCCGTGGCCCTGCTTGTCAGTGCCAAGGCGGACAGTCTAGGCTTTGGCGATCAAGACTCATGCCCCCGCACCGGGGCGCGACACGAAGGAAACCGGACGTGCCTGGCCAGAAACATTTCCCCACCGCCGCGCTGGCCCTGATCCTTGCCCTGGGCTTTGCCGCTCCTGCCGTAGCGCAGTCTGACGGCGAGGTGATCACCAAGCAGTATGACGATGGGTCCGTCTACGAGGGCACCTTTCGCGCGGGCCGCCAGCATGGCACGGGCACCTATACGCTGCCCAACGGCTATGAGTATTCCGGCGAATGGGTGGACGGAAAGATCCAGGGGCAGGGGCGCGCCCGCTTTGTCAATGGCGCCGTCTATGTCGGCACCTTTGTCGACGGCCAGCCTGACGGCAAGGGCAAGATCGACTTTGCCGACGGCGGGTCCTACGAGGGCGACTGGAAGGCGGGGGCGATGTCGGGCGACGGCATTGCGACCTATGCCGACGGATCGGTCTATACCGGCAGTTTCCTTGACGGGCAACGCAACGGGCAGGGCAAGCTGCAGAATCCGGGCGGCTATGTCTATGAGGGCACCTGGGTCATGGGTGTCAAGGACGGCGCCGGCACCATCACCTATCCCGATGGCGCGGTCTACAAGGGCATGCTCAAGGCCGGCCAGCGCGAGGGTCAGGGCGACCTGACCCTGCCTGACGGTCTGACCTTTTCGGGCCTCTGGGTTGGTGGACAGATCAACGGCAAGGGCAAGCTGATGCAAGCCAACGGCGATGTGTACGAGGGCGACTTTGTCGCGGGCCTGCGCGAAGGGCAGGGCCGCGTCACGCACAAGAACGGCGATGTCTATCAGGGCGCGTTCAAGGCCGACCGCCGCAACGGCCAGGGCACGTTCCGCGCCAAAAGCGGATTTTCCTATGAAGGCTCCTGGGTGGACGGCCGGATGGAGGGGACGGGCACGATGACCTATCCCGACGGGTCGGTTTATGTCGGTCAGGTCAAGGCCGACCGCGCAAACGGAACCGGCGCCATCACCTATCCCGACGGCACGGTGTTCGAAGGGATCTGGGCCGATGGCAAGATCGCGGGCACGGGCCGCGCCACCTATCTGGGCGGGCAGGTCTATGAGGGCGCATTCGTCAACGCCTTGCCCGAGGGCAAGGGCGCCATGACCTATCCCGACGGCTACCGCTATGAGGGCGACTGGAAGGCCGGCAAGCGCGAAGGCCAGGGCACCGCGACCTTTCCCGATGGCACCGTCTATTCGGGAAGTTTCCGCGCCGACCTGCGCGAGGGCAAGGGCGAGATGACGACGCCCGGCGGGTTCAAGTATGTCGGCGACTGGAAGGCCGGCGAAATCGACGGCATCGGCATTGCGACCTATCCCACGGGCGATGTCTACGAAGGCATGTTCGCCGTCGGCAAGCGCGAAGGGCAGGGCACGCTACGCTATGCCTCGGGCGATGTGGCGATCGGCATCTGGAAGGCGGGCGTGCTGACGGCGCCGGCTGAGGCTCCCGCCGAGGCGCCGGCAGCGGATGCACCTGCCGCGCCCGCAACCCCACCCGCGACGGGTGGCGGCTGAGGTAGCGCGGGGGCCTTCGCGTCCCCCCCAGCCCGGCCACGGGCCGGGCGTTCTTCGCGAAAACCTTCCACTGGCAGGTTTTTGACCGCTCATCACCCTGCGGGATGTTTGCGCAAAGGAGAATTGGCAGGCGCGGCTCAGATCAGCCCGTACTGCCGTGCCTTGCCGCGCAGGAACGGCAGCCCCTCGCCGATCACCTGTTCCGTGCTGTCGGCGACAGGCCGCCAGACCGACAGCCCCCAGGCCAGTTCCGGCGGCATGTTGATGAAGCTTTCCATCGCAAGGCCGCCCTTGAACCCGATGGCCGCGAGGGTGGCGAAAATCTCGTCCCAGTCACATGTGCCCTTGCCCGGCACCCCGCGGTCGCTTTCGGAGAGGTGGATGTATTTCAACTGACTGCGGCAGGCGAGAATGCCGTTCCCCGCGCCCTTTTCCTCGATGTTCATGTGATAGGTGTCGAGATGGACGAACAGATTGTCCGCCCCCACCCGGTCCAGCATCGCCGACGCCTGGCCTGCGGTGTTGATCAGATGCGTCTCGTAGCGGTTCACCGGCTCGATCCCGATCCCGATCCCCAGCGACTTTGCATGCTTTGCCACCGCCCGCAGGCAGGTCGCGACGTTGTTCAGTTCGGTCTCGGTAGGTGGCAGCCCCGACCTCTCGCCGATCCCGCCATAGGTGACGCCCGTCAGGGCCTCGGCCCCCATCGCGGCGGTCTTGTCGAGGGCGGTCTTGAGGAAGGCAATCCCCGCCTCTGGATTGCGCGAGGGCCAGCAGGCCTCGGGCAGGCCCAGCGAACAGACCGCCCGCATCCCCTTGCGCTCGAACAGTTTCCTGGAATGCGCCGCATCAACGATCGGCGGGTCGAGCAGCGCCACCTCGACGAAATCAAAGCCGTGGTTCGCCGCCTCGCCTACCGCAAACTCCGCCGCCTCGGGCGTCCAGCGCATGGTCCAGATACTGGAATGGATGCCGAAACCCTGCATGATGGCCCCTTTATGTCGTCGGAACGATGATGTCGGGAACGATCCCCGAAGCCGCGATGAACGGGGCAACTTCCAGCCCCCGGAACAACCCGTGATCGGTGATCAGCACCGTCCCGCACCCCGCCGCCGCCCCGCCCAGCACATCCGTGTGCAGTGTGTCGCCGACCATGGCCAGCCGGTGCGCCGGCAGCCCGGTGCGCGCGATGGCATCGGCGAAGCCTTCGGCAAAGGGTTTTCCGAACCAGTGCACCTTGCATCCCAGCGCGTCGATCAGGTCATGTGCGAACAGCCCCGGCTCCTGGCTGAGGTCGGCCTCACGCGGGGCGACGATGTCGGGATTGGCCACGACGATGGGACGGGGGCGTTTTTCCAGCGCTCGGTGCAGATGCACCTGGAGGGCAGACGTCCAGCGTCCGGTCGACAGGAACAGGATCGCGTCGGCGCTGTCGAAAGCGGTCGGATCGGCAACCGCATCCACCACGCGCGCAGGGATATCTTCGAACGAATCGCCCTCGCTCGAAATCGCCGCCCATGTGGCACGTGGGGCCACCGCCCCAAGCCGCGCCACTGCAACATCCCGCGACGACACCACCTCGTCGCCCGAAAAATCGAACCCCAGCCGATGATACTTCGCCAGTATCTGTGCCCGCGTATAGCTTGCGGCGTTGGTCAGCACGACCAGCCGCTTTCCCCGCGCCCGCAGGGCCGCCATCCGCGACACGGCCCCCGGGATCGCCGTCTCGCCGACATTCAGCACCCCGAAGGCATCCAGGATGAAGCCGTCATAGTGGTCCGCCGCCTGGCCTAGATGCGCCAGATGCCGCGACGCCACCGGAAATCTCGCGACCGGCAATCGCGGCCTGATTGATTCATACCGCCGGAACGCAGCCTCTGCTGCCCCTGTCCCGTCAAACACTGGTGAACCCGCCTTCAACCATCAGCAGCGCGCCGTTGACCATCGCCGAGGCATCGGATGCCAGGTACAGCGCCGCATCCGCAATCTCCACCGGCTCGGCAAACCGCCGCGCCGGGGTGGCATTGCGGAAGGGGTCGCCTTTTTCAGGCTTGCCCCACACCTTCTTGCCCATCGGCGTCATCACCACGGTCGGGCAGATAGCGTTGACCTGCACATTGTGCCGCGCCCATTCCGCGCACAGCGATTTCGTCAGGGCGTTCAGCCCGCCCTTCGACGCCGCATAGGCCGCATGGTCATCCAGTGCGATCACCCCGGTCTGGCTGGAGATGTTGATCACCTTGCCCCAGCGTTGTGCAATCATCGCCGGGGCCAGCGTCCGCGCGGTGAGAAAAGGTGCGCGCAGGTTCACTGCCATCATCTGGTCCCAGTCCGTGGTCGAAAAGTCCACCGCCGGGGCGACATTGGCCATGCCCGCCGAGTTCACCAGAATGTCGATGGTCCCCCATTCTGCCAGTGCGCGTTCGCAGGCCACCACGGGATCGGTCGGGCTTGCCATCTCGGCCACCAGCGTCAGGCATCGACGCCCCTGCGCCCGAACTGCCCCGGCCGTTGCGGCAAGGTCCGCCTCATCCCGCCCCAGCGCCACGATATCCGCGCCCGCCTCGGCAAAGACCGCCGCGATCTCGGCCCCGATGCCCTTGGATGCCCCCGTCACCAGCGCCTTGCGTCCAACAAGCGAAAATCGTTCCTGCCAGCCCATCGCCTACTCCAGGTTCGTATGGCGTGCCCGCATTGCGGCGGGGTCGACGCCCAGATGATCGCGCAAGGCGAGGATCAAAAGTTCAAACGTCAGATATTGCGCCCCTTCGAACAGCGACCCCATCGGCAGCACGGACGTCACCGGGCCCTGATCGTTCGCCATCGTCTGTGCCGGAATCAGCAACACCAGATCAGCGGCCCGCGCGGCACTCCCGTCAGGTGTCGCGGTAACGCAAGCGACCTTGGCCCCCGCCGCCCGCGCCACCCCAACCAGCCCCATCACGGTCGAAAATGCCCCCGGACCCGCGCTGACCACCAGCACGTCCCCCGTTCCGACCGGAGGGCAGGACATGTCCCCGACCACATGCGCATCAAGGCCCATGTGATAAAGCCGCATCGCCAGGGCGCGCATCATCAGCCCTTCGCGCCCGACGCCATGGCAGGCGATCCGCCCGGCACCGGCAAGGGTCAACACCAGCGCCTCCATCTGTGCTCCATCGACGCCCGCCGTGGCGTTGCGGATCTCCTCGGCGGCACGCCCCGCCATGGCCTTGTAATCGCGCATGACTACCCTCGTTTTGCCCGCACCGGCACGCCCGGCAACGTCGCTGTCACTGCGGATCGCAAAAGTCCCGTCTCGTCCAGAAAATCCAGCACAGTGTAGCGGCTGCGCAGGAACCGCGCATTCAGGATGGTGCGCTGCAGATAGTTGCGGTCAACCTCGATTTCGGCGGCCTCGGCAGGTGCCCCGGCCGCATGCAGCGCCGCGGCCATGTCCGATGCGGGGCCAAGCTGTGCTGCCAGCCGCCCGCGCAGGTCCGGCCAGATGCGCCGGATGGTGTCGAGCCGGTCGCGCAATGCCTGCGGCGCCAGATGCTTGGCTGACGTTTCCTCGATCGCGCGGGCGGCGATTTCGCCGGTGCCGAGGCTGGCGCGGATTTCCGCAGCCTTGTCGTTCATCGACGTCGCCCCCGCAGCCACTGCTGCCACGTCCAGCCGCGTCAAATCCTGTGTACCCAGCCAGTCGTAAAGCCTGAGCGACGCCACTGTTCCGACCGCCACGCAGGCCCCATGGCTGACCCGTTCACCGTCTTGGCTCAGGTCATCCATCTCCCAAAGATGCGCGATCTGGTGGTCGGCGCCCGAGGCCGGGCGCGACGACCCGTGCAGCTCCATCGCCAGCCCCACCATCGTCAGCCCGGCAAACAACCCCTCGATGGCTGCCCGTTCCCCTGCGGCAATCCGGCCCGGCCCCGCCAGCCAGCCGCGCAACGGCCCCTGCACCATCGGCCAGGCGACATCGTCAATCGGCTCCACCCCGAGCGCATCGGCCAGGATCCAGTCGCCCCCCGCTGGCACCTTGCCCGCCAGATCGCCATACCCCCAGCCGGTCATCGCACGGGGTGCCGCAGAAATGATATCCAGATCGCCCAGAATCGCGCGCGCGGGCCGACACTGGATGGTCTTCTTGAATCCCTTGTCCGACAGAGGCGCGCCTGCCGAGGTATAGCCGTCCATCGACGCCGCCGTCGCCACGCACAGATAGGGGCGGCCCAGCCCGAATGCCGCGTGCTTGACGACATCGTTGATCACGCCTGATCCCACCGCCACGGGCACGGACCCATCCGTCGCCAGAACCGCCTGCAACCGATCCGCCAGCTCCACGCTCGGCTTCGGACGCGGACGGCCCGGCAGGATATGCCGCCGCACCGGAATGCCAGATGCCACCAGCGCCGCCTCCACCGCCTGACCCGCCGCCGCCCAGGTGTTGTCATCCGCGATGATGCAGGCCGGACCGGTCCCGAACTGCCGACGGAACAGCGCGCCCGCCTGGGCCAGAACGTCCTCCCCGATCAGCACTTCGGCCACGTTGCGCGACAGTGCGATGGCGCGCGCGATGTCATCGCCCGCCATCACGCCGTCCCCGACCGTAACGTTCGCCCGTCCGCGCCGAACTGGTGCAGGCGTCCTGCGGGCAGGCCAAGGCCGACCCCGTCGCCATGGTTCAGTTCCGTATCCCCCTCGGCGCGCACGACAAGCGTCTGGCTGTCCGCCGTCGTCACATAGAGATAGGCATCACCGCCAAGCGTTTCGCGCAGCACGACCTTTGCAGGCAGATCGCCCGAACCGGCAGGTTTCAGCACGATATGTTCGGGCCTGATCCCAAGGCGGACGGCCTCCGGTGCCGCCATCGCCGCCAACCGCACGCCCGCCGCCGCGACCCGCCCTCCATCATCTGTCATGGCCATGAAATTCATCGCGGGGGCTCCGATGAACCCCGCGACGAACTCTGTCGCCGGACGGTGGTAAAGGTCCATCGGACTGCCCACCTGCTCCACCCTTCCGGCGTTCAGGACCACGATCTTGTCGGCCATGGTCATCGCCTCGACCTGGTCATGCGTGACGTAGATCATCGTCGCACCCAGCGTCCGGTGCAGCGCCTCCAGCTCCACCCGCATCTGAACGCGCAACTTGGCGTCGAGGTTGGACAGGGGTTCGTCGAACAGGAACGCCTTGGGGCTTTTCACGATCGCCCGCCCGATGGCGACGCGCTGGCGCTGACCTCCCGACAGGTGCGCGGGTTTGCGGTCAAGGTAGGGTTCCAGCTGCAACACCCGCGCCGCCTCGGCCACCCGTTTCGCGCGCTCAGCCACGGCCACGTTGTTGACCTTCATCCCGAATTCCATGTTCTCGCGCACCGTCATGTGCGGGTAAAGCGCATAGGACTGGAACACCATCGCCACGTCGCGGTCCGACGGCGCAAGGCCCGTCACATCCGCCCCGCCAATGGTGATCGCGCCCGCCGAGATGTCCTCCAGCCCCGCGATGGCGCGCAAGAGCGTTGACTTGCCGCAGCCCGACGGGCCGACGAAAACCGCAAACTCCCCGTCCGCGATGTCCAGGCTGATACCATGCAGCGCCTGGGCCGCGCCGTAGAACTTGTTCACCCCTGCCAGCCTGACTTCGGCCATCGCCCACTTCCCCCGCTTCGCCGCCGATCCGGCGCATGCCTGCATTTTCCCGATTGACTCGGCGTCAATTCGATACATTTATATCGACAGCGTTACAAATGGAAGTCAACTGCGAAACGCTGATCCTTTGGGAGGGAGAAACCATGAAACTGAAGATGCAGTCCAGTGTCCTTGCGCTGGCATCCGCCGCGGTCCTTGGCGGTGCGGGCGGGGCCGGGGCCTGGACCCTGGAAGAGGCCGCCAAACCCTATGCCGGGACCGAACTGGAAGTGCTGTTCCTGGACCGGCCCGGTTATAACGCCGCGATCACCATGCTGCCGGAGTTCGAGGCCGCGACCGGCATCAAGGTCAACTACACCACCGTGCCTTACGAGAACGCACTGGGCGAACAGGTCCGCGATTTCGTCGCCGGCGGCGATCTTGACATCGCGCTGATCGACCTGGTCTGGATCGGCAACTTTGCCGAAAACGGCTGGATCGTCCCGTCTGAAACCTTTGTCAAGAATCCCGCCCTTGCCGATCCGGCGCTTGACATGGCGGACTTTTTCCCGCTGGTCCTGGACGCCTTTGGCAGCTGGAATGGCGTGAACTACGGCCTGCCCTTCGACAACTATTCGGGCCTTCTGTTCTACAACAGTTGCATGCTGAAGGATGCCGGTTTCGACAAGCCGCCCGCCACCTGGCAAGAGGTGATGGACACCTATGGCCCCGCGCTGACCAAGGGTGGCAAATATGCCTACGCGCTCCAGTCCAAGCGCAACGAGACGCAGTCGGCCGACAGTTTTGCGCGGTTCCTGTGGCCCTTTGGCGGTTCGTTCCTGAACGCCGAATTCAAGTCCAACCTGAACAGTCCGGAATCGCAGGCCGGTCTCAAGTTCCGCCAGGACCTGATGAAGTTCATGCCCGAGGGCATCGTCGCCTATGACCATGCCGAGACGGTCAACGCCTTTGCCCAGGGCGATGTCGCGATGATCACCGAATGGTCGGCGTTCTATTCGACCGTGGTCAGCCCGGAGACCTCGAAAGTGGCCGATTGCGTCGCGATTGCGCCCGAACCAAGCGGCCCTGCTGGCCGCAAGCCCGCGCTGGGCGGGTTCTCGCTGGCCGTGGCATCACAGGCGGATGACGCCGAAAAGGCGGCCGGCTGGCTCTTCATCCAGTGGGTGACGTCCAAGGCCAATGCTGGAAAGTATCTGGAAATGGGGGGTGTTCCGGCCCGCCAGTCGGCCTATGCCGATCCGGCACTTGCGGCGAAGTTCAAGTTCATTCCCGCCCTTGTGGAAAGCTGGCAGGCCGGTGTGCCGGAGTTCCGTCCGCGCTTTGCCGAGTGGCCCGCAATCACCGAGATCGTGCAGGAATGGGGCACCAAGATGATGCTGGGCGAGGTCAGCATCGACGAGGGAGCCAAGACCATCGGCACCAAGATGGAAGAGGTCCTGGCCAAAGCCGGCTACTACGACGGCAAGAAGCCGCTGGCGCAGTAACCGGTTCCGGCGCTTTATCCGCCACCGGCCCCGGCAAACCATTGCCGGGGTCATCCCGTCCCCGATCCCGAAGGCCGCAGAAATGACCACCGTAACCCGTCGCCGCACCATCGCAGCGTTCCTAGGCCCGGCGGTTGCGGCACTGGTCATCGTGGGCATCGCGCCGTTGCTCTATGCGATCTGGAAAAGCCTGCATGACTTCAACCTGACCAAGATGGCGCAGCAAAAGTTCGTCGGCCTCGCCAATTACGCCGCCGTCCTGGCCGACCCGGTCTTCTGGCAGGCGATGGGCCGAACCGCGACGCTGTTTCTGGTCGCCGTTCCCATCCAGATCGCGCTTGGCCTGATCATCGCGCTGGTCCTGCACCGCCCCGGCCTGACGCTGTTCAAGACCCTCACGCGGCTGTCGCTGGTTCTGCCGATGGCCACGACATATGCCGTCGTGGGGTTGCTGGCGCAGGTCATGCTGAACCAGAAATACGGTGTCATCAACCAGATGCTGGGCTGGATCGGTGTCGATGCGATCAATTTCATCGGCGACCCGACAAATGCATTCATTGCCGTGATCCTGTGGGACATCTGGCAATGGACACCCTTTGTCGCCCTTGTCCTGCTGGCGGGCCTGTCCACCGTTCCCCCCGAGATCGAAGAGGCGGCCATGCTGGAGACGAAATCCAACTGGACCGTCCTGCGATATGTGCAGTTGCCGTTCCTGATCCCCAGCCTTGTCGCCGTTCTGATCCTGCGCACCGCCGACACGCTCAAGCTGTTTGACATGCCGTTCACGATGACACGCGGCGGTCCGGGGGCCGCGACCGAATTCATCGCCGTCCTGATCGAGCGGGTCGGCAACCGGCAGTTCGACATCGGCCTCGCCTCGGCGCAGTCGATCATCATGCTGGCGATCACGATCTTTCTGGCCCGCCTCTACATCCGTTTCTTCTACCGCGAGGTGCGCTGATATGGCCGCCCCCGTCCAGCGCCGCAGTCTGGTGAGCGAGGCCGTGGTCCTGACCCTCATCTGTGCCTTTTGCGTGTTTCCGTTCTACTGGATGGTCACGACCAGCCTGAAAACGCAGGTCGTCGCCCTGCAGTCCCCGCCGGTCTGGTGGTTCACCCCCACCCTCGCGAACTATTGGGAAGTGCTGTTTGAGGACAAGGTCGGCGTCTCGCTCATCAATTCCATCATCGTGGCCAGCGCCACCACTGCGCTTGCGGTGATCCTCGGCACCCCCGCTGCCTATGCACTGGCGCGGTTCGAATTCCGTGGCAAGCAGGACCTCTGGTTCTGGTTCATCACCAACCGCTTCGTGTCGCCCGTCGTCCTTGCCTTTCCGGTGTTTCTCATCAGCCGCGAACTGGGCCTGCGCGACACCCATCTTGCGCTGATCCTGATGTACCTGACCTTTACCCTGCCGATCGTGATCTGGATCTGCACCGACCAGTTCCGCAGCATCCCCCGCGAACTGGATGAGGCCGCGATGCTGGAAGGCGCGTCGCAGTTCCGCATCTTCCGCTCGATCTGCCTGCCGCTGGCGATGCCTGGCGTCGCGGTCAGCGCGATCCTGTCGTTCATCTTCAGCTGGAACGAGCTTCTCTTCGCCTACATCCTCGCCCCCAAGGCCGCGAAAACCGCCCCCGCCATGGCCGTCACCTTCATGGAGGGCTATGACGTTCCTTACGGAAAGATCATGGCAACCTCGACCCTGATCGTGATCCCGGTCTTGATCTTTGCCCTTCTGGCATCGAAACACTTGGTGCGCGGCCTGACGATGGGCGCTGTCAAGTAAAGGTCGCCCATGCCCCGTGCCCCGAAACTGCCCCAGATCGACACCGAGGAGAGGTTTCTGGCGCAGGTGGCGTGGGCCTATCACGTCGAGGGTCTGACGCAGGAAAAGGTCGCCGAAAAACTTGGCGCCACACGCCTGCGCGTCAACAAGGCCTTGGGCGATGCGCGGGCGCGGGGCCTCGTGCGGATCACCTTCAACACCGCTTTCGCCGCCTGCGCGGAACTGGAGGCGGCGCTGAAGGCGCGGTTCAAACTCAAGCAGGCCTATGTCGCCCCCGCGCCGATGGACGCCCGCGATATCCAGATGGTCGTCGGCGCCGCCCTGGGGAACCTGCTGACCGAGGTTCTTGGCGATCCCGCGATCCGCCTCTTCGGCATGTCCTGGGGCAACACGCTCAACATCGCCACCCGGTTCGTCGGCGCGATGGAGCGTCCTGACCTGGAGGTGATTTCCGTCATGGGCGGCCTGACCCGTGGCTCTGACCTCAACAGTTTCGAGATCACCACCCGCCTTGCCGACCTGATCGGCGCGCAGCACAGCTATTTCACCGCGCCCCTCTATGCCGGTTCTCGCGAAAGCCGCGACACGATCATGCAGCTGGATGTGTTCCGCGAGGTGGTCGAAAAGCTGCGCTCCGTCGACGCGATGGCGATGGCGGCGGGCGATCTGTCCACCCGGTCGCTGCTGATGCGCGACGGTTTGCCGTCGGATGTGACGATGGAGGAACTGATCGCGCTGGGCGGTGTCGGCGATGTCCTCGGCACCGTCATCGACGCGAACGGGCATGCCTTGGATCACCCGATCAACGAACGCATCATCGGTATCGGGTTTGACGACCTTGCCCGCATCCCGAACGTCATCCTCGCCGCCGGGGGGGTACAAAAGGTCGCCGTCAACCGGGCCATCCTGTCGCGCGGCGTGGTCAACACCTTCGTCACCGACGAGGCGAGCGCCCGTGCCCTGCTGGACGCCACGCGGTGAGCCTGACCCTCGGCATCGACCTCGGCACGTCCGGCATCAAGGCCGCGATCCTCGAGGATGCCGCGCGCGTCCTTGCATCGGCCGCCCATCCCGTCGCGGTGTCGATCCCGCAAATGGGCTGGTCCGAACAGGACCCCGATCTTTGGGTTTCGACCGTCTGGGCCTGTCTTGACGACCTTGCGGCCAGCCATCCTGCCGAGATGGCCGCCGTGACGGGGATCGGTCTGTCGGGCCAGATGCTCGCCTGCCTGATCCTGGACGGCGATCTCAGACCCCTGCGCCCGGCAATGCTGTGGAACGACCAGCGCGCCATCGCCGAATGCGCCGACCTGTCGGCCCGTGTCCCCGACATCGGCAATCGCACGAATGGCACGCCGGACCCCGGCATCACGGCACCAAAGCTGCTGTGGCTTGCCAAGAACGAACCCAGGGTGCTTGCTCAGGCAAAAATGCTGATGCTGACCAAGGATTACGTGCGTCTCGCCCTGACCGGAGAGGTCGCTTGCGACCCGACAGACGCAGGTGGGACACAGCTTTTCGATTGCCGGGCAGGGAGCTGGGACCCAAAGCTTTGTCAGGCTCTGAATTGGGACCCGGCCCATCTGCCCCCGATCCTGAACCCCTGGGACGCCGCAGGGGCCCTCCGCCCCGCGCTCGCTCGACGCTGGGGCATGCGCGCGACCTTGCCCGTGGCGACAGGCTGCGGCGACAACATGGGATCGAGCCTCGGGGCAGGGGCCGCCACGCCCGGCGATGCGGTCCTGACCATCGGCACATCCGGCGTCGCCTGCCTGGTCGATGCGAAGTTCAGCCCCGGCCCGCAAAGCGCCATCCTGACCTCGGCCCACGCCGCCCCCAACGCCTATCTGTCGATGGGCGTCGTGATGGCCGCCACCGCCGCCCTCGACTGGACGGCCCGGCTGACCGGCATGACCCCCGCTGCCCTTGTCGCGGCTGCAACCGACCTGTCCCCGGCGCAGAGGGCCGACGCCCCGATTTTCCTTCCCGCCCTGAACGGCATCCGCACGCCCCTGAACCGCCCCGACGCGATGGGCCGCATGGACGGCCTCCATCCCGGCGTCACGCCCGCAAGTCTCGGCTATGCACTCCTCGAAGGTGTTGCATTCCAGTTCGCCGACTGCATCGCCGCCCAACGTGCCGTTGGCGTCACCCCACCGAAAAGGTTCCTCGCCGTGGGCGGAGGTACGCGATCGACCCTTTGGGTGCAACTCCTCGCAACCATCCTCGACCACCCGGTCGATCTGCCCGAAGGGTCGGAAGTCGCCGGGCCAGCCGGGGCTGCCCGCCTCGCGTCGGTCGCTGCCGGCGCGCCGATCTCCACCCTCAGCACCCCGCGCCAAGCCCGCGCTACCATCCAGCCGGACCCGCAACTTGCCGCCCTGATCGCCCCCCGCAAGACGCGCTTTGACCGGCTGACCGCCAGCCTGTGACTACAGGACCGACCAGCCCGCCGCCGCCGCCTTCAGATGCGCCAGGAATTTCTGCACCTTCAGCGTTCGGTGCAAATCCACATGCGTCACCGCCCAGAGCGGGCTGGCCCATTCCGGCAAGGGCGGCATGATCTCCACCAGTGCGGGGTCGGCCGCCGCCTCGCCCGGCCGCACGAATCCGATCCCGATCCCCATGCGCACCGCAGGCTCGATCGCCACCACCTCGGTCGTGCGAAAGACGATGCTGGCCTCGGGCACGTGGGCATGCAGCCAGACATAGAACGGGGCGCGGCTGTCATGGGTGTCGGGGCCGATGAACCGGTGCCGGGCTAGGTCCTCGACGCCGGACGGACGCCCGAACCGCGCCACGTAGTCCGCGCTGGCATAAAGCCCCATGTGCAATTCGGCCAGCGGCTGGGCCACGTAATCCGGCTCTTTCGGCGCAGCCCCGGCGCGGATCGCGACATGCGCCTCGCCCTGCTCCAGCCGGAACAGCCGCATGTCCGACAGATAGCGGATGCGCACGCCGGGATGTTCCGCCTGGAACGCAGCAAGAACCGGCGTGACCAGACGCGCAATGCCGGAAATTGCGGTAATCACCAGCTCGCCCGTCACATGTTCGCCCAGGCCCTTGATGCGGCTGATCATCTGGGTGAAGTGCCCTTCGGCGCTGTCGGCCACGCCCATCAGATCGCGTCCCGCCTCGGTCGGGGCATAGCCGCGCGCGTGGCGCTGGAAAAGTTTGGTGCCCAGCCGCCGCTCCAGCGCGTCGACATGACGGATCACGGTGGCATGGTGAACGCCCAGAACTCCGGCCGCGCCCGATACGGTACCCAGCCGCGCCACCAGATAAGCGGTGCGGATCTCGTCCCAGTTCTGCATCGCTCAACCCACCTTGTGCAACTGCGCACAATAATCGCCAGGCCCGCGCCGAATGCAATCCCTCGCCCCGCCGGACAGGCACAAGTCGGCCACTCCGCCAGTCACATGGAACATGCTGCCGCCACGCAGAAACTGGCAATTTCGCAGGTGCAGAAAGCCTTGGTTTTGCAGGATTCTTGAACAGTCTCCCCAAGACGTGATGCAACCAAGGGCTGAAGTTTACTGGACCCAACCCATATCATCCATTGAGCCCGTGACGGCAAACGGCCTCTGCAGTTTCCCGCTTTCGGTCTCAAAGCCGCGACTTCGCGATATGCCATGAATGGCAAGCCACGGAAAAATCGCGACATCGTGTCTTGAACTGAACGGTATAGTTCATAACTTGACTGCATGACGACCTGCCCGTGCTGATTTGGTTGCGTCGTCTGACTAGACCGAACTTGTACAGGACGGCTTCCGCCCTGCAACCCTGACGGGTATCCCCTGCCATCACTTGGCACGGACCGGCCCGTCGCATCCAAAGGATACGATTATGTTCATCAAAACCGCAGCAACCGCCCTCACCGTCATGGTCCTGGCCGGCTCCGCCTTTGCACAATCCGTGTCGCAGGGCGATGCCCAGCTTGCCGCTATTGCCGGCGTTCCGGCTGGTGCCCTGTCAACCCCTGATCTGGTCAATCTGATCAATGCGCGGGAAAGCGGCGACCAGAGCACGGTGAAATTTATCCTGTCCAAGGCCGGCATCGGCGCGACGCGCGCGGGCAACTACTCCGCCTCTGTCGCGACCGGATCGGGCTGGGACATGGTGGCACGCGCGAATGGCGTACAGCCTGGACAATACACGCCGTCCGAACTGGCGCAGATGGAATATGAACGTCTGAACTGATTTGCAGGCCATGCATCTGACGCAAGGCCCGACAATGCTCCCCACACCGCGCTGCAGCATCCGTTGCAGCGCGGTTTTTCATAGCAGTTCCCTTGTTCGGCCTTCTGCCCAGGTGAACCGGCCATGGATTGACCCCGCGACCGGCCAAGCTCGGCCATGAGGGGCGTCAAACCCGGCACCACTTGACACCTGCCCCCCTCCCGACCTATCAGCCCCCCAATTACCCGGAGGTCCCAGGCTTCCGGTCCCTTGGCCATATGCCGGGATCGCCACCTGCCAGCGCGTTGCGCCCGCAGGTGTCGCCTTGCATTGGGCTTGGGCCTTTCACCGCCGGACCCCATATCCGGCACACCGCAGCGGTAGGAGCCGAACATGTTCGAAAGCCTGTCAGAACGCCTGGGCTCGGTCTTTGACCGCCTGACCAAACAGGGCGCGCTGTCCGAGGCCGACGTCGACACCGCACTCCGCGAGGTCCGCGTGGCCCTCCTGGAGGCGGACGTTTCGCTGGAGGTCGCGCGCAACTTCGTCAAGGCGGTCAAGACCCGCGCCATCGGCCAGTCCGTCACCAAATCCGTCACCCCCGGCCAGCAGGTCGTCAAGATCGTCCATGACGAACTGATCAAGGTGCTGGCAGGCGACGGCGAACCCGATGCGCTGAAGATCGACAATCCGCCCAGCGTCATCCTTATGGTCGGCCTGCAGGGGTCGGGGAAAACCACGACGACCGCGAAACTGGCGAAACGGCTGAAAGACAAGAACGGCAAGCGCGTTCTGCTGGCGTCGCTCGACACCAACCGCCCCGCGGCGATGGAGCAGTTGCAGATCCTCGCGGCGCAGGTCGGCGTCGATTGCCTTCCCATCGTCAAGGGCGAAACCGCCGTCCAGATCGCCAAGCGTGCCAGGACGCAAGCCAACCTCGGCGGCTATGACGTCCTTTTCCTCGACACCGCCGGGCGCCTGCACATCGACGAAGTCCTTATGGACGAGGTGCAGGCCGTCCGCGACATCGCCCAGCCCCGCGAAACCCTGCTGGTGGTGGACGGCCTCACCGGGCAGGATGCCGTCAATGTCGCGACGGAATTCGACGGCAAGGTCGGCATCTCCGGCGTCGTCCTGACGCGCATGGACGGCGACGGGCGGGGCGGCGCTGCCCTGTCGATGCGCGCGATCACCGGCAAGCCCATCCGCTTTGTCGGCTTGGGCGAAAAGATGGACGCGATCGAGACGTTCGAGGCGGACCGCGTCGCAGGCCGCATCCTCGGCATGGGCGACATCGTGGCGCTGGTCGAAAAGGCGCGCGAGACGTTCGAGGCGGAACGGGCCGAACGCATGGCTAGGCGCTTTGCCAAAGGGTTGTTCAACATGAACGACCTGCGCGCCCAGCTGGAACAGATGCTGAAAATGGGCGGCATGCAGGGCTTGATGGGCATGATGCCCGGCATGGGCAAAGTTGCCAAACAGGCCGAAGAGGCGGGTTTTGACGACCGCATGCTGCGCCAGCAGATCGCCCTGATCCAGTCGATGACCAAGCGCGAACGCGCCAACCCCGACCTTCTGGCCGCCAGCCGCAAGAAGCGCGTCGCCGCAGGTGCCGGCATGGACGTCTCGGACCTGAACCGTCTCTTGAAGCAGCACAAGCAGATGGCCGAGATGATGAAAAAGATGGGCAAGGGTGGCATGATGAAACAGGCCATCAAGCAGATGATGGGCAAGGGTGGCATGCCCGACCCCTCCAAGATGACCCCAGAACAGCTTGAGGAAGCCGCCCGCGGCATGAAGCAAAGCATGGGCGGGATGGGCATGCCGCGCGGCATGACCCTGCCTGCGGGCCTGTCGGGGTTGATGAAAAAGAAATGACGCGGCACCGCCCTCTGGCAGAAAAATTTTCGTCCGAAAATTTTTCGGCGGCGCACAGCCATGCGCCCGTGTTGCAGACAGAGCGCCTGCGTCTTCGCATGCCGGTGCTGGCGGATTTCGCCTATCGTATGGATTTCTACGCATCCGACCGCGCCGACTGGGAAGGCGGCCCCTTCACCCGCGAACAGGCCTGGCGCATCTTTGCCTCCGAGGTCGGCCAATGGCCGCTGATGGGCTTTGGTCCGTTTTCGATTGATATGGACGGCACTTATGTCGGCGAGGTCGGCATCTACCGGCCCGAAGGCTATCCCGAACCGGAACTTGGCTGGTTCGTCACCGAAGCCGCCGAGGGCAGGGGGATCGCCGCCGAAGGCGCGCGCGCCGTGCTGGGCCGGACCCGTGCCACATTCGGCTGGGACCATGTCGACAACTACATCGACCCCGGCAACGCGCGGTCGATTGCGCTCGCCCTGCGACTGGGTGGTGTGCAGGTCGACGCCCCCGGCGTGGACGCGGGCGATGTGGTGATCCGACACGACCTTCGGGGGGGACTGATATGACCCCTTGGTCGTCTCCCCTCGCCCCGGCCATGCAGGTTCAGGCAGCGGCCCTCGCTGCCGTCGTGCCGGCCCTGCGCACCGACCGGCTGTTCCTGCGGGTGCCGCGTCTGGCTGACTTCGACGCCTCTGCTGCGATCTTCCGGTCGGACCGTGCCGTCCATATCGGCAGACCCTATACCATCGAGGATGCCTGGGACGATTTTTGCCGCCTCAGCGCGGGCTGGCTGCTGCGCGGACACGGCATCTGGACGGTCGAAACCCACCCGAGGGCATCCGTCGGTTTCGTGCTGATCGGGTTCGAACCGGGCGACGCCGAGCCGGAACTGGGCTGGTTCCTGTCCGACCACGCCCAGGGCCATGGCTATGCCACCGAAGCCGCCCGCGCGGCCCGCGCGTATGGCTTTGCCACGCTCGGTCTGGCGCGGCTGGTCAGCTATGTGGCACCGGCCAACCGCGCTTCGGCACATGTCGCCGAACGGCTCGGCGCGGGGATCGAGGGTCAACTGGACGGCTCCGACATCTGGGTCCACCGCCCCGTCGCGAAGGGCGCGGTCCCTGCGCGCGCAGAGACGGAAAGAAGACCGAAGCAAGACGCAATGAAGACGTCGAAAAGGGGGGATTGATGGACACCACCGCCCGCGCGGCTGCGCTGCTGAAAGACCACCGCGACGCCATCGACCGGCTGGATGCGATCCTTGTCTACACGCTTGCCGAACGGTTCAAGCAGACCCAAGCCGTCGGCCGCCTCAAGGCCGAGCATGATCTGCCGCCGTCCGACCCCGCCCGCGAGGCGACACAGATGGCGCGGCTGGAAGATCTGTCCAAGGCCGCCGATCTTGACCCCGATCTGGCCAAGAAATTCCTGACCTTCATTATCCGCGAAGTCATCAGGCATCACGAGAAACTGCAGAAATAGCAACCCCATGCGGTGCATGTCGCACCGAATACCAAACCCGAAGGAGACGACCCGAAATGGCAATGAAAATCCGTCTGGCCCGTGGCGGCAGCAAGAAACGCCCGTTCTATTCCATCGTGGCGACCGACAGCCGCATGCCGCGCGATGGCCGGTTTCTGGAAAAGCTTGGCACCTACAACCCGCTTCTGGCCAAGGATGACGAGAACCGCGTCAAGATGGACATGGACCGCGTGAACCACTGGCTCGCCCAGGGCGCACAGCCTACCGACCGCATCGCCCGCATGCTTGAGGCCGCAGGTGCACGCCCCAAGGCAGCCCGCTCGAACCCCAAATCCGCCGTGCCGGGCAAGCGTATGACCGAACTTGCCGCCAAGAAAGCCGCGCGTGCCGCCGCCCCGGCAGAAGCTGCGTCCGAGTAGTCGACAGGCCGACATTTCCCGCGTCCCCAATGGGGGCGCGGGCTATATCTCTTTCTCAGGACCACGTGCGATGACCCTGGTACCTGCCAAATGATCCCCGGGCTCGGCATCTTTCGCCGGACGATCACGCTTGTCCTCTGCGCCGGCTCGTTCTGGGCGGGGACGCAATTCGTGCGTCTGGGGCAGGTCGATGCCTGCCTTGGTGCGGGCGGGTCGTGGAATGCGCGCGGCTATTGCAACGGGGGGCAGCCATGACCGACCGCATCTGTGTCGGGGCCATTGCAGGCGCCTTCGGCGTCGCGGGCGAGGTGCGCCTGAAATCCTTTTGCGCCACGCCCGAGGACATCGCCGCCTATGGTCCTCTCACCACCGAGGACGGTAGCCGCAGCTTTGCAATCCGGTTGACCCGCCCCGTCGCGGGCGGTCTTGGCGCGCGCATCACCGGCATCACCACCAAGGAACAGGCCGACGCCCTGCGCGGCACAGCCCTTTATGCCTTGCGTGACAAGCTTCCCAGGCTGCCCGATGACGAATTCTATCACGCCGACCTGATCGGTCTGGCGGTGCAGGATCCCGGCGGGGTGCTGATCGGAAAGGTGCAGGCGATCCACAACCACGGCGCGGGCGATCTTCTGGAAATCACCAGCGCCACGGGGCGGGGCACGCGCCTGATCCCCTTTACCCGTGCCATTGTGCCCACCGTCGATCTGGCGGCAGGACGACTGGTTGCCGACCTGCCCGAGGGCCTTGATTGACGCCCTGACGCAGGCCAATCTTTCACCATTGTTGCCCCTTGCTGGTCAATCTGTCGCCACATTCGCGTGGCCTGATGGGATCTGGACCAAAAGGGCAGATACAGATCATGATGACGCGCCACCGCATTCTGATGGGGCTGAACGCCCTTCTGTACATAGGGCCGCTGCTGGCCGGTCTTGCCGGGCAGGGCTGGAACATGATCCCGCTTTTCGGCGCGATCTTTCTGTTGTGGCTGGCGGTGATCCAGCCCGGCGACTGGCCGCATGGCCGCGACGAATGGCGCCAGCGCGACCGCCAGTTGTCGGTCGTCACACAATCTGTCGTGCATGTGCTGCTGGTCGTGGTGCTGTTTGCCATAGGCCGCGGGCTTGGCGGCATGTTGGGCGTGCTGCCGCTGTTTCACGCGATGCTGCCGGTGGCGCTGTCCTTTGCCGCCGTCCCCCTGGCGCGGCTGGCGGGCGCGATCCCGGTCCCGGCGGTAAACGCCGATGTTGCGGCCAATCCGCGCCTGCAGGCGGCCGTGCGTGTCACCGAAACGCTGAACGCGCTGCCCCATGATGTCGACCATGCCGTGATCGAGGCGCATATGAAGGCAATTGCCGCCGAAATCGGGGCCGAAGACCTGCGCGAGGCGCTGATCGCCCGCGTCAAGTGCGGCGAGGCGGGCGTTCCGACCGTCCGTGCGCTGGTCAACCTGGCCAGCAGCGCGACCTGGGCCCGCAGTCTGGATCAGGCGGCGGCAGAGCGTGTCTTTGCCACCTTTTCAGGCAATGCCGGCCAGGCGATGTATTTTGCGACGGTGATGAACGGTAATGTCTCGGCAAACCCGGATCTGGCAAGCCACTGCCCGTCGGCGGCTACCCTGATCGCCCGCGCCGATGCCCTGAAACGCACCGATGCCGAGGTGCCGCTGCGCTCGCTCGCCGCCCGTGTCGCGCGTGGGACCGAGGTTGTGGCCATGCCGGTCGAAACCCTGGCCGAAGAACCCAAGGCTACCCCGTCCGCGGCATGACGGCGCCAGACCGGCCCCGCGCATTCCCGCTTTCGCCAGGAGCCGGACGGCGCTAAGACGCAAGGCATGTCTGACACCCCGCCCACCAAGTCCCATGGCCGATTGTCCATCAAGGCCAGCGCCATCCCGCGCGACCTGATGAAAGAGCCGCGGGTGATCAAGGGGGCGTGGACCGCCCGCATCATTACCCTGTTCCCCGAGGCGTTCCCCGGCATCCTCGACCTTTCCCTGACCGGCAAGGCGCGCGACTTTGGCCTTTGGCAGCTTGAGACGTTCGACCTTCGCACCTTTGGCATCGGCAAGCACCGCAACGTCGACGACACCCCCGCCGGCGGCGGTGCCGGAATGGTCCTGCGCGCCGATGTGGTGGATGCCGCGATCACAGCCGCCGATGCCGGGCGGCCCCGCGACCTCTGGCCGGTGATCTACCTCTCGCCGCGCGGCAAGCCCTTTGACCAGGCGACCGCCCAGCGCCTCGCCACATGCGACGGCATCACCGTGCTCTGTGGCCGGTTCGAAGGCGTCGACCAGCGCGTCCTCGACCACTATCAGGTGGAGGAGATATCCTTGGGCGATTTCGTCCTGACCGGCGGCGAGATCGCCGCCACCGCCCTCATCGACGCCACCGTGCGGCTGCTGCCCGGCGTCCTCGGCAACGACGCCTCGACCGAGGAAGAGTCCTTCTCCCAAGGCCTCCTCGAACATCCCCATTACACCCGCCCGGCGGTCTGGAACGACTTGGCCATCCCCGAGGTCCTCCAATCCGGCAATCACGGTGCCATTGCGACGTGGCGCGAAGGGCAGGCTGAAGAAATTACAAAGGCGCGCCGCCCCGACCTCTGGGCCGCCCACCAACGCCGCAAATCCCCAAAACCGTAGGGTGTGCTTCAGCGCATCGATTCTGATGCGCCCATGCCCGACCGAAGTGGACCTTATGCCGGTTCCCCGCCAAGAACTTCCCAGAAGTCAGCCCGCAGGTTGTGGTGTGGAAATGCCGCATCGGGCACCTTGACGCCAAGGAATGCACAGAGCGGCTCCCACCCTTCGGAGACGTCGAAAACAAGCAATCGGTCAGCGGGCAGCGCCGCGCGCACATCTTCTGTTCGCCGACGGAACGCGGCCAGCCCGTTATCCTTGTTGTCAAGAACACCGCCAAAGGTCCCTTGTCCGACAAGATCGTTCCACGCAACGAGAATGTCGCGAATGTGTGGCGGCAGCGGCAGTCCCTCATACCGGGCCATAAGCTTGCCAATTGTCTTGTCAAAGCTTGCCCACCACTTCTCTTCCGGCCGCACGGTATGGACCACCTTTGCATCGGGAAAAGCGATGGAAAGCTCGCGCCAGACATGTGCGCCCGGCCAGTCCACTTGTGATCTGTACCCGGCAAAGACCGCGTTCCAGTCGACGCTTTCGCCTGCTGCAAGCCGCTGCCAATACGCCACTTGGCCCGGGTTCTCCACGATTTCGTGCATGTGGTGACATTTTCCGTAGCCCAGCCGTTCCAGCGCGGCCTTTAGTGATTTCGTTCCCGTCCTGCCAAATCCCGAGCCGATGACGTCAAGTGCCATGTCCAATCCTCCCGAACTATGATGCGACATTCCGCCACACTTTGGATTCTGTCCAGTCTGATCGTCGCGGCTTGTCGGGGGACACCAATGCCCTCCCCTCACCCCCCACCGCTTGACCCAAACCCCCGCACCCCCTATACGCCCCCTGTCCGGGGTCCCTTGACCCATCGGGCCCGATTCCTTTTGGCCATAGCCCCAGCCTTCTTCGTCTGGATCGGCCCGAAAGATCGGCCACCAAATAGCAGGCCCCATCTCTGGCGGGCTGACCACATCGGTCGGGACCCGGTTGAAGACCAAGAGCTCTGGTGCGGCATCACCTCTGCGGCAAACGCAGGCAAGTAAAGGAGACGCGCCATGAACCTCATTGCGCAGATCGAGGCGGAGCAGATCGCCGCCCTCGGCAAGACCATCCCGGATTTCAAGGCCGGGGACACCCTGCGTGTCGGCTATAAAGTGACCGAAGGCACCCGTTCGCGCGTGCAGGCCTATGAGGGTGTCTGCATCGGCCGCAAGGGCGGGGCCACCATCTCGGCCAGCTTCACCGTCCGCAAGATTTCCTTTGGCGAGGGCGTGGAGCGTGTGTTCCCCCTCTATTCGACCAACATCGACAGCATCGAGGTTGTCCGCCGCGGCCGCGTCCGCCGCGCGAAACTCTACTACCTTCGCGATCGCCGTGGAAAATCCGCCCGCATCACCGAAGACACCAACTACAAAGAAAAGTCGGAATAGGAGCGGCGACGATGAAACAAGGCATCCACCCCGAATACCACTTCATCACCGTCAAGATGACCGACGGCTCCACCTTCCAGACCAAGTCCACCTGGGGCAAGGACGGCGACCAGATGGCGCTCGACATCGACCCGCTGGCCCACCCCGCCTGGACCGGCGGCAACGCCAAGCTGATGGACACCGGCGGCCGTGTCAGCAAGTTCAAGAACAAGTATGCTGGCCTCGGGTTCTGATCTCTGACCGTCGCGACATGAACGCCGCCCCAGTCCGGGCGGCGTTTTTCATTTGGCGCCCCGCACAACCCGCGCCATGACCCACGCAACCCCGCCACAACTTGCCCTTTCGCGACCGATCCCCGGATTCAGGGCTTTCCTATGGCGCCAAGGCTTGTCAATAACAGGCACGAATGGACCAGTGGGGGGCGCGGGGCCGGTCATGGCGCATATCATCGTTGTCGGGAACGAAAAGGGCGGATCGGGCAAGTCCACCACCTGCATGCATGTGGCGACCGCCCTGGTGCGGATGGGCCACCGTGTCGGTGCGCTGGACCTTGACCTTCGGCAGAAAAGCTTTGGCCGCTATGTCGAGAACCGCCGCGCCTATCTTGCCCGCGCCGGGCTGACGCTGCCGACCCCCGACTACCGCGACCTGCCCGAGGTGGATGCCGCCGACCTGCCGCAGGGCGAGAACCCGTTCGACCTGCGCCTGTCCGCCGCCGTCACGGCGATGGAGCCGGTGTCCGATTTCATCGTCATCGACTGCCCCGGCAGCCATACCCGCCTGTCCCAGGTTGCGCATTCCTTGGCCGATACGCTGATTTCACCGCTGAACGACAGCTTTGTGGATTTCGATCTTCTGGCGCGGATGGACATGGAAACGGGGCGCGTCAAGGGCCCGTCGATCTATTCCGAAATGGTCTGGGGCGCGCGGCAGTTGCGCGCGCAGGCGGGCCTCAAACCCATCGACTGGATCGTCCTGCGCAACCGTCTGGGCGCCCAGCAGATGCACAACAAGAAAAAGGTGGGGGCGGCTTTGGAAGAACTGTCGCGCCGGATCGGGTTTCGCGTGGCGCCCGGATTTTCCGAACGCGTGATCTTTCGCGAACTGTTTCCGCGCGGCCTGACGCTGCTGGATCTCAAGGATACCGGTGTCGACCAGTTGAACCTGTCAAACATCGCGGCACGCCAGGAGGTACGCGACCTCATGGCCGCGTTGCGGTTGCCCGGCGTCAGCGTGCAGTTTTGAATACCAGACCCTTGGGTGCGGCGGCATTGTCTGTCGGGCGTACCAGACGCTTCAGGCGCATGTCATAGCGGTCGTCTTCGGTGTTGTCCGTGGTGGACTTCTGGGAAAAGAACCCCAGGCGTCCGATCAGTGCGAGACCAGCTTTCATGACATCCTCCTGTGCCGTCGTTTACCATCACAGGTTGCGCAAGCGGCGGGGCGGAACTGGGGCGCAATCGGGGGCATTTGGGGGAATTGCGTGAAACAATGCGTTTCAGCTTTGGCCCGTGACCCCCTGAAAACCCTCCAAAATGCCGTGGTTACCGGGCAAATGAGTCGAAACCTGCTTTAATTGAGGTTGAATGATGGCCAACCCCGTCTTTGATGCCCTATTCGCGCCGCTTGCCGGGCGGCGGGGGCCGCTTTTGCATCTGACCGACAAGACTGTCCTTTCCGGCGATGATTTTTACGTCAGCGTTAACCGTATGGCGTCAGCCCTCGCCGCGCTGGATGTGCAGGCCGGCGACCGGGTGGCGGCACAGATCGACAAGTCGCCCCATGCACTGGCGCTCTATGCTGCGACTGTGGCGCAGGGCGCGGTGTTCCTGCCGCTCAACACGGCCTATACGGCGCATGAGGTTGCCTATTTCCTGGCGGATGCCACGCCAGCCATTTTCGTCGCAAACCCGGCCCGTGCAGGTGAACTTGCCCCCGTGGCTGTTGCTGCCAAAGTGAACTTGCGGACGCTGGATACCGATGGGCAGGGGACGCTGCTGGCTGATGCCCAACCCCAAACCGCCGGCTTTGTGCCGGTTCCGCGGACGCCGGATGACCTTGCGGCCATCCTCTATACCTCCGGCACCACCGGCCGGTCCAAGGGCGCGATGCTGACCCACCGCAATCTTTTGTCCAACGCCGAGACCCTTGCCAAACTCTGGCGCTTCACTGACCGCGACGTCCTTTTGCATGCCTTGCCGATCTTTCACACCCACGGCCTCTTCGTTGCTTCCAACATCAGCCTCCTGACCGGCGGGAGGATGATCTTCCTGCCCGGTTTCGATGTGGCGACCGTCCTGCGGATGATGCCTCAGGCGACCGCAATGATGGGCGTGCCGACCTTCTACACCCGCCTGCTCGACCATCCCCGGCTCACCCGCGATATTGCCGCGCACATGCGGCTGTTCGTCTCCGGCTCCGCGCCCTTGCTGGCCGAAACGCACACCGCATTCCAGGAGCGCACCGGCCACCGCATCCTTGAACGCTACGGCATGACGGAAACCAGCATGAACACCTCCAACCCCTATGACGGCGAGCGTCGGGCAGGGACGGTGGGTTTCCCGCTGCCTGGGGTTGAATTGCGGATCATGACGGACGGGGCCGAGGTTCCGGCAGGAATGGTCGGCGGCATCGAGGTGCGCGGCCCGAATGTATTCAAGGGCTACTGGAACATGCCGGAAAAGACTGCCGAGGAACTGCGCTCTGACGGCTGGTTCATCACCGGCGATCTGGGGCGGCTCGATGCCGACGGCTATCTGCACATCGTGGGTCGCGCCAGGGACCTGATCATCACCGGCGGCTTCAACGTCTACCCGATCGAGGTGGAGGAGGCGTTGGATGCCGTTCCCGGTATCGCCGAGTCCGCCGTGATCGGCCTGCCGCATCCCGATTTCGGCGAGGCGGTGTTTGCCGTCCTGACCCTGTCGGACCCGGCCCAGTCACCCGATGCGGCACTTGCGGCGATCCGCGAGCGCCTGGCGCGGTTCAAGCAACCAAAGGCCGCCGTGGTTGTCGATGCCCTGCCGCGCAACGCGATGGGCAAGGTGCAAAAGGCGGCGCTGCGGGCGCAATATGCGGGCTGGTTCCGGCCCTGACCCCGCCTGACGGCTGTCGTGACGGATGCCCGACACTTGCCTGACGCCACTTTTCATCCCGCCTCGGTGGGGTCTCCGGACAGTTCCTCCTCCAGAAACCGCTCGAACGCGTCCAGATCGACCGGCTCGAACTGCCCGAAGCCCTGCATCCAGACCGACGCCGCGCGCAGTGCATCCGGCTCCAGCTTGCACCAGATCACCCGCCCCCGACGCTCGCGGCTGATGAGCCTGGCCTCGGCCAAAACGGTCAGGTGCTTGGAGATGGCAGCAAGACTCATCTTGAACGGCTCGGCCACATCCGTGACCGCCATATCATCTTCAAGGAGCATCCCCAGGATCGCCCGCCGCGTCGGGTCGGCAAGGGCGGCAAAGACGGTATCAAGCGGTTGCGACATGGCCCGACTATGGCCAGTTCAGGGTATGATCGTCAACCGGATGGTTGAATATCACGGCGCGCCATGGCAACACTTTTGCCCGAGTAGCCGCTTTTCATCGTTGCATAAATATCCATATAAACCAGTAGTTTGGTTGCGCTCTATCATCCGTCCAGCCCCGTTGACTCATGCCCCCAGCCGCACTAGACATGGCCGCAACTGTGATGGGGTGTCGCCATGGCCTTGGAACCCGATCCCGACCGCCTGCGACAGCTTGAGGCGCGGCTTGACGGGTTGAAGGAAAAGCCAAAGGCCGCGCCGGCCAATACGGTCAAGGGTTTCTCGCAGGGCGAGGTGGCCTGGAGGATGGTGATCGAGCTTTGCACGGGGATGATCCTGGGGCTGGCGATCGGTTACGGGCTGGATGTGCTGTTCGGCACGCTGCCCATCTTCCTGATCATCTTTTCCCTGATCGGCTTTGCGGCGGGCATCAAGACCATGCTCGGTTCAGCAAGGCAACTGGCACAGACCAAGGCGGGTGAAGCCGCGCGCGGCGAAGGGGACTAAACATGGCGGCTGACGCAGCAGAAACCGCAGGCAGTGGCTTGAAGATCGAGCCGATGGAGCAATTCATCGTCAAAAAGCTCTTCTGCAGCGACGATGCCGCAACGCCCCTGAACGACTGCACCACCAACATCGCCTGGTATCAGCCAACCAACGTGACGCTCTGGATGGCCATCGCCGTCCTGTGTGTCGTCGTCCTTCTGGTGCTCGGCACCCGCCGCCGCGCCATCGTGCCGACGCGCAGCCAGTCCATCGCCGAACTGATCTACGGCTTTATCTACAACATGGTCGAAGAGGTGGCGGGGCATGAAGGGGTGAAGTTCTTCCCCTATGTCCTGACTCTTTTCCTTTTCGTGTTTATTGCCAATATGTTAGGTCTGATCCCGACATCGTTCTCAACCACCTCGCAAATCGCCGTCACGGTGACTTTGGCGCTTTTGGTGTTCCTGACCGTGACGGTCGTGGGTTTCGTGCGCAAGGGGCCGGGCTTTCTGAAAATGTTCTGGGTCGCTTCCGCGCCCTTGGCGCTGCGCCCGATCCTGGCGCTGATCGAGGTAATCTCGTACTTCGTGCGGCCCTTGTCCCACTCCATCCGTCTTGGCGGCAACCTGATGGCCGGCCACGCCGTGATCAAGGTCTTTGCCGGCTTTGCCGGTGTCATGGGCGTGGCCTCGGTCGTCCCGATCGCCGCGATCACCGCCATCTATGGTCTGGAACTGCTCGTTGCAGCCGTACAGGCCTATGTCTTTACCATTCTGACCTGCGTGTATCTGCGCGACGCGGTGGGTGAAGCGCATCACTAAAGTCTTGATAATCCAGTATACATCAATCCCTGAAGGAGTAGTTCTATGGACGTCGCAGCAGCAGCAGAATTCGCGTTGATGGGCAAATACATCGGTGCCGGTCTGGCCACGATCGGTCTTGGCGGCGCCGGTATCGGCGTGGGTCACATCGCCGGCAACTTCCTGTCGGGTGCGCTCCGCAACCCGTCGGCGGCACCGGGCCAGATGGCCAACCTGTTTGTCGGCATCGCATTTGCCGAAGCCCTGGGCATCTTTTCGTTCCTGATTGCCCTTTTGTTGATGTTCGCTGTCTAAGTCCTTGTGAACTTGAAGATCGGCCAGCGGGGGTCCCCCTCTGGCCGGACACTGCAGGGTTTCGCGAAGGAGTGTGACAATGGCGACAGACGCCGCGACAGGTGCCGTAGAGGTCGCCGAAAAGGCGGGCATGCCGCAGCTGGATTTTTCGACCTGGCCGAACCAGATTTTCTGGCTCGCCGTGACGCTGATTGCCATCTATCTGGTCCTGACCCGGATTGCGCTGCCGCGTATCGGCGGCGTTCTGGCCGAACGGCGGGGCACCATCACCAACGACCTCGCGACGGCCGAAGAGCTGAAGCAAAAGGCCGTTGCTGCGGAAAAAGCCTATAACGACGCCCTGGCCCAGGCCAGGGCCGAGGCAGGCAAGATCGCCGCAGGCGCGCGCGCGGAAATCCAGAAGGACCTCGACATCGCGATTGCCAAGGCCGATGCCGAGATCGCCGCACGGTCGGCGGAATCGGAAAAGCGGCTGGCCGAGATTCAGGCCGGCGCGATGAAAGCGGTGGGCGACGTGGCCCGCGACACGGCCGCCGAGCTGGTCGCCGCGCTGGGCGGCAAGGCCGATGCCAAGGCCATCGCCGCCGCCATGACCGCCCGTCTGAAAGGGGTGATGTGATGCTGCGCCTGATCCCGATCCTGTTGCTGATGGCAGCGTCGCCTGCCTACGCCGCCGAAGGGCCGTTTTTCTCGCTGAAGAATTCCGAATTCGTGGTGCTGTTGGCCTTCATCTGCTTTGTCGGCATCCTTGTTTATTACGGCGTGCCGGGCAAACTCACGGGCATGCTGGATGCCCGTGCGGCCCAGATCAAGGCCGACCTGAACGAGGCGCGTGCCCTGCGCGAAGAGGCAAAGACCATCCTTGCCTCCTATGAGCGCAAGCAGGCCGAGATGCGCGAACAGGCCGATCGCATCGTCGCCACCGCGCGGGACGAGGCGATGGCTGCGTCAAGGCAGGCAAAAGCCGACCTCGCGCAGTCCATCACCCGCCGCATCGCCGCCGCCGAGGAACAGATTGCGGCGTCCGAAAAGGCCGTGATGAAGGATGTGCGCGACAAGGCGGTCACCCTGGCTGTCAGCGTTGCCAGCGAAGTCCTGGGCAAACAGATGTCCAAGGATGCCGCATCCGCCTCAGTCGACGAGGCCATCGGCCAGGTTGAAAAGCGCTTTCACTAGCAGGGCCAATCAATTCGCCAGGAAAACCCGGTCCTCGCGGCCGGGTTTTCTCATGTCGTGCGGTCGCGTTCGTGTTGAAGGCGCTGCTGCGCGATGCCCTCGTTCTGTTCTTCCCGCAACTGATCGGCCAGCGATTTTTCGACAAAGCCCATATGCGCCTCGACCGCTGCACGCGCCGCCGCGGGGTCGCGCGCCTGCAGGGCCGCGTTGATCGCGCGGTGCTGGTTCAGAAGATGATCGCGGGTCATGCGATTGCGGAACATGACCTGGCGGTTGTAGAACACGCCCTGCCGCAACAGGTCATACATCGACCGCATCATGTGAAGCATGATGACATTGTGGCTGGCCTCGATGATCGACAGATGGAACGCGGCATCCAGTTCCGCCTCGTCCCCGGGATCGCGTTTGTCATGCGCGGCCTCCATCCGGGCCAGGATCATGCCGATGACGCGAAGGTCCGTATCCGATCCATAGGTCGCCGCACGCTCTGCCGCCAACCCCTCCATGTCGCGGCGAAAGCTGACATAATCAAAGACCGCTTCCTGATGCGCGGCGAAAAGGCGCACCAGACCATCCGAGAAGGCCGATCCCAGCACATCGGCGACAAAGATGCCCGATCCGGGCCGCGTCACCAGCAGGCCCTTGTCCTGCAGGTCGGCCACCGCGTCGCGCAGGGACGGGCGCGACACCCCCAGACGATCGGCGAGTTCGCGTTCGGCCGGCAGCCGTTCGCCTGGTCGCAGGACGCCGCGCAGGATCAGCAGCTCGATCTGGCGCACCACGGAACTGGACAGCTTGTCGGGCAGGATTTTGGTAAAGGGCATCGCCACGGCTCCGGAATTGGTCAGAACATATGACCGGAGCGGCAAAGCCTCAACGAAAAAGGACCCGCGCGGCATCTGCCCTGCGGATCCCCTGTGGCTCGGTCGGCCGCTGATCAGTTGGTCGGGCGGATGATGATCTCGACCCGGCGATTCTTGGCGCGCCCCTCGGCGGTGGCGTTGCTGGCGACCGGACGGTCCTCGCCCTGGCCATAGGCCACGATGCGTCCGTTCGGCACGCCGCTTTCGCGCAAGATATTGGCGACTGACACCGCGCGGCGCTGTGACAGGTCCTGGTTGTATGCGGACGATCCGGTATCGTCCGTGTGGCCGACCACCTCGATCCGGCTGTTGGGATACTTCAGCAGGCTGGAAGCGACGGTCTTGATGTCGCGGGTCAGCGTCGGCTGCAGCGCGGCGCTGTCCACCGCGAACAGCAGGTCCTGCGGCATGTTCACGATCAGGTATTCGCCGGTATTCGTGACCGAAATACCTGAATCCAGCGATCCGCGCAGTTCCGCCGCCTGCTGGTCCAGGTTCGCGCCTATGGCACCACCGATTGCCGCGCCGATCACGCCGCCGGCCACCGCCCGGCCAAGGCTCTCATCGCCGCCGGACCCGCCGAGAACGGCGCCGATCAGGCCGCCGGTCAGTGCGCCGGTCTTGGCGCGGGAATTGGGGTCATCGGGGCTGACCACGGGGTTCACGCAGGCGGTCAGCGCCAGAAGGCTGGCAAATGCCAGCGTCATTGGGGTTTTCATCATCATTGCTCTAGCCTCGAAAAAGTCGCCGGCCCGTTTCTCGGGCTCAGAATACTGTATAACAGCCTGTGCAAAAGACTTACAGGGGGCAGCGCCATCGGCAGTCCTCCGCGCATGCGGGGATGGGCGATCACATCCCCGTGCGGGCAGCTTCCCAGGCCAGGATCGCGCGTTTCGCGGGCAGCCCCCAGTGATACCCGCCCAGGCCGCCGTCGCGCCTCAGCGCCCGGTGGCAGGGGATCAGGAAACT
Source organism: Rhodobacterales bacterium (assembly GCA_021155205.1). Taxonomy (GTDB): domain Bacteria; phylum Pseudomonadota; class Alphaproteobacteria; order Rhodobacterales; family Rhodobacteraceae; genus JAJNPS01. The sequence continues at coordinate 107,772 of JAJNPS010000011.1, forward strand.
GATCGGGTTGCGCCCGACCGCAGACCCCACGGCCCGCATCGCGCCGGGATGACCGATGGCGGTCGCGATGTCGGAATAGGTCGTCACATGGCCCGTCGGGATGCGCAGCAGCGCCTCCCAGACCTTGATCTGAAAGGGCGCCCCGATCAGATAAAGCGGCGGCCCCTGATCCGGTTCCGCCCCAAAGGCGCGCAGCACCCAGGGCCGCAGGCGCATCGGGTCCGCGACGAACTCCGCCTTTGGCCAGCGCCGCAGCAAATCCTCCATCGCCGCCGTCTCGCCCATTTCGGCGGCAAATCCCATGCCGCACAGGCCCTTGTCGGTGCCCATGACAATGGCCGGGCCGAAAGGGCTTTCAAACCAGCCCCAATAGATCATGAGACCCGCCCCGGCGCGCGCATAGTCGCCGGGCGACATCGCCTCCCAGGTCAGGAACAGATCATGCAGGCGACCGCCCCCCGACAGGCCGACCGCGTGCGCGGTGTCCAGCGTCGTGTGGCGTTCGGCCAGCAGACGGCGGGCATGGTCCAGTGTCAGGTACTGCTGATAGCGTTTCGGGCTGACGCCGACCCATTGCGAAAAGGTGCGCTGGAAATGCGCCGGGCTCATCCCCATCCGGCCCGCCAGACCCTCCAATGTCAGGCCGGGGCCGCCCGCGTCGATGATCTTCAGCGCACGGGCGATGACGGCATAGTGATAGGCGGGGGATCGGTCGGTCATGGGCGTTCTCCTTGACGCCCTAGATAGGCGGCATCCGTGCATCTCGCGACCCGAAATCTGCGCCTTATGCTTGTCGGAGCGCAGGACCGCTGGCATAGGGGGTGAATGGTCAGGCAACTCGACTATCCCACGATGCACGCGATTTTCAGCCGGTTTCGCGAGGCGGAGCCGAAACCGAAGGGTGAACTGGAGCATGTGAACGCCTTTACCCTTGTTGTCGCGGTGGCGCTGTCGGCGCAGGCAACGGATGTCGGCGTGAACAAGGCCACGAGGGCGTTATTCGCCGTGGCCGACACGCCCGAAAAGATGCTGGCGCTGGGTGAGGCGGGTCTGACCGAGCACATCAAGACCATCGGGCTTTATCGCAACAAGGCCCGGAACGTCATCGCGCTTAGCCGCATCCTGATCGACCGCTTTGGCGGCGAGGTGCCGTCCAGCCGCGCCGCGCTGCAATCCCTGCCGGGTGTCGGGCGCAAGACGGCGAATGTCGTGCTGAACATGTGGTTCCACCAGCCCGCGCAGGCCGTCGACACCCACATCTTTCGCGTCGGCAACCGCACGGGCATCGCGCCTGGCCGCGACGAGGCTGCGGTGGAACGCGCCATCGAGGACAACGTTCCGGCGGAATTCCAACAGCACGCGCATCACTGGCTGATCCTGCACGGCCGCTATATCTGCGTTGCGCGCAAACCCAAATGCGGCATCTGCCCCATCGCCGAATGGTGCCAGTTCGAGGACAAGACCCCATGACACGCTATCAGGTTGTCGGCATCGGCAACGCCATCGTCGACGTTCTGAGCCAGACCGAGGACACCTTCCTTGACCTGATGGGCATCACCAAAGGGGTCATGCAACTGGTCGAACGCGAACGCGGCGAGATGCTGTATGGTGCCATGCGCGACCGGACCGAGGCGCCTGGCGGATCGGTCGCCAACACATTGGCGGGCCTGGGCAATCTGGGGATGAAGACCGCCTTTGTGGGCCGGGTCCGCGATGATGCGCTGGGGCGGTTCTATGCGCGCTCGCTGGTGGCCGAGGGCACCGATTTTCCGAACCCGCCGGTCGCGGACGGCGACCTGCCGACATCGCGATCAATGATTTTCGTGACGCCGGACGGAGAGCGGTCGATGAATACCTATCTCGGCATTTCCGCCGATGTCAGCCCGGCGGATGTGCCCGCCTCTGTCACCGGGCAGACGGATTACCTGTTCCTCGAAGGCTATCTGTTCGACAAGGACAAGGGCAAACAGGCCTTCCTTCAGGCCGTGCGCGATTGTCACAAGGGCGGCGGCAAGGCCGGGATCGCCCTTTCCGACCCGTTCTGCGTCGACCGCCACCGCGCCGATTTCCGGCGTCTGGTCCATGACGACATGGACTATGTGATCGGCAACCGCCACGAATGGACTTCGCTGTACCAGACCGAGGATCTTGAGGCGGCGCTGGCACTGGCACGCGCCGACTGTCCGGTGGTCGTGTGTACCCAATCGGGCGAGGATGTGATCGTGATGCGCGGTGATGAAAGGGTCGAGGTGCCGGTACAACGCGTGGTGCCGGTGGATGCCACCGGGGCAGGCGACCAGTTTGCGGCGGGGTTCCTTTATGGCCTGGCGACCGGACAGTCGCTTGCCACCGCCGGGGCCATGGGTTGTGTGGCGGCGGCCGAGGTGATCAGCCATTTCGGCGCGCGGCCCGAGGCGGATATGAAGGCGTTGTTCCGGGCCAGGGGGCTGATCTGAACCCCGTGCCTTCGCGCGCCCGTGGCTATTCCGCCGCGATGGTGGTGCCGACGCGGCGGTTGGCCGGGATCGGGGCCGGCACCGGAACGGGGGCGGAGAGGCGGTAATCGACACGGCGCCCGGCGCCAAAGCGGGATGTGGACCTGCGGACAATGGCAAGATCGCCTGCACGGAGCAGCGACACGCCCCCGACCGCAAGCGCGACCGCCGCCAGATATGCCACTGGCAGCAGGACCAAGAAGACGCCCCCGCCGCTGGCCGCCAGAACCTTGCTGCTGCCCATGGCCATCGCCAGCATCCAGCTTGCCGATGACACCGCACCGATGGCAGCCAGCACCAGTTTGCTGCCGAACGGCAGGCTCAGCAGGCTTTGTCCCCGTGCGCGCCGGATCATCGGCATCGCGATGCGGCCGATCAGTCCGGAATTTGCGGTCAGGATGGCCACCGTGACCAACTTGCCCATCAGTTTGGGGGTGAAGTTCGCCGGGACGAACTGGGTACGGATCTGGATCAGGATCAGCCCCGTGATCCACATGCCGATGACGACCTTCCAGATGACGGCATGGGACAGGTCCAGAACATGCAGCATGCGGTCGTCAACCGGGCGAGCGAGCTGGCGCAGGACCTGATAATCGGCCAGAGACGCCGCCCCGAACCCGACAGCAATGACAAGGATGTGGGCAAAGCGGGCGATGTCGATCAGCAATTGGGGGTCCGTCATGTTGTCCAGTCCCTGCGGATTCGCAAGGTCGGCTTTCCGTCTGCGGCAGGCCGACCGGTCGGGCAAGGCTCGTCGGACAATCGGGCATTCCTTTGGCGGAATCTGGCGCAATCCGTGACGCGCCGCGCCGAGTCCGGCGGTCCCTACCGGGATCGCAAATCCTTGCGGATGACCAGCTTCAGTCCCGACCAGACCTCGTCCACGGCGCAGACCTAGATGTCAACAAACCCCATCGGCAGGCACACCGCGCGGACGGTGTCCTCGGTGATGACGACGGGTTCCCCCAGCAGGTCGCCGTAGGGCCGGGGCGGGTTCATCACCACGGCGGGACCGGCGCCCTTAAACCCCAGCTTGCGGATCACGGGCGTGCCGGAATAGCCCGCCGGCACGGTCATTCCCCCAGACGCGCGTGCATTTCGGCAAGGTCGATCTCGCCCAGCGGCAGCTTGTTCGACGGATTTTCGAAGTCATAGCGAAAAGCCTGGAAATCGCGCTTGTACATCTCCCAGACCAGATGCATCGACAAATCGTCAAAATAGTCCTGAACCGGGTGCAGCCGCTTTGGGCCGTGCCCTTCACTTTCGTTGAACTTCGGGATTTTCTTCAGGTTTATCTTGTGCTTGACATTGATGTTGTCCAGCACGACCTGCATCCCCTCGTCAAACTTTTCGGTAAAAAACACGTGGTCATACCGGCCACCATTGACGATGTAGGTCGATACATGCCCCGACATCGCCGACCAGTGGATGTCCGGCTCCATCGGTCTTTTCCAGCGGATCGTGTCGCGCGCGAACAGCAGGAACCGCCGGAAACTGGCGATCTGGTCAAACGCGTCGCGGCCTTCGGGGCCGCCCACGTCGATGCCGTATTTCTGCGTCAGCAGGGGTACGAGGTTGCCGCGATACCGCTTTCCATTGCGCTGCACGCCACAGATCTTGTCAAAGAACGATGACAGGATGCGGGTATAGGGATTGCGAACGCAGGTGAAGGCATAGGACTTGTGGGTTTTCACATTGCGCTCGATCAGCGGCTGGCTGGCCTCAAGCGCCCATTTGTGCAGACCCTTTGTCGCGTCATGGATGTCGCCGTCAAAGAACTGCCCATGATCGGAAAAATACATGATCTGCCCGATGGTCGAACAGGCGCATTTCGGCACGACACGGTAAACGACGCTTTCGCTTTCGGTCATCCAGGTTCCGGGAAACCCCATTCGTCACCTTTTCCTAACGGGCCATGCAGATGCCAAAAACCATCGCGCGCCCTGCGTGATTGCAACAGACCAAAGAAGTAGTGTCTTTTCAACCGCGCATCGGACACTTTAAGGAAACAGTTCGGCCTTCTGATCGGAAGATGTCAGCCAATATGGCGCGAATCGCCTTCATCCTTTTGTGTCACAAGGACCCTGCCGGGATCATTGCGCAAGCCGAACGCCTGACCCAGGCGGGCGATTTCGTAGCGCTGCATTTCGACAGGCGCGCGCGGGCAGAGGATTTCGCGATCCTTCGGTCCGCGCTGAAGGACAATCCTTCGGTCGCCTTTGCCAGACGCCGCGTCAAATGCGGCTGGGGCGAATGGAGCCTGGTCGAGGCGACGTTGCTTGCGGTGCGCGCGGCGCTGGAGGCGTTTCCCCCGGCCACGCATTTCTACCTGTTGTCGGGCGACTGCATGCCGATCAAGTCGGCCGAATACTGTCGGGCGTTTCTGGACCGCGACGACGCCGACTATATCGAAAGCGTCGATTTCTTCGCCTCGGGCTGGATCCGCACCGGCATCAAGGACGAACGCCTGATCTTTCGTCACTGGTTCAACGAACGCAACCACAAGACGCTGTTCTACGCATCGCTGGCGCTGCAGCAGCGGCTGAAACTGGATCGCGCCATTCCCGCCGATCTGGTCATGCAGATTGGCAGCCAGTGGTGGTGCCTGCGGCGGGGCACGATGGAGGCGGTGCTGGACCTTTGTGACCGGCGCCCCGATATCCTGCGGTTTTTTCGCACCACCTGGATCCCCGACGAGACCTTCTTTCAGACGCTGGTCCGGCACCTGGTGGCGGGGACCGAAATCCGGTCGCGGACGCTGACGTTCCTGCTGTTTTCCGACTATGGCATGCCGGTCACGTTCTACAACGACCAGTATGACCTGCTGATCAGCCAGGACTGCCTCTTTGCGCGCAAGATCAGCCCCGAGGCGACGGACCTGAAACAGCGTCTGGGGGAACTTTACAACGACAGCAGTGCCACTTTCGCGATCTCGAACGAGGGGCGCAAGCTGTTCGGCTTTCTGACCGGGCGCGGCCGCATCGGTCGGCGTTTTGCCCCCCGCTTTTGGGAGACCGAAGCGACCATCGGGCGCGAACGCACGCTGATGATGGTCACGTGCAAGAAATGGCATGTCGCCAAGCGGCTGGTGGAACGCATGCGCCAGTCGACCAACCTGCCCGCCATCGACTATCTCTTCAACGAGGATGCCACACCCTTGCCCGACCTTGGCGGCATCCAGAGCACGATCGACAAGCGGATGCGCCACCGCCGCGCGCTGGTGCGGATGCTGTTCGACTATTGGCAGACCGACCGGCTGGTGTTCTGCATCGACCCCGCCAGCGCCGACCTGATCCAGGATTTCAACCAGGACAAGGGCACGGTGCGACTGTTGGAGATCGAATGCAACTTTACCGACGACTATCTGATCGGGCATGCACAGCGCGTCGGTCTGGCCAGCGACAAGTCCGCAGGCCAGACCATCGACCGGCTGCTGCCGACGATCCGCCATGACATGAAGTTCGAAAGCGACCGGCTGCGCGACCTGGGGCTGACGGGATACCGGCGTATTCGCCAGGCGGCGACCCTGGATGAAAACACCGTGCCGCTGGCCGAGTTTCTTGATATTTCGGTCGATCAGGCGCGCGACATCCTGTCGGCCGACCATCTTTTCGCGGATTGATCCCATGCCCCATGTCTATGATCCGACCAACATCTTTGCCCGCATCCTGCGCGGCGAAATTCCGAACAAGACGGTCATGGAAACACCGCACACGCTGGTCTTTCACGACATCCGCCCGCAGGCTCCGGTGCATGTGCTGGTGATCCCGAAAGGGGCCTATGTGACATTCGACCATTTCGCCGCCGAGGCAACTGCGGACGAGATCGTGGATTTCCACCGCACCGCCGCCAAGGTCTGCCAGATGCTGGGGCTGGCGGGGTCCGAGGGATATCGCGGCATTACCAATGCCGGGGTGCATGGGCTGCAAGAGGTGGCGCATTACCATCTGCATATCATGGGCGGCAGGCCTTTGGGCCGGTTGGTGGAGCCTGCCTGAAACCGCAAGCTTCGGGTCGATCGGGCAAGCCCGGCAAGGCAGGGTTGCCTTGAATGAAGGAGCGACCCCATGAACATTCACTTTCGTCCTGTTCCGACCGATCTTGCGCGCGCCTATCAGGCCGGCGGCGCGGACGCCAACGGACAGGTGCCGGAACGGCGGATGTCGGACGGGGCTGGCAATCCCTGCCGCCATTGCCTCAAAATGATCCCGAAAGGCAAGGGCATGCTGGTGCTGGCGCATCGACCCTTTCCGGCGCCGCAACCTTATGCCGAACTCGGGCCGATCTTCCTGTGCGCCGATCCGTGCCGGGCCGGGGGCGGGGCCGCAATGCCCGAGATACTGGCCTCGCCGGATTACATCTTGCGGGGCTACGGCGCGAACGACAGGATGGTCCATGGCACCGGCGGGGTGATCCCGACGCCCCTGATCCCCGCGCGAGCCGAGGAGTTGTTAGGCGATGACCGCGTGGCCTATGTGCATGTGCGGTCGGTGCGGAACAACTTCTATCAGATCAGGATCGAGCGAACTTGACTCAAAAGTCTTCGAAGATTTTTGCAAATTCCTTCGAAGGAATCTGGGTTCAGCGACGAAAAGGGCTTGGCCGCAAACCTTGCGATGCTGACTGCACCACATCGGCAATCCGCTTGCCCCGCGTCTGCGGTGTCTTGGCGGTCTTGATCCACTCCAGCGTGCCGCGTTTCACCGAACGCGGGATGGCATCCCAGAATGCCCGCTGCCCCCCGGTGTCTAGCGCGACCAGCAGGTCATCAGGCGCGATCAGCGCATCGACATCGTTCAGGAAATCCCACTGGCCGCTCGCCACGGCAATCGCGATCTTGGCCTCGCCCGCCGGGGTCATGGCACCCGACGCCCGCGCGCGTTCCACATGCGCCTTGTTGATCGCGGACCATGCCGACTTCGGGTTGCGCGGCGCGATCAGGATCATCGAGCGGTCCGCATCCAGCGCGCGCGTGACAGAATCGATCCAGCCCCAGCAAAGCAATTCCTCCACCTGCGGCTCATAGGCCAGATAGCCGGTATGGTGCCTTTTGTAGGTGGCCAGCCACACGGCCTTGGATGTTGCATGATTCGCCTCCAGCCACGCGCGCAACTCCGCCCGGCTGCGGACTGTCAGGATCGGGGCGTCGTCAGCGGCTGCCACGTCAATGCGCCTCTGCCCAGCTTTTGCCCGTCCCCGCCTCCACCGCAAGATGAACCTTCAACGAAACTGCCGGTGCCGACGCACTCTCCATGACCTCCTTCGCCACAGGGATCAGCGCATCGGCCGCATCCACCGCCACCTCGAACAGCAATTCGTCATGCACCTGCAAAAGCATCTTCGCGTCGATCCCCGCGATGGCCTTGGGCATCCGGATCATCGCGCGGCGGATCACGTCGGCGGCAGTCCCCTGAATGGGCGCGTTGATCGCCGCGCGTTTGGCGAAACCTGCGCTTGGGCCTTTGGCGTTGATCTCGGGCGTATTAATTTTCCGACCGAACAGGGTCTGCACATAGCCGTTGGCCTGCGCGAATTTGACGGTTTCGGACATGTACTCCTTGATCCCCGGGAACCGCTCGAAATAGCGGTCGATGAACCCCTGCGCCTCGGCGCGGGGGATGCGCAGGTTGCGGGCGAGGCCAAAGCCGGAAATGCCGTAAATGACGCCAAAGTTGATGGCCTTGGCCTTGCGGCGGATGTCGGGGGTCATCTGGTCGAGGGGGACGTTGAACATTTCGGAGGCGGTCAGGGCGTGGATGTCGATGCCATCCTCGAACGCCTTTCGAAGTTCGGGGATGTCGGCGATATGGGCGAGGATGCGCAGTTCGATCTGGCTGTAATCCAGGGACACCAGCACCCTGCCCGCAGGTGCCACAAACGCCTCGCGGATGCGGCGGCCTTCCTCGCTGCGGATGGGGATGTTCTGCAGGTTCGGGTCGGTGGAGGCCAGCCGCCCGGTGGTGGCCCCGGCGATGGAATAGCTGGTATGGACGCGGTCGGTATCGGGGTTGATCGCCAGTTGCAACGCGTCGGTATAGGTCGATTTCAGTTTCGCGATCTGCCGCCAGTCAAGGATGCGGGCGGCAAGCTTTGCGCCCTGTGGGTGGGCATCTTCCATCGTGGTGATGTCTTCAAGGATGTCGGCCCCGGTGGCGTAGGCGTCGGTCTTTCCCTTGACCCCGCCGGGGACGGCCATGCGGTCAAACAGCACCTCGCCCAGCTGTTTCGGGCTGCCGACGTTGAACTTTTCGCCCGCGACCTCGTGGATTTCCTCCTCCAGCTGCACCAGCTTTTGCGCAAAGGCATTGGACATCCGGTTCAGGGTATCGCGGTCGACCTGAATGCCCGCCATTTCCATGTCGGCCAGCACCGGGACCAGCGGACGCTCCAGGGTCTCGTAGACGGTGGTGACGCGGGCACGGTGAAGCTGCGGCTTGAACAGTTGCCACAGGCGCAAGGTGACATCCGCATCCTCAGCCGCGTATTTCACGGCGTCGTCGATGGTGACGCGGTCAAAGGTGACTTGGGATTTGCCGCTGCCGAGCAAGGACTTGATCGGGATCGGCTGGTGGCCAAGGTAAAGATCCGACAGCGTGTCCATGCCGTGACTGTTGGTCCCGGCATGCATGGCATAGGACATCAGCATCGTGTCATCAAACGGGACGATGCGGATGCCATGGCGGGCAAAGATCTTCCAGTCATACTTCATGTTCTGGCCGATCTTCAGGATGCTGTCGTCCTCCAGCACCGGCTTCAGCGCGGCCAGGGTCTGGTCCAGCGGCAACTGGCCCTCGGCCAGCGCGGTTGCCCCGAAAAGATCGCCGCCGCCGGTGGTGTGCCCCAGCGGGATATAGGCCGCGCGGCCCGCATCCACACAAAGCGAGATGCCGACCAGTTCGGCGCGCATCTCGTCCAGGCTGGTGGTTTCGGTGTCGATGGCGACATGGCCGATGTCGCGGATATGGGCGATCCAGCGGTCGAGCGCGGCCCTGTCGGAAATGCGCTCATAGGCGGCGTGGTCAAAGGGCAGGCGGTCTGGGTCAGTCGGTGCGATGGCCGCATCCGTCTCGGCCAGCGGCCCGGATGCTTCCGCTGGCGCAGGCGGCGCGATCTTCAGCTTTTCCGCCACGCGGCGGGTCAGGGTGCGGAACTCCATCCGGTTCAGGAATTCCATCACCGCATCGGGGGCGGGCAGCCGGACCTCCAGATCGTCCAGCGTCACCTCCAGCGGCGTGTCGGTGTTCAGCGTCACAAGCCGTTTCGAGATGCGGATCAGGTCGGCATTGTCCATCAGCGCCTCGCGGCGTTTCGGCTGCTTGATCTCGGACGCGCGGGCAAGAAGGGTCTCCAGGTCGCCATATTCCTGGATCAGCAGTGCCGCAGTCTTGATGCCGATGCCGGGCGCGCCGGGCACGTTGTCGATACTGTCGCCCGCAAGAGACTGGACATCGATCACCCGACCAGGCTCCACCCCGAATTTCTCGAATACCTCGTCCGGGCCGATCATGCGGTCTTTCATCGGGTCGCGCATGTCGACGCCGGGGCCGACCAGCTGCATCAGATCCTTGTCGGACGAGATGATGGTGGCCGTGCCTCCCGCCTCGACAGCGTGGCGGGCAAGCGTGGCGATGATGTCGTCGGCCTCGTACCCTTCAGTCTCGATGCAGGCGACGTTGAAGGCGCGGGTGGCCTCGCGCGTCAGGGGGAACTGGGGGCGCAGGTCCTCGGGCAGGTCAGGGCGGTTGGCCTTGTAGGCGGGGTAAATCTCGTTGCGAAAGGTCAGCGACGAATGATCGAAGATCACCGCGATATGCGTGGCGGCGTCACTGCCACGATCCTTGGAAATCTCGTTCCACAGGATGTTGCAGAACCCCGCGACGGCACCGACCGGCAGTCCGTCGGACTTGCGCGTCAGGGGCGGCAGCGCATGATAGGCGCGGAAGATATAGGCCGAGCCGTCGATCAGGTGAAGGTGATGGCCCTTGCCGAAGGTCATGGTTTGCTCCCCGCCCAGTTGCGGCGTGAACATTGGCAGAAACCGCGACGGGGGGCTACCCGGCAGGAATCAGTGATCGTCCGAAGCATGGTCGCGGTCAATGACATACCGCTTGTCGCAATAGCCGCATTCGACCCAGCCCTTGTCGGCGGGGATCGTCAGCCAGACGCGGGGATGGCCAAGCGCACCCTCGCCGCCGTCGCAGGCGACTTTCCAGGTCGTGACGGTTTGGGTTTCCGGGGCGTCAGGCGACATGAAGCTAATCCTTTGAGGGTCGGTCGGGCCAGTGTAGCGGGTGCGCCTGTCCGGCTTCAAGGCGGCAAACGCGCCTAGTTGCCAATCATCGCGCCGCGCGATTTCATCGCCGTCAGCCAGCCAAGGCCCTGCACCGTGCTTTTCGAAGGCCGGTATTCCGCCGCGACCCATCCGTGATAGCCGATGGCGTCGATGTCCTTCATCAGGCCTGAAAGGTCGATCCCGCCGCCACCCGGTTCGCCCCGCGAGGGAAAGCCCGCGATCTGGACATGGTTGATCCGCGCCTTGTGCCGCCGCCAGACGGCAATCGGGTCGCCATGCAGGCGGGCGGCGTGCCACAGGTCGAACTGCAGGCCGACATTGGCCAGCCCAAGATCGTCGATCAGCCGCCCCGCCAGATCGAAGTCGTTCAGGAAGTACCCCGGCATGTCGTCGGGGTTCAAAGGCTCCAGCGTCAGGTGGAGGTCGGGCATCTGCGCCGCGGCCCAGGCCAGATTGTCCAGAAACGTCTGTTCGGCTACCGGCCCCCTGGCCACGCCCGACATCACATGGACACGCGCGGCACCGAGGCCACGGGCATAGTCTGCCGCGCGCAGGAACCCGTCGCGAAACCGGCGGACCTCGTCAGGCACGGCGGCATGGCCACGTTCGCCCGATCCCCAGTCGCCGGGGGGCGTGTTGATCAGTGCCAGCGGCACGTCGCCCAAGGCGCGCTGCCAATCGGCCAGCGGGTGATCATACGGAAACAGCACCTCGACTCCGTCGAATCCGCATTTTGCGGCCCAGTCCGGGCGGTCCAGCATGGGCACTTCGTTGAAGAGAAGCGTCAGATTGGCAGCAAAGCGCGGCATTTCAGGGCAATTCTTTGGCAGGGATCACGGGAAAGAAGTGTCCCGATGACCGAATGCCGAACCAATCCTCGCCGTCAAGGGTTTCTGTCGTGCCTAGTTCCACCAGCCGGTAGAAACTTTTGCGGTCGATGCGCGCCTCAAGACCCGCCCGGACCAGCATATAGGGCGCCGGTTCGCCGGTTTTGGGATCGCGCGCCACCCTCAGCGGATGGTCGGCGTCACAGACCGCGTCATCGCCGGTTTTTGTGTGAAAGGTGATGATCTGGTCCGGCCCGGGCGCGTCATTCGTGAAATCCACCGCGAAAAGCGGCGCGTCCTCGACCGTGATGCCGACCTTTTCCGCCGGAGTTACAAGGAAATAGCGGTCGCCCTCGCGTTTCAGGATGGACGAGAACAACCGCACCAGCGGCGCGCGGCCGATGGGTGTGCCGAGGTAGAACCAGGTACCGTCGCGCGCGATCCGGATGTCAAGATCGCCGCAATAGGGCGGGTTCCACAGATGTACAGGCGGCGGACCCTTGCGCCCCGCTGCCGCGGCCGATGCTGCAAGTCCCTCCGCCGATGGCTTCACAATCATTTGTGCTTCTTGGCTTTTTGTCATTTGTGCCCGGCAGCATAGTTCGGCTTAATGGCACCATACACAAAGCCGGAGAGGAATGTCATGGCCGAAGCCGCCCCCCTTGTCGCCGAGATCGAAGCGCTGGGCGAAAAACTAGGGAGTGCGCGGGCGTCGATCCACCGGCGTTTCATCGGCCAGGAGAAGGTGGTCGACACCGTGCTGGCCGCGATGCTGTGCGGTGGGCATGCGCTGTTGGTCGGTCTGCCCGGCCTTGGCAAGACGCGGCTGGTGGACACCCTGTCGACCGTGATGGGCCTCAAGGCGAACCGCATCCAGTTCACGCCCGACCTGATGCCCGCCGACATCCTTGGCTCCGAGGTTCTGGACCAGACCGCCGACGGCAAGCGCAATTTCCGGTTCATCGAAGGGCCGGTCTTTTGCCAGTTGCTGATGGCCGACGAGATCAACCGCGCAAGCCCCCGCACGCAGTCCGCGCTGCTGCAGGCGATGCAGGAACGCGAGGTGACGGTCGCGGGTGTCCACCGCCCGCTTGGCCGTCCGTTCCATGTGCTTGCGACACAGAACCCGATCGAGCAGGAAGGTACCTATCCCTTGCCCGAGGCGCAGTTGGACCGCTTTCTGGTGCAGGTCGATGTGCCATATCCCGATCGCGGCACCGAACGCGACATCCTGATCGCCACGACTGGGGCGTCCGAGGATCAGGCGGTGGGCGTCTTTACCGCCGAAAGCCTGATCGCTGCGCAATCCGTCATTCGCCGTATGCCGGTGGGCGACAAGGTCGTGGAGGCGATCCTGGACCTCGTGCGCGCCTGTCGCCCCGGCGAGGCCGAGGGTCGCGATCTGGCCGACCTGTTGTCCTGGGGCCCCGGACCGCGCGCGGCGCAGGCGCTGATGCTGACGGTGCGTGCGCAGGCGCTTCTGGACGGGCGGCTGGCCCCCGGCGTGGCGGATGTGGCGCATCTGGCGCGGGCGGTGCTGATCCACCGCATGTCGCTGTCCTTTGCCGCCCGCGCGCGGGGCGACGATCTTGGCAGCATCATCGACCGTGTCGCGGGCCGTACCCTGGGCCTTGAGGCCGCCGCGTGATCTACCCCGCTTCCCTGAAGGAACGCGCCGAAACGCTGGGCGCGGCCCTGCCGCCCCTGCTTGCCGAGGCGGAGCGTCTGGCCTCTGCCGTCATGCTGGGCGAACATGGCCGCAGGCGCGCGGGCATGGGAGACGAATTCTGGCAATACCGTCCGGCGCATCAGGGCGATCCGGTGCGGTTGATCGACTGGCGGCGATCTGCCCGGTCGGATGCCCAGTTCGTGCGCGAACGCGAATGGCAGGCGGCGCAGTCGGTCACGCTCTGGGTCGATCCGGCGCGGTCGATGACGTTCAGCGGTGACAAGTCCCGTGCCAGCAAGGGCGACCGGGCACAGGTTCTGGCGCTGGCGCTGGCGGTGTTGCTGCTGCGCGCGGGGGAACGGGTCGGTCTGGCCGGCGCGGGCCTGCCACGGTCGGGTCGCGCGCATCTGTGGACGCTGGCGACGCAGCTTGCGGCGGCGGACACGGGTGCGGATTTCGGCATCCCCAGCGCCGATGATGTCGCATCGCATGGCCGGGTGGTGTTCCTGTCGGATTTCCTTGGCGATCTTGCGCCGGTCGAGGCAGCCTTGGCGCGCGCGGCGTCAAAGGGCGCGCGCGCGATCCTGATCCAGTGTCTTGACCCCGCCGAGGAGGAGTTCCCCTTTGACGGGCGCACGATCTTTGAATCCATGGGCGGCACGATGCGCCATGAGACCCTGCGCGCGGGCGATCTGCGCGGGCGGTATCTGGAGCGGCTGGCGGCCCGCAAGGCGCGGCTGCAGGTACTGGCGGGGGCGGTGGGCGGGCATTTCCACACGCATCACACCGGCGGGACGGCGCTGCCGGCGCTGCTGTGGGCCTACCGCGCGCTGGAGGGCGGGCGCTGATGTTCATGATCGGCCCCATCGGGTTTGCCATGCCCTGGCTTTTGGCGGCGTTGGTCGTGTTGCCGATCCTGTGGCTCTTGTTGCGCGTGGTGCCCCCGGCCCCGATCCGGCGGCGGTTTCCCGGCGTGGCACTGCTTCTGGGGCTGAAGGACGAGATGAACGAAACCGACAAGACGCCATGGTGGCTTTTGCTGCTGCGCATGGCAGCAATGGCGGCGGCGATCCTCGCCTTTGCCGGGCCGGTCCTGAACCCTCAGACGCAGGTGGCGGGCAGCAATCCGTTGCTGGTTCTGGTGGACGGCGGCTGGGCTGATGCGCCGGACTGGTCGCAGCGCATGGACCGCGCCGCGGCGCTGATCGACAAGGCCGGGCGCGACGGTCGTCCGGTGGCGGTGGTGCGGCTGGCGGATGCGCCCGAGGCGATCGGCTTCCAGTCCGCTGACGCCTGGGCCGGCCGCATGGTCGCGATGCAGCCCGCAGCCTGGGCACCGACCGCGATGGAGGGGTGGGTTCAGGCGCTGCCCGCGGGGGCGTTTGACACCTATTGGCTGACAGACGGCCTTGACCAACCGGGGCGGGCGGCACTGGTCGCCGCGGTCACGGCGCGCGGCCGGATGACGGTCTTTGCGACGCCAAGGCCGGTCCTGGCCCTGCATCCCGCCACCTTTGCGGACGGCCGGATCGGCCTTCGCGTCACGCGACAGCCTGCCGGGGCGCCGGTCACGGTCGATGTGGTGGCGCGCGGGCCCGATCCTGCGGGCATCGACCGCGAACTGGCGCGCGCATCACTGGAATTCGCGGCAGGCGCGACTTTGGCCGAGGCTGAGCTTGACCTGCCGCCGGAATTGCGCAACCGCATTGCACGGTTCGAAATCACGGGCCAGCGCTCTGCCGGTGCGGTCAGCCTGACCGATGACGGGCTGAAGCGGCGCAAGGTCGCCATTGTCGCCAGCCGCGAGGACCGCGAGGGTCTGCTCCTTCTGTCGCCCACCCATTATCTGCGCGAGGCGCTGGCGCCGGTCGCGGAATTGATCGAGGGCGGGTTGTCCGATCAGTTGTTGGCCAATCCGGATGTGGTGATCCTTGCCGATGTCGCGCGCCTGACCCAGACCGAGACCGATGCCGTTCTGGACTGGCTGGACAAGGGCGGGCTGTTGCTGCGCTTTGCCGGACCGCAGTTGGCCGCCAGCGATGTGGGCCGCGCGTCGGAGGACCCGCTGATCCCGGTGCGTCTGCGCGAGGGTGGCCGGTCCGTCGGGGGCGCCATGAGCTGGGGTGAACCGAAGACCCTGGCCCCGTTCCCCGAAACCTCACCGTTTTTCGGTCTTGCGGTGCCGGAAGAGGTGACAGTGACCGAACAGGTTCTGGCGCAGCCCGGTCCCGACCTTGCCAACCGCACGATCGCGGCGCTGGCGGACGGCACCCCGCTTGTCACGCGCAAAGTCGTGGGCGAGGGGCAGGTCGTCCTGTTCCACGTCACCGCCAATGCCCAGTGGTCGAACCTTCCGCTGTCGGGCCTTTTCGTTCAGATGCTGGAGCGGCTGGCGGTTTCGACCCGCAGTGGTCCGCCCGCGGGGCAGGATCTTGCGGGCCAGGTGTGGGTGCCGGAATCCCTGCTGGATGGTTACGGCCAGAAAATGGATGCGGGCAACCTTGGGGGTGTCGATGGCACGGTTCTCGCCACTGCGATTGCCGCCGGACCCGGTCCCGACCTGCCGCCGGGCCTTTATGCCGGCAGCGACCGGCGCGTTGCCTTGAACGCGGTTGGAACCGACACCGTGCTGGCCCCTGCCGTCTGGCCCGCGGGCACCGTGATCGAAGGCATCGCGGCCCCGGCCGAACGCAGCCTGAAAGGTCTTTTCCTGTCTGTCGGCCTGGGCCTGTTGCTGCTGGATGTGCTGGCGGCCCTGTTGGTGTCGGGCCGGTTGCGCGGGTCGGCCGGCACAGCGGCGGTGCTGGTACTGGCGGGCCTCATGCTGGCCCTGCCGCACCCTTCGATGGCGCAGGCGGCAGCGGGGCCGGATGACGCCTTTGCGATCGAGGCGACACGGGCGGTGGTCCTTGCCCATGTCCAGACGGGCGATGCGCGCGTGGACCAGATCGCCGATGCCGGATTGCGGGGCCTGGGCGAGATGCTCTGGGCGCGCACTTCGGTCGAACCGGCCGCGCCGATGGCGGTCAACATCGAAACCGATGACCTTGCGTTCTTTCCGTTTCTTTACTGGCCTGTGACCGACAGCCAGCCGGTCCCCTCGGCGGCGGCTTATGCCAAGCTGAACACCTATCTGCGGACAGGCGGCATGATCCTGTTCGACACCCGCGACGGCGATGTCGCGGGCATGGGCGGATCGACGCCCGAGGCGCGCGCGCTGCAACAACTGGCCGCGGGCCTTGACGTGCCGCCGCTGGAGCCGATCCCGGCGGATCACGTGCTGTCGCGGTCGTTCTATCTCTTGCAGGACTATCCGGGGCGGTTCCAGCAGTCGACGCTGTGGGTGGAGGCAGCGCCGCCCGATGCCGAACAGGCCAAAGGGATGCCGTTTCGCAACCTGAACGACGGCGTGACACCCATCGTCATCGGCGGCAATGACTGGGCCGCCGCCTGGGCGATTGACGCCACCGGCGCGCCGATGCTGCCGGTCGGGCGCGGTTCCGGCGGCGAACGCCAGCGCGAGATGGCCTACCGCTTTGGCATCAACCTGATCATGTATGTGCTGACCGGAAACTACAAATCCGACCAGGTCCATGTGCCGGCCCTGCTGGAGCGGCTGGGCCAATGACGCAAAGCCTGATCCTTGATCCCTTGGTGCCGTGGCCGGTGCTTCTGGCGCTGGTCGGGGCGGCGCTTTTGTTCGTGGCGCTGGCGGTCTGGCGCGGGCTGTCGGGCTGGTGGCTGCGCGGGTTGACGGCGGCGGTCCTTTTGGCGGCGCTGGCCAATCCGTCGCTGCAAACCGAACAGCGCGCGCCGCAGGGCGACATCGTCATCGTCGTGGTGGACGACAGCGCCAGCCAGGGATTGGGCAACCGGGCCGACCAGACTGCCCGCGCGCTGGCCGGGGTGGAGCGCGAGGTGGCCTCGCTGCCCAACACCGAACTGCGCGTCCGCCGCGTCGGGGACGGGCCGGACAATGCCGGCACCCTCGCCATGACCGCGCTGGCCGAGGCGATTGCCGAAGAACCGCGCGCGCGGATTGCGGGCCTGATCGTGATCTCGGACGGCCAGGTGCATGACCTTGGCCTGGTCCCGGTTCTGCCGGCCCCCCTGCATCTGTTGATGACGGGCGCGGCGTCGGACTGGGACCGCAGGCTGGTGGTCAAGAACGCCCCCGCCTTTGCGATCCTGGGCGAAGAATTCATGCTGACCCTGAAGATCGAGGATCAGGGCGCGGTGCCCGCCAGCGCCGGGGCCGAAGTGGACCTGACCATCGCCGTCGACAGCGAGCCCCCGCAGACCTACCGCGTGCCGGTGGGGCAGGATCTGGAACTGCCGGTGACGCTGCCGCATGGCGGCATGAACGTGCTGCAGTTTTCCGTCCCCCGGGCGGACGGCGAACTGACCGACCGCAACAATACCGCCGCGGTTCAGATCAATGGTGTCCGCGACCGGCTGCGCGTGCTGCTCGTCTCCGGCGAGCCGCATGCGGGCGAACGGGTCTGGCGCAATCTTCTGAAATCGGATGCCAGCGTCGACCTTGTGCATTTCACCATCCTGCGCCCGCCGGAAAAGCAGGACGGCATCCCGGTTGATGAACTGAGCCTGATCGCCTTTCCCACGCGCGAACTCTTCATCGAAAAGATCGAGGAGTTCGACCTGATCATCTTTGACCGCTATCGGATGCGGGGCATCCTGCCGATGTCCTATCTCGACAATGTCGTGAATTACGTGCGCAAGGGCGGCACCGTGCTGGTGGCGGCAGGCCCGGAATTCGGTGCCGTGGACAGCCTTTACCGATCGCCCCTTGCCGACATCCTGCCGGTGGAACCGACGGCCCAGGTCATCGAGCAGGGTTTCAGGCCCGCGCTGACCGACCTTGGCCGACGTCATCCCGTGACCGAGGGTCTGGAGGCGCTGGCCCCTGCCGGGGGCTGGGGCCGATGGTTCCGCCTGATCGAAGTCACGCCGAAACCCGGCGCGCAGGTGGTGATGTCCGGTCCGGGCGACCGGCCCCTGTTGGTGCTGAACCGCGAGGGCGAGGGGCGCGTGGCGGTGCTGGCGTCGGATCAGGCCTGGCTCTGGGGCCGCGGGTATGAAGGGGGCGGGCCGCAGTTGGAACTCTTGCGGCGCCTGGCCCACTGGATGCTGAAGCAGCCCGAACTGGAGGAAGAGGCCCTGACCGCCACCGTCAAGGACGAGGCCGTGACGATCACGCGGCGTACCGTGGCCGAAGTGCCGCCGGGTCCGGTCACGATCACCGGGCCGGATGGCGTGGTGGCGACCGTGGACATGACCGAAGCCGCGCCCGGCAGGTTCGAGGCGGTCTGGGCCGCACCGGGACTGGGCCTTTACCGGATGGAACAGGGCGATCTGGCGCGTGTGATCGCGGTCGGCCCGGCCAGCCCCAAGGAATTCGAGGCAACGATTGCGTCGGATGCGGGCCTTGCGCCCATCGTCAGCGGCAGCCGCGGTGGCGTGGTGCGCATCGAGGATGGACTGCCCGACATCCGCACCGTGCGCGACGGGCGGCCAGCGGCCGGACGCGGCTGGATCGGGATCGCGCCGCGCGGGGCCTATGTGACCGAAGACATCGACATCGCGCCGCTGGTGCCAGCATGGCTTGCGCTGTTGCTGGCGGTGGTGCTGGCAATAGCGGCCTGGCTTTACGAAGGACGGCGCGGCAGGCCCACGGCGGCGTGAGAGGCCGGGATCAGGGCAGGTCGCGCTCCAGCATCACCCGGCGGGAATGCGACGCAAACTCGCGCCGCAACAATACCGATGCGGCAATCAGCGTGGTCACGACCAGTGCCGCCGGCCCCAACAGCCACCCCAGCGCCGCCAGCGCAAAGTCGATCGACCGCAGCCCGCGGTTGAAGGATTTGGCCGCCGTGATGTTGACCTCGGCCGCCTGGGCGGCGCGGTGCAGGGCCAGCGGGTCGGCGGGATCGTTCGGAACCGCCGCCATCAGGATCGAGCAGTAGCCGAACAGCCGGTTCGACCAGATGAACTTCAGCAGGGCATTGACCAGAAACAGCAGCGACAACAGCACCTGCAACTGGATCTGGCCGGTCTCTGCCTGCAGCGACAGCCGCGCGGCGAGGCCGGTCAGCGTGCCGGCATTGCCGATCAGCGCAAGACCGCCGCCAATGGCGATCAGGCAGGCCGAGGCGAAAAAGGCCGTGCCCTGGCGCAGGCTCTCGATCACCGTGGCGTCAAAGATGCGCGGCTGGCGGGTCACGAACTGGACCATCCAGTCATGGCGGTACTGCTGCATCAGGATCGTGACCGACGGGCGGCGTGCGGGGGGGTGTTCGATCAGCCAGCCAAGTCCCGACCAGACCACCAGCATGAAGGCGACCACAGCCGCATCGGTCGTCGAAAACGGGCCAAGGGCGCGCATCTGGGCAATGAGGGTGTCCATGCCGGCAGCTTAAGCCGGAGCGTTTTGGCTTGCCAGTGGCATAAATTGGTAATAATCTTTTACCAATACAACGGAAAGGTTGACCGCCCTGGACATGCCCCCACCCGATGCCGCGGTGCTGCTGCGCAAGGCGGACATCGTCCGGCGGCTGCGGGGCGTGCTGCCCGCCGATGCGGTCATCGACGATATTGCCGAAACCCGCGCCTATGAATGCGACGGCCTTGCCGCCTATCGCTGTCCACCCCTTGCGGTGGTCCTGCCGCGCACAACGGCAGAGGTGTCCGCCGCCCTGCGCATCTGTTGGGAGGAGGGTGTGCCGGTGGTCCCGCGCGGGTCTGGCACCTCGCTGGCCGGCGGGGCGATGCCGACGGCGGATTGCGTCATCTTGGGCGTGGCACGGATGAACGCGGTACTGGAAACCGACTACGACAGCCGGTTCATCCGCGTGCAGGCGGGCCGCACCAACCTGAGCGTCACCGGCGCGGTGGAGGCGGACGGGTTCTTTTACGCCCCCGATCCGTCCAGCCAGCTTGCCTGCGCCATCGCGGGCAATATCGCGATGAATTCCGGTGGGGCGCATTGCCTGAAATACGGCGTGACGACCAACAACCTGCTCGGCGTCACGCTGGTGCAGATGGACGGCACGGTGGTCGAGGTGGGCGGTCCCTGGATGGACGCGCCCGGCCTTGATCTGCTGGGGGTGATCTGCGGCTCCGAAGGGCAGCTTGGGGTCGTGACCGAGGCCACCTTGCGCATCCTGCCGAAACCCGAAGGCGCGCGCCCCGTTCTGATGGGGTTCGACACGAGCGAAGGCGCAGGGGCCTGCGTCAGCGCCATCATCAAGGCGGGCATCCTGCCGGTGGCGATCGAATTCATGGACCGCCTGCTGATCCGCGTCTGCGAGGATTTCGCGCAGGCCGGCTACCCCGACTGCGAGGCCCTGTTGATCATCGAGGTCGAGGGCAGCCCGACAGAGATCGGCGAACAGCTGGCGCGGATCAGAACCATCGCCGCGGCCCACAACCCCGTGGTGGTCCGCGAAAGTGCGTCCGAGGACGAAGCCCGGAAAATCTGGCTGGGCCGCAAGTCGGCGTTCAGCGCGATCGGGCGGATTTCGGACTACATGTGCCTTGACGGGACGATCCCGGTTTCAAACCTGCCCTACGTTCTGCGCCGGATCGCCGAACTTGGCGCGCAATATGGGCTGGCTGTCGGCAACGTCTTTCACGCGGGCGACGGCAACATGCACCCGTTGATCCTCTATGATGCGAACAAACCCGGCGATCTGCAGACCTGCGAGGCGCTGGGGGCGGAGATATTGAAGCTGTGCGTCGAGGTCGGGGGCTGCCTGACCGGCGAACACGGCGTCGGCATCGAAAAACGCGACCTGATGGGGGTGCAGTTCTCGCCCGAGGACATGGAGGCGCAGATGCGGGTCAAGGATGTGTTTGATCCCAAATGGCTTTTGAACCCCGCCAAGGTGTTTCCCCTGGCGCTGAGCGGCAGCCGGCGTGCCGGTTGATGTGCCGGGGGCTGTCCGCCCCCGGACCCCCGAGGATGGATGGACAAAGATGAAGGGCGACCGGCTGCATCCCGGCACCGAGGCGGAACTGGCCGAGATGCTGCGGGCCGCGTCAACGCCCCTGACGATCAGGGGGGGCGGGACGCGCGCGCTGGGGGCGGCGTCGGGGGTGGTGCTGGAAACGGCGGGCCTGAACGGCATCCCGCTCTACGAGCCGGGGGCGCTGACGCTTGTGGTGCGGGCAGGGACATCGCTGGCCGTGGTCGAGGCGACGCTGGCGACGGAGCGACAGCGGCTGGCTTTCGAGGTCCCGGACCTGCGCGCGCTGCTGGGGCGCGACGGAGCATCAACCATCGGCGGCGTGGTCGCTGACAACGCCTCCGGTCCGCGCCGGGTGCAGGCGGGCGCCTGCCGCGACAGCCTGATCGGCATCCGCATGGTCGACGGGCGCGGCACGGCCATCAAGAACGGCGGCCGCGTGATGAAGAACGTCACGGGCTACGATCTGGTCAAGCTGATGGCCGGATCGCGCGGAAGCCTCGGGGTGCTGAGCGAAGTGTCGTTCAAACTGCAGGCAATGCCGGAGGCAGAGGCAACGCTGCGGATCACGGGGCTGCGGCCGGACGTCGCGCTGTCCGTGCTGCGCCGCGCGCTGGCCTCGCCCTTCGATGTTTCGGGGGCGGCGCATCTGGATGTCGGCCGCACCGTCGCCGACGCCGAGACGCTGGTGCGGGTGGAGGGGCTGGCGGGCTCGGTTGCCTATCGTGCAACGGAGCTGACGCGGATCCTCGGCGACGGCGATCTGGTGGAAGGCCCCGCCAGCGCCGCGCTGTGGGCCGGGATCCGCGACGTGGCCCCCTTTGCCGCCATGTCCGGTGCCGTGTGGCGGCTGTCCGTCATCCCGGCCAGCGCGCTGGCGGTGCCGGCGGCGCTGGCGGCGGCGGGGATCGCGCACCGAACGATCTGGGACTGGGGCGGCGGGCGGCTCTGGCTGCTGGCGGGGCCGGATGCGGCGGCGGCCATCGGCGCGGCGGTGACGGGGATCGGCCATGCGACACTGGTCCGGCCGGTTGCAGGACAGGGCGATGTCGGATCCCTGCCGCCCGAGGCTGCGGCTGTTGCGGCGCTGACACGGGGACTGCGGGCTGCGTTTGATCCGCGGGGCATTTTTGACCCGCACCGGCCCCCGGCATGACGCCCGCCATCCTGGCCTTCTTTGTCTTTCCGGTCGCGCTTTACCTGGCGCTTGCCGCCCTGCCGTCAGGCCGTCCTGCCCTTGTCGGCCTTGTCGCGTCGGGTGTGCTGGCCGTGCTGGCCGCCGTGGGGCTTGCGGCCGTTGACCGAAGCGGGCTTGGACTTGCGATGGCGGTCCTTTCCATCGCGGCAAGCGCACTGGCGGCGCTGGTGCAGTCCGTTCGCCGGGTGCTTGGTCCCGGCCGGGCCGCGTGGCTTTACCCGGTGGTGGTTGTGGCGGTCCTGGTCGCGGGCGGCCTGCCGGTGATCCTGAACCTGGGGGCCTGACATGCAGACGAACTTTACCGCCGAACAGTTGCGCGATCCCGGGCTGGCCCGCGCCAACGAGGTGCTGCGGTCGTGTGTCCATTGCGGGTTCTGCACGGCGACCTGCCCGACCTATCAGGTACTTGGCGACGAACTCGACAGCCCGCGCGGGCGCATCTACCTGATCAAGGACATGCTGGAGACGGGTCGCCCTGCGGATGCCAGGACTGTCCTGCATATCGACCGCTGCCTGTCGTGTCTGGCCTGCATGACCACCTGCCCGTCGGGTGTGCACTACATGCATCTGGTGGACGAGGCGCGCAGTTACATCGAACGTACCCACCAGCGACCCCTGATGGACAGGCTGTTGCGCGCCGTGCTGGCGCGGATCATCCCTTATCCGGGGCGGTTCCGGCTGGCGCTGTTCGCGGCGCGCCTTGCCCGGCCGCTGAAACGCCTGCTGCCCGATGCGCGGCTGCGTGCGATGCTGGACATGGCACCGGCGCGCCTGCCTCCGGTCAGCCGCAACGATGACCCGCAGACCTTTGCCGCCACGGGACCGCGCCGGATGCGGCTGGCGCTGATGACGGGATGCGCGCAGCGGGCGCTGAACGCCGACATCAACGACGCCACGATCCGGCTGTTGACGCGGCTGGGGGCCGAGGTGGTCGTGGCGCGCGGGCAGGGCTGCTGCGGGGCGCTGACGCATCATATGGGCAAGACCAAGCTGGCCCATGCCGCCGCCGCCGCCAACATCCGCGCCTTCATGGCCGAAAAGGCGGCGGGCGGTCTGGACGGTATCATCATCAACACCTCGGGCTGCGGCACCACGGTCAAGGATTATGGCCACATGTTCCGCACCGATCCGCTGGCCGCCGATGCCGCGACCGTCGCGGGCCTCGCGTTGGATGTCAGCGAGGTGCTGGTGACACTGGGCTTGCCCGGAGGCACGCCCAAGGGCCTGCGCGTCGCCTATCACGCCGCCTGTTCGCTCCAGCATGGCCAGCAGATCAAATCCGCACCCAGGGACCTTTTGCGCCGGGCCGGGTTCGAGGTGGTGGAGCCCGCCGACAGCCATCTGTGCTGTGGGTCCGCCGGGACCTACAACCTGCTGCAGCCCGCGATTTCCGCCGAACTGAAAAAGCGCAAGGTTGAAACGCTGAAGGCGCGCCGCCCCGACATCATCGCGGCCGGCAATATCGGCTGCATGATGCAGATCGGATCGGGGACGACTGTGCCAATTCTGCATACGGTCGAACTGCTCGACTGGGCGACCGGGGGGCCGCGCCCGCGCGCGCTGGACAGGCCCTAGGGATTGCCGCAAATCTGCCGCAGTCCGGCGATACCTGCGGCGGGCCTGCCCGGAGGATCCATGTACCGCTTGCTGATTGCCCTGGTTGCCGCAACCCTTGCCGCCCCCATTCAGGCGCAGGTCCCGACCGAGCCGGACGACACTCCGCTGGTGTCGCTGCAGACCAGCGACGACGGACGCGGCTGGACGGGCGTGGGCAAGCTGATGCTGGGCAAGCGGGGGTTCTGTACCGGCGTGCTGATTTCGCCGCAACTGGTGCTGACAGCGGCGCATTGCCTGTTCGACAAGGAAACAGGCGCGCGCATCGACGCCAGCAAGATCGAGTTCCGCGCGGGCTGGCGCAACGGTCGGGCCGAGGCCTATCGCGGCGTGCGCCGTGCGCTGGCGCATCCCGACTATGTCTATGGCGGATACGAACCCGTTGACCGCGTCGGTTTTGACCTCGCACTTCTGGAACTGGACCAGCCGATCCGCCTGCCTTCGGTGCAACCCTTCGAGACCGATCCCCGCCCGAACGAGGGCGAGGTGGTCGGCATCGTCAGTTATGCCGAAAACCGCGCCGATGCCCCCTCGATCCAGCAGGTGTGCCACGTGCTGACCCGGCGACCCGACATGCTGGTGCTGTCGTGCAACATCGACTTCGGATCATCAGGCGCGCCGGTCTTTACACTGCGCGGTGGCGTGGCGCGGGTGGTGTCGGTGGTGTCGGCCAAGGCCGAACTTGACGGCAGGAAAGTCGCACTTGCGGTGCCGCTGGAAAAGCCGCTGGCGGATCTGCAGGCCGAAATGGCCGCAGGAACTGCTGCGGCCAGATCACCCACGCCGGGGGTCCGGATCATCTCGGGCGGGTCGGGTGGCGCAAAGTTCGTCAAGCCATGATCGCGCCGGTTCGCCTTGTCCGCTGCCTGCTGGCCCTGCTGATGGTGACGGGCGCCACCTTTGCGCAGGGCAACAGCGGCCTGGACGAGTTGTCGCGACGCGACGAGATTTTTGGCTGGGAGGCGGTCGGACGCATCGACATCGACCGGGGCGGCTTTTGTACCGGCGCACTGATCGCGACTGACCTTGTGCTGACTGCGGCGCATTGTGTCTATACCCCCGACGGCACCCCGGTTGACGCCGGACGCATGACCTTTCGCGCCGGGCTGGCCGGCGACAACGCGATTGCCGAGGTCCGCGTCGCGCGCACCGTGACCCTGCCGTCATTTCGCCCGACCGACCCGGTCGATATCGACTTTGTGCGCCGCGATGTTGCGCTGTTGCAGTTGGAAACACCCATTCTTGCGGCGGTCGCGGCACCGTTCGCAGTGGAAAACCCCGGCAATGGCGACGAAGTCAGCGTCGTCTCCTATGCCGAGGGGCGCGAGGACACGCTGTCCTGGCAGCGCGTCTGCGCCGTGCTTGGCAGACGCGATGGCCTGATCGCGGTCGATTGCGACGTGACCTTTGGTGCCTCGGGTGCGCCGGTCCTTGACCGTTCTTTCGGGCGGGCGCGGATCGTGTCGATCATCTCGGGCGGGTATCGCGACGCCAAGGACGCGACCGTCGCCTTTGGCATGGAGCTGCCAAAGGTCGTCGAGGAGTTGAAGGGCCGGCTGCGTCAGGGCGATGTGCTGAGCCAGTCTGCAAACGTCCCCGCAAAACCCGCGATCCGGCGCATCGGTGCGGGCGAGGCCAACCGCGACATCGGCGCGCGCTTCGTCAGGCCCTGATCCGCCGGGGGGTCTTGAAACCCCGCAGTCCGTTTCCCAAATCAACGCTATCCGGGTGCCATGATGGGCCCGGCAATCCGCGCCTGGCCCGGTTGACGGGCAGGCAAACCACACATCGCTATGAATAGGATGACTGCCATGCGCAACTTTGACCTTGCCCCCCTGTACCGTGCAACCGTCGGTTTCGACCGCTTTGCCGACCTGATGGACCGTGTGCTGACCAGTGATGTCGCCGCCCCGACCTATCCGCCCTACAACATCGAAAAGCTGGCTGATGACGGCTACCGGATTTCCGTCGCCGTCGCCGGGTTCTCGCCGGACGAGCTGAGCGTCGAGGTTCGCGACGGCACGCTGGTCGTGACCGCCCGCAAGGAAACCGAGGCGGCCGAGCGCGCCTTCCTGCATCGCGGCATCGCAACCCGCGCCTTCGAGCGCCGCTTCACGCTGGCCGATCATGTCCGCGTGACCGGGGCGACGCATGAACACGGCATGCTGCATATCGACCTTGTGCGCGAGATGCCCGAGGCGCTGAAACCCCGCCGGATCGAGATTGCCCGGGGGTCGGATTTCGAGACCAAGGCGGTCGAGAACAAGACCGTCGAGGCTGTGATCAACTGATCTGACGATTCCGAACATGATGAGGTCCGCCTGGCGACAGGCGGGCCTTTTGCAGCTTTATGGGCCTTATCTGCCCAACGATTCCGCCAGCCGCATCATATTGATCGCCTCGGCGCGGTAGCCGAAGGCGTCGTCTCCCCGACCCGCAATCGCCAGGGCGATCGCCTGTTCCCAGCCCCAGTCGCCAAGATAGGTCGACCCCTGCAAGAGTTGTCCGAACCCGGCGATGGCAGCGGCAAAGCGGGCCTCGTCGGTCGCAGGCTCATCCCCGGTGATCGGCGTTTCGATCAGGGTGGAGGTATCGCTGCCCGGCGCCTTGTAGCGCAGGCGGAGAAAGCCGATCTCGGCGGGGGCGGCCTCGTCGGCAGGGGCAGCGCCATAACGCAACGGATCGTTGCGCAGGGCGGCGCTGCCGGGGGCCGTCACCTCATAGATCGCCGTGACCTGATGGCCCGCACCGATTTCGCCGGCATCGACGCGGTCGTTGTTGAAATCCTCGCGCGCCAGCGCCCGGGTCTCGTATCCGATCAGCCGGTACTCGGCGACGGCTGCGGGGTTCCATTCAACCTGGATTTTCACGTCATCGGCGATGGGGAACAGCATGCCCGTCAACTGGTCCACCAGCACCTTGCGCGCCTCGGACAGGGTGTCGATATAGGCCGCCGTGCCGTTGCCGTTCTGCGCCAGCGACTGCATCACCGCATCGTCAAGGTTGCCGCGGCCAAAGCCCAGGACGGACAGATAAATCCCCGTCTCGCGCTGTTTTGCGACGTATTTCTCCAGCCCCTCGGGGTCGGACAGGCCCACGTTGAAATCGCCGTCCGTCGCCAGAAGGACGCGGCTGACCTCGCCGTCACCGGCCATGCGGGCGGCGACCTGATAGGCCAGTTCGATCCCCTCGGCCCCGGCGGTGGAGCCTCCGGCCGCCAGATTGTCGAGGGCGCGCAGGATCGTGTCCCGCTCTGCCGCGGCGGTGGGCGGCAGCACCTCGCCCGCCGATCCGGCATAGGCCACCATCGCCACCTGATCCTCGGGCCGCAGTTCCGACAGCGCCAGCGCGATGGACTGTTTCAGCAAGGGCAGCTTGTTCGGCTCATCCATTGATCCCGACGTGTCGATCAGGAACACCAGGTTCAGGGGCGGGCGGTCGACGATGGCGGGCAGGGCGCCCTGCAGGCCGATCCGCACAAGGCGCGTGCCTTCGTTCCAGGGCGTCGGCATCACCGAAATCGCTGCGGCAAAGGGGGCCACGTCGCCGTCGGGGGCAGGGTAGGCATAGGGGAAATAATTCACCATCTCCTCGATCCGAACCGCCTCGGACGGCGGGAGTTGGCCCATCGACAGGGACTGACGGATGATCGAATAGGACGCGGTGTCGGTGTCGATGGAGAAGGTGCTGACGGGCTCTTCGGCAGTTACCTTGACGGGGTTGAGGTCGGCATTGGCGAAGGCTTCGGTGTTGGGTTCGGGCGGGGCGATGGTTTCGTCCACGGGGGCGGGCGCGGCGCTCGCGGCCATTTCGGGCTGGGCGCGGGTGCGCAGGTCGGACGGGGCGTCGGCCATATACCCTTCGGCGAGTGGCGCTTCGGCATCGAACGATTCCTTGGCGACCGCAGCGCCGTAGTCGGCTGACGCACCCGTTGCGGCACCCTGGGTCAGGGCATCTGCCTCCGGTGCGGCGGGGGTCGTTGCTGCAGGTGGCGCGGCTTCGTCAATTGGCAATGCCGTGGCCATCGCGTCATCGCCAGTCATCGCTCGCGCCAGCGGGGCAGGTTCCTCGCGTGCTTCCGCCGCCATGTCTGAACGTTGAGGCTCAGCGACCGCGTCCGGAACGGGCTTCGGTTCCTGCGCCACAATCACCGGAACCTCGGGTTTGATCGTCTCGTTTGCCGCTTCACCACCGGACGTCTTGGGCAAAGGATTGCCATCCACGATGACGCCCGGCTGCACGCCCCGGTTCAACGTCCCCGGTGGCAGCAGGATCACCACCCCAAGGTACAGGGCCGCCACGGAAGTCGTCGCCACAAGGCTCGGGCGCAGGTTCAGTTTCGTCAGCATGGTTTTCACTCCCATCCAGAAACCCGCCCGGATTGGGCGGTCCTGACTGGGACGCGGGTGCTCGGTCGATCCTTGGAGCCGGTCAAAGTTTTCCATCGCCAGCCGCAGCGCCGCGTCGCGGGCTTGTGGGTCGGGCGCGGGGGCTGCCCGCAATGCGGCGCGCAGGGCGTCAAGATCGTCGGTCATGCCCTTGCCTCCTTTCTCCATTGCGCTTTCAGGCGCGTTTTCACCTGCGCCATCCGCCAGGCCACGGTGCCCTCGGACAGTCCCAGCACTGCGCCGGCCTCGGCCTGGGTCAACTCCTCCCCCAGGACCAGCGCCACGGTATCGCGCAGTTCCGGCGGCAGCAGGGTCATCGCCTGCGCCAGCCACACTTGCGCGTCCCGCTCCACCGCGATCTCGTCCTGCCGCGCCAGTTCCCAATCGCCCCAGCCATCGGCGGCCCTTGTCCGCACCGCCAGCCTGCGCCGCCGGTCATGGGCGGCGTTCAGCGTGATGCGGTAAAGCCAGGTCGTCAGCTTCGCCTCGCCCCGCCAGGCGCGGAGTTTGGCGGGCAGGGCGGCAAAGATATCCTGCGTCAGATCCTCGGCCTCGGTCTTGGAGCCGGACAACCGCCAGGCAAAGCCGAAAACCCGGTCGTAATGGCGATGGACCAGCGCCGAAAACGCCGCCCGGTCGCCACTGCAGGCCGCAAGGGCCAGATCCTCGTCGGGCACATCCATCCGCATCACGTTAGGTCAGACGCACCGCGCGCGGCAATCCTTGGCGGGGGAGAGAAAATAGTTACTCGTCCTTGCGGATTTCGTCCGGAATGGGGGTCAACCCATAGGGCGCGGCGATTTTCCAGATGTGATCCGGCACCATGTTCTTCAACCGCGCCGGATGTGCACGGCGCAGGTGCAGGATCGTCTCGATCGCCTTCATCTCCACCCGCGCACGTGCAAATTCCAGCCCCTTTGGCCCGATGCGCGGCTGCAGCCAGGCCATGATGGGCCGCAGCCAGTCGGGCATCCGGCGGAGCGGCAGGCCCCCCGCGGCAAGCTCGGTGTTGACCATGAAGCCCTTGACCGCACCTGTCCGCTTGCCCTTATCGGTCAGGGGTTTCGTCACCAGCCGATCCGCGACCCCCGCCAGCAGTTCCGCCCCCCGATCATTGCGCACGATGATCCACTGGTCGCCATCGCCACCCATGTAGCCGACCGTGATGTCCGACAGCCGGTTGGTGTAGTCGACGCAGGTCTTGCAGGTCATCGGAAAGAAATCTGCCGGAAGGGTGGACAGCGGCAGTTTCAGGAACGGAATGAACCGGGGCTTGCGGCCATCGTCATAGCGGATTTCCACCCGGTAATCGGCGCGGAACTCCAGATAGCTGACGCGATCCGGGGTCGGATCGACCAGGACAAGGAACTGGTGAAAATGTTCGGTCGTCGTGTTGTCCGAACAGGGCGTGCCGATGACATAGATGCGCTCGAACCCCAGCTCCGTCTCCAATGCGCGCAGGGCATAGACCTGGCAGGGGATGCCGATCAGCGCGATGCGCTTGTGACCAGCGGCGCGCGCAGGTTCCAGCAGGGCCAGCGTCGGTGCATAGCCCATCCGCATGCCCCGTGCGCCGGCCATAGCAGCGGGATCGGTGATCAGCACCGGGCGAGGTTTCCAGCGGTCATCCGGGTCAGGCCCAACGGCCAGCACGGCGGTCACAAGCCCCGCCTCCAGCGCATGGGCGGCCAGCGCCGTTGTGATGCCGGTCCACTGTGCATCCGGGTCAGGGGGTGCCAGCCGCGCCCGCAGCATCGCGCAGGTGACGCCAAAGAACCCCTCATCCGTGGCATCCTGTGGCAGGCGGCCATGTACCCGTGCCTCCAGTCCGGGATAATCCGGCCGGATGAACTGACAGGCCCGCCCGCAGGCCTTGCCATCGCCGATCCGCGAAATGCCGCAATCGGTGCAAAGCCCGGGACGTGCTGCCCCGCCGATCAGCGGCGCAACAAGGCCAGTGGGGTTCATCTTGTTCATCGCGCCTTCCCTCCAGCCGTGCCGGCACGACCTTAGGCGCATCGGGCATCCGGGCAAGCGGGTTTTGCCGGTCGTTCCCGCGCTGCGCGGTGCAACACGATCCCCCGACAACAAGTTGCCCCGCCGCTGGGAACCGCTGGGGGAAAGCGGCGTGCGGCGGGGCGATCCGACCCGATGATGGCAGCCTGCCCGGGGAGGTCAGGCGCACCAAGATGCAAGGGGTCGGGGTCTATGGACGGGCCGGGATCAGTAGATCAGCCCGTCGTAAATCGTGTAGGCGCCGCCAGTCGACTCCAGGTTGCGCACCGCACCCTCGTCGCGGGCAAAGGCCACGACGGCACGGTAAGTGGCGGGACCGAATGCCCCGTCTGCACGCCCGGAATAGTAGCCATAGGCCGCAAGCCGTTTCTGGATCAGGCGGCGTTCCGCGCTGGAATAGCTTTGAAACGCGCGTGCGGCGGCAGTGTTGTAGATCGACGCCGACGGCTGCTGATGGGTCGGCGCGCGGTAGACCGGCTGCGGCTGCGGATCGACGTAGTACATCGGTGCGGGCGCGCGGTTGTTACGCTTGACCTGCTTGATGATCTGATCAGCGATGACGGCTGCGGCGACGCCGGCCACGAAACTCTGTTCCTTTTCGCCCCAGGCATGGGCAGGGCTGGCCGGAAGGGCGACGATGGACAGGGCGGCAAGTGCCGCGACGGTCGAGCGTTTCAGGGTGGTCAGGGCGTTTGCGGGCAGCATGGTGCTTCCTTTCGGGGTTGATCTGTTCGGGGTTGATCTGTCGCCCCGCCATTGGGGCATGACAACCACATGGGGTCGCATCCCCCCGCTATGCAAAATCGCCGCGATGTTATCGAATAACACCTTTTGGATCAGATGGTTGGATGCAAATCGCCGATCTGGGGCAAAGCGTGGAAGGCGGTTGCGACCGACCTTTTGGGCCTGAGGTTTACCCGTTGATACCGGCAAGACAGGCGCCAAGCCGCCGCAACCCCTCGTCCAGCCGCGCGCCGGGACCACCCCCGACCCCGAGTCGCAGGTGCTGCGGCAGCCCGTAGGCGGTCCCCGGCAGCACAAACGTCCGGTAAGGCGCGGCAAGCAGACGGCGGGCAAAGGGTTCCGCGTCCATGCCCGCCAGGCGGGCAAGGCCGATCAGCCCGGCCTCTGGGCGGGTCCAGGTCAGCCGGGGCTGGTCCGCGACAAAGCGGTCAAGCAGCGCCAGGCTGGTCCGCGCCTCCGCCCGCGCGACGTCCAGCGCCGATGCCAGCCGGTCGGGGCGCAGGGCAATCCCGGCGATCTGCTCGCCCAGGGTGTTCATGATCTCGGAGCCGTTCTCGCGCAGGATCATCGCGTCGCGCAAAAGGCGCGCGTCGCGGGTGATCAGCCATCCGGTGCGCAATCCCTGCAGCCCCAGCGCCTTGGACACCGACCCCGTGGTGATGCCGCGCGGATAAAGACCTGCAACCGAGGGCGGTCGCGGACCTGCCCATTCCAGCCCTGCATAAACCTCGTCCACCAGCAGATGCGCGCCGACGCGGTCCGCGATTGCGACGATCCGTTGCAGGTCCGCCGCCGGGATCAGGCTTCCCGTCGGATTGTTGGGATTGGTCAGGAAGATCAGCCGGGTCTGGGTCGTGACAACCCTGGCCAGCGCGTCCGGATCAAGCCGCCAGCCGTCCTTTTCGGCCCGTGTCACCGTCCGCAGATTGGCCCCGATGGCGCGCGCCATGACGGCCACCTGCGGCCAGCCCGGCGCGTCGGTCACAACCTCGTCACCCGCCGACAAAAGCTGGCGGAACACCAGATAGTTCGCCTCGGCAGCGCCGGCGGTGATCAGCACATCATCGGGATCGCAGGACCCGGCCAGACCCGCCTGGTCGATCACCCGCTGGCGCAAGGCGGGCAGGCCCTGAAAACTGGTGCCATTCCAGTCAAGCGACAGGTCCGGGTCAAGGTCGCCGACAAAGTCGCCCAAGGTCGGAGAGCGTGACAGCGAGAACCCGATGAAGCATTCCGGAGGTTCGGCGGCGGTGGTTTCAAGCAGGTATTCGAACAGCTTGTGGATCGTGACCTTCATCTGTCCCCCGCTAGCTCAAGAGTCTTGGGTAAAACTCTTGAAAAACTCCTTGTTCAAGGAATTTGGAATTCCTTATCGCACGTCACGACCCTGGTTCAGGATGATGACATTGCCTGAACTGACGTCGCCCGCGGGCGAGATCAGGAACCCGACCCATGCGGCGATTTCGGTCGGCTGCATCGCGTGCCCATGTGGCATGGCGCTGATCGCGCGCGCCAGCACATCTTCGGTCAGCACGTTGAAAAGCGGCGTTTCCGTCATCGCCGGGGCGATGGAGTTCACCGCAATCCTGTCGCGCGCATAGCGGCGGGCAAGGTCCTTGGTCAGCGTGTCCATCGCGGCCTTGCTGGCCCGGTAATGCGGCGGGTCAAAGACGTCGAAGTTGTAGGCCCCGTTGGACGAGATGTTGACGATCTTGCGCACGCCGGGCCGCCCGGCCATGGCCTTGACCGCCTGCTGGCAGCAATGGAAGGCGGACGAAAAGTTGATCGCCATCTGCCGGTCCAGCTCTGCCGCCGGAATGTCGGGGAAATCCGACATGAAACAGGTGCCTGCGTTGTTCACCAGTGCATCGACGCCGCCGTGGCGCGCGGTGATCCGGTCGAACAGGTCCGCGATGGCGTCGGCGTCGGTCAGGTCGACCGCCTCGGGGGTGAAACTGTCCAGATCGGCGGCCATGCTGATCAGGGCAGGCCCGTCGATGTCCACCCCCACCACATGCAGCCCGTCCGCCACCAGCCGGTCGGTGATCGCCCGCCCCATGCCACCTGCGGCCCCGGTGACGACGGCGATGCGGATCATGGGGTAACGACGAAATCGAAATGCTTGCGGACGTTTTCCTCGATCTTCCAGGTTCCCCTGAAGTCCTTTTCGACCACAAAGGCATCGCCCGCCTTGACCGTGACGGGGGTGCCGCCATCCGGCGTGATCACGATCCGCCCGGCAATCAGCACCACGTATTCATAGGCCGAGTAGGTCGCATGATAGCTGCCGACCGTGCATTCCCAGATGCCTGACACCATGCTGCCATCCCTGGCGGTGTGCAAAACCCAGGTCTTCATCGACGGCGCGCCTTCGGTCACGATCCAGCCGTCCAGATCGGCGGTCGAGGGGGTGATGCTTTCGGTCGAGGGCAGGCGGGTGATGGATTGCATGCGGCGGTCCCTTGCCCGTTCAAATCGTGTCGAAATCTGCTGCAGAATGGCGTTCGCGCAGCTGTTCATGCGGCGCGCCCGAGGTCTTGTTGACCATCCGGCCCCGCCTCACCGCGGGGCGGGCGTCGATCCTTTTCGCCCAGACGAGAACATGGGTATAGCTGGCCACGTCCAGAAATTCGGCCGCGCCATACTGACGGCCCAGAACCAGATTGCCGTACCAGGACCAGATCGCGATATCGGCGATGGAATAGGCGTCACCCGCCATCCAGTCCCGGTCGGCCAGATGACGGTCCAGAACATCCAGCTGCCGCTTGGTTTCCATCGCAAAACGGTTGATCGGGTATTCCATCTTGGTCGGCGCATAGGCGTAGAAATGGCCAAAGCCACCACCCAGATAAGGCGCGGAGCCCATCTGCCAGAACAGCCAGGACAGGCATTCCGTGCGTCCGGCATGGTCTTTCGGGATCAGCGCGCCGAACTTGTCGGCCAGGTACAAAAGGATCGCGCCGGACTCAAACACGCGCTGCGGCGGGTTGACCGAGCGGTCCATGAGTGCCGGGATTTTGGAGTTCGGGTTGATCTCGACAAACCCTGATCCGAACTGGTCGCCGTTGCCGATGTCGATCAGCCAGGCGTCGTATTCGGCGCCCGTGTGACCAAGGGCAAGCAGCTCTTCCAGCAGGACCGTAACCTTGATCCCGTTGGGGGTGCCAAGCGAATAGACCTGCAAGGGATGTTTGCCGACCGGCAGCACCCTGTCATGCGTCGACCCGGCAATGGGGCGGTTGATGCTGGCGAAACGACCGCCGTTTTCCTTGTCCCAGGTCCAGACCTGCGGGGGGATGTAGTCCTCGGCCATGCGCAAACCTTGTCGGGTGAAAAGAGGACGGCCGCGCCGTCCTCTAGGTTTCGATCCGCCCGGACCTTCAGATGCTCAGGCAGATGTATTTCATCTCCAGATAGTCCTCGATGCCGTGGCGCGACCCTTCGCGCCCCAGGCCCGACTGCTTGACGCCGCCAAAGGGGGCAACCTCGGTCGAGATCAACCCGGTGTTCACGCCCACCATTCCGTATTCCAGAGCCTCCTGGACGCGGGTGATGCGCCCGATGTCGCGGGCATAGAAATAGCTTGCCAGACCAAAGATCGTGTCATTGGCAAGGCGAATGACCTCTTCCTCGGTGTCGAAGCGGAAAAGGGGCGCCAGGGGGCCAAAGGTTTCTTCGGTCGAGACCTTCATCTGCGGCGTCACGCCCGTCACCACGGTCGGCTCGAAGAACAGCCCGCCCAGCCTGTGACGATGCCCGCCGGTGACGATCTTGCCGCCGCCTGCCAGCACATCCGCGATATGCTCTTCGACCTTTTCCATCGCCGCCTCGGTGATCAGCGGCCCCGTCGTCACCCCCGCCGTCAGCCCGTCGCCGACGTTCAGCTTGGCCACGGCCTTGGTCAGTTTTTCGGCAAAGGCGTCATAAACCCCGGCCTGCACGTAGATACGGTTGGCGCAGACGCAGGTCTGCCCGTTGTTGCGGAATTTCGAAATCATCGCGCCTTCGACCGCCGCATCCAGATCGGCGTCGTCGAACACGATGAAGGGCGCATTGCCGCCAAGTTCCATCGAGCATTTCATCACCTGATCCGCCGCCTGGCGCAGCAGGATGCGGCCCACCTCGGTCGACCCGGTAAAGGTCAGTTTTCGCACCAACGGGTTTTCGCAGAACTCCTTGCCGATGTCGGAGGATCGCGACGAGGTGATGACCGAAAAGAGGCCAGCAGGCACGCCCGCACGTTCGGCCAGCACGGCCATCGCCAGCGCCGACAGCGGTGTTTCGGCCGCAGGGCGGGCGACGAAGCCGCAACCGGCGGCCAGCGCAGGGGCCACCTTGCGCGCGATCATCGCGTTCGGGAAATTCCACGGCGTGATCGACGCCGCGACACCGATCGGCTGCTTGATCACCATCAGGCGCTTGTCGCGCTGGTGGCCGGGGATGGTCTCGCCATAGATGCGCTTGGCCTCTTCGCCGAACCATTCGATGAAGGATGCGCCATAGACGACCTCGCCCTTGGCCTCGGGCAGGGGTTTGCCCATCTCGGCGGTCAGGATCGCGCCAAGGTCATCGGCATTGGCAACCATCAGGTCCGCCCATTTGCGCAACACGCTTGCGCGTTCCTTGCCGGTGCGGGCGGCCCATTCGCGGCGGGCGACGTCAGCGGCGGCAATCGCGCGGGCGGCATCGGCGCGGGTCAGGTCGGCGACATTGGCGATGACATCGCCGCGCGCAGGGTTGCGCACGGGGAACGTCTTGCCATCCGACGCCATCACCCATTCCCCGGCGATATAGGCCTTTTCGGTCAAGAGGCCGGGGTCTTTCAGCATCGCGCTTAGGTCTGTCGGGGAATCGAGCATCGGGGCCTCCCATTATCCGGATGGTCATGCAATGCATGGGGCGGCAGGAAAAGTCCAGTTGCCGATGGCATGTGCGGCTGGAGTTTGATCAAGAAGGTGAGGCATTGGACCAGACGCGGGCCTACACGAACGGCGACTTCATTCCTGACGCGGCCAGCTATCCGCCCCGTTGGGCAGAGCAGGCCGCAGCGTTTCGCGGCGCACTGGGTTCGCGCGCGGTCCTGGACCTGCCCTATGGCGCGGCGGCACGCCAGAAGTTCGACCTGTTCCTGCCCGATGCCGCGCCGCGCGGGCTGCTGGTCTATGTCCATGGCGGTTATTGGCTGGCCTTTGGCCGCGCCGACTGGTCACATCTGGCGGCGGGGGCGCTGGCCCACGGCTGGGCCGTCGCGATGCCCTCCTACACGCTGGCACCGGACGCGCGGATCACCGACATCACGCGCGAGATCGGGCAGGCGGTAGAGGCCGCGTCGGGGCGTGTTCCGGGTCCGGTCGTTGTCACCGGGCATTCCGCTGGCGGGCATCTGTCGGCCCGGTTGGGCTGCGTCGATGCCCCGTGCAGGGCGCCGGTTGCGTGCGTCGTGCCGATTTCGCCGGTCGCAGACCTTGAACCCCTGCTGTCAACCGAGATGAACGCGACGCTGGGTCTGACCCCGGACGAGGTTGACCGCGAAAGCCCGGCACGATTGGCTTTGCGCCCCGATGTTGGCGCGCATGTCTGGGTCGGCGGCCAGGAACGCCCGGCATTCCTGTGGCAGGCGCGCACGCTGTCGGAGAATTGGTCCTGTGACTGGACGGTCGCGGCGGGTAGACACCATTTCGATGTCATCGACGATCTTTCGGACCCGGCCTCGCGCCTGACCCGGCTTTGCGTTCTTGCCGGCTAGGTGTTCGCGTTGATCCGCTCGATATAGGCGCGCATTTCCTCGGCCTCGTGGCGCACATCGCGCAGGCCCTCCATCGCGGCGCGCAGTTCGGCCTCGGTCTGGGCGATCTGGTTCACCAGTTCCGCCTCGCGCTGTTCCAGGTACAGGATCGCCTGATCGCGCACCTCTTCGGCTTCGTGCAGGGATTGCGCCAGACGGTCCATTTCCGCCATGTCGCCGCCCGCGACGCGGGTAAAGCGGTGCATCAGCCAATAACTGAACCATCCCAGCGCAAAGGCCGCCAAAAGGATGATGGCTGTGGTGATGATGAATTCGGTTCGGTTCATGGGCGACTTTCGGCGGCGTCATCGGGTGGTCGGGTTCTAGCAGACGCCGGTCGGGAAAGTCACCCCTGATCGGGGCGCGGCTTGGGGCGGATCGTGGGTTCGGTCGGGGCAAGGGACGGCCGGTTCACACCCTGGCCGTCGGGCGCCGCGTCGCCCTGGCCCGCCGCGGCACCTTTGCTGCCCAGCAGGGTAAACTCGATCCGCCGGTTCGCTTCGCGCCCGGCATCGGTGCCATTGTCGGCGATGGGGCGCGTTTCGCCATAGCCGACCGCGCGCATCCCCGACACATCGACACGACGCCCCTGCAGCGCCAGCAGCACCGCATCGGCGCGCGCCTGACTGAGGGCAAGGTTGCCGCCCTCGGACCCCTGCGCGTCGGTGTGTCCGCCGATTTCCATCAGCATCACCGGGCAACCGTCCAGCACATCGGCGATCGCAGCGATGGTCGGCGTCGCCGGCCCCGCAATTTCGGCCGATCCGGGAGCAAAGGCGATCTTGTTGCGCGCCAGGATGTCGGTGATCCTTGCGGCGCAGTCTTCGGCCGGTGGCGGGGCGGCATCGGGGTCCAGCGCCGCGTCATAGCGCACATCGACCTGAAAGGACTGGCCCTGACCCAGTTGGCGGGACAGGATCTGCGCGATCTGGCTGCGCGCCTGCGGCGATCCCGTCACGCCCCTGACCGTGACAGAGTCGGGCCGCACCACCAGATTGCCCGCGGTCAACTGGTCCAGCGCCTGCAGACCCGCCATCACGCGTACCGGCCAGCCGTTCGGCATGCCGGGGTCCAGGCGCGCCGCCATCTTGACCTTGTCGGACCCGAACGCCGCCTTGGCATAGGCCATGACCGCCTCGCGCTGCAGTTCGTCCACCAGCCGACCGCCGATTTCCACCGCACCGGCGTCGGACAGCGTCGCGAGGAACTCTGCCGGTCCCTGGCCTTCCGATGTCGGCACGCCCAGCGAGGCCGCCAGCGAAAAGACCGCCGGCAGGCCCTGTTCCAGTTCGCCCACGACCCGGTCCAGCGTCGTCTGCGACACGCCCTGCGGTGCCTCCAGGGTAATGTCGGCGTCCGAGATCGTCACTGACCCGCCGCCCAGCGAAACGACGGCGGAAATCACAGCCTCCACCGCCTCGGACCAGCGCGGGGTCGGCACACCAAGGCCGATCGCGCAAGGCGTATCGGCAGGCGCCCCCGCAACACCGCCCGCCGCAAGGATGCGCCGCCGCGCGACATCGGTGTCGGCCGAACAGGCATCGAAGCGCGCGCCCTGATTGTCGATCACGAACCGCAAGGTAAAGGGAGCAATCACCGGGCGCGGGGCAGAGACGTTCATTTCCAGCGCAATGTCCTGGGGTTTGCCTTTGCGCAACTCGGCCTCGACGCTGCGTTTCTGCTCCTCGCTATCGGTGATCGCTATAACAGCCACCCGTTCGGCATCGACCGAAATCTTGGCGCTGGGCAAAAGATGCAGCGCCGATATGCCAAAGGTCAACGCTGCGTTCCAGCCGGGCGGCGGCGGATAGGCCGCGGTTTCAAGCATGTTCGACACCCCGGTATCGGGTGCGAACTTTGCGACCTCGGCCAAGAGCGCGTCCTTGCTGATGCCATCGTCCCCCGGATCCTGTGGCAACAGGCCGATCAGCTGCACGGAATCGTTGTTGCGCAACATTTCCACCGAAAAGCGGGGCGCCCCGACGGCCTTGGCGGGGACAGCGTCCAGCGCGTCGATGATGCGTCCGGAATCGACCACCGAGCCCGCCACATTGACGGCCCGGAACCGTTCGGCCTCGTTCGGGGCGGACCCGGTCAAGGTGACGCGAAGGCCATCCACCGACACCGAAGCCCAGCCCGCCGCCGCGGTCTGCAGGGCAGTCGTGACGGCGGTTTCGGTGCGGCGTTCAATGGCAAGAGTGGCCAGGAACGCCACCCCCAGCATCACGATGCCCGCCGCCGCAAACGCGACCGCCGCCAGCACGCCGGGCGTGGGACGGACCGCTATCCTGGCGGCTACGGTCGAAAGGATCGGGCGCAGGTCTGGCAGTTTCACAACGCCGACTCTCTAGGCTGATGTGGCCGGGCTGGCAATCAAACGACGGATGCAGCGGCAAAAAACAGCCACAGGATCAGCCCGGCATCGCGGTTGGACCGAAAGACTGCAAGGCACGAGGCGGGGTCAGCAGGGTTCAGGCGGCGCAATTGCCAGAACAGATGCCAGCCAAAAGCCCAGACCCCGCCCAGGGCCACCACCAGTTTCAGCGCATCCGCCCCCGACGAAAGCAACACCAGCAGCACCGCGATCATCAGACAGGTGACGGCCGCAACCAGAAAGCCTGCAAGCCATTTCCGGCTGTCCTGCCCGAACAGCCGCGCCGTGGACCTGATCCCCGCCATCGCGTCATCCTCGACGTCCTGCAGCGCATAGATCGTGTCGTAAAACAGCGTCCAGGCGATGCCCCCGGCATAGAGAAACAGCGCGGCCGGCGGCACCGCGCCGGCATGTGCGGCCCAGGCCAGCAGCGCCCCCCAGTTGAACGCCAGCCCCAGAAAGACCTGCGGCCACCAGGTGAACCGCTTGGCAAAGGGATAGACCGCAACCAGCGCCAGCGAGGCGATACCCAGCGATATGGCCAGGCCATTGTAGGTGAACAGGATCAGCGCCGCAGCAAGTGCCTGTGCAACCATCCAAAGTCCTGCGTGGAACGGCGTCACCTGGCCCGACGGGAGCGGGCGCAACCGCGTGCGTTCGACCCTTGCGTCGAAATCACGGTCGGCCAGGTCGTTCCAGGTGCAGCCCGCGCCGCGCATCAGGAACGCACCCGCCGCACCACTGACCGCCAGCCATAAATCCCAGCCCCGGTAGCCATCCGCCAGCGCGGCCAGCGAGATCGCCCATAGGCAGGGGATCAGCAGCAGCCAGGTGCCGATGGGCCGGTCTGCCCGGCTTAGCCGCAGATAGGGTCGCCATGCGCGCGGAGCATAGGTATCCACCCAGTTGCCGCGTGGCGCGTCCGCTACGCCGCGATCCAGTGCGGGGTCAGCCTCTGGCATTTCCGGGTTCCGGGACATAGGTTCAGCGCCATGACTGAGGCAAGGATCAGGCTCTTTGTAGATCACCCGCTGGGGCCGGGGCAACCCGCGCCGCTGACCGTGGCACAGGCCCATTATCTGTTTCATGTCATGCGCGCCGGGGTGGGGCATCCGGTCCTGATCTTCAACGGACGCGACGGCGAATGGCTGGCCCATGTGGCCGTGGCGGGCAAGCGCAACCCGACGCTGGTCTGCGCATCGCAGACGCGCCCGCTGGTCCCGCCGCCCGACCTGTGGCTGATCTTTGCACCCTTGAAGAAGTCCCGCACCGACTATCTGGTGGAAAAGGCGGTGGAACTGGGGGTCGCGCGCATCCAGCCGGTGCAGACCAGGTTCACCAATGCCGACCGCCTGCGCCACGACAAGCTGGTCGCCCATGCCGTCGAGGCGGCCGAGCAATGCGGCGCGACGGCCGTGCCGCAGGTGGGTGAGATCCTGCCCTTGCCGCGCCTGCTTGCCGCCTGGCCCGCGGAAAGACGGCTTTTGTGGTGCGACGAGGCGCTGGCGGGTGCGCCGTCGGACCTTGACGGATCGACGGGGCGCGGCAGACCCTGGGCGGTCCTGATCGGTCCCGAGGGCGGGTTTTCCAGCGAGGAACGCATCTGCATCGCGGAACTGCCGTCTGTTACTGCGCTGTCGCTTGGGCCCCGCATCCTGCGCGCGGATACCGCGGCGGTCGCGGCGCTGACGCTGTGGCAATCGACCTTTGGGGACTGGCGATGAGCCTGATCCGACCCGAACTTTGGCGTTCGGTGCAGCGGGGGCGCGAGGTTTTGCTGGGGGCGGCACTGGTCGTCGCAGGCGGCTGGGTCGCCTCGGGGGGCGGTTATGTCCTTGTGCCCATCGGCCTTGGGCTTGCCGGGCTGGGGCTGGCCTGGGCGGTCACGGCCTGGCGACGGATGCAGTTCGCCCAAGGCATCGCCGCGCCGGGAATTGTCGAAATCGACGAAGCCCAGATCGGCTATCTTGGCCCGGATGCGGGGGGCTATGTGGCAATCCCCGACCTGACCGAGCTGCGTCTGCTGGACATGCGGGGCAGACGGCTGTGGCAATTGCGTCAGGGCGACGGGCAGGTGCTTTTGATCCCTGTCGATGCGACCGGCGCAGACCGGCTGTTTGATGCCTTTGCCAGCCTGCCCGGCATGGATACGGCCGTGCTGGTCGCGGCACTTGCCCCGCCGCAACCGGATGCCCGCCGCAGCCCGGCCCTGGCCACTGTCAGCACGACGCTCTGGCGTCGCGGGGGCCGCCATGCGGTGCTGCGGCGGGGCGATCCATAATCTTTTGTGATGCCAAGGCGCCCCGCTTGACAGCGCCGGTGCCAGAGGCGAGGTCTGTTCGCCGCGACGTGACCCGCCCAAGCCCAGGAGACGCATCTTGTCCATCCCACAATCCGGCGGCGGCGTGATCGAAGAGATCGGCGATCTTGCGGCCTTCATGGCAAGTGGCGAGAAACCGAAAGACCAGTGGCGCATCGGTACCGAACATGAAAAATTCGGCTGGCTGACCGACACGCGCCTGCCCTTGCCCTATGCGGGTGCGCGGTCCATCTCGGCGATGTTTCAGGGTCTGCAGGACCGCTTTGGCTGGACCCCTCTGCGCGAGGGCGACAGCGTGATCGGCCTTGCGCGCGGACAGGCCAATATCAGCCTGGAACCCGGCGGGCAGTTCGAACTGTCGGGCGCGCCCCTGGCCAGCATCCACGACACCCGCGCCGAAACCGAAAGCCATCTCGCCGAGGTCAGGTCCATCGCCGACCCGCTTGGCATCCGGTTCATGGGGATTGGGGCCGCCCCGGAATGGACGCATGAGCAG
Organism: Rhodobacterales bacterium; assembly: GCA_021155205.1. Taxonomy (GTDB): domain Bacteria; phylum Pseudomonadota; class Alphaproteobacteria; order Rhodobacterales; family Rhodobacteraceae; genus JAJNPS01. The sequence goes on from JAJNPS010000011.1 coordinate 149,976, forward strand.
ATGCCGGTGATGCCCAAGGGGCGTTACCGGCTGATGACCGACTACATGGGCCGCGTCGGCACGCACGGCACGCAGATGATGTACCGGACCTGCACCGTGCAGGTGAACCTTGACTATGCGTCCGAGGCCGACATGGTCAAAAAGCTGCGCGTGGCGCTGGCGCTGCAGCCGGTCGCGACGGCGCTGTTCGCGTCCAGCCCGTTCTTCGAAGGCAAACCCAATGGCCATCACAGCTGGCGCAGCCGCATCTGGCGGAGCCTGGATGACAGCCGTACCGGCATGCTGCCCTTCGCGTTTGAGGGCGGCATGGGCTATCAGCGGTATGTCGACTGGGTTCTCGATGTGCCGATGTATTTCGTCTATCGCGAAGGAAAATACATCAATGCGCTTGGCCAGTCGTTCCGCGACTTCCTGAAGGGGCAGTTGCCGGCCCTGCCGGGTGAAAAGCCGACCCTGTCGGACTGGGCGGACCACATGACGACGGTCTTCCCCGAGGCGCGGGTCAAGAAATACATCGAGATGCGGGGGGCCGATTGCGGTGATCTGCCCCATATCGTGGCCCTGCCCGCGTTCTGGGTGGGGTTGATGTATGATCAGGGAGCGCTGGATGCAGCCTGGGATATGGTGAAGGGGCTGGACGGCGAAACGCGCGAAGGATTGCGGGTTGCCGCTTCGGTGTCGGCGCTCCGGGGCGAGGCGGGGGGCGTCCGGTTGATTGATCTGGCGCGCGCCGCAGTATCGTTGTCCCATGCGGGTCTTGCCGCAAGGGGACTGGGCGAAGAGGTGCATCTGGCCCCGCTGGCCGACAGCCTGGCCACCGGCGACGTGCAGGCGGACCGGCTGCTGGCGCGCTATGCGTCCGATCTGGCCGGTATCTATGCGGGTACCAGCCTGTAACGCTATTTCGCGCCGATTCTCGGTTCCGTCCCTTTCTTGATCCGGGAGATGTTGGCTGCGTGGCGTGCATAGATCAGCAAGGTCAGGATCACGATCAGGAACAGCATCCGCCCCTCGGCAAAGACCATCAGCCACAGCGACGACGTGGCGGCGGAAATCAGTGCCGCGACCGATGACATCCGCGTCAGCGCCGCCGCCAGCGCCCAGGTGCCGCAGGCCGCAAGTCCCACGGGCCAGGCCAGCGCCAGCAGGATGCCAAGGAACGTCGCCACGCCCTTGCCGCCCCTGAAGCTCAGCCAGACGGGGTAAAGGTGGCCCAGAAACGCCGAAAGGCCCGCCAGTTGTGCCGCATCTTCACCCACCAGCCAGCGCGCCAGCAGGACCGCGATCGCACCCTTGGCACCGTCCAGCAGCAGCGTCGCAAGGGCGGCCCCCCTGTGCCCCGTCCGCAGCACGTTGGTCGCCCCGATATTGCCCGATCCGATGGCGCGCAGGTCGCCGAGGCCCAAGGCCCGCGTGATCAGGATGCCAAAGGGGACCGATCCGACAAGGTAGGCGACAACCGCCACAAGTGCCAGTAGTCCCCACCCCGTTGTCAGTTCCGGCATCAGTCTTTCCCCTTGGCCGCGAATACCTGCGCACCGCCCACGAATGTCGCCAGAACCTTACCCTCCATCCGCTGGCCGTCAAAGGGGGTGTTCTTGCATTTCGACCGCAAGGTGGAACGGTCGAGGATGTAGGGCGCGTCGGGGTCGAAGAGGACCAGATCGGCAGGCGCGCCGATCCCCAGGCGCCCCTGCGGCAGACCAAGGCGTTTCGCGGGGTTCAGCGACAGGGCGCGGAAAAGCTGGGGCAGGGTGATCGCCCCGGCGTGGTAGAGCCGCAGGGCGGCGGGCAGCAGGGTTTCCAGGGCGACGGCACCGGAGGCGGCCTCTTCGAACGGCAGGCGTTTGGATTCCTCGTCCTGAGGCGTGTGCATCGACGAGATGATGTCGATCCGGCCCGAAGCAACGGCATCGACCATGGCAAGCCGGTCCTCTTCGGACCGCAAGGGCGGTGTCACCTTGAAGAACGTCCGGTAGTCGCCGACATCGAATGCGTTCAGCGTCAGGTGGTGGATCGAGGTCCCGGCGGTCACGTCGAGACCGGCCGCACGGGCGCGGTCGAGGGCGGGCAGGGACAGCGCGGTGGTGATCTGGTCGGCGTGATAGCGCACGCGGGTCATCTCGACCAGGGCAAGGTCTCGTTCCAGCCCCATGCGTTCGGCCATGGGCGACACGGCGGGAAGCCCGCGCAGGCTGGCGAATTTGCCGCTGGTAGCCGCCGCGCCCGATGACAGCCCCGGTTCCTGCAGGTGGCCGACGATCAGGGCCCCAAGTCCCCGCGCATAGGTCATCGCGCGGGCAAGCGCCTTGGTATCGGTGCCGACGTGGTCGCAATCGGTAAAGGCGATGGCCCCCACGTCCATCAGGAACCTGACTTCCGTCATCTCCCGCCCCTCGCGGGCTTTGGTCAGCGCCGCCATGTGCCGGATGCGCACCACGCTTTCCGCCGCGCGCCGGGTGACGAATTCCAAGGCCTCGGGCGTGTCGATGGCCGGGCTGGTATCAGGCCGCGCGATGATCGTCGTGACGCCCCCCGCGGCGGCGGCAAGCCCGGCGGAGCGGAAGGATTCCTTGTGCCGCTCACCCGGCTCGCCGATCTTGACGCCCCAGTCGACGATGCCGGGGGCAAGGGCGTGGCCGCCGCAGTCGAGGATGGTGGCTGATTTCGGGGCAGGGGCGTTGAGGGCGGCGATGAGGCCGTCATGGAGGGTGAGGGAGCCGAGGGTGTCGGTGAGGGTCTCCGGGTCGATGAGGCGGGCGTTGGTGAGGTGGAGGGTCATGGAGAGGGTGCCCAGTAGCCATACATCGCAAGGTTTTGCATGTTCACATCCCCATCCAAACAAACACCACCACGAACACCGCCAGCAGCACAAGCACCACCGCCGCGACCATCCCGCCGATGCGCGCGTCGGATTTCGGGGGTTTGCCGGTCATGTTGTGCCCGTGGGGTGTGCATTCATTGCGCACCATGTTCCCGACTCACACCATCACTCCCACCGCCTGCCGTCCCCGTTCCGCCCGCAGGTTCCGCGCGAGCAAATCCATGCAGGCCATTCGCACCGCAACCCCCATCTCCACCTGCTCCTGGATCACCGACCGGTTGATGTCGTCGGCCAGGTCCCCGTCAATCTCCACCCCCCGGTTCATCGGGCCGGGATGCATCACGATGGCATCCGGCTTGGCATGGGCCAGTTTCTCGGCATCCAGCCCGAAGCGGTGGTAGTATTCCCGCATCGAGGGCACGAACCCGCCATCCATCCGCTCACGCTGAAGGCGCAGCATCATCACGACATCCGCGCCCTCAAGACCCTTGGCCATGTCGTCGTAAAGTTCGCACCCGAACTCTTCCACGCCACTAGGCATCAGCGTCGGGGGGGCGATCAGGCGGATGCGGTTTTCCATTTTCCCCAACAGGATCAGGTTCGACCGCGCCACCCGGCTATGCGCGATGTCGCCGCAGATGGCCACCGTCAGGCGCTGGATGCGGCCCTTGGCGCGGCGGATGGTCAGCGCGTCCAGCAGGGCCTGCGTCGGATGTTCATGCCGCCCGTCGCCCGCGTTCAGGACGGCGCAGTTCACCTTGTCGGCCAAAAGGTTGACCGCCCCCGACGAGGGATGCCGCACCACCAGCAGATCGGGATGCATCGCGTTCAGCGTCATCGCGGTGTCGATCAGCGTCTCGCCCTTTTTGACGCTAGACTGCGCGACCGGCATGTTCATCACATCCGCGCCCAGGCGTTTTCCAGCCAGTTCAAACGAGGCCTGCGTGCGGGTCGAGGCCTCGAAGAACATGTTGATCTGGGTCATGCCGGCCAGCACGTCGGACTGTTTCACCGTGCGGCGGTTCAGGTCGACATAGCGGTCGGCAAGGTCTAGGACGGTGACGATGTCCTGCGGGACTAGCTGTTCGATCCCGAGAAGATGCCGCACCCGAAAGGTCATCTGGGACTCCGTCGCTGAACTTGGCCGCCTTATGCCAGCGCAGCACCACATGGGCAACGGGGTTGTGACGGGGGGCAGGGGGACCTAGCCTTGCGCGATGGGCAGAATCGATGACATCGCCGACAACTGGCACGCAAGCCTTGCCGCGCTGGAATGGCAGCATGACCTGGGCGTCCTGGACGCGCTGGAGGATGCGCCGGTCAACCGCTATGCGCTGACGGACGCGCTTCGGCCCGATTTGCCGCGCCGCCCTGCGGCAGTCGAAGCCCCTCCGCCCGTCGCGAATGCCGACCCCGTCGCCGTCGCCCGCCAGATGGCTGCCGCAGCGCAAACCCTGCCCGACCTGCACGCCGCCATCGCGGCCTATGACCACTGCGAGATCAAGAAGGGTGCCCGCAACACGGTTTTTGCCGACGGCAACCCCGCCGCGCGTGTGCTGATCCTCGGCGAGGCTCCGGGGCGGGAAGAGGACATCGAGGGGCGGCCTTTTGTCGGCGCGGCGGGACAATTGCTCGACAAGATGTTCGCGGCCCTCGGTCTGTCGCGGACCAGTCCTGATCCGGCGACGGCGATATACATCACCAATGTCATGCCCTGGCGGCCTCCCGGCAATCGTGACCCGGAACCTGCCGAGATCGCGATGATGCTGCCCTTTGTCGAACGGCACATCGAACTGGCCGATCCGGAAGTCATTGTCCTGATGGGCAACACGCCCTGCGCCGCCCTTCTGGGCCGGCGCGGCATCCTGAAACTGCGTGGGCATTGGACGGAAAGTCACGGCCGCCCGGTCCTGCCGATGACGCATCCGGCCTATCTCTTGCGCCAGCCGCTGTCCAAGCGCGAGGCCTGGGCGGACCTTTTGTCGCTGCAGGACCGGCTGCGGCAGGGTTGACAGAACGGGTCGTGTCGACATGGCTGTTCAGTCTGCCGCGCAGTGCTAGAACTGTCGCAGCGATAACAATGGTGCAGCCTGAATGCGGTTCTACCGGCAAAGTCTGTTGGGTCTTTTTCTGGCGGCGCTGACGCTTGGACTGCTGACATTGGGCGCGCTGCAGATTGTGGGTGCCGTTCGCGAACGGGGCGCGGAAGAGGGCGGCGCGCCCCCCGCCGACGAACGGGTGGCGTCGGTCCGCGTGATGACCGTGTCGGCGGGCGAGGTGGCACCCGTGATCACCGCATACGGCGAGATTCGTGCGCGCCGCAGTCTGGAAATTCGCAGCCCACGGGCGGGTCGGGTGGTCTGGACAGCACAGGAACTTTCAACCGGCGGCAGGGTCAGCGCGGGCACCCCGCTGTTGCGACTGGATCAGGCCGAGGCGCGGGCGGCGCTGGACCTGGCAATGGCCGACCTTGGCAGCCGGACGGCGGACCGCGACAATGCGCTGGGCACACTGGCGCTGGCCCGAGATGAACTTGCGGCGGCCGAGGAACAGCTGGCCTTGCGCGTCGCCGCGACCACCCGTCAGACCGACCTGCGGTCCCGTGATGCGGGAAGTGCGACAGCCGTCGAGGACGCACAACTGGCGGAATCCTCGGCACGGCAATCCTTGCTGGCGGCGCGGCAATCCCTTCTGTCTGCCGAGGCGCAGTCCGCTGAAGCCGAGGCCGCCATCCTGCGCCAGACCATCACGGTTGACGAGGCACGCCGCGCCCTGGCCGAAACCGAAATCCGTGCCGATTTCGCTGGAATTCTCGACGGCGTCACGGCTGTCGAGGGCGGACTGGTCAGCGCGAATGACCTGATCGCAACGCTGATTGATCCGGATGCGCTGGATGTCTGGATCAGGCTGTCCACGGGACAATTTGCCGAACTTCTGGGGGATGCTGGCACTTTGCGACCTGTCCCGGTCCGCGCTGTTCTGGACTCTGGCGGCACGGTCCTGTCGGCAAGCGGCACCCTCGCCCGCGCCGGGGCCGCCTTGGGCGAGGGCGAAAGCGGGCGTCTGGTCATCGCGACACTGGAAGCCGCCCCCGGATTTCGCCCCGGTGATTTCGTGGCCGTGACCTTGACCGAACCGCCCTTGGCGGGGGTCGCGATCCTGCCGGGGGTTGCCATTGGCACGGATGGTGCAGTTCTGGCCCTGATCGCCGATGACCGGCTGGAGGCGGTGCCCCTGACGATCCTGCGCCGTCAGGGGAATGACGTGATCGTCGATGCCACGGCACTTGATGGCCGCGAGATTGTGACCGCGCGAACCGCGCAGACCGGGGCCGGGGTCAAGGTGCGCCCGATCCGTCCGGATGACCAAGCCGGTGCCAAGGCGCTGGATGACCGGGAACGCGCCCGGCTGATGGCGCTGGTCAAGGCGGATGCAGGCCTGACCGAGGCAGACCGCAGCGCGCTTTTGGCGCAGTTGACCGCCCCAAGCGTGCCCGTGGATGTGGTCGCACGCATCAACGCCCGTGCGGGCGGCTAGCGGATGACCCCGGACCCCATGGACCGCGAGCCCTCGGGCGCCTGGGGCATTCCCTATTTCGTCCGCCACCGCACGGCGGCAAACCTTCTGATGCTGGTCCTGATGCTGGTGGGTGCGGTCGCCGCCAGCCGCATGCGGGCGCAGTATTTCCCCGATATCGTCCCGACCTCGATCTCGGTCTCGGTCGCGTGGCCCGGCGCGGGGGCTGCGGATGTCGACCGCGCCATCGTCAGCCGGATCGAGCCTGCGCTGCTGGTGCTGGACGGCGTCGTCGATGTCGCCTCCGAGGCGCGCGAAGGGGCGGCGTCCATCTCGCTGGAATTCGAGACCGGCACCGACCTTGCCCGTGCGGCCGATGCAGTCACCGCGGCGCTGGCCGGGGTCTCGGACCTGCCCCGGGACGCCGAGGCCCCACAGGTGCGCCAGGACCAGTGGCGCGACCGGGTGACGGATGTGGTGATCACCGGGCCGGTCGGCGTGGACCAGTTGGCGCGGTTTGCCGACGAATTTACCGCACGCCTTTACGATGCAGGGGTGACGCGCACGTCGGTGCTGGGACTTGCTGCCCCGGATGTGGATATCGAGGTGCCGACCATCAGCCTGATGCGTCACGGGCTGACCATGGCCGAAGTGGCCGACGCGATCGCCCAGCAGGTGACGACGGGCCCGATCGGCGCGCTGGACGGTGACGCGGCGCGGTTGCGCACCGGGGCCGACCTGCGCACGCCGCTTGACCTTGGGGCGGCGGTGCTGCGCACGCTGGCCAACGGCGAAAAGCTGCTGCTGTCGGACATCGCGACGCTGACGGCGCGCAGCGCGGATGACAGCCGCGCCGCCTTTGTGGGCAGCAACCCGGCCATGACGGTCCGGGTTGACCGCAACGACACCGGGGATGCCATCGCAATTCAGGACACGGTCGCCAGGGTCGCGGCGGACCTGACGCGGACGCTGCCGCCGGGGGTCACGATGGACCTGACCCGGTCGCGGGCCGACCTGATCGCGGACCGCCTGGCGCTGCTGTTGGACAACGCGCTGGCCGGACTTGCGATGGTGGTGGTGCTGTTGTTCCTGTTTCTGAACGCGCGCACCGCGCTTTGGGTGGCCGCGGGTGTTCCCATCGCGATCCTGGCGGGCCTGATGCTGATGTATCTGGGCGGGCTGACGCTGAACATGATCTCGCTATTTGCGATGATCATCACGGTCGGGATCATCGTCGATGACGCCATCATCGTGGCCGAACACACCGACTATCGCGTGCGCCAGCTGGGCGAGCCGCCCGAGCTTGCCGCCGAACGCGGGGTCTTGCGCCTTGCCGGGCCGATCGTCGCCTCGACCCTGATCATCGTGATCGCCTTTCTGGGGCTGATGGTGATCGGGGGGCCGTTCGGGGCACTGATCGCGGCGATCCCGTTCACCGTCATCGCGATCCTGATGGCCTCGCTGATCGAGGTTTTCTACATCCTGCCCAACCATCTGGCCCATGCCTTGCGCGATCTGGGCGCGCGGCGCTGGTATGACTGGCCGTCGATCCAGGTCAACCGGGGTCTGGACTGGTTCAATGCGCACGTGACGCGCCCGGTCGCCCGCGCCGTGCTGGTCGCCCGCTACCCGGTGCTGGCGCTGGCGCTGTTCCTGCTGGCGACGCAACTGGCGGCATTCCTGCGCGGCGATGTCGCCTATCGGTTCTTCGTGGCCCCCGAACAGGCGGTCGTGACCGGCAGTTTTGCCATGGCCGACGGTGCCACGCGCACCGATACGCTGGCCATGATGCGGGAACTGCAACGCGCCGCAGATGCGACCGCAAAAGACTTTGAAAAGGAGTATGGGCGCAACCCCGTCCGGTTTGCGCTGGCCGAGGTTGGCGGCAATGCAGGGCGCGGCCTTGCCGGGGCCGAGGGCAAGGAGGCCGATCTTCTGGGCGGCATCTCGCTGGAACTGATTGATGCCGACTTGCGGCCCTATTCGGCGCTGGCCTTTGCCGCCGCCGTGGAAAAGGCGGTCGTCAAGCATCCCCTGCTGGAAGAGATCAGCTTTCGCGGCCAGCGCTTTGGGCCGGGGTCCGACAGCCTTGCCGTCGATCTGTTCAGCACCTCGACCGATGATCTTGTGGCCGCAACGTCGGCCCTGCGCGGCGCGCTTGGTGACTATCGCGTCGTCAGCGGCGTCGAGGATACGCTGGATGACGCCGGCAACGACCTGATCGTGAACCTGACGCCGATGGGGCAGTCGCTGGGTCTGGATGCGGCAACACTTGCGCGGACCCTGCGCGACCACCTGAACGGGATCGAGGTCGCAACCTACCCTGTCGGACAACGCTCGGGCACGATCCGGCTGCAGGTCCCGCCCGGCGAACGCGCCGCCGACGTGCTGGAGACGCTGCGGATCAGGACCGCGCAGGGCGACTACATTCCTCTGGCGGATGTGGTCACGGTCGCAGCGCGGCCCGGCCTTGCCAGCATCCTGCGCGAGAACGGTCGACAGGCAGTCACGGTCAGCGGCGATCTGATCGAGGACCGCCCGACCGAGGCGGCGGCGGTCGAGGCCGACCTTGTCGCGACCATCCTGCCGCGCATCGCTGCCGACTACGGCATCACCTGGCGCATGTCGGGGCAAAGCGCGCAGGAGGATGCGTTTCTGGCCGATGCCGGCCTCGCGTTCCTGTTGTGTCTGGCAGGCATCTACCTGTGCCTTGCCTGGATCACGGCGCAATGGTTCCGGCCCCTTCTGGTGATGTCGGTGATCCCTTTTGGGATTGCGGGTGCGGTCTGGGGGCACACGGTCTGGGGTTTGCCGCTGTCGCTGTTTTCCATCGTCGGGCTGATCACGATGGCGGGCATCATCACCAATGACGCGATCGTGCTGGTCTCCACGGTGGATGAATATGCCGAGACGCGCGCGATCCGGCCTGCCATCATTGATGCGGTGGTGAACCGGCTGCGACCGATCCTGCTGACATCGTCCACCAACATCGTGGGCCTGGCGCCGATGCTTTATGAGCGGTCAAGCCAGGCCGAGTTCCTGAAATCAACCGTTGTCACCTTTGTCTTTGGCCTGTCGGCGGGGCTGTTGCTGATCCTGTTCGTGGTGCCAGCGATCCTGATGATCGACGCCGATATCCGGCGCGCCCTGTCGGCGCTGCGCAAGGCCACGCTGGGCCGGGCGGCGCTGGCGCGGCTGCGCGGCGTGGCGGTTCCGGCGGTGCTGGTCCTCTACGCGGTGGTGATGCTGCCGGTCCTGTGGCGCGGCCAGTTGCCGGATTGGCTGGTGGGCCTTGTCCCAGTGGCTGGCCGCGCACCGGGTGGCGTCTCGCTGGCGGCGTTTGTGGCGATGACCGCCGTTCTCTGTGCGGCCCTGTGGCTGGCCGGGCCGGGACGACGCAGGCGGACGTGACGGGCAGCCTCACTGACCGGCGGGGCAGCCCTTGATCTCGACCGCCGTGGCACCCGAAATGATCGTCAGGACAACGCCGGAGCGGTCCAGCGCAAAGGGCAGGCCGGTTCCCGCAACCATGTCGGCGGCCGAGGTCAGGCGTTCTCCGCGCCGGTCGGACTGTGACGTGGCGACCCAGATGTCGGGCGAGCCTGCCTCGAACACCACCGTTTCGTCCAGGCCAAGCGGCGGCATGTCCACCCGCGCCGTTACCCGAACCCCGTCCTCGATCGGCGCCACGTCGCAGGCAATGCCGGTCAGCCCTGCCGAGGCCGCCGGAACCGGCCGGTCTGCCAGCGCGGCCCGGATGATGTCGCTGTCCTGCCCGGTGCCAAGCACGTCGCCGGCGATCGCAAGCGTCACGGGCAGGCAGATGTCCTTGCACACGCCCAGGTCCACCTGCAGGCCCAGCCGGACCGGGCGGCCCGGATCTGCGGCAACGACCTCGAACGGCAGGACAACCTCGTCATGATAGCCGATGCTGGTCATGCCGCTGGTCAGAAACACCACCGGGCGCGGCCAGAACAGGCGGATCTGGCCCAGATTGTCCGAACCGGACCAGTCGAATGTCGGAGGAATGCCCGCCTCGCCAGGACTGCGCCAATAGGTTTTCCATCCCGGCGCCAGCCGCAGCCGCAACGCCATCATGATGCTGCCGCTGTCGGTCCGCCAACCCTGCAGCATGTCGGCCGACGCGACCTCACCTTGGGGCTGCGCCCGGACCGGCAGCGATCCGGACGCCAGGACGGCGCAAATGAGCAGGGCGGCGCGCAAAATCATGGGGGCGAGCATAGGCGCTGGCTTGCAGATCGGAAATCACGTGTCGGCGAGTTTGGTCCCTTGTGGCATCGCCATCGCATGTCGTGGCTTGAGCCGGACGGCGCAAGGCGCGATGATCGGACAAACAGGGACAGTCGACTCGATGGACTTGCAGGGCAAACTGCTGATCGCGATGCTGGGGATGGCCGATCCGCGCTTTGACCGCAGTGTCATCCTGCTTTGCGCGCATTCCGACAAGGGCGCGATGGGCCTGATCGTCAACAAGCCCAGCCGCGACCTGCGGCTCTCCGCGCTGGCCGACCACCTTGGCATCCCGAAATCCGCGAACGGCCGAGACATCCGTGTGCATATCGGCGGCCCGGTCGAAAGCGGGCGCGGCTTTGTGCTGCATTCCGACGACTGGAACGAGGGTCAGGCGACGATGGCGATCCCTGGTGGCCTTGGCATGACCGCAACGATCGACATCCTGGAGGCGCTGGCGGGCGGCAACGGCCCGCAAAGGGCGCTCTTGGCGCTTGGCTATGCGGGCTGGGGTCCGGGGCAATTGGAATCCGAAATCCGCCGCAACGACTGGCTGATCGCCGATGCCGGGCTGGACGTCGTCTTTGGCACCGAGGACGCGCAGAAATGGAGCCGCGCGCTGAAAGGCATGGGGGTCGACCCGGTGACGCTGTCGGCGTCCTCGGGGCGGGCCTGATTATTCGCCGTAGGGCACCCAGATCGTCTTGACCTCGGTCGCGTGGCGCAGGAACTCGCGGCCTTCGCCGGCCGGACCCATCCACGTCCGCGCGCAGCCCTGATTGACCCAGGTGCGTTTGACGTTTCCGGCGGCCTCTTTCTCGATCAGTGTGGAAAGATCGGTGGAGGAAAAACTCCAGACCGCATCAACATCCATATGACCGGCGAGGGACTTCGCAAGGTCAGCAGGCGGGCCGGTGACGATGTTGACCACGCCTGCGGGCAGGTCAGAGGTTTCCAGCACCTGATAGAAGTCGGTTGCTGCAAGGGGATAGGCCGCAGAGGGGACAAGGATGCAGGTGTTGCCCATCGCGACCGCGGGAGCCATGACCGAAATGAGGCCAAGCAGTGGCACCTCGTCCGGGCAAAGCGCGCCGATGACGCCCACGGGTTCGTTCATCGCCAGCGCGATGCCGCGTATCGGCACGGATTTTGCCTGACCGTCGTATTTGTCGGACCACGCGGCATAGGTGAAGAGGCGCTGGATCGACGCCTCGACCTCGTCCTCGCCCGGTCTGCCGGTCAGGTCTTTCAGCCGCCGGGCAAATTCGTCCGACCGGGCCGACAGGTTCTCGGCGATGTAGAACAGGATCTGCGCGCGATTGTGCCCCGTCGACTTGCCCCAGCCCCTGGCGGCATGGGCGGCCTCCACGGCATTGCGGATGTCCTTGCGGTTGCCGGTGCCGACATGGCCGAGAAGCTTGCCTTTCGGGGACCAGATCGCTTGGGAATAGCCGCCATCCGGGCGCGCCTGCTTGCCGCCGATGAAAAGTTTCGCGGTGCGGTCGAGGCCTGCGGTCGCGGGGTTAGCTGGTTCGGGGTAGGGCGCGACAGGCTTCAAGGCCACAGGTTTCGCGGCGGGCTTGAGATAGGCCATCAGGCCTTCCCAGCCGCCCTCGCGCCCGAACCCGCTTTCGCGCACGCCACCAAAACCGGCGGCGGCATCGAAGAGGTTGGTGGCGTTGACCCAGACGATCCCGGCCTTCAGCTTTGGCGCAACATCGAGGGCAAGGTTGATGTTTTCCGTCCAGACCGTCGATGCAAGGCCGTAGCGGGTGTTGTTGGCCAGTGCCACGGCTTCCTCGGGGGTGCGAAAGGTCATCGACACCAGCACGGGGCCAAAGATTTCTTCCTGCATCAGTGTCGATGCGGCAGACAGGCCGGTGATCAGGGTCGGCGGGTAGAAACACCCTGGCGGAATGGCCGTGGCGGCGTGGTAAGTCTCGCCGTCCTTGTTGGCCGCAACCATGTCGGTGATGGTTTTCAACTGGACCGGATCGACGATGGCCCCGACATCGATGGCCTTGTCCAGGGGATCGCCGATCCGCAAGCCGTCCATCCGGCGTTTCAGCTTGGCATGAAAGCGGTCCGCGATGCCTTCCTGAACCAGCAACCGTGACCCCGCGCAGCAGACCTGACCCTGGTTGAACCAGATCGCATCGACAAGCCCTTCGATGGCGCTGTCGATGTCGGCGTCGTCAAAGACGATGTAGGGCGACTTGCCGCCAAGCTCCAGCGTCAGCGCCTTGCCGGTGCCTGCGGTGGCCGCGCGGATGCGCTTGCCGACCGAGGTGGAGCCGGTGAAAGCGATCTTGTCGACGGGGCTATCGACCAGGGCAGCGCCGGTGCTGCCGTCTCCGGTCACGATATTGAGTACACCTTTAGGCAGGCCTGCCTCACGGCTAAGCTCGGCGAAAAGGAGGGCGGTCAGGGGGGTGTATTCGGCGGGCTTCAGGACAATCGTGTTGCCGGCGGCAAGGGCAGGGGCGACCTTCCAGGCGAGCATCAGGAGCGGAAAGTTCCACGGGATCACCGCGCCGCAGACCCCCAGCGGGGCAAGGTCGGGGTGTTCGGACGGCAGCAGTTGGGCCAGGCCCGCGTGGTAGTAGAAATGGCGGGCAACCAGGGGCACGTCGATGTCGCGGCTTTCGCGGATCGGCTTGCCGTTGTCCATGGTCTCCAAGACGGCGAAAAGGCGGGACTGTTTCTGGACGAGGCGGGCGAGGGCATAGAGGATTTTCGCGCGGGCGTGGCCGGACTGGCGCGCCCATTTCGGCTGCGCACGGCGGGCGGCAGCGACGGCAAGCGCCACGTCATCGGCACTGCCTTGGGTGACTTCAGCGAGGGGTTCGCCGGTGGCGGGGTCCGCAGTGGTGAAGGTCTTGCCCGGTTTGGTGAAGGCGCCGTCGATCCAGTGGCCGAAGCTGCGGTTGTTTTTGGCGAGCCATGCCTGCGCCTCGGCACTGGACTCCGGTGCGGGGCCGTAGGCCATGCTGTCGAAGATTTCCTTTATGGTCATGGCGTTACCCCATCGCGTGGCGGTTGGCGGCGGAATAGTTGCCGGTGAGGAAATGTTCGATCTGACGTTCGATGTCGCCGAGGAGGGAGGAGGCGCCGAACCGGAACAGGTCGGGTTGCAGCCAGGGGTGGCCGAGTTCGTCCTTCATCAGCGCCATGTAGGTCAGCGCGTCCTTGGCCTTGGCGATGCCGCCTGCGGGTTTGTAGCCGACCTTGATGCCGGTGCGGTCCTCGTAGTCGCGGATGGCGCGGATCATCGTCAGGGTGACGGGGAGGGTGGCGTTGACGGCCTCTTTCCCGGTGGAGGTCTTGATGAAATCGGCCCCGGCCATCATGCAGATGAGGGACGCACGGGCGACGTTGCGCAGCGTGCCAAGCTCGCCCGTGGCAAGGATCGCCTTGACATGGGCGTCACCGCAGGCGGCACGCATTTCGGCCATTTCGTCATAAAGCGCCTGCCAGTTCTGCGTCAGCACATGGCGGCGGGAGATGACGATGTCGATTTCCTTTGCCCCGGCGCGGACGCTTTCGCCGATTTCGGCGATGCGGAGTTTGTAGGGCGAGAGGCCCGCGGGAAAGCCGGTGGAGACGGCGGCGACGGGGATAGAGGTGCCTTCGAGGGCGCGGACGGCGGTTTCGACCATCTCGTGGTAGACGCAGACGGCGCCGGTGGTGAGGTGGGGCAGGCCGAGTTTCTCCAGCATCCAGGGTGCTACGGGCTGGCGGGCCTTGGCGCACAGCCGACGCACGCGGCCTGCGGTGTCGTCGCCGGACAGCGTGGTCAGGTCGATCAACGTGATCGCTTTCAGCAGCCACGCCGCCTGCCATTCCTTCTTGACGCTGCGGCGGCCGGAAATGGTCGCGGCACGGCGTTCGATGGCCGAGGTGTTGGCCTGCACGTTTGCCACCCAGTCAAGATCCAGCGGCATGCCCGGATTGCGGGCATGCGTGACCTGCGGCAATAGGCCAGTCGGAACTGTCAGCGTTTCCAAGGGGGTCCTCCGCCCGGGTCGGATCGGTGTCACGATGCCATGCCGGGATCGGTGCCGCAAGGGCGGCGGGTTCGGAATTTGACCGGCCGGTCAACAATCGCGCGACCGGCGGCGTCACGTCCGGGGCAGATCGTCCAGCGTGGCCCAGGATGTGCCGGTCCCGGTGTCGGGCAGGGTCCGCCGATCAAGGTTGAGAAAGATATGCGTCTTGGCCAGATAGAGCGCCGATAGCGGGGCGGTCAGGAACAGGAACAGCGCCACCAGAACCTCTTGTGCCGAGCCCGTTCCCGTGATCAGCACCTTGCCCAGCGCTGCAGCAATCAGGGCGGTGCCGACGCCGATGGTCGAGGCCTTGGTGGGCGCGTGCAACCGCTGCATCCCGTCCTGCAGCCGGATCAGACCGTAACTTCCGATCAGTCCGAACAGACCGCCCAGCACCAGCAGGGCCGCAAGGATGATTTCCAGAGCCAGTGTCATTCGATGATGTTTCCCCGCAAAAGGTACTTGGCATAGGCGACGGTGGCCACGAACCCGGTCATGGCCAGCAGGAGCGCCGCCTCGAAGATCAGCGCCGTGCCCGCCGCCGCGCCGTAAAGCACGACAAGGGCGATCACATTCACCGTCATCGTGTCGGCGACAAGGATGCGGTCGGTGACGGAGGGCGCGGTGAACAGCCGCCAGATGTTCAGCAAGAGCGCGAGCGAAAAACATCCCGTCGCGAACCAGAGGGCATAGGTCAGGATCATCCGAATATCCTCTTCAGGCGGCTTTCATAACGGGACTTGATGCCGTCGCGCACGGCATCCGGGTCCGGTGCATGCAGGGCGTGGATCAGCAATGCCTTGCCGCAACTGGACATGTCGGCGGTCAGCGTGCCGGGTGTCACCGTGATGGTGCCGGCCAGAAGGGTGATCGCCTCGCGGCTTTGCAGCTCGACCGGCACGCGGATGAAAGCCGACCGTATCTGGTCGCGCGGCATGAACAGCACGATCCGCGCGACCTGGAAATTGGCGACGATGACATCCCAGACCACCAGCGCGGCATAGGACAGCAGGGCAAGCGGCGCCCTGATCTGCGGGCGTTTCGGCCACCAGACCGCAGTGACGAGCGGGATTAACGTTCCCACAAGCACCGCCATCACCCCTGTCCCGAACGCCACCCGGTCGACCAGCATGACCCAGACCACGATCAGGAACAGCGTCAGATAGGGATGCGGGAAAACCTTGCGCACCATCGCCCTATGGCTCCTCATACAGGCGGTTCGCGGCAATATAGGCCGACGGGTCGTAAAGTCCCGCAGCCGTCGCGTCGAGCCAGGCCGTGACGGGTCCGCCTAGCACGGTCAGCAACGCCATCAGGCCGATCAGGAGGATGACCGCCGCCTGCGCCCATGGCTCTGGCGCGGCGGCGGCAGCCGGGGGCAGGCGCGCATCGGTCCTCCAGAACAGCGTTGTGCCCGCGCGCGCCAGCCCGAGGATCATCAGGAACGTCGCGACAAGGACAATGGGCCAGACCAGCAGCGCATCCGCGGTCCATGCCGACAGGACCAACAGCTTGCCGATGAACCCGGACAGCGGCGGCATCCCCGCGCTGGTAATGGCGGCGGTCAGAAACAGCGCCGCAAGAACCCCGCCGAACATGCCGGGTTGTGCCGCCGTCAAGGCGCCGCCATGGCGCCGGACAACCATGTCGGTGACAAGGAACAGCGCCGCCCCCGCCAGCGTGGAGTGCAGGATGTAGTACAGGGCCGCTGATGTCGTGGCGGGCGTGAAACCCGCAACTGCCAGAAACACCGTTCCCATCGACGCCACTGCCGCAAAGGCGGCAAGTCGCGGCAGCGTCCGCGCGCCCAGCACGCCGATGGACCCGATGGCCAGCGTCACAAGGGCGGCAGGCAGCAGCACATCGCGATACAGCGTTCCGGTCGAAGCCAGCCCCGGCGGAAAGACCAGCGTGCCAAAGCGCAAGGCCGCATAGGCCCCGACCTTGGTCATCACCGCGAACAGCGCCGCCACCACGCCCGGTGCAGCGGCATAGGTTCCCGGCAGCCAGAAATGCAAGGGCACCAGCGCCCCCTTGATCGCAAAGACCAAGAGCAGCAGCACTGCAGCCACCCGGATCAGGGCCATGTCGTCATCGGGCAGGCCGGGCAGCTTGACCGCAAGGTCAGCCATGTTCAGCGTGCCGGTAACCGAATAGACCGTGGCCAGTGCGAACAGGAACAGCGTCGATCCGATCAGGTTGAACGCGACATACTGGAACCCCGCGCGCACCCGGTCCCGCCCGCCGCCATGCAGCATCAGCCCATAGGACGCGATCAGCAGCACTTCGAAGAACACGAACAGGTTGAACGCATCCGCCGTCAGGAACGCACCGCAAAGGCCCATCATCTGGAACTGGTAAAGCGCGTGGAAATGGCGTCCCTTGCGGTCCCAGCCCGCGCCGATGGCATAGATCAGGACCGCCAGCGCCAGCACGGCGGTCAGCAGGACCATCAGCGCCGACAGCCGGTCCAGCACCAGCACGATGCCAAAGGGCGCAGGCCAGTTGCCCAAATGATAGGCCTGAGCCGGGGCTGCGGTCGCGGTACGGATCAGGGCGATGGCGATGGCCAGCAGCGTGGTGCTGCCGACCAGCGACAGGGTTCGCTGGACCGTGATGCCTGTGCGCCGCGCCAGCACCAGCAGCGTGGCAATCAGGGCGGGCAGGACCACGGGCGCGACGATCCAGCCGGTCATCGGGCGTCCTCGTCCAGATCGACCCGGTCATGCCCGGCGGTCAGATACCCCGCGACGGCCATGATCACAATCACCGCCGTCATCCCGAACGAGATCACGATGGCGGTCAGAACCAATGCCTGCGGCAGGGGGTCGGTGTAGATGCGCCCTTCGCCGATGATCGGGATCGCGCCGGTCTGCACACGGCCGGTGGCAAAGATGAACACATTGACCGCATAGCTGAGGAACGACAGCCCCAGGATCACTGGAAAGCTGCGCTGGCGCAGGATCAGATAGACCCCGGTCGTGGTCAGCAAGCCGATGGTGATGGCGATCAATGCCTCCATCAGCGCCGTCCCTCCGGCCCGGACGGGGCGTCTTGCGCCGCCTGGGTCAGGCGCGACAGGGATGCCAGCGCCAAGAGAACCGCACCCATGACGCAGAGAAGGATGCCAAGATCAAAGATGGATGCAGTGGTAAGTTCGAACGTCTCCAACGGCCAGATCGTGACGTATTGGTAGCCCGAAGTCAGGAACGGCAGGCCAAAGACCCAGGCCCCCGCACCCGCTGTCCAGGCGACAAGGATGCCTGCCCCCAGCACAAGATGGTGGTCCCAGCGTTGCCGCGCCTGCGACCAGGCAAAGCCGGATCCGATGAACTGCATCAGGAATGCGACCGACACGACCAGACCCGCGACGAACCCGCCCCCCGGCAGATTGTGCCCGCGCAGGTAGAGATAGACCCCGACGGTCAGCGTGAGCGGCAACAGGAACCGCGTTGCAACCGCCAGCATCATCGGCTGACGGTCGCCCGCGCGGGCCGCCCGGCCTTCGCGCCGCAGGGCGGCAATCGCGTCGGGCGTGTGCAGGACCGTCTCGGTCAGGGCAAAGATGACCAGGGCTGCGATCCCCAGCACGATGATCTCGCCAAAGGTGTCATAGCCGCGAAAATCGACGATGATGGTGTTGACGGCATTGGAACCACCCGCGCCGGGTTTCGACTGTGCCAGATGATAGGCCGAGATCGGGGGAAAGGCGGCCTCGCGCGTCATCAGCGCAAAGGCCAGAAGCGCCGTCCCAAGACCGGCAACCCCCGCAACCACCCCATCACGCAGGCGCCGCGCCGTGCCGCTTTCGACGGGCGTGTCCCTGGGCAGGAAGTTCAGCGCGATCAGCATCAGCAGAACCGTCACCACCTCGACCATGAGTTGCGTCAGGGCAAGGTCGGGCGCGGAAAGATAGGCAAAGCCGGTCGCCAGCACGAGTCCGACAAGGCCCGTCAAGATCAGCGCAAAAAGGCGGTCGCGGTGATGGCGCAGCGTGGCCAGGATGACCAGAACAAGCACGATCCAAAGCACCGCCGCCGCCCCCGTGACGGGCAGCATGGTCCGGGTGCCGGGCAGGTTGGTCGCGGTCAGGAACGCAGCCGCGGCGGCGGCGGCGGTGGTCGCAACCGCCAGCGCCGCCATTCTGGAAAATGCGCCGTCGTGCAGGTGGCGGGTGATCTGTCGCGCACCGCCGATCAGCGCCGACATCGCGCCGTCAAACAGCGTCTTGGCCTCGGGGCGGGGCACCGCATCCCAGATGGCGCGCAGCCGCGGGTAAAGGCCCAGCACGACAAGCCCGCCGCCGATCGCCGTCAGCGACATCCACAGGGCGGCGGCCTGCACCCCGTGCCAGAGCGAGATGTCCGTGCGCACCACGGTCCCGGTCACGGCCCCGGCCGCCGCGTCGACCAGCCAGGAGGCCGTCTGCATCGGTGCAATGCCGATGGCCACCACCAGCGTCACCAGGAGGGCAGGGGCCAGCCAAAGTCCCGGACCGGGATCATGGGGCGCCTGCGGATAGTCATCGCGCACCCGACCGAGGAAACCCTGCGCCAAGAGCCGCAAGCTGTAGGCCACCGACAAGAGCGCGCCGACCGTGGCGAGGACCCCCATGGCCCAGGGGGTCAGCCAGACGGTCTGCGCCGCTTCGGCCAGCATCATTTCCTTGCTCAGAAAGCCGTTCAGCGGCGGCAGGCCGGCCATGGACAGGCTGGCCAGCGCGGTCAGGCCGAACGTGATCGGCATCAGCGTCCGCAGCCCGCCCAGCCGCCGCAGGTCGCGCGTCCCCGTGTCGTGATCGACGATCCCCGCCAGCAGGAAAAGTGCCGCCTTGAACGTGGCATGGGTGATGATGTGAAAGACCGCAGCCGCAGCGGCGGCCCTGGTGCCAAAGCCCAGAAGCATCGTGATCAGGCCCAGATGGCTGACGGTGGAGAACGCCAGCACCGCCTTCAGATCATCCTTGTAAAGCGCGATCTTCGCGGCCGTCAGCATGGTGACAAGGCCGGTCGAGGCGACGATCCAGAACCAGGCATCGGTGCCGGCCAGCACCGGCCAGAGCCGCGCCATCAGGAAAATGCCCGCCTGCACCATCGTGGCGGAATGCAGATAGGCAGAAACCGGCGTCGGCGCGGCCATGGCGTGCGGCAGCCAGAAATGGAACGGGACCTGCGCCGATTTGGTGAACGCCCCCAGCAGGATCAGGATCAAGGCGGGCAGATACCACCCACTTGCCTGCACCGCGTCTTTTTGCGTCAGGATGACGCCAAGGTCATAGGAGCCCGCGATCTGCCCCAGCAGCAGGATGCCCGCGATCAGTGCAAGCCCGCCGCCGCCCGTTACCGCAAGCGCCATCCGCGCGCCTTGCCGCGCCTCGGGCAAGTGTTTCCAATACCCGATCAGCAGGAATGACGACAACGAGGTCAGTTCCCAGAAAATCAGCAGCATGACGATGTTGTCGGACAGAACGATCCCCAGCATCGCACCCTGGAACAGCATCAGGCCGGCAAAGAACGGACCCGCCGGATCGTCGCCTGCCAGATAGAACCGGGCATACAGGATGATCAGCACGCCGAACCCCAGGATCAGGATCGCGAACAACAGCCCAAGACCGTCCAGCATGAAATTCGCGTTCAGGCCCAGCGACGGCATCCAGTCGATCCGGGTCCGGATCACCTCGCCCTGCAGGATGGCGGGAACGTGGCCCAAGACGCCATAAAGCGCCGATGCCGCGACCAGCCCTGCAGCCGATGCGCAGGCGCCGCGGCCAAACCGGATGGCCAGGCTGCACAGGATGGCCCCGAGAAACGGCAGCGCTGCGATCAGGACAAGCGACATTCGGGGCTCAGGTTCCTCGTCGGGCAGGGGCGGCGTGGCGCGCGGGCAGAGGGCTTGGCGGGTTGGGCTGAATGTGGGCGCGTGGCACCGCGTTTCAACCCGCCCGCCGCGCCGGTCCTATTCGTTCGCCAAGCTTATGTCGGCAGGACGCGACCCTTGCAAGACACGGCGGATGTTTGGCAGGTCGTTCGACGCGATCCAGTCGGCGGCGGCGGCCGGTGTCTTGCCATAGTGAAGCCAGCGCGCAGTCAGACGCCGGGTCAGCTCCTCTTCGCCGACGGCAAGCATCACGGTCAGGTCAAAGCGGCCCGCCAGCGCCCGCCAGGGGTCTTCGTCAAGCAGCAGGTAATTGCCTTCGAACACCAGAATGCGGTCGTTTTCGCCCACGATGTCGGCGGCGGCGCGCGACAGTTCCATGCTGCGGTCAAAGATCGGGATCGCCACCTCGGCCTCGGTCGCAAGGCGGGTCACAAGATGGCCAAACCCCGCCGCGTCGAAGGTGTCGGGGGCGCCTTTGCGCGCGCGCAGGCCCCGTGCGTCCAATACCGCGTCATCATAGTGAAACCCGTCCATCGGCACGACGCGCGATCCCGGCCCGATCAGCCGGACCAGATCCGCCGCAACCGTGGACTTGCCCGCGCCCGGCGGTCCGGCCACCGCGACCATGTACCGGCCCGCGCGGTCCTTTGCGCGGGTGCGGATCAGGTCTGCCAGGTCTGCCGGTGTCATGCCGCCTCGGTCACGCCCTCGGGCAGCTTTGCCCCGGTCATGAAGGCCACCGCATCCGACATCGAATAGTCCTTGGGATTGATCACACACAATCGGCGTCCAAGGCGATGGATGTGGATGCGGTCCGCCACTTCGAACACATGCGGCATGTTGTGGCTGATCAGGATGATCGGGATGCCCCGCGCGCGCACGTCGCGGATCAGTTCCAGAACCCTGCGGCTTTCCTTGACGCCAAGCGCCGCCGTCGGCTCGTCCAGGATCACGACCTTGGACCCGAAAGCCGCCGCACGCGCCACGGCCACGCCCTGCCGTTGGCCGCCCGACAGGGTTTCGACCGGCTGGGTGATGTCCTGGATCGTCATCAGGCCCAGCTCGTTCAGCTTGTCGCGGGCGAACTTCTGCATCCGGGCATGGTCCATCTTGCGAAAGACCGACCCCATGATGCCCGGCGCCCGCCATTCACGCCCGAGGAACATGTTGTCCGAGATCGAGAGCGCAGGCGACATCGCAAGGTTCTGGTAGACCGTCTCGATGCCCAGGGCGCGGGCGTCTTCGGGCGACTTGAAATGTACAGGCTTGCCGTCCAGCAGGATCTCGCCGTGGTCGGGGATAACGGCCCCGGACAGCGCCTTGATCATGGTCGACTTGCCTGCGCCGTTGTCGCCGATGACAGCGATGATCTCGCCGGGATACAGCTCGAAATCGCAGCCGCTCATCGCGACGACGGTGCCGTAGCGCTTCATCAGGCCACGTGCCTCAAGGATAGGTTGCACGGTCATTGCGTTGCCCTCCGCAGCCATTGATCCAGCGCCACGGCGATGATGACAAGACACCCCGCCGCAAACAATTGCCAATAGTCGTCCACACCCGCCAATGACAGGCCGGTGTTGAACACGCCCACGATGAAGGCGCCAAGGACAGACCCGATGATCGATCCGCGCCCGCCGAACAGGGACGTGCCGCCGATCACGACGGCGGTGATGGACCCAAGATTGACGGTGTCGAACGCGATCGGAGACACCGACCCGACGCGCCCGATGGCGATCCATGCGGTAAAGCCGCAGATGACGCCCGCGACCGCATAGACGGAGATCAGCGTCCGCTCGACCCGGATACCCGACAGCATGGCCGAATCCGGATCATCGCCGATGGCATGCACGTGCCTGCCCCATGCCGTGTGGTTCAGCACGTACCACAGGCTCGCGGCCAAAAGGATCAGCGTGATCCCCCCGTAACTCAGCGACGCCCCGCCGACATTGAACCCCTGCCCGAACCACAAAAGTCCCGGTGCCTGCGCGTCGATATCGACGTTGCGGATGGATTCGGACTGCGAATACCAAAGCTTCAGCGCGTTGAAAATGGACAGCGTGCCCAGCGTCACGATGAAAGGCGGCAGCTTGATCTTGGCAACAAGAACGCCGTTGAGCAAGCCCATCAGGCCGCCAAAGAAGATGCCGATGATGATGGCAAAAGCCACCGGGACGCCCGAGACGACCGCAAGGTTGCCCATGATCAGCGAGCTGATGACAAGGATCGCGCCGACCGACAGGTCAATCCCGGCCGTCAGGATGATCAGCGTCTGCGCCAGCGCGATAAAGCCGGTGACGGTGGTTTGCTTCAGCACGGTCGACAACGCGCCCATCCCGAAAAACCTCGGCGCGATGATGCTGAAAGCGGCGATGGACACCAACAGCACCAGCGCCGGGATCAGCGTCGGATTCCGGCGCAGCAACCCACGGATAACGAAGACCAGCGAATGGTCATCCTTTTCGAACGAGGCAACAGCGGTGTCAGCCTTTGCAAGGTTCGCTTCATAATCCGAAATGGTCTTGGTTGGCGCTTCGTCCGCACTCATTTGTCAAATTCCCCCATGTGCTGCAGGCCCTTCGATCATGCCGTGGACTCGCGGCCACGCCATGCCCTCCCCTTATGCAGAAGGGCGACTGTAAAGCCGCCCTTCCTTTAATCAAGTCAGTTGTGTGGACGACTTAGCCCCAGCAGAGCTCGGTGCCCTTGGTCGAGTCGATCGACGGCACGCCGGCGGCGGGCTTGTCGGTCACCAGGTTCACGCCGGTGTTGAAGAACGACAGGCCTTCGGTCACGGTCGGCTTGGTGCCGTCCTTGGCGTAGGCGGCAATCGCCTCGATGCCGAGCGAGGCCATCTTCAGCGGGTACTGCTGCGAGGTGGCACCGATCACGCCCGACTTCACGCTCGCCACGCCCGGGCAGCCGCCGTCAACCGAAACGATCAGCGCCTGCTTTTCCTTGCCGGCGTTCTTCAGCGCCTGGTAGGCACCTTCGGCGGCCGGTTCGTTGATCGTGTAGACGACGTTGATGTCCGGGTCCTTGGCCAGGAGCGTTTCCATCGCACGAAGGCCGCCTTCGGGATTGGCGTCCGAGGATTCATGGCCGATCACGCGCGGGTCGGTTTCCGAACCCAGCACGGACAGGTCCGGCACTTCGATCCCGAAGCCGACGAGGAAGCCGGTGTCGCGCTGCACATCGACCGAGATGTTGTCCTTGTTGATGTCCAGCATCGCGATCTTGGCCTTGGAGGTGTCGCCCATCGTGGCGGCGGCCCATTTGCCGATCAGGAGACCCGCTTCGAAGTTGTCGGTCGCGAAGGTGATGTCCTGGGCTTCGGCATCTGCCAGCGGCGTGTCGAGAGCGATCACGAGGATACCGGCGGCGCGGGCATCCTTGAGGGCAGGGCCGACGCTGTCGTTCGACGGCGTGATCAGGATACCCTTGGCGCCGGCGGCGACGCAGTTTTCGATCGCGGTGATCTGCGGGGCGGCGTCGCCGTCCTTTTCACCGGCATAGGCCTGGAAGTCGAGGCCGGCAGCCTTGGCGGCAGACTCGGCGCCTTCCTTCATCTTCACGAAGAACGGGTTGGTGTTGTTTTTTGTGATCAGGCAGGCAAGTTCCTGCGCCGAACTCATGCCCGCGCTCATGGCCAGAACAGCGGCGCCCATCAGGGCTGCAGCTTTGAATTTCATGTGGTCATCCTCCCAAGGGTTCCGGGCTTTGTCGCCCATCGTAGCAAGCCGTGCGCAACCGGACCTCCCGCTGCGCTGCCAGCACAAAAGCCGATTCCCTGCAGGGCGTCAAGATAATTAAATCACTCTGATTTATTATTGACAGGCCTGGAAATGGAACGCAGTCTGCACCTTGTGTCCGCGACGATGGCCCCACCAGGGCGCGCGCAGGACCGATGCGGGAGGAGCCGCGACATCATGCTGATCGGGTTGCCCGCCATTCTGGGGCCGGACCTCTTGTACACGCTGCGGGCGATGGGTCACGGCGATGAAATCGCGCTGGTTGACGGCAACTATCCGGCGCAGGACCACGCCCGGCGCCTGGTGCGTGCGGACGGCCATGGCGTGCTTGTCCTGCTCGAGGCAATTCTGCGGGTGCTGCCGCTTGACCGTTCGACCCCGCATGCGATCCTTCGCGCGTCTGCCGGGAATGACCCGGCGCAGTCGGACCCCATTCATCGACAGATCGAAAGCTGTTGCCAACAATTCGCGCCGGGCTTTTCGGTCAAGCCACTCGACGGTGACGCCCTTTACCCCCGCATCCGCGCCGCACATACCATCGTCGCGACCAGCGAGGCGGCGCTCTTTGCCAATGTCATCCTGCGCAAGGGTGTCATCGTGGCGTTGGCCGGCTGATGCGGCAGGGGACCGACCTTGTCGCCGAAAAGCTGATCGGCGAAGATGCGTCGCGCCGCGGGTCGAACCAGTCGGGCATGCGCGCCCACAACGAGCGGCTGGTGCTGAGCCTGGTGCGCCAGCAGGGTGCGCTGGCCAAGTCCGATATTGCCCGCATGACCGGCCTGTCGGCGCAGACGGTGTCGGTCATCATGCGGGGACTGGAACAGGATGGTCTCCTTCTGCGCGGCGAACCCGTGCGGGGACGGATCGGGCAGCCGTCGGTGCCGATGTCGCTGGATGCCGACGGTGCATTCTTTTTCGGACTCAAGATCGGGCGACGGTCGGCGGACCTGATCCTGATCGACTTTCTGGGCCGCGAACGCGCCATGCGTCGCCGCATCTACCGCTATCCGACGCCCGGCGCGGTCGTGGCCTTTGTCGGCGAGACCCTGCCCGACCTTGTGGCCTCCCTGCCGGCCGGGCTGCGCGACAGGATCGGCGGCATGGGTGTCGCAATGCCCTTCCAGCTCTGGAACTGGGTGCAGGTCATCGGCGCGCCCCAGTCCGAGATGGATGCGTGGCGCGACCGCGACATCCAGGCCGAGCTTGCCGCCCTGTCGGGCATGCCGGTCTATGTCCAGAACGACGCGACAGCGGCCTGCGGGGCGGAACTGGTGTTCGGCACCGGCGACAGGCCCAAGGATTTTCTCTATTTCTATTTCGGCTATTTCATCGGCGGCGGCCTTGTCCTGAATGGAAAGCTGTTCACCGGGCGCACCGGGAACGCCGCGGGCGTGGGGCCGATGCCGGTGCCCGGCCTCGACGGCCGGATGCAGCGGCTGTTTGCGATGGCGTCGCTGTCGACCCTGGGCGACGCGATGGAGGCGGGCGGCCAGAACTCCGATCCTCTGTGGGTGTCGCCGGATGGATGGCAGATCGACAGCGACATCCTGTCGGCCTGGGTCAACCAGGCCGCCAGCGGTCTTGCCAGCGCGATCCTCAGCGCGGCGACACTGCTGGAACTGGAGGCGATCCTGATCGACGGCTGGATGCCGCCGGAAATTCGGACAGCGGTCACGGAGGCCACACGCCTCGCGCTTTCGCATCTCGACCTGTCGGGCGTGACCCCACCGCTGATCCGCGAAGGCAGCGTGGGCGCCGGAGCGCGCGCTCTGGGGGCGGCGGCTGTACCGTTGTCGCAGCGCTATCTGGTCGACCAGAATGCGGTGATCCGCGAAGGATAGCCGCTGTTGGTCTTTTGCCCGCTCGGCCGGTCCTTGCAGCCGGACCCGTTTCAGCCCTGCGGCGTCATCGCCTTGCGCTGGCGCGCGCGTTCCAGCCCCAGTTGCCGTTCGCGCCAGATGATCAGGATGCCCGCCGTGACGATCAGGGCAGCGCCACCGATCATCGTCCAGGTCGGCACCTCGGCAAAGACGAAATAGCCGATCGCCAATGCAAACAGCATCGAGGCATAGTCGAACGGTGCCACCAGCGAGGCGTCCGCCTCGCGGTAGCTGGAGGTCAGAAGGATTTGCCCCACGCCGCCCAAAAGGCCCGACGCGACCAGCAGTGCGGCCTCCCACGGTGTCGGCCAGACCCAGCCAAAGGGCAGCGTGGCCAGCGCCAGGACCGAGGCCGTCACCGAAAACCAGAACACGATGGCGGGGGTCTTTTCCGTCATCACCAGTTTTCGCACAAAAACCTGGGCAAGGGCCGCGAACACTGCAGACCCAAGGACGATCGCCGCACCGAACGCCTCGCGTTGGCTCGCCGCGTCCGGCTGCAGGACCGTCAGGCGCGGCGACAGCACGATCATCACGCCCACCAGTCCAAGCGCGACCGAAGTGATGCGAAAGGCGCGCACCTGCTCGCCGAGGAACATCGCGGCAAAGATGACCGTCAGCAGGGGCGCGGCATAGCCGATCGCCGTCACCTCGGGCAGCGGCAGGTAGCCAAGACCCGCAAAGCCCAGTCCCATGGCAAGGGTGCCGACCAGTCCGCGCCAGACATGGCCCATCGGATGCTCGGCCCGAAAGCCCGTCGCCAGTTCGTGCCGCCAGCCAAGCCAGGCCACGATCACCGGAATGGCAAAGAACGACCTGAAGAACACCGTCTGGCCCGCCGGAACATGCGCCGCCGTGGCCTTGATCATGGACGCCATCACGATGAAACAGACGACCGAGGCGAGTTTCAGGGCAATGCCCCGCAAAGGGCGCTGAGATGGTGCGTCAGCCATGCAGCAAACAGGATCACGCGGCCCTGCCGGATGCAAGGGACTGGACGGCATGGCTGCCATGCAGTTTGCTGCACCCCCAAAGGAGCGCCCGATGACACCGCATCTGCACGATCTGATCGACCAGGGCAGGGGTCTGGCGCCCGCCGACATCGTCTTGCGCGGGGGGCGGGTGCTGGACCTGATCACCGGGGATCTGGTGGCAAGCGACGTGGCGATCTGCGGTGACACCATCGTCGGCGTGTTCGGCGACTATCAGGGACGCCGGGAGATCGACGTTGCGGGGCAGATCCTTGTCCCCGGCTTCATCGACACGCATCTGCATATCGAAAGCTCTTGTGTGACCCCCTTCGAATTCGACCGCTGCGTGACCCCGCGCGGCGTGACGACCGCGATCTGCGATCCGCACGAGATCGCAAATGTGCTGGGCATGCCCGGCATCCGGTATTTTCTCGACTGTGCCGCACGGACGCTGATGTCGATCAAGGTGCAGTTGTCATCCTGCGTGCCCTCCACGCATATGGAAACCGCAGGCGCGCGGCTTTCGGCGGCGGACCTGATGCCCTTCATCGACCATCCCGCCGGAATTGGCCTCGCCGAGTTCATGAACTTTCCCGGTGTTCTGGCCAAGGACCCCGGCTGCATCGAAAAGCTGCAGGCGTTCCGGGGTCGCCATATCGACGGCCATGCGCCCCTGCTGCGGGGCAACGACCTGAACGGCTATATCGCGGCCGGCATCCGGACCGAGCATGAGGCGACGACCTTCGACGAGGGGCTTGAAAAACTGCGCAAGGGCCTGCGCGTCCTGATCCGCGAGGGGTCGGTCAGCAAGGATCTCGTGGCGCTGGCACCCTTGCTGACGGAACGGCACGCACCCTATCTCTGCCTCTGCACTGACGACCGCAACCCCCTCGACATCGCCGAGCATGGCCATCTCGACCACATGATCCGCACGGCGATTGCGCTCGGCTGCCCACCTCTTGCGGTCTATCGCGCTGCGAGCCTGTCGGCGGCAGAGGCGTTCGGGCTGAAGGATCGGGGCCTGATCGCGCCCGGCAAGCGCGCCGACATCGCGGTGATCGACAGTCTGGAGGGGTGCCATGCGTCGATGGTGCTGGCGGGGGGCGTGGTTGCGGATGCTGGGGCCTTCGCAGGGCGCACGATCATCCCCCCGGTCGGGCGTCATTCGGTCAAGGCGGCACGGGTCGAGCCGGGGCATTTCCGCACCGGCGGCAACCGGACGGAAACTCCGGTGATCGGCATCCTGCCCGGCAAGATCATCACCGAACACCTGACCTTCGATATCCCCCCGGCAGGGGGCGACAAGCGGCCCGACATCACCCGCGACCTGATCAAGATCGCGATCATCGAGCGGCACGGGATCAACGGCAACCGCGCCACCGGGTTCGTGCAGGGCTTTGGCCTGCAGCGGGGGGCGATTGCCTCGACCGTCTGTCACGACCACCACAACATCGCGGTGGTGGGGGCGGACTATGCCGACATGGCGCTGGCCGCGAACCGGCTGATCGAGATCGAGGGCGGGTTTGTCGTGACCGAGGGGGGGCGCGTGCTGGCGGAACTGGCGCTGCCGGTGGCGGGGCTGATGAGCCTGGAGCCGTTCGAGGTGGTCCGGGACGCGCTGGTTGATTTGCGGGCGGCGGCGAAAGGGTTGGGGGTGGTGCTGGAAGAGCCGTTCCTGCAGATGGCGTTCCTGGCCCTGCCGGTGATCCCGCATCTGAAGATCACGGATATGGGGATGGTCGATGTGGATCGGTTCGAGGTGATGCCGTGAGGGGGAGGCTGGGTGGCGCGGTTCTGGATGTGAGGGATTTCAAGGGGTTGAGGTGGTGGAATTAGGGGGGTGTCAGGGTTTGGAGATCTCAGTCGATTGGAAACTTCGTCTTCAGCCGGCGCAGGACTTCCCGTTGATCGGAGGCCGTCGCCCGGCGAATCTGCACGAGGAGTTTGGTGAGGGACGGTCGGTCGAGCGTCAGATTGGCGGAGCCTTCGTTGCAAACGGAACATAGCGCCCGCAAGTTGCTTGCCTCGTCCGACCCGCCTTGGGACTTGTCGATGACATGGCCGATCTGCAGCCTTGTTTTTCTTGTCGGATCATAGGGGTGCGGCTCGCCAGCGCCCGCGCACCTTTGGAAACAACCTTTTCCTTCATTCTGCTGTCACGGCAAGTTCGACGGCGCGGTGACATTCAGATGTGCGAATGGCAGCCGAGATCGCCAACCCCAATGCCTCGGCAACGGGTGGTGGAAAGGCGTTGCCAATCTGACGGTAGGCATTTGTCCTTTTACCAAAGAATGACCAGTCGTCTGGAAAACCCTGCAATCTCGCAACCATGCGCATGGTCAGACGTGCCAAACCTTCAAAGCCAGCGCCTGGGGCCGCATCGCAATAGTCGAACCGTTAACCCCTAGCTTGGCCCAAGCAGCGCGCGCCTGGGCGCGGTTCTTGGCGAGGCCGCGGTAGCGGGTCTTCACGTGGCCGAACTGGCGCTTGATCACCCGGAACGGATGCTCGACCCTGGCCCGCACCATGGCGATGATGCGGTTGGCCCGTTCCTCGAGGG